>CAVTFD010000022.1:0-191758 GCA_963733945.1 uncultured Alphaproteobacteria bacterium | reverse complement strand
CGTGACGCTCGGCGGCGCGCGCGGAGGAGTGAACCTCTATAGACTGGCTTTCCTTTTCGAGAGGCCGCCGAGGAAGGCCGCGCGGCACAGTGCGATTATGTAGACTTGCTGTCGGCGCGTCGATAGACAACCTTCTGAGGCAGCATTGGGACTGTGACGAGACGGGGCTTGCTGGCGCGAAGATTTTCTTCAATCCATTCCTCGTTGAGGATCATCTTATCGAAATCCTTCCAGATTCGCTCATCCCTAGCACAACTGTATTGTCGGCACACGCTTGGCGAATATAATCCGGTTCACCCAAATCCCATTTGATTCTCCCTGATTCAACGTCCTAGGCAGTCAGGGCAAAATGTGGCCGGCAACAGCCTGCCTTACAAATATGAAGGCGCTCAGAGCAATTAACCGAAACAAAATCATCTTGCTTGGCGCTATCTCCCTCAATACGAAGTTTGATGCCAGGTCCTACGGTCTGGCCGTTTTCCTCTATCTGTTGGCGTACTTTTCCCGCAGCCTGAATAACCTCATCTTGCGTAAGGATCCCTCTCTCGATCAGGACGTCGGTAAGCCCGTAAAGACTCGACTTCGTGAATACGGTCGGCGTTCTGGCTGACAATGGTGTGGGTAAACAGGGCGCCGCGCTCGACCGGGCGCTCAAGCCGAGTCAGATCTTGCTCCCTACTGGCTCTTTCATTTGGTTCGTTGTTTTGCATCGCGATATTGCCCTCGCTGTGAACTACTTCACCGCATGTTTCAGTTTCTCAATTGCCTTGTCGCGTCTACCGGGATCCTCTTCTGGTTCAGAAGGGACATTCCTGAGCTTGGTAATAAAATAAGCTGCTAAATCCTTGACGCGATAGCCGCAGTGATGTCCCAGCGTGGCTTCCTGACTTCCTTCGTAATAGAGACGCTCATAGTTGTCCAACAAATTGAGGAGCTTAGGCAGCATCGGTTCACCGATCGCGAGCAGGTGCTCCCCCGCAAGTCCGACCGTTACACTCGGCAGTCCCCAAGGATTGGCGGCTTCTGTGAAGTTATCAGCTAATGCAGCCATATAAACGTCGGCAAGTACTTGTTTGTGTTTTTCTACTCGACGAACGTCGCCTTGGGAGAACAAGATCTCAGCGGCGAGAAACCGGGCCAACATCGGGGCATTGGAGGAAACGGCGATGGTCTCTAAAGCGTTTGGAGCATCGGGAGCATTCCAAACGTCCTTCAGGGCAGCTTCGCCGGCTTGTTGGAAAAGTCCGATATATCCTAGTTCGGTTAGCCGATTTGCGAGGTCACCTGGGTAAGCTTGCCGAATCTCTACTGGTAATTCTCCATTCATTGCCGCGCCTCTTATCGTTCGTTGCGGGATGCAACGGTAGTCAAGATATAGCCTCGTTGACCGGTCAAAGGGCCGTCTACGATTTCAATATAAATAACCGGATGAACCACGACGTATTGCGCATCCCGCAGAACACGAAACCGGGTACCAACGGGTAGCGGCGTTCCCGGAATCATGGACGATCCTTGCGCATCATCAGGATTTGCGAACAGTTCTTCATTCGCGCCAGCGATGACCTTGACGCTGACAACCGGCAGGTCGATGGTCTCCTTGCCCTCCGAGGTCTTGGCTTTGTTCCACAATTCGGAGGCTCTGCCAAAGGTGGCGCTTGGCACGCCTTGTGACACCAACGACAGAGGCAGTTTGGTAACCTTGTCGGCCGCATCCTTTTCCCAGCCCCACTGGACGGAACCGTAGAACGTACCGGTTTGGTCACCCTTCACTGCCAGGGCCGTGGTTTCGAAAATCTGCTTGGACTCTTTTCGTGACGACAACAACTGAGGTCGATCTTTTAGGAAAGCATCTTTTGTTTGCAGTTTACCTGCTTTGTCGGTATATCGCCATCCATGTTGCCCCCAAGAAGCAACTGTGGATGTATCAGCCAGAGTATCTTTGGCTCCCGGTTTGGCCGCGGCATAGAGTGGGTTGCCATAAGCGGGAAGTACATCGATTCCGGTACCGGCTCCAGCTTCACCGGCAGGGATCATTCGACTTTCCAAAGTCGTTTTGTCCTTCCCGCTTCCGATGGCAAAAGGTGTTCCCTTCTCGCTAGGACGAACACTTTGGGTCATGCCAATTAACTCGGCGTTTACATTCGTGCTGGGTTTAAAGCGTAATTCGATTTCAACGCCATCCATGCCAGGATCTTTGGTTGACTCGTATTTGTCCGTATCAAAGTCCCCACCCCAGGTCTTTACAGCCCGTTGGATGACCGGGCTCGATAAAGCGGTCATCCGTAGTTGTTCCCGGATTCGTAGTGCAGCTGAACCCGAAGGCATGCTGGTGTTCATAACTGCGCGCGCTACTGCGTCCGCAGATTGCTCATGGCTTTCGGCTGGGTTGCTCATACTCAGCCTCCCCCGGATGGCGGCTGGAGTGCCTCCTTGTTGGGCAACGTGGGCCAACTCGTGGGCCAACAATGATTTTCCAGATCGTGTTTGGGGCGCATATTCTCCAGCGCCGAAAACAATGTTACTGCCAAGGGTGTAGGCGCGAGCGTTCAAAGTAGCGGTAGAATTCGCGGCTTCAGAATCGCTGTATATGCGAACCTTGCTAAAATCATGACCAAAACGCTGCTCCATAAGAGGGCGGGTTTCTGGTCCAAGGGGCTGTCCTGTTGCGCCTATTGCTTTATCGACATGTGACGGTAGTATGGTATCCGGTTCGCTATCCAATGGTTGGTAGTTCACCAGATTGCTGGGCCCGAAGCGTGACCGGGCGGGCGCTGTATCCTTAAGAGACGTAGTCTCCTGAGTTCTCTTGGAATCCTTTGCGAACGTACGCATACTAGCCTCCTTTCATTCGAGAAGTCTAGCAGCCGGACGGTCAGCTGCCCGCCGAAATAGATTCAGGATAGCTCGATGAATCGGTAGAGATTGTGAAGTGGCTCACACTGGGGAAAAAATTCATCATGAAGTCAGGGCATGAGCGACTAAAACTCAACATTCCGGATACTCGGCCCTTGAGAGCGCCAACCTGCGAATTGCGATTATGTAGGCGTACCTGCCGAATTAACCGAAACGTTAGGTTGGTTAGGTATCCGCCGGGCGGCGTGCGAGATCAGCAGCAATTGACCGACGCTCGACGCCAGCCCGTCGACCCCCCGGCCAAGCCAGGGCCGGGCCCAGGGGTGACGGGCGGATGCGCCGGCTCGTTCCTGATTGGTCTCCGAGCTACTTCGGCGAGGCTTATTTAACCGCGGAGAAATTGGTCGGCTGCAGGATACTGTTCTCGACCCGGGCGACGATCGCGCCGTTTTTTTCGGTCTCGGCGCGCTTGGTGTGCCATTCGGGGTCGGCCTGGAACGCGTTCCACTTCTTTTCGCGGTCGGCGAGCGATTCCCATTTGAGCAGGTAATAGAGCGCCTGGTTCGAGTCGCCGATTGCCGTGGTCCAGAACCCGGCCTGCTCGATGCCGTGCCGCTTCCAGATCCCCAAGGTGATCGTGTCGAAGCGCTTGAGAAGATCCGGCAGGCGGCCCGGCAGGCAATGATAAACGCGCAGTTCGTAGAGCATATCGTTTCCTCGCTTTTACTTTACCGACGAGAAGCTGGTCGGCTGCAGGATCGTGTTGGTGATCGACGCGACGATCTGGCCGTTCTTTTCGGTCTCGGCGCGGCCTGAAACCCAAGCCGGATCGGCCTGAAAGCCCGCGAACCGCTTGGCCCGGTCGTCGAGCGACTCCCATTGCAGCATATAATAGAGGTCCTGGTTCGACGGCCCGATCGCCACCGTCCAGAACCCGGCCTGCTTGATCCCGTGCTTTTCCCACAATGGCAGGGTCAAGGTATCGAACCGCTTGATCAGGTCGGGCAGCCGGCCCGGGACGCAGTGATAGACGCGCAATTCATAGATCATCTCGTCTCCTCCGGATGATGAGCCCACAGAATGCTGCCGCGGAACGCCGCCGGCAAGCATGCCGGTTCAGCCGAGCCGGGCTTCGACCCAGGCGGCAGCGTCGAGCAACGCCTCGTCGCCAAAGCGTGCGCCGATCAGCTGGATGCCGATCGGCAGGCCTTTGCAGCCATTGCCGGCTGGCAGGGTCACGCATGGCGTCCATGCCAAGGTCCAGATCGCGTTGAAGCGCGCGTCGCCAGTCGAGCCCAACCCCTCGGGCGCCTCGCCGACCGCACTCGGCGTCAGCAGCACGTCGAATTCGCCGAAGAGATCGTCGAGATAGCGGCGGAACATCTCGGCGGTCTCGATCGCCTCGATATAGGCGGCCAGCGGCAACGCCCGGCCCGGCGTCAGCAGCCCGTCGCGCAGTGCCGGACTGAGTTTGTCGCCGTGCACCTCGTATTCGTAGGCGTAGTTGCGCGCCGCCTCGAATTCGAAGATGCGGCGCTGGCGATCGAGAATGTCGACCGGCGTCAGGGTCACTTCCTTGACCGCCGCCCCCGCCGCGTCGAGCCGGCTCGCCGTTTGTTCGAGCAGTGCATGGGTATCGGCGTCCGCGCCGTCCCACTCCGGGGTGCGGCAAATGCCGACGCGAGGGGCGGCCGAGCGCCGGTCGACCGGGCGGCGCGGTTGCACCTGCAATACCGCGCGCATCAGCGCAAGATCATCGAGGCTACGGCAAATGATGCCGAGTGTATCCAGGTTGTGGCACTGCATTTTGATGCCGACCCGGCTGAACTCGCCAAAGCTCGGCTTGTAGCCAATGACGCCGCAGAACGCGGCCGGGCGGATCGTCGAGCCTCCGGTCTGCGTCGCGAACCCGACCGGAACCTGGAAATCGGCGACCGCAGCGGCCGAGCCGCTCGACGAGCCGCCCGGCGTGTGTGCCGGGTTGTGCGGGTGCACCGTCTCGCGTGGATGGCGGTTGGCGAATTCGGTCGTCACCGTCTTGCCGAGAATGATCCCGCCCGCCGCACGAGTCAGTGCCACGCAGGCGGCGTCGGCAAAGGGCCGGTTGCCCCGGTAGATCGGCGAGCCGTGCTGGGTCGGCATGTCGTAGGTGTCGATTACGTCCTTAACCCCGACCGGAACGCCCTTGAGCAGGCCCGGCCGCCCTGCACGGTCGGCGGCGCGCGCCTGCGCCAATGCCAGCTCCGGGTCCAGCCAAACCCAGGCCTTGACCGAGGCGCGGGCTTCGGCGCGATCGAGGCAATCGCGGATCAGCGTCTCGGCGGTTAGGCCGCCGGCTTCGAGGCGGGCCGCCGCCTCGCTCGCGGTCAGCAGCTCGGCGCCGCTCATCTCGCGTCTCCCAACCGGCGTTCGACCCATAACCCGATTTCCAAGAGCCTGGCGTCATCGTGACGGCGGCCGACCAGCTGGATGCCGACCGGCAACCCGTCCGGCCCATGCCCGGCGGGAAGGGTGAGACAGGGCATGTGTAGCTGCGTCCACAACGCATTGAACACCGCCGAGCCGGTGTCGGCGAGCCCGCGCGGCGCCTGGCCGGGGGCCGGCAGGGTCAGGATCGCGTCGAAACGCGCGGCCCATTCCCGTGTAGCCATGCGCGCCTTTTCCGCCGCGCGGCAGGCATTGCGGAATTGGTCGCGGGTCAACTTGCGTCCGAGCGCGATCTTCTCCTCGCGCAACCGTGGGCTCAGCAAGACTTCGTGGCGGTAGAGCTCGGGCATGTGGTTGCGCAGCCCCTCGAAGGCGCCGAGGATCTGCTGGGTCTCGTCGGCGTCGGCGCATTCGCGCGGCAACGCGGCATCGGTCATTATTGCACCGGCAGCGGCGAGCCGGTCGGCGGCGGCTTCGAGCACGGCCCGTCCTTCCGGCTCGGCATCGTCCCAATGTGGGCCACGGCACAGGTCGAGGCAAGGCGGGGTCTCCGGCATCGAAGGCGGCTCGTATGGGATCGCCATCATCGCCGCGCGGAACAGGGCGATGTCGGCGACCGAGCGGGCCATGATGCCGACCGTATCGAGGGTCTCGGTGTTGATCCGCATGCCGGCCGGCGGGAAGAGGCCAAAGCTCGGCTTGAACCCGACGACTCCGCAAAAGGCGGCCGGGCGAATGACCGACCCGCCGGTCTGGGTCCCGATCGCCAGCGGCACCATGAAATCGGCGACCGCCGCCGCCGAACCGCTCGACGAGCCGCCCGGCGTGAAGGCGGGATCATGCGGGTTCGAGGTCGGGCCGGGCTGGCGATTGGCGAACTCGGTCGTCACCGTCTTACCGAGCAGAATGCCGCCTGCTGCCTTGGGCAGCGCCGCCGCACTCGCATCGGTCGGCGGCCACCATCCGGTATAGATCGGCGAGCCGTAGGTCGCCGGCATGCCGGCAGCGTCGAAGATATCCTTGATGCCGAACGGCACCCCGCCGAGCAAGGTCTTCTTCGCGGCCTTATCGAACGCCCGCGCCTGCGCCCGCGCTGCCTCGCCTGCAAGATGGCTCCACGCCCTCACCACCGGCTCGCGCTCGGCGATCCGTTCTAGACAGCTCGCCACCACCGCCTCCGCGGTCAGCCCCCCGCCCTCGATCAGGCGGAGGATATCGGTCGCAAACAAGCGGTGCGGTTCGACATTCGGCATTGGCGCAGTCCCCCCAGGCGAGCGGCGGCACTCTATCGCTCTATTTAGCCACAGCGCCGAGCAACCCGCATGCGCGAACTTTCCTTGACCTGCTTTCCGTGCTGACGCGATCCAACGCTAGAAGGTCAACGGGACAGCACTTGCACAGTGACGGCGACATCCGCGGTAGTGTAGCCCGGGGCTGAGGCGGTCAGGTGGATGGTCTGCGGGCCGGCCGCGATCGTGCCCGTCCACGTCGTCGTCAAATAATAGGTGCCGGCGTTCGCGTTGGTATTACTGACCTTGAAGTTCAGGTTGTCGCTAGTCCAGGTGACGCCGCTGTCGAGATTGCCGATGGTCCCGTTTTCTTGTGAGACGACAAGAGAAGATGCGATCGTCACTGGCGGCGAGTTATCGTAAACCGGCCCCACCGGGGTGGTGGTGACAACCATCTGCTGGGCCGCCATGGAGCCCGTCACGGTGATGGTCAACGCTTTGGACCCGGGTGTATAGCCTGGCGCCGAAGCGGTGATGGTCATTGCCTGGGGGCCGGGAGGAATGATGCTTTCCCATTTGGTATGAAGATCGCCGAAAAAGTCGGTGTAGAAATCAGGGTTGTTAACCGACCAAGTAACCCCGGACATCACTCTTGCCCCAGCGCTGTTAAACGCCATGGGGGCGCCAACGACCGTGCCATAAGCGGCGGTGTTAGCGACGGTGGGGTTTCCAGCGAAGTTGATTGTCAGCGGACCCGCGGCTTGAGCATGGGCCGCCGGGAGGACGAGCGCGGCGAGGAAGAACAGGCGTTTTAACATCTCACGTTCCTTGAAAAGATGGTCCCCGCGCCGCGAGTTTGGGAGGAAAAGGTTTCCTGCAGCTTAAATTTCCATCACCTCCTACAAATCCCGAAGAACCGGGATGGTGTTACTGCACCAGTCGCCGACGATTAGTTGATTTATCTAAAGGGCGACGGAAGTGCTTCGCCCGTTCAGGGCACGATTAAAGACAAAACTTACTAAGTGCTTTTATCGCGGCGAGGAAGTAAACGCGGCGAGCGTCAATTTGTAGTTGGGGAACCGCCGTCTGGCGTCAGCACCCGGTCAACAGCTTCCCCTTCTACCTCGTCAGCAACGCACTTGCCGGCAAGGCGCTCGATTCGAGCAGGGGTGGAACTAAAAGGCGCGCGGCGCATTCCGGCCTTCTGCGAGGCCGGGAATGCTCACTTCATGCCGGATTGATTTCTTCGGCATGGCGGAGAAAGCGCCGGTTCGGGGCGCTGCGCGGGCGGGTAGCAAGACGCTCATGGGCGAGCGACAAGGCGACGTCACGCTGACCGGCGCGCACCGCCGCCTCGGTCAATGTCCAGTCGACGACGTCGCGTTGCGCGTGGCTGCCGCCGATCTGCCATAGATCGACGCGAACCGGCAGCAGCAATTCGACCGCCTCCCCATAGGCGCCGCGGTGGAACGCGGCGAGGCCCTCGACCACCGGAATCCCAACGGTGCGATAGAGGCCGGCCGCTTCGACCCCGCTGGCCGCCGTCTGCTGCATCGCCTCGAGCCGCCTCTCGACCCGCGCGACCTGGCCCGAGCGCAACTCGGCCATCGCGGCGTGGATATCGGCGAAGACCAGGCATTTCCCGTCGGCGTGATGCTCCCACAGACCGGCCTGCTCCAGCCAGCGCTCGCCGACGTCAACGCCGAGCATGTCGAGGCGCCACAACAGAGCCGTGGCGTTGGTCAGGCTCAGCGCAAGAGCGCGTTGCGTGGCGCGCATCGGCCCGTCGTAGAGCGCGAGCGCGGCGTCGTATTGCCCGAGTTCTAAGTGGAACAATGCCTTGTGCCACCAGATATGCACCTGGTTCATGTGGCCGGGGGTCGACCACAGCGCCTCACGCGCCGCCATCCATCCCAACCCGTCTTCCGGGCGCCCGGTCATTTCCATCACGTGGGCCACGGTGTGATGCGGCCAGAAACTCAATGGTTCGAGTTCGGCGGCGGCGCGTGATTCATCCTCGGCGCGGGCGTAATCGCCAGCTTCCTCCGACCCGAAGCCATGGAAGGCCAGCAAAGTGCCGTAGCCCGGTTGGTCCTTGGACCACAATGGCAGGGCTCGCGCTGACCGATCCCGAACCCAGTGGAAGCGCCCCAGAAACCCGTCGATCAGCGCGGCAGCCTGATGCGCCACAAGGTCGAACGGATAATGCATCAGGTGGCGGTCAAGCACCGCAACAGCGGCGGCCCGGGCGCCCTCGACCAAATGTGAGAGGGCAGCGAGATGGGCCTGCTCGCGTTCGTTCAACCTCAAGGGCCGGGCGGTTTCGACCAATGCCGTCGCCTGGGTCATCAGGCCAGGGTCATTGGCCACGGCGTACACCCACGCTTTGCCCAGATATGCCATCGCGAAATCGGGCGCGGCCTGGCGTGCCGCGTCAAACAGACTGATCGAGTCGCCGTGAACCAGGTTGAACGCCCGCGCCGCCTGATCGTATTTGGTTACCGCCTCCGTCGTCGCACCGGAGAGGTAATGTCCCTGAGCGTCCTGGATCATGGCTGGCTCCATTGCTTTCGAGCGCGGATCTCTCGGCTTATGTCGCGCCTATTGGGCCGTCGGTCCAATTATCATGCCCAGCATAATGGTCGAGTGGAGCAAGTATCTGCGTCCGAAGGGGTTTGACCGTCGCGACGGAAACGCAGCTCAATAGCTCGAGATTTCGATCGAGTTCTGATCCGGGTCGTCGATATAGACCGATTGGATCGTACCGATCGCCCCGGCGCGCGGTCCCTGCATCCGCACCGGCACGCCGCATTGTTCGAGATGGGCCGCGACCTCGCCCATCGGCGTCTCGGTGATAAAGCAGATATGCGCGGGCATCCGCTTCTCGCCGCTCATCGCCATGGCGCCGCCGGCGGCATCGAGGTGGATTTTCTGCTGGCCGAAATGCAGCGCCGCGCGGCCTTCGCCCATGCTCTCGATGTCCATGCCGAGCACGCGCTTATAGAACTCCACACTGCGGTCGATATCGGCGACGGTGATGTTGAGATGGTCAATGCGTTCGATCTTCATGGCCGGCCTCGTCGGTTTCGAGAAGATCGACAGCTTGCCACGCCGCGGAGCCTCCTGCCAGCCCGACCGCACTGGCCGATCAGGTTGCGGCTTTGACGAGCCCGGCTTGCTGTGATGGCGCCCGTGAGAAGGCAAGCGCCTATCGCCAGGAGATCGCGCTAATCGACCGTTAGCGTGAACTGCGAATTCGCCGAGCCGACCTCGCGGCGAACGAAGATGATCTTACCCGACAGCTTATGGGTATCGACGATCGTCAGAAATTTGAAACCCGGACCGCCTGAATCCGATAGCTGCAATCCGCCGCTTCCCGAGGCGAACTGGGCATCGGTGCCGGCAAAGAGGCCGAGATTAGTGCCGGCGGTATTGTTCTCGAACGCGATCTTCAAGACGGCATGAGACTCTGTGTCGACCGGTATCCCGGTAACGAGATACTTTCCGCTGCTCCCGACAGTACCCGTTATGGTAAACATGGTCGTCTCCCGATTGGGCCAAGACCTAGGTGGCAGACATTTGCCACAGGGATATCCATACGCCCACGCTCAGCAGTATGGTTCCGGGAAGACGTCGAGGGTGTGAGGCCGTTCACACTTCGACAATTTTTGTTAGGGGGGGAACAACGGGCGCTCGCGAAAAAAGTTGCGGTTCACAAGGAAGCCATTGGCGGTCCCGGCCGGTTGCGCCGCAGGCTGTGGGCGACTATTATCGGCCTTCGGCGGCGAGTGGCCCCGGTCGGAGCGTAGCGCAGCCTGGTAGCGCATCAGCATGGGGTGCTGAGGGTCGAGAGTTCGAATCTCTCCGCTCCGACCATCTTCTCAACGGGTTATCCAAGCTGAGTTCCAGGGTACGGAGCCCTTGCCGTCGACAGCCTCGGCCCGCGCGGTATCTCCGGTCGTTGCCTCGTTCGCGCAGCCGTTCTTGTGTGTGTCCGGGATGATCATGCCCGACCGCCTCTTGCCAGGGCGACAGGTGTCCGTCATTTTCGGGATTGCCCCCGATTGCGAGCCTGATCACACCGCTGCGGCGGTTGGGAAACGGCTCGCGGCTGATCATTGTTTGCTTCAGTGCGCCCACACGGAGGCTGACGGCTCGGCTCCATGCAAAGGAGACCACATCCATGACGATCGATGTAGCGACCGGCATTAGCCGCATTCTCAAAGAGGAGGGTGTGGGTTGGGTTTCGACCTTCCCGGTCTGCCGGGTGAACAACGCGCTCGGCCGGGAAGGGGTGCCGATGCTGATGATGCGCGACGACCGCTACGCCGTCGCGGTCGCCGACGCGTTCTCGCGCATCACCGCGGGCTCACGGATCGGGGTGTGCACCTTCCAAGGGGGCGTCAATGCCGCCGGCATGCAGTACGCCTACGCCGGGATGGCGCAGGCCTATGAGGATGGCTCGCCCGTTCTGTGCATCACCGATGGCGTGCCGGCCGGCAGCTCGGGCAACAGCCAGTACGATGTCGCATCGGCCATGAAGACCGTGTCGAAGTGGTTCGGCTATCTCGACAAGCCCGAGCGCACGCCTGAGCTGATGCGCCGCGCCTTCACCATGCTGCGCAGCGGCAGACCGGGCCCCGTGATCCTGGCTATTCCCAATGCCACGGCCACATACGACGAGACCGCCGACCCCTACCGTCCCGTGAAGGGCTGGAAATCGGCGCCGGACCCGGCGGATGTGCGCGCTGCAGTCGACCAGCTCCTGGGAGCCCGCAACCCGCTGATCTACGCCGGCGAGGGGGTCATCTACGCGGGCGCCTCGGAAGATTTGAAAGCGCTGGCGGAGCTCGTGAATGTGCCGGTGATCACGACTCTCAAGGCCAAAGGGGCGTTCCCGGAGAACCATCCGCTGTTTGTCGGCGTGCGCGGCGATCAGGTGGCGCACTACCTGAACAAAAGCGACCTGATCCTCGCCGTAGGCTCGAGCCTGTCGCCGGGCCGCTTCAGCCACGGCATTCCTGATCCGGCGAAGAAGACCATCATCCACTGCAACGTCGACGAGCTGCACATCAACAAGATGTATCCCACGGCGCACGCGGTGATCGGCGATGCGCGCCTGACCTTGCAGGCGCTCCGCCAGGAAGTGTCCGACCGCATGGCTGGCGCCCGGGCGGCGCCGGACGGAATGCGGGCAATGTGGCGGCGGAAGTGAGGGCGGCACGCGACGAGGCGCTCGCCCGATACCGGCAGGTCATGAACTCCGACGAGACGCCGATCAATCCCTATCGGGTGTACGGCGATCTGATGCAGGTGCTGGATCTGAAGAATTCGTTCGTGACGCACGAAAGCGGCAACACCCGCGACCAGCTGAGCACCGTCTTCGACACACTGATCCCGCGCGGCTTTCTCGGCTGGGGCAATGTTTCGACGCTTGGCTTCAGCCTGGCCGCCGCCATCGCCGCCAAGAAGGCGTTTCCGGACCGGGCATCCGTGGCGGTGACCGGCGAGGCGGGGCTTGGCTACATGCTCGGCAACCTTGAGGTTCTGCTGCGCGAGAAGCTCGGGGTCACGGTCGTGCACATCAGCAATGGCGGCTTTGCGGGCTATGGACCCGGCTTCTGGGGGCCGGGACACGATCCCTTCACCCACCGGGTGCTGGGGCCCGACGAGGTGGATATGTCGAAGGTGATCGGCGCCCTCGGCTTCCATACCGAGCGGGTCAGCGAGCCGGCCGAAATCATCCCGGCCCTGCGGCGGGCGCTCGAGGTCAATAACGTCAGGTCGCCCGGCCTATATCGAGTTCATCTGCTGCCAGTACCCCGTCTACGGCCAGTGGGTCGGACGGGGGGAGTGAAACGCATTTGCTTCCCCGCGCTCGTCATGGCCGGGCTTGTCCCGGCCATCCACGCGATACCGCGCAGGCCGAGCCGGTTTCCGTGGATGCCCGGATCAAGTCGGGGCATGACGAAATTGTGGACGCGTGTATCATCTGAATGATTCGATGCCCTAGCGGATGCGATTAGACCGATGCCGAAGCTGATCCCTGTCGCCGACGCTTTGAGCAAGCCCTTCTGGGACGCCGTCAATCAACGGCGGCTCGTCCTGCAGCACTGCACTGCCTGCGACCGGTTGCAATACCCGCCGCAGCAGGCCTGCCAGGTCTGCAACTCGGCCGCCAGCCTGACGTGGAAAGAGGTCGAGGGAAGAGGCCATGTCGCGACCTACATCGTGATCGAGGATGGCCGCCTCAACCGGCGCATGCCCGATCAGCCCTATAACCTGGCAATGGTGACCTTGGACGCGGACATCAGGGTCAATTTCTATTCCAATCTCCCGGGCACCCCGCCCTACAAGGTGCCGGTGGGCGCCGCCGTCGAGGTGACGTTCGAGGAGGTAGCCCCAGACCAGCTCATCCACGAGTGGCGGGTCGTCGCCTAGTGGTGCAAACCAGACAGATGATTCCCTCCGGTGCGGACCTTCACCGAGATTGCTTCGTCGCTGTACTCCTCGCAATGACAAGCACTTACGCTGTCATTGCGAGCGAAGCGAAGCAATCTCGACACGGACCTTCCCGGGAGCAAGCGTCCGGTTTGCACCACTAGTTCGTCCCTGCCATACCTTCGCCAGAGCATAGAGGAAAGGTGGAGCCATGACCGCGTCAGCCGGGTATCAGTGGCGGCGAGACAAGGACGGGCTCTGCGTATGGGAGCACCGCGGCAAGGTAGCGGTGGCGGGTGTCGGACATTCGCCGGTCGACCGTCGCTGGGACGAAGTCTCGATGGACCAGACGCTGGGGGCCTACTCCATCCTGGCCTGCCAAAAGGCGATGGACGACGCAGGCGTGAGCCCGGATCAGATCGACGGCGTTATCTGCTGCGACAGCCATATTGCCGGCGGCAGCGGCGGCTCCGCGTCGCAGTGGGCGCCACGGCCCTACTTCGCGCCGCCCTACGATTCGGAGTGGGGGCTCACTCTGGTCAACGCGCAGTGGCTCATCGCGCAGATGCGCCTGCCCAACGTCAAATTTGCGCCGACCGGCGTGCCGACCATCAGCGAAATGGTGGGCATGGCAGCCCAGGCCGTGGGTGACGGCCAGTGCCACACCTGTCTCGTCATCTACCCGACAGGCAATCTCGAAGGCCGCTATCGTCGCGGCGGCGAGAACGCCGACGACTACGCCCGCGGCGCCCGCCAATGGACCGCACCCTGGGGCAACCACGGCGGCAATGATTTCATCAACATCTTCCCGCACAATCAGTACTGCCTCAAATACGGTGGCCAGCACGACGACCTCGCCCCCTTTGTCGTCAACCAGCACAGGAACGGGCTCTTGACGCCGTGGGGGTACAATGCCAGCCACAACGTCCCGCAGCTTACCATCGAGGATTACGTCAACTCGCGCTACATCCTGAACCCATTGCGGCTCTGGGACTGCGACCGGCCGGTCAATGCCTCGGCCGCGTATCTCTTCACGACGGCCGAGCGCGCCCGCGACATGCGGCAAAGGCCGGTCTATGTGCTCAACCACTCGCAGCACAATTTCAGGAAGCGCAGCACCCAGGAAGATTTGGACGAGATCGAGGACTGGACCGACCGCGCCGCCAAGCGGATGTACGAGGGCGCCGGGCTTGGGCCCGATGACGTCGATATATTCAATCCTTACGACGGTTATGCCCCAATGGCGCAGTTCTTCCTCGAGGGCTTCCAGTGGCACGGCGTCAAACGCGGCGATGCCTTCGCGTTCTACGCGGGCGATATCAGGGTCGAGGGACCGCACCCGTTCTGCTCGAGCGGCGGCAATCTGGGGACCGGGCGCCTGCCGTACCGCCATGTACACCGACAGCATCGAGCAGCTCCGCGGCACGGCCGGCGCCCGCCAGGTCAAGGTTCGGGCAGAGACCGCGCTGGCGGCCTTCACCACGCCCAGCAGCGGCGGCTGGATCATGTTCGGCAAATCACTCGAGCTGACGGCCTGCGACAAAGGAGACCACCGGGGAGATCACCAGCTCGCGGCGATCATTCTCAGACCCTGACCCAAAAAATGGCTGGCGAGCGAGGGCTAAGGTCGGCAAATCAGTTTGTGAAAGGACCTTCGCCGGAGCGCGGCAACGACAAGGATGCGCCGGTTCCGGTCACTCTCGAATTGGGCGGTTCGCGACGAGCGGGGAGGCGAGTTACTCGGCTGCTTGGGCCCTTACGACGGCTGCCTTGGGCTGGAACGCGCAATGGATGGCACGGAAGTAGCCGGGGCATTGCCAGTCGTGGACGGTCCCGCGCGCCACAACGAACGTGTCGCCTGTCTTGAAATGATGCTCCACGCCCGCGTCGTCGGTTAGCGTCGCCGAACCGTCGAGCACGTGCGTCCACTCGTGAGCCTGCGCGGTACTCGACCCTCTTTGGCAGGCGGTGGTGTCCCACACGCGCACCGTCATCTGGCCTGTGGGATCGGCGAACCATCGGCGCTCATGCTGTACCGGCATCGGGCCGAGGTGCGACCCTCCCGGTGGGCCGACAGAGGGTTCCAGGGAACCGTTGGGGTCGACCAGCACCCATCGCAGGGCGGCGGGGTCGGCCGGCTCCTGCCATGAAGCGTCATTGAAACCCACTGCGTATTTGCGAAAATACTCGGTCTGCTTCCACTGGCGGACGCATCCCCGCGGGAATATGAAGCAGCCGCCGGCACGAACCGTGGTTTCCAGGCCATCGGGCTCGACAATGGTTACCGAGCCGTCCAGGACCATCATGAATTCGTGTTGGAAAAATGGAAGCATCTTTGACGTAGAGGGGGTCGAATCCCAGGCACTCATCACCACACCGTACTCGGCATCATTGACCCACCGATACCCATTCTGGACGGGGACCTCGCGGCTCTCCAGCCGATCCATTTGCGCGGGTCCACGAGGATCAAGGTTTCCGTTGGGACCGTCCGGCGCGAGAAGAGCGATGTAGCTCGACGGCATGGCGGCCTCCTTCTGTAACGATCAGGTGGCTCCGTCCCTGTTATTTCCGAGACGAGCGGCTCAATTAAGTGTCCCGGTGTCACGTTAGCCGACGGTTCGTCCATTCCACAACGATGATGGATGGTGAGTTGGCCAGAACGTGTCGCTCGCGGATAAGAAGGCCGTTTCCAGCTGTCAGCTTTCCAGCTAACCGAGCCAATTTGGCGGGCGTCGGCGAATGACCCAAATGGCGCAATCGAGAACGGCTCGCACCGCCAAGGCTGAGCGGCGGTTGTGGGTTCCAAAGCGGTCCGCTGCTTCCGACAATTAGGCCGTGCAAGCTTTTGGGTCCGGCTCGCAGCCACGTGCAGCGCTATGTGCCGCTAAACACGACGAGGGCTACTACCGCCTTCACGCCCTGACCTGACGGCAGCACCATCAGCGGATTGATGTTCAACTCTGCCAAGCGTCCTTCCATGTGCATGGCGAGGTACGACACGCGCACCAGGGTATCCTCGAGCGCCTCGGGGTCCGCCGCCAGCCGCCTGCACGAGTCAAATAGATCCCGTTAGGTTAGTGCCTCGTTCACCCCAGCAGCGCCGCGATTTAATCCGCGCCCGGGGCTTCAGGCTCTACCATGGAGCGGTGTTGGCCATGCTGGCCCAGGGTTCGGCGGGCGGCAGCGCTTCGCCGGCTTGCAGCAGCTCGATCGAAATGTTGTCCGGCGTGCGGACAAAGGCCATGCGGCCGTCACGCGGCGGGCGGTTGATCGTCACGCCGTGGGCGATTAAAGCGCTGCAGGTGTCGTAGATGTTGTCCACGGCGTATGCGAGATGTCCGAAATTGCGGCCGCCGGTGTAGGGCTCCGGATCCCAATTGTAGGTGAGTTCCACGGCAGCCGCCTCGTCGCCGGGGGCGGCGAGGAACACGTTGGTGTAGCGTCCTCTCTCGTCCGGACGGCGGCGGATCTCGCGCAGGCCGAGCACCTCGAAGAAGGCGATGGTGTCCTCCAGCGAACTTACGCGGATCATGGTGTGCAAATATTTAGTCATTAAGTGTCCTCCGGTCAGCGTGTTCGAGAATTTCCTTCGCGCCGTCCCTCATGGGGTCGGCACCCCGATCGACTTCAATCGCGCATGCGCACGGACCGCGCGGGCTTTCATCCCGTCGAGATACGTGCTCACGTCGCTCCCCGGCAGGTTCAGCACCTTGCACCCGAGCTGCCAATATTCCTCGATCTGCGCCTCGGTCTCCGCCGATCCCCGCGCGAGCTTGCCATGTGCATTGCATGCTGCTGCAATCCGCCGGATCGCCGCTTTGAATTTCGGGTGTTCGAGATCAAGGTGAACCCCGAGCTGCGCGCTCAGGTCGGAATGTCCGTACGCGATCATGTCGATCCCTTCGACCGCCGCGATCTCCTCGACATTTTCCAGGCCCTCGAGCGACTCGATCGACGGGCATATGATGATGTTCTGGTTGGCCCACGGCGCGTATTCGGTGGCGTGGCGGGCGCCGTAGCTCTTGTATCCCGTATGCGGCCCCTGGCCGGAGATGCCCCTGTTCCCGATCGGCGGATACTTTGCCAGGCGCACGATCGCGCGCGCTTCTTCGGCGCTATCCACCTCGGACACCTGAATGCCCATGATGCCCTGATCCAGGATGCCGGGAATCAGGTGCGCGAATGACTTGTGGATGCGAACGATGGCGGAGACGTTCGTGGCCTGGAACCAGCTCGCCAGATTGGCGATCGTTTCCATGTCGAACGCCCCATGTTCGTGGTCGATCGCGCAGTAGTCGAAGCCGGCCGCCTCGATGATCCAGGGAACGCCGCGTGATGCGAACTCCTTGAGGCCGGTGCCTAGCGCCGCCCGTCCTTCGCGCACCGCACGCCGTATGCTGTTTTCTTTCATAGCTCGTTCCAGGCTTCCTTCACATTAGCCCGTCATAATAGTGCCTGTGCGGTGAAGCGCAGCATCAGGTTTTGACCATTACGTGCCGCGAAACACGACGAGGGCGTCTACCGCCTTCACTCCCTGACCTGAAGGCAGCACCATCAGCGGATTGATGTCCAACTCTGCCAAGTGTCCTTCAAGGTGCATGGCGAGGTGCGACACGCGCACCAGGGTATCCGCGAGCGCCTCGATATCCGCCGCCGGCCCGGTTCGAGGTCGATGCGCCGGAATCGCGGATGGTTTAGCTCGCACTCAGCGCGAGCACGGCTTCCGGCACTCGGTCGATCACGCGCAGAAGGGCGCGGGCCGCACCCTGCGGCACGAGCTTACCCTGTTCCCAGCCGCGGACAGTCGCGACAGAGATGCCGATCCGACGCGCAAACTCGGCTTGTGACAGTCCGGCACGTCTACGAACGCGTCGCACCCAAGCCGCCGCATCTTTGGCTGCTTCGGCATCATCGAAGGCGGCTTGGCGTTCGACCTCCGCTTCGGTGGTGGCATCGACCCGCGCCCAATCGCTTCGCGGCTCGACCGGCTCCCAAGCGCCGCCAGAGCGCCGACGGGTGACGGCTCCCGTCGCATCGAGGTGTGCTTCAGTCCGCGCCATACCGGTCCCTCTCCCTGGCGTTTGCCTTGCGGGCGGAGATGATCCTCGTGACCACGCCGCGCCGCGTGTAGGCGATCACGAATAGCCGGCCGGCGGCACGACCATAGAGCCTGAAACGTTCCTCGCCATAGTCTCGCCGGTCGTCGCGCTCCACCCGTCTGTTCGGATCGAGGAACGCCGGCAAGATATCGGCAAAACCGAACCCGCGATCCCACACGCAGCGATCGTTTTTCGCGTCATCCCACTCGAACCGGATATGGGGAGCGTCCGCCAATAGCCCAGCCTGCCTGCCGCCGGAATTGTCACGCCTTAAGCGATAGAGATGAAGGCGGGCGTGCATGTGCCCGGGCACCGGCTCGGGGCGATCACTCGCCGCCACGTGCAGTGCTATGTGCCGCGCAGCACGACGAGGGCGTCTACCGCCTTCACTCCCTGACCTGACGGCAGCACCATCAGCGGATTGATGTCCAACTCTGCCAAGTGTCCTTCAAGGTGCATGGCGAGGTACGACACGCGCACCAGGGTATCCTCGAGCGCCTCGAGGTCCGCCGCCGGCCGGCCGCGAAAGCCGTGGAGCAACCGGGCTCCTTTGACCTCGGCGATCATAGAATGTGCTTCCGAGCGCGTGATGGGGCAGCGTCGCAGGGCCACATCGTTGTAGACCTCGACCATCACGCCGCCACTACCGAACAGCAGCACCGGGCCCAATTGCGGGTCGCAGGACACGCCAACGATGACTTCTACACCTTCTCCTACCATCTCCTGCACCGACACGCCGGTGATCCGAGCCTGTGGCGCATGGGCCTCGGCACTGGCCAGGATCTCGGCGTAGGCCGATTCGCACTTCTGCCTTATCGCCGAGGTTCAGCCGAACGACGCCGGCCTCTGTCTTGTGCAGGATATCCGGCGAATCGACCTTGAGAGCCACCGGAAACCCGAGCTGCTCTGCGGCCAGCGCGGCGGCCTCTGCCGAATTTGCCCGGCGCTCACGCGAACTCCCCACTCCCCAGGCTGCCAACAGCCGCTTGCTCTCGGACTCCGAGAGTGTCGGACGCCCCAAGCTAAGAGCCTGGGCGATGGCCTGATCCTGCGGCGCCGCGCGCGACGGGGCCGTGGCAAAGCCATCGGCCAGGCGACGCTCGCGCCAAGTATGATACGCCAGGCGGCTCTGCAGGCCTCGGGCCAATTTGTCCGGCGTGTAGAAGATCGGTATCCGGGCGTGTTTGAGCTGTGCCAGGCCAGGCTTGGCGTCCCGGCTTCCGGTCCACAAGAACACCACACCCTTGTCGGTCCGATCACGCTGGCTGATGACCTGCTGCGCCTGGGCGTCCGCCCCCGCACTCGCCACGACGAGCGTCCCCATCCGGGGATCACTGATCATGTGCTCCATGATTTGCGGGAAGGACTGACTGTTGGCAAAGCCTGTCACATCGGCGGGATTCGCCGCCCACCCGAAACCCTTCAGGATCCCGTTGATGCCCTCACGCGCCTCGTCGCCCAGTAGCGGCAGATCGAGACCGGCCTGACCGCACATGTCGGCGGTGAGCGAGCTGATGCCGCCCGAGTGGGATACCACCGCGATGCCGGGCACGCCGGGCTTGGGGGTGTGGGCCAGGAGGTGTGCTGTCTCCAGGAGTTCGTCGTAATCCTGGACCCGGATCACCCCGTATTGGGCAAAGATCGCATCGTACCGGGCATCGGCACCCGTCAGCGCTGCAGTATGCGAGCGTGCAGCCCGAGCTCCCAGTTCCGAACGCCCGATTTTGATCAGGACGATCGGCTTGCCGCGCTCTGCGGCGAGCTTTGCCACTTCGAGGAACTTGTCGGCCCGCTTGAAGCCTTCGACAAAGCCGGCGATTACCCGCGTATCCGGATCGTCCAGCAGATAGCGAGCGAAATCCGTAAAGTCGAGGTCCGCCTCGTTGCCGGTCGAGATGATATAGCTAAAGCCGATGCCGTTCTCGACCGCCCGCACCAGGAACGGCCCGAACGCCGTAGCGCCGCTTTGGCACACCAGGCCGATCGGCCCGGTCAGACCCTCAGCTCCGCGCGAGGAAGCGGTGGCCCAGATGTCGTCCTTGACATTCGCGAGCCCCAGGCAGTTGGGGCCGCTGATCCGCATACCCGAGGTGCTCGCAAAGGCGCCCAATTCCCCCTGCAAATCGCGCCGGTCGTCGGCGCCGCGCTCGGCAAAGCCCGCCGAAATCACGATCGCCGATCCCGCCCCCTTGCGGTGGCTCTCCTCCAGGACATCGAGCACCTGGTGGTAGGGCACCACGATGCCCACCAAATCGGGGGCCTCCGGCAGGTTCGTCACATTCGGGTAGGACTTCACCCCCATGATTTCGTCATAACGCGGGTTCACGGCATAAACCCGCACCCGGTCTTTGGCCTTGAGCGCCGCAGCCAGAAACCGCCCGCCATACTGCATCCGCGGCGTCGCGCCCACGATCGCAATGGAGCGCGGGTTGAGCATTTTGTGGATCGACGCCATCTGTGGTTCTGTCCAGAACTCCATGACACCCCCTGAATAGGTCGGCAAACAGCGGACCTCGCACCACGGGAGGGGTCCTCTCTCCTCGACCCCTCTGAGAGCCCGGGACAGCGTCTACGGGCCTTAGTCTGGAAGATACATCTCCTCCATGGCGCGCAGACGCGGCTCGTCCAG
Source organism: uncultured Alphaproteobacteria bacterium (assembly GCA_963733945.1). GTDB lineage: Bacteria > Pseudomonadota > Alphaproteobacteria > ATCC43930 > CGMCC-115725 > AP-15. The sequence continues at coordinate 171,080 of CAVTFD010000022.1, read as the reverse complement.
AATGCGGCCATTGCTGGCGACGCCCCAGGGACTCTGAGCCGCCTGGGCACGGAGCGCATCCAGGGCCAATGTGCCGCGCTGCTGAAAATCACTCAAGAAATCCCAGTTAGCCTGAAGACCTGCCATGGTGGTCAGCGCGGGAAACCAGGCCGCGGCGGCCCCGGCATCCTGCTGCGCCTGTAAGGAGGGATATAGCGACAGGTCGGCGGGAATGAGGGGGACGACGGGTCCGGGAATGAGGCGGATCGCCTCTTGAATTTCTTCCCAGGTGCGCAAGCCATTGGGGCAGATGACATCGACCTGCGCTTCGGCTTTGTAGGCCTGGCAGCGTTCAACAATCTCCGCAAAGCTGGCGCCGGGCACGCCGCCGAGATCGCACCGGGCCATGATCACAAAGTCCGGGTCGAGAGCCTGTTTGGCATCCATCGCCGCCCGGAGCTTTCCGACCATCTCCTGAATCGAGATACAGCGGCGGCGGGGGCCGGATTTCGGCGGAAACGTCTGGTCTTCAATGTGGGCGCCAGCGATGCCCGCCTGAATGTATTCCCGCACGGTGTAATGCGTACTGATGGCATCACCGTAGCCTGTGTCGGCATCCGCGAAGACCGGGATCTGCACGGTCAGGACAATTTTCCGGGCGTTGTCCACCATGTCGCGCATACTGGTCCCGGAGTCGGGCCAGCCGAGTTGGTGTGCCGAGGTATTGCCCCCGGACATGTAGAAGGCGTCATAGCCCAGCGCTTCCGCCATCTTCGCACCAATGGGATTGATCCCGCCCGCTAAGACAAATAATTCGGGCCGTTGAAACAGAGCCTTCAGTCGGGTCGTCATACGTTGACGCTCTGGCATTGGCAGTCTCCTCGTGTGTAACCGAACCGTCCTGGCGGCGCGGGGTGCGTCATGGTGCCGGGCAGCCAGCCAGCGCCTCGCCAGCTCATGCCAAGATGCCTCGCGGCGCCTCAGAGCAGCACAATGGCCGACGGGCCATGGGCTGTCCTGATACGTGGATGGGGCGGCGGGACCCGCGTTAGGCGCCCACCGGCACAGTGGCACTGATCCGCGGAACTCCCAACGAGCGCGTCGTATGGCCCTGGCCTGTGAGGTCGTCAGCAAGGACCACATCACCCGGTCCAAAACGGCGCGTGGTGCCATCGCCGATCCCGATTTCCATCTGCCCCACGAGAATAAAAATGTATTGGCGCCGGGGTGCTGTGTGCCAATCGCTCCAATAGTCCGCAGGGAAACAGCGGAACACCAGGTTGGCACCCGCCTGAAGCGCAACGTTGTGGCTCTCCTCGGCCGGCAGAGGGAGATCTTCAAAATGGGTCTGGCCGTCGTTGCCCGTATATATCCGTACGATCATGCGCGTGCTCCTTCCCAGAGAGAGATCATCATGCACGCAAAGGCGCACTCCGCGTCGTCGCCGACGACGAAACCTCTGGCATCCTTGCTCCGCACGCTTCCACTGGAATTCGTGCAGAAAGCATGAAGCTGATTGTCGTCCGGCCCCTCCTGATTGATGTGTATTACACATGCACTCGAAAGCCGCTACCTTGCTGGATATCCCATTCGCTACCGACTTGTATGACGGGCGCTCCCACCCGAGAGTTTCCGCTGCGGATCAAGCGCCGCGGGGTGGAGATGAGGTTCGCCGTCGATGCACGCGACCCGAGAGCGACCAATCCCGATCCGGCGCTGCTCACGGAAGTCAAGCGAGCGCGCCGCTGCTTCGACGCCCTGGTTAGTGGCCGCATCGGTTCGGTGGCCGAGCTGGCAAGTCTCGAAGGCATCAGCGATCGTTATGAGGCCGTAGCTTCGGCTGTTATCTAAGCAACGCTAGGGTCGAACGCTTGGAGAATATGACGTTCACCGAGCTCAGTTGCCAACTGCCCGATCACGCAGGATGGCGGCAAATGGCCTCAATGTTGTGGCCGTCCGGATCGAGGACAAATGCCCGTAGTGGTACGGATGACAGTTGGGCCGAAGCCCTGGCTTGCCGCATTCCTGGGCTCTCCCTGAGCCTCGGCACGATTGACAAGGTCGAGGAGCTCGGCCGTGATCTTTGTTTGACGGGCCTCGGGAGCGTTTTGACGCCGACTGCTCCAGTTTATCGCATTTCTTAAATCGCCGCCCCAGGCTATGCGCCCCCGGCACGCTGTGCCCAGTGTAACGATAGCTTTATGGGTCGAACCTGCCGGTTGGATCGCCGTCGCGGAGCGGTTATTTCGGCGCCGAGCTGCCCATAGTTGTGGAGCCTACGAGGAGGGTGTTTCTCCCGTTCGTGTCAGGAGGCCGGGCGGTGACAGAACGTCGAAGCCAATCCGATTTCGATGCGCCAGGAGATGATGGTCATTGGTAACGAGTGGAACTTTGACTGCTGCGGCGAGCGCCGCGAATTTTCGATCGTCCGGATCTTCGATGAAGGCAAAGTCGTGGGGATCGACACGGCGGGTAAACTCTCCCTCTGGGCGAAAGAGATCAGCGAACTCATCCCAACGGAGGGGCGGAATTCGGCGCAAAACAAACTCTGTCTCACACCGGGTCGGATCGTTCCAAATCAATTGAAAACGTCTTTCCCGGATAGCCGCGAGGATACGCGCCGATGCGCTTTTCGGGTTGAAGCCCACAGCTACGAAGACATTCGTGTCTATGACGACCCCTTCCATTCAGACTTGCGGCAGAGGTGGAGCCGTGGGCAGCACTAAGCCCGCCGCAGCAATGCGCGCACGTACGGGACAGGGTCGGGATCGCCTTTCAAGCTGTCCGCATCCTCTTTGGTCTTCAATTCAATCTGCAACCGGATACCGTTCGGATCGCGGAAGTAGAAGGTCTTGCCATACCCCCGTTCGATAATTTCGGTCACGGCGACCCCATGGTTCTTGAGCCGTTGGTAGGCGGCGTCAAATTCCTCCAGCGTGTCCACCGGTAGAGCCAGGTGATTCACATGTTGGCGCTCGCCCGCCGTCGGGAGCTCGGCACCATCGAACACAGCGAAGGCATTGCCGCCACCGATCTCGACGTTATAATGCCGGCGCCCATCTGGGGTACGCGTGGTGCGGATCAACCGCATGCCCAGTATACCGCAGTAAAACTGAAGCGTGGCTTCCATATCATTCGTGTTGATGCCGACGTGATCGATATACATGGCTGTCTCTCCTTCGCAGGTTTAGTCTAAGCCAAAGCCGTAGAGGTGGGCAACCGATCGGCAGCGCGGGACCGACCTCCGTCGAGGGGAGGGCTGCCGCTTCGAAAGTAGTTGCGGAACGAAGCCAACGTCGCGACGCGGTAGCATCACGTCTGGCGGTAGAAGCGGTCGGCGTTGTCCCAGAAGAGCTTCTGCTGCGTTTGCGGCTTGAGGCTCTGCCAGGCGAGGATGTTGTCGATCGAATTTGGGAACTGGCATTCCGAATGCGGGTAGTCAGAGGCGTACATCAGCACGTCCTCACCGAGGAAGCCGCTCACCATTCGGTACATTTCCTCCCCTTCCTGCCGCTCGATGCTGCAGAAATAGCGACCGCTCTTCAAATATTCGCTTGGCTTCATCTTCAATTCGGCGGTCGAGCCGACATAGGCGTACTGCTCGTCCATGCGCTTGGCCCAGAACGGCAGCCAGCCGAAGCCGCATTCGAGCGTGCCGAAGCGCAGTGACGGATGACGGTCCAAAATGCCGCCGCCGAGGAACGCCGCGACAAACCGCATTGCGCCCCACGGGTGCGACGCCAAGCGTCCCAGGAAGATGTTGTCCCACATGTCGTCGTGACCCGGGTAATAAGGCGGGTTCCACGTCGAGCTGTGGTGCACGATCGGCAGGTCGTATTCGGCGGCGGTGCGCCAGATCGGGTCGAGGCTCGGGTGATCGACCGGGATTTTGTCGACCTGCGGCTTGACCGCGACGGCCCACTTCGATTTCCCCCATTTGCTGATTTCCTCGACCGCGCTGTCGACATCGCGCGTCGAGGCGACGATCGGTCCCTTCAGCCGGTCCGGATACTGCCCGCAGAAATCCGCCATGTGGCGATGGAAGGCGCGGATCATGCCGGTTTCGAGCGAGACGTCATCGAGCCCGATCAGGCTCGACCACCCGCCGGGCACGAGGAAATGCACGTCGGTCCCCTCGTCGTCCATGTCGGCGACGCGGTTGGCGGCGTTGTCGTCCTGCACGCCGGGACGCGGCACCTTCGCGCCCATCCACACCGTGTCGCGACCGCTGTGGTCGGGCCGCGGCGCCGCCTCGCCGAGCACCCGGCGATAGAATTGCGGCTGGATGCGATAGCCGTGCCATGCGCCTTGATATTCGGCCGATTGCCGCATCGGCGTGCGGTAGGGCTCCAGTTCCTTGAGGCGCGGGCGGAAGACGGGATCGACATAGCGCTCGATGACTTCCGCCGCCGGCAACACATGCGTATCGGTGTCGAATACCTTGAAGCCGTTTTTCATTCTCCGTCTCCTTTGCATTTTTCAGTGCATTAGTCCTCAAGCAGGTTCTGCGGCGATTATAGCGCAGAATCCGAAGCGCATGCCCCTCTCCCGCAGCGTGCCCCATGAGAAGCGGTTGAACAAGGCGCGGGAGATCCACAAGGCGCTCGGCACCTATGTTCCGGTGCCCGACGACAGCGAGACGGTGACCCGGGCGGTTCCGCAAGCACTGTTCCTGCGCCGCGGCCGAGGCGACCTCGATCAGCTGCAGCTCGATCTCGGTCTCGAAGTGCCGCGTCAGGTCGAGGAACTGCATCGGCGATCGGACCGCGCGGCGCGGCATATGATCAGCCACACGATGGAGATGATGCTGGCGGCGATGAGCGTGATCTGGGGCGGCGTGGTCGATCGTCATCCGAGATTGCGCGTCGCGTTCCTCGAGTCCGGCGGCGGCTGGATGGCGCCGTGGCTCGACCGCATGGACCGGCATTTCGACGACCACGGGTTTAACGAGACCGCGCCGAAGATGCGGCCGAGCGAGCTGTTCCAGCGCAACTGCTGGATCTCGTTCGAGCCGGTCGAGAACAGCATCGCCGTATTGGCCGACTATATCGGCCCGCACAAGATCATGTGGGCAACCGATTATCCGCATCAGGACGGGTTTTTCCCGGGTGCGCCTGACATGGTCCGCGAGCGGCTCGGGCCGTTGTCGCCCGCGGCGAGGCACCAGGTGTTGGCCGGCGGCGCGCTGGGCTTTTACGGCATGAACTGACGCGGGCCGCTGCAGTCGCGGGCCGCTGATCCGGGCCCGCGACGCCGCGCGTCACCCGGCATTGTCGGGGGCGTAATACTTCAGGAGTTCAACTCTCGTCAGGAAGACAAAATGACCGGTTTGCAGACGGCAGCGCGCCACGTCGCGGCCGACCCCGCCGAGGATTTCGACGCGGTCATCATCGGCGCCGGCGTTTCCAATCTCTACCAGCTCCACCGGCTGCGTCAGCCGGGCTCGGCTATTTTCCGCGCGCCGCCGAATACAGCGTCGAGTGGGTGACCGCCTGGTCCGCTTTGCTCGAGAGCGGGGCCTGACGAGGATCGAGGCCACCTCCGCCGGCGGCGCCGACTGGACCGACCACGTCAAGGCGCTGGGCGGGGATTGGCAAAGGCAAAAATCCGCTCAACCAGGTTGTCGAGCCACTGGAAAATCCGGCCGGTCGCGAAGCCCGCCAGGAAGGCGAACACGGCAGGGGACAGCGCCACGGTGTCGCTGGTGTCGGTGGCCGCAGTGGGTGTGCCGGACAGCGGCGGCCCACCGACCAGCGAGAAGAGCCCATTGCTCGTAGCCGGCGAGATGAACAGGCCGATTAGGGCGCCAAGGAACGCGCCCAGCAGCACCCGGGGCCACACTTGCTCCACGTCGCGCGGCTCCAGCTCATTGCCGGTAACCTTCCGGCTCAAGCTGCGTAAGGCCGCAGCCGTTGCTGCCAGACCACCAAGAAACAGCGGCAGCACGTTGTAGTTCAACGTGGTGACGAGGACACGGGTGAGTTCGAGTATGTAGCCCTGATATTGCGGGCTGCTGGTCGACGGCGGTTCGCCGTGGATTAACCATGCCAGCACAATTTGCCGGCCGATCCATTTTTTCATCATCGGCTGAACTCGCTCGAAAGCGAGAAACCGCGCGCAATGGCTGCCGGGCATGGGGTCGCCGGACGCCGCGGTTTCGCCTGCATCCTTCGGCGCGGACGCTGCCGCTTTGTCCGTCGCCAGCGGTTGCTGGCTGGTCGGTTGCGCCGCGCATGGGGTGCCCGGTACCGGTGCCGGGTCGGTCTGCAGCACCGCCGGATGCAGGGAGAGCCAGCGGTAATCCGCCAGCAGGCGCTGGCCGATGGCGAGGTTCCAGCTGACGGCGCACGTCACCAGCAGCAGGATCAGCAGGGCCCACGCGAGCAACTTCATTATCCTGACGAACCATGTCCGCTTGGCTTCCAGCCCGGGAAATGCGTCCCGCGCGAACTGCGCCATCGTGGAAATGTGCAAGGCGTCGGCATCTGTCCCGCTGTCTCCGTTGGCGCTTGCGCCGCCCTGACCGTCGGCATGGGGCGGATTTGCGGGTGTTGCGCCGCCCCGGCCCCACGTCGGCCGGCGGCGGACGTAGGCGACGACGCGGTGGCCGAGACTTCTGTGCGCGGTGCGGCTATGCGGGTTGGTCGAGAAATAGGTGAATGCGACTGAACGGGCGGAGGCCGGGAAGGCGGCGTGCGACAGCCTGTCCTTGGCCGTGAGAACAAGCGCCAGGACCTCCGCGCGGTTCTGGTCGGTCGGCGGCCACGATACGCCGCACAGTTGCTCCAGAGTAATCTGCGCCCCCCCTGTGGTCGGCGGCGCCAGGGCCTCGTCCAGCTTCTTGTCCCGCCGTCCCGCGATGTGGTCCATCAATAGATAGACCTCGGACAATTCGCGCTTGACGTATTCCGGGATCTGCATGCGGTCGGGCGTCGTTGCCATGAGCGCGCCCCTCCCTTAGGGCTCGACTCGCGATCATAGCCAATATTTTGGGTCTTACCGCCAGGAACTCATCTTATCGGATGTAATCGAACGGAAACGAGGGTCGGTCGTGCCAACACCACTCCGCCTCCGGCTTTAGAAACTCATCAAGGTGAACGCATGCGCCACCGGTCGTTCCGGCGAGTTGGCTGGCCAGCGTTGACTTTGGGCCACCGGCAGGCTGTCGATGCCATAAAGTTCAAGCTCGGCTGTACGAACGATTGAAGCAATTATCTCGTCGAAGCTGAGCACTTCCCTCACTTTGCCCCCACCTGATCGAACTGCATCTTCATTCGAGTATGACGCTCTGCGGAATCCCAAATCTACCCGCCTTTGCCAATCCGAACGGCTCCGCTCATCCGCTGCAAAGAGGCGGAACCGGACGGGTAGCAAGCGTGCATCGGGAAGGGCGGACGAAATTGACCATCAAAGTCATGCCAGTCCGGGCAACTGACGGGGACCAGAACTGTTGTGGTCATGGTTTCCTTTGCGAAGCCAATTGATTTCGGCCGTTGGGCGGTTACGCTGGGGGCAGTTCTCCCTCACCTGAGGAGGTGGCGATGCACGTACCTGAACATATCGATCGGCGCCGGGCGGCGCTGATCGCTTACGACGTCTGCCGGCGTGCGCTGACTCCGTCGGATTCTGCGCGCAGGGCGGCGATGCGCCCTGTGCTCGATGCCTGGGTGCGGATGATTGCGGTCGCCAGGGCGGCAGGCTTGCCGGTGATTTACACGACGCCGGTCAGCCGCGCCGACGGCGCCGACGTCGTCCTGCTGCCGACCGACCTTTCGGCCGAGACCGGCGTGCCGCCGCTGACCAACGGTATCGAGGGCTCGCCGGAGGCCGGCTTCCCCGAAGAGATCGCGCCGCGACCCGAGGATTACGTCTTTCTCAAGCGCCGGCCGAGCGCTTTCTACGGCACGGGCGTGGCCGAGCTGCTGCACATGCTGCGGCGCGACACCATCATCATCGGTGGCGGCGCCACCAATCGCGGCGTCGAGACGAGTGTGCGCGAGGCCTTCAACCTCGATATCGCGTCTGTCGTGGTGCGCGAGTGCTGCTGGAGCGGCGACCCGGCCGCCCACGCCTACAGCCTCGACAAGGCGATGAAAATGTACGCCCGCATCCGAACTCTCGACCAGATCGCGTCGATGCTGCGGGACTGAGGGGCGGGAATTCGGAGCAAGTCAGCAAAATCCACCCGGCGAACGAAGCCGCAAACGGCGGTTCGCCGCCCAAATCAGTTGATCCGTGGACGGTCGGCACCGGTCTATTAGATCTCGCCGAAAGGGACGGCGCGCTGAGCGCGGTCCGCCGTCGTTGGAAGGACGAACGATATGTTCAGGCTTTATTACGTCCGCGGTACCTGTGCGCTCGCGACGCACATCGCGCTTGAAGAGGCCGGTGCGCCCTACGAGGCGGTTCTGGTCGATTTTGGTTCCCAAGGCCAGAGGAGCCCCGAATACCTCGCGGTAAACCCGAAAGGGCGGGTTCCCGCACTGGTAACTGAAAGCGGTACGCTTACGGAAACGCCGGCACTCCTGTGCTTTGTGGCACAGCGTTTTCCGAAGGCCGAACTCGCTCCCCTTGCTGATCCCTTCGCCCTGGCGCGGGTTCAGGAGTTCAATAGTTATCTTTGTTCGACGGTGCATGTCGCGCATGCGCACGGCAGGCGGGGCGCACGGTGGGCCGATGATACCGCAGCGATCGAGGCAATGAAGCGCAAAGTGGCGGCGAACGTGACGGAGTGCTTTGGGCTGATCGAGCACAAGCTGATGAAGGGCCCGTGGGTAATGGGTGACCAGTACACGATCTGCGATCCGTACCTGTTCACCATCGCTTCCTGGATAGAAGGTGACGGCGTCGACACCACCAACGTGCCCCGCGTCATGGAACATCGTGCGCGCATGCTGGCGCGTCCCGCTGTTCAAAAGGCGGTGGCTGCCGAAGGAACGCAAATTCCCTGATGATTGGGTGTGCCTCGAACGGTTTCACAAGCGCGGGTCGATGGCCAAGGGGCCAACCTGTCTTAGGCCGCTCGAGGCCTCGGCTCTCGGACGATGGTATGATGGTTGGTCTTGAAGGGTAATCGATGGCCTCTCCTGATCTGGCGCATATTGTGGTCGTCGGTGCTGGTGCTGCGGGGTTGATGACGGCCCGCGAGCTGGTGCGGGCGGGCAAACAAGTCACGATCCTTGAGGCGCGAGACCGATGCGGCGGCCGCATCTACCCGCTCCCCGCCCAGGAATTTGGCTACCCCGCTGAAGGCGGCGCTGAATTTGTCCATGGCTCCGCACCGGTGACGCGAGCTCTGATGCACGAAGGGCAAATTTCGCTCTTGCCGCGCGGCGGCACGCGATGGAGCGCCCGCACCGGCAAGCTATTGGCCAACGAGCCTTCACAGCCTCATCTGGGTAGGTTCTACCAAGCTCTGAGTGAGGTGAAAGCCGATTTGCCGATCGCCGAATTTCTGCAGGCGCATTTTGCCGATCGGCGATACGACGAGCTGCGGCGGTCAATCACCCGCACGGTCGAGGGCTACGACGCGGCTGACCCGCACCGCGCCAGCACTCTGGCGCTTCGCGACGAATGGATGGCCCGGGACGACGGCGAACACGGCCGGATCGCGAAAGGCTACGGCGAGCTCATCGACTATCTTTCATCGGAATGCCGCAAGCATGGAGCGGCACTCCATCTGGGCGCTGCGGTAACGGCGATTGACGAGGTCCGCGGGCGGGTTGCCGTGCGCGGCAACGATGGGGCCACGTTCGAGGCCGACGCCGCGGTCCTTACCATGCCACCCCCGCTCCTGTCCGAAATCGAGATGCCGTCGGCGGCGCGCGAGCGGGTATCGGCTACTGCCGATATCGGGTTTGGCAACGTCGTCAAAATTCTGTTTCGCTTCGGGACGAAGTGGTGGGCCGATCATGGCGGACGAGATCTGGGCGATCTGTCGTTCCTGCTTTCAGACGCGACGGTCCCGACCTGGTGGACGCAGTATCCAGACGGATATCCGGTGCTGACCGGTTGGTTGGCGGGCCCCAAGGCCGACAGGGTGTCGTTGCTTGCCGAGGCTGAACTCATCGACATCGGGCTCGCCTCGCTCGGCGAGATTTTCGATCTTCCTCTGGGCCGCATCAGGAGAAATCTCGTCGCTGCGCGAGCGATCAACTGGGGCAACGACCCATTCGCGCGCGGCGCTTATTCCTACGCCACGCCTCGAACACGCGAAGCGCAGTCGCTGCTGAGGAAATCGAACGGTGAGGCCATATTCTTTTCTGGCGAGGCGCTCTACGCCGGTCCGGTTATGGGCACGGTCGAGGCGGCGCTGGCCAGCGGCCAGGAAACAGCGCAGGCGATCCTGACAGGGTCTCCGGCGACACCACCCCGCGTCCGGTAATGTTCCGAGCTCGCCTCGGGGCGGCTAACTTCACCGTCCGCCTGGGCGTGAGTCACCATCTTCAAATACGTCGGTGATGCGCCGAGATCCATGTCCTGGGAGATAGCGTTCACCGACCAGATCAGCGCGACAGCGCACTCGCACGGTCAAGGCCTCGACGGGGGCGGCGACTGAGATGAACGCTGTTATATAGTCAAGTATATAATCGCCCTTTTGGCCTCTTGAATTTGAGTTTACTTGGCGACGCCTAGCGAAAAATGATCAGCGAGGGTGGAGTAAGATTTCACGTGGATTAATGCAGCGGAAGCAGGTGTATGAAGTTCACGGTGGCCAGTTGTACATCGCCGCGGTCCAGCCGGCGGGAGCGGGTTCGATCGCTGTCCAAGTGCGGCAGTCTGACAGGTTCCATCCGGCAGTATCGGGCGCTACGTCGAAGGCCACAACCGGGCAGCGCACCGACAGCTGCGAGGCGGTCGGCGTGGCTTTCGTCCAGGAAGACCATCGAACGCGGCCGGCGCTCTTGGCGTAGAGATGCCGTTTGCCAGGCTGAAGGCGCTGTTGCGCCGCGCTGAGCGCACCATCCCATCACTGTGGGACGCCATCGGCCGCCTGTTGGACGACTTCCCGGCCGACGACTGCTCCCGCCATCTCGCCCATGTCGGATACGGCTCAATCTAAGTGGAAATCGCTATCTAAGTGGAAATCGCTCTAGGTGCCAGAAGCTGTCGCCTTGACGCGTGCGGCGGTGCGGCGCGATCGTGACCAAGCTGCGATCTCAGAAACGAACTCACAAGTGGGTTGATGAGATCTGGACGCGTAAGCGGCGCCATGTGGCCGCCGCCCGCAATCTCCTTGTACGTCCACATGGGGCAGGATCGGCGCAGAATGGCGGTGATTTCGCGGATGGGCAATACCGTGTTCGGGTCGCTTATGAGAAGAGTGGAACGAGGGAGCAGGCGTCCCCATTGATCCACGGGTGTGGTTTCGTCCATCACCGCGTCCCACTCGAAATAATTTGGCTTCAGCGCCTCCACAAAAGTTTTGCGCCGCTCGGCGGACATATTCTGCCATGACGCTGCTCCGCCCCAATAGTCGGCAAATTGTTCGGCCGCCCTTGTCCACTCGCCGAGTGCTCCGAATTTCTTGACGCAATTGCGCAGGTCCATGACCTCGGCAAATGCGTCTGCCCGGCCAGATTGCTCGAGCAGATAAAATGGATTCGTCTCCAGCAGGACCAACTTGGTGACTTGGCCAGACAGCCGTGCCGCCAATTTCATGGCTACCGACCCGCCGAAGGAGTGGCCGACAAGGCAAACAGTGTCTGCGTTTGTCGGCAGCGCGGTCTCCACCAGGCGGGCCTGATCATCGAGTGACTGAGGTGCGTCGCTCGACCAAGGGGGCGTCCTGCCGTATCCATACAAGTTTACGGCCCGGACATGAAAATCGTCTTTTAGGTCGTCCATTAGACGGCGCCATTGGCGAGCGCCCGACACGCTGGAGTGCACAAGCATGACCAGCGGACCGGATCCGGCTTCAAGAAAGTCCGCTTTGATCGTTGGCAACTTGTTCATCACCGTCTAGCTCCATGGCTCCCCTACCAGCCAGCTTTCGACCCTGGCGATAGGTCATTCACGTCGGTCCTATTCGTTGCTCACGCAAAGCCCTGAGAAGGAGCGCCCGAACCACCATCGATGGTCCGGGCGCAGCGCTGCGCGAGCGAGGTCGCGCCGTCACGCAGCCTTTCCGCGCGCCAAGGCGTGCACATCGGCGGTGGTCAGGGCGTTGCCGCCGATCCCCCAGTCCCCGCTTTCCACCTCCTCGACCAGGCAAAGGGTGACCTGGCGCATGTTCTCACCCTCGATCGAGACCATCGCGTCGGTCAGTTTGCTGATGATCTGGCGCTTTTGTTCCTTACTGAATACATCCTTGATGACTTGAACCTGAATGAGTGGCATTGGATTTTTCCTCTCGTCTAGGGTTGCTGCTCGGATGTGTAAGCGAGATTGCTTGACACGCATGGCATAGTAGGGAACACTCGCTGGCATAGTAATAGACAATTCGCACGTCAGTTGGCGTGACTGTATCGGTTCAGAGACCAGGCCAATCCGACAAGAGGCAGAACCGGCATGCTTTCCCTGACCGTTAGCCGGAACAGCGGCCAGCCGCTCGCTGACCAGATCGTGGCCGGCATCAAGCGGCAAATCGACGATCGGCACCTACGGCCGGGCACCAAGCTGCCGTCGATCCGCAACTTCGCCGAAAGCTACAAAGTTAGCCGTTCCACGGTCGTCGAGGCTTACGACCGCCTGGTCGCGATGGGCTGTCTGCAATCGCGTCGCAGCGCTGGTTTCTACACTGCGGCCGCGCTCACTCCTCCAGAGGCGACGCAGGCCCCGTCCGATAACCACAAGCGCAACGAGGAACTGGTTTGGCTGATCCGCCGCTCTCTGCAACCGGATGATAATGTCCTGCTTGCGGGCGGTCCGTGGCTGCCGAATTCGTGGCTCGACGAGGCCGGCATCCGCCAGAATCTCAACGTGCTCGCGCGCAAGAACGGCGCCTACCTAACCGAATACGGACACCCATTCGGCTATCTGCCGCTGCGCGAGCACCTCGCGCTGATGCTGGGCGGGCTCGGCATTACCGCTGATCCAGGCCAGATCCTGCTGACGCACGGCACCAGTCAGGCGCTCGAGCTGGTTATCCGCTATTTGCTCAAACCCGGGGATGCGGCGCTGGTGGACGATCCCGGCTATTATAACATGTTCGGCAATTTGCGCCTGCAGGGCGTCGAAATGCTGGCGGTGCCGCGCAATCCCGATGGACCGGACGTCGCCATTCTCGAAAAGCTCGCCGTCGCCCACCAACCGAAAGTCTATTTCACCCAATCGGTGATGCAGAACCCGACCGGAACCGACATGAGCCCGCATGTAGCATTTCGGGTATTGCAGGCCGCCGAGCGCCACAATTTCACGGTCGTGGAGGATGACATTTTCTGCGACCTGCAGGTGAGGACGACACCTCGGCTCGCGACGCTCGACCAGCTCAACCGCGTGATCTATGCGCGCAGCTTCTCCAAGACACTGTCGGGCAGTCTGCGCGTCGGTTTCGTCGCCTGCTCGCAGAACACCGCCAACGAACTCGCCGATATCAAGATGCTGACCAGCATCACCACCTCGCCATTCACCGAGCGGCTGATCTATCTGATGCTGGTGGACGGTCATTACCGCAAATATCTGTCACGCTTGCATGAGCGACTAGGTGAGGCGCGGCTCAACGTAGTCCGCACCTTTGAACGCTTGGGACTGGAATTATTCACGGCGCCCCTAGACGGCATGTTCCTATGGGCACGATTCCCGCATATCGACGATTCACTGGCGCTGGCGGAAGTAGCGCAGCGCGACGGCATCATGCTCGCGCCTGGCACGGTCTTCCGTCCGCATCTCGAGCGCTCGCCGTGGCTGCGGTTCAACGTCGCCGTCTGCGAGGACATGCGGGTGCAGCGCTGGCTGCAGCGGCAGGCGGGCGTAACACCCCTTATATAATCGGATTTCTGCCCCCAAACCCTCTTTTCCTTTTGTTTTACGTCTCAAGTAGACCCAAACCAGACATCGCCAGTGCGCCGTTGCGGTTGCGGCCCTGTCGCCGATGGAGCTCCGAGTTACGGTATCTTGCAATTGTCGGCGCTGAGCTTCTCCAGGGTCAAACCTCTGGTACTCGATGCTCATCTGGGTTCACTAGCGATAGAACAGGGTCCCGTTTTGAGCCGCCGCGGCCGTGTTAGGGTCCGCTTATTAGTTCGCGGCGCGCTCCGCATTCTCTCGGGCACGGGCGGCGGCGACGCGATCGATCTCGGCTTTCGCTGCGGGGTATTCACGCAGGAAACGCCGGAACTCAGTGACGTTCAACACCAACACCTGGCAATAACCAAGGGCGACCACATCGGCCTGGCGCCGCTGTTTGCTGAGCAGCGCCATCTCGCCGAAAAAGTCGCCGCTGCCGAGTCGCACCCGCTGATCGCCCAACACGACCTCGACCGCGCCCGACGAGATCAGGAACATTTCAGTGCCACGTTCGCCTTTGCGGATCACCGTCTCCTCGGGAACGAGGAGACGCGGCCGCAGATGACGCGCCAATGCCCTCCGCTCAGGGGACCCCAAAGCAGCGAACATGTCGATCTGGCCGATCAGCGCATCGGCGCGGAGGCCGAGGTCGAGCGGCGCATCGTCGACCCAGTTCGAGCGATGGGCCGCGTGCTCGCGCTCGAGGTTTTCGAACACCTCTCGATCGATCAACCCTTCTTCGTACAGACCGCGGTAACGCGAGATCAGGAGCCGCAGCCCTGATTGCTGCAGGAAACGCCGTTCCAACACCTCGGCGTGCTCAGGATATTGCAGCCGCAGTGCGTCGAGCGCGCGGGTTGTGGCTGTCAAGCGCGCCGCGATCAACTCACCCAGCACCTCGCAGGCACGGTCGCCCAGCAGTGCGCGCAAGCGGCTGCCGGAGAAACGGCCGAGTTCACCGAGCGCCAGCCGACCCACCAGCAGCGTCTCGAAACGGATCGAAATCTGGCGTTGCAGCGCGCCACTTAAATGCAGCGTACGATGCAGGAAATTGGCAATCCGAAGACTGCGCGAGAACCGCAGCGCCCCGTTCGCGACGCGGGTGTAGCCGACCAATCCTTCGGCCTTGGCGGCATCGAGAATGCGGTTGGTGCTGTGCAGCAATCGCTCGATCGCCATGCCCGAAACCGTGTGCTGGGCATGATGGTTGAGAATGATCCGGCGTTCCTGGTTGGCGATCGCGACGAGGGCAATCGTCGTCCGGTCCCGTTCGGAGATCGCCGTATCGAAATCCGACTGAGCCGCCAGCTGGTCCATTTCCTCGCCATAGCGTGCGGTGGCGGTGGCGGTGGCCTCCGCGTCGATCTCGTATTCCCTCGCCTTCTCCCGCACCGCGTCGCGTACGTCGCCGAGCGACAGCATCATCACTTTGTCGCGCAGCACGCGATCGAGCGGCGACAGCCGGTCAAGTTTTAATAGTCGCATGACCGGCCGCAGCGTCAGCCCATTGACCAGTAGTGTGAACAGCACGAAGCCCGTCGCGAGCACAGCGACCAAGTCCTTCAGCACGGGATCAATGCGGTTGTCCTCGGTGACCGAGAGCGCCAGCGCCAACGTCACCGCGCCCCGCAGCCCACCCCAGGTGATCGCCAGATTGTAGGCGGCACTAACATGCTGGCTAAGGCGCAGCGAGCTCAGCAGCGGGAACAGCCCGAAAAGGACCGCCGCACGAGACAGCAACGCCGCGGCGAGCCCTATGCCCAGAAGCCACAGATCGGGTAGATGGATGCCGACGAGGAGCTTCGGCACCAGCGCCGAAGCGCTGATGAAAATCAGCGAGCTTGCCCAGAAGCCGAGCTGCTCCCAAACCTGCTCGAGGTAGAGCCAGTTCTCTGGGGTGAGGCGGACGCGCGCGAAAGTGCCGGCGGTCAGCCCGGCACCGGCAACCGCGACGACGCCCGACACCTCGCATTCCTCACCGAGGATGTAGACGAGGTAGGGAAGTGCGACGGCAAGCGTGACCTCGGCCATGCGCGAGCCGCCGAGCAGCGGCAGGATCGTGCCGTAGAGCCGCCCGCCGACCACGCCCAGCACGATGCCACCGAGAAACGCGACGACGAAATGCTCGGCGCCCGCGGCGATGTGCGAATTGGTGCCGCCAGTCAGCATCGCCATCAGCACGGTGAACAGCACAATGGCGGCAGCGTCGTTGAGGAGGCTTTCGCCCTCCAACAGCCGCGTTAGGCGCGGCGGCGCGCCGACCTCGTGCAGGATCGCCACAACCGCCGCCGGGTCAGTCGTAGCGACGATCGAGCCGAATAACAGCGCGGCGATCAGCGGTACATCGGCGATGAGGTTCAGGCTGTACCCGATAGCCGCCGCGGCGGCGAAAACTGCAACGATCGCCAGTATGAGGATCGGCGCCGCATCCTCGGCGACCTCTCGCACGTCGATCGTCAGCGCCGCGTGAAACAGTAGGATCGGCAGGAAGACGGTGAGGAAGATCGGGGCGCTGAATGGCAGGTTGACGACCGGCGCCACGATCTGGTCGAAGAGATCGGTTAGCGGTGTGTAGAGCAGGAAGCTGGAGAGTCCGCCGACCGCAACTCCTACCATCGCGAGCAGTACGGCATAGGGTAGGCGCAGCCGTTCGGCGATCGGCTGCACGAGACTGATGAGAACCAGAAAGCCTGCGATCACAAGCGTGGTCGTCGCGACAGCGCCCACTATTCAGAACCTCTTGCGCTCAGACGGCCACGATACCGTATTTGATTTGCGCTATCGACCGAGGAAGCTTGTATAGCGCCCGTTTCGCGCTTACGCGGACGAGGCCGGTTTCGGCGTAAGCTTGTCACCCAGGTGGGTTGCAGCGAAGCACCGCTTTCCACCGACTGCGGAAATTCACATGCGACGCCCTTTCTCGGCACGGCCTCGGTCATGCGCGCTATGCTGGACGATCGGTTCGGCTAATCGGCCGGCGGAATGGGAGGATCGCAGATATGTCCAACTCGCAGCGCTTCCTGAATGAGGCGGAACAGCTGTTGCCCGCCGCGGTGGGGTTGCGCCGCCAAATTCATGCGAGGCCGGAGCTCGGGCTCGATCTGCCGCTGACGACCGAAGCGGTGCTCGACGGGCTGCGCGATCTCGATGTCGATATTGCCCGCGGGAGGTCGACCTCAGGCCTTGTCGTCTCATTGCACGGCACCAAACCCGGATTTCAATCGGGCCGCACGATCCTGTTGCGCGGCGACATGGACGCCCTGCCGATGCCCGAGGATACCGGTCTCGACTACGCCAGCGAGATATCCGGCCGCATGCATGCCTGCGGCCATGATGCACATACGGCGATGCTGGTCCAGGCGGTGCACCTGCTGCACCGGCATCGCGACGAGCTGGCGGGCACCGTCAAATTCATGTTCCAGCCGGGCGAGGAGGGCTATGGCGGCGCCCGTCTGATGATCGAAGACGGGCTGATCGAGGCCAATCCCAAGCCCGACGGCGCGTTCGCGTTGCACATCGCGCCCCACATCAAGGCAGGCGCAATTCTCGGCAAGCCCGGCACGATGCTGGCCTCGGCCGATACCTGGACCATCCAAGTCAAGGGTCGCGGCGGCCACGCATCGATGCCGCACCACGCCGTCGATCCGATCCCGGTCGCGTTCGAGATCGGGCTGGCATTGCACGCCATGGTTACCCGGCGGATCGACGCCTTCGATCCGGTCGTGCTGACCTGCGCCAAGGTCACCGCCGGCACGGCCAACAATGTCATTCCCGAAACGGTAGAGATGACGGGCACGCTCCGGGCGACTTCCGAGGCCGCACGAGAAAAAGCGCAGGAAGGAATCGGGCGGATCGCCTCGAATATCGCCGCGGCGCATTTGTGCCAGGCCGAGATCACGATCCGGCGCGGCTATCCGGTCACCGTCAACGATGATGGCTTTGTCGATTTCGCGCGCGCCGTCGCGACCGACCTCGTCGGCGCCGGCAATTATCTCGACTCGAAGGCGCCGATCATGGGGGCCGAAGACTTTTCCTATGTATTGCAGCGCATTCCCGGCTGCATGATGTTTCTCGGCGTGATGCCGGAGGGGCGCGATCCCAACGAACCTCTCGCCCCCTGCCACTCCAACCGCATGATCCTGAACGAGGCCTCCATGGCCGTCGGCATCGCCATGCACGCCTCCATTGCGCACCGGTTCCTGGCCCAGGGAACAGCCTGCTGACGACCGCCGTCAGCCTGGGTTTGGTCGGACAACCCCTTCCTTGCGCGGGGCTTCGACGTCCCCGCTGGACCGCCGGGCTTGCACGGGATAGATGCCGGCAGGCACCGGGCCGTCGGCCAGCGACTTCGCGCCTTGCGCATCGCCGGCTCGCCGGTGCGTGCGTGTTGGCGGTGTCTTAACGGGGGAGAGCCAGGGAGAGGAATCGAGGATGCGCGGCGCGATCGGGTGCCTGCGACCGGCAGGATTGGTGCTGGTAGCGGTGTCTTTGATATCCGGAATGCCTCGGGCAGCGTGGGCGGGCGAGGGTCAGACGGTCCGGGCAATCGTCGACACCTTCGCCAATGCGGTGATCCATCAAGGGGTGGCGGTGGGTGTCGCCGTCGGCGTGGTCGACAAGATCGGGGTGGGTTTCCAGAAAGCCTACAGCTTCGGCTGTGCCGACGCGGCCACCCAAACCCCGTTCGCCACCAACTCGATTTTTGAAATCGGCTCGACCACCAAGGTGTTCACGACAAACCTGCTTGGCCAATCAGTATTCGAAAACACGCTGAGCCTCGATGGTCAACTCTCTCGCTTCGGCGCTGAGCTGGGCCAATTCACACACCCCCTGACCGGCGAAGTCACCCTGGTAGACCTCGGCGATTTTACCGGCGGCTTTCCAACCTATGCACCGATTTGCGAGAGCGGTGAATCGCCGGCGACGACCGGCTGTCGGCCCTCGGCGCGCCCGTCGATCAGCGACTATGGCGCGGCTGACTTCCTCGCGTTTTTTCAGAACTACAAGGAGAAGGTCGTAAGCCTGCCCGCCCCGTCTGAATATTCCGATTACAGCACCGGCCTCTTGGGACTGCTGCTCGGAACCCGGCGTGGCCAGCCGATCACCGATGGTTCGGTGGACGGATGGTACAACGAGGTCAACCGGCGGATCTTGCGGCCGCTTGATATGCGAAGCACCTTTCTCGATGTTCCCGCGACGGATGCCGAGCGCGCCGCCAAGGGGTATGACCTAGCAATCGCGGCGGCCGAGGTAACCGGCGGCGCGATTAGCCAAATCGACGTTCTGGGCGGCGGGCGCTCCTATTCCGCAACCCCGCAAGTGACGATCGTCGGCGGTGGCGGTTCGGGAGCCACCGCCACCGCCAAGCTCAAAAAGGACACAGTCGATAAAATCAACGTTATGACCGGCGGCAGCGGCTACACGACTCCGCCCACTATTGTGTTCAATAACGGCGGTTCGACGAAATTGGCGCACGCCTTGCCGATCGTCAGCGGGGGCGCGGTGAAGGCGGTGCTGATCCTGTATGGCGGCGCCGGTTACCAGCGGGCGCCGCAAGTTACGATCAATGGCGGGGGCGGCACGGGGGCGGCGGCGACCGCGCACATCGCAAATGGCCGGGTCGTCGCGGTCACGGTCACCAATGGCGGAAGCGGGTATCCGGACCCGCTGACGGTGATCGTCGCGCCGGGAGGCGCCGAGAGCAGCGGTGTCCCGGTTTGGGCTGCGGCCGGCGCACTGAAATCGACGCTGGACGATCTGATGCGGTTCGCCGCTGCGGCTTTGCCGCAGTCGGCTTTGTTGCCCTGGCTGCCGCTATCCCTGACTGCCGGCTTCAAAATTGCTGAAAAAGCGTATGCGTGCCAGAGCTCGGACCCCGATCTTTCAACCTGCCCGGCCGAGACCAATCGGTCCGCCCTCGCCTGGGGCGTCATCCCGGCGGATGAAAGCAACGGAGTGCCCGAGGTCGTCATCAAAGACGGCGGGCTGCCGGGCTTTTCCAGCGAGATCTTTCTAATGCCGAAGCGGCAGCTGGCCGTGGTCGTGATGGTGAATTCGCGCTCGCCGGCGACCGGGCACACCAGCCCGCTCACGTTCAGACCGGCTGAGACTTTGGCCGCCAATCTCGCCTATAACTTGTTCTATGCCTTGCCCGTGAAGGGAACCCAATGAAAGTCTTTGTCTTCGACCTGCTGGCTTACGGCGAGCAACTCGAGCATCTGAAGAGCGGCAGCGAGCTGCCCTATCCGCTGGCGAAACAGCACTTCAAACCGAAGGTCGCGGCGCGCACCTACGCCGAGCATCTCGACGCTTGGGAGGAACTCGACCGCCTCGGTTATGACGGGGTCGGGTTCAACGAGCATCACTGCTCGCCTTATGGGCTGATGAACTCGCCGAACTTGCTGGCCGCGGCGGCGGCGCAGCGCACTAAGAATCTCAAATTATTGATCTACGGAAATCTGTTGCCATTGCACGAGCCATTGCGCCTGGCCGAAGAGCTGGCGATGCTCGATTGCATGTCGAACGGACGGCTGATTTCAGGCTTCGCCCGCGGGATTCCGCGCGAATACCAGGTTCACAACGTACCGCTTGCCGACTCGCGCGCCCGCTTTGAAGAAGCGTTCGACATCATCACCCGGGCGTGGAGCGAAGAGGTGTTTTCCTACAAAGGCCGGTATTGGAGCTACGAGGACGCCGCCCTATGGCCGCGGCCGTTGCAGCAACCGCGCCCGCCGATCTGGATGCCGATCGTCGGCAGCAAGGAATCGATCGAATTCGCCGCCGCGCACAACTTGCCGATCACCCCCGGCCTCGGCCGCTCGCGTGGGCTGCGCGACGACATCATCCGCCATTACGCGCGCTGCCTCGAACGCGCCGGCCACCATATCACTCCCGACCATCTCTCGCTCGGCATTAGCGCCTATGTCGCCTCCACCAAGGCCGAGGCGGTGCGCGAAATGGGCCCCCACCATCTCTATTTCAACCGCACCCTGTTCAGCCACGGCAACTTCACCGAAACGAGCCGCCAGCGCGAGACCGGGTATTCGAGCGCCGCGTCGACCGACTATGTGCGTCCGGAAAACCTGCGCGCCGCGCAATTCGCCCGCGAGGATTTCCGCAACCTGACGATGGCCGATGTCGAGCGCCAGGCCGAGGAGATGCCGTGGGGCACGGCCGAGGAAGTGACCCGGCGGATCATCGACGCGGCCGACAGCGCTGGCGCCGACAATGTGCAGGTCAGCCTCAATCGCGGGGTGCTGCCGCACGAGATGTTCATCGAGCAGATCCGCCGTTTCGCCCGCGAGGTGTTGCCGGTGTTGCAGGCCCACAAGGTGATGCGCGTGCCGCTGGCGGAGGGGGTGAACGCCTGATCGAGCAGCGGCGCGTTTGCCGGTGCCGGGCAATATCGTGGACCAGGGAGACCGGATCATCAGTTCGCGAGCCGCGCCGCTTCTGGTCACGTGAAGATGCCGGAGCAATCGGGCCGCTGCGACGCGGAACCAGTATACTTTCTACTGCATATTCCAAAGACCGCCGGGCAAACCATCCAGCGGCATTTCGCCAAGCACTGTGCGCCAGGGGTATTCTGGCAATCGAGCCGCAAGCTGCGCCCCGGCCGGCGCGGACGGCCCGACGTTCTTCCCGACCGCAATCGCACCCGCATCGTTGCCGGCCATCACATCAGCTGTTCACTCGTGGATTTATTTAAAGGACGTGAGATACGTCGCATTTTGTTGCTGCGCGACCCACTTCAATTACAGATCTCGCTCTACAATTGGCAGATGATGGATAACATCGCCAAGGGCCTGGGGACTTACAGTTTTGATATCCATTTGCGAGCGTTGCGACCGAACTTCATGACCCACTTTCTATTGTCACGGTGGCTGCTGATCGAGCGACGGTCGCTGCTGGTGATAACGGACGAGCAAAAATATCAGCGCCTCAATCGGATGCTGGCCGGGTTCTGGTTTGTCGGTGCTCACACCGACTGCGATCGCCTGATTGCCGAAATCGCGCCCGGCCTGGGTGTGCCGCCCACTGCGCCGCGGCGCAATATCGCGGTCGAGTTGCTGGCCCAAACCGGATGGCGGCTGCTGACCTCCGATTCGATCCCGCCGGCTATGCGCCGCGCGATCCGGGCACGAAATCGACTCGACCAGGCTTTATGGGAGCATTGGAGCGCAGCCGGATTTAACCCGGCCTCGAGACGCCCGCCCGCTTTGACCGGGGATGGGAAAGGGTCGCTTCGCTCACGAAATCGCCCGCCCCTGGTTCATGCTCCGTCAACTTGCCGCGCGCCGACGAGGCTCGTGGCTGAGCGCGACCACAGCCGGGGAGGCTAAGCTCACGGAAGCCGATCGGGCGCGCGACGCCGGCCAATGGGAACTCGCCGCCCGGCGCTATCGTGACGCGCTGCGAAGCCTGCCGAAAGGCCCCGCGATCTGGGTTCAGTACGGGCACGCCCTGAAGGCGACCGGCAAGGTTGCGGAAGCGGAAAAGGCTTACCGGGAAGCGCTCCGCCGGAACCCGGCCTCAGCCGACACCCATCTGCAACTTGGCCACGTGCTGAAGCTGCAGGGAAGGGTCGGCAAGGCAGAGGAGGCTTACCAGCGTTCGGTCCTGCTCGATCCGACGGGTCGCCATGCTCGCGATGAGTTGATCGGGCTCGGCTGGACGATGGAAAGGCTCGAGCAGACCATCGCCGATACCCGCAGAGACGTACCCGATACCTAACCCGCGCCATGCTCGACCCCGCAGCGCACACCGAGCGATGGCCGGGGTCAGCCCTGTTTTTTGAACCCTTTGGCGCGCATGCAGCTGTTGAAGGCTTGGTCGGCATCGGCGACGGCCTGCTCGCGCATGTTCTGATCCTGGAGGCCCGTCGTCTGGCTCATCTGCCAATTGCGGCCGAGCGTGGCGCTTATGTCCTGATTTATCCCTTGCTGTCTGGCGAGTGCGACGTTTGCCTGGGCGCGGCAGTCATCGATCTCATGCTGCGTCGTCGGGTCGTCGGCGCTCGCCTTGACCCAATTCGTCGTAGGCGGAGAGCCGGCGCATACGGTCAGCAGCAAGCACGCGAAAACCATAGCCGTGTCGCGCCTCGCGATACCTCTGCCGCGGTCGAAAAAGCCCGCAATCATTCCGGATCCTCCGACGCTCTTGCCTGGTCGAGCCAACGGCGCTCGGCGAGCCGCGCCAGGATCGTGCGCTTCTCGGCGGCGCTCGCGTCGTACCAGATGACGATTTCGTCGATGTCGCGCAAGCAGCCGCGGCAGCGGCGGGTTGCCGGGTCGATCAGACAGACCCCGATGCAGGGTGAGGGCGGCGCCGGCTCGGACGCGACCGTCTGATCAGCCATCCCCTGCCGCCTACTCAGGAGCCCTTGGGGGGTTCGAGCAAGTCGGCGAGCTTGGTCTGCATCATCTTGGCCTTGTAGGACGGGATCGCATAGATCCAGTGTGACGCCCGATCGGTGATCTTCTTCGCCTCGGGCGCGGCTTTGCCGGAGCCCGCGGCGGTGAGAGCGATCCAATCCTTGTTGTCGTGCTGAAACAGCTTCAGATCGACGGTCAGCCCGTCGAAGGTCGCGTAAGACGCGGCGGTCACGCCCTTGTCCGGGACCGGAAGTTTCGCGGCCGGCCGCACATCGTCGAGGTCGAGGGTTTCAAGCGCCATCGCCGGCTCGCCCAACGCCGTGTCGCTCTTGTATTTGGCGTTCGCCGGCGCCCCCGTGACCACGAATTTTTTATCGGGCGCGGTCCGGCTGAGGATCAGGCTGGCGCCGTCGGGCTGGGTCAGGCTGACCTTGGCGAGGCGGCTGTCGGGGAGGTCGACGATACGGCGATCGAGCCAGTTGGCCGTGTCATCGGAAAACTCGAGCGCGCCGCGGGCGAGCCAAGACTGCGGGTCGCCGGGTTTTCTGACGTAGACGCCGTCATTGCCGGCGCCGAGCCGATCGTAACGCCGCTTGCCGACGATCAACCGGGCGAGCGCCGCCCCGGATTTGTCCTCAAGGGTGATCAGGGTCGATTTGCCTATGCCCGGATCTTCGACCTCGAGACGCGGGTAGAGATCCGCCTTTCGCGTCTTGGGCTCGACCAGAAGTCATGTCGGCCATGGCGAGCACGATGCGGCGAACTTTGCCCGCGTCGGCCGGATAATCTCCTTTTTGCGTGACCAGCCACCGGTCACCGTCGCGCACGAAGGTAAGGTTCAAGCCCGCACGCTCGACCGCGACCGAGGCGACCTGGCCAAGCTTGTCGCCCAGCCCGGGGAACGCGGTCCGGTCCGACCCGGCGCGGCTGACGCCGGGGCCGCCGGTGGCGAGCGCCACGATTGCCACGGCCGCGAGCACGACGGCCGCGGCGAACAACAGAATCAGATTTCGTTTCTGCATCCGCCATCCTCCGAGCCCAGCTCAAAATGAAGCAAAGGATTTGAACAGGGTATCATCGTCGCCCCCGCGAAAGCGGGGGTCCAGGGTAGCCGTTCGAGCCTTTGCGGCCCTGGGTTCCCGCTTTCGCGGGAATGACGAACAACTGGCTGATCATGCCTCGACCACGCGACGGCGGCGCCGCTTGAGACGGACTGCTCCGACGACAATCGCG
Source organism: uncultured Alphaproteobacteria bacterium (assembly GCA_963733945.1). GTDB lineage: Bacteria > Pseudomonadota > Alphaproteobacteria > ATCC43930 > CGMCC-115725 > AP-15. The sequence goes on along the minus strand of CAVTFD010000022.1, from coordinate 146,547 downwards.
ACCACGGCGACGATGATCGGAATCAGCGCGATATCGAGAAACTCCAGCCCATCCTTCAGCTCCTGGATATTGCTGCGCAACGCCGCCTGCACCTCGCGCAGCTGGCGGCGGGTCTGCACCATGTCGCCGCGGAACTGCTCGATGGCCTTGGTCTGTTCCGGCGACAAGGTTGCCGGGGTGTCGGTCTGGTCTGTTCCGGTTAGATCGGCGAGCTTGGCTTCGGTGGCCTTCAGTTTCTGCTGCAAGGCCCGCTCTTCGGCGCTGTAGCGCGTCTGGGCCTCGCGCTGGATCCGGTCGACGACCTCAAAGGGCCGGGCCGCGGTGCCCCGGCTGCGCAGACCGACCAGATCCTCGCCGCCGGCCAGCACGTCGATCGCGTTGGCGACGAAGTCCCCATTGTTGGCGATCGGCGCGATAACCCGCTGGCCGAAGAAATCCTGGCTCTGCACCCAGAGGCGGTCGTCGAGCAGATCCGTGTCGGCAACGACAACGACGTCGATCGGATGCGCCGACTGTTTGAGCCATGTGGCAGCGGCGGGCGGCTTCGCTCCGCCCGGCTTCGCGGTCTCGGGCTTGGTTATTGTCGACTTGGGCGGGTGTGGCGGACCGTCGGGATAGGCGGTCTGGACCATGCCGGTAACTTTGGCGGCGAGAATGTAGCGCTTGTCGTCGGACTTGAAATCGGCAAGGAGGCCGGCAACGTCGGGCAACCCTTCGAGCTTGTCGACCGGGATCTTGGTCGAGTTGGGCGAGGTTACGATCAGCGGCTCGAGCGTCGTCTTGGCCCCGGGCAGCGGCTCGATGATGCCGGCCGAGGCCATTGTCAGGTGGCTCAGATCAGCGGTGATCATATCGCTGCGATTGAGGTTCCTCGAATGCAGATCGAGCCAAGCGATGTAGTCGAGCGGCTCCTCGCCATGCCCGGGGATCGGGACGCTGACCCGCTGGGCATCGCGGCGGTCGCCGGCCACGACCCCCGGCAGCATCTGGAAGCCCCAGGATTTGAACAAGGGCGCAAGATTGCTGGCGGTCGGAGAACCCGGCGGGTTCATCTGGCTCGCTTGCGCCGCCTGCAATTCGGAATGGGGATCGACAAAGACCAGCGCCTTGCCGCCCTTCAGCACGAACTGGTCGATCGCGAACAATGTCTTTGGCGGCAGGTTCTGCGGATGCACCAGCATCAACACATCGACATCGGCCGGGATCGCATCGAGGCTTGCCGACAACGGCTCGATCTTGTCGAGCTGTTGCAATTGCTCGATCACCGCCATCGGCTGGCTCGGCCGGCCCTGCATCATCGCCGCCATGTCGCCTTCGAGCGGCAAGCTGCTGATCAAGCCGACCACGGTCTTCTTCGGAAAAGCCAGGCTGTGGATGAGCTTGGTAAGATCGTATTCGAGAAAGCGCTCGCGCTCGGGCGAAAAGAACGCGATGACCTGCTGATCGTCGGTCGAGTTGGTCGCGGCGAGGCCGAAATAAACCTGATCGCCCTCGCGGTCGAGCGGCACCGCCTGCAGGCCGAAGGCGACCGCCTGGTCCTCGACATCGGAAAACGGCTGGGGGTTGTAGATTTCGAGACGCAGCTTGCCGTGCGCTGCGGCAACGTATTGCTCGAGCAATTCGCGCACGCGCTGGGCATAGACGCCGTAGGCCGGGACCTCGTCGCCGAGACGGTTGGAATAGTAAAAGCGCAGGGTGATCGGCTCGTCGATCTGCGCCAGGGTGTGCACGGTACCAGGCGAGAGGGTGTAGAGATGCTCGGCGGTCAGATCGAGCCGGGCAGAAAAGAAACGGCCAATGACGATGTTGGCCGCGACCAGCATCACCGCGATGCACACGAGCGCCGTGATCGCGACCGCGCGGCGCGAGCCGAAGAGACCGGGGGAGCGGGTGGTAGACTGCATCTCATTCGGCCTTTTCGAGATCGACCAGGATGGCGTTCGCGAACAGAAACGCGATGATGATCAACACGAAATAGGCAAGGTCGCGGATATCGAGAACGCCGCGGGTGATGGCGCTGAAATGGTCGAGAAAGCTGATCTGGGTAACGGCGCCGATCAACCACTCGGGCGCCCAGCCCTGCAGCAGCCCCAGCACCACCGGCGAGCCCGCGACGGTGAAGATGAAGGCGATGGCCGCGGTCACGACAAAGGCGATCACCTGGTTCTTGGTCGCCGCCGACACGCAAGCGCCGATCGCCAGCAGCGCGCCGGCCATCAGCCAGCTGCCGATGTAGCTCGCCACGATCACCCCGTTGTCGGGCCGGCCAAGCAGGTTGACCGTGATCCAGAACGGAAAGGTCAGGGCCAGCACGATCCCGGCGAAACACCAGGCGGCGAGGAATTTTCCGACGACCGCCTCGGTCATGCGGATCGGGAGGGTCAGGAACAGCTCGATCGTCCCGCTCTTGCGCTCTTCGGCCCACAGCCGCATCGACAATGCCGGGATCAGTACGAGGTAGAGCCAGGGATGAAAGGCAAAGAAGGGTTGCAGATCGGCCTGCCCGCGATCGAAAAAATTGCCGATGAAAAAAGTCAGCATCCCTGCCAGTACCAGGAAAATGACAATGAACACGTAGGCGAGCGGCGTGGTGAAATAGCTGACGAACTCGCGGCGAAAAATGGTCAGGACGTTGCGCATCGCGGGTTAGGCCGCATCGGCGAGCGGGGTGGGTTCCACCGGCGCCGTTGTAATCGTGCGGAAGACGTCGTCGAGCCTGCCGTGCTCGACCCGCAACAGGGTAACGTGCCAGCGGTGGGCGCGGGCAAGATCGGCGACATCGGCGACGACATCCTCGCCGTCTCGCGGAAAGACCAGCAGCCCCGCGCCCTCGCCATCCTCAACCGTTTCGGCCGCGGCCACCGCGGGCAGGCGCAGCAGCTCGGCCTGGATTTGGGCGACGTCGCCGCCGGCGACGGCGAGGCGAACTGCGTTATGGTGACGCGAGCGCCGGGCGAGCTCTGCCGGCGTCGCATCGGCGAGAAGGCGGCCATGAGCGATGATGATCGCCCGGCTGCACACCGCCTCAACTTCCTCGAGCAGATGGGTCGAGATCACGATCGCCTTGTCGGGCCGCATCGCGGCGATGATCTTGCGCATCTCGTATTTCTGGTTGGGGTCGAGTCCGTCGGTCGGCTCGTCGAGGATCAGCACCTGAGGATCGTGCAGCAGCGCCTGCGCGACTCCAACGCGGCGCCGGTAGCCCTTCGACAAGGTCTCGATCGGCTGGTGCAGAACTTCGGCGATGTGGATCATCTCGACCACCCGGCCGATGCGCAGCTGGGCTTCGCGGCCGGCAAAGCCCCGGATTCGGGCAATAAAACCGAGAAACTCGGCAGGGGTCATGTCGGGATAAGCGGGCGCGCCTTCGGGCAGGTAGCCGATGCAGCGCTTGGCCGCGATCGGCTCCTTGGCGATGTCATGGCCGCAAATGATTGCCGTACCTGATGTCGGGGCGACAAAGCCGGTAATCATCTTCATCGTCGTCGACTTGCCGGCGCCGTTCGGGCCGAGGAAGCCCAACACTTCGCCGCGCGGGACGACGAACGAGACGTCGTCGACCGCAACCAGCGGGCCGAAATGTTTGACCAGATGACGGATCTCCAGCATAGAGCAAACCCCCTAGCATGGCATCGCGGTTTTGCCACTCTCCGGCGGTTCGCGCATTGCGGCGCAAGCGCGCAGCAGCGCCCGCCGATGGCGTGCCGCCCCGTAGCGGCGGGCCGCCGATCGAGGTTGCGACCCGGCGGCACCCGCTTCAGGCAATTCAATGATCCGCCGAGTACGGCTTTTTTCGGGCCTGGTGATGCTCGCCTATGTGACGATGCACCTGCTCAACCACGCCGTGGGCCTGGTCTCGCTCCCCGCGATGGAAATGGTGCTGGCCGAGGTCTTTCGGATCTGGTCGAACCCCCCGGCGCAGGCGCTGCTCTATGGCAGCTTCCTCGTTCATTACATTCTGGCGCTGTGGGCCCTTTGGGAGCGGCGCACGTTGCGCCTGCAAGCCGGCGAGCTGATCCAGGTGATGCTCGGCTTCGCGATCCCGATCCTGCTCGCCCATCACGTCGTCGCGACTCGAATTTCCGAAGATTTTTTCGGGGCCAACATCGGTTATTACACTTTCATCTTGTGGGTCTATTTCGTTCGCTCGCCCGAGCAGGGTGTGCTGCAGATGGTGACCCTAGTGGTCGCCTGGACGCATGCGATGTTCGGCCTGCATTTCTGGCTGCGGGTCAGACCGTGGTATGCGCGGGTCCATCCCGCCGCCGTGGCCGTTGCCACGCTGGTGCCGGTCCTGTCGCTGCTCGGCGCGATCGAAGCCGGAAGACAGGTCGCCGCGCTCGCGGCCGATCCGGCCTGGACCCGCGAGGTCTTCGCCCATATGCGGTTGCCGGCGCCAGCGGTCGTGCACGAACTCGATCTGATCAGCACGATCCTGGGTTGGTTCTTCGCCGGCACGGTCGCCGCGGTGCTGCCGGCGCGCTTGGTGCGCCGATCGTGGCAGCGCCGCCATGGTCTGGTCCGTATCGGCTATCCCGACGGCCGCTTTATCGACGTAGTCCGCGGCACCAGCGTACTCGAGGCGAGCCGGCTCGCCGGCATCCCGCACGCCCATGTGTGCGGCGGCCGCGGGCGATGCTCGACCTGCCGGGTGCGGGTGCGCGGCGAAATCGGCAGCATCGACCCGCCCACTGACGCCGAGCAGCGGGTGCTCCGCCGCATCGGGGCCATCGCCAATGTGCGCCTGGCCTGCCAGTTGCGGCCGAAGGGCACGGTTGACGTGACGCCGTTGCTGCCGCCCTTTGCCTATGCCATGGACGGGCGTCGGCGGGTCGATTTCGCTCAGGGCAGCGAGCGCGAGATCGCGATCCTGTTCGCTGACATCCGCGGCTTTACCGCGCTTTCGGAGGGCCGTCTCCCGTACGATGTGGTGTTCATACTCAACCGTTATTTCGCTGCGGTCGGGCGCGCGGTCGAGAGCGCCGGCGGACGCGTCGACAAATTCCTCGGCGACGGGGTGATGGCGCTGTTCGGCATCGAGAGCGGCGCGCAACAGGGCTGCCGCGAGGCATTGACCGCGGCCCGACTGATGTCCGAGCGCATGGGCGAGCTGAACGCTTCGTTGCGGGGCGAGATCGAACGCCCGCTGCGGATCGGCATCGGCATCCACGTTGGGCCGATCATCATCGGCGAGATGGGTTATGGCGGGGCGACGGCGATGACCGCGATCGGCGATGCGGTCAATACCGCGAGCCGGCTCGAAGAGCTGACCAAGGAATACACAGTCGAACTTGTCGTTTCGGAGGCGGTGGTATCGCGCGCCGGGTTCGATCTGTCCGGGTTTCCGCGCCAGGAGGTCGAGATCCGCGGCAAAACCCAGACGCTGGCGGTCAGAACCCTGACCAGCGCCGCCGAACTGCCGGCATCGGCCGCCGCGCCGGATCCCCGCACCGAGAGCGCCAGTGCCAAATGAGCCTTAGCCTCCCTCTTGCCAAAAGAGGCGACCCACCGGCTGAGGCAGCTCGCGTTCTCAGTGAAGGTCAGGTTTCTTTGGAAACTCGCTCGATACTAACCGGGAGTCTGAGGCAGCATCTTGTCGATTTCCGTGATGATCCGAGGGTCGGTGGGGGGGACCTGCGCGGGCCAGGCGCCGGCTAGTTCGCCATCGGGCGCGATCAGGAATTTGTGAAAGTTCCAGTGCGGGGTTCCGGCTTCGCCCAAGGATTCGGCGATCCAGCGGTAGAACGGATGGGCCTGGGCGCCGATAACCCGGCATTTCTGCGCCAGTGGGAAGTCGACGGCGTAATTGGTCTGACAGAATTGCTTGATCTCAGCCGTGGATCCCGGCTCCTGCTGGCCGAAATCATTGGACGGCACGCCGAGCACGACGAGCCCGCGGTCGCGGTAGCTCTGCCACAGCGATTCGAGACCGTGGTATTGCGGCGTGTATCCGCAGAACGACGCAGTGTTGACGACCAGCACAGGCCGGCCCCGCCAGGCGTCGAGCGGCAGCTTTTCGCCGTCGATCGATACAAATTCGAATTGGTGGGCATTATCGGCATCGGCGGCGGTCATCGGCAACCTCCGTGCGGCGGGGATTGGGTTTCCTGGCCAACATAGCGCGAGTTGCGCCGTGGGAAAGCCGCCGCATTTCGCATTGCGTCGCCTCGGCCGTTCCCGGAGACTGAGCCCGGTTTCCGCCCGGGCAGCTCGGCGATGCTTTTGGTGTTTTTTTTGAAGGGCATCGTGGTCGGCGCGGTGATCGCGGTTCCGGTCGGTCCGGTCGGCATCCTGTGTTTGCGCCGGACGATTTTCGATGGCCGGCTATCGGGATTGGTATCGGGGCTCGGAGCGGCAACCGCCGACGCGCTGTTTGGGGCGATCGCCGCCTTTGGCCTCACTTTCGTTTCCGACTGGCTTTTCGGCTACGAAACTTGGCTGCGCGCCGCCGGTGGCGTTTACCTGCTCTATATCGGCGGCACCGCCCTGACGACCGAGGTGCGGGACAAGATCGCCGAGCAATCCAACCCGGAGACCCTGTTCCGCGACTTTGCCTCCGCTTTTGCGCTGACCATCACCAATCCGGTGACGATCCTCGTCTTCCTCGCGATTTTTGCCGCGCTCGCCCTCGGCGGCACGCAGGCGACGCTGGTGCGCGCGGGGTTCCTTGTGCTCGGGGTGTGGGTCGGGTCGTTCGTGTGGTGGCTGGGGTTGAGCCTAGGCATCGGATTATTTCGTCGCGCGATCGAGCCGCGCCATCTGGGCTGGATCAGCCGGGCCTCGGGCATCATCCTGTTCGCAACCGGGGCAGCCTTGTTGGCCACGGTCGTGCTAGAGCATCTTCGCTGACCGCAAAGAGAAGGTGGTTTCGTGGTTTATCTGCCCCCGGATTTTACCGAGGCCCGCCCCGAGGTGTTGATCGCGCATATGGAGCGCCATGATTTCGGTCTTCTGATCAGCCACGGCCCAGGGGGGCTGGTGGCGAGCCACATACCATTTCTCGTCGAGCGCGGGGACGACGGATTACACCTCGTCGGCCACCTCGCCCGCCCGAACCCGCAGGTCGCAGAGCTGTCTGATGGCGGCGAGGTGCTGGCAATCTTCAGTGGCCCGCACGCCTATATCTCGCCCGGATGGTATGCGAGCGGCCCGGCGGTGCCGACCTGGAACTATGTCGATGTCCACGCCTATGGAACCTTGCGCCTGATCGACGACGTTGACTGGCTACGGATGGTATTGCGCCGGCTGTCCGACCGGCACGAGGCGCGCAGCGCGGAGCCCTGGAAAATGCAGGACCTGCCCGAGCCCTATATGAGCGGAATGATGAAGGGGATCATCGGGCTCGACATCGCGGTTGCGCGGCTCGAGGGCAAATACAAGCTTAGCCAGAACCGCCCGGTGGCCGACCGGCCGCGCATCGCTGCCGCGCTCGAAGCGCGGGGCGACGCCGATGCCGTTGGAGTCGCCCGGCTGATGCGGGAGCGCGAGCCCAGCGCGGGCTGAGGCGGGGGATGCTCGGCACCGGCGCTCTCCAAACGCGCGGCTCAGCCTCGAAGTGCCGACGAGGAGAGAGACTCCAAGCGGGTTGGCTGGCGCTGTTTTGCGTTGTTGTTGCCCTTTCGTCGGCGGCTCACGCCGCAACACCTGTGGCGACGCCCGCACCGAAACCGGCGACGCAGCCGGCGCCGGTTTCGGTCGATGAACTGCAACGGCTCGTCGATACGCTGCAGGACGGCACGGAGCGGGCAAGGCTCGTAAGCGAATTGCGCGCGCTGATCGCCGCCCAGCGCCATATCGAGCCGAAAAAGCCCGAGGGCATGGAGCTGCTCGGCCGGCTGTCACGCCAGATCGACGCCTTCACCGGCGATATCCTGACCGGCGCTGCGATCGTCATCGACGCGCCGCGGCTGATCCGCTGGGCGCGCGAACAGGTGTACGACCCAGCCGCCCGCCAGCGCTGGATCGACGCCGCCACCGCTTTTGTGCTCGTCTTTGGCGCTGCCGGCGTGGCCGAATGGGCATTGCGCTCGATCATCGCTCGGGCGCGGCCCAAATTTCCGATGCGGCGGAGCGACACGCGGGCCGTCAGAGGTTTGTTCGCGCTGCTGGGGCTGGTCTTCGACTTGGTGCCGTTGCTGGTGTTCGCTGCGATCGCCTATGGCACGGTGGCGATGGCGCTCGACCCGCTGACCGCCACGCGGATCACCCTCTCGGTGCTGGCCGTGGCGACGATCGAGGCGCGTCTGATTTTGTGCCTGGCCAGGGCCGTGCTGCTCTCGGTCGATGAGGGCGCGCTGTTCCTGCCGATCGCCGCCGAGACCCGCAATTATCTCTACATCTGGGTCAAGCGGTTCACGTTTTGGGGAATCTACGGCTTTGCCGTGCCCGAAGCGGCGTGGTGGCTCGGCATACCCGGCCCGCTCTACACCTTGATGCTGAACCTAGTGGGGCTGGTGCTGGCGCTGCTGGCGATCATCTTTCTGTTGCAGAATCGGTCGTCGATTGCCGAGTGGATCGGCGGCGACGGGTTGACGGCGTCAGGCTGGAGCCGGGTCCGCCGGTCGCTTGCCGATATCTGGCAGTTGCTGGCGATCTTCTACATTGTCGGGCTCTATGCGATTTACGCGCTGCGCATCGAGGGCGGGTTTGTCTATGTGGCCCGCGCCACCGCGCTGAGCGTCGTTGTGGTCGTCGCGGCACGGCTTATCGCGCGCTCTATCCGCAGCCTCAGCCGGCGCGGCTTTGCGATCTCGCCGCAACTCAAGGCGCAGTTTCCGACATTGGAGCAGCGCGCCAACCGTTATGTCCCGATCTTGACCGGGCTGGCGGCCGGCGTGCTTTACATCTTGGCGGGGCTGACGGTACTGCAGGCCTGGGAAATCAGCGCCTTCGCCTGGCTCGATTCCGACCTCGCCCGAAGATTGGGCGGCGACCTGTTGTCGATCGGCCTGATCGTGCTGGGCGCACTGGCCGTTTGGGAGATCTTCGCGTCGGCGATTGAGCGCCATCTCGGCAAGATCGACGCCGGCGGGGTGCCGCGGCGTACCCGCATCCGCACCCTGTTGCCCTTGTTGCGCACGGCGATGCTGTCGCTGATCGTGGTCATGAGTGCGCTGATCATCCTGTCGCATCTCGGCATCAACATCGCGCCGCTGTTGGCCGGAGCCGGCGTCGTCGGCGTCGCGATCGGCTTTGGCAGCCAAGCATTGGTCAAAGACGTGATCACTGGCCTGTTCATTCTGGCCGAGGATCAGCTCGCGGTCGGCGACATCGTCGATGTCGGCAAGGACCATGCGGGCGTGGTCGAGGCGATATCGGTGCGCACGATCCGGCTGCGCGATCAAGCAGGCACCGTGCACACGGTGCCGTTCAGCGAGGTTACGACCGTCAAGAACATGACCCGCGACTTCGCTTTTGTCGTCGCCCGGGTCACGATCTCGTATGGCGAGGACATCGACCGGGTGGTTGAGATCCTGCGGGAGGTCAGCGCCGAATTGATGGATGACGAGACATTGCGGGAGGTGATCCTCGACCCGTTCGAATATCTCGGCGTCGACAAGCTCGACGAGTTTTCGGTTGTTCTGCTGGTCCGCATTCGCACTCTGCCGTCGAACCAGTTTGCCGTCGGCCGCGCCTTCAACCGCCTGGTAACGATCGCCTTTGCCAAACACGGCGTCGTCACCCGTGACCCAGCCCCGATGCTGATGATGACGCCGCCGGCCGCACCCACCGAAACCGAGCCAGCCATAGCCGGGGAGCGGCGGCGGGCGTGAACTGACGCCTCAATCGGGCTCGGCGCAGGCCAGCGCCTCGACGGCGTCGATGTCAGGGCAGGCGAGCACCCGCTCGGCCACGCGGCGGGCGAACCCGGCGCGGGCGAAGATGCCGAGCTCGCGCGACGGATTGGCGGCAGTCCGGCGATAAGGTCCGAGCCGGCGGCGACGGGCAAAAGCGCAGGCGGCGGCGAGATCGGGGTCGGCAGCTTCGGCGCGCAGCATCCGCACCGCCTCCGCGGCAACCGAATTCTCGACGCCCTTGGCTGCGAGCCGGGCGCGGATCCTGGTCGTGGACTCGCCGCGCCGGTGCAAGGATTGCACACGCGCGACGGCATAAGCCGCGTCGTCGAGCAGCCCCGATTGGCGGTAGCGCTCGACCAGCGCATCGACCAATCCCGCTACCTGCTGCGCCGCCTCTGGCGATGCCGGGGCACGGCCCCGAGCGCGCCGCAGCAGCACCCGCCGCAGATTCTCGGACGAGCTGGCGTACCGTCCGAGATAGGTCAATGCCCAGCGTTCGAGAAGCTCGGGCCGGATTTCGCTGTGGTCCACCTTTGCCGCCCCACCGACGGTTCATGATCGGCTATGGTCCGGCACGCGAGCAGTGTCAACGGATAGAGCGGGCGCGCGGATGATCCATTGCTACCCGGACCATGGGGCCGGAAATGCTCGATCGGCTTCGGCCGAGCCCCAGCCGGGACTGCGGCCACGTTGAGCGAGAGCGACCTCTCTACCAACGCGGCCCGGCAATCGCGGCGGGCCATCGTCATCGCGCTGATCGTCGGCTGCGCCTTTTTCATGGAGGGGCTGGACTTCGACGATGATCGCCGTGTCGATCCCGGCGATGGCCAAGAGCCTCGGGCAGAACCCGCTGCGGCTCAGTCTGGTGATCACGACCTATTTGTTGAGCCTCGCCGTGTTCATTCCGGTCAGCGGCTGGATCGCCGACCGGCTGGGGACGCGCATCGTGTTCTGTTCGGCGATCGCGATTTTCACGGCCGGATCGGCGCTGTGCGGGCTGGCGACGAACCTGCCGATGCTGCTGGCGACGCGGGTGATCCAGGGTTTCGGCGGGGCGATGATGACGCCAGTCGGCCGGCTGATTTTGCTGCGCAGCTTTCCGCGGACCGAACTTGTCTCGGCGATGAACTGGATGACTATTCCGGCGATGATCGGCCCGACCGTCGGCCCGATCGTCGGCGGGTTCATGACCAGCTGGATTTCCTGGCGAGCAATATTTTTTCTGAACCTGCCGATCGGTGTGCTCGGCCTGATCCTCGCGCTGCGCCTGTTCGAGAATTTTCGCGCGCCGGCGCCGACTCGGTTCGATCTACGCGGGTTCTTTCTCTGCGGGCTCGGGCTGGCGCTGCTGCAGCTGGCCATCGAAAATCTTGGGCGGCCAATCTTTCCGGGTGTGCTGGACGCAGTGTTTTTCCCAGCGGCGCTGGCCATCCTCGCGGTTTATGGCTGGCATGCGCGGCAGCGCGAAGATCCGGTCCTCGATCTTCGCCTATTTCGCATCCGCACCTTTCGGATCGGCACCGTAACCGGCGGATTTTGCCGCGTCGGGCTCGATGCGGCGCCGTTTTTGCTGCCTTTGCTGTTCCAGGTCGGGTTCGGGCTGAGCCCGATCCAATCGGGCCTCTTGTCCTTCTCATCGAGCGTCGGGGCGATGCTGGTGCGCACCCTCTCCGGGTCGCTGTTGCGCCTTTTCGGTTTTCGCCGATTGCTGGTCGGCACGGCGTGTCTTGCCGCTGTGGTGACCGCGAGCTGCGGGTTGTTGGAGGCAAATACCCCGGCCTGGGTGATCGTGTTGCTGGTGCTATTGTCGGGCTGCGTGCGCAGCGTTCAGTATCTGGCACTCAACGCGGTCAGCTATGCCGACATGCCGGGACCGCTCCTCAGCAAAGGCACCAGCGTCGCCGGAGTAGCGCAACAGGTGGCGCGCGGCTTTGGCGTCGCCATCGGTGCGGCGTTGCTGGCGGTCATCGCCGGACCGATGAAGGTCACCGTCGCGGATTTTCGGCTGGCGTTTTTCCTGGTTGGGCTGATCCCGTTGCTCGCCGCTGTTGGCTTCCTCCGGCTGGCGCACGACGATGGCGCCACGGTCAGCGGGCATGTCCAGCCGCAGAGGCGCGCCGCATAATAGAAATTTGGGGGTCGGCATTCTTGACGGGATACGCTGAGACTCGATGCTTTCGGGGAGAAATTGGCGTCCGACGCCAAACAGCGCGAAGCCGTGGCTCTCGTCCGCGAGCGCGGCCACCCGTGGTCCGTCCGTCCAACTTGGCGAATTCTTGGTTGTGGGTTCTCGGGACCGCCGCCTTTCTGGCGATCTGACCAGCGCCTTCGGAGACCTCGGCATCGTCGTCAAATGCGCTGGCAAACCATTCGCAAATGAGACACTTGATACATTTCAAGCGAGACGATATGAGACAGATGAGACAGCTGGAGCGTCACGGCGAAGCAGCACATGCGGAGTTAACCTATTTATAAATATGATATTTCTGCGGCTGTAATATGGTTGGCACGCAGATTGCTCTCCCCCCTTTCGAGGCAGAGAACGATCGGAGGATCGATTACGCGGCTAATGCGTGATCGGTTGCCGCCTCGAGTGTGCGCTCGGGATTCATGCGTCTCAAAGCGGGTATGGAGGCTGGAGGATTACATGCTGGTGCTTATTGCGACTTCTAATGACTTCATGTCCGCCAGCATCAAGATGATGCTGAGAAAGGAAAATTTTATCTGCGACACGACCGATCTCGGTGAGGACGGGCTGGAGATCGGCAAGCTCTACGACCACGACATCATCCTCCTCGATCTGATGCTCCCCGACATTGACGGGTACGAGGTGCTGCGACGCTTGCGCGCGGCGCGGGTGCACACGCCGATCCTGATTCTCTCCGGCCTGGCCGAGCTCGATCACAAGCTCAAGGGCCTGGGCTTCGGCGCCGACGATTTCTTGACCAAGCCGTTCGACCGCCGCGAGCTGGTGGCGCGCATCCATGCCATCGTCCGGCGCTCCAAGGGTCATGCCGAGTTGGTCATCCGCACCGGCAAGCTGGTCGTCAATCTCGATGCCCGGGTGGCCGAAGTCGACAACCGCCCGCTGCATTTGACCGGCAAGGAATACGGCATCCTCGAGCTGCTCAGCCTGCGTAAGGGCACCACCCTGACCAAGGAAATGCTTCTCTTTCACCTCTACCGCGGGGTAGATGAGCCGGGACATAAAATCATCGACGTCTTTATTTGCAAGTTGCGCAAAAAGCTGGCTCAAGCCACCGGCGGCAAACACTATATCGAGTTGGTATGGGGACGGGGCTATGTGCTGCGCGACGCGCCGGAGCCGCTGAGGGCCGCCACCGCCATGGCTCCGGGGGCAACCCAGAACCACATCGAGCCGAGCCACGGCAGCGCGGCGGCATAGGAGCGATTTGTCAAGGACGGCGAAAACCGATCGGCGATCGCGGACCTTGCCCGGGCGGGCGTAGCGCTGACAGCAGGGCTTGCCATGCTCGGCGCCGCCTTCACACACCGCTAGGTTTCGAGCACGCCGCTTGCCGCTTCGGCGCCGACGATGTCATCCGCAATCGGCATTTTCGCCCGCGCTTTACCGACCGCTTCTTCCAGTTCCTCGAGCGTGCATAGGCCGAGCCCGACCGGGTGCCGCGGCTTGATGTTCGGGCTGTTCCAGTGGGTCCGGTCGCGCACCGCGGCGATCGTCGGCTTGGTCGTGCCGATCAATTTTGAAATCTGGCCGTCGGACAATTCCGGATAGGTCTTGAGCAGGAAGCTGATCGCATCGGGCTTGTCCTGGCGCTTGGCGATCGGCGTATAGCGCGGGCCTTTGTGCCGGAACATCTGGGGTGCGATAGCCTGCGGCGAGAGCGCGAGCCGCGCATTGGGGTCGGCTTGGCAGCGCGCGATCTCCTCGGCGGTGGTCTGACCGTTCGCCACCGGATCGAGGCCCTGCATCTGGGTTGCCACCTCGCCGTCGGCGATCGCCTGGATCTCCAGCGGATGCAGCGCGCAGAAATCGGCGATCTGCTCGAAGGTGAGAGAGGTATTTTCCACCAGCCATACGGCGGTCGCCTTTGGCATCAACGGAGCTGGCATGATCGAATCCTGGTTTCGGCGACGCCCCGCCGCTAGAGACAGTCGGCGCCCGGGCGAGCGCAAAAAAGCTGATCATTATATAGTCTGGCGGCCAATCGAGGGAAGACGGCTGCGGGGAGCGGAGGATCGATGGACGAATTGGAGCTTGAACCGCGACACAAGCCGGTGGCGCCGAGGGATCTGAGCCCGATGGGGATCGCCGAGCTCGAGGCCTACATCGCCGAACTCGAAGGCGAAATCGCCCGCGTACGGGTCGAGATCGCGGCGAAGCTCGGGCAGCGTCAAGGAGCCGAGGCATTGTTCAAGCGCTGATCTTACAGCGACGGCAGGGCCCGCCCTACGCGGGGGTGGGATCATTCGCGGGAGTCGGAAATGTCGGGATGCGCGTGGTGCAGGTGAAGTGGCCGAAAGGGCCGCTGGAGCTGGTCGAGCGAGAAATTCCCGACCCCTGCCCTGGGACGGTGCAGATCAAGGATGAGCGGCAAAGCCCGGTTCCGCGTCGGCCTGACCATTGGGAATTGAAGGGGCGCGCCGCGGCTATCATGTTTGACGGCGAGGAGGATCGGTGATGCCCGTCAACGCGGCGCAGCTTTACGAGGAGGACTTCGTCCGCTGGACCGAGCAGCAGGCGGCGGCGCTGCGCGATGCCGCCAGTCTGAGCACAAACCTCCCTCTCGATTGGGAGAACCTCGCCGAGGAGATCGACAGCTTGGGCCGGTCACAGAAGCGCGAGTTGCGGAGCCGAATCGCGGTCATCATCGAGCACCTAATTAAACTCGAATGCTCTCCGGCTGTCGACCCACGGGTCGGGTGGATGGAGACCATCGGGCGGGAACGGTCCGATGTCGAGCTTTTGCTTGATGATAGTCCGAGCCTCAAGGGAGAGGTGGGCGGCATGGTTCCAGGTGAAACGGCTCGGGCGGCGCGACGCATGATCCAGACTCTCCGCCACCGCGGCGAGGCCACCCCAGATTTGATCGGCAAAATCACGGCCGCAAAGTACACCGAGGATCAGGTGCTCGGCGACTGGTTCCCAGGGATAACGCTCACCCCCGCCCCTCTCCCCGCGAACGGGGAGAGGGAGTAGCGCGTCGGCTTAGGGCCGCGCGCTTTTACCCGAGGTGCTTTTTGAAGAACGCGGTAATCGGGTCGTACGAAGCGTTCGACTGCCGCTTTTCGTTGTCGATATAGACGATCTCGATGTCGCCGCCGGCGTTACGGTAATTCGAGATGAAGCGCTCGGGCTCGTTGCCCGGGAAGCTCGAATCATCGTCATGGTAGTCGTGGACGATGTCAGGCCTGCCCTGGACCCATAGCGCCGGCGGCATCGTTACCTTTTCGCCGCGTTCGAGCATCAGCATCGGGTTGCCCTCGGCCATCGCGGCCTCGGTCTTCCAGTAGAGGTCGTGCTTTTCCTTCATGCCGATCGAAAAGGCCGGCGGGTTCGGGGTCTTCGCCGCCTTTTGCGCATTGCGGTAGCGCGACAGCGGGTTGATCACCGGCCATGACATCGCGACCGCACGCACCGTGGCGTCGACTGCCGGCGAGCCGGCCGGCAACGGCGCCGAGCCGTAGCGCTGGTCATTGGGCCGCATCGCCGCCAGCATCGCTAGATGGCCGCCGCTCGAGGCGCCGCCGATGCCGATCCGGTTGGGATCGACCTTGAGATCGCGGGCATGGGCCTTGATCCAGCGGATCGCGTGATTGATGTCGATCAGCGAGGTCGGATAGCCGTCGGCGTTATGGCGGAACTCGAGCGAGGCGACGACAAAGCCATTCCTCGCGAGGGTTTCGTCGAGGCCTTGGGTCCCGGTCAAATCGCCGCTGGTCCAGGCGCCGCCATGCAGGTCGACCACCGCCGGAAACGGCCCGTCGCCCTTCGGCTTGTAGAGGCGGGCGACCAGCTTCTTGTCACCGTGGCGGAGATACTCGACATCTTCGGTCGTGATTTCATAGGTTGGCATCGTCACTCCCTCCCGGAGTTTGCATGCTGTTACGGCGCATCGGCGATCGTTCGCGAACCCCGAGGCCGGCGCGCGAGCCTACTCGCTCCCGACGCCGAGCGAAAGTCGCGGAGATATCGGCGTCGGCGGCCCGCGGCTGCCAAGATCGGCATGCGCGCGAGAGTAACCAGGATGATAGGTCATGATTGATCACATGAGCGACGGAATGATGTGGGGGATGGGACTGTTATGGCTGCTCGTGATCGCGGTCCTCGTGCTGGGTGCAGCCGCATTGGTGAAATATCTGTTCTCCGGCAAAAAAGACTAGCCAATCGTCACGTCCCGCGATCTCGGTAACCAAGTGAGCTGGCGTGGGCGGATGTGCTCGATCGAGGGACCGTGTCTGATCAGAAGGTGCGTCCGTTTGCGCGCGTCGTCGTCGCCTACATCGCCGTCAGCACGATCGGCAATCTCCTTTGGGAGACCGCGCAGTTGCCGCTGTACACAGTCTGGCGGAACGGGACGCCGCATGAGATCCTCGTCGCGCTGATCCATTGCAACGGCGGCGACCTTCTTATCGTCAGCTTCACCTTGGCGACCGCTGCCGTTGTTGCGCGCCTGTGCGGGTGGCCGCGTTTTGGCCTCTGTACGGGGATCGTCACCCTATCGCTCGGCATCGCCTATACGATCTTGAGCGAGTGGCTGAATGTGGAGGTTTGGCGCCGCTGGTCCTACGCTCCGACGATGCCCGTTCTCCCCTGGATCGGCACGGGACTTGCGCCGCTGCTGCAATGGCTGATCGTTCCCTCTCTGGCTTTTGGGATCGCCCTCGCTCACGAGGGGGCGGCACGTCATCGTCGTCTGTGAGGATCAACTCGGAACCGGTTGCTCTCTGGTCGCGGATGGGAACGACTGCCCAAAATGGGGATTCCGGGACCGCGGCTAGGCTCTACCAAACCCCGCCACGTCAAATGCTCGAATATCCCGCTCCAATAGGTCCCGAAGGCAAAGCCGAAGAGCAGTTCTTCCAGCGGCACGCCGCCGACCACGACGCCCCAGAGATCGCGAAGGTTCCACACCCGCGCAATGTATCCCGGCGCCGACCACTCCAAAAGCAACATGAAGATAGCGTAATACACTGCAAACAAACAACCACCAATCAACGTCTTGGATTTCAGATCGGGGCGGCAGGCAGCGGTCGCCGCCCCGCCAAACGCCATGGCCGCGATCGCGGAGTAGATCGGATTCACGGGAGTGAGGCAGAGGATGGGAAACGCGACGACCGGAACGAGGAGCGCTATTCGGTGGTAATGATGACGCCAAGTCGTCCGCTCCTCCCTTCCAAGCGGTCGCAAATCCTGATTGGTGGCAATATTGTAAAGAACGGCGCCGACACCGCCGATGGCAAAGCAGAAAATAAGGCTTTCGATGTCGAACCCCGTCCTCTGAACGAAATCGAATAGGCTGGGGGGTTCCAATATCGGGGCACGAAGAGCGGCTCGGTCAGCCCAAATGGCGAGGTCGCCACGCTCGCCCAGATCATCGTCTTCCGATAACGTCGAAAGCACAGGAATAGCCCGAGCCACGGCGCCAAGAACGCGCTGGACCAAGTAAGCCACACGTATTTTTCGGATAGTTGCAACGCCGCATTGACTCCAGCGTAGCGATTTTACGAAACCCGGCGGCTAGGCCGCTGCGGTAAACACCTCCTAAGCGACCAAATCCTTCAAGGCTTCGACAGACATCCCGACCCGATCATCTCATCATCCGGTTCGGGGGCGCTTCGGGCCCCCCATCAAATCGCCGAGCTGCGGAATGAAACCGGGCACCTGCTGCATATAGGTGCGATACTCTTCACCGAATTCGCGCAACGACTCGGCCTCCTCGATCCGCGCGAGCCGCACATACATGAAGACGAGGACCGGGAACATCGCGAGCGTCAGCAGGGTCGGCCATTGCAGCAAGAAGCCGAACATGATGGCAATGAAGCCGACATATTGCGGATGCCGGATGTAAGAGTAGACCCCCGTCGTGGCGTGCGTGCCGCGACGCTGCGCCTCGTACAGCACTTTCCAGCCGGACGATATCAGGATAAAGCCGCCCCCGATGAAGACGAAGCTCAGGAGATGGAACGGTCCGAAATGGGGGTTCGCCTTCCAGCCGAACATCTCTTCCAAGAGATGCCCGGCATCGTGTGAATACCAATTCACCCCCGGGTAGTGGCTCTGCAGCCAGCCCGACAAGAGATAAATGGTCAGCGGGAAACCGTACATTTCCGTGAACAATGCGACCAGAAAAGCACTGAAGGCACCGAAGGAACCCTTTTTGTCTTCGGCTTGAAGAAGCTGAAAGCGAAGAAAATGAAGATCGCCGAGTTTATGATTACGAGCGACCACAGGCCATAGGCCGGAACATCGTCGTGCATCACGGATCTCCTAAATCGGGTCAGCGCGGAGGCGGTGAGTTCTGTGCTTCGGTAGACGAACTGCGAGCGCTATCGCCATCGCCACCATGCCCACCATGGCCGTGGTGCATGAACACATGCATCAATGGGCAGGCGAGAAGAAGCAGCCAAGGAAGCCAGGGCAGGACCAGCCAGAGATGCGCCCGATGCTCGGCGACGAGATAAAACCCGCCGATGAGGAGGAACCCCACGAGAACGATGTTG
The DNA here is from genome assembly GCA_963733945.1 of uncultured Alphaproteobacteria bacterium. Classification (GTDB taxonomy): domain Bacteria; phylum Pseudomonadota; class Alphaproteobacteria; order ATCC43930; family CGMCC-115725; genus AP-15. Next base: position 128,044 of record CAVTFD010000022.1, on the reverse strand, counting down.
GCGCGTGAGGCAAAGAAGCCCTGCTCCCCGCGATCGTGACCTTCATGATCCATTATGGTTTCCTTATTCTTGAAGGGCTGATAGGAAGCCGTTTCCATCATTTACCCTTGCGCGGAACGGCCTATATTACGCCAGCTTCCGAACGAAGAAATGGCAATTGTATACTTTACAACGGCGTTCTATAGGGAGTATGTTTAGCCTCAGCTTGAGAGGCTGTGATGAACTTCGCCGACAACCCAATTTTTCACGATGCCGACGCTGCGCGCGAATGGCTTGAAGCGCTGCTATGGCCGGAAGGTCCGATCTGTCCCCACTGCCGCCTGATCGGCGCGGCATACGCTTTGCGCGGCAAGAAACAACGCGCCGGTCTATACGAGTGCAAAGGCTGCGCTGAGCAATTCACCGTGACAGTAGGCACCATTTGCGAGCGCTCACATATCCCGCTGCACAAGTGGGTATTGGCGCTGCACCTAATCATGTCGAGCAAGAAAGGCGTCAGTGCTCACCAGATGCATCGCATGTTGGGCATCACCTATAAGTCGGCGTGGTTCATGATGCACCGCATCCGCGAGGCCCTGAGCACCGGCTTCGTCGCGAAACTCGGCGGCACGAATAAGGTGGTCGAGATCGACGAAACCTATGTCGGCGGTAAAGAGGCTAACAAGCACAAGGCTAAGCGAGAGGCCGGCCGTCAAGGCGGCAAGGGGAAAGCTCCAGTTCTGGCGCTGGTCGAGCGCGATGGCGCCGTGCGTTCGCAACGCATCGCCAACGTCAATAGCAAGACCCTAGGGCCGATCTTGCAAGACAACATCGACAGGGCCACGCATTTAATGACCGACGACGCCACGGTGTACCCACCGATCGCCAGGGGTTTTGCAGGTCATAGCAGCGTGAACCATAGCGCCGAGGAATACGTGCGCCTCGCCGGCTTCGTCCACACCAACACTGTCGAAAACTACTTTTCGATCCTGAAACGCGGCATCATCGGCGTGTATCACCATGTGAGCGAAGCGCACCTGCATCGCTACCTCGCCGAGTTTGATTTTCGCTACAACGAGCGAGCCAAACTAGGCATCAATGATGCAGAGCGCGCCACGAAGGCTGCGAAGGGTATAGCCGGCAAGCGCCTCACCTATCGGCGGATTGGTCGGACAGAAAAAGCCGACGACGAAATCCCGTTCTAGGCGCGAGAAGCGAGGGCTTTTGCCGCCATTGGCAGAGCCACTTACCCAACTTCAATTCGGCTTTATGGACGACGACGGTTAGGCTTCGCTGGTGGTCGCCGTCGCGCCCCCTTGATTGCGTCTTTGGCGATCGGTGGATGCGCGAATACGGCCTTTGCGGCGCGCTCAAGGCGCTCCATCGCGTCCGGCAAAAGCTCGATCCCCTCATCCTCTGGGGTTGTCAGGTGTCGCTGTTTGCTATCCATGCGGCCAGCATAGCACGGCGGGGCTGGATTTGCACCCAACCCCGCCTTTCGCTATCCTAGGTGGTGTCGAGTCAATCTAGGAGCGAAAATGATGCACCACGTCTTGTTCGCCGTTCCGCGGCCCATGGATGTGCAAGTCTGGGCCAGGTTCGCGCAAGCCATCGAAGACAAAATAAGACCATACGAGAACTACATTCACAAACTCGCTGAAAGCGTGTGGTTGGTTGATAACAAAGCGGAACCAAGAGCGCTCGCTTGGCTAATCGCAACGGCAGAGAATCATAAATTCGGCTATGCCATAGCAGCATTTGATAACGCGCCCGAATGGCTTCGGGTCGGGTTTGATCCGAGAACCAGTCAGCCATGAGCAATCCGAGCGACGGTTTCCCATCGTTCGGCCTTTCTGAAGAATGGTTGACGGCGATCGGGGCGTTGATTGTTCAGTGGTCGGTATTCGAGGCCACATTGACTGGACACTTGACGGTTATGCTTAAAGACGCTCGCTCCATAGCTTTTCGGCCGAAGCATCTGAAAATACCGTTCAACAGACGGCTCAATATTTATGGGAAGCTCGCCCCGTTGTTTTTCACAGGGCGGGGATTGAAGAACGCGCGACTGGCAATTAAAGGCGCACGCACGGTAAAGGATGACCGTGATTCGTTCGCGCATGGAATGGGAATCCGCGATCATCCCGATAATGACACTCTCACTGTCTATCGCGTCGATTATCTTGACACCAACGAAAGGCGAACGGTGGACAAAGTAGTGACACGCGAGCGCGTCATAGCGGCGGCACAGGTGGTCGAAGAGGCGCGACTTTGCCTTTTGCGCGCTTACGCGAGCGAAATGGATGTTCTTTTGCCGCTTTCATTGCGCGGTAAATCCTAGCGTAGAAATGCTCATAATAAGGGTCGTCGGTTTGGTTCCACCGATGCTCGACTACAAAAGCCGCCTCGACCATCTCCGGCGTCACATCCATAAACGGCAGCTAGAAGCTGCCGGCTTGTCTGCCAAGCCAATCTGCCGTTATAAAATCCCCTACCTCTTTGGCATAATCAGCGAACGCAACATCTTGTGGGTCAAGACGCTCCCCGTTGTAAAGTATACAATTGCCGAAGAAATTGTAAATCAGCCCAAATACTACCGCGATGTACCAGCCCCAAGCGAAGCTTTCGACCAGGCCGAGCAAGAAGCTCCTCCAGCTCAATAACGTAAAGCCGGGCAGGAAGATGGCGAGGGCGGAGTGCTCGACTGGCAAGCCCGGGAACCATAGATACCCGAGCACACACAGCACGTACGAGAGCGCCAAGAAGGTGCTGAGGCTGAGCCCCGAAGCCAATAAGGGAACGGTTCGTGCGGTTCCAAGATCAGATGGTCCCATGCTCCTCGAACCACCGACATTGATACGGATATCGGTCATGAGCGTGTCTCCTGTTTAACTTGCCGCTACATCATCATTCCCATCGAACCGACCAATTCATCGGCGGTCTTTTTCTGCGATTCGCTGAGAGCGGCATAGAGCGGACCGGCCGCGACCTTCAGCTTCTGCACGGCTGCGGGTTGGGTGCTCAACAGCTTTTCGCGCGCCGTCAGCTTGTCCGGCAAACTCGCCACTTGGCTCGTCCCGGTCGCGTCGCCCTGAATCACTCCCATTATCGCCTTGGCGTTTTCGCGCACAGCCTCGGTGAATTTGTCCCATTGCGGCAGTTGCGCGCCAGTGATTTTGAGCTCGGTCTTCAGGAACGAGAGCCGCCCTTCGACATGGCCGGCCATGTCTCCCATCATGCCCATGCCGCCCATGCCATCTTGACCCATCATCATGCGCCACATGCCCCCTGAAAAGCCGTAGGCGCCCATCATCCCGCCGCCCGGGCCCATCATCCCGCTACCGGGACCCATCGTTCCGCCACCAGGACCCATCATTGCGCCGCTGGAATGGTGTCCTGGTTGCGCCGCCTGCTGCGCCAGCGCAGGTGCTGCGAGCAACCCCAAAGCCAGCATCAGAGAAACACAAGATTTCCGCTTGAACATCGCCATTCTCCCGAAGGTATGGGGAATTACTATCGTGTGCGGCGGCGATGATCCTTGATCTGGATCAACTCGGACCAAGTTAGCAAAGGTCTAAACTGACCTCGATTGCAAAAGGATGGGCATGCCATGAGCGCGGTCGAACGCCTCTCCCACGGAGAAGGCCGCCATGACGACGCGCGGGCGCCGGGCGGCGAGCGCGATCCGGTCTGCGGCATGACAGTCGATCCCGCCGCGGCCCAGTACCGCAGCGAGCACGCGGGCCAGCCCTACTACTTCTGCAGCAACCGATGCCGCGAGCGGTTCGAGGCCGACCCGGCAAGCTACCTGACTGCCGCGCCTGTCGCAAAGGCGCCGCCGGCAAGCGGGGAAGTGCTGTGGACCTGCCCGATGCATCCGCAGATCGTGCGCAAGGAGCCAGGCAGCTGCCCGATCTGCGGCATGGCGCTGGAGCCGATGACGCCCTCTGGCGGAGAAGGGGCCAATCCCGAGCTACGCTATATGACGCGCCGCTTCTGGGTCGGGGTGGCGCTGTCGCTGCCGCTCGTGGCCATTGGCGTCGCCGAGGATTTCGCCAAACCGGCGCTCGATGCGCTGATCAGGCCCGGCGCGGCCGTTTGGGTCCAGCTGGTCCTGGCGACACCAGCTGTGCTGTGGTGCGGGTGGCCGTTTTTCCGGCGCGGTTGGGCCTCGCTCGTCAATCGGCGGCTCAACATGTTCAGCCTGATCGCGCTCGGCACCGGCGTTGCCTATGGCTACAGCCTAGTCGCCGCGCTGCTGCCGGGGGTATTCCCGTCCTCGTTCCGCGCAGCCGACGGAGCGGTCCCGGTCTATTTCGAGGCGGCAGCGGTTATTGTCACCCTGGTCTTGCTCGGCCAGGTTCTGGAACTGCGCGCGCGCTCGCAAACCAGCAGCGCCATCCGCGCGCTGTTGGATCTGGCGCCAAAGACCGCGCGTATCATCGGCGACGACGGCGGCGAGGCCGATATCGCGCTCGAAGAGGTCGTCCAGGGAAACCGCTTGCGCGTGCGCCCTGGCGAGAAGGTGCCGGTCGACGGCGTCGTGCTCGAAGGTCGCAGCGCGGTCGATGAATCGATGATCACCGGCGAACCCATGCCGGCCGAAAAAGCCCCGGGCGACAAGGTCACCGGGGCCACGGTCAACGGCACCGGTTCATTTGTCATGCGCGCCGAGCGCGTCGGCAGCGATACCCTGCTCGCCCAGATCGTCCATATGGTTGCCGAGGCCCAGCGCTCGCGTGCGCCGATCCAGGCGCTGGCTGACACCGTCTCCGGATGGTTCGTCCCCGGTGTCGTGATGGTCGCCGTGCTGACTTTCATTGTCTGGTCGATTTTCGGCCCGGCGCCGGCGATGGGCTTTGCGCTGGTCAACGCGGTTGCGGTGCTGATCATCGCCTGTCCCTGCGCGCTCGGATTGGCGACGCCGATGTCGATTATGGTCGGCACCGGGCGAGGCGCACACGCCGGGGTCCTCGTCAAGAACGCCGAAGCGCTCGAACTGATGGAGAAGGTCGACACCCTGGTCGTCGACAAGACCGGAACTCTGACCGAGGGCAAGCCGCGCCTCGCTAGCGTCGTTGCGATTGGCGCCATCGGCGAGAACGAGCTGTTGCGGCTGGCCGCCAGCCTCGAACGAGGCAGCGAGCATCCGCTCGCCGCTGCGATCGTCAAAGGCGCCGAGGAACGCGGTTTGCAGCTCGGCACCGCGGCTGATTTCAGGTCCGAAACCGGCAAGGGAGTGATCGGCGCCGTCGACGGCAAGCGTGTCGCCGTCGGCAACCAGGCGCTTTTTGCCTCGCTCGGGATCGATCCGGGCGATTTGCCCGAGCGCGCGGATGCGCTGCGCCGGGATGGGGAAGGGGCGATGCTGATCGCGATCGACGGCAGGGCGGCCGGGCTGGTCACGGTCGCCGATCCGATCAAGGACAGTGCCATCGGCGCGCTGGAGGCTCTCCACGACGAGCGCATTCGAGTCGTGATGCTGACCGGCGACAGCCGCATTACCGCGCAAGCGGTCGGCCGCAAGCTCGGCATCGATGACGTCATGGCCGAGGTATTGCCGGATCAGAAGGCCTCGGCCGTCAAGAAATTCCAGGATCAGCACCATTTCGTCGCGATGGCCGGCGATGGCATCAACGACGCCCCAGCCCTGGCCCAGGCGCAGGTCGGCATCGCGATGGGAACCGGCGCCGACGTAGCGATGGAAAGCGCTGCCGTCACGCTCGTCAAAGGCGATCTGCAGGGGATCGTGCGGGCGCGCCGGCTGTCGCGTGCGGTCATGCGCAACATCCGGCAGAATCTGTTTTTCGCCTTCGTGTTCAACGGGCTGGCGATCCCGGTTGCGGCCGGCGTGCTCTATCCGGCCTTCGGCTTGTTGCTCAATCCGATGATCGCCAGCGCGGCGATGAGCGTGAGTTCGGTACTGGTCATCGGCAACGCGCTAAGGCTGCGCGCGACCCGCCTGTGATTGCCGTGTGATAGCGCAAAGCTGACAGATAATTCCCCAAGCCCGGAGCTCTGCCCGGGTGCCGAGCCGACCCCGCTAGCTGTTTTTTTGCATGACGCCTTCGCGCTCGATTCCGGCCGTTCGCGGGATCACGATAAACTCGCAAGCGTCAACACATAACGGTCGTTGGCGGGCAGGCGGAATGACGACGACCCGACGGCTTCAGGTATGATTAGGGCCACGTTATCCAGGGAGGATTACCCATGCGGATTCTCGTTGCGGTTGATGGTTCTGCGAGCGCGAACCGGGCTGCGGCACACGCAGTGGCGCTCGCTAAGGGACGTGGTGATGCCGAAATCATTTTAGTGAATGTTCAAAATCAGCAAACCCTCGATATATCCGATATCTCGCGTGTAACGTCAGTGGGTGCGGACGCACAACGCGCTGTTGACCAGTCAAAAAAAGCATTTGCCGAGGCGATTGAGCTCTGTCGCGATGCGCAGGTAAAGTTCGACACCCGTTCGACCTTCGGTCCTATCGCAGATACGATAAACAACATTGCTCGCGAGGTTGCGGCCGATCAGATCGTAATGGGGACGCGAGGTTTCAGTCCTTTGCAGGGGATTGTCCTCGGCTCAGTTTCGACGAAAGTAATCCAGCTTGCTCGCCGACCGGTTACCCTGGTTAAATAAACAGATTAGGAATACCGAGACCGCTACGGCAAAACCCAGCAGAAATCCTCCGAACACCGCACCACATACCCGTTCAAAAATCCTGGCGCCATCCCGCAAATGCGGGTTTGATTCAAGCCGGCTTTTTCACATACACCTTGCACCAGCCAGCCGGAGAGACGGTGCCCTCGACCACCTTGCAGCTGGTGGGCGGTTCGAATTGCAGGCAGGTCGCGCAACTCTGACCCTCATGCGGCGTATCCTGGTAGGCGACCACCGATTTCGTTGCCTTAGTCTGGGCCATAGCCCTCCGGTTCTCGCTGAGGATGCTGCCGGCGATGGCGCCGGCTCCGGCGGTGAGCATGACCTTCCGCAGGATCGAGCGCCGCGACGGCGCCGCCGACCAGGTTTTGAATATTTCGTCCATGGCCTTCTCCGTAGATGAGGACAGAATGACGGCTCCTCAGGTGCGCGTTCTGTAGGATCACCATGGCAAGCCGAAAGCGGGGGCCGCAGGGGTGACAAAGGGGCTGCGATTGACGGCGCGCCTCCGAACCGGCGCAAGCCTTAAAGCGACGGATCTACCGCGACCGATTGCCACGACGGGACCCGCAAAGTCTCGGCTTATCCCGGTTCAGCTGGGTATCACCGGGTCTTGACCACGAGGGCAACGTCCGGTTTAAAATGATCTGCCGATGATCTCCTGACCGCACGGGGGAGGGAACATTGCTTGGCAAGCGCCGCGCATCCGCAGCAGCATCAAAACTCACCGCCGTCGCATACGCCGTACTCTGCACCGCGCCACTCCTGGTCGCCGTGATCGTGTGCATCCTCGACGTCAAGCCAGTTCATGCCCTCCCGAGCTACGCGCGACAGACAGGACAACAATGCGCCGCCTGTCACAACGGATTTCCCGAACTGACGCCCTACGGGCGATTATTCAAACTGAACGGCTACACCTTTACCGGCGGTGATTCGAATTGGCCGCCGATCGCGGTGATGGCGATTCCAAATTTCACGCATGTTGCCCAATCTCAGCCCGGCGGTTTGGCGCCGGGATTTGGGAACAACAACGATGTCGCGTTCACCGGCAGCCTATTTTACGGCGGCAAGATCTTCGACCATGTTGGGGCGTTCATTCAGGGCACCTACGACCAGGTCCCCAATACCATCCACTGGGACAATACCGATATCCGCTTTGCCAACACCGGCCAGCTTTCGGGCAAGGAACTGGTCTACGGCACGAGCCTCAATAACAACCCGACCGTCAACGACGTGTGGAATTCGACGCCCGCCTGGGGCTACCCCTACGTTGCGTCTCAGCTGGCGCCGACCCCGGCGGCAAGTACCCTGGTAGAGGGCCTCTTGGCGCAGCAGGTGCTAGGCCTTAACCCGTACATCTACTGGAACCGGCTGGTCTATGCGGAAGTCGGCGGCTACCGCACGTTGAGCCCGTGGTCGCTGAGCGCGCTGGGCATTCCACCGCCCGGGACCAGTTCGATCGACGGCCTAGCGCCCTCGTGGCGGCTTGCGGTCGAACCGGCCTGGGGAAACAATACGTGGGAAGTCGGGACTTTCGGCCTGACCGCTTCGCTGGTGCCGCAGCGAATGACGGGCGCCGGCAGCGATCATGTGACGGATGTCGGTTTTGATACGCAATACGAGTTTCTTGGTGCCCGCGACAGCTTTTCACTGCAGGCTCGCTACATCCTCGAATACCAGGACTTGTCGGCCAGTCAGACGCTCGGCCTTTCTGCCAACTCATTCAACAATTTGCACAGCTTTCACATCAAGGGAACCTATTATTACAAGCAGATGATCGGCCTGACCGCTGGCTATTTCAATCTCCAGGGTAGCAGCGACTCGCTTCTCTTTGGTGACGTTTCAGCCAACAACAGTCCAAATTCAGCCGGCTGGACCGTCGAGCTTGACTATATTCCATTCAATTATGGCGGGCCGCCATTCTGGCCGTGGCTCAATATGAAATTGGGACTGCAATATATACGTTACAGCAAGTTCGATGGCGCCAGCACGAACTACGATGGGGCCGGCACGAATGCCTCGGCCAACAACACTTTGTTTGCGTTTGCCTGGTTTGCGTTTTGATCCGCGCGGCAAGATCGATGACCGAGCAGCCCGTAGCTCGCGGTCGGGACCGGGCGCATCCAGCCGATGTGATACCGGCTCTTGCGCTGCTTCTCGCCGCACTCGGGCTCGCGGCGTGCGGTAGCACAAGCCCAGGTGCTCAGGCTGCCGGCGGACCCCCGGATGTCGCCGATACGGTGCATGTGTGTTCCTCCTGCCATGGGCCGGGCGGGCACAGCATCTCCTCGACGTTCCCGCGTCTCGCCGGGCAGCAAAAAGATTATCTGATCGCGCAGCTCACGGCGTTTCGCGACCACACGCGCGCCGATCCGCACGCACAGACCTATATGTGGGGCATGGCGGCGCGGCTGAGCAATCCGATGATCGCGGCGCTTGCGGCCTATTATTCAGCACAGCCGCCGGTTCCTGGCACGCCCGACAACTCACCCGAGGCGCAGGCTGGCCGCAAGATATATATACCGAGGGCATCGCGGCGGAGAACGTGCCTGCTTGCGTCCTCTGCCACGGCGAAAAAGGCGCCGGCAACAGTACGATTCCGCGGCTCGCGGGGCAGCATAGCGCTTATATCGAGCGGCAATTGGAGGCCTTTGCATCGAAAGCGCGAGCCAATGAGGTCATGCATGAGAATTCCAAAAATTTGACCGCCGAGCAGATCCGCGACATCGCGGCCTATGTCCGCAGCCTTTAGATCTTATTTGCGCGGGCTCGGCAAATAACAGCGAGCGCCCAGTCGTTGACGGAAACCCGAGGGGAAGGCTGAAAGGGGGAGTCCGCGTACCCGTGGCGTCCTGAGCGGAAAGCCGTTTGGCTTCCCAAACTTCATATCCGTCCTTCACAAAACGCCGTGCTTAGAAGTCTCCGATGTTGATGCAGGGGACGGCTTTTATTGTCTCTTGATCCAGATCAAGGCGGGGCGGTCGGAAGGCAATATTCTGTGATAAAGGAGGACGAATTTCTCCATGAGTTGAGTTTAGGCAGCCGCAATTCGGCGTATGTGGCTGGCAATCCAAAAGCAAGACCGCCGCATTAAACACATACCCGGGAGGGGATCATGCCTACACGCGCTAAGTTGGCAGCCCTCGCAATCAGTCTATCGCTGCTTGCTCTCGTGGGAGTTGCCGGTGCCCAGCGATCGGCTGGAGACACGGATTCTGACTATGCGGCGCGAGCGATGACCGCAGCGCCGCCGGAGGTCGCTCACAATGCGACGATAGTGCGCTTGATGAACGGCGCCGTGCAAACTCTGAAGAAAGGGGACAACGAGTACACCTGCATGGTCGGGAATGAAGGGCCGATGTGCATGGGCCAGATCGCCATGGAATGGGTCCACGCGTGGCAGAATCGCACATTACCGCCCAACGCGCTCGGATTTATCTACATGCTCGATGGCGACACGGGGATGAGCACCACCGATCCGTGGGCGACTAAACCGGCGCCCGGGAATCACTGGGTCAAGACGGGCCCTCATGTGATGATGGTTGGTCTCCCCGTCAAAAGGATGACCTTTCCCCGTACGCCCGATCCCGATCTGACGAAGCCCCACGTGGTGTGGTCAGGGACACTCTACGAGCACGTTGTCCTTCCTCTGAGCCGGAATTCACCTTGACTTGAGTGCGCTGACCTATGCAAGAAGCGCCACGACACGGAATTGCAGCTATTCGAGGCGGGCCCGCACGGCGTCGAATTCGTCGATGCGGATACCGATGACGGCGCGCGGCTCACGGGTGTCGGCAGATTTGGCTTCCTAGCATTTTTGAGATATGGCCGGTAGATCGCTGTTTCAGGTCAGCGGCTCGATCTGAGTGTCCGGTTCCGAGCCGATCCGACGATCCGCGGGGTGAGCAGAACATGGTCCCAGACGCCTGAGGCGATCGGTTACCGCATATTGCCGGTGTGGCCGAGCGAGTAGCGGCCGGGTTGCGGCCAGACCGTCAAGCCGTGCGGCTCTTTCCCGACCGGAATTTTCGTCACCGCGCCCGTCGTGGTGTCGATGTCGTAGACGACATTGTCGTAGCGGCCGGACAGCCACAGCTGTTTGCCGTCGGCGCTGACATTGCCCATGTCGGGGCTGCCGCCGCCGGGGATCGGCCAGGTCTTTTCGACCGTCCGGGTGGCAAAATCGATAACCGCGATGCTGCCGGGGCCGTGCGGCGATCCGTGGACCTTGTGAGAGCCGCGGTTGGCGACATAGAGCTTGGTGCCATCGCGGCTCGGGTAGAGCCCGTGTGTTCCGATCCCGGTGTGGATGAAACCGACCCTGGTAAAGCTGTCGCCGTCGACAACAAAGACCCCGTCGGCGCGCATGTCGGCGATGAAAAACACCTTGCCGTCGGGCGAGATGCGGATGTCCTGCGGCATGCCCGACGCGTCGAGCTTTAGATAGCCAACGACCTTGCGGTTGACCATGTCGACCTTGACGAGGCCGCCGCCGCGGAACTCGCAGGTGAAGATCGCGTAGCTTCCGTCGATCGAGAAGTCGGCGTGGTTGACGCCCGAGCATCCGGGGGTCGGCACCGACTGCTCCAGCGCCATCGTGTGGGGGTCGCGAAAATCGAGCCGCTTCAACCGTTCGGCGACGACGATCGCGGCCGTTCCGTCTGGCGTGAAATACATATTGTAGGGGTCGGCCAGCAGAATGCGCGCGCCGGGCAAGCCCGTCTTCGGGTCGATCGGCGTCAGGCTGCCGTCGGAGCGGCGGCGGCCGTTGTTGGCGACCCACAAGGTCTGCAGGTCCCAGGACGGGATCACGTGCTGCGGCAGAAACCCTACCGGAAAACGATCGACCACCTTGCGGGTCGCCGGATCGATCACGTAGACGTCGTTGGATTGCAGATTCGGCACATAGACGCGCGGCAGCGCTCCGGCCACGGCCGGGCTCAGCATGTTGGCCCCGGCCGCGCTGTAGAGGTCGGCCGGGTTCAAGACCGGCGGCATTCCCGGTACGGTTTCGATCGAAGCGGGGGCTGATGACGGCGCCGGGCCCGCTGCCGCAGCCGCCGGCACCAGCCGTGGCGCGGCCGCGGGGGCCGCGGCGGACTGCGCCACATGCACGAACGCCGCGGCAGCCGAGCACAGACGCTCGAACCCGTCCGCTACGCCGCTTGCCGGCCATATCGGCAGTGCACAAACTCCAGCGCCGAGCGCCAGAAATGGAACAACCCACAGGACGATGCGGAACCAGCGGCGGATTGGCTGGTGCAAGACAACCTCCAACAAAACTGCGGGTGGGTTATGAGGAGCGTAGGCCGGCGCAAACTCGCCGGGCTCAGCGGTGGGTGACGGCGTCTCTAATCGTGGCGGCGGTTCGCGTCACGATTAGTTCGACGCCGAGCTGGCCGAGCGCGGCGCTCGAACGGCGCGGATCGCCGTGGGTCCCGTCGCCGGGCTTGGTCTCGGCCAACAGATCGGGGCGGACCAGACTGGGATCGGTCGCCATCAGCAGCGAGGTGTCGAGTAGCCCGGCATGGGTCCCGATCTCGGCCTCGCTGTAGCCCTTGCTTTTGAGCAATTGGCCGAACTCGGTCTCGCTGGCGCGATAATATTCGGTCAGCGCATGGGTACGCACCGGCGTCCCCGCCCATTCCCGATCGAGCCGCTGCGCCACCGCCTCGTCGGCCTTCTGATAGCCGCCGTGGTCGCCCAAAAACACGATGTCGCGGAAGCCGGCGAGCTTGAAGCTCTTGGCGGCATATTCGAGGGTTTGCTCGAAAGCGCCGACCGGAATGGTGATCGTGCCGGGAAATTTCAAATGCCCTTCGGGGTGCTCGACGTCGCCCTCGGGGACATAGGCAATTACCGGCGCCACCAGCGCGTTGCCGAGCGCACGAGCGATTTTGCCGGACAGCACATGCACTCGCATGTTGTGCTTGCCTAGCGCCATCTGCGGGCCGTTCTGCTCGGTCCCGCCGATCGGCACCAGTATCGTTGTCTTGCCTGCTTGGATGTCCGCCCGCAGCTCGGGCCAGGTCAACTCTTCGAGATAGACGCTGGAGGCCGGCGCGGCGGCCCATGCCCCGGCCGCCCCGATCATCAAAAAGCACAGAACAAGCAATCCCCTCGCCATCGCCGAATCCCCCCGGTGCCGGCACATCGCGCCTCGTCGCTTAACCCGATCCCGGGATCCAAGCAACGATCGTTGCCGCCAATGCTCCGATCCGCTTTCGCAAGCTCCGCCAAAACGGCAACGCTGCATGAGCGGCAGGAATGACGGCAGGAAAATGGCGGTGAGACAAGCGAGCCGCCCTGCGGCGGCAGCCCGGAACCGTGTCGGGTTAGGCGTCAGCGGCAAAGCGAATCGGGCTCCGGCCATCGCCGTCGCGGAGGTCCGTGAGCGTCAGCGGACCAAAGCCGATATCAGCGCCGCGCCGACGCAAAAGATAACGATGGCGAGCGGCGGGACCCGCCAGCGCTCGAGCAGCAGAAATCCCGCGAAAGCGATCGCGACATCGCGGCCGCTGGCGACGGCGCTCAGCCAGATCGGGTTGTAGAGCGCCGCCCCGAGAATGCCGACGACTGCGGCGTTGACGCCGGCCAGCGCCGCCCGCGCGGCCGGGTGATGCCCGAGCCACAGCCACAATGGCAGACCGGCCAGCGCTATCAGCAAGCCCGGCAGAAATATGAACACCAGCGCAACGCTCGACCACAGCAACGCCGCGCCGGCGCCGGCGGGCGCCACGATGGCGCCGAGATAGGCGGCGAAGGTGAACAACGGGCCCGGTATCGCCTGGGCCACGCCGTAGCCGGCGAGGAAGGCGCTGTCCGACAACCAGCCTTGCGGCACCAGGGCGTCGCGCAGCAAGGGCAGCACGACGTGGCCGCCGCCGAATACCAGCGCGCCCGCCTTGTAGAAGATGCCCGCCAGCGCCAGCAGGCTGTGCGGCGCCGCGGCGCCGGCCAGCGGCAATGCCACCAGCAGGATCAAAAACAGCGCCAGCGCCACCCCGCCTGTCCTCAAGCTGACCGGCATAGCCGGCAGCGCTGGCGGTGCGGGGAGGTCGCGGCACAGCACCGCCCCACCAACCGCGCCGATCAGCAACGCCACGATCTGGACGAAGGAGCCGCTTACGACTAGCAGAAGCGCCGCCGCCAAGAGCGCCAGAGCTGCTCGCGCGCGGTCCGGGCAGAGATTCCGGGCCATGCTCCACACGGCCTGGGCGACAACCGCCACCGCGACCAGCTTCAAGCCGTGCAACACCGCGTCCGTCGTGGGCCCTTCGAGCCGCGGCGCCAACAGCGCAAAACCGAACATCACGATCGCGGAGGGCAAGGTGAATCCGGCCCAGGCCGCAAACGCACCAACCCAACCGGCGCGGCGCAGCCCGATCAGGAAGCCGGTCTGGCTGCTGGCCGGGCCCGGCACCATCTGGCACAAGGCGACGAGCCCGGCATATTCGTCCGGCGACAGCCATTGCCGTTGTCGGACATAGGTCCGCTCGTAATAGCCGAGATGGGCGATCGGACCGCCGAACGAGGTCAGCCCGAGCCGAAGCGCCACCGCAAACACCTCACCGGCAGTGCCGCGAGGATGCGGCGCCCCCTCTTGGTCACTGATTTGGTCAGGTGCGGACACCACCTGTCACCTGAGGTCGCGGACCCCCGACCCTAGCTCCTAGGGGCGGCGGCGCTCCTTGGATTGAGGCTCTGGATGTGTCCGCTCTCGGTGCCGGCCGTCGGGTCGATGACGGCATTGATCAGCGCCGGCTTGCCTGACGCCAGCGCCTCGGTCAGCGCCTTCGTTAGGCTCGGCGTGTCGGTGCAGTGATAGCCGCGTCCGCCGAACGCCTCGATGATTTTCTCGTAGCGCGCGTCACGGAGGAGGCCGGTCGGCGTGTAGGCGGTGCCGGGCGCGTCGCCACGGTAGACGCCGTTGTTGTTGAAGATGACCGTCGTCACCGGCAATTCGTAGCGGCAGATCGTCTCGATCTCCATACCGCTAAAACCGAAGGCGCTGTCGCCCTCGATCGCGACCACTGGCTTCCCGGTTACCGCGGCGGCGCCGACGGCATACCCCATGCCGATACCCATGACGCCCCAGGTGCCGCTGTCGAGCCGGTGGCGGGGTTTGTCCATGTCGATGATGTTGCGGCCGAAATCGAGCGTGTTGGCGCCCTCGTTGACGATGTAGACGTCGGGCTGTGTGGCCAGCGCGTTGCGGACGGCTCGCAAGGCGGAGGAGAAGTTCATAGGGCTCGGATCGGCGTTCAGCCGCGCCGCCATGCGCTCGATGTTCTGCTGTTTGCGCTTGCCGATCTCGTCGGCCCAAGCCGCCTGACGCCGGATCTGCCCCGGCTTCAGCGCCGCGTTGAATGCTGCGAAGACCGATTTGATGTCGCCGGCGACCGGTGCGGCGATCGCCCGATTGCTGTCGAATTCGGTCGGCGAGATGTCGATCTGCACGAACTGGGTGTTCGGGGACCACAACGGGGCGCGGCCGTGCGAGAGCAGCCAATTGAGGCGCGCTCCGGCCAATACCACGACATCGGCATTTCCGATCGCATAAGATCGGGCGGCGGCGGCCGATTGCGGATGTTCGTCGGGCAACAGCCCTTTGGCCATCGACATCGGCAGGAACGGCATGCCGGTTGTCTCCAAGAACGAACGGATCTCCTCGTCCGCCCGCGCATAGGCGGCGCCCTTGCCGAGAATCACCAGCGGGCGCTGGGCGTTGGCCAGCAATTCGGTGGCGCGCATGACCGATTGCGCGGCCGGCGGCGACGGCGGCGCCGGGTCGATGACTTTGACCAACGATTTCTTTGCCGTCTCCAGGTCGAGAGCGGAGCCCAGCACCTCGGCCGTCAGGTCGAGATAGACCCCGCCCGGGCGCCCGGACACCGCGGCGCGGATCGCCCGCGCGATGCCGATGCCGATGTCCTGCGGGCGGTTGACGCGATAGGCCGCCTTGGCATAGGGCCGGGCGGCGGCGAGCTGATCCATCTCCTCGTAATCGCCCTGCTCGAGATCGACGATCGCGCGATCGCTCGACCCGCTGATCATGATCATCGGAAAGCAGTTGGTCGTGGCGTTGGCGAGCGCGACCAGCCCGTTCAGAAAGCCGGGGGCCGAGACGGTCATGCAGATGCCCGGCTTCTGGGTCAGGTACCCGGCGATTGCGGCCGCGTTCCCGGCCGATTGCTCGTGGCGGAAGCCGATATAGCGGACCCCTTCATTCTGCGCCAAGCGCAGCAAATCGGTGATCGGGATCCCCGCCACCCCAAAAATCGTGTCGACCCCGTTCAGCTTCAGCGCCTCCACCACCAGGTGAAAGCCGTCGGTCATATTCCCTGGCATTTCCTCTGCGGTCATATCGTCCCACCATTCTTAAAGTGGGGCAGGGTCTAATCAGAGTTGGCCCCACTGTCCAGATTCCGAAGTTCGCACGCCGTTGCCTGGCCCATCACTGTGAGCCCCCTGACAGGTCTAGCGTTCGTTAGCGGTTCTCCGTGAGGGGGTTTGTCCATTTGAGCCCGGAAAACCGCGAGAGGTCGCGATCCGTGGTGCACACCGTAGCGCCATGTTCGAGCGCGATAGCGGCGAGGACGGCGTCCATGACCAGCGGACCGGCAGCCTGTCCGTCGCGAACGAGACCGCGCAGGATGTCCCAGTGCCGTTCTCCCGGCTCGAGAATTCCGGCGGCCGGCTCAGCGAGCCAGGAGGAAATCGCCGGTCCGCTAATTACGAAATGTCGCATTGAGGCCTTACCCCCGAACGGCCTTCCCAGCGCGCCCAGGCCCAGTGTCGGGTACCAAAAAAGCTCGGCCAGTGTGAAGCGGATCACACCCACGCGCAGTTTCTCGGTCCACGTTAACCCTGCGGAAAAAGTATTGAAAGGAGCACCACATGCCTGTTCAGAACATGGCCTGGAACTGGGGTTGGGCGTATGGCGGTGACCCTGGGACCTCGGTCAGCATGCAAGTTAACTTCGCACCTACTCTGGCGGTAGCCCAGGCATCTTTGTCTGGAGCCGACGGTGATGGACTTTGCATGGGAGGGATCAACCAATACCTAACTCGAACCGAGCCCGGCGGGCCAGACCAGGACCATAACTTTAACTGGGATTCGAACTTCGGCTATCCGCCGGTCGCGTTCGATCCGATAATGACCAGTGTGTCCGCCGAGTTGGATGTTGGTGGGAACGGTCAGCAAGGAGTGATGACGCTAATGGTTTGGTTGTGGAGCTGAGGAGTTCACCATGAACCGTTCTGGCGCAACAGTTCCCGTTCAGTCGATGAAAGACTGCGTGGTCTACGATTCGACGAGCGGTCAAATTCATCACCACCACCGAGTCCTCACTCTCGTCGGTGGACGCGAGCCTACGAAAGACCAGATGGCGGCAGACTCTCTTCGGACGGTCAGAAATCGTCGCAACGCACCAAGCGGCGTGCTTCATGTGCTGCACATTCATCATGACGACATAGAGCCGGGCAAACGGTATCGCGTTGACCCGCAAAAAAGGGCGCTAGTCTCGCATGAATAGCCCTTTGTTTTAGTCTTGATTAGCAAGCGTGGGGCAGGTGGAGCGGCGCGTAACCCGCTATCGTCGTTTCCGTGGGCGTCACGGCGGGTTATGCGTCGCTCACTTGCCCTGCTGAAGCTGGCGGGGGCTAGCTTTTGATGAACGCCAACAGGTCGGAATTGATGGTGTCCGCTTCCGTCGTGGGCATGCCGTGCGGCAAGCCCTGGTAGGTTTTCAGGGTTCCGTTTTTCAGCAGCTTAGCGGAGAGCGGCCCGGCGGCGACATAGGGCACGATCTGGTCGTCTTCGCTGTGCATGACCAACACCGGGACGGTTATCTTCTTCAGGTCTTCGGTGAAATCGGTCTGGGAAAAGGCTACGATGCCGTCGTAATGCGCCTTGGCGCCGCCCATCATGCCTTGGCGCCACCAATTCTGGATGACAGCTTCCGAGGTTTTGGCACCCGGCCGGTTGTAGCCGTAGAACGGCCCCGCCGCCACCTGGCGATAGAATTGCGAACGATTGGCGGCAAGTTGCGTCTGCAGGCCATCGAACACCTCCTTGGCAAGGCCGAGCGGGTTGGCGGCCGTCTTCAGCATCAGCGGCGGCACCGCGCTGATCAGCGCTGCCTTGGCCACCCGGCTTTCGCCATGCCGTCCCAGATAGTGCGCGACCTCGCCGCCGCCGGTGGAATGGCCAACATGGATGGCGTTTTTCAGGTCGAGATGCGCCGTCAGAGCCGCCAGATCGTCGGCATAATGGTCCATATCGTGGCCGTCGGCAGTCTGGGTCGAGCGGCCATGGCCGCGGCGGTCATGGGCGATAACGCGATAGCCGAGATGCAGAAAGAACAGCAGCTGCGTGTCCCAGTCATCGGCCGACAGCGGCCAGCCGTGGCTGAATACGATCGGCTGGCCCGAACCCCAGTCCTTGTAGAAGATCTCCGTGCCGTCTTGGGTGGCAATGGTGGGCATGTTAACTCCTGCGAAAGGGGTGGCTGCCGTTCGAATTAGAGCACATCTAAGCTGTCGCCGCCGAGTCCGGGCGCTGGCGGAGCAAACCGCCGCCATTTATGCTCGTTCCGCCACAGGGAAGGACGCCAACATGACCGCAACAGAAGGTTTTGTCGTACCGGCGGGCGGTGGGAAGCATTTCGCCTCGCCGACGCCCGGCCGCTCGTTTGCCATGAAGCTCCTCGGGCGCGAGACCGATGAGAGTATCATGATGTTCGAGGAAACCCTGCCGGCCGGCACCGCGAGCCTCTTCCATCTGCACCATGACAGCGACGAGGTCGCCTGGGTGCTCGCCGGCGAGTTCACCTTCAAGATTGGCCACGAGGTTACCTCCGGCGGGCCCGGGACTTGCGCGTTCATGCCGCGCGACGTCCCGCACGCCTGGAAGAACACCGGCAGCGAAACCGGCCGCGTCTTGTTTCTCTACACCCCGGCCGCCGCCGGCGGCTTGATCGAGGAACTCGCGGAGCACCGCCCCAGCGGTGCCGACGAACACAACAAACTCTTTCAGCGCCACCACTGGGAAGTCGTCGGCCCAAACCCGCTTTGAGGGGAGCGCCTTGCGCGGCGGCACCCCGAGCTACGTCCACGCGCAAGAGGTTCGGCTTGACGAGCGGCCGCTCTGGGACGGGCCCGGGTGAGCCGAGGCCAAATTAGGCGCACAACGCGTGCGCGACGGCCGACCTATTGTGTAAGATGAGATGACGCGCGCGGGGTCCGCGTGCGCCCCCTATCACACCTGGAGCTTCAAGAATGACCGATGTGCCCGAATACACGCCGCCCAAGGTCTGGGTCGCCAAGCCGGCACTTGGCCGGTTCGCCAACATCAACCGCCCGACCGCGGGCGCCCAGTATGAGAAAGAGCTACCGATTGGCCGGCATCCCTTGCAGCTGTACTCGCTGGGCACGCCGAACGGCGTCAAGGTCACGATCATGCTCGAAGAGCTGCTGGCGCGCGGCCACAGGGGCACCGAATACGATGCCTGGTTGATCAAGATTGGCGACGGCGATCAGTTCGGCAGCGGCTTTGTCGCGATCAACCCAAACTCCAAGATCCCGGCCCTTGTCGACCGCAGCGGCCCTAAGCCGATCCGGGTTTTCGAAACCGGGGCGATCCTGGTGTACTTGGCCGAGAAGTTCGGCGAGTTGCTGCCGACGGAAGTGAGCGCGCGGGCGGAATGCCTCTCATGGCTGTTCTGGCAGATGGGCAGCACGCCTTATGTCGGCGGCGGCTTCGGCCATTTCTACGCCTACGCGCCGGTCAAAATCGAGTACGCAATCGACCGCTTCACGATGGAGACGAAGCGCCTGCTCGACGTGCTCGATCGCCGGCTGGCGGAGAGCGAGTATGTCGCCGGCCCCAACTATACGATCGCCGACATCGCGATCTTCCCGTGGTACGGCGGGCTGGCGAAATTCAACCAGTACGGGGGAGCCGAATTCCTAGCTGTTCACGAGTACAAGAATGTCCAGCGCTGGGTCGACAAGCTGCTCGAACGGCCGGCCGTCAGGCGCGGGCGCATGGTCAACCGGCTTTCGGGCGATCCCTCGGAGCAACTACACGAGCGCCACGACGCCAGCGATTTCGACACGAAAACGCAGGACAAGCTCGCCGCGAACTGAGCAAGGTTTCCTTGCCGCGACCGCGTCGATAGCAATAGCGGCGGCGGCCCGCTATTCGTAGGGCGGGTTAGACCCGCCCTACGCTCCGCCGCGTCGCTGCCTCTTGCCTTATTGGGCGGCCAGGTTCGGGGTCATCTCTAAGGGCAGCCCCGGATGACCGGTCAATCGCTCGCCCTCCGCCTGCATCTCGCGGGCTTTTTTCTTCACGATCGGGAGAATGGCGGCGATTTTGTCCAGGTCGAGATCGGCCGCGACCCCCGGGTAGCCGGCCCGCTCGATCATCGCTCCCAGTTTTCGATTCTCGAACTGTTCAAAGACCCAGCCGAGCGGGTCTTCTACCAACGTCTTGTCCCAAAAGATGCGATGGTTCTTGTTGCGCGGGCCATAGTGGTAATGCGGGAATTGCCAGAAACAGTCGAAAGCTAGGATCTCGGTCTCTTCGACATACGCCCTTCCCGTCGACCCGCCGATATCGGTCAAGACGTGGACCGCCAAGCCGCCATCTCCCCCCGCCTGCCGCCGCATTTCGAGCCCAAACCTGATATTCCCGGCGTCGAAGATGTCCGTGCCCCGATTATGTTTGACCGTGTTCCGCTTGGCGGCAAACAGCGCCCTAGCGCAGCTTTCCACTTCAGGGAGAACGCGCCCTACCTCTGCGAGATCGGTCACCGCGGCGACCTCCTTGTAGCCGGCTCTTTCCAGCATCTTCGGGAGCTTCTTTTCCAGGGTCCTGACCGTCCAACCGATCGGATTGCCGTCGGCGATCGGGTCCATCCGGTAGAGCTGGCACGAGCCGCTCAGCGTTTGCGGCAGGTCATCGGACATCGTCGGCCCCGCGGCCGGCGGATTGGGATTTTCCGGCCCGTAGACGTAGCTCTTTTCCTGGTCGAAGCAGTTGAACCGCAGCAGGGTTGTCTCTTTCCCGGCGACATCCCCCGCCACGGCGATCGAGACGCCCTGGTCGGCATGATCATGGATGTTGCCGTCCCACAATTCATGCCTGACGACAAACGTCAGCGGGCTTGCCGTGAATCTCGTCTTCTGCGATGCTTGTGCCATGCTCAGACACTCCTTTTTTGAGGCGTTGATGAAGGATATACATGCGATCATCGCGCCATGGAAGGGTTACAGCGGGCGGCTCGGACGCCCTCAGCGCGCTGGCCCCGGACAGCGGCAGTAGATCGCGATCGCTCATGACGACGCCCGCCTCGTCCTCGACCGCGACCCGCATCTCGAAAGCGAGGCGCTGCGCGCCGGCTAATTCCCGTGAACCGGGAATATACCCGGGAATTTCTTCGAATCGGCGACCCGACCGCTAATTTCTTATAGCGTTTTCATATGATTGAATAGCAATTCCCGTGTCACCGAACCGGGAAATTTTTTCGGCCTAACTGGGAATTAATTTTTGCTTACCGGGAATTGACGGGAATGCTCGATTACAGAGGTGGCCATCGATCGGGGTATCGTCGGTCGCGAGTCTGCGGCACATTTGCGGCGAAATTTGTTGCGTTCTCCGGCACCGGTAGCATGGCGGTGACGCGTGTAGAGAAGCCGAGGAGCGCAGCGCCCGCTTCGCGCCGATAGCGGCCGTTGCCTGCTCGTCATCACGGGACAGCCTGACCCGAACCGGCCCTTCGTGCGACAAGGCCAAATAAATTTAGGGGTGGGTAGCGAGCGATCCTTCGCCGAGCTGGTCGTTCGCGGAGCCCTCGATGGAGCCGTTGGACCGAGGGGCGTCATTCTACACTCCAGCGAAGGCCCAACGCGCCATGACTGAAAGAGGGGCAGGCGCTGCTCGACGAGCTGACGTGGGCTGATAAACCCAGAGTTAACGACCGTTTTCTGCCAACCTACTAATCTTACTGAGTCACAAAATACAAGATCAGGTATAGGAGGTAGATAACTGCCTCAAGATGTCGTAATTTGCCACCGTTTTTTCCGGGTATGGGGGACCGGGAATGGACGCTGGATCCGACGGGGGAAGTGAAGCGCGATTTGCGGCCTATGTCGAGCAGTTGGGCACGGCCTTGGGCCACGCCGATCGGCAGGAACCGCTGCACGACTACTGCCTGGGCCTGCTGATGCCGATCGAGCGCAAGAGCGTGGAGCCGATGGCAGCGGTGACGGCGCCGGCGCAGGTCGCGGCAAAACATCAATCGCTGCTCCACTTTGTCGGCAACGCGCCGTGGTCGGACGCAGCGATGCTGGCGAAGGTGAGCGAACTGGTGCTGCCGGCGATCGAGCGCAGCGGGCCGATCGAGGCGTGGATTATCGACGACACCGGGTTTCCCAAAAAGGGGCGGCACTCGGTCGGGGTGACCCGGCAATATTGCGGTCAGCTCGGCAAGCAGGACAACTGCCAGGTTGCGGTATCGCTGTCACTGGCCAATCACGAGGCCAGCTTGCCGGTCACTTGGCGGCTGTATCTGCCGCAGGATTGGGCCGAGGACCCGGCGCGGCGGGAAAGGACCAAGGTGCCGCAAACGGTCGCGTTCCAAACCAAGCCCGAGATTGCTCTGGCACAGATCAAGGCGGCGCGAGCCGCCGGGCTGCCCGCGGGCGTGGTGCTGATGGATGCCGGGTATGGCAACGACACCGGGCTGCGCACGCAGATAAGCGCTGAGGGCTTGCGCTATGTGGCGGGCATCGGCCCGACCACCTCGGTGTGGCCACCCGGCCTGGCGCCGTTGCCGCCACCGCCCGGTTCGGGCCGCGGACGACCGCCCAAGCTGTTGCGGCGCGACAGCGAACACCAGCCGACATCGGCCAAGGCGCTCGCCATCGGCCTGCCGGTAATGGCATGGCAGCCGGTGCGCTGGCGCGAGGGCAGCGCGGATTGGCTCACCTCGCGCTTCGCGCGCGTGCGGGTGCGGCCGGCGCACCGCGACACCAAGCTCGGCGAGCCGCGCCCACCGGAATGGCTGCTGATCGAATGGCCAGAAGGTGAGGCCGAGCCGACCAAATATTGGCTGGCGACGGTGCCCGAGGAGATCGCCTTGGACCGCTTGGTCGACCTGGCCAAGCTGCGCTGGCGGATCGAGCGCGATTACCAGGAACTCAAGCAGGAACTCGGCCTCGGCGACTACGAAGGGCGCGGGTGGCGCGGCTTTCACCACCACGCCACACTCTGTATTGCCGCCTACGGCTTCCTGATCGCCGAACGCGGCGCCCTTCCCCCCTCAGGACCGTCGACCACCACGCTGTTCCCGGGATCTGCCGTTCCCCACGATTATCGACCCAGAGGCGCCGCCGATCCGGCCCGAACGGCACGTCCCAAACTCGATCGCCACCATGCGGCGACATCTGATCGTCGCGCTCGCCAGGACGCTACCGAGATGCCCCTGCTGCAACGCGCCGATCCGCAAAATCCGCAGAATTCCAGATTACTGACGCAGTAAGACTAGCAGGCTGCTGAAAAAGGCTTGTCGATTTTGCGCATCGTGGTCCCTGATCATGGGAAGGGGATGAGGATGCGCGGCAACGACGAGATTTGTTGTAGCCTTTTGAGCTACATAGATTTGGAGAAGCGGGTTCGCGGCGATCACCCGCTGCGGCTGATTTGCGAGGTCGCGAACGCGGCGTTGGCGACCCTGTCCGGTGCGTTCGAACCGTTGTATTCGCCGATCGGGCGCAGCTCGATCCCGCCGGAGCGGCTGATGCGAGCATTGCTGCTGCAGGCGTTTTATTCGATCCGCTCGGAGCGGCAGCTGGTCGAGAGGATCGACTACGATCTGTTGTTCCGCTGGTTTGTCGGGCTCGGCATCGAAGACCCGGTGTGGGATGCCACGAGCTTCACCAAGAACCGTGACCGGTTGTTGGAAGGCGAGGTGGCACAGCAGTTTCTTGCCGCCGTGCTGGCCCAGCCACAGGTCAAGCAGTTGTTGTCGAGCGAGCATTTCTCGGTTGACGGCACCTTGCTCGAGGCATGGGCGAGCATGAAGAGCTTTCGCCCGAAAGACGGGGCGGGCGACCCGCCCGAGCCGGGGCGCAATGGCGAGCGCGACTTTCACGGCGAGCGGCGCAAAAACGATACGCACGCTTCGACCTCCGATGCCGACGCCCGGCTGTTTCGCACGGGGCCGGGCAAGGAAGCCCGGCTCTGTTTCATGGGTCATGCCCTGATGGAGAACCGCAACGGGCTGGTGGTCGGCGCGGTGACGACGCGCGCCCCGGGGCATGCCGAGCGGCTGTCCGCGCTGCGCTTGATCGAACCCTTTGCCGACCGGCCGCGGCCGATCACACTGGGCGCCGACAAGGGCTACGACAGCAGCGATTTTGTCACGGCGTGCCGCGAGCACGCGGTCACCCCGCATGTCGCCCAAAACCAGAGCGGGCGGCGCTCGGCGATCGACGGCCGCACCGCCCGCCATGCCGGCTACGCGGTCTCGCAGCGCATCCGCAAGCGCATCGAAGAGGCCTTCGGCTGGGCCAAGACGGTGGCCGGGCTGCGCAAGCTGCGGCACCGCGGATTGCCCAAGGTCGATTGGCAATTCACCCTGGCTATGGCCGCCTACGATCTCATTCGCTTGCCCAAACTGCTCGCCCAAACCGCGTCGTGACCGCGATCCTTGAACCCCGCTGCTTCACCTCGAGCGCTGGCGATGGCGACTTGGCCTCGCTGAGCGCCTTTCCAACCAGCTATCGATCACAATTCGTCGGGACCCTTCTATAACTTTGCCGATTTTCAGCATCCTGCTAGAGCATATTCCACTTAGATTGAGCCGTACCTGGCATGGGCGAGATAGCGGGAGCACTCGTCGGCCGGGAAGTCGTCCAACAGGCGGCCGATGGCGTCCCACAGTGATGGGATGGTGCGCTCAGCGCGGCGCAACAGCGCCTTCAGCTTGGCAAACAGCATCTCGATCGGGTTGAAGGCGGGCGAGTACGGCGGCAGGTAGAGCAACATGGCGCCGGCCGCCGCGATCGCATCGCGCACCCCGGCGACTTTATGAGCCGGCAGATTATCCATGATGACAATGTCGCCGGGGGACAGAGTCGGGACCAGGCAGCGCTTGACCCCCGCCTTCGCGGGGGCAGGCGCCGGCGCGGAAAATCTCGCCGGTCATCGCCCGATCGATGACAAAGGGTGCCGTCACCGCATTGACGCGCAAGCCGGCCACAAAGGTCGTCGTTTTCCAATGCCCGTGCGGCACCCGCCCGATCAGCCGCGCACCCAGCGGCAGCGCCCGTGCCGGCGGGCCATGTTGGTGGCGGTTCCGGTCTCGTCGATAAACACCAGCCGAAGCGGATCAAGCCGCGGCCGGAGGCTTTGCCACACCCGCCGCGCCGCCGCCACGTCGGCGCGCTGCTGCTCGGCGGCGTGCACGGTTTTTTTTAAAGCTGATGCCGTGCCGGTCGAAAAACCGCCGGACCGAGCTCACCCCGACCCGCATACCCCGCTCGCCGAGCAGCCCGCGAAGCTCTTCCAGTGTGAGATCGGCCCGCTCGCCAATCAGCGCCAACAGCCAAGACGCATGGGGCTTTAGCGGTGAACGGCTGCGGCCCTTCTGCGACTTGGCCTCCACACTCCTGGTTCGCCGCCAGCGGCCAACCCAGGCGGTCGCCGTCGACTCGCCGATCTCCAACCGGCGCCCTGCCCCGCGCGCCGTAAACCCGTCCTCAACCAACCGGATCACGCGGATGCGCAGATCGCTCGAATACGCCCTCGCCATGCCGTCCCCCAACAGCATCTAGGGGTGCATTCTGGCTCAATCCGCCACATTTAGAAATCCCCACAGCCGCAAAATTTCGAATCTACCCAGCTGGAAACCGCTCTAGCGGCGGCAGCGCGAAGCGCCGGGATCGGGCCGACGCTCACGAGAGAAAGGCAGAGTCGGTGACGGCGAGCGTCGGAACATCGAGCGCGCGGTCGAGACGCCGGTTTGGTCGATTGGCGCGTGCGGCTTGCGCGATCAGGACCTGATCGCCGCCATCAGTGGTCCGACACCGAAGATCGTGATCATTCGCTTCAGGTTGTAGGCCAGGACGAGAAGGCTCACCTCGGTTCGGACCTTGTCGAGGGTTCGGGTCAGTAAATGGGTGGCGCCCATCCAGGCCTTGAGGGTGCCGAATGGGTGTTCGACGGTCTGTCGTCGCACGTCCATGGCCTCAGGCATGCGGTCAAGCCGGTCCTGCATCCTGTCGAGCACATCCTCATGCTCCCAGCGCTTGATGCGCCGCAGCTTGGTTGGCGTGCACCGGGATTTGAGCGGGCAGGTGAAGCAGGCGCTCAAGTGGCGGTAGAAGTCGAAGTCTTCGGTGTGATCCGCCCGGCGTTTGGCCTTGGTGAGTTTTGCGCCCGCCGGGCAGGTGTAGTGGTCGTGCTTGGCGTCGTAGATGAAGTCCTGCCGGGTGAAGAGGCCGCGCTTGGCCCCGCTCGACGTCAGGGTCTTGGGCACCACAGGTGCGATGCCCGTGCCCTCGCAGGACAGGACCTGGTCGCCGCTGAAGTAACCGCGGTCGGCCAGGGCGGTGACCTGCTCGCAGCCCGTGGCCTGCTGCGCCATGGGTGCAAGCTGGTGGCGATCGTATCCTTGGTTGATCACCTCGTGGGCCACAATCAGATGGTGCTCGGCGTCGACGGCGATCTGTACATTGTAGCCGACGGTGGCGGTGCCTTTGCCGCTGGTCGCCATCGAACGGGCGTCGGGGTCGGTCAGCGAGACTTGCTGGTCGGGTGCTTGCTGAACCGCCTGCTCCATCACCTTCAAGGCGTGCATCTGCCGGCGTAGGCCGGCAATCTTCTCCTTCAGCCGGACCGACTTGGCCTCGGCGACATCGCCCTCTTCGCGATCGGCCCGGTCCAGCGCCCTCAGGTAACGCGCGATGCTGGCATTGACCTGCTCCATCCGCCCGATGACCTTGGCGACCGTGTAATTCTTGTCGCGGTTGTTCACTGCTTTGAACTTGCTCCCGTCGATCGCAACAACGGCATGAGTGAAGAGCTTGAGCCGACGGCAAAGCTCGACAAACTGCCCGCACACCGCCCGGAGCGCCGCGCCATTGTCCTTGCGGAAGTCAGCAATCGTCTTGAAGTCGGGCGCTAACCGCCCGGTCAGCCACATCAGCTCGATATTGCGCTGCGCTTCCCGTTCGAGCCGCCGGCTGGACTGCACACGGTTGAGATAGCCGTAGAGGTAGATCTTCAGCAGCGTCGAGGGATGATAGGCCGGGCGACCCGTCACCTCCGGCACAACTCCATCAAAGCCCAACACCGTCAGATCCAATTCATCAATGAAGGCATCGACGATGCGGACGGGGTTATCTTCCCCGACGTAGTCGTCCAAGCAATCCGGCAGCAAGATGAGCTGGCTCCGGTCTTGGCCCTCAACAAAACGCTTCATCCCGGTCCCCCAGAACCCCCGGGAATAATACCAGATTAGGTGTTTTCACACGGCCTCGGTCGACTTGAGACATTAAACAAAAAAAGAGGGGTTTGATGGAGGAAGCTATTGAATGGTCGCAGCCGGGCGCGGGGATGCCAAAAGTGGGGCGATCGAAGCGAGCCGCCCGACGCTCGTCCTCCACAGCATGGTAGCGCGCCCGCCGCCGGGCGCCGCCGCCCACCGGGACGTCGCCATCCTGTCGTCAAATTAGGCGAGTACATGTCCGGGCTCACCCTTGATGGCATCAAAAGGTCATCGTTCAGTGTTGTTTTTGGCAATTCCCGTGTATTCCCGGTTAGGGCGATTTAATTCCCGGTTCTGCGGAAATAATTCCCGGTTCGGGCCGGTACGGGAATTTGGGTGTAACTTTCTGATCCGACACCCGGTTTTCGCGCGGAGCCGACTGCTCCGGCGGGCGGGTCGAATAAATTCCCGGTTACTTTCCCGGTTCACGGGAATTTTGGAGCTGGTCGGCGGGCTCGCCGGCGCCTGGTCCCGCCGCGGCCGCCCGCTGGGCCTACTCCACCGTGACGCTTTTCGCCAGATTGCGCGGCTGGTCGACGTCGGTGCCTTTAAGGACGGCAACGTGGTAGGCCAACAGCTGGATCGGGATCGCGTAGAGCAAGGGGGCGACGAACGGGTCACAGCTCGGCACCGCGATTCCCGACGCGAGCCGATCGGCGAGCCGCGCCACCCCGGCCGCGTCCGAAATCATGACGACCCGGCCTTTGCGGGCAATGACCTCCTCGATATTGCCGAGCGTCTTTTGAAAGAGGTCGTCATTTGGCGCGAGCACGACGACCGGGACATTCTCGTCGATCAGTGCGATCGGCCCATGTTTCATCTCGCCGGCCGCATAGCCCTCGGCATGGATGTAGGAAATTTCCTTGAGCTTCAGGGCGCCCTCCAGCGCCAACGGAAATGCACTGCCGCGGCCAAGATAAAGCACATCGCGCGCCTCGGCGATGGTCGCGGCGATCTCGCGGATGCGCTCGTCGTGGTTCAGTACTTCGGCGGCCCGCGACGGGATCTCGGTCAAAAAGCCGACGAGTTCGGCCGCGCGCGCGGGGGTGATCGCGCCGCGCGCCCGCGCCAATGCCACAGTCAAGCCGGCGAGCACGGCGAGCTGGGTGGTGAACGCCTTGGTCGAGGCGACGCCGATCTCGGGGCCGGCCAAGGTCGGCAATACGACATCCGCCTCGCGCGCGATCGAGCTTTCCGGCTGGTTGACGATGGCGATGATCTTCTGGCCTTGCGTACGGGCATAGCGCAGCGCCGCCAAGGTGTCGGCGGTCTCGCCCGATTGCGAGACAAAGATTGCCGTCCCGCCGCGCGGCATGGCCGGCGCGCGATAGCGGAACTCCGAGGCGACGTCGATCTCGACCGATATTCGGGCGATCCGCTCGAGCCAGTATTTGGCGACAATGCAGGCATGATAGGCGGTGCCGCAGGCGATCATCGTGACCCGCTCGATCTCGGTCAGAGCAAACGGCAGCTCGGGCAGGTGAACGGTGCGGGTCGCCGGATTGATCAGCGCATTGACCGTGTCGCCGATCACCGCGGGCTGCTCGAAGATCTCCTTTTGCATGAAGTGGCGATAGTTGCCCTTGCCGATCAGCGCGCCCGAGGCGGCGGATTCGCGGATCGGTCGTTCGACCTCGATATTCTCGGCGTCAAAGATCGTTACCGTTAGCGCCGTCACGACCGCCCAATCGCCCTCTTCGAGATAGGTGATGCGGCGGGTCAGGGGCGCCAGCGCCAACGCGTCCGAGCCGAGAAACATTTCGCCGTCGCCATAGCCGATGGCGAGCGGGCTGCCGCGCCGGGCGCCGATCAATAGATCGTGCTCGCCGGCAAACAGAAAGGCGAGGGCAAAGGCGCCGTCGAGCCGCGCCAAGGTCTTGGCCACTGCGTCCCGTGGCGACAGTCCCTGATCGAGGAAATGCGTCGTCAGGATCGTTACCGCCTCGGTGTCGGTCTCGGTCTGAAAGACATGGCCGAGAGCGGTCAGTTCGCGCCGCAACGCCTGGAAATTCTCGATGATGCCGTTGTGGACGACGGCGACGCGGTCGGTGGCGATCGGATGGGCGTTGGTCTCGGTCGGCAAGCCATGGGTCGCCCAGCGGGTATGGCCGATGCCGATCACCCCCTGAACCGGCTCGCGGTCGAGCCGCCGCGCGAGATTTGCGAGCTTGCCCTCGGCGCGCCGGCGCTCGATCCGGCCGTCGACCAGAGTTGCGATCCCGGCCGAATCATAGCCGCGGTATTCGAGCCGGCGGAGCCCTTCGATCAGCCCCGGAGCCACTGTTTCCTTGGCGATGATGCCGATGATCCCGCACATCAGATTTTCCTCCGTAGCCGGGCGCGGATCTCGGCCGCGCGGCCGGGCTTGTTGACCTGCTGGCCGCGCGCCAAGGTGAGCGCGTCCGGCGGGACATCACCGGTGACGACGCTGCCGGCGGCGACGATCGCGCCGGCGCCGACGGTGACCGGCGCCACCAGGGCGGTGTTCGAGCCGATAAAGGCGCCCTCGCCGATTGTCGTACGATGCTTGTTAACGCCGTCGTAATTGCAGGTGATCGTGCCGGCGCCGATGTTCGCCCCGGCCCCGATCGCGCTGTCGCCGATATAGGAGAGGTGATTGGCCTTGGCTCCGGCGCCGAGCAGGGCTTCTTTGATCTCGACGAAATTGCCGACATGGACCTCGGTCGCGAGCATCGCTCCGGGCCGCAGCCGCGCGAACGGGCCGACGATCGAGCCAGCGCCAACGGTCGCGCCTTCGATATGACAGAACGAGCGGATGCGCGCGCCCTCGCCGATCTCCACGCCGGGACCAAAGACGACGTTGGGCTCGACCACGACGTCGCGGCCGAGCCGCGTGTCAGCGGCGAGGAACACGGTTTCAGGTGCGACCAACGTAGCTCCTGCGGTCATCGCCGCACGGCGCAGCCTGTCCTGCATCAGCGCCTCGGCCTCGGCCAGATCGGCTCGGGTGTTGATGCCGAGCAGCTCCTCGACCGGCAGTTCGATCACGCGGCACACGAACCCGCGCCGGCGCGCCACAGGGACGATGTCGGTCAGATAGAATTCGCCTTTCACGTTGTCGCGGTCGAGAGCGTCTACAAGATCAGCGGCGTGCCGCGCCGCGATCGCCATAATGCCGCCGTTGACCAGCCCGATGGCGCGCTCTTCGGGGGTGGCGTCCGCGGCCTCGACGATGCGATCGAGCGTGCCGTCCGCCGACAAAACGAGCCTTCCGTAAGCACCGGGATCAGCGGGGCGCATGGCCGCGACCAGCACCGCCGCCGATGCTCGCCGCCGTTCCGCCAAGAAATGCGCCAATGTTTCGCCGGTAAGCAGCGGCGTGTCGCCGAACAACACCAGCAGGTCCTCGATCTCGCCCTTTGGCGCGAGCTTGCTGTGGAGGGCGGTTAGCCCGGTGCGGACTGCGTCGCCGGTGCCGAGCGGCGGATCTTGCACCACGCTCCGCGCCGGTTCGACGAGACGGGCGACAGCTTCCATCCGCGGCCCGATCACAACGACGGTCGCCGCCGGCCGCAGCGGGGTCAGCGCGGCCAACAGATGCGCGATCATCGGTCGGCCGGCTACCGGATGTAAGACTTTGGGGATCGCGGATTTCATTCTCGTACCGCCGCCGGCGGCGAGGATCATGGCGGCGAAACCAGACTGGCTCATCGACTGTGGCCCGAATCAGACAACCAGCGCCGGTTGCACTGTTGCGCAGCGGCGCCGAGTCTACAACACACAGATTGTTGCAAACTGTAGCCCAACCACGCAGAGGTTGTCGAGGGACAACGCAAGACGGGCGGGCTCATGGCGCTGACGCAGCGATCGAAGACGCCCGCCGGGAGCGGCTTAGGAGTTCGCTAGGGCGGCCTCACCAATCGTCGCAACCGGTCGCCGGAGACCGGAAATCGGCCATCGCCACAGGGGGAAAGGTGTCGGCCATTCTGCTCCCTCCCGAGGCCCGGCCGCCGAATCGCCGCGACGCGGGCCGGCTCTTATCCGTCGTAGACGGTTGCGCGCCATATCACGGCGGCGCAGACTTTGCGGCGATGGGACATTTTCTGCTGGTCTTCGATCTCGACGGCACCCTTGTCGACAGTGCGCCCGACCTGCGCGCCGCGCTCAACGAAATGCTGCGCGAGCGCGGACGCCCACCGCTATCGCTGCCGCAAGTCAAGCGCATGATCGGCGACGGCGCGGCTGCGCTCGTCTCCCGCGCCCTCGCAGCGAGCGGCAGCGACCTCGCCGATGCGGCGAGCGCCCTTCCCCGCTTCATCGAGCTCTACGAGGCCGAAGCGGTGCGGCTGACCCGACCCTATCCGGCCGTGCCTGAGACCTTGGCGGCGCTGCGGCGACGTGGATATCGTATGGCGATCTGCACCAACAAGCCGCAGTACGCGACTATCGCCGTGCTCGAAGGCCTCGGTCTGTTGGGGCTGTTCGACGGGATCGCCGGCGGCGACAGCTTCGCAGTCAGAAAGCCCGATCCTGGTCACCTTTTGGGATTGGTCGGCGCGGTCGGCGCCCGGGCCGAGTCGGCGGCGATGATCGGCGACAGCGAGAACGACGCCGCTGTCGCCCGATCCGCTGGGCTTCCGCTGGTGCTGATGCGTTATGGCTACGCCTGGGCCAACCTCGATTCGCTAGGCGCTGACGCTCTTCTCGACCACTTCGCCGAGTTGCCCGATGCACTCGACCGCCTCGGCCTTGTTCCGTGAACCGTCCGTCTGCGCCAGAGCGCTAGGTCAGCATCCTCTCCAGCGTTTCGAGGGTGTCGGCTTCGCGGAAGGGTTTGTCCCAGCGGATGCGGTGGATACGCGGAAAACGCATCGCCACCCCGGATTTGTGGCGGGTGGAACGGTGTACGCTGTCGAAAGCGACTTCGAGGACGATGCCGGGCGCCACCTCGCGCACCGGCCCGTAACGCTGCACGGTATTGTTGCGCACCCAGCGATCGAGGCGGCGCAGCTCGTCATCGGTAAATCCCGAATAGGCCTTGCCGACCGGCACCAGCGCATCGTCCTGCCAGGCGCCGAACGTATAATCCGAATAGAATGACGAGCGCTTGCCGTGGCCGCGCTGGGCGTACATCAAGACGGTGTCGAGGGTCAGCGCGCCCCGCTTCCATTTGAACCACGGGCCTTTCGGCCGGCCGGCGAGATAGAGCGAGTCCGCCCGCTTCAGCATCAACCCCTCGATACCGCGCTGCCGGGCGCTGTTGCGCAATTCACGCAACTCGTCCCAGCGCGCAAACGGCACCAGCGGCGACAGGTCGAGCGCTTCGCGCGGCGCTCGCGCATGCCATAGCTCAAGCCGCTTGCGGCGCTCGGCAAAGGGCAGGCCGCGCAAATCTTCCGGTCCCTCGCGCAGGATGTCGTAAAGCCGCACCGCCGCCGGATAGTCCCGCAGCATCTTTGGGCTCGTGATCTTGCGGTTGAGCCGCTGCTGCAGATCGTTGAACGGCGCCGCCCCGCCCCCGCGCATCACCAGAAGCTCGCCGTCGAGCGTCACCTCCTCGGACATCGCAACCAGTATATCCGGAAACGCCGAGCCGATCTCGTCCCCAGAACGCGAGTAGAGACGCTTTTCGCCGCCGCGGCTGACGAGCTGCACGCGGATGCCGTCCCATTTCCACTCGGCCAAATAGTCGCGCGGGTCGAGTGCCGCGAGATCGGCATCGTCGAGCGGATGGGCCAGCATCAATGGGTAAAAGATAGGCAAATCCCCGATCTGCGGCGCCGGCGCGTGCCCTTCGAGCCAAGCGAACAACGCGTGATAAGGAGGCTCCAGCCCATGCCAAACCTCTTCGATGCGATCGACGCCGACGCCGCTCCATTCGGCGAGTGCGGTCTTGGCTAGCCGCGCCGAAACCCCGATCCGCAGGCTGCCGGTGACGAGTTTGAGCAATGCCCAACGCCCGGTCGGGTCGAGCGCGTCTAGCCAAGGCTCCAGCAATTGCCCGATCTCGGCGCGGCCCGCTGCTCTCAACGCGTCGACGATCTCCGCGAGGCTCGGGATATGGGTCGGTACCTGCCCGGATGCCGGCCAGATCAACGAAACGGTCTCGGCCAGATCGCCGACAAAATCATAGGACCAGCCCAGAAGCTCGGGATCGACGCGCGCCGCGGCGAGAGCACGCACTTGGCTTGGCTTGGCCTCGGCAAAGGACAGCTCGCCGGTCAATGCCGCCAATGCCCAGCCGCGTTCGGGATCGGGCTGGCTTGCGAAATATTCCTGCATAAGCCGCAATTTGCCGTTGCGTGATGGGGTGAACAGCAGCGCGTCGAGCAGCGCCGCGAACCGGTTCACTCGTCTTCCTCGAAGCCGGTGAGCGCCAGTGCACGGGCGCAGTAGCCTTTTTTTGTCGCGTAATGGACGAGCGCTTCCTCGCGCCCATGCGTGACCCAGATTTGATCGGCGGCGACATCGTCGAGGGTCGCGGTCAGCTCGTCCCAATCGGCATGGTCGGAGATCACCAGCGGTAGCTCGACGCCCCTGGCCTTGGCGCGCTGCCGCACCCGCATCCAACCAGAGGCCAGCGCTACCCGCGGATCGGGCAGCCGCCGCGACCACACATCGGCCATAGCGCTGGGCGGGGCCAGCACGATGCGGCCCCTCAGCGCCTCGCGCGCCACCCCGGCTGCGGGCAGCACCGGTCCCAGCGGCACGCCGAGATGCTCGTACAGTTCGGTCAGCCCGATCAGCGCACCGTGCAGATAGACCGGCTCCTCGTATCCGGCCTGCCGCAGCAGCGCCAGCACCCGCTGGCATTTACCCAGCACATAGACCCCGACCAGATGGCAGCGCTCGGGAAATAACAAAAGCGAATGCAGCAGCTTGTCGATCTCCTGGTTATCCCGCGGATGGCGGAAGACCGGCAAGCCAAAGGTCGCCTCGGTGATGAAGAGATCGCAATGCACGGGCTCGAACGGCGCACAAGTCGGATCCGGCCGGCGCTTGTAATCGCCAGCGGCGACGACCCGGCTGCCGCGGTAGTCGAGCACGATCTGGGCACTGCCGAGCACATGGCCGGCCGGCGCCAGCCGTACCTGAACCTCGCCGATCACCAACGTCTCGCCGTAAGCGAGCGGCTGCAAGGCGCCGCCGGCCTGCTCGCCATAGCGCGCCTGCATGATCGCAATTGTCGCGGGGGTGGCCAGCACCCGCGCGTTCCCGGGACGCGCGTGATCGCCATGCCCATGGGTAATCACCGCGCGCGCCACCGGGCACAGCGGATCGATGTAAAAGTCGCCGGGCGGGCAATAGAGCCCGGAGGGGGTGATCTTGATCCAGGTTTCCGGCCGGGGAGCAGCGAACACGATCAGGCAACGCGCAGTGGCTGCAGATCTCAGTATATAGGCGCGACAAGGGCCGGACGGGCGGTTTGCCGGATCAGAGATCGGGCATCGCCGCCAGGCGCCTGATCGCCCCCAGATCGCGGATCAGGATCGAACCTTTGCTGAGATCGATCAGGCCATCCCGCTGCCAAATTTGCAGATGCTTATTGACGCTCTCCCGGCTGCCACCAGCGAAGTGGGCGAGCTCTCGCTGGGAGATATGAAGATCGATTGACGAGCCCGGAACTCCGTGCAGGCTGGCACCCTCGGCGAGTTGCAGCAGGGCTTTTGCAATCCGCGACTCGAGATGCCGAAACAGCACGTCCTCGACCTGCTCGGTGGTCTGGCGCAACCTCTGGCAAAGCACCTTGAGCAGAATGAGACAAATATCCGCCCGCTTCTCCAAGATAGGCATGAAGTCTCTGCGATGCAGAACCAACAATTCGCAAGCAGTCATCGCTACTGCATCCGTAGACCGCGCACCGCCATCTAGCAACGCGATCTCGCCGAAACAGTCACCGGGATTCATCAGGTTGAAGATGGCTTCTTTTCCCTCGGAAGAGACCGAGCTCATTTTAAGGGTTCCGCGCAACACCGCCATCATGCTCGATCCGGGTGAGCCTTTCGAGAAGATCTCACTGCCGGCGGAATAACGCTCCACCCGGGCGTAATGGAGCAAAGTGTCGATCTCGTCGCCGCTCAATTTCCCGAGCAGGAAATGGCGCTCGAATATCTGCCGCTTTTCTTCAAAACTCGGGCCGGTCATGACAGTTCCCCACACGCTGCAACGACGCGCGGGCGCAACCCACCCGAGGGTCGTTCGTGTCGCCGGGACGAGCTCGACAGCGGTCTCAGCCGGCGCCGCGGCCGTCATGTTTGGCGAGGTTAACCTAACCGGAAGTCATCATAGATCGTCTTGCTGATCGTCGTCTCGCCTTATTTGCTGATCCGGCCCCCCGAACCAGCTCAAGAGCCAAGGCAGCACGGCCAGACGATGACGCGCCGACAAGGATTGTGGGGCAGAGGCGACCGGGCGCGCCGCGGCGCTCTCGGACTCGCACTCGAATGTTGCTAATGCGCGCACCTGCGCGGCCTCGGACTCTTCGGTCCAGCGCAGCAAGGTCGGCCTTCGCGTGGTCATGACGGTCTCCTGACGGTCTTTTGACGGTACGTAACTGTCGCCAGGTGAGATATCACCCTGTGTTGCGCTGCAATGTGAGCCGCTTCACACAGCGAGGATTTTGCTGTTCCGGGCCGACCCAGCCAGGTTGGCCTGGCGCCAACCGGTCGGCGAAACTTGCCAACCGCGGCGGGCATCCACTATGCTTAAATCTCGGTCAACGCAGGATCCCGGCGCACCTTGGAGGCCCGGCATGAGATGCTCTCGGTGTAAGGCCGAGAATCCCGCCGGCATGCGGTTCTGCGGACAATGCGCGGCGCCGTTGGGAGCGGCGTGCCCGTCTTGCGGCGCACCCAATCCCCCAGAAAACAGGTTCTGCGGCAGTTGCGCCGCACCACTCGACACTTACCGCTCGCCGGGTTTCGCCGAACCTGCGCTGTCGGCGCCGAGCCTGGCTGCCGCGCCCGCGCTTGTCGGCGAAATGAAGCAGGTCAGCATATTGTTCTGCGACATCGTCGGCTCTACCGCCCTGACCGAGCGGCTCGGCGCCGAGGCGATGCGCGATCTCGTCAACCGCTTTCTCGAAGTCTCGATCGCCGAGGTGCGGCGCTACGACGGGACCGTGCCACAATTCGCCGGCGACGGTTTCATGGCGGTTTTCGGCGCCCCGCTGACCCATGAAGACCATGTGCGGCGCGCTTTGCTGGCGGCGCTCGGCATCCAGCGGGCACTCAGTGGGGCTGGCGGAGCAGTCGATCGCCAGCGGTTAGACCTCCCGGTGCGGATCGGGATCCACACCGGGCCCGTCGTCTTTGGCCCGATTGGCGGCAATTTTGGCTTGGACACCGCGATCGGCGACACCGCAAATCTGGCCGCCCGGCTGCAGCAAGCGGCCGAGCCGGGTAAGATTTTGGTGAGCGAGACGACCTGGCTGTCGGCGCAACAATATGCCCGCGTCGATCCGGTCGGGCCGCTCACCCTCAAAGGCAAAGCCGAACCGATCCCGGCCTACCTTCTGCTCGGGGTTTCGCGCTGGCGCGCCGCTCGCGACGGGGTGATGCCAAAGCGAACAACAAGCTTTGTCGACCGGGTCAATGAGGTAGCCGCCCTCGAGAGCTTTGTCGATCAGGCCGAAAACGGGCATGGGCGAGCCGTCGGTATCGTCGGCGAGCCGGGCATCGGCAAATCCCGCATCCTCGACCAGGTCCGTCGCAAGCTCCCCCTTGGCCGCTTTACCTGGGTCGAGGGACGATGTCTTTCCTACGGCACCGTGATCCCGTACCTGCTAGTCCTCGATCTGTTGCGCAGCAATTGCGGCATTATTGAAACCGATACGCCTGTAGAAATTACCGAGAAAATCTCCGCCGGTCTGCGCGCGGTCGGGATGAATCCCGACCAGGACAGCCAATTTCTTCTTCATGTATTGGGGATCAAAGGCGTCGACGATCTACCGGCCCCGCGGCGGCCCGAAGCGGTCAAACAGAAAACTTTCGAGATTTTCCGTCAGCTAGCGGTCAACGGTAGCCAGCGCCGACCGTTGATATTGGTACTGGAAGACCTTCACTGGGTCGACACCTTGTCGGCGGAGCTCGCCGGATTTCTGGCAGAGAGCATCGCTGACGCCCGCATCCTGATCCTCGCCACTTACCGGCCGGAATTCCGTCCGCCTTGGATTAACAAATCCTATGCGGGACAAATCCCGCTGCAACCGCTGAGCCCCGACGACAGTCTCCACGTCGTTCGCTCGGTAATGGGCGAAACTCCCCCGGCCGAACCGGTGACCGAGGAGATTGTCGCCAAGGCCGACGGCAACCCCTTGTTTCTCGAACAGCTGGCGCTGCACGCCGGCGAGGCCAAGAGCTCTCGCTTGGAGCTGATGGTACCGGAAACGATCCATGACGTGGTCATGGCGAGGATCGACCGGTTGCCGGAGCAGGCCAAGCGACTTCTCCAGATTGCTGCAGTGATCGGCCGGGAATTTCCGTTGCGGCTGCTGAGAGCGGTGTGGCAAGGGCTTGGACCGGTCGAAGACCAGCTTCGCGAATTGGCCCGGCTCGAATTCGTTTACGAACGTCCTGAGGTCGAGGGCGCCACCTATGTTTTCCGCCACGCGCTGACCCAGGAAACCGCTTACGGCAGCCTGCTCGAGCGGCACCGTCGCTTCTATCATGGTGCCGTCGGACAAGCCCTCGAAGAATTGTATCGCGGCCGAACCGACGAAGTCGCAGAGCTACTGGCGGTGCATTTTGGCCGCAGCGATGACCCCGAAAAGTCGGTCGATTACGCGATCCTGGCAGCCGATAAATCCCAGCGCCGTTGGGCCAACAGCGAGGCGCTGACGTACTTTGAAGAGGCGCTGCGCCGGCTCGATGCAATGCCCGACACCAAGCCCAATCGGTTGCGCCGCATCGACGCCGTGATTAAACAAGCGGAGGTCAAGTTCGCGCTCGGACGACAGGCTGAACACATCGCGGCGCTCGAAGATATTCGGAGCATCGTGGAAACGACCGATGATCCGCGCCGCCGCGCCACCTGGCACTACTGGACTGGCTTTTTGCACAGCTTGACGGGGAGTCCAGCGGCACTGGCGATCGAGCACTGTCGCGAGGCCGCCGCGATCGCGTCGGCGGCCAGATGCGATGACCTTGAAGGTTTCATTCATTCCTGCGCAGTGCAGGCCTATGTCGTCGCTGGCGAACTGCGCGCCGCGATCGCAGCAGGCGAGCGCGCGGTGACAATCCTCGAGGCGCAAAACAATTTGTGGTGGGCAAGTCGCACTCTCTTTAACACTGCGCAGGCTGCTGTTTATTTGGGTGAGTGGGAGGCGAGCCTCGCCTTTTGCCGCAGAGTGCTGGCGCACGCCACCACGCTCGACGATCCACGTCTCAAAGTCGTGGGCCTGTATCGCATGGGGGCTGCCCATATCCACCAAGGCGACATCGAACGCGGCCTGCGCTGCTGCGATGAAGCCCTTACTCTCAACCCTCTGCCTTACGACGTGGCTATGGCCAAAGTGTTCCGCGGATACGGCCTGATCAGGGCTGGCCGTGCCGATACCGGCATCGCCGACCTGACGGAAGCAATCGCCTGGTTCGACCGGTCTCGCCTGCACCACGTCAGAGTGACCCCGGCCCTTCGGCTCGCCGAGGGCTATCTGTCTCGGGGCGAGCTTGGGACCGCGCGGGCACTGATCGACGACGTGCTCACCACAAGCCGCGCGAAAGGGTATCGGTATGTGGAAGGATTGGCGCATCGCTTGCTGGCCGATTGCCTCGCCCAGGCGTCACCCGCCGCTGCGGCGGAGCACGTTGATAACGCGCGGCGGATTTTCGCTTCAACCGATGCGCGGAACGACTTGGCTAAGGCCCTGGTCACTCGCGCGTGTTTGTTTCAAGATAGTGGTGACCTCGCGTCGGCCCGGGAACTGCTCGAAGAGGCAGCCGCGATCTTCGAGGCCCTTGGAACGCTCGACGAGCCGATCCGCGTGAAGGAAGCGTTGGGAGCGCTTGAGCAAGGATCACCTAGCGAACAAGGGCGAAGGCGGTGACGCCCTTTGAGCCAATAAGCCGCCTAAAATTACCCTGTGTGTGAACTGCTTCACACACGGTGCGACGACGTAGTCATATGGTCAACGAAACGGGGAGCCTCTCCTCTCGGTCGCCAGGGTTCGGCAACATTCGGATATAATCTTCGGGTAGGTAAAGCAGCTAAAGTTAACCACATCATAGACGAAGGAGAAGCACCATGGCAATGGCCGATGACCTA
Organism: uncultured Alphaproteobacteria bacterium; assembly: GCA_963733945.1. Classification (GTDB taxonomy): domain Bacteria; phylum Pseudomonadota; class Alphaproteobacteria; order ATCC43930; family CGMCC-115725; genus AP-15. The sequence continues at coordinate 88,623 of CAVTFD010000022.1, read as the reverse complement.
GGTAATCTGATCCTAAGCCTGAACCCGTACACGTATAGGCATATTCTGGACACGGGCCTCGACGTTGGGCGGATCGATATATATTGTAGACAATTGCCCCCCGATCCTGTGCCAGACCCACCACCAGCACCGCCGACACGAGTAGTAATTCGCAATATGTCCTACGAAATGGACGGTCCCTACGCACAGGACTGGAATTTCAGGAACCAGTCGCTAAAAATTGGCACGGCTATCAAAATTTGCGTCAGATACGAGATTATCGACCACAACAAGAATTCGTCCTGGGTCGAAGACTATCTCCTGGTCGGATACGGCGGCGGGATGGGCGGATAATCGCTGCGAGCCCTACAGAAATCGCAACCGAGGCCGGCCCCTGACAGCTCGACGTGTCGGCCTTTCCGCGTACTGCCGCAACACTGGAAACGGTTCTGGGCGACGCCCTGAGCCGAAGGGGGTAACGTGGCAAAATACGGCGCGCTCCGACTGGATGTGAGCGAGATCCAGGGGGATCTGCTGGTCGGAATGCACAAGAACGCCGAGCTATTCCTATTCTTCAAAATCGTCGATGCCGCCCGCTTCAAGGCCGTGGTGAGGGAATACGTTGTCGGTCGCTTGACGAACCTCCGGACGGTCCAGGAGCGGGAAGGCGTGGTCGAGGCACGGCATCGCGGCGGCGGAAGCGGCGGTCAGATGCCGTGGCTGGAGATAAACCTTGGCTTCACCAGGGAGGGGCTGGCGCAGCTGCTGGGTGCGAACCGGCCGCGAATGGATCCCGCCTTCGAACGAGGCGCTGATGATCCGGAAACGATCGCGGCGCTCGATGATCCGCCACCTTCGCAATGGCTGTCGAGTTTCAGGTCCGATCGTGTCGATGGCGTGTTCTTGATCGCCGGGCCAAACAAATCCTTCGTGACCTCCCACGGTCAAGCGTTGCGCGCACGGCTCGGCGGGGAAATCAAAACGGTGTATTCGGAGATCGGCACGGCGCGGCTGGGGCGGGAACGGGGTCATGAGCATTTCGGCTTCCGTGACGGGATTTCGCAGCCGGGTATCCGCGGGATCACACGCCCCTCGAATCCGACTTACGCGCCAAATGAAGGGTTGCCGGGCCAAGATCTCATTTGGCCTGGCGAATTCGTCTTCGGCTATCCGGGCCAGGACCCAAAGGATCCTGTCAAGGCGGGGCCGCCGCCCGAAATGGCGGCGCCGTGGATGAAAAACGGGTCGTTCATGGTCTTCCGCCGGCTGGAACAAAAAGTCCCCGAGTTCCACAAATTTGTCGCCGCTCAGGCGGCGCGGCTCGGAATGGACCGGGAATTGCTTGCAGCACGCACGGTCGGCCGCTGGAAAAGCGGGGCTCCATTGGAGTTGGCGCCATTGCACGACAACCCGGCGCTTGGCGGCAACCCTAACCGCAACAATGTTTTCGCTTACGCCGACGACCCGTTTCAGCGCAAATGCCCTTATGCGGCGCATATCCGCAAAGTCTATCCGCGCGACGACACCGGCAACCCGGCTGAAACGCAGCGGCATCGCATCATCCGCGCCGGCATCCCGTTCGGCCCCGAAGTCGGGCTAGGCGAGACCACGACGCGGCACACCCGGGGCCTGATGTTCGTCTGCTATCAAACTTCGATCGAGCGCCAGTTCGAGTACATCCAGCGCCGCTACGCCGATAACCCGGAGTTTGTTGGCGGCAAGGTGCGTCCCGACAACGGCAACCCGGTCACGCCAGGCTTCGACCCGATCATCGGGCAGGCCCCGGGCGACGGTGCCCGCGCAATGGACGAGCCCTATCCGAACTACCCGGCCGGCAACCGGCGAACCACCCTCGACATGCCGCACCAATTCGTGGTGCTTACGGCCGCCGCATATTTCTTCATGCCGTCGATCACGGCACTTCGCACGGTGCTTACCTGATCGGTATGCCGCCATTGCGGCCGATGGCAATCTGCTCAGGTTGTACTGCGCTAAGATACCCGTACCAAGGTGCAATACGAACCGACGACACTCAAAAACGGCTTTCGCGAAGCTATGCTCGTGAGGGCCGGCTGTGCGATGGCCTCGACCCGGGACTGGGCGGACGCTAATTAATGGCGCTAGGGCCCGCATGGCAGGCCGATCTGTGCATGATCGAGGGGATATCCGATGAAAAAGGTCGAGATCACCGATTATGGCGCGCCCGAAGCGGTGGCCCATTGTATCGAAGCGCCTGATATCGGCGTCCCGGGCGCCGATGAGATCGTCTTCGACGTGCTCGCCTTTCCGATCAACCCGGCCGATATCTCATTCTGCCGAGGGAATTATCGCCTGCGGCCGCCATTGCCGGCGACGCCGGGCGCCGAATGCGTCGGCCGGGTCGTTTCGGTCGGCGCCGGGGTCGGCGACATCCGGCCTGGCGATCTTGTCATCCACATGCAGCGCGAAAATTGGGTGCAGCGCCGGCGCATCCCGGCCGCGGACGCAATCCCTCTGCCGCCAGGCCTCGATCTGGCGCAGGCGGCGATGCTGCGCATCAACCCCGCGACCGCGCTGTTGTTGCTTGAGGACCATGTCGCGCTGAAGCCCGGCGACTGGGTGATTCAAGACGTCGCCAATTCCGCGGTCGGGCGTCATCTGATCGTTTTGGCCAAGGCGAAAGGCGTGCGCACGGTAAACGTCGTGCGGCGCGACGATGTGGCTGCGGAATTGAAGACGCTGGGCGGCGATGTCGTGTTGGTCGACGGCCCCGATCTGGCCGAGCGCGCGCGTCAAGCCGTCGGCGGCGCCCCGATCCGGCTTGGCATCGATGCCGTATCGGGCGAAGCGTGTAAGCGCATCGGCGAGTGCGTTGCCGAGGGCGGGGTCGTCGTCAGCTATGGCTCGATGAGCGGCGCCGACCCGGTGATGAGCCGCGCCGCTCTGACCAGAGGCGTCCGTCTCACCGCGTTCGCTCTCGGCGACGGTCTCGCCAAACGAACGACTGCGCAAATCCGCGGGCTTTACGCCGATCTGGCCACCAAATTGCGCGACGGCGTGCTGAAGGCGCCGATCGAAGCCTTCTACCCGATCGACGAAATCAAGCAGGCGCTCGCTCACGCCCAGCGCGGCGGGCGCAACGGCAAGGTGCTGGTATTGCCCAACGGCCCGCTTTGACATCGGCCATTTTCGTCGCGGCCTCTTGCGCCGGAATGCCGAAATAAGTAGCTGATCTCAAGAGAAATCGTTATGGGTCGGCCTTTAGCCGACCTGATGCCACCCGCCGAAAAGGAGCTGCCGTCGATGCCCGAGATCACTACCCTCACCGCTGAGTTGCGCGCCAGCGCCGGCAAGGGCGCTGCCCGGGCCACGCGGCGGGCGGGGCGTGTCCCCGGCATCGTCTATGGCGGGGGCCAGGACCCGGCGCCGATCAGCCTGGAGCCGCGCGAGTTGTCGCGTGCGCTCGCTAAGCGCGGCTTTCTCGCAACCCTGGTCGACCTCTCGGTGGATGGTGCCGTGCAGCGCACCCTGCCACGCGAAGTGCAGTACCATCCGGTGACCGACGCACCCTTGCATGTCGATTTTATGCGGGTCGGGGCGACCAGCCGGGTCACCGTGAGCGTGCCCGTCGTTTTCGTCAATCAGGAGCTGTCGGTCGGCATTCGCCGCGGCGGCATCCTCAACATCGTGCGCCACGGGATCGAGCTGGTCTGCCCGGTCGACAATATCCCCGACCATTTGACCGTCAGCCTCGAGGGGCTCGATATCGGCGACAGCGTCCATATCAGCGCGGTGACGATACCGGAAGGCTGCCGCCCGACGATCACCGGACGCGACTTCACGATTGCCAGTGTCGCGCCGTCCCAGGCAGTGCGTGAGGAGGCCGCCACCGCCGCCACTGCGCCGCCCGCCGCCGCCGAGCAACCTGCAGCTGCGCCCCCAAGCTAGCGAGCGCGGGATTGCGGCAGCGCAAGTGGCGCGATCATGCGGCTCGTCGTCGGCCTCGGCAATCCGGGCGCCCGTTACGCCCGCAACCGTCACAATATCGGCTTTATGGCGGTCGACGCGATCGCCCGCCGGCATGGGCTTGCGACCTTTCGCAGCCGCTTCAAGGGCGAGCTCGCCGAGGGGTCGATCGGCGGCGAGCGCCGGCTGTTGCTGAAGCCGCAGACCTTTATGAACGCATCGGGCGAGGCGGTGCTCGCCGCGATGAGCTTTTACAAGATCGCGCCCGAGGACATCGTCGTGATCCACGACGAGATCGATCTGCGCGAGGGTAAGCTGCGGGTCAAACGCGGCGGCGGCAATGCCGGCCATAACGGCTTGCGGTCGATCGACGCGCTGATCGGAACCGATTATTGGCGGGTGCGGATCGGGATTGGGCATCCGGGCATCAAGGAGCTGGTGCAGCCTTATGTGCTGCAAAATTTTTTACCCGAAGAGGTGACCGAGTGGGTCGAGCCGCTGATCGATGCGGTGGCCGAGACCATCCCGTTGCTGCTGTCGGGCGCGCCCGACGCCTTTATGAGCGAGGTGGCCCGCCGCTTCGCGCCACCCGAGGCGAGGGCGGCCACGGCGCCGCCCCCGTAAACGATGGGCTTCAACTGTGGCATCGTCGGCTTGCCGAATGTCGGCAAGTCCGCCTTGTTCAACGCGTTGACCGCGACCCAGGCGGCAGAGGCGGCGAAGTATCCGTTCTCGACACGAGAGGCGAATATCGGCCGGGTCGCGGTGCCCGACGAGCGTCTTGCAGTCTGCGCGCGGCTTGCCAAATCCGCCAAGATCATCCCGACCCAGCTGGAATTCGTCGACATCGCCGGGCTGGTGCGCGGCGCCTCGAAGGGGCAGGGGCTCGGCAATCAGTTTCTGGGCCACCTGCGCGACGTCGATGCGATTGCCCATATCCTGCGCTGCTTCGAGGATGACAACGTTGTCCATGTCGAGGGTACGGTTGATCCGATCCGCGATGCCGAGACCGTCGAGACCGAGTTGATGCTGGCCGACCTCGAGAGCCTCGAGCGGCGCGCGGTCGCGGCGCAGAAACGCGCGCGCGGCGGTGATCGGGAGGCGCGTGCCCAGCTCGCGATTATCGAGTCGGTACTCGCGGGGCTGCAGGAGGGCGTGCCGGCGCGCCGGGCTGCGCTGACCCAGGAGCAGCAGCTCGAGTTGAAGTCGCTGCAATTGCTGAGCGCCAAGCCCGTGCTCTACATCGCCAATGTCGACGAGACCGCCGCCGTGACCGGCAACGCAGCAAGCGAACGCGTTGCCGAATACGCGGCCGTGCAGGGAGCGGAGGCGGTGGTGATCTCGGCGGCGATCGAAGCCGAGTTGGCGGTGCTGGCGGATGCCGGCGAGCGGCATGAACTTCTCGCGGCGCTCGGCCTCGGTGAGACCGGCCTCGACCAGGTGATTCGCGCCGGCTACGCCCTGCTGGATTTGATCACCTTCCTCACCGCCGGACCGAAAGAGGCGCGCGCCTGGACAATCCCGCGCGGCACCAGGGCGCCGCAGGCCGCAGGCGTCATTCACAGCGATTTCGAAAAGGGCTTCATTCGGGCCGAGACCATCTCCTACGAGGATTTCGTCGCCCATGGCGGCGAGCAGGGCGCAAAAGAGGCCGGCCGCATGCGCCTCGAAGGCGCCGATTATGTGGTCCATGACGGCGACGTCATGCACTTTCGGTTTAATGTGTGACAGGTATTTACCTAGGGTCCACCATCTGAATGTGCCTGAGTATAGCGTCCAGAAAAAATGATCGCGGAGAAAACGCATGATGGGCACATTGAGACGCATTAGCAGGCTGGTTTCGCTGATCGGTGGTGCAGTTTTCGCAGTTGTTGGTGTGGTGTGGTCCCTGGTCTATGTCGATCGGCTCACCGACGAAGCGCGCGGCCTTTCGGACCTCGCGGACTTTTACAGGGCGCGCAGCCAGGAACTAGACACTGCTGCTTCCCAGTATTTTATCGCTGAGTGTCTGACTCAGAATCGCCCTGGTTGTGTTGGTGCTAAGCGCCGGACGAGGAGTTGCACTGAGGCAATATAAACCCAGGCGGCGGCGCTGGCGATCGACGCCTCGAAGTCTTTGGCGAGACGGCGGTTGCGGTTCAACCAGGCCAAGGTGCGTTCGACCACCCAGCGACGGGGCAGCAGCTGAAACCCGGCGGTCGCCGCGGCGCGTTTGACGATCTCGATCGACCAATCGCCGAATTTGACCAGCGCCGCGCGCAAGTTGGGACCGTTGTAGGCACTGTCGGCAAAGAGGTGACGCAGCCAGGGAAACAGATCGTGGATGGCTTCGATGACAAGCCCGGCACCGTCGCGGTCCTGGATGTCGGCGGGATGGACCACGACACCGACCAGCAGGCCGGAGGTATCGGTCACGACGTGACGCTTGCGGCCCTTGATCTTCTTGGCGGCATCGTAACCCCGTGGCCCGCCGCTCTCGGTGGTCTTGACCGATTGGCTGTCGATGACCCCGGCCGACGGGCTCGGTTCGCGGCCGGCGACCCCGCGCGCTTGCAGTAACAGCTCAAAATTGATCTGCTCGAACAAGCCGCTGTCGCGCCAGCGATAAAAATACCCTTGCACCGTGGTGAACGGCGGAAAGTCCTTTGGCAGCATGCGCCACTGGCAACCGGTTCGGGCGATATACAGGATGGCGTCCAGCACCGCGCGCAGATCGGTTCCCCGCGGGCGGCCCAACAGTTTGCGCACCGGCATAAAAGGCGCAATCAGCGCCCATTCCGCATCGATCAGGTCACTTGCGTAGCGCGGCGCCACGCGGTCATACTTCGGACGAGTGATTTCGGTCCACATGTTGTCCCCCACTGTTTGCTCGACACAACCAGTGTCTCACAACATGCTGAAATCACTCAATTCATTTTCGGTCAGCCTCTAACCAGCAGGGCGATTTGATATTTGTCCTGGCGAGCCAGGGCAACGCGCGCCCGGAGCTGGCAGCGTTGATCTATAAGGGCAACCTGCTCGACCGCGCGACCCCAGTCAGAGTTATGTTGGGCGCTCTCGCCATGGCGCACACACTCGACTATCGGCAAGCCTATGACAGTTACGAAAAACTCAACGCAAAAGCGGGCGAGGCTCTCAGCTTTCCCGCCTACGAGGCAGTAAAAGCGCGCGAGAAGGAGATCGTCCAACAGGGACAAGTGCTCGCTCCAAAACTCCTCAATCAGCAATTCCAGATTCGCATCGCGCTCAACGCCAATTTTGCCGCGCAGCGGCGAGCCCGCACCCTCGGCGGAGTCCTGTCCATTGTCTCGACCATCCTGTTGCTTGGCGCGAATGTAATCACCCGGCGAGAGGAACGGAGCCCTGCCGCCATTAGCGAAGCTGCCTCCAGTTGAGAGAATCGCCGGACCGCATTCCTCGGTGATCAGTTCGTCATGTCGACGCAATTCCCGCGGCCCAAATTCATGAAATATTCCCGAGGTTAGCTTTTTGAGGTGGGCAGCATCCCGCTATACAGCGCGATATACCGCCGCGCGGCGGTTTCCCAACTGAAGTCGCGGGTCATCGCCCGTCTGATCATCTGCCGCCAAATCGTGCGCTGGTGGAACAGCACGGCGGCCCTCCCGATCGCCGAGCCCAGCGCCTGCGGGCTTTCGACGTCGAAAGTAAAGCCGGTCGCGGTCCCGTCCGCCAGGCTCAACGCGTCGGCGCCGACGACCGTATCGGCCAAGCCGCCTACCCGACGAACCAACGGCAGGGTCCCGTACCGCAGCGCATAGAGCTGGGTCAGGCCGCCGGGCTCGAAACGAGATGGCATGACCAAGACATCGGCGCCTCCGATGATCAGATGCGACAGCGCCTCGTCATAACCGAGGTCGACCCCGACCGATCCTTGATGGCTTTGTGCCATCGCGGCAAAACCCCGTTCGAGATCGGCGTCGCCGGATCCAAGAAGAGCAAGCTGGGCGCCGCCTGCCACCAGATCCGGCGCGACGAGTAGCAGGTCGAGGCCCTTTTGCGGGGTCAAGCGGCTGACCGCGCCAAACAACGGTATATCCGCTCGCGGTTCCAGACCGAGGCGGCGCTGCAACGCCGCTTTGGCCGCCTGCTTTCCCGCCGCAGCGTCGTTGAGACTGTAGCTCTGCGGCAGGTTGGCATCGTTCTGTGGATCCCAAATCCTGTAATCGACCCCGTTCAAGATCCCGGTTAGCACCGCCGCACGGCTGCCCAGCAGCCCCTCGAGCCCCCAGCCGAACGCCGGGGTCTGGATCTCGCGTGCATAGGTCGGGCTGACCGTCGTCAGGCGATCGGCGTAGAACAGCCCTGCCTTGATGAACGACACCTGCCCATAAAATTCGACCCCGTTGACCGAGAAGAAACCGGGCGGCAACGCCAGTTCCGGGAAAATCCCGGGCGCGAACAGCCCGCGATAGGCGATGTTGTGGATCGTAAACACGACGGGCGTGGGGCCCTCCGGCGGCGGGAGTGCCGCGAGATAGGCGGGTGCCAGCCCCGCGTGCCAGTCGTGGCAATGGAGGATGTCGGGCCGCCAGCCGCTGTCGGCCCCGCGCGCCAACGCCGCCCCCACCCAACCCAACAGCCCGAAGCGGCGATGATTGTCGGGCCAATCGCCGCCGTCCGGCCCCGCGTAGGGATTGCCGGGCCGGTCGTAGAACGGCGGATGGTCAACGAGATAGGCCATCCGCTCGGTCCCGGGCAGGCGGGCGAGCGCCACCCGCACCCGCTCCGGCGCGAACGGCGTCACCATTCGGGCGACATCGCCAATGTCCGGAAAAGCATCGAGAAAACCGGAAAAGCCGGGGAGCAGCAGGCGCACGTCCGCGCCTAACGCGGTCAGCGCCGGGGGGAGCCCCGCGGCCACGTCGCCCAGCCCTCCCGACTTGACCCAGGGATACAGCTCGGCACTGACATGGAGAACGCGCATCGCTATCCGAGGGGCCGATCGCAGAACAATACGGTTGCGATCGGTCGCGGCTTAGCCGGCGGCAATCATCGGACGACGCTCAACAGCACGCGCCAGCTCGGCCACGATGGGCGCGACCCGCTCGCTCAACACCCGGCTCGCCGGCAGTTCGACGACCATTCTCGTGCCCCGCCCTCTCTCACTGGCGATCCGCAGCGAGCCCCCGTGCAGTTCGGTCAGCCGTTGCGCCAGAGGCAGCCCGAGACCGGTTCCCTCGCGGCGGCGGGTGGTGCCGGCGTCCACCTGACCAAACGGCTCGAGTGCGATCCCGATCTCGGCCGGCGTCATGCCCAATCCGGTATCGCGCACCTCGAATTCGACGCCTCCGCCGGATGTGCGGCGCACGGCGAGGACGACGGCGCCGCCGGGCTCGGTAAATTTTACCGCGTTGCCGAGCAAGTTCAGCAGGATCTGCTTGAGCCGCGTCGAGTCGGCGACCAGCAGCGGCATCGTGGCCTCGATCTCGATTGAGAGGTTTAGCATGCCAGCGGCCGCGCGCTCTCTGACCAGGGCGATGCAGGCCTCGGCGATCGCACGGACTTCGATCCCTTCGTCTTCGACGAGATCGAGCTTGCCGGCATCGATCTTTGCCAGGTCAAGAATCTCGTTGATGACGCCGAGCAAATGCACCCCACCCTGGCGAATATAGCCGACATATTCCTGCTGGCGAGGATCCAGCGGCCCGGCCGTGCCCCGCTCCAGCATCTCGGAAAAACCGAGAATCGCGTTGAGCGGGGTGCGCAGCTCACGGCTCATATTGGCGAGAAACTGCGATTTGGCCAAGCTTGCCGCCTCCGCTTCGGCCTTGGCCTCCTGCAGGTTGCGTTCTGCCCGCACCTGCTCGCTGATGTCGCGCGCGGTTCCGCGATAGCCGGAGAATTGCCCCGATGAATCGAAAATCGGCTTGCCGCTGACCGACACGATATGCTCCGGCTGCGCGCCAACCTTCCTCCTATAGACGAATTCGCGAAATGCCTCGTGACGCTCCAACGCGGCAATGTGATCGCGCCATTTCTGCGGCTCGCTCGCGCCGTCCGCGGCAAGCTCGAAACGGGCGCGGCCGATGCGGCTGCTCGGATCCTGGCCGAAATCTCGGATGTGATCGGATTGATAGGTAAAGCGGTGGTCCCGATCGGTTTCCCAATACCAATCCGATCCGGTCTCGGCGAAGTCGCGCAAGCGGGCTTCGCTGTCGTGTCGCGCCGCTTCGGCCCTCTCAAATGCCTCCGATCGGCAGCGCAAGGACGCGGAAGCACCGGTCATGACCCGGATTACCTCGTCGATTTCAACGACACCTGATGAGGATTGCGGCGGCGTTGTACCGTCGGCCAGTGCCTTGGCCGCCCGCGCAAGCGATCGCGTCGATGCCATCAGCCGCCCCGCCGCCAGCGCCCCGCCGCCGCCCAGCACCCGCAGGCCGATCCCGGCCAACGCAACTTCGGCAGTTGCGCCCAGCTCATGCCAGCTCCCGGCAAGCCGCACAAGGACCAGCGGAGCTAGGCCGATGGTGGGCAAGACCGGCGCCGCGATCATGATAACCAGCAGCGTCCGCAGTGAACGGCGTGACTTGACCGCTATGAACATTGCCGGGCCGCCTTCCGCCCGGCATCGAACACCGCATTGGTTTATTTTCGATTAGCGCCCGCTCGGCAGCCACAAACAGCGCCAATATCAGTGGCGCACCGGCGGTATGGCGAACTGATCCGACGACCAACGGCGCAGCTGAAGGCTCAGTTCCTGGTTTTGTCGACGAGGCGGTTTTCGGCGATCCAGGGCATCATCGCGCGCAATTTTTCGCCGACCTTCTCGATCTCGTGCTCGGCGGCGCGGCGGCGCATTGCCTTGAAGCTCGGCTGGCCGGCGGTGTTTTCGAGCACCCATTCGCGGCAAAGCGGCCGGATTGGATGTCGGCGAGGATTTTCTTCATCTCCGCGCGCACATGGTCGTCGATGACCCGCGGCCCGCGCGAGTAGTCGCCATACTCGGCGGTGTTCGAGACCGAGTAGCGCATATTGGCGATGCCGCCCTCATAGATCAGATCGACGATCAGCTTGACCTCGTGGCAGCACTCGAAATAGGCCATCTCGGGCGCGTAGCCGGCCTCGACCAAGGTCTCATAACCGGCGAGGATCAGCGAGGTCAGCCCGCCGCACAGCACAGACTGCTCGCCGAACAGGTCGGTCTCGCATTCCTCGCGAAACGTCGTCTCGATGACGCCGGCGCGACCGCCGCCAATGGCACAGCCGTAGGACAGAGCGATTTCGAGGCGGTTTTCGGCGATCCACGGCATCATCGCGCGCAACTTTTCGCCGACCTTCTCGATCTCGTGCTCGGCGGCTCGGCGGCGCATTGCCTTGAAGCTCGGCTGACCGGCGGTGTTTTCGAGCACCCATTCGCGCGCAAAGCGGCCAGATTGGATGTCGGCGAGGATTTTCTTCATCTCGGCGCGCACGTGGTCGTCGATGACCCGCGGCCCGCGCGAGTAGTCGCCATACTCGGCGGTGTTCGAAACCGAATAGCGCATATTGGCAATGCCGCCCTCATAGATCAGGTCGACTATCAGCTTGACCTCGTGGCAGCACTCGAAATAGGCCATTTCAGGCGCGTAGCCGGCCTCGACCAGGGTCTCGTAGCCGGCGAGGATCAGCGAGGTCAGTCCGCCACACAGCACCGACTGCTCGCCAAACAGGTCGGTCTCGCATTCCTCGCGGAACGTCGTTTCGATGACGCCGGCGCGCCCACCGCCGATGGCGCAGCCGTAGGACAGCGCGATCTCGACCGCGTTGCCCGAAGGGTTCTGCTCGACCGCGAGCAAACAAGGGACCCCTGCCCCACGCAGGTATTCCGAGCGCACGGTATGACCCGGCCCCTTGGGCGCGATCATAAACACGTCCATGTCGGCGCGCGGCTCGATCAAGCGGAAATGAATGCTGAGCCCGTGCGCGACGGCGAGTGCGGTACCTTCGCGCATGTTGGAGCGCAATTCGCCGTTATAGAGCGCCGCCTGCAATTCGTCCGGCGCCAATACCATGACGATATCCGCCCATTTCGCGGCCTCGGAGTTGGTCATGACCCTGAAGCCGGCGTTCTCGGCCTTCTGCACCGAAGGCGAGCCCGGCCGCAAGGCGACGACGACGTCCTTGACCCCGCTGTCGCGCAGATTGTTGGCGTGCGCGTGGCCCTGGCTGCCGTAGCCGATGACCGCGACCTTCTTCGACTTGATCAGGTTCACATCCGCATCGCGGTCGTAATACACGCGCATTTTTATCTCCTCTGGTTCACAACCCCGCGGCTCCGCGGGCGATCGCGACCGCGCCGGTCCGCGATATCTCGACCAGCCCCAGCGGCTCCATCAGGGTAATGAAGGCGTTCAGCTTTTCGGCCGAGCCGGTCATCTCGAAGACAAAGCTGTCGGTTGTCGAATTGACGACACGGGCGCGAAAGATGTCGGCGAGGCGTAACGACTCGATGCGCGACTCGCCTTTGCCCGCGACCTTGATCAGCGCCATCTCGCGCTCGACGAAAGGTCCCTCATCGGTCAGGTCGTGGACCTTGTGCACCGGCACCAGCCGCGACAATTGCGCCTTGATCTGCTCGATGATCATCCGCGTCCCCAAGGTCACGATCGTGATCCGCGACAGGTTGTTGCGGCGATCGACCTCGGCGACCGTCAGGCTTTCGATATTGTAGCCGCGCCCGGAAAACAGCCCGACGACGCGGGCGAGGATGCCCGGTTCGTTGTCGACGAGCACGGCAATCGTATGGCGCTCGATTTCGGCCACGGCGGCGTGCTCAGACGAGCACCATCCCCTCTTCCGAGACCGGCTTTTCCGCCTCGTCCTTGGGGCCGAGCAGCATCTCGTTATGCGCGGCGCCTGACGGGATCATCGGGAAGCAGTTTTCCGCCTGGTCGACCGCAATATCGAGGATCACCGCACTCGGCGCCCTTAGCATCCAGGCGATCGCGTCATCGAGCTCGGCGGGATCCTCGACCCGCCGTCCGACCGCGCCAAAGGCCTCCGCCAATTTGACGAAATCGGGGAGCGCTGCCGTATAGCTCTCCGAATAGCGGCCGCCATGCAGCAATTCCTGCCACTGCCGCACCATGCCCATATATTGGTTATTGAGAATGAATATTTTCACCGGCAGCCGGTATTGGGCGGCAGTCGACATCTCCTGGATGTTCATCAGGATCGACGCTTCGCCGGCAATGTCGATGACCAGCGCGTCAGGATGCGCGATCTGGACGCCGATCGCCGCCGGCAGGCCGTAGCCCATTGTGCCGAGCCCGCCCGAAGTCATCCAGTGGTAAGGCTCTTCGAATTTGAAGAATTGGGCCGCCCACATCTGATGCTGGCCGACCTCGGTGGTGATGTAGACGTCGCGGTCGCGGGTCTGCGCATAAAGCCGTTCGAGCGCGTATTGCGGCTTGATCAGGTCGCGTCGGCTCTTGTCGTAGCGCAGGCAGTCGCGGCTGCGCCAACCCTCGATTGTCCGCCACCACCGGGCTCGATCGGCCCCGGCATCACGGCCGGGCGCGGCATGCCAGGCTGCGAGCAAGGCCGACATTGCCTGCCCGGCATCGCCGATGATCGGCAGATCGACGCGCACGTTCTTGTTGATCGAGGACGGGTCGATGTCGATGTGGATCTTTTTCGACCCCGGCGAGAAGGCGTTGAGCCGCCCGGTCACCCGGTCGTCGAAGCGCGAACCGACCGCGACCATCAGATCGCAATCGTGCATCGCCAAATTCGCTTCATAGGTGCCGTGCATGCCGACCATGCCGAGAAAATGCGGATCGGCGGCCGGGAACGCGCCGAGCCCCATCAGGGTCAGGGTGCAGGGCGCGTCGGTCAGCCGCACCAGCTCGGTAAAGCGCGCACAGGCCTCGGGTCCGGAATTGACCAGCCCGCCGCCGCCGTAAAACAGCGGCCGCTTGGCCGCGGCAATCATCTCGACCGCTTGCGCGATCCGCGCCGGATCGGGCGTCAGCTGCGGGCGGTAGCTTTTGTGGCGTGCGTCCTCCGGCCCGCTGTAGGGGCCCAGCGCAAAAAGAACGTCCTTGGGTAGATCGACGACCACCGGCCCCGGACGACCGCTTTTGGCGACGTAGAAGGCTTCGTGCAGCATCCGCGCCAGTTCGCGCACATCCTTGACGAGATAATTGTGTTTGGTGCAGGGCCGGGTGATGCCGGTCGTGTCGGCCTCCTGAAAGGCGTCGTTGCCGATCAGGTGGGTCGGCACTTGGCCGGTCAAACACACGACGGGCACCGAATCCATCAGCGCGTCGGTCAGGCCGGTGACCGCGTTCGTGGCGCCGGGGCCGCTCGTTACCAGCACGACCCCGACCCGCCCGGTCGAGCGCGCATAGCCCTCGGCGGCATGGACCGCGCCGCCCTCCTGCCGCACCAGGATGTGGCGCAGCGCGTTCTGCTTGTAGAGCGCGTCGTAGATCGGCAGGACCGCGCCGCCCGGATAGCCGAAAACGACATCGACGCCCTGGTCGACGAGCGCCTTGATGACGATTTCTGCTCCGCTGATCGGCTCGGCCGACATGATCAGCTCCCTCTTAAACAAACAACCCGCATCAGGGTGGGCCGCCGAGGCGCACTCGCCCTCAGGCGGGGGTGCCAACCTAGTCATCTATTCCCGGCCGGTCAACAGAAACTCGTCAATAAACTGGCGTGAGCGGTGCAACAAACTTTGCGAAAATTGCTCATCGAGGATCAGATCCGGCGCGATCTGATGGCGGAACCAGGTCATTTGTCGCTTCGCATAGCGCCGCGTCGCGCGCTGCGCGGCGCCGACTGCTTCCGCTAGCGTCAGCTCCCCGCGCAAATGGCGTACCAGCTCGGGCAGCCCGACGGCCTTCATTGCCGGCAGACCGGGATCGAGGCCGCGACCCGCAAGCGCCGCGGCCTCGGCGAGCGCACCCCTCTCCATCATTGCGGCAAAGCGTGCGTCGCAGGCGGCGTAGAGCCGGTCGCGCGGCGGCATCAGCAGAACCGTGGTAAAGCGGTAGGCCGCCTGCGCATGGCGCTGGCAGCGCCACGCGCCGATGGGGACCCCGGTAGCGCGCACCACCTCATAGGCGCGCACCAGGCGTTGGCTATCTGCGGCGTTAAGCTGGCGGGCGGAATCGGCATCGAGCTTCGCCAGTTGCTCGCGAAACGCCGCGCCGCCCAGCGTGCGGTGGAGCGCCAGCGCCTTCTGCCGGACCGCTTGGGGTATGTCGGGAACAGGCGCTAACCCAAGCGCCAGCGCGCGGAGATAAAGGCCGGTTCCGCCGATAACGATCGGCAATCGGCCGGCCGTCGTCGCCCCCTCCATCTCGCCCAGGGCGAGCGCACGCCAGCTGCCGACGGAGCCGCGTTCTGCGGCATCGAGAAAACCGTAGAGCCGATGCGGTGCGCGGGCGCAATTCGCAGCATCGGGCCGTGCGGTTAAAATCTTCAAGTCACGGTAGCACTGCAGGCTGTCGGCGTTGATGACGGTCCCGGCAAACGCCGCTGCCAGCTCTAGTGCCAGCGCGGATTTGCCGCTTGCCGTCGGACCGGCGATGACGATGGCGGCTGGCGCGAGCGCCGAATTGGCCGCAAGCCGCTTGTCGCCCGGCCGCCTCTCGGCGTAGGACGACCACGCATGCGCATCGCCCTCACCTTGATCGCCGGCGCTGCCGATTGCGGCCTTTTCGGCCTCGCCGCTTCGGTTGCCGCGGCGCTGGCGATCGAGGCCGAACCGGTCTGGCTCGCACCTGACGAAGCCTGCGATTTCATTATCGATGCCTCGGACCCGGCGGCGATCGCCCGCGCCGCGGGCGGCGTTGTTCGCAGCACCCCGGTTGACATCCTGGTTCAACCGGTCGCCGGGCGGCGCAAGCACCTGCTCGTCGCTGACCTCGAATCGACGGTCATCGAAAACGAAATGCTCGACGAACTGGCCCTGATCGTCGGTGTCGGCCCGCAGATTGCCGAAATCACCCGCCGGGCGATGAACGGGGAGATCGACTTTGTCGCCGCACTCGAGGCCCGCGTGGCACTGTTGGCCGGGATCGAGCCGTGTATTCTCGACACGGCGGCCACGCACATTCGTCTGACACCGGGAGCTCGCAACCTGGTCGCGACGATGCGGCGCGACGGCGCGATTACTGCACTCGTCACCGGCGGGTTTACGGTCTTCGCCGACCGGGTCGGGGCCGAACTCGGTTTCGACCGCGTCGTCGCCAATCGGCTGGAAGTCGCCGGCGGCCGGGTTACCGGCAAGGTGCTGCCGCCGATCGTAACCGGCGAGACCAAGCGGGAGACATTGCTGGCGATCGCCGCCCAGCGCCGCATCCGGCTCGCACAGACCATCGCCGTCGGCGACGGCGCCAACGACGTCCCGATGTTGACCACGGCCGGCGTCGGTATCGCCTTTCGCGCCAAACCCGCGGTCGCTGCCGCCGCGCGCTGGCGTCTCGACCATGCCGATCTGACCGGTCTCCTCTATGCCCAAGGATATCGGAAGGCGGAATTCGCCGCCTGAGCCGCCATTCCTCTCAGCTCTGGTCGAGACGAAGTGCGACAAAGTGTAGATCGCCCTGCCGCTGGACGAGCAACAGGATCGATTTGCGCCCGGATTTTTTCGCCTCGTCGATCTTGCTGCTGAGGTCTTGCGGGTTTTTTACCTCCTCCTGTGCGGCCTCCATAATGAGGTCACCGGGGTGCACCCCCCTGTCAGCGGCCGAACTGTTCTTAGCAACATCAACGACGACGACGCCTTTGGCATCGTCGCCCAGAGAAAACTTGTCCTTGAGGTCAGGGGTGATCACGGAGAGGGTCAGGCCGAGCGTCTTGACGACGCCGGTCTCGGTCCTGGCTGTTTTCTTGGGCGCATCCTGCGCGTTGGCCACCTGCTGATCGCTCTCATCAAGCTTGGCGATCTTGACCTGAACCGTGGTTTCGGCGCGCTTTCGCCACAAGACAACGGCAACCGCCTTGTTTACGGGCGTCTCAGCGACGAGCCGCGGTAGCTGCCGCATGTCCTCGACGTCCTTGCCGTCGAACTTCAAGATCACGTCGCCCGGCTGGATTCCGGCGGCCTGCGCCGGTCCCTTGTCGCTGAGGCTGGCGACCAGCGCGCCGCGTGCCTTGATGAGCCCGAGGCTTTCGGCGATCTCGTCGGTCACCGCCTGGATGCGAACACCGAGCCAGCCGCGATGCACGGTATGGTCGGCCTCCTCCTTCAGCTCGGCGACGACGAGTTTGGCCAGCGCCGAAGGGATGGCGAACCCGATCCCGATCGAGCCGCCGGAGGGCGAATAAATCGCCGTGTTGATGCCGATGACTCGGCCATCCATGTCGAACATCGGGCCGCCCGAGTTGCCCCGATTGATTGGCGCATCGGTCTGAAGAAAATCGTCATACGGGCCGGAATTGATATCGCGCTGGCGCGCCGACAGTATGCCTGCGGTGACGCTGCCGCCGAGCCCGAACGGATTGCCGATCGCCAGCACCCAGTCGCCGACCCGCGCGGCGTCGCTGTTGCCCCAGACCGTCGCCGGCAGCGGCTTGTCTGTCTTGACCTTCAGCAGGGCGAGGTCGGTTTTGGTGTCGCGGCCGACGACCATTGCCTTCAAATTGGTGTTGTCGTGCAAGATGACGGTGATCTGATCGGCATCGGCGATGACGTGGTTGTTGGTGACGATGTAGCCTGCCGGATCGATGACGAAACCGGAGCCGAGCGAGGTCGCCTTGCGCGGTCCGAGGTCGGGTCGCTCGCCCTTGGGCACCCCGTGATCGAGGAAGTCGTGAAAGAACTTTTCGAACGGCGAGCCCGGTGGAAACTGCGGCATGTCGGGCACGTCCTGCTCGCCCCCACCGGCGGTTTTCAGCGTCTGCGTCGTCGAGATGTTGACCACCGACGGCAACAGCCTGGCGGCCAGATCGGCGAAGCCGTCGGGCGCCGGGTGAGCTATGGCCGGCGCAGTCACAACAGCTGCCGGAGCGGCAAGCAGGAAGGCGGCGGCCGCGACAACGACAGCGCGGCGCATCAAGGTCGAGCGGCGGCACGGCACCAGGACCAACTCCTCGTGACAAGCCCCGATCGCGCGTTTTCGAACGATCGTTCGGGGCGGGGTTCCTGCTTTGAACTCGGTCGTAAGCTTACGGGAGAAGCGCCCCGCAAGCCAGATGCTTTATCGGCGTTCGACCGGGCGACCCGTTCCCATGTCGGCCTACAGGTCGGACCAGTTTTGAGCCGCTCGCGGGGCCACCGCGGCCAACGTTACTACTCGTGCACCCGATCGGCGGCCGTGATGCTGCTGCGGAAGGTCAACGGGTCGGCGATCTGCCGCATCGGCTCGAGACTGCCCCCGGTGCCGCGAACAATGATCGTACCATAGCCGAGAATGCGACCGAGGACCGTCTGGTTGACGTCGACGCTCTCGACCTTGGAGATGTTCATCTCGAGGGTATGGCGGGACAGCAGCCCCGTCTTGTAGATCACTCGATGATCGGTGATCGCGAGTTCGGTCGTCGCGCGGCGAACGAACGCACTTAGTGCTGTCGACAGCGCGAACAGGGCAAATATCGCCGCTCCGATCCACAGCGCGAGGCTGAAATATTGCCGCTGGTCGCTCGCGACAGATAGCGCCCATCCTGCAAGAATAAGGCAAACGATCAGCGCCATGATCGCCCGCAAATAAATCAGCCAATGCAGCTGCGTCTCATAAACAACCGTTTCGCCCGGCTGCAGCACCCGTCTGACATACCTCATCGCGGCAGGCATCCTCGTCGGCCGGCGGGTCGCCCATGAATACTCGCTTTCCGGCGCCCATCCTCCGTTCGGACTTATATCATACTGCGACACGCAACTTGTGCGGTGTTCGCTGCGATGGCCATCAGGTTGCAGTGGCGCGGTTCAGCGCAGCGCGGTAGGCCCGCACCGCATCGGCAAAGCCCA
This sequence comes from uncultured Alphaproteobacteria bacterium, assembly GCA_963733945.1. Classification (GTDB taxonomy): domain Bacteria; phylum Pseudomonadota; class Alphaproteobacteria; order ATCC43930; family CGMCC-115725; genus AP-15. The sequence continues at coordinate 69,773 of CAVTFD010000022.1, read as the reverse complement.
TGACTAGAGCGTCGGCGGTCAGCTCGTGCCCAATCGAGGCCTCGGCCACCACCGGCAACGCCGCGGCCAAGGGCGGCAGATTGTCGAGGTTGAGGTCGTGGCCGATATTGACCACCAAGCCGAGCGCCATGGCGCGCTCCGCGGTCGCGGCGCAGGCCCGCAGCAGCGCGTCCGGGCTCCCCGCGCGAAACGCCGCAGCATAGCCGCCGGTGTAGATCTCGATGCCGTCGGCGCCGGTGTTGTGGACCGGGGCAACGGCGGCCGGGTCGGGGTCGAGAAACAGGATCACGCGGACACCGAGCGGCTTCAGCTCGGCGAGCGCCAGATCAACGAGGCGGTGCTGCGCCGCGTCCAGCTTCCAGCCTTCCTCCGAGGTCAAGGCGTCTGGCGGGTCCGGCACCAGGGTGCATTGCTCAGGCCTGATCTCGGCGACGAGATCGAGAAGGCGCCGATCGGGGTAGCCTTCGATGTTGAGCTCGAAACCCGGCCGCCACGGCCGCATCAGCTCGGCGATCGCCAAGACGTCGTCGCGGCGAATATGGCGCTCGTCCGGGCGCGGATGCATGGTCAACCCGTCGGCGCCAGCATCATGCGCAATCCGGCCAAAGCGCACCACATCCGGCACCCCGGTGCGGCGCGAGTTGCGCAGCAGCGCGATCTTGTTGAGGTTGACGCTGAGCCGAGGCATATCGCCGACTTTACATCGACCTAGCCCCCCGCACCACCCGGCGTTGCGGACGCCCAAAGTGTTTCAAACCTCCCCATCCAAGCGAGCCGGACCCCGGGGGCGCTCGGCGGCTAAGCTTCTCGCTACCGGAACATGCGCCCTTCGGGAGGGAGGCCGAGCAGGATCTGGCCGACGGTTTCGAAGTGGACCGGGCGGCCCTGGCCTTGCTGGCTGCCGGCGTGCATGTCCCTGAGCCGGCGCTCGAACGGGTTCTCGTTGAAGATCGCGGTGGCCCCGGCGGCGCTGTAAACCGCGGCGACGACGTCGCGCGATTGCTGGATCGCCCAGGTCGAGGCAAGGCGCAGCCTGGCGTGCTGCTCGGGCAGGAAGTCGCCGGTGCGCTCGGCCGCGTCCCACATTTCCTGCAACGTCGCGTGGATAAACGCTCGACAGGAACGCAGCCGAGCTTCGCATTGCGCAACCTGCGCCTGGATCACGTTGTTCTGGCGCAACGGGTTGCGGGCGCCGCGCGGGATTTTGTCGCGCGCCAGAACGATGAACGCCTCGAGCGCGCCGCGGGCGATGCCCAAAGACACGTTCGAAAACCCCATCGCATAGACCATGCCGCTGGTGAATTTGTAGAGCAGGCCGGGCTCGCGCCGCTCGGCCTGGTTGTCGCGCGAAGCGGTGTACTTCTGAGGCACAAAGAGATCCTCTACCGCGTAGCTGTCACTGCCGGTGCCCCGGAGGCCGATGACCTGCCAGTTGTCGATGATCTTGGCGCTGGTCTTGGGGAACAGCACGGTGCGCACGAACGGGCGGCCGTTCGGGTTCATGCGCGGGGTGCCGTCGGGCTCGAAGATCGGCACGTGCGCACCGAGCCAGGTGGCGTGGCGACTGCCGGTGGCGAACCCCCAGCGCCCGGTGACGCGAAAGCCGCCTTCGACCGCAATGCCCCGCCCGGCGCCCGGTAATTCCGGTCCCCAGGCGAGGATGCCGCGCGGCGGCCCGAAGACCTCGCGCGCGACCGCCGGGTCGAGATAGGGTGCGGTCATCGAGCATCCCGAATTCTGGCCCAAGGACCAGGCGGTGCTGGGTTCGGCCTTGCCGATTTCCTCGAGCACCTGGACATAGGTCAGTGGATGAAGCTCGGCGCCGCCCAAGGAGCGCGGCAACAGCAGACGGAAAAAGCCGCCCTCGACCAGCGCCTCGACCACTCGTTCGGGCAGCTGGCGGCGCTCCTCGATCTCGTCCGCGGCGTCTTCGAGCAATGGCGCGAGGGCGTGCGCGCGCTCCACATAATCGATGTCGCGCGCCTCGGCGGGTGCCAAATCCCACTCGACTGTCGCCATTTTCTTCTCCCGTTGCCGGTGGCGTTTCGCCTCCGCCGGTTGCTGCCGTGAGCCAAGGATACATCGCGGCGGCGTTTTGCAGAGAGGATTTCTACAGGAGGCGCGAGGTCGCGAAGTCGGGGCAACGGGCTGCGTCGGCAGTGACACCATCGTGCCACACTCGGCGTGCCCGTGCCGGGATGCGGCATCAGGCTTGGTGAACCGAACCCTGCGTCGAAATGGCGTTCGACCGGAAAGCCCGGTTCTAGCGTAAATTTGCCAGAGCGAGCGCCAGTCACATTGCGTGCATTGTGGAGGCGCGATCCGCTCAACTACGTCCGAAGCAACTATAGATTAGTCCGAAACACTATCGCCTGCCCGGTACGTAGCACGATCGGAAACTCCGGCTTATCAGCGAAGAACTCATCCACTGCTCGCCGTGCACCGGGACAAGACGGAAATCCATAATCGTCGAAGAGAATAATGCCCCCGAGCGTAGTACGGGGGTAAACGAACGCACAGCAGTCTGCTACCGACCGATAAATGTCGACATCAATATGCGAGAACCCGAGTCGCAGATTTTCGAGGCCGCGAAACGTGTGTGGTATCAGCCCCTGGTGGCAAATAACCCGGTGTCCTCCTCCCACAAACGCCGAAACGGTCTCCACACTCGTATCGCCAAAATCATTTTCTCTGTGCAGATCTTGCCGGAGATCCGTTTTGGGCATTCCGCCAAATGTGTCGAATAAATTAAGCCATCGTTGACGACTAGACCCTTCAAGGACCCGCCAAAGGAGTCGAGCCGTTCCACCGCGGTAGCAACCAGCCTCTAAGAAATCCCCATCGACACTCAGCGCTTGCTGAGCCAGGCTGTAGAGGATCCAAGCTTGCTCCGCGTTGAGCAATGTTTGTCTGGAGATCTCGTCATAGAGGGTGCGAAATTCCGGCAATCCGCCCCATGGGCGATAGGTCGGTGAATAAAGGTTGGCCTCGGGCACCCCGTTCAATGCCGCCCTCCAGCGAAACAGGAACCCGGGAAGGAAATTGTCTCGCGCGACCGCTTTCAATTTTTCGGAAGTGTAAGACATTGCCTTAACCGTCCTGAAACCACAAACTGGTTCCGATCGTATCTTGACAATGGTGAAGAATTTCCTCCCGAGGTCGCGATTTGGCTGCGCGACAAGACCTACCGCTTGGATCTTGCGCTCAACCCACCCACGCCCATGACGCGAGCTAGGACATTGTCACCCCGGGGCGGCGAGCGGACGCCACCAGCGCCGGGTCACCAACAGGGCCAGGATGCCCTCGCCGGCGGTCGCCGCGGTTGCCCATGGCGCCCCGATCAGGCCGGCGAGCACGCCGATCAGGATAAAGCCGAACATGCCGATCCCGATGCACACCGACAGCACGCCGTAGATGCGGCTGCGCATCTCGGGCGGGGCCGACAGATAGACGAGGGTTGCTTGCATGATGCTGAAGCAGGCATTAGCGAGGCCTGTCAGCAGCAGCACGCTGGCAACCGCGGTCGCGTCAGGCACCAGGGCAAAGACCGGCACCAGCAACAGATAGGCCACGACGCCGCCGAGATAGATGCGGGAGAACAGTGGCGGCCTGGCCAACAGCGCGATCGCGATCGCGCCGCAAAAGGCGCCGACCCCTCCCATGCTGGCGAGCACGCCGATGCCGACGGCGCCAAGCCGCAAATTGTCGTGGCCGATCACCGGGACCATGCTGGAGGCCGGCCAGGCGAACATGTTGTAGATCACGGTGATCGTCAGGACGGCGATCAGACGGCGGTCGCGCCGAACCAGCACCAATCCCTCGATCATCCGTGCAAGCACGCTCTGTGCGCCGGTCGGCCCGGCCATGTTCCGATGACGCACGCGCAATGCCGCCGCGACCGCGACCAGATAGCACAGGACGCTGACGGTGAAGGCGCCACCGATGCCGAATGCCGCCAGCAGAACGCCGCCGACGGTCGGGCCGAAGATCTGGCTCGCGTTGTTCGAGCCAACATCGATCGACATCGCCGCACTCATCCGCTCGGGCCCGACGACCTCGCCGATCATCGTGCGCCGCACCGGGTTGTCGGTGGTCCAGGCGATGCCGTTCAAAAAACTTCCGACCGCGAGCTGCCAGACAGCGAGCTCGTCGGCAAAGGCGAGCAACGCCAGGGTCAGCGAGGTCAGCCCCAGCGACACGATGACGAGGATCAGCGAAGTGCGCCGTTCGATCCGTTCCGCCACGGCGCCGATTACCGCGCCGAACAGCGCCATCGGCAGCATCCGCAGCATGGTCAGCGCGGCCACGATAAAGGGCGAGCCGGTGCGTTGGTAAGCGAACACCGCGACCGCCAGCATTTCGAGCCAGCGCACCGCAAAAACCACCAGGCCGACCAGCCACAGCCGCCAGAAATCGGGCTCGCCGATCAGCCAGGCGCGGGGGGCCGGGCGCGCGATCGCCGAACTCGCCGCATACCCCGCCGCCGGGGCGCCGGATAGAACCCGCCGCGCCCGCGGCCACCGCACCGTACCCATCCCGCCCTCCGAACCGTTTCCCACCCCTGGCCGTCTGCGAACGCTGCCCGGCGCCACGGCAAGCCGACTTCGGCCGTTTCATTGCACTGACAGTCGCTTTACGTCAGGCTTAACAGAGAATCGACGTCTGGGCGATTTTTAGGCAAGATTTCCGAACGCCGCATGCTCACGCTTGAGCCCGGGTGAGCGATCGGCGCGGCCCGGCGTTTGCAGGCAGTGTCGCGATTGAGGCGGGGAGGCCGCTTATCTCGATCGAGATCGAATTGAAGCTCGCCGCCGCGGCCGCCGACCTGGCGGCGCTGACCCGCGCGCTGGTGGCGATGGCGCCCGGCGCGGTCGCGGTCCGGCGCACCCTCGTCGCCACCTATTTCGACACGCCCGACCTCGCCTTGAAGCAGGCGGGATCGACCCTGCGCGTCCGTGACGAGGAAGGTCGCTTTGTGCAGACCTTCAAGACGGGCGATTTCGACGGGGCGAATCTGCTGACCCGCGGCGAATGGCAGGATACCGTCGCTGAGAACCGGCCCGACCCGCACGCTCCGCACAGCGGGTCGCTGCTGCCTGAGAGGGAAACCGGCGAGCTGCATCCGCTGTTCGTCACCGAGGTCGTCCGCGAAACCGTCGTGGTCGAGCCGCGTCCGGGGACGCGGATCGAGGCGGCGATCGACACCGGCGAGATCCGCGCGATCGACAATGGCCGCAGCGAGCCGGTCAGCGAGATCGAGCTCGAACTCGAATACGGCGACCCGACTGCGCTATTCGATCTCGCTTTGAGACTGCTCGAAACGGCGCCGGTACGGATCGAAGCCCGCAGCAAATCCGAGCGCGGATACCGGCTCGTCGCGGGCGATCAGGCACCGCCGGCGGTGCACGCCGAGCCTCTTTCCCTCGATCCTCGCATGGTAGTCGAGGAAGCGATGCGGCGCGTTGGCCGCTCGTGCCTCACCCATATGCTGCGCAACGAACCCGCCGCACTGGCTGGGCAGCCTGAGGGTGTCCATCAAATGCGGGTCGCCGGGCGGCGCCTGCGCTCGCTGCTCTCCGCCGTCAAAAAGCTGCTTCCCGAGGATGAGCGCCGCGCGATCGCCGACGAGCTTGCGGAGTTCGTTGCTCCGCTCGGCTCGGCGCGCAATCTCGATGTGTTCGCCGGCGAGCTGCTGTGCCCATTACGCGTCGAGCACGCCGCCGAGCCGGGCTGGGATGCACTGGCGGCAGCTGCCGAACGGGCGCGTGCGGAAGCCTATGTTCGGGTCGATAAAGAAATTCTGTCGCAGCGGCACACCCGGTCGGCGCTGCGCCTGCTGCGCTGGTTCGAGGGTCGCGGCTGGCGCTCGCCACAGGGGCCGGCCACACCTGCGCCGCTGGCGTCGCCGATCGGCGCGACCGCGGCGGGGATTCTCGAACGGCGTCGGCATGCGGTGCGCAAGCGCGGCCGGCGGTTCTCCCGGCTGAACGCCAGCGAGCGGCACCGGCTGCGCATCGCCGTCAAAAAACTGCGCTACACAGTCGAGTTGTTAGGGAGCCTCTACGATCAGGGCGACCTGCGGCGCTATACCAATCGGCTAAAGCGCGTACAGGAGGATCTCGGTCACGCCAATGATTTGCGTGTCGCCTACGGCCTGGTCATCCAGTTGAGCCGCCAGGCCGAGCCTGCGGAACCCGTCATCGACGCCGCGGCGCAGCTGCTGGCGTGGCACGAGCGCGCCCTCGCCCGAAGCGAGCGCAAATTGCGCCATCGCCTGCGCCGGCTGAACCGGGCCGAGCCCTTCTGGCGGGAATGAAGGCCGCGATGTCGGCTAGGCCGCGGTCTCTGCCGGAATCGGGCAGGACACTCCGGTGCCGCCGAGGCCACAATACCCGTACGGGTTTTTGGCGAGATATTGCTGGTGATAGTCCTCGGCGAAATAAAACGGCGGGGCGTCGGCGATCTCGGTCGAGATCGCGCCGTAGCGGGCGGTCTCGAGCGGCCCCTGATAGGCCTCGCGCGATGCCTCGGCGGCGCGGCGCTGCTCAGGCGAATAGGTGTAGATCGCCGAGCGGTACTGGGTCCCGACATCGTTTCCCTGGCGCATGCCCTGCGTCGGGTCGTGGCTCTCCCAAAACAGCTTCAACAGCGCGTCGTAGCTCGTGGCCTTCGGGTCGTAGACGACGAGCACCGCCTCGGTATGGCCGGTGCGGCCGCTGCACACCTCCTCATAGGTCGGGTTCGGGGTCGAACCGCCGGCATAGCCGACCGCGGTGACCCACACGCCCGGGGCTTGCCAGAACACCCGTTCGGCGCCCCAGAAGCAGCCGAGCCCGAACACCGCCCTCTCAAAGCCGGCGGGATAGGGACCGGCCAGCGGATGGCCGTTGACGAAATGCCGCTCGGGGATCTTGATCGGCTCGGCGCGGCCCGGCAGGCAATCTTCGGGCTGCGGAACGACCAGCTTGTCACGCATGAATCGCCACATTTTGCACCTCTTTTTTCAGAATCCGGAAGCGGTCTTGATGTAGGCGAGCAACTGGCCGCCGCCAATTGTTGTCGCGCGACCGGGCAAAAAATGCCAGCTTCCTCGGGAGCGATCTGCGGAACGCCACAGCGGGAGTGCGAGAGGGGGACCGCGATGTTGAGATGGTTCGTGGCGGGATTTGCGGCAGCAGTCGCCGTCGCTCTGGTCGGCGGCTTCTTCCTCCTAAGGAGCGGCCTCATTCCAGCCAATGCCGATGGCCGGCCCGGTAAACTGGAAACCTGGGCGGCGCAGACCTCCTTGCGGGCGACCCTGGATCGCGAGGCGCCCAAGGGCCCCAATCCGGTCGCGATGACGGATCAGAACCTGGTTGCCGGCATCGAACTCTATGGCCGTCATTGCGCGATCTGCCACGGCACGGCGAAGGGAGACGCCTCGGCTTCGCCGGTCGCGAAGGGCCTCTACCCGCAGCCTCCGCAACTGGCGACCGACGGAGTAGAGGACGATCCCGAAGGCGTCTCCTTTTGGAAAATTACCCACGGCATTCGCTGGACCGGCATGCCCTCGTGGAAGGGTTCCCTCACCGACCAACAGATCTGGACCCTCGCCCTCTTTCTAAAGCACATGGACAAGCTTCCGCCTTCCGCGGAACAGGTCTGGCAGCAGGTCAAGAATTGAGTCGCAAGCCGGCAGCCGCTGTGTCGTGCAGCCAAAGGCGTTGCCGCTCGTTCCGCTAAAGCAAGACGGTCCCGTGGCGGGGCGACGATGTTGTCAGACGGCTGCCGGCGCGGTATTAGGGGGAAGTGGGAAGTGAGCCAAGGCCGAAGGGGACGATGACCATGGCTTTATCCAGCTGGCGGAGACCTGTCGCGCACCGGGATCGGCGGGACATCAGCACATTGTTGACTCGCCGCGTGATGCTGTTCTTGTTGCCGCTGGCGCTTGCGGCGAGCCCGGCGATGGCGGCGCCGCCGCCCAGTGATGCCGGCGCTCAGGCAACCGCCTTCATGAACGAATTGTGGAACCACGCTCTCGAGCTTCTGAACAACAAAACCCCGATCGCCCAAAGGCAAGCCCAGTTTCGCGCATTGTTCCATAACGATTTTGACAGCCCCGGCATCGCGCGATTTGTTCTTGGGCGCTATTGGCGCACCGCCAGTGCGGAGGAGCAGAGAGAGTTCCTCAAGCTGTTCGAGGACTATGTCGTCTTTGTCTATACCGCTCGGCTCTCCGATTTCGGCGGGGAGCAGTTCAAGATCAGCGGCAGCCGGCCCGATGCTGATGCTGTGATCGTCTCGACCGACGTGATCACGCCGGGGGCGCCGCAACCGCTCAAGATCGACTGGCGGCTGGTCAACGACGCCGGCGCCTACAAGATCAGCGATGTCATCGTCGAGGGGGTCAGCATGGCGGTGACCCAGCGCTCCGAATTCGCCTCGGTCATTCAGCGGCATGGCGGTCAGATCCAGGGACTAATCGACCTGATGCGGCAAAAGACCGCGAGCGCCGCGCAATAGCCGTGCGTCCCAGCTCCTATTCCGCCGCCGTTTTCAGCATGCTGAGAGCGTTCCCGAAGTAGATTTTCGCGCGCCCCTCCTCGCCAAGGGCAAGGCCGTCGATCGCAGCGATGGTGTCGCGGATAAACATTGGACCGCCTTCGGGGTCGAACGGGCAGTCGGTGGCAAATAGCACGCGATCGGCGCCGAAAAAATCGAGGCCGCAGCGGATCGCCGAACCCGCGCCGCCGACCGCCGTGTCGTTGTAAAACAGCCGGAAATAATTGATCGGGCGCCGGCCCTTCGCCGCCATCGCGGCCAGGATCGGGGTGTAATCCTCATCGGAGGTGCGGCTGCCGAGCTGATCCCACAGCGGTCCGACGCGGCCCTCGAAATAGGGGATCATCGCCCCCAGATGGTGGGTGACGAGGCGCAGCTCGGGCAGCCGGTCGAACATACCGGAAAACACGATGCGGGCCATCGCCACACTGGTCTCGTAGGGCCAGCCGAGAACCTGCCAGATTTCGTATTTCGACTTCTGTTCGCCGCGATAATCGGCAAACCGCGCGTCGCGCGCCGGATGCATCCAAATCGCGAGACGATGCCGGGTCGTGGCGTGCTCGAAAATCGGAAAAAATTCGGGATCGTCAAGCGGCCGGCCGTCGACATTGGTAAAGATCTGGATGCCACGAGCGCCCGCGGCGACGGTGCGGTCGATTTCCGCGAGCGAGGCTTCGACATTGTTGAGCGGCAGGGACGCCACCCAGGCGGGAAACTTGTCCGGGCAGGCCGCGCAGATCCTCTGCAACTCGTCATTGGCCAGGCGGGCGAGCCCCGGCGAGTCGCCGGGGCCGGCGATCGTCTCGAGCGGCGGGTTCGACAGGGTCAGCACTTGCTGATAGCCCGGCCACTGTTCCATCATCCGGATGCGGGCCTCGATGTCGTGGAGCATCGGGATGCTGGTCACCCGCTTGACCATGTCGCCCTTGCCGGGCGCCAATTCGCGCATACGGTTGGCGACGGCGCGCGGCATGACGTGATTGTAAATGTCGATTTTGCGTCCGCCCATGCGAATCTCCGGGAAAGCGGCGCTCGTCACGCCGTGTTTGTTCCGTGCTGTTACCCACGCGCAAATGGCTTTCATGTCGAGCCGGCTGCCCAGTTCGGCGTAACCGTGGCCACCTGCTCATGAGGTGGATTCCCGTGTACGGAATCCTCTTTGCACCCGCATTCAAGGATTTTCAACCGGTTCAGGCCAAGGATGCGCTGCGGGGCAGGGCATGCGGCGACAGGTTTTGGTTATATGGGCGGCGGTGACCCTGTTATCGGTCATCGATCTGCTGCTGTGCGCTCGCCTCGGATTGCGGTTCCACGATTGGTCGCGGCTCGCGCTGGCCGGTGGGGTCACCGCGGGAATTGCGCTCTTCTATCAGATCTCCGGGCGAAGCACGCGCCTGGCGCAGGCGGCCCATTGGACCCTGCTATGGCTGATCTTTGTCAACGCCGGCACGGTTATGATCTACACTGCCGCAGCCTGCGGCGGGCGCACCCACGACGCCACCTTGGCCGCGATCGACGCCGCCCTCGGCTTCGACTGGACCGCCTGGTACAATTTTCTCGCGCCGCACCACAACCTGCGCTTCGTCCTCTGGCTTGCCTATCTGAGCCTGTTCCCACAGATCCTGATCTCGATATTCTGGTTCTCTTGGCGTGACCTCGATTATTACAATTACGAGCTATTGCTCAACAATATCATTAGCTTGTTGATCACGACGGCGATCTTCTTGCTGTTCCCGGCGATAGGGCATAGGGAGCCGGGCCGCGAGCTCGAAATCCAGGTTCTGCTCAAGTTGCGCGGAGCGGGGCCTTTGTCGTTCGACTTGTCGCAACTACAAGGGCTGATCTCCTTCCCGTCGTACCACACCGTGCTCGCCGTGTTGCTGACCTACGCCCATCGCCGGTCTCGGCTCCTGGTTCCGATTGCGCTCGTCAACGGCATCATGCTGTTCTCGATCCCGAGCTACGGCGGGCATTATCTGATCGACATCATTGCCGGCGCCGCCGTGGCAGTGCTGGCGACCGCGGCAGCCCACCGTCCGCGTGCAATCACGCGCGCAAGAACAGTCTGAGCATTTCGCAGCTCGAGCAATGCTGTTGGCGACCAAACTTCGGTCGTATGCCACGCGACAATCCCTTAGATTGTGGCGATGACAATCCGCCTGCTGCCCCCGGTCCTGGTTAATCGCATCGCCGCCGGCGAGGTCGTCGAACGTCCGGCGGCGGCGGTCAAGGAACTGGTCGAGAACGCGATCGACGCCGCCGCGCGCCATATCACGGTGACGCTCCACGAGGGCGGCCAGAGCCTGATCGCGGTCACCGATGACGGCGCCGGCATGACCGCCGACGAACTGAGCTTGGCGGTCGAACGCCATTGCACCTCGAAATTGCCGGACGATGATCTCCTCCATATCTCGGCCCTGGGCTTTCGCGGGGAAGCCTTGCCGTCGATCGGTGCGGTCAGCCGCATGCGCATTGTGTCGCGCACGGCAGAGGCCGCAAACGCCTGGGCGATCACCGTCGAGGCCGGCCTGAAGACCCCGCCGGCGCCGGCGGCAGCGGCGCCGGGAACCCGAGTCGAGGTCCGCGATCTGTTTTTTGCGACGCCGGCGCGGCTCAAATTCATGAAGACGCCGCGCACCGAGCGCGAGCTCGCGGTCGACATGGTGCGCCGGCTGGCCATGGCCTATCCCCAAATCGCCTTCTTGGTTACCGCCGAGGACCAGCGCGTCCTCCTGCGGCTGCCCGCAACTGCCGACCGGCGGAGCCGGCTGGCGGCATTGCTCGGCCGTGACTTTGCCGAAAATTCACTGGTGATCGAGGCGGAGCGCGGCGGCTTTCGGTTATCTGGGTTGGCCGGCCTGCCGACTTTGAACCGGGCATTGCCGCGCGACCAGTACCTGACGGTCAACGGCCGGCCGGTGCGCGACAAATTGCTGGTCGGCGCGGTGCGCGGTGCCTACCAGGATGTGTTGGCGCGCGACCGCCACCCGATCGTGGCGTTGTTCGTCGACGGACCGGAGGACGAGATCGATGTCAACGTCCATCCGGCCAAGGCCGAGGTGCGGTTTCGCGATGCCACCCTGGTGCGTGGATTGATCGTCGGCGCGCTCAGACACGCGCTCGCCGATGGCGGGCATCGCGCCTCGACGACGGTTGCCGCGACCGCGCTCGGCGCCTTTCGCCCGGCCGGCTCGCATCCGGGCGGCGGCGCGCTGGCGAGCCCGCCGCGTTTCGCGTTTCCGCTGGCCCCACCCACCCTCGCGCTTGCCGAGAGCGTCAACGCCTTTCTCGCGGCCGATGCCGATGCTGCGGCGCCGACGCCCGGTTCCGGCCGGGAGGCGCCCCTCGGCGCGGCGCGGGCGCAATTGCACGGCACCTACATCCTGGCCGAGACCGCGACCGGGATCGTGCTGGTCGATCAGCACGCGGCGCATGAGCGCCTGGTCCACGAGCGCATCAAGGCCGATCTCGCCCGCCATGGGGTGGCGCGTCAGACCTTGCTGTTACCCGAGATCGTCGAACTCGATGAAGGGGTCGCCGCACGGCTCGCGGCACGGGCCCGGGAACTCGCCGAATTCGGTCTGGTGATCGAAGCGTTCGGGCCGGGAGCGGTTGTCGTGCGCGAGGTCCCGGCCTTGTTGCCGGGTCTCGATGTCGCCGGCCTGGTGCGCGATCTTGCCGACGAACTCGCCGAATGGGGCGACGCGCTGTCCCTGAAGGAGCGGGTCGAGACCGTGTGCGGCACTTTGGCCTGTCATACCAGCGTGCGCGCCGGGCGCCATTTGTCGCCGGCGGAGATGGATGCGCTGTTGCGCCAGATGGAGGTGACGCCGAACAGCGGCCAGTGCAATCACGGGCGCCCGACCTACGTCGCTCTCGACCTCGCCGACATCGAACGCCTGTTCGGCCGCCGTTAGCCCTCAGTTCGATACGGAATGGCCTTGCCTTTACGCTGTGCGGCTACTCGGCCGAGGCTTTCCCTATCGGGACATTGCCAAGCGGGCACGGCTTGATCTGACGCATTTGCCCAAATTCTGGCACAACCTGTGATCGCTTAGCAGGCGATAAAAAGACCAATCGGCTGTTAAAGGGGAGGCGCCGTTCTTGCGCCCCCTAAAGATCTCCGTCTGGCACATGCCTTGCACCTCTTCGATACCGGGAGGGTGCGCAATCATGGCGATCATCGAGGCAGAACCTTATCACTTCGATCTCGATCTGGCGCGGGCCGGCCTGGTGATTATCGACATGCAGCGAGACTTCCTCGAGCCGGGCGGTTTTGGCTCGGTGCTTGGCAACGATGTTTCGCTACTGCGCCAGGCCATCGCCCCAACCCGCCGTCTGTTGCAGGCCGCGCGCGACTGCGGATTGACGGTGATCCATACCCGCGAAGGCCATCGTCCCGACCTTGCCGACCTGCCACCCGCCAAGAAGGCGCGCGGCCGGCTGGCGGCTGGCATCGGTGACCCGGGGCCGATGGGCCGCATTCTGGTGCGCGGCGAGCCGGGGCACGACATCATCCCCGAACTCTATCCGCTGGCGGGCGAACCGGTCGTCGACAAGCCGGGAAAGGGGGCCTTTCACGCCACCGACCTCGACGCAATGCTGAAAAACCGCGGAATCGCCCAACTGATCGTCTGCGGGGTCACCACCGAGGTCTGCGTCAACACCACCGTGCGCGAGGCTAACGACCGCGGATTCGAATGCGTGGTCGTCGAGGATTGTGTCGGCTCGTATTTCCCGGAGTTTCAGGAAATGGGGCTGCGGATGATCAAGGCCCAAGGCGGCATCTTCGGCTGGGTTGCTTCATCACATGCGGTCATCGCCGCACTTCCCGCATCCCGCGCTTAAGGAGGATGCGATGAAAACTTCAAGCGAGGCGCCGCGCTGGTGGGTTCCCGGCGATTGGAACGGCTTCTTCGGGCTGTTCACAAATGTCGTGCTGAACGTGATCGTGCTGACCGGGCTGTGTCTGCATGTCGTCAACCTGCCAGCCGACATCGTCTATGGCCGGATCCTGCCGGCTCTTGGGATCGCATTGCCGCTCGGCAATCTCTATTACGCCTATCTTGCCTGGCGGCTCGCCAAAAGCGAGGGGCGAGACGACGTTACGGCGATGCCATATGGGCCGAGCGTGCCGCATATGTTCATCGTCGTCTTCCTGATCATGCTGCCGATCTATCTGAAGACGCATGACCCGCTGCTCGCCTGGCGGTCGGGACTGGTGTGGTGCCTGGTTATCGGCGCCATCGTACTGGTCGGCGCGTTTGTTGGGCCCACCGTGCGGAAATACACGCCGCGTGCGGCGATGCTGGGCACACTCGCCGGAATCTCCATCGCCTTCATTTCGATGCGCCCGGCATTCCTCGGGTGGGAAGACCCTTGGCTGTTCATGCTCTCGCTGACGATCGTTCTGGTGAGCTGGATGGCCGGCGTTCGCCTGCCCTACGGCCTGCCCGGTGGCCTGGTTGCCGTGGTGGTCGGCACCGTGCTCGCCTGGTTGGCAAAGCTCGTCCACCTCGACGAGCTGATGCAGCCGGCGGATGTGATCTCTTCGCTAAGTCAGTTTGGTTTGCGCCTGCCATACCCGTCGGGCGACTTCGCTAAGGCGATCGGCAATATCGGACCGTTGCTCGTCACCGCCGTGCCCCTCGGCATCTACAACTTCACCGAGGGCATGAACAACGTCGAGAGCGCGGCCGCTGCCGGCGACGATTACAGTCTGCGCCAGATTTTGCTGGCCGACGGTACCGGTGCGATCGTCGGCGCGCTGCTCGGCAGCCCGTTTCCGCCGGCCGTCTATATCGGCCACCCGGGATGGAAGGCCGTCGGCGGCCGCATCGGATATTCGTTGGCAACCGGCGTTGTCATCGGTGTGGTGTGCTTCCTCGGGTTGACGGCAATGCTGCTGGCGGTCATTCCGCTGGTCGCGATCCTGCCCATCCTGCTCTATATCGGTCTCGTCATTGGCGCCCAGGCATTCCAGGCGACACCGGCACGGCACGCACCGGCGATCATCCTCGCAATCCTGCCGAACATCGCCGCCTGGGCCCAAACCCTGATCGACGGCGCTCTCGGCGCAGCCGGCACGTCCGCCGAACAGCTGGGCATGGCCAAGCTCGCCGCAGTCGGCGTCGTCTATCACGGGATGGCCCTGTTGGGCGGCGGCGCGGTGCTTGCCGGATTGATCCTCGGCGCTATCGCCGCCTTTATCATCGATCACAAGTTTGAGTGGGCGGCACTGTTCGCCGCCGCTGGCGCGGTATTGTCATTTTTTGGCTTCATCCACGGCACTTCGCTCGGCATCGGCAATTCGACGCCGGTGGCAATCGGCTATCTTATCGTCGCTGGCGTATGTTTCGTGCTCAGCCGGCAGGACTACCCGGAAGTAATCTTATCCGATGAGCACGCGATCGCGGACGACTGACGCCGTAGCCGGTCGGATCCATTTTCGATAGAGACCGCCTAAAATCTGCGCAGTACGGCAAAACCCCAGGCCTCGAGCATGGCAGACAAGGTCCGGGAACGGGCTAATTTAGCGATCTAGTTCCGTAATATATTCGAGATTTGACCTGAGGGACTCGTGGATTTAAGGTCGCTGCGCTATGAGGCAGCAATGACCCAGATCCACATAATTCACGAGAATGCCGCCTGGCTCGAGCCGTTGGCCAAGGCGCTCGATCGACAGCGGCTGCCGTGGCGCGATTGGTTCCTCGACCACGGCGTCTTCGATCTGTCGCAACCGCCGCCCGAGGGTGTCTTCTACAACCGCATGAGCGCCTCGTCGCACACCCGAGGCCATCGCTATGCCGCCGAATTGACCGCCTCGGTGCTGGCTTGGCTCGAACGGCACGGGCGCCGCACCGTCAACGGCAGCCGTGCGCTCGACCTCGAGATCAGCAAGGCGCGCCAATACGCTGCCCTCGAAAACTCCGGCATTCGCACGCCCCGGACTGTTCTTGTCGCCGGCAAGGAGCTGCTGGTCGAGGCGGCGCGGCAGCATTTCGGCGACGGCCCGTTCATCCTCAAGCCGAACCGCGGCGGCAAGGGACTAGGGGTGCGGCTGTTCCTCAGCGCCGTTGCGCTCGGCGACCACCTCGACAGCCCGGATTACCAGCCGCCGGTCGACGGCCTGCATCTCCTGCAGCAATACATCCCCTCGCCGGCAGCGCTGATCACCCGCGCCGAGTTCGTCGGCGGCCGGTTTATGTACGCGGTCGAGGTCGACACCAGCACCGGCTTCGAGCTGTGCCCGGCCGATGTTTGCGCCGTCGGCGATGCTTTCTGCCCCGCCGGAGAACAACCGCCCGCCAAATTCACGATCGTCGAAGACGTCGACGCCACTCTGAAGCACCGTTTCGAAGAGTTTCTCGCCCGCAACCACATCGGCGTCGCCGGCATCGAGTTCGTCACCGACGCCGCCGGCGCGGTCTATACCTACGATGTCAACACCAACACCAACTACAACCCGGACGCCGAAGCCCGCGCCGGCCGTTCGGCGATGGACACCCTCGCCGGCTATCTCGGCGCCGAGCTCGGCCGCCTTTATCCCCGCCCCGCCGCCGCATGATTGAAACTGGTTGCGAGGTCAAGCAGCGGGCGCTCGGCAAATGCCGGCGCCAGCAGCGAAATCCCGAAGGGCAGCCCGTTGCTGCGGAATCCCGCGGGCAGCGCCACGGCTGACAGGTCGAGCAGATTCGCGAAATTCGTGTAGAGGCCGAGATTGCTGTTGAGTGACACCGGGTCGGCGGCAACCGCGGCGATCTCATAGATCGTGCCGGTGGTCGGGAGCAGCAGGCAATCGACAGTCGCCAGTTCGCGCTCCGCTTTGCGGCGCAGTGCCGCCAATTGGTACTGCGCGCGAAAGGCGTCGAGCGCGCTGTAGGACCGGCCGCGCTCGATGATCGTGCGCGTGACCGGCAACAGCGCCTCGGGATTTTCCGTTAACAGCTGTTCGGTTGCATGCAGTCGCTCGGCCACCCACGGGCCGCCGTAAAGCAGCTCTCCGGCGTCGCGGAACGGTGCAAACCGGATCTCGGCTGCGGTGCCGCCAGATCTTTCGATCGTCGCGATCGCTGTCTCGAATAACGCCTCGGCCTGATGATCGCCGAAAAATTCGAGATCGCGCGCGGCCGGGACGCCAAAGCGAAAGCGCGGCCCAAACGTTTCCCCCGCTTCGGCCGGCATCGGCCGACTCAGCGGATCGTCCCGATCGAAGCCGGCAGCGACCTCGAATACGGCGGCTGCGTCCGCCGCGGTCAGCGCAAAGACCGATACACAGTCGAGCGAGCGGCACGCGGGAACGACGCCGTGCGTGCTCAACAGCCCGCGAGTGGGCTTGAGCCCGACGAGGTTGTTAAACGCGGCGGGGACGCGGCCCGATCCAGCCGTGTCGGTGCCGAGCGCAAAACTGACGAGGCCCGCCGCGACCGCGACCGCCGACCCCGAGCTCGATCCGCCCGGAATATAGCGGGCGGCGAACGGGTTGCGCGGTACGCCAAATGGCGAGCGGGTGCCGACAAGCCCGGACGCGAACTGGTCGAGATTGGTCTTGCCGACCAGCACCGCCCCGGCGGCCACCAGCCGCTCAACGACCGTGGCAGATCGGGCGGGCGTGTAGGCAAAAGCGGGGCAGGCGGCCGTGGTCGGCATGCCGGCGACGTCGAGATTGTCCTTTACGGCAAATGGAATGCCGAAGAGAGGCAGCTTTGCGGTCAACTCCGGCTCGGCCCTGGCAAGGGCGTCGAGCGCTTCTGCCCGCTCTCTGACCGCCGACTCGTCGACGCGGGCGATCCACAACGCCGGATCGTCCCATCGTCCGATCCGGTCCAGTACCTGGCCGAGAAGTTTGCCCGCCGTGACACTCCCTTCCACAAAGGCGCGGCGCAGCGTGGCGATTTCGAGCCCGGCGGCAGTAGAAATGGCAGAAGAGACGGGCATCGCTCGGTCCTGTCTGGCATGCTGTTTGAACGCGTGACCTGTGGGTAAAACTTGCCCGCAGCCACCATTTTCGGCAACAGAGGCGCCGCAATGAACCCGCGTTATGTCGCAGCCGATCCTTATCCGTGGCCCTATGACGGCGATTTACGGCCGGCCAACACCGGTCTGGTCATCATCGACATGCAAACTGATTTCTGCGGCATCGGCGGCTATGTCGACCGCATGGGCTACGATCTGTCATTGACCCGCGCGCCGATCGGGCCGATCGCGACGGTGCTGGCGGTGATGCGCCACAACGGCTATCACATCTTCCACACCCGCGAAGGCCACCGGCCCGACCTCGCCGATCTGCCGGCGAACAAGCGCTGGCGCTCACGCCGGATCGGCGCCGGCATCGGCGATCCCGGTCCGTGCGGCCGAATTCTGGTGCGCGGCGAGCCGGGCTGGGAAATCATCCCTGAACTCGCTCCTGTTGACGGCGAAGCAATTATCGACAAGCCCGGCAAGGGAGCCTTTTTTGCCACCGACTTCGAATTGCTGTTGCGTCTGCGCGGCGTCGCCAATCTGGTGCTGACCGGGATCACCACCGATGTCTGTGTGCACACGACGTTGCGCGAGGCTAACGACCGCGGCTTCGAGTGCTTGCTGCTCGAAGATTGCTGCGGTGCCACCGACCGCTCCAACCACGAGGCCGCAATCAAAATGATCAAGATGCAAGGCGGCGTCTTCGGCGCCGTCGCCGATTCACACGCCCTGCTGGCGGTAATCGGCTAATCGTCGCGGAACACGAACTCACGCCCAAGTCCGGGTCGCTCCGTCGGCCGGTTTCCCGATAAACGTCCGAGCGGATCGTAATATGAACCTCTCATTTATCAATCTGGCGAAAAGCGAGGGCGGCGGTGTCATGCGGGTCAGCACTGCGCGGTCGGCGGGACTCTGATCCGTCGCGGCAGCATCGGCACCCCCGACCAGTTGCACGAACATCTATGGCGCTACGAGACGGCCGGGATCGATCAGGTCATGTTCGTGCAGCAGAGCGGCGCCAACCGCCACGAGCACATCTGCGATTTATTGGAAATTTTCGCGGCGCAGGTGATGCCCGAGTTCAAGGAGCGCGATCGGGCGCGGGAAGCACAGAAGGAACGGGAACTGGCGCCCTATATCAAGGCGGCATTGGCGCGCAAGCCGCGGATGTCGCCAGTTGAGGACGAGAATATTCCACGCGTCGAAGCCCTTGGCCGCAAGGCGGCGACGCCGATCCTCGTCGGCGGCGATCGCGGCGGGGCGATCTCGATCCCGACCGCCGACCCGCTGGCCACGTAAGAAATCGCCGTTGGCTTTAAGGCCTCCAATCTGAGATGCGCGGCTAGTTTACCTGACTGGGCTCCTCGGCTCGACCTGCCGGAAAAATTTACAGTATTCGACAAATTCTGCAAGAAGTCGTGGGTCGGAGTACTTCTGGATGTGGTTTCCTTACTGGTCCAAGAAAATCGCCTGACGACGTCGGCCAGAAAAATGTCGGAAAATCTTACATTCCGCCTCCGGTGCGAACCCCAACTGATTGGTAAATCAGGCGAGACTAACGTGGCACGTTTTTTGCCGCGCGAGAAATAGCTAATCCCGAGGTATGCAGCATGAACTTCCGCCACCAACTTGCCGGTCTTGGACTGGGAGCCGCCATCGCGATGCTGGCGGCATCAACTGCGAGCGCGAACGTGACGAGTCTGTACGGTACGATCAACTGCTTCGGACTCGGGGTGCAATCCTGCCCCGACACGTCCCTGTGGGAGACCGGGCTCGGCGGAGTGTTTTTCACAGATTACCGAGATGCCTACGATCTGGCGAATGCGCCGGCTACCGACATCTGGGCTGCCCCGGGGCCGGTGTCGTGGACCCAACCCACCTACTCGCCGACCGGGGCGACCGGCGCCAACCTCAGTATCCGGATTGCCGGCATCGCTGATGGCTTCGGCGACTATCCGGTACTCTTCGACGGCACAAACATTGGGATCATCCCGAATAACACCACCTCGAATGCCTTCCAGGAGGTGTTGACTTACTCGTTCAATGTTCCGCTGAATCTGCTGACCGGGACAGACACCGTCGACATAGGAGCGTCATCCGGTGACGGCTTCATTATTGATTTCTCGCAGTTGACGATTAGCACTCCGGTCCCGGAACCGGCCTCTATCCTCTTGTTGTTGGCCGGATTAGCGTTCGCGGGCGGCGTTCTGATCAGGGGTAGACGTTCGCAAAACAGGTCTGCGGCCAAATCGGTATAGCAGGAGATTGACGAACCCGTTCGGTTACGCGTGGGCCGGCCGTGGCAGCAGCCAGGCCCGCTGGGGCCGGACAAGAGCGCCTAACTCGCTGACCGCTCTTGACGTTCGCCGCGGGTGAGATCCTGTGGCCTCGACCGAATTTGCCGGCGAGGTGCAGGCGCCGCGCCATCCGGTTGCTGCCACTTTGGGACACGCACCCCGATAATTCAGAATTAAAGGCGCGCCCGGACCCCGGCATCACGTTTATCGTCGCGAATACCGAGGCGCTACGGGCGCGAACGGACTGCCTCGATCGCGGTCCGCTGCCCCTCGACATCGGGTGTTCTCCCTGTGACAATCCGGTATCTGACGCAGAGTCAGCCGCCGCCACGCGACGCGCGGTGGCCCGATCCGAGACGACAGGACGAGGCCACACCGATGATCATCGACTGTCACGGCCACTACACCACCGCCCCGCGTCAGCACGAGGGCTGGCGCACCGAGCAGATCGCGGCGCACGCGGCCGGCAAGCCGGCGCCGCCGCGCCCGACGATCAGCGACGACGAGATCCGCCAGTCGATCGAGGGCGGCCAGCTCAAGGTGCAGCGCGAGCGCGGCACCGATTTGACGATCTTTTCGCCGCGCGCCGCTGGCATGGGCCACCACCTTGGCGATGCAACGACCAGCGAGGCCTGGGCCAGCGCCTGTAACGAGCTGATCCACCGCGTCTGCTCGCTGTTCCCGAGGAACTTCATCGGTGTGGGGATGCTGCCGCAGAGCGCGCGCGTCTCGCCGAAGAACTGCCTCGCGGAGATCGACCGCTGTGTCAATGAATACGGGTTTGTCGGCGTCAATCTGAACCCCGATCCGTCGGGCGGGCACTGGCCGGACCCGCCGCTTTCAGACCATTACTGGTATCCAGTCTACGAGAAGTTGGTCGAATACGACATTCCGGCGATGATCCATGTCAGCGCGTCGTGCAACCCGACCCATCACACGACCGGCGCGCACTATCTCAATGGCGACACCGCGGGCTTCAACCAGCTGATGACGTCCTCGGTGTTCAAGGATTTCCCGACCATCAAATTCATCATCCCACATGGCGGCGGCGCCGTTCCGTATCACTGGGGACGCTACCGTGGATTGGCCCAGGACGCCAAGCTCGGGCTGCTGTCCGATCTTATGTTGAAGAACGTCTTTTTCGACACCTGCGTCTATCACCTGCCGGGCCAGGAATTGCTGGCAAAGGTCATCCCGGTCGACAACATCCTGTTCGCCTCCGAGATGATCGGCGCCGTGCGCGGCATCGATCCCGAAACCGGTCACTACTACGACGACACCAAGCGCTATATCGACCAGCTGCCATTGTCGGCGGCGGACAAGGTGAAAATCTTCGAAGGCAACGCGCGCCGTGTCTACGGCCGCCTGTCGCGGGCGATCGAGCAGCAGTCCGCGCAGGCGGTCTGAGGAGGGGGCGATGCCGCAGGATAACAGCCCCGAGGCGGGCAGCCGTTGGGATGTGCTGACCAAAACCGGCGCCGGTACGCCGATGGGCAACCTCCTGCGCCGCTATTGGTGGCCGATCGCCGGCGCGAGCGAGCTCGAGCAGCCCGGCACATTGCCGGTGCGGCTGATGGGCGAGGATCTCGTCCTCTATAAGGACCTCGGCGGCAAATACGGCCTTCTCGACCGCCATTGCCGGCACCGCCGCGCCGATCTCAGCTACGGCTATGTCGAGAAATGCGGGCTGCGCTGCAATTATCACGGCTGGCTCTACGACGCCGACGGCAGCTGCCTGGCGCAACCCTACGAGGACATGGCGCATCCCGAGGCGCGGCTGCGCGACGAGATCCATATTAAGGCCTATCCGGTCGAGGAACTGGGCGGGCTGTTATGGACTTATCTTGGGCCCGAGCCGCGGCCGCTCGTACCCGATTGGGAATTCTTTTCGTGGAAGAACGGCTTTCGCCAGATCGTCAAGGCCGAGATCCCGTGCAACTGGTTCCAATGCCAGGAAAACTCGATCGACCCGGTGCATTTCGAATGGACCCATTCGAACTGGGGCATGCGTCTCGCCGGTGAGACTGGCCCCTATACGGCGCAGCACGTCAAGGTCGATTTTAGCGAGTTCGACTACGGCTTCCAGTACAAGCGCATTCGCACCGACACCACCGATAAGGACCGGCTGTGGACGGTGGGCCGCGTCTGCTTGTGGCCGAACGGGTTGTTCACCGGCAACCATGTCGAGTTCCGCGTGCCGATAGATGACGAGAACACGCTCAGCGTCATGTATCATTTCAGTCGCGTGCCCCGGGAATGCGAGCCCTATATGCAGAACAGCATCCCGACCTGGCAGGGGCCGATCGCCGATCCGGAAACCGGGCGCTGGGTCACCAGCCATGTGATGAACCAGGATTTCGTGACCTGGGTCGGGCAGGGCAAGATCGCTGACCGGTCACAGGAATATCTGGCGCCCTCCGACCGCGGCATCGTGATGATCCGGCGCCGCTTCCTGAACGATATCGAGACGGTCAAGGACGGGCGGGATCCAAAGGCGGTGGTCCGGGACTCGGACGCCAATCGCGCGATCCAATTGCCGGTCGCCGAGCGCGACGCCTTCATCGAGGGTTTCCCCCGCGCCGACTTCGTGCGCGACCCGTTCAGCCGCCGCAACCTGCAGGGCTATATCTTTCAGACCGGGCAGCCCGCGGAAGTTCGCGCCGCGTTTCTCGCGGCGATGGGTTTCAGCGAAGCCGAGGCGACCACCGGCCCACCCCGGACCTTTGACCCGCTGGCCCCGGCCGCGCGCTGAGCTGCTGCCATCTGCGATAGTTGCAGCTTTTAAAGGAAGAGAGCGCGATCATCGCTTGCATGTGGGTGCCGGACGGCTGATATTTTGCGGCATGACCCCGCAAGAGATGATCGCCTTTCGCGCCCGGATGGGCTGGGACCGCACCGAACTCGCGCGCCGGCTCGAGATCAGCGTCTCGCGGCTGGCCGATTACGAGCTCGGCCATACCCGAGGCAAGAAACAACAGAAGGCGCCGATCCCCAGACTGGTCGAGCTCGCTTGCGCCTGGCTCGGTGAGCATGAAGGTAGGAACCTGCCGCTGACCCCGGCTGAGCGGGCGGCGTTGTGGCGCGATACGTCATACCTGCCCGGGATTGACTCGGTGGTCGACGATAGCCGGGACGCGCTGTACGACCCGCCGCGCGGGCTGTGAGCGTTCTTGTCGATACCAATGTGCTGCTGCGGCGGATCGAGCCGCTGCACGACCATCATCGCCACGCGGTGGACGGCACCGCCAGACTGGTCGAGAGCGCCGAGCCGGTTCATGTAACGCCACAAAACATTGCCGAATTCTGGGCGGTGGCGACACGGCCGGTAGCGCGGAATGGCCTCGGTCTCCCGCCGGCAACCGCGGCCGTCGAAATCGACCGAATTGAACGAGTGTTCGCGATGTTGCCCGACGAACCGGCAATCTATGCTGTATGGAAACGCCTCGTGATGACCCACGGGGTGATCGGCAGCCAAGTTTATGACGCTCGTCTCGTCGCGGCGATGACAGTACACGGGGTTGGCCGCATCCTCACCTTCAATGTGGCGGATTTCAGCTGTTATCCGATCGAGATATTGGACCCGGCGGCAGTGTCGTAGCCGACGTGGCTTACTCCGGCTTAAAACACGCCGCCGGTTGATGTAGTCTCGAACGGCCGGCTTCGCCGGCGTCGGCCGCCGCGACAAATTAAACGACAGGGAGCAAAAGACCATGACCGACCTGCGCGTCATCACCACCGACGGCGGGGATGCGATCCTCGAAGAAGCGGCGGTGCAGAAATTTGCTGAAAGCCTGCGCGACCGGCTGCTTTACCCCGGAGATGGCGGCTATGACGACGCGCGCAAAGTCTGGAACGGCATGATCGATCGGCGCCCGGCGCTGATTGCGCGCTGCGCCGGGGTCGCCGATGTCATCAATTCGATCAACTTCGCGCGCACGCACCGGCTTCTGGTTGCGGTGCGCGGCGGCGGACATAACGTCGCCGGCAATGCAACGTGCGACGGCGGCCTGATGATCGACTTGTCCGAGATGCACAGCATTCGCGTCGATCCCGCTCAGCGCACGGCGCGCGCAGAAGCCGGCGCAACCTGGGGAGAGTTAGACCAGGAGACCCAAACTTTCGGTCTCGCCACGCCGGGAGGGCAAATATCGACCACAGGCGTTGCCGGGCTCACGCTCGGCGGCGGGTGGGGCCATCTTGCGCGTCGCTATGGTCTGGTCTCGGACAATTTGATCTCCGCTGATCTGGTCACAGCGGACGGCAATTTCCTGATAGCCAGCAAAACTCAGCACCCCGACTTGTTTTGGGGTCTGCGCGGCGGCGGCGGCAATTTCGGCGTCGTTACCTCACTCGAGTATCAGCTTCATCCGGTCGGGCCTGTGATAGGTCGCCTCGTCGCTTATCCGATGGATAAGGCAAAAGAGGCCCTCCGCCTCTTCCGCGATCTCACAAGCCATGCTCCCGACGAATTAGCATCCGACATTGTCCTCATTACTATGCCTGACGGCACGCCGGTGGTGGGGATGGTCGTCTGCTACACCGGCGCGAGCGAGGAAGGCGAGCATCTGCTACGGCCCCTCAAGACTTTTACCCCGATCGTGATGGATACGATCGGTCCGATGGCCTACACATCGGCGCAAAGGCTGGTGGATGACTTCTATCCGAAGGGCCTCCAAAACTATTGGAAGTCCAGCTTCCTGGGGGAAATCAGCGACGCCGTAATCGACACAATCGTTCACTATTGCGCCAATCGTCCGTCACCCATGTGCCACGGCCTTATCGAACACCAGTTGGGCGGCGCAATTAGCCGTGTCGGTTATGACGAGACGGCGTTCAATCACCGAAGTGTGGAATACAGCTTCATGAGCATTGGCCAGTGCGCCGACGCGAACGAGGCCCCGGCATGCGTGCGATGGGCGCGCGAATTCTGGGAAGCCATGCAGCCCTATTCGACCGGCGGCGTGTACGTGAATTACCTAGGCCGCGAAGCAGATGAGGGGGCCGACCGGATCAAAGCCGCCTATGGCCCCGAGAAATACCAACGCCTCGTCGCCCTGAAGAAGAGATACGATCCGACCAACCTGTTCCGCCTCAACCAGAATATAAAGCCCGCGGGGTGAGATGGCGGGGCTTCCATTTCCAAGGTTGCAGGAAGCCGTCACAAGGGGTTGTGCATAATCTTACAAATGCCTTACTGCCGCATAGTGTGGTAATGTCGCTGTCTCAAAAATGCTCGTAACGGCAAACGAACAGGGAGCGGAACCATGACGGATCTACGTGTTGTGACGACCGACGGCGGCGACACGATCGTCGAGAGCGCTGCGGTGCAGAAATTTGCCGAAGGCCTGCGGGGGCGGCTGCTGCACCCCGGTGAGCGCGGCTATGACGAGGCGCGCAAAGTCTGGAACGGCATGATCGACCGGCGGCCGGCGTTGATCGCGCGTTGCGCCGGACCCGCCGACGTCATGGCGGCGGTGCGTTTTGCACGCGATCACCGGCTGCTGGTCTCGGTCAAAGGTGGCGGCCACAACATCACCGGCAACGCCGTCTGCGAGGGCGGCGTGATGATCGACCTGTCGCCGATGAAGAGTGTGCGGGTCGATCCGGTCAAACGCACGGCCCGTGCCGAGGCAGGCCTGACCTGGGGCGAGTACAACCGCGAAACCCAGACCTTTGGCCTGGCGAGCACCGGCGGGGTGGTGTCGACGACCGGCATTGCCGGGCTGACCTTGGGGGGCGGGCTTGGCTGGCTGATGGGCAAGCATGGTCTCAGCTGCGACAACCTGCTTTCGGCCGACATCGTCACTGCCGACGGGCAGCTGCTGACCGCCAGCGCCGAACAGAACCCGGATCTGTTCTGGGGCCTGCGCGGCGGCGGCGGCAATTTCGGCGTTGTCACCTCGTTCGAGTATCAGCTTCACCCGGTCGGGCCGGTGCTCGCCGGAATGGTCATCCACCCGATGGCCGAGGCCAAAAAGGTGCTGCGCTTTTACCGCGATTTTGCGCGCGGCTGCCCTGACGAGATGCTCGCCGCCGCGGCGTTGATGACCTCGCCCGACGGCGCGCCGGTGGTCGTCATTATCGCTGCCTATATCGGGGATCTGGCGACCGGGGAGCGGCTGATCGCCCCGCTGCGAAAATTCGGGACGCCTCTGGCCGATACGATCGCCCCGACCTCCTATGTCGAGCTGAACACCTTGTTCGACGCGGCGGTGCCCTATGGTGGGGTGCAGCGGTACTGGAAATCGAGCTTCTTGAACGAACTCGGCGACGAGCTCTTGGACATCATGATCGCGCGTGCGGCGAAGATGCGCTCGCCGATGTCGATGGTGCTGTATTTCCACATGCACGGTGCTGCGACCCGGGTTGATCGGAACGAGACCGCTTTCGGGCTGCGCCACGACCAGTGGGATTACGACGTGATCTCGCAATGGAATGATCCCGCCGAGACCGCCGGTCATATCCAGTGGACCCGGGAGTATTGGACGGCAGTCGAGCCCTTCGCGACCGGAGAAGTGTATGTCAACCATCTGGACGCCGAAGAGGCCACGCGGATCAGGGCCGCCTACAGCGGCAACTACGAGCGGCTGGTCGCCCTAAAGAATAAATACGACCCGACCAACCTGTTCCGCATGAACCAGAATATCAGGCCGACAGTCTAAGCCTGCGCGCTTACGGCGCAGGCTGCCGGGCTTTGGCCAGAAGGTCTTTCGCACATAGATTAGCTGACGCCTGCGCCAGGGCCGGACGCGGCTCCTTAGCCTGGAAGTGCGGGATTATCTGCTCGCCGAAGAGGCGGATGGTGTTGAGCACCTCCTGGTGCTGCGCCGGCCCGATGGCGCAAAGTAGAAACACTTCCTCGATGCCGAGTGCCTCGTACATTTCGAGAAAGCGGATGCAGTCCGTCGGCGTGCCGACGCAGAATTTCGTGCCTTGCTCACGCACTTGCTGGGGCGTGGGTTCCCCCGGATGCGGTCCGCTGGCGAGGCGCTGGTCGCGCGCGTAGTAGCCCTGGTAATCCGGCGGCACGGTGGACGGGTCATAGTCGCGCCACACCAGGCGGGCGCGCTCCCGTTGCTGCTCCAGGTACCAGCCGACGAGCTCGGTGCCGCGCTCGGCTACGACCTGCGGATCCTCATGGCAGTAGCCGGCCGTCATCAGCGCGGTCCGCGCGGCGGGCCTGGCCCCGTTGCCCGGGGCGGCGGCGTGCAGCGCGTCCTGATAAAGCGCCATCAGCTGCCCGACGCGGTCCGGGCCGCCTTCGCTGCCGAACAGCCCGCCCATCCCCAGGCTGCCCGTCAGCCGCGCCGTCTCGTCGCTGCCGCACGCCGACCACAGCGGCGGGTGCGGGCGTTGCACCGGCTTCGGCAGGACCTCGCGGCGCGGGATCTGGTAGTACTCGCCGTCATACGAGATCTCTTCTTGGGTCCATATGCGAGGCAATACATCGGCGAATTCCTGCCACATACCGCGCGTGTCCTGCAAATCCGACCCATACGGAGTAAGCTGGTAGGGATAGCCGGTCCGGCCGAGGCCCACATCGACCCGCCCGTGGCTCAAGATATCGAGTGTGGCCATTCGCGCCGCGACGTGCAGCGGGTGGTGGATCGGGGCCAGGACCACGCCGACACCGAGGCGGATACGGCTGGTGCGCTGGCTGACCGCCGCAAGGGTTAGGTCCGGAGCGCTATTGTGCGACCACACCGGGCGGAAGTGATGTTCCGAGAACCACACGCTGGCAAACCCCTGCTCTTCGGCATAGGGAATTTGCTCCAAGGCTTCGTGGATGCGTTGCGATTCACTGGACGGGGTCCAGGGTTTGGGAACTTGGATCTGGTAAAACAGGCCGATCCTCATGGGATTCTCTCCTGTGTGGCGCGGCGAATTGCTGATGCCGCTGATACAGACCTCGCGCCCGGCGCTCTCCGTGACGCGACCGGGTCGAAAGTCGTCCCAGGACGGCAATATCCGCGCCCGGTCAGTTCAGGCGCAAATCGGTGATGTGGCTTGGGTCCTGCTTTAATTCGCCGCGTTCGACCTTCTTTACAATGTCGACGAGGCGCTCGTTGGCGCGGGCATGGATGCCGACCTGTTCGCCTTCGCGCACGACAAAACCGTTCAGGAACTCGATCTCGGTACGCCGGCCCTTGGCCATGTCCTGGCCCATCGACGGCCGCTGATCGGGCGAGCCGCGCCCGACGCGCGACAACCGCCGCTCGTCATAGATTTTGAGCGAAGCGGCGTCGCCCTCGCCGGCCCGCGCGATGGTTTCGGGCGGCAGATGGTCGATTTCCTCGAGCTTGTAGCCGCGCGCCTGGCCGATGCGGATCGCCTCGCTGCCGAGCCGCGCCTGGAAATGGCGGATCGCCGCGTTCTGCGCGATCTGCGCGCCGGGCAGCCCGGTGCAGGCCGAGACCCCGTTCGCCATCGTATTGGCGACGAGCTTTGACCAGCGCTCGCCCCACAGATTGTCGGTCACCTTGGCGCTGTCCGCAAAGGAGACCAGCCGGCAAATTTCCTGCGCCCGCTCGGTGATGGCGCCGTGCACCTCGCCGGTGCGGTAGACGGTATGCGCCGCACCGCCCTTGACCCCGCCGCGATGGACATGGCCCGGCTCGACCAGGCCGACGCTGATATTGCTGGCAATGCAACCCATCGTCTTGCCCCAGCCGACGACGCCGGCGATGATCTCCTCGTTCATGCAATTCTGCAACGAGACGATAAAGCCACCGGGCGCCAGATACTGGCGGATTAGCAGCGCCGCCCATTGGGTGTCGTAGGATTTGGTGCAGACAAAGGCGATGTCGACCGGCGCCTCTTTGGACAGATGCTGCGCCTCGGTCAGATGCAGGGCGCGCACCTTGACCGTGAACGGGTCCTCGCCATCGTGGTGGGTGATGCGCAGCCCGTTGGTTTTCATTTCGTCGACATGGGCCGGCCACATATCGATAAAGGTCACGTCCTCACCGGCGCGCGCCAGATGGGCCCCGGTATAGCCGCCGACCGCGCCGACGCCGACAATGGCGATCCTCTTGCCCATGACTTTTCTCCGTTCTGTATCGCCGGCGATCCTAGCGCCCGGATGCAGACTGAAGCTACGCTGATACGTCGTGGCCGCGCTTGCTGATGATCCTGGCCTCCCGGATTGGGAATGATCGCATATTTGAACCGCTCGTCATTTCGATGGCCAGCCTGCGGTGCGGCCCGGCGCTCGGCTTTGCCGAGGATGCTTAAACCACCCGAATGTGTTGTCTAATTGGGAGATGCGCGGGCTTCTCGGCATCGCCGTCATCCTGCTGCTCGCCTGGGGGCTGAGTGAGGACCGCGCGCGCGTGCCGTGGCGCGTCGTCGTCGTGGGCGTGCTGCTGCAATTCACCCTCGCTCTGGTGTTTCTCAGACTCCCGCCGGCCCGGGCGGCGTTTTTGTTGCTGAACCGGGCCGTCGAGGGGTTGCAGAGCGCCACAGAGGCCGGCACCGGCTTTGTTTTCGGTTATCTGGGCGGCGGCCAATTGCCGTTTGCCGAGACCCGGCCCGGCGCCAGTTTCATCTTCGCCTTCCGCGCGCTGCCGCTGGTGCTGGTCATTAGCGCGCTCGCCACCCTGCTGTTCTACTGGGGCGTCCTGCAGCGCGTCGTGCAGGCGTTCGCCTGGATGCTGCGGCGCGCCGTCGGGGTCGGCGGCCCGCTCGGCCTCGGCGCCGCGGTGCACATCTTTGTCGGCCATATCGAGGCGCCGCTGCTGATCCGTCCGTACTTGATGCGGCTCGCACGCGGGGAGTTGTTTGCGCTGATGAGCTGTGGCATGGCCGGGATCGCCGGCACGGTGATGGTGCTTTACGCCGCGCTGGTCGGCTCCGTCATTCCCAACGCGCTCGGCAATATTCTGATCGCCGCGGTGATCAGCACCCCTGCCGCACTCGCGGTCGCGGCGCTGATGGTGCCGTTCCGCCCCGACCCGTCGGTCTCGGCGCAGCTTGTCATTGATGATCCGCCGGTCAGTGCGATGGACGCGATCGCCAAGGGGACTCGCGACGGCATTGTGTTCCTGCTCAACATCACCGCGATGCTGGTCGTGACCATCGCGCTGGTCGCCCTCGTCAACGCCGCGCTCGGGCTGCTGCCGGACTTCGCCGGCGCGCCGGTGACCCTACAGCGCCTGTTCGCCTATGCCTTCCGCCCGATCATGTGGCTGATCGGAATTCCCGGCTCGGAGACCGCCACCGCGGCGGCGTTGATGGGCACCAAAACCGTGCTCAACGAGTTCATCGCCTATGTCGAGCTCGCTCATCTGCCGCCCGATGCGCTGAGCGTGCGCTCGCGCCTCATCATGACCTACGCTTTGTGCGGCTTTGCCAATTTCGGCAGCCTCGGTATCCTGATCGGAGGAATGGGGGCAATGGTTCCTGAACGGCGGGCCGAGATTGTCGCACTCGGCCTGCGCTCGATCCTGTCCGGCACGCTCGCGACCTGCATGAGTGGCGCCGTCGTCGGGATATTATGACCGCCCAGCGCGCCCGGCTCCGGCGTATCGCGGGTTCGACCTCAGCAAGCGGCCGAACCGAGAGCCGATTGAGGCGATGTTGGCGCGAAAGCGCTGGCCTCGATGTCAGTGACTGCGTTGCTGAGCGAGGTCGCCACGGCGTCGGCCGCGGCATCGGCGATCGACAGCTGTTCCGGCTGAAGCGCCCAAAACCCAAGGATGAGCCGCGCCCGCGGGGCCCGGCGTCGCACCCGCCGCACGAGATGGCGTGCACGGGCCGGGGCGCTGGTGCTGAGCAGCGACAGGCAGACGACAGTGGCGTCCTTTAGGACGAATAAAGCGCTGCCGTCAGTAAGCGCGTCGGCCGAAAACACTTTGGCGGAACAGCCTCGAAGATGCAGCAGATGCGCGAGCAATAGGGCTGCCGTCTCGTCCAACTCGTTGCGGCCCGCGATGCAGACGACGGGTCCGCCCTCCGGCCCGATCCCCTCCCGTTCCTCAGCAGGATCGACCTCCTCCGGAAGAGCATCCTCGAGCAAATTGTCGAGCATCCTCGAAAACCCCTCCTTCAACCTCGCCCGCCGCTCGGCCGACAACGCGCCACGGTCGCTGTCGGCTTGCGCCCGCATCAGCACCGGGATTGCCACCGTGTCGAAAAACTCGGCGAGCGATGCTTCCTTGGCGAATTCTTCGGCCTGCTCGGTTGCCTCTTCAGGGTCATTGGCGAGCATGCGCTGATAGAACGTTTCCTCGGGGGTGAGCGCCGGCTCGTTGCCCAGCAGGACATCGAGGAAGCGCAGTTGCGGAACGTGCCGGCCGAGCACGACCACGCAGGCGGTCAGCGGCGTCGACAGCAGCAATCCAACCGGGCCCCATAGCCAGGTCCAAAAGACCGCCGCGACGATCACCGCAGTCGAGGACAGACCGGTGCTGCCGCCATAGAGATGGGGTTCAACCAGATAGGCGATAATCAGCTCGACCCCGATGAAGAGAACAGCGGTCCATGCCACCAACCACCAGCCCGGATCGACGGCGATCGCCAGCGCCAGCGGGAAGCAGGCAGCGATGACAATGCCGAGGAAGGGGATAAAGCGCAGCAGAACAACAAGAATGCCCCACAGCGCCGGGTTCGGAATTCCGATGACCGTCAGGCCGCAACCAATCAGCAGACCGGCCGCCGCGTTGACCGCGAGCTGCATCAGCAAATACCGGCTGACGCGCTGCGCCGCATCGTCCATTGCTTCAGTCGTCCGGTGCAGGTCGCCCACCCCGGCGAGACGGAGCAGCCGATCGCGCAAATCCTCGCGCTTCAGCAGAATTAAGATGACCAAAACGACGACCAGTCCGGCCGTCGCCAGTGGTTCGAGCAATGGCCCGACCACGCTCTTGGCGATCTCTAGCGGCGTCAATTCGGGTTGCTGAATCTCGACCGGCAGGGGCTTGGCCGCCTCCACGCCGCCCGCACCGGCCTTCGGCGGAAGACCTGCCGACGGCGAGAGCTGGTTTTCCGAGCGGGTCAGCTCGGCGCGCAGCTGATGAAGCATCGTCGAAAAGCGCTCGATCGCGCCGCCGCCGGCGACGCGCGGTAAGGTATGTATCTTCGCCTCGATGTTGTACCGATAGTCCGGGAGCTTTGGCCCCAACGAGGACACTTCCTGGGTAAGGATGGCGACCAAGCCAAAGATCGCGACAAAGGCGACGAGTGCGGTGATGGCGACCGCAGCGACCCGGGCAGCGCCGATCCCCCGTAGCCAGCGGACCGCTGGCGCCAGCAAAAAGCTCAGCAGCACCGCCAAGGCGAACGGGACGAGGATTTCGCGGGCAAAATAAAGCACCGCGACGACCACGCCCGACACCAGGACAGTCAGTGTCCCCGACAGACTGGGTCCGCCGGTGTTTGCAGGGGCTTCGTCGATGGTCGGCGGCGGACGGTCCGCCATCGAGTCCCTTACGCTAGAAGCGCCTTCGGGTTGGCTCCTCAGGCGCGGTGAATCATGTAGGCGATACCGTACCCGATCGCGCCGGCAATCAGCAATGCCAGCATTGGCTGTTCGGCGGTGTTCCGGTTCACATACTCGCCGGCCCGCGCCCCTTGCCGGTAAGTCTCCGCCGCGGCGTCGCGGACGTGCTTGCCAGTCTCGATCGCTGCTCCCTGGATCGTATTGGCCGCCTCGACGGCAGCCGACCGCGCCCGGCCGGCCAGGTCGCTGAGAGAGCCCATTGCCGCCGTGGCGCCGTCTTTCGCGTCGTTCGCAGCGTCGCTCAACTGATCGCTAATCCGATTTTCATCCATAATCGTCCCCGCGCTTGCCTTTGATGACCCCATGCCATCGCGGGGTAAACGGCACGACGGCGAAAAGGCTCCGGATCCATCTGGGGCGGCATCATAGAAATTTTTTGTCGGAACGGACCGGCCGATCGACCTGTTGGCAATGCTAACTATCCACTGGAGAGAAATTCGCGATGGACAAGGATCGTATTGCCGGAGGAGTGAAGAAGGTCACGGGATCCGTCAAGGAGAAGGTCGGCAGGGCGCTGGGCGACGCCAAGACCGCGGCCGAAGGCAAAAGAGAAAAGGATGAAGGGCGCGCTCAAGCCGCGATCGGCCACGTCAAGGACGCGGTTCGCGAGATCACCGGCAAAAAGTAGGATCAAGTCAGGCTTTGCGCCTCATACTTCCCATTTTCCTCCTTTGCTGTTGATCTGCGTCTTCCAGCTATCGCAGGTACGGCGCATCATGGGGCTAATACCCTATGGGTGGCGATTGTCGTAGTCTGCTTTCACCATAGAATATGCAGGAGTTCGTAACATGGGCAGAGGCATTCTGCTGTGGATGCTGGGGATTCCGATCCCTGTCTTGATCCTTCTATACTTGTTTCACGTAATTTGAAACGGGAACCAAGAAAGACTTCGTACGTTGCTCATCACATGCGTTCTTCGGAAATGAGCGCATCTCACTATTGGAGGATTAAACGTGTATAAGCCCAATATGACCGCCGCGGTCGCGGCTCTGTTCATGGCTACAGCGCCGCTTGCCTACGCGCAACCCGCAGGGCACGACACGACCGTCGCCATGATCAGTTCCAGCGGCATTATTCAGCCCGATCAGGTTCGCGCCAGCAAGATGATCGGCAGTAGTGTCTACGACGTTCAGAACCGCGACATCGGCAAAGTCCAGGACGTGATACTCGACCACGACGGCCGGGTAGCGGCAGTAGTCGTCGATGTCGGCACCTTTCTCGGAATGGGCGGCAAGGACGTCGCCGTCCACTTCAGCGACATCAAGGCTGACAACAATCGCCTGACCTTGGACATGACGAAAGAGCAACTGCAGCAGGCGCAGGCCTACCAGCTGGAAAACCCGGACACCGGCGCGGGGACGTCGCCGTCGCCGGTTCACGGCGGCCAGCTGGGCTCGGGGGCCGGCTCCAATACGGCGCCGCGTCAGTAGCACCGGCTATCGGCCGGGCGGGGCGGCTGCTCCGTCCGGCCACCTCTTGTCTGGAGGCGATTGCGCCGCCCTACTGGCGGGCCAATTCCCGGCTCCGGGCTTAGGCGGCCTTCTTGCTGTCCTTTCCGCGCGTGCTATAACCGGCCGTTCGCCAGGGAGGACGCGTGCCTATCGTCTTCGTGCTCAACGGCCCCAATCTGAACCTGCTCGGGGTTCGCGAGCCGTCGGTATACGGCCATGACACCTTGGCCGATATCGAAGCGCGCTGCCTCGCGCGCGCGGCCGCGCTCGAACTGCAAATCGATTTTCGCCAGACCAATCACGAAGGCCAGCTGGTCGACTGGATCCAGGAGGCGCGTGAATTGGCCGACGGCATCGTTCTGAACGCCGGCGCGCTGACCCATACCTCGGTCGCCGTGCTCGATGCGCTCTCGGCCAGCGGTTTGCCGGTGATCGAGGTGCATCTGTCGAACATCTTTCGCCGCGAGCGCTTCCGCCACCATTCCTATGTCAGCCTGGCGGCGCGCGGCGTGATCTGCGGCCTGGGCGCGCAAGGGTACGAATTGGCGCTCGAAGCGATCGCCGATCTGATCGAGGACGAACCGGGCGAGGCCGCTCGGTGAGGTTTGGCGGCCGCAGCCCGCCGCTGTCGCCCGACCCCGACCTGATCCGCACGCTCGCTCACCTGCTGAGCGAAACCGGCCTGACCGAAATCGAATACGCGGTCGGCGATCGTCGCATTCGCGTCGCCCGCAATCCGGCCGGGCCGGTGATCGTCCCGGGTTCGATCATGACGCCCGGAGCTGCCGCGCCGAGCGAAGACGCGAGCCGCTTGGCCGGTCACCCCGGTGCGGTGACCGCGCCGATGGTTGGCACCGCCTATCTGGCGCCGCAGCCCGGAGACCCGACATTTGTTCGGCTGGGCGAAACCGTTGCCGCCGGTCAGCCCTTGCTGATCATCGAAGCGATGAAGGTCATGAACGAGATTCGTGCGCCGCGGGCGGGTCGAATCGCGGAAATCATCGTCGCCGACGCGCAACCGGTCGAATATGGCGCGGTGCTGATGCTGATCGAGTAATCATTCTGGGGCGATGTTCGAGAAGGTGCTGATCGCCAATCGCGGCGAGATCGCGCTGAGGATCCACCGCGCCTGCCGCGAGATGGGGATCAAGACGGTCGCCGTGCACTCGACCGCCGACGCGCGGGCGATGAATGTGCGGCTTGCCGACGAGAGCGTCTGCATCGGGCCGCCGGCCGCGCGCGACAGCTATATGAACGTGGCCGCGATCCTTTCCGCGGCGGAGATCACCGGCGCCGACGCGATCCATCCCGGGCTCGGATTTCTCGCCGAGGATGCCAATTTCGCTGCGGCCGTCGAAGAGCACGGGTTCACTTTCATCGGCCCCGCGCCAGAACACATTCGGCTGATGGGCGACAAGGTGGCGGCAAAGACGGCGGCGGCTCGGCTCGGCATCCCGACGGTGCCGGGTTCCGCGGGCGTCGTGCGCGATCCGTCCGCGGCCACGGACGCAGCCGACGCGATCGGCTATCCGGTGCTGATCAAAGCGGCGGCGGGCGGCGGCGGACGCGGCATGAAAATCGCCCGCGACCGCGCCGAACTATTGCGCATGCTGCCGGCGGCGCAGCACGAGGCGGTGTTGTTTTTTGGTCGAGGCGAGGTCTATCTGGAACGCTGGCTCGAGCGGCCGCGGCACATCGAGATCCAAATTCTGGGTGATGGCCAGGGCGGGGTCGTTCACCTCGGCGAGCGCGACTGCTCCTTGCAGCGGACGCATCAGAAGGTGCTCGAGGAAACCCCGTCCCCGGCGCTCAACCCGAGCGAGCGCGACCGGCTCGGCGCCCTCGCCCTCGCCGCGTTGCGCAACATCGGCTACCGCAGCGTCGGCACCCTCGAATTCCTGTGCCAGGACGGCGAATTCTTCTTTATCGAGATGAATACCCGGCTGCAGGTCGAGCATCCGATCAGCGAGATGGTCAGCGGCATCGACATCGTGCGCGAGCAACTGCGCATCGCCGCCGGCGCCCCGCTCGGCTACCGTCAGGCTGAAATCCGCCTCTCCGGTCATGCGATCGAGTGCCGCATCAACGCCGAAAACCCCGAAACTTTTCGTCCATCGCCCGGCCGAGTGACCGATTATCACGCCCCGGGCGGGCTCGGTGTGCGCGTCGACAGCGCGCTTTACCAGGGGTACGAGGTGCCGCCCTACTACGACAGCTTGATCTCCAAGCTGATCATCCACGGCAAGACTCGCAACGAATGTCTGATGCGGTTGCGCCGGGCGCTCGAGGAATATGTGATCGGCGGCATCGAGACGACGATCCCGCTGCATCAGCGCCTGGTCGACGCCGGCGATTTCATCAACGGCGACTACGATATCCACTGGCTCGAGCGCTTCCTCGGGCGGGCGCCATGAACCGAGCCGCATCGTGATCCGGCTGACGCCCGAGATCCTGCTCGCCGCCTATGCCGCCGGCGTCTTTCCGATGGCCGAAGCGGCCGACGACCCCGAGCTGTTCTGGGTCGATCCGCACCATCGCGGCATCCTTCCGCTTGATGCTTTTCATGTCTCGCACCGGCTGCGCCGCTTGCTGCGGCAAGGCCGGTTTGAGATCAGCTGCGACAGCGCCTTCGCCGCGGTCATCCGCTGCTGCGCCGAAGCGAGCGAGAAGCGTCCAAACACCTGGATCAACGACGAGATCGTGCGGCTCTATCAGGCCCTCTTCGCGCGCGGGGCGGCGCACAGTGTCGAATGCCGGCGCGGCGGCGCTCTGGTGGGTGGACTGTACGGGGTCTCGATCGGCGCGGCTTTCTTCGGCGAAAGCATGTTCAGTCGCGAGACCGACGCGAGCAAAGTCGCCCTCGTCCATCTGGTAGCGCGGCTGCGTCTCGGCGGCTACCGCCTGCTCGACACCCAATTCCTGACCCCGCATCTGGCGCGGTTCGGCGGAATTGAGATCTCGCGCGCCCGATACCACCGGCTGCTGGCTGCGGCGCTCGCCTACCGCGCCTCTTTTCCGGTGTCACTCCCCGAAGATTCGGGCGGAGATCCCTTGCCTCCCTTGCAGTCGAGCAAGATCACGTCGTAGACTGGGTTCTCGAGCGACGACAGCGCCGGGCTCTGGGCAAACATCCATCCGCTGAATCGCCGAATGTTCTCTTCACCCGGACGGACTTCGTCGATCTGCAGAAACGCAGCACTTTCCGGCTGGTCCTCGGGCGAATTTTTCTCGCAGTCGCGCACCGTGATCGCCAAGCCGCCAAAAGTCACCGTCTTGCCGACCGGCGCCTCGATCTCCGAGACGCGGGCGGTGATCTTGTCGAGCCCCTGCAATACCGCCGTCGGCTCGGAAATCATATCCGAGGCCGCGAACGCGGCAATGGTGAGCACCAATACCGCCACGGCGGCCGCAGCCAGCGTGCCCCCGGCCGGGATGAGGAAATTACGCAGCTTCATCCTCCTGCGAGACTTCGCATTCGTGCCTCGCGGGCGGCGATGGCGGCCTCGCGCTCGACCAACAGCCGGGCCCGCTCGACCACCGGCACGTCGATCATCCTGCCGTCGGCAGTGACCGCGCCCACCCCTTCGGCCAGCGCCTTGTCATAGGCGGCCAGCACCCGGCGTGCGTGTTCGACCTCCGCGGCGCTCGGCCGGAACTCCTCGTTTAAGATCGGCACCTGGCTCGGATGGATGACCGAGGCGCCGATGAAGCCAAAACGGCGCGAGCGGCGGATCGTCTGCCGGAAACCGTCGAGATCGTGGAACTCGGCGATGGAGCCGATGAAGCCCAACGGCATGATACCGGCGGCGCGGGCGGCGAACACCGCCATCTGCTTCGGCATTGAGAGCGCTTCGGCCTCGGGCAAGATGCCGGCCGAGGTGGCAAAATCCTCGGCGCCGAGCGTGAGGGCACAGAGCCGCTGATGGGCGCGGGCGATTTCGGCGAGATTAAAGAACGCCGCTGCGGTCTCGACCATTGCGATCAGCCGTGTCTTGCCTGGCTCGATGCCCTGTTCGGCTTCGACCTCGTCGACGACCTCGGCAAGCAGGCGGACATGCTCGGCGCTGTCGGCCTTCGGCAAAGCCAGCGCCAGTACACCCGGGCCGATCGCGGCCTCGATGTCGCGCACCGCCATGCGCAACGGCCGGTTGATGCGCACGACGACATCGGCGCCGCCGCGCGACACGATCGCCGCTGCCTCCGGCACCAGCCCCCTCGCCCGCTCCTTTTCCGAGGCGGCGACACTGTCCTCTAGATCGAGAATGATCGCATCGGCGCCGCGCCGCGCCGCGCCGTCGACAAAGCGGCGTTGCGTTACCGGCACGAACAGCAGCGAGCGCCAAACCGGCAGCGCGCCGGTCACCGCGCGCCTCCTAGAAAGATCACGCCGTCACCCGCCAGCCGGTCGAGCGCAGCGCGGTCGAGACCAAGCTCGCCGAGGATTTCGGCGGTGTGCTGGCCCAATAACGGGGCCGCGCGACGCAGCCTTCCGGGGGTGTCGGACAGGCGCGGAACGATGTTGTGCATCGGCAGACGTCCCAGATCATCGTCGGGAAGATCGACCAGGATTCCTCGCTCGATCACATGCGGGTCGGCCATGAACTGGTCGATATCGTAGACCGGCGCCGCCGTGACTTCGGCGCGCTCGAAGACTTCCATGTTCTCCGCCAGAGTACGCGCCGCGATAAAGGCGACGATCGGCGCCTCGCAAGCCTCGGTGTTCTTTACCCGTTCGGTATTGGTGCGGAAGCGTGGGTCGGTGATCATGTCTTCGCGGCCGATCGCGCAGAACAGGCGCTCGGCCATCGTCTGAATCGACGCGGAAATGCCGATATATCGACCGTCCTTGGTTCGGAACACGTTGCGCGGCGAGGTTGTCTCGGAGCGGCTGCCGGTACGCTCGCGGACCTCGCCGGTGAGCCGATAGATCGCCGCCTCGGTGGCGATGAACGAAAACAGCGGATCGAGCAATGGCAGGTCAATGACTTGGCCGTTACCGGCCTTCACCTCGATGTCGCGCAATGCCACCAGCACCGCCATCGCGCCGTAGAGCCCGGCGACCATGTCGGCGAGGGCGGTCGGCGGCAAGGCCGGCTCGCGATCGGCGAAGCCGGTGCGCGCGGCGTAGCCCGACATGCTCTCGACCAAGGTGCCGAAACCGGGGCGGTCGCGGTACGGGCCGTCCTGTCCCCACCCGGAGACCCGCAATATGATCAGGCCGGGGTTGCGCTGGTGCAGGAGATCGGGGCCGAGCCCCATCGCCTCGAGCGTTCCCGGCCGAAAATTCTCGATCAGCACCTGTGCGCCGGCGATCAGATCGGCCAACAATTCGCCGCCGCGCGCATCCCTGAGGTTCAGCGCCACGCTCTTCTTGTTGCGCGAATAGACCTTCCAGTGGACGCTGATTCCGTTGGTCTGCCAGGCGCGCAACGGGTCGCCGCGCTTCGGATCCTCGATCTTGATCACCTCCGCGCCGAAATCGGCGAGTTGGAGACTGACCATATTGCCGGAAACGAGCCGCGACAGATCTACGACACGCACGCCGTCGAGTGGACACGTCGCCTCGGGCTCAAAGGACCTCTCCGGCACGCGCATCGGGCGGGACCTGTTCCGCTGCTTGCTGCCGTCGAGCTTAGCCTCGTGGAGACGGGAAACAAAGGACAGCCGCGCGAAGCGGAGCGGCGCCGCAGGAAGACCCTGCTCTGCTGGCAACCGCTTGGCACGTCGAGCGGCGGCCTCCGCCTTTGGCGCATGGGCGAGGTCAGCCTCCTCTGTGTTAATTTTTGGCCCAGTGTGAAGCAGTTCACACTGCGCTTCCACGCTCATTCGTTAACGACGGCGCTGATATCGGAGATCAAGTGCGGATAGGGGTCGGCGATGCCCTGGGAGCGAGAGGCAACTTTGCCGGTGGAGAAACAATTTGGGAACTTGCTGACACAACACCGGCTGTTGCCGAGGCATCGGTCCGCCGCTGGAGCGGTCGCCATCTCGATGGGGATATGCGCGGAAGCCGCTGCGGAACAATCCCGCAAAGTACCGGCGCAAACCTCGGCATGGCAGGGTTTCGAGCGGGTGACTAACTATCCCCCGATGGGCGACAGCGACAGCCGTTGCCCTACAATCGTCATGGTGAATAACTATGGTGTCGACTCTAGGGTAACGTTATGTTAACTACCTTAGGTCAAGGTTAACCACACCCTCGCTGACAAAAGTTGTCGGCCAGATCCCCGGAGGCTCCTATGCGCGTGCTTCTCGTCGAGGACGATTCAGCCACGTCCGCCAGCATCAAGATGATGCTGAGAAAGGAAAATTTTATCTGCGACACGACCGATCTCGGTGAGGACGGGCTGGAGATCGGCAAGCTCTACGACTACGACATCATCCTCCTCGATCTGATGCTCCCCGACATCGACGGCTACGAGGTGCTGCGGCGGTTGCGCGCGGCACGGGTGCACACGCCGATCCTGATCCTCTCCGGCCTGGCCGAGCTCGATCACAAGCTCAAGGGCCTGGGCTTCGGCGCCGACGATTTCTTGACCAAGCCGTTCGACCGCCGCGAGCTGGTGGCGCGCATCCATGCCATCGTCCGGCGCTCCAAGGGTCATGCCGAGTTGGTCATCCGCACCGGCAAGCTGGTCGTCAATCTCGATGCCCGGGTTGTCGAAGTCGACAACCGCCCCCTGCATTTGACCGGCAAGGAATACGGCATCCTCGAGCTGCTCAGCCTGCGCAAGGGCACCACCCTGACCAAGGAGATGTTTCTCAATCACCTTTACGGCGGGATGGACGAGCCGGAACTCAAGATCATCGACGTCTTTGTTTGCAAGTTGCGCAAAAAGCTGGCTCAAGCCACCGGTGGAAAACACTATATCGAGACGGTGTGGGGACGGGGCTATGTGCTGCGCGATGCGCCCGAGCCGCTGGGGGCTGCCACCGCAGTGATTCCGGGAGACAACCACACGACGCGCCACGACACGGCCGTGGTTTAGGCCGACCCAAATAGAACGACGCCCCGCCGCCAGAGACTTTCGGCGTAGGTTACATTCCGGTCAGACACTCAGGCGGCCGGCTCGATCGAATAGAGCCGAAAGCGGCCGGAAGCTGGCGCGGCGCCGGCCAAGCGCGAACCGTCAGCTCGCGCGAGAAGGCCCGAGAAATAGGCCTGCACGGTGCGCGAGGTGACTGCCCCCAGCGGGGTTTCGAGCCGTAGCGCCGCGGCTTGCTCGGGAGCGAGCGAAGCGGATTCGCCGGTCACCTCGAGCTGCAGGCCGGTGAGTGCGGTGTCCAGCACGAGCAGCCCGCCGCGGACCAGCGCCTCGGCCCCAACCAAAAGCAGGTTGCAACCGAGCTTCTGCCGATCGAGCGGCAGGGCGCGGACGCGCTCGGTGTAATCGCAGAAGATCCGCGTCCCCGCGAAAAGCTCGGCGGCCAATTCGCCCGGCGCCGGTCCGGCGGACCCGGCGTCGCCGCCGAAACCATAACAGAACCGATAAAATCGCAGCCGATTGGCGGCCCGGCGCGCGTTGTCCTGGACCAAGGTCACCGCGTCGCGCACAAAATCGGGGTCGTCCTCGCCGAGCAGCTCGACCCCATTGCCGACCGCGCCGATCGGGGCGCTCAATTCATGGCACAGCCGCGCCGTCAGCAACGCCAGTAGTCGCAGGTCAAGCGTGACTGCCATGGTTAATGCTGCCACGCCCCTCGCCCAGCTGCAACCTGCCCGGTGACCTCGCCGGTCTATCCTGCGCAGCATGCTGCCCAAGCAATCGGCCCAACGGTTGTTCGACCGCCCGTCGTCAACCACGGCATGGCGAACGAAAGTCCTCATCGAATTTTTCCACGGTATATGCATTCGCCGTGCTGCGAACCGATCTGCCCGACGGGCAATCTTTGCGAACGTGGAACAGGGCATGTCGTCGCGCTGTCCTTGGCTCGCACCGGCCAGCCGGTGCTGCTCCTCTTCTTGCGAAACGCCGCTTGGCCGGCCCTCACCCAAAAATCCGTCGTCCCTGCGCAGCGATCAAAGCAAGAAAGTTCAGCCTTAAGACTAATAGAAGACAGCGGCTCCGAAGAACCCCGTGGTCCCAACTGACCGCATCAGAAATAAAGTTCCATTTGGTACGGTTTTGCTATAAAATTGTCACAATGGTGCGTCCGACGCATTCGTAGAGGCTGGACTGCGCGAGTGCGTACGATCCGACCGGCCGACGGACGCCTCAAGACGTGTCCGCGGTCGGAATTCAGGGAGGGATCCATGTCGGTGTTTTCGTTTCTCGACAAGGAGCGGATAGTCGCCCCGCCCGGCTACAGCCGGTGGCTGATCCCGCCAGCGGCGCTTTGCGTCCATTTGTGCATCGGCCAAGCGTATGCGTTCAGCGTGTTCAACCTGCCGATGACCAAATTGATCGGCATCAGCCAATCGGCGCCAGGGGATTGGAAGCTGACGGAACTCGGCTGGATCTTCAGTCTCGGGATCTTCGTTCTCGGCACCTCGGCGGCGCTCCTCGGCCGTTGGGTCGAAGAGGGTGGCCCGCGCAAGGCGATGTTCGCTGCTGCCTTATGCTTTGGCGGCGGATTTCTGGTCTCGGCGGCTGGCGTTTATCTCCATAATCTATGGATCATCTATCTTGGCTATGGCGTGCTCGGCGGTTTCGGCCTCGGGCTCGGCTACATCTCGCCGGTATCGACCCTGATCAAGTGGTTCCCCGACCGTCCAGGCATGGCGACCGGGATGGCGATCATGGGGTTCGGCGGGGCCGCCTTTATCGCCGCACCGCTTTCGGTATGGCTGATGGCCAAGTTTTCGACGCCGACCCATATCGGGGTCGCCGAGACCTTCATCGTCATGGGGCTTATCTATATGTGTTTCATGCTGGTCGGCGCTGCGATCGTGCGGGTTCCGACGCCGGGCTGGGCGCCAGCCGGCTATATTGCGCCG
Organism: uncultured Alphaproteobacteria bacterium; assembly: GCA_963733945.1. Lineage (GTDB taxonomy): Bacteria > Pseudomonadota > Alphaproteobacteria > ATCC43930 > CGMCC-115725 > AP-15. The sequence continues at coordinate 27,086 of CAVTFD010000022.1, read as the reverse complement.
GCCCAGCCCAAACCGCTCGTCACGAGGCAGCACGTCTACGTTTACGATGCACTTAAAACGCCGCAATTTTGGCCGATCTGGTGGATACTCTGCCTCAACGTCACCGCCGGGATCGGCGTGCTGGGCCAGGCCTCGGCGATGAGCCAGGAAATGTTCAAGGGCAGGATCACCGCAGTCGCCGCGTCGGGGCTGGTCGGGCTGTTCAGCCTGTTCAACATGGGCGGACGGTTTATCTGGTCATCAACGTCGGACTATATCGGGCGCAAGAGCACCTATTTCGTGTTCTTTGCTCTCGGGACTGCGCTCTACGCAACGGTTCCATATGCCGGCGCGATCGGCAGCGTCGGCCTCTTCGTGTTTTGCTATGCTGTCATCTTCAGCATGTATGGTGGCGGGTTCGCCACCGTACCGGCCTATCTGCGCGACATGTTCGGCACCCGTTATGTCGGCGCCATTCACGGGCTGCTGCTGACAGCATGGTCGATGGCCGGGATCTTCGGTCCGGTGCTCGTCAATTACATCCGCGAATACAATATTACTCATGGTGTCGCTAAAGCCCAGGCATACAATGTCACGATGTATGTCATGGCGGGGCTGCTGATCGTCGGCTTTATCTGCAACGTCTTTGTCAAATCCGTGCACGAGCGGTATCACATGCGCGCGGTCGAGGCGGACGCCGAGGTCGAAGGCGCGCCGGTATTCGGGAGGCAATGATGGACAGCACTCGGCGAAGCGACAGTGCCGGCAACGGCGTCAAGCTTGTCCTCGCCTGGGGCTTCGTCGGGATCCCGCTGGTGTGGGGTGTCGTTCAGACCCTGGTCAACGCGGTCAAGGCGTTTCACTGAGCTCGAGCAATGCCGCAGCCGCGGCGAGATCCTCGGGCCGGTTGGCGTTGAAGAAAGGGTCGATCGGCTGGCTCGCGAACGCCACCCTCGCCAGGCGGTGACGGGCGGTCCAGTGATCGACCTTGCGGATGCCCTCCTCGGCCACCGCATGGCGCAGATCCTCGCGCAGCCGCACCGACCACAGCCCGATCACCGGATGCGCCTGCCCCCCCGAGGCGGCGTAGGCAAGATCGGCCTGGGCTTCCTTGATCCCGGCGATGAACCGTGCCACGAGATCCCTCGGCAAAAACGGCGCGTCGGTCGCGACGCTGACCACAAACGGGCAATCCGGACGGTTAACAGCCGTCCAATCGAGGCCGGCCAGCACGCCGGCCAGCGGCCCAGCGAAATCGGGAACACTGTCCGGCGCTACCGGCAGCCCGAACCGGACGAAACGCGCCGGGTCGCCATTGGCGTTGAGTACGAGCGCCTCGACCTGCGGTCGGATTCGTTCGATGACCCGGTCGAGCAAGGAGACCCCGCCGAGCAGCCGCAACGCCTTGTCGCCGCCGCCCATGCGCCGGGAGAGCCCGCCGGCGAGCAGCAGCCCGACGATTTTCACACCGCATCCTCGGCCAAGCTCGCTTTGCGGGCGAGCCGCGGATGCTCGTCCTCGACAGCCCGGACATCGCCGTCGAAGATGATGCGCTCGCTGCCGGCCAGTGCGACGAACCGTTTGCCTTTGGCGCGGCCGATCAGGGTGAGGCCGGCCTGGCGGGCGAGATCGACACCCCAGGCGGTAAATCCCGAACGCGAGATCAGGATCGGGATGCCCATCTGCACGGTTTTGATCACCATCTCCGAAGTCAGTCGCCCGGTGGTATAGAAGATCTTGCCCGAGGGTGAGATGCCGTGCAGGCGCATGTAGCCGGCAATCTTGTCGATCGCGTTATGTCGACCGACATCCTCCATATAGAGTAGCGGCCGGTCCGCCTCGCACAACACGCAGCCATGGATCGCCCCAGCGGCGAGATAGAGGCTCGGCACGGTGTTGATCTTGCGGGAGAGCGAATAGAGCCACGACGTGCGTAACACCGCGTCGGGGTCGAGCCGAATCTCCTCGAACTTCTCCATCAGATCGCCGAAGACGGTGCCCTGAGCGCAGCCCGAGGTCAGCGTCTTCTTGCGCAGTTTATCCTCGAAATCGGTCTCGCGATCGGTGCGGACGACGACGGTCTCGAGTTCCTCGTCGTAATCGATACCGGTAATCCGGTCGTCGGCCCGCAACATGTTCTGATTCAACAGATAGCCGACCGCGAGATAATCCGGATGGTCGCCGATCGTCATCATCGTGACGATCTCGCGCCCGTTCAGGAACAGAGTTAGGGGTCGCTCCATGACCACGGCGGTCTCGATTGCCCGGCCTTCCTGGTCGATGCCGGCGACGGTCCGGGTCAGTCGCGGATCGTCGGGTTGCGGGCGGACGGTAAATTCCTTCATACATCGATGATGGGTCTGCCCGCCTCCCGGTGCAAGCAGGCAACTGCGATCACAGTCCGAATGGGTTTCCGCGGGCTCAGATCATATGTACGATGTCGATAAAGGACGACCTAGTCGGGAGCCGCCATGGCGGAGTTGAGGAGTTTATACGATCAGGACTTCGTCGCTTGGTCGAAACAGCAGGCTGAAGCCTTGCGCACCGCTTCACGCATCGGCTCGAACCAAAGCCTAGACTGGGAAAACCTGGCGGAGGAGATCGGAGATCTGGGCAAGTCAGCGAGGCGGGAGCTGCAAAGCCAAATTCGGCGGATCGTCCGCCATCTCCTTAAGCTTCAGGACTCGCCAGCGAAAGAACCGCGCCGCGGCTGGGAGGAATCAATAGTGGACGCGAGGGCCGAGATCGAGGATTTGCTTGAAGCGAGTCCGAGCCTGAGAACTGAGCTGGATCGCGATATTGAGAGGCAGACTCGGCGGGGTGTCGGCCTCGCGCTGAGAGACCTTGGGCGCCAGCAAGAAATCGACCCCGCCACGACGGCGCGGTTGCGCGCCACCTCCTACACCGAGGAGCAGATACTCGGTGACTGGTTCCCCGACGAGCCGCGGGGGTAGCGCGGGCGCACCATACCGAGATCGGGGGCGACATTTGACGATCGCACCCCTATCTTTACGAAAGCGCGCAACAGAGAAGAGAGCGGCGCCGCGAGCGAGCACAGCATGATAGACCCGTTTGGACGGACCATCACCTATCTGCGCGTATCGGTCACCGACCGGTGCGACTTCCGCTGCGTCTATTGCATGGCGGAGGAGATGAGTTTCCTGCCGAAGGCCGAGCTGTTGACCCTCGAAGAGCTCGACCGGGTGTGCAGCGCCTTTGTTCGGCTCGGCGTCAGAAAGCTGCGCCTGACCGGCGGCGAGCCATTGGTTCGCCGAAATATTATGACCCTATTTCGCTCGCTCGGCCGGCACCTCGGCGCCGGCGCCCTCGACGAGCTGACCCTGACGACCAACGGCAGCCAGCTCGCCCGCTACGCCTCCGAACTTGTCGACTGCGGCGTGCGTCGGGTCAATGTCTCGCTCGACACCCTCGACCCGGCGAAATTCACCGAGATAACTCGCCGCGGACACCTCGAGGTGGTGCTCGACGGCCTCGCCGCGGCCAGGGCTGCTGGTCTCGCGGTCAAGATCAACGCCGTGGCGTTGCGTGGCGTCAACGAGGACGAACTCGACGATCTCGTGGCCTGGTGCGGCGACCAGGGGTTCGACCTGGTGTTTATCGAGGTCATGCCGATGGGCGATATCGGCGGCGAGAACCGACTTGACCAGTATCTGCCGCTGTCGATGGTGCGCGCCCGGCTGCAGAGGCGTTGGACGCTCGACGACAGCGACTATCGCACCGGCGGCCCGGCGCGTTACGTCACGGTGCGCGAGACCGGCCGGCGGCTCGGCTTTATCACCCCGTTGACCCACAATTTCTGTGAGAGCTGCAACCGCGTGCGGCTGACCTGCACCGGGACGCTCTATATGTGCCTCGGCCAGGAGGATGCAGCCGATCTGCGAACCCCGCTGCGCCAATCCGAAGGCGACGAGGCGCTCGTGGCAGCAATCCGCGAGGCGATCGACCGCAAGCCAAAGGGCCACGATTTTATCATCGACCGCCGCCATAACCGGCCCGCCGTCGCCCGCCATATGAGTGTCACCGGCGGGTGAGTGCCGCGCCGCGACAGCAGACCGCTCCCCGGATCGCCGTCGTCGCCGCCGAGACCGAAGCAGCTCAGCAGGCGCTGGCGGAGCTTAGCCGGCGCTATCCCTGCGTCGCCCCCGAGCATGCCGATATTGTCGTTCCGCTAGGCGGCGACGGCTTTTTGCTCGAGACGTTGCATCGCTTTCTGCCGCAAGGCGTGCCGATCTTCGGCATGCATCGCGGTAGCGTCGGCTTTTTGATGAACATTTATCGGCCCGACGGACTGTTCGATCGGCTCGCCCACGCACAGCCGGTTGTCCTGCACCCGCTCGAAATGATCGCCCGCGACGATGGCGGCGCCCGCCACCGCGCGCTCGCCTTCAACGAGGTCTCGCTGCTGCGCGAGAGCCGTCAGGCGGCAAAGCTGCGGGTCACGGTTGACGGGGTGGTGCGGCTCGACGAGTTGATGGCCGACGGCATTCTGGTCGCCACCCCGGTCGGCAGCACCGCCTACAATCTATCGGCGCACGGCCCCATCATTCCGCTCGGCGCCGGTGTTTTGGCGCTGACCCCGATCAGTGCCTTTCGTCCCCGGCGCTGGCGCGGCGCTCTGCTGCGGCACGAGGCTCAGGTTAGGATCGACGCGCTCGAAAGTGACAAGCGCCCGGTCAGCGCCGTCGCCGATTTCACCGAGGCGCGCGATGTGACCAGCGTCGAGATCCACGAGAATCGCGACATCGCGATGACTCTGCTGTTCGACCACGAGGCCAATCTCGAAGAGCGCGTCTTTAAGGAGCAGTTTGCGCCATGAGACGTCCGGCGGGCCCCGGCTGGGACCCGCCGCTCCCATCTGTTACGCGATTGTTAGAACATTGCCGACGCGATGAAATTCTTTGCCGATAAGCGCGGCAAAGGCGCCCGACGCCGCGCTGACGCTGCCGATCTCCCCACCCGAGTTGAAGTCGTGGGAACCCTGCACCACAAGGTTCTGGGGCGGCATCTGCGGCGTTGCGAACACTTCGAGCGTCAGCATCGCCGTGTTTTGTGCATCCGTCGCACCAAAGATCACCCGCTTGGTGCTCGCATAGTAGCCGACCTGCCGTTTTTCCTCAAATACAGTGCCGCCTTCGTATTGCCACCGGCCGGCAACATCATCGACGTTATTCAAAATCGTACGCTCCAGCATCAGAGACAGTGCCATCCAAACCTCCTATCACGCGGTGCTTCTTGTCCGCGGCACAGTCATACCCAGAATTCGCTGTGATCACATGTGAACTACTTCACACAGATCAAAGGATAGCGCTGATTATCACATCAAGATTGACGCGAAATTTACTTAATATCTGAGATATCTGAACAATAAGCAGGATCGCGCCACCGCTCTAATCTACACGCCATTGCACCGACATGGTCGGTGCCGTGAGATCGGCTAAGCCGCGTCAGCTGGCGTAGCCCGGCATTAACCGGGCCGCATTGCCTCAGTTGATGGCCTGCCGGTCGGTTGCCGTCAGCGGGATCGCGTCGATCCCGGCGACATTGTCTTCGAGCGAAAAATAGGGGTTATCGGTGCCAAACACGATCTGCGACACCGGCACGAACTTCAGCAGCGCGGCCATGGTCGGCGCGAAATAGGCGTTGGCGGTGTCGTAGTGCAGCTTCGCCAACTCGGCAACAATACCCTGCGGCGCAATTGCCGCGAGGTCCTTGCGGGCGCGCGGCATTGCCGCCAGGCGACCGGCAAGAGCCGGAATGGCGCCGCCGGCATGTGAAAAGATGAATCGGATATTCGAATAGCGAGCGAGCCTCCCACTGTATAGCAGACTCGCCACCGCCCGGGTGGTGTCGAACGGCCACTCCATCTGCGCCGGAGAGACCCCGGGCAACAAATTCCCGCAGCCATTTTTCGTTGTCCGGATGTAAATAGACAATCGCCTTCCGCCGGTCGAGTTCCTCGAAAACCGGGCGGAAATCGGGATCGCCCGGCCATTTGCCGCCGTAACTGGTCATCAACCCGATACCGTACGCCTTTAAGGTATCGAGCGCATAGGCGATTTCCTTCAGGGTCGCATCGACATCGGGCAACGGCATCGCCGCAAACAGGCCGAAGCGCCCGGGATGGTCGCGGCTCATCTCTGCTGCGAAGTCATTGCAGGCGCGCGCGGTCTGGCGCATTTGCGCAACATCGGCGAAGGCGACGCCCCACGGTGACAACGACGCGATCGCCGTAGCGACGCCGCACTTGTCCATATGGTCGAGCACCTGCGCGACCGACCAGTCGCGCTGCGCCGGCGATGGCGCCGCACCGCTCTGCCGCATGACATCGAGCCAGGCCGGCGGAAAGAAATGGTGGTGCACATCGATGCGGCGCGGCGCCGGGTCGAGGCTGTCTTCTGCGCCGGAGGAGCCCGCCGCCGCCGATCCGATCGGGCAACCCGGCGGCAGCGCCGAGCGCGGCGAGCGCCAGGATCGCGCGCCGCGTCGGTCCGCGAGCCGGCGCGCGACCAGCCGCGGCGGCTTGGGGCTGGGCGCTTGGACTCATGTCAACCCCATCACGCTAAGTACGCACCGGCCACACCCTTTCACGGCCTTTTGCGCCCTCGGCGGGTCGCGCGCTACTCGCGCAGTTCGGGGACGATCCAGAACGGCTTCTGGCCGCGGGCGACGCGCTCGAAATTGTCGAAGGCGTTGCGCCAGCGCTTCCAATGATTGTCCCAGGTCGGGCCGGCGCCGTGCGGGCTGAAGGTGATGTTCTTCAACGTGAACAGCTCGTGGTCGGGCTTGGGCGGCTCCTCGACCATCACGTCGAGCCCGGCGCCCAGGATCTTTTCGTCGCGCAGCGCGTTGTACAGCGCCTTTTCGTCGACGACCGGGCCGCGGCAGGTGTTGATCAGGATCGCCGTGGGTTTCATCATCGCCAATTCGCGCTCGCCGATCAGATTGTGCGTCGACAGGTCGAGCGGCACGTGCAAGGTCACGATATCCGAGGTCTTCAGCAGCTCGGTGAACAGCGCGAACCGCACGCCGAGCGCGTCTTCCTGATCGGTGGTCAGCCGGTTGATGTCGTAATACTTGATGTGCATGTCGAAGGCCTTGGCGCGGCGCGCGACCTTTTTGCCGATATTGCCGAGGCCGATGATGCCCAGAGTCTTGTCTTCGAGCTCATAGAGCTTGGTCGCGTTGAAATCGTTGCCGCGCCAGCGTCCGGAAGACGACGCCTTCGTGCTGCCAGATCAATTTGCGGCTGACCGCCAGCATCAGCATCATTGCGTGCTCGGCGACCGCGGTCGAGTTGGCCCCGCCATTGTTGCAGATCGGCACGCCCGCCGCCCGCGCCGCGTCCAGGTCATAGGTGTTGTAGCCGGCGCTCAGGGTCTGGACGATGCGCAGTTTTGGCGCGCGCTGGTAGAAATTCGGGGCCGTGCGGGAATTGCCCGCCGCCGATGTAGTATTCGGTGTCCTTCAACAGATCGAAGAACTCCGGCCGGCCATGCGGGGCCATGCCAGCTCCCAGCCCGGCGACAGCAGGTCATAGGCGATCTTCAGGGTTTCCTCATTGTGGGTGGAGGGGGTCAGGATGCGGGGCATGCAGCGTCTCCTCTTGCGGGATTGTCGCGTGTAGTTGGCGAAACGCCGCCGGCGGTGATCGGCCGTCGGCAGCGAGGAAGGGCCATCGTAGCGACAGCAGACGATGACACCCAAGCGCAAAAACCGGAGCCCTAACCGATTGCCGAAACAGGGCGGCTCGGCATAGGCTGAGATTCTGCGCCGTCCGACGCCAAAACCTCAGCCACAAGTCGAACACCACACAAGACCAACCAGCGAGAGAAAACAAGCATGCCCAAGTCGCTCGAGAACCGCTTCCAGAACCTGCACGAGTTCGTCACCCAGGCGCGCACCAATCTCAACCGCAACAATTGGGACTACCTGATCGGCGGCTCGGAGACCGAAACCACTTTGGCGCGCAACCGGCTGGCGCTCGATGCCATCGGCTTCCGGCCGCGGGTCTTGCGCGATGTGTCGACGATCGATTGCAGCGGCACCTTGTTCGGCAAAAAGCTGCGCATCCCGGTGCTGTGCGCGCCGGTCGGATCGCTGCAGGTGTTCGACCCGGCCGGTGGCGGCGCGGTGGCGGCGGCGACCCGCGAATTCGGCAACGGCATGATCCTCTCTTCGGTCTCGGAGCCGGGGCTCGAGAAGACCGCCGAAGCTTCGGGCGACGGCTTCAAGATCTTCCAGCTCTATGTGCGCGGCGACGCCGCCTGGGTCGACGATCATGTCCGCCGCACTATCGACAAGGGCTACGACGCCTTTTGCCTGACCGTCGACACCGACAGCTACAGCCGGCGCGAGCGCGACATCGCCAAACGCCACCAACGCGGGCGCGTCCGCGTCGACGACGCCCGCATCTATCAGGCGCAGTTCAACTGGCGCGATATCGAGCGGATCAAGAAGAGCTTCGACATCCCGCTGATCCTCAAGGGCATCGCCACCGCCGAGGACGCCAAGATCGCGCTCGAGCACGGTGTCGATTGCGTCTACGTGTCGAACCATGGCGGGCGCCAGCTCGATCAGGGCGTCGGCTCGATCGATGTGTTGCCGGAAGTCGTCGAGGCGGTCGGCGGGCGCGCCCGCATCATCGTCGATGGCGGCATCAGCCGCGGCGCCGACGTGGTCAAGGCATTGATCCTCGGCGCCGACGCGGTCGCCTGCGGCCGGCTCTATGTCTATGGGCTCGCCGCCGCCGGCGCCGAGGGCGTGGTGCGCCTCTTCGAGATCCTCGAAGACGAGATCAGCATCTGCCTGTCGCTATTGGGCGTCACCGGCTACCACGAGCTCGACAAATCCTATATCCGCCCCGCCCGCCAAGTGGTGCCGCCGCACGTCCACAGCGCCTTCCCCCACCTCAACCTGCCGCGCGAGACGTATTAGCCGGCTCTTCTCAAACCACCCCATGAGTGCCCCCGCCACCACGAGGACCATCTGAAGCGGGGCGCCGGCGATCTCGATTTCGCAGACATGTTGGTTGAAGGCAGAGGCTTCGTCGGTCATGAATGCCTTCGGCTGCTCGAGCCGCGCGCGACGAACTCGTGCGGCTGGCGAACGCCGCCGGCATTGGGACTTGGGAAGATATCGCTCGGCTAATAATCGGGCTCAGCGTCGAGCCTGACGGCCGCCCTTGTGAAATTAGGCGGCGGCAACTTCACGATTATCTGAGATAAGATTGCCTGCGAGAACGTCAAACTTCCCGCCCATCCTGCCGTAATTGATGATTACGGTAGAGACAGACTTACCGTATAGTTGCCTAAATCGATCTCGTCGTTGGTGCCACCGGAAAACTCAACATCGCTTTGGGAGCCGGTAAAGAAGAAAAATGCAAAGGACTCCGCGCCATCCACGTTGTCGTACCCCTGCCAAGACACGGGCAGGCCGTTCGAAGTTCCATTCTGAAAAGATGGTGATTGGGTGGTGGCTGGGGCGCAGACCAAGTCTTCGATGAACGCATTCCCCTTCGGCAACGACGCACAGCCTCTGGCGGATGCGTCTGCGAACAAGTTGACGACAGACGTAAAATCGAACGAGAGCGAGTGCCAGGCGAACGTGAAGCTCGTGAAGGTGTCTGATGTCTTGTCGTAAACGAAGGATCCGGTTGCCTTATTATCAGGGTTGTTACAGTAGCCCGGCGTAAGCTGGTAGCAAGTAGTACGCGTGAAATTGATGGTGCCGTTGATTACCAAGCCGGGATGAAAAGAGAGATCATTTAGATTTCCGGCCTGGGCTGGTGTCGAACCGAGAGTTGGAACCGAGGTGTAGCCGGTCGTGACGGTGGCCTCCCACTGCGCGCATCCCTTGGGATCAGTTTTGAAGTCACAATATACTGGTGCGATTGCCGAAAGTGATTTTCGGCCCTTTTTCAAGTACAGAAACTTGAACCGGGATGTAAAATCGTCGATTGCGAATTGAAGTGTGTAACCAGATTAGGGATTACTGTGGTACTTAGGCGGGGCGCAATGCCAACCCCAAATGTCAGGTAATTGACATTGCGATGTAGGGTTGAAGTCTGTGCCCGCACTCGATTCCTCGATAGAAATTGCGACAATTAGCCGGGGGTCTACATCCCAGAGCAAACCGGATTGGTACAACACTGATCCGTAGCCGACTAGGACCGGAGGCGTATGCCCTCCTCTCTGATACCAGGCCGCCATATAGTTATCAATCTCGGGCCCCAGGTTGGAGTCAAAGGGCTCTGCCAGAGCACGCGGCCCACAGAACAGGACCATCAACATCATAAGGCGAGCCATGACGGTGTACCGCATGTAATCTCTCCCTATGGGCCAAATTGAAACGACTGCAGCACCTGCTGGTACGCAGCTTGGAACGAGGTCTCCAACGGATCAGCGGCATTATACGTCAAATAGAATTTATACAGAAGACCGCTGTTTCCCACATAACTTGTTACAAAGTTGTAAGTTACGGGGCCAAAAGAAACGGTGTAAAACATTTCTAAATCGGTTGAGCCAGAAATTACGACAGAATTGGTAGATATGATTGTCGCCCCCTGCAACTCGTTCCCAATAAAGTCGACCAAAGGAACGCCAGGTTGTACAATGGTCGTGATGTCTATAGCCGCTCCGCCGGCAGGGATATCACCGCCATGCAAGTAATGTCCTCCGAAATTGTCCAACGAAATTGGCCCTCCAGCACCGAAAGCATTCACGTTTGGTCGAAAGCCCGATGGGAGACTTAGCGCGGAAAAGCCGAGACTTGTACCACACTGGCCTTGTAGATTTCCGGAGACCACATTCGGTCCAAGGGCGTCGACGGGTGCAGGAGAATTTTGCTGGCACTGCAGGTTCCCACCGATGACGTTGGCGCTGACGTCTGCCGCGGTCGAAGACGAGTTGTTCTGGATTTGCACGTTGCCGCCGACTGCGCCGTTATCAGCCACACAGGCGCCGCTATTGTTTTGGCACTCGAAGTTGCCCTCGATCTAAATCCCGGGGCCGACGTAACCGCTCCGCGCCGCACACTGTTAAATCTGGACGTTGCCGACGATCACAACCGCGCCACTCAAAAGCACGGACCCGCACTGATTAGCCTGAACATTGCCAGTAATTGTTGATGTCGCACCAACTGAAAGAGTTCGCATTGGTCCCGACCTGGATATTGCCTCCCACAATCGCGTCGGACAAGGTGCAGGATGCACCATTCGGAACGGTGACATTGCCGAACGTTCCCGTCATGGAACCGCTACACGATATGTTCTGAGCGTGAAGAGGCATACTACTTCCAAGGAGGGAAATGCAGATGACTACAGCCGAGACGGCCAGCTTTTTCGCGCGATTGGTCCACTTTACGACGCGCCTCGGGAGGTGAAATTTGAAGGTCGTCGAGAGAGCCAACATGTCCCTGGTCCCCGTCAGCACGGCAAGCGGCCGCGGATAAACCGATATCCCCCCGATTCCCAAGCTTGTGGCCAGGGTAATCGAGGTCACAATTGGGCATGGTGGCTTGCCTGGCAAGGAAATTCGACCACGCCGTCACGGTCGACAACGCTGGCCGCCGTCTTGCTGAGGGACATGTCGAGCCCGATGAACACACCCATGATCGCTTCCTGATGAACCGGTTGATCCGGCGACCGTATAGGCGGACGCTTTCAGCACGTCTCTTCTGAGAATTTTCGCGTTTTTACCTTCGCCATAGATTTTAACTGATGGTTCTTTGCCACGCATCCGGTTCGTGGGTCAGGATCGGGACGAAGGCCGATGCGTCGACGAACATCGAGGATCCCGCTAAGTTTGTCATTCACTAATAACCTCTTATGGCGAATGCCCGCCGGCCGCAATTCAGCCACCGCCATTCCCCGCCAGATAAAGGCGCCCAGTCCCAACCGAGATCCAAATGCGCTGGGTGCCCAGAAAATCAACGCCGATAACGCCTTCGCCAAAGTTCCGCTCCCCGCCGAGCGGGCTCGGCTTCTTTGCCAACACATAGGCATAAGGGTGTCGCGATATCGCGGGACCGATCTGGAGGCTATCAAACCAATGGACGTGTGATGGAGTGTCGTCGCCGGCAATCACATGAAGTTTGATCATGCGATCGTTCTCCAAGTCCTGATCGGTGAGGCCGAGCCGCTGCGCCATTTGGGGCGTGATCATCGTGTTGGATGCGCCGGTATCCAGGAAGCCGGTTCCCTCGACGCCGTTGAGCTTGAACGGCAATTTCAACCAGCCCGTTCGCGTGGAAAACCCGGCGATCGGCGCGGCCGGCTCGTCCCAGGGGGGCGGCGCCGGCTCGCATCGCCGGATGCGATACAGCGTCAGCACCCGTTTCGGCCCGTCGATGTCAAGATCGTAATCCCGCAGGATGTCCAGGCCGAGGATGCCATCGAATGGCTGGTGGCCGCCAAACGAGTTCACCGCCAGCCGGTGCAACGACAACGCCGCAGCGCCGATCGACATGCTGTCGATGCGGGCGTCTGGCTGGGCCGAAGTGCCACTCAGACCCATCAGGGAAGTGAGCGATCGCGGGTCGCGGGCCAGGTTCAATCGCTGAACCGCCGCCTCGCCCAGCATGCTTTTTTGCGCGCCCGTGTCCAACAGCATGCCGATCGCGTGGCCGTTAAGGGTGACCGGGACAATGAAGAGGTGGTTCTTGAGCTCAAGTGGCACCCGGGCGATCTGCACGAGATCGCATGCGGCATCCGACGGACGGCTTGCCAGTACCAACAGCAGCAGCGTGAACCCTGCTAACGCGCGTCCCACCCGGTAGGCGATCGGAGGCATGAACTAAATCCGCAATTTGAGCTGATCAGGGGCACAACCGTTCAATTCTCTGACGAAGATGGTGAGGCTTTCCTCCGCCCGCATCTCGGCTTTGCCATCCTTCGCAGCAGAGCCGCTCATAAGTGCCTTCAATCCTCGGCCTTAACCGGGCGAGCCCGCATCGGCGGCCGCCGGCCCAGCACTCGGGCGACGGCCAGCTTTTCTATTGCGATTTAAGTGACCATTAAATTGCCCTATTCGCATGTCAGATTTCGCAGCGATCGCGGCGCTTTAAGCGGGCGCCCACTGACGAAGGAGATGGGATGGCTAACGATGTCGCGGAGAGATTGGCGGGACGGGTGCGCGGGCGGCCGTTTGCAAAGGGACAATCGGGCAACCCCGGCGGCCGGCGGCTCGGCTCGCGCAACAAGGCGACGCTCGCCGCCCAGATGCTGCTTGCGGACGAAGCCGAAGCGCTGACCCGCAAGGCTGTCGAACTCGCCCTCGACGGTGATCCGACGGCTTTGCGGCTGTGCGTCGAACGGATTCTGCCCCGCGACCGCGCGGTCAAGTTCACGATGCCGCGGATCGCCAGCGCCGCCGATGTCGCCGGGGCGATGGGGGCGGTCGCGGCGGCGCTCGCCCAAGGGATCATCACGCCAGGCGAGGCGAGCCAAATCGCCCAGGTCATCGTCACCTTTGTCCGAACCATCGAGACCAGCGATTTCGACCGGCGCCTGCAACTTCTCGAAACCAGCCAGGCCGCTTATCCGCCCGGCATCGAGGTCGGCAACCACCACTCAACTAAATGGTGAGGTCTCGCTGCTGATTCGCTGCAGGTGCAGCAGACCTGTAATTTCAGGCTCTCGTTATGGTTGTAGCGGCGCGTGGCCGGAGCGGGCTGCCGACGCGGTCAAGACCGCGCCGGCCCGAACCTACGCCGGGCGCAGCCGGGATGGCCGCGTCGGCGCATTCGCCATCGCCGTCGCGATCCGGTCGGGGCGGGTCCAGGCGAGGTATTCGGCCGCGTATTCGGGCGGCAGGATCTCGACCATCAACTCGTTCTCGACCCACACTTCGATCACATGGAACGGGCCGCGGTTGCAGCGGTAGCATTGCCAGCCTTCGCGGCGGGCGATCGCCTCGACGGCGTCCGCTTGCGCGGCGACGCTGAGCGCGAAATGGGTCGGGCCGTAGCCGCGCCCTTCCGGCTTTTTCGCAAAACCCGCGCCGTCGCTGCCGCCCGGCTGAAGCTCTGTCCCCGCCGGATAGACCTCGACGCCCGACCCGTGCTCGTCGAGCTGAAGCGCGAAGAAGCTTCCCGGATTGGGCGGGAACGGAACCGCCTTGCCGCCCATGAATTCGGCGAGAACCCCGGCGACATGCTTCGGGTCGCGCGCGGCGATCGAAAGATGATGGATCATGGTTTCCTCACGAATTTCCCGAGCAACCAATAGCACGGCGAACGCGCCGGCGCGACGCCGACCTGCGGGGTCACCGCAACAACGGCGACGCGTCGAAACCGGGCTCGGGGGTGAACAGCTCCTGCGGTTGCGCCACGCCGCGCAAAGCGTAGCGCCCGACCGAAACCAGACGACTTCGCACCTCCGCGCCAACCGCGTCCGCGAAGCTCGCCGAAACGAGAACATCCTGCTCGACCGAGCGGCTCATCGCCAGGATTCGGCTGACCTCGTTCACTGCCGGGCCGATGACCGTGAAATCGAGGCGGTCCTTGCTGCCGACATTGCCGTAAAACACATCGCCGACATGCAGCGCCAGATAAACCTGGGTCGTCGGCAAACCGGCTTCGGCACGGCTTCGATTGAGCTTGACGACCCCATTGCGCACCCGCGCCGCGGCGGCGAGCGCCTCGAGGCAGGCCTGCGCGTGGTCCTCACCAGTGAAGATGGCGAGGGTCCCGTCGCCGATCAGTTTCAGCACATCGCCGCCATGACCGTGCACGGCGGAAACAACGACATCGGCATAGTCGTTGAGGAGCGGGATGATCTGCTCTGGCGCGGCGCTGTCGGTGATCTGGGTAAAACCGTGCAGGTCGCTGTACCACAGCACCGCGCTGATCTTGTCGGCGACGCCGCGGGCGATCCGGCCGCTCATCACCCGCCGGCCCGCGTCGCGTCCGAGATAGGTTTCGGCGAGCGTCCCGGCCATGCGCGCGAGCGCGGCTGATTTGAGGGCGAGGTTGAGGAAAGGCACGAGCCGTTTCAACGCGATGACTGCGCCGTCGCCGAACCCTTTCGGCGAATCGGTCGCCCAGGATGAATAAACGCAATCCATCTCGCCGATTACGCCTTCCGCGGCAAATCGATGAACAAGCGCCAGGTAATCCGTCATGCCCTCGTCGCGGGCCTGTGCGATCGCTGCAAAATCGGCTGCGTCGCCGGCGACCAAACGGCGGCGCATCACCTTTTCGCCCGACTGCAACAGATGGAAGAATGGGCTGCGTTGCCAATTCTCCGCTGCTTCGCCCTCGTTGGTGCGCCCATAATCGATTGCCTCGACCGCATCCGGCAGATCCGCGCGCCAGCGGAGGACGCGACCCTCGTATATCGGATGGAGCGTATCGAGAATGACCATGGCGCGGGCCAAAGGAACGCCTGCATCGGCGATCCGCCCGCAGAAACCGGCCATCAGCTCGCTGTCGGTTCGACCGATTAGCCCGGCCTCCGTCACCCAGCCGGCGAGTTCGTCGAAAGCCGATTGATCCATTTTGCTTGCTCCGTCTCGACGATGATCGTCCTCGGCAGCAGGCGCCGCGAAATTCTACCCGCCGTCGAAAGGACTGGGATGGGCGGCTTGTGCCTTTGCGATTGCTGCGACGGCTGCAATATCGTCGGCGCCGATCGAGGTGATACCGAAATGCCGGGCGAGGACCTCACCGAACTCGGCGACGTCGCTGAGAGTACGTCGCTCGGTCGTTCCGTCGCGGTTGCGAACCGTAAATTTGTTGTTGAACAGGGTATAGCGGGCCACCCCGTCGGAGCGGGCGGCGATCAGGTGGTTGACGAACAGCGAATTCGGGTGGGTCGAGGTAAACCAGTTCGCGACCTCGTAATCGACCGCCATCTGTTCCTGCGGCGAGAAGCGGTAGAGGCTCGTCCATTGCTCACCGAGCTTGGCTTCGAGGTCGAATTCGCCGCCGGCAGCCACCAAGCGGAACGATCCGTGCGGCGTCGCCTGCTCGTTTCCGGCTCGCAGCGCCAAGGGTGCGGTCGGCGTCGGACCGCCAAACCCGACATCGGCGAGGTAGGGCCCTTCGGCCAAATCGACGCGCAGCAGCATGTGCGTGCGCGGCCCGATCGTCCCTGCCGGGCGCCCCCATTGCACGCGCGCCGCCAGCCCCACGACGTTAAAGCCGATCCGGCGCAAAACATCGAGCAGCAGCAGATTATGTTCGAAGCAATAGCCACCGCGCCGCTTTCCCACGAGCTTCGCGTAGAGTGAAGGCAGGTCGAGCTGGATCGGCCGCTTCAAGAGGACATCCAGGTTTTCGAACGGGATCGCGGCCGAGTGCCGAGCGACGGGCGTCTGCAATACGGCGAGGGTGGCCTCGCGCGGGCCGGAATAGCCGATCCGTGCGCAATAGGCGCCGATGTCGTCCGGCTTGTCGCTCATCGCCGTCTCGCTCTCAGGTCGCGCCGCTCGTCAGTTCAACGGAACGCTGCCGGTGTACCGGATGATGTAGAGCCCGCCGGTCAGCCGGTCGTTGGCGTACATCAGTCCGTTCTCGTCGACATAGACATCGTTGATCTGGATCGTATGGGTCGGATTTCCCGGCGGCGCCTGCGGGATCACATAGCCGATCTCCACAGGATGCGACGGGTCGGCGATCGAATAGGCGCGCACGCCGCCGTTGAAATAGCTGCCGACGACCGTTTGCGTCAGCGTGCGCGAGGTGCCGATCGGCCGGTTCATGTTGATGTTGTGCGAGCCGAACCGTCCGCCCGCACGGCACAGCGCCGTCTCGTCGTGCACCGGCGGAAACGGCGCCAGCGGGTATGGATGCCGCTCGTTCGAGATATCCCAGACCCAGTTGCGCTTCGGCCAATCGCTGCAGTCGTTTCCAATCGCCTCCTCGCTCTGGATGGCGATGAGGCGCGAGGGGATTGCCACGACGGTGTGGGCAAACCCTTGGTCAAGCGACTGCCAAGAGCGGCGGACGATCGCCCGCGGCCGCGCCTTGTCCTCGATATCGAGGATCACCCAGCCACCGTCGATCCAACCGATATAGGCGCGGTTCGGCTGGTCGGCCGGGATCGTCAGCGAGTGCATCCGGATACCGGAATCCGGCCGCTCGACCCGCGGCGGCGCCTCGGCGGCATCGCCAACCCGGGTGCCGGGCAGCCACCAGCGGCCCACCTCATGCGGCTGAGCAGGATTGGAGACGTCGACAATCATCAAGAATTGGTCGTCCTCGGGATTGCGCGGGACGAAGTCGCGCGCGCCAGTCGACAGATAGGCGTAATGCCCGTCAGTGAACCAGACATAGTGGACGCCGCGCGAGTGCGGACCGGAAGTGTCAAAATGCGACAGCTTCTTCGGATGGACCGGATCGCTGATGTCATAGATATCGACCCCAGCGTTGGGCTGACCAGGCTTTTCGGTCTGGTGCGCCACGACCAGAGTGTCGCCGGTGAGGCCCAGCGAGTTGCAGCGGACAAAATCCGCCTCGACCGGTATCTGAGTGATGATGGTGGGCGCTTCGGGCTTGGTTACGTCGATAACGCTGAAGCACATCGGAGCCGATTCATGCGCGAGGTAGAGAACCCGCTGGCCGTTCGGATATTGCTTCAGCGCCAGCCCTTCGCCGCCCTTTCCGGCGCCGTTCAGGTCGCTGCGGCCGATGATCCGCATGTTGCTGGCCTCGGCGGCGGCGAGCGCGCCTTGTGCCCAGGCCAGCCCGCCTCCGAACAAAGGGCTTGCAGCACCGAGGGCAGCGACGAAGGCGACAATCCATTTGCCCATTCGGATCCTCCAGGAAAGCAATCGGGCGTTTGGTATACGAGTTGACCGGTCGGATTTCTTACTCGGACAGCGATTACACCGGGGTCTCATCCGCGATCTCGAAATGCGCATGCGTCGGCTGCATCTCGACCCCGTTCACCGGCAGCATATCCTGCGGACAGGCCGAGAAAGCGGCGACGCAATCCATCTCGGCGCGCATAGCCACATAACTGCCCGGCGTGCTGACCGGCGGCCGGACCTCGACCCGATTGCCGTCGCCAACCGGGATGTTCATGAAGAGGTTGAGCGGCGCCGGCGTTTCGGGTGGGACGAGCCCGAGTTCAGCCAGGCCCGCGGCGAGGTTATCGGTGCAGTTGTCGTGGTATTCCGCGCAGCCGAGCAACTGGTAGCGCCAGCGGTCGCAGGCAGCGAACAAAGTGTCGTGAATGCCGCCGGAGGTGTCTTCGACAATGGTTAGGATCGGCCGTCTGATGTTGGTGACCAGCGTGTCCCCGACCGCGGGGATGATCCGGCCGATCGCGACGCGACTATGCTCCATCGACATGAATTCGCGCAAATCCTCGGCGTTGAACGCCCAGGTATCGACGACCTGCTGGCCGGTCGTGTTGATCACCTTGACCACCTGGCCCTTGCGGAGGCGTGCGGCCTTGCCGTGGCGCGCCGGGATCTCGATCATGTGGTCCTCTACTTGCTGGCTTGCGGCGAGTATACCAGAGAGCTGTTATCTGCCGCCGGAGGGAACCTCGATCGGCGCGCAGTTCGTCCGCCCGGTCATCAGACAATCCTCGAGATGTGATTCCTTTTGCAGCGCATGAACCAAATAGACAGCGGCGACGACCAGCGCCAACACCACGACCAACCCGATCACCGCTCCGGATCGCGATCGTTCGCCGCCTTGATCGTCGGGGAGTTGGGCCATGGCAATACCTCCGGTGCAATCGGCTGACCGTCGGCGACAGCCTCGAGCCGACCATTATATGCGGCCGAAACGCCCGGCAACGCCGACGCTCGCGTCTTGTCAAACGATCTTGGGATGCGCGAGAGTCAGCCCGACCAAGTGGAGATCCCCGTGACCGATCCGCGTTCGTTGTCCGCCAGAGACGCCGCTCGGCAGATCGCCGAGGGTAAGCTTACCGCCGAGGCGTTGGTATCGGCTTATCTCGACCATATCGCGGCGCGCGAGAGCATCGTCGGCGCCTGGCAGTATCTCGGCCGCGATCAGGCGCTCGCCGAAGCCCGGCGGCGCGACGCCGAGGCCCCGCGCGGGCCATTGCATGGGGTTCCGATCGCGGTCAAGGACCTGATCGACACGTCAGACATGCCGACCGGCTACGGGTCGCCGATCTACCGCGGCCACCGGCCGGCCGCCGATGCTTCCTGCGTGGCGCTCGCCCGCGCCGCCGGGGCGATCGTGCTCGGCAAGACCGTCACCACCGAATTTGCGACCTTCACCCCCGGCGAGACCGCGAACCCGCGCAACCCCGCCCACACGCCCGGCGGCTCGTCGAGCGGCTCGGCTGCGGCCGTCGCCGACGGCATGGCGCCGCTCGCTTTCGGCACCCAGACCGCCGGATCGGTGATCCGCCCCGCCTCGTTTTGCGGCTGCATTGGCTACAAGCCGAGCTTCGGTCTGATCAACCGGGCTGGGGTCAAGCCGCTCGCCGACAGTCTCGACACGGTCGGCGTTCTTGCGCGCACCGTCGACGACGCGGCGTTTTTCGCCGGCGTGCTGACCGAGCGGCCGGCGTTGCGCCACTCGGCGGCGCCCGGCCGGCCGCCGCATTTCGGCCTCTGCCGCACGCCGATGTGGGACGAGGCCGAGCCTGCGACCGCTGCCGCCCTCGATACGGCACATGCCGCGCTCGAACGCGCTGGGGCGCGGGTCGAAGAGCTGGCGAGCGCCCCCGACCACCACGGGCTGACCGCAGCGCAAGACAAGATCATGGGGTTCGAGACGGTGCGCGCGCTCGCTGATGAGCGCATCCGGCACAGCGCCGAGCTGTCCCCTCGGCTCGCCCAGCTGCTCGATGCCGGAATGACGGTCGGAGCCGACGAATACGACGCCGCACGCGCCCTGACCGAAGCGGCGCGCGCCGGGCTCGCTGGTTTTTTTGCTGGATGCGACGCGATCCTGGTTCCGGCGGCGCCTGGCGAAGCGCCGGCCGGGCTCGGCTACACCGGAGACCCGGTGTTCAACCGCATGTGGACCTTGCTCGGGGTACCCTGCGTAACCGTTCCTGCACGCTGGGGCGAAAGCGGGCTGCCGACCGGGGTTCAGCTCGTCGGCCGAATGCATGACGACGCACGGCTGATGGCGTGCGCGGCCTTTCTCGAGCGCGCCCTCGCCAAGACCGCATGAAGGCGGCAACGGGCCTCGTGCTGCTGGTCGCGGCGGCGGGGCTCGCCGCCTGCTCCGCGTTCACCCCCTACGCGACTGAACCCCAGCCTGCCGCCGCCGGCGTGAAGGATGCTGGGACGCGGGTGGCAATCTGCTACGACGCCGTCGTCAGCTCGCGCGCCGCGGTCCAAAAGGCGGCACAGGACGAATGCACGCCAGACACCCGCGCCACGCGCGTCGATACCGACTGGAAGCTCGACTTTTGTCCCCTGTTGTTGCCGGCCCGAGCCACCTTTGTCTGCGCTCCAAAGAAATAGCGGCGCATACCGAGGCCATGGACGGCGACAGCGGCAAGGTGTTGCCGCGCCGCGCCGGCAGGTTTAGAGGCTGGGCACTATCCCTTCGATGAGGATCGCACCCGATGCCGTTTGATAAGCCCCATCTCGAATTTCACCGCGTCGATATGAGCTCCGGCTGGCAAACTCCGCAGGGCTATCCGCCCGGCATCGAGCAGAAGATCTTGGCCGGCGCGCTCGACGAGAAAGGCCACAGCGGCAGCCGCACCCGGCTGCTACGCTTCGCCCCCGGCGTCTATACGGCCGCGCCCTTTGTTCACGAATACTGGGAGGAGGTCTATCTGGTATCCGGCGACCTGACCGTCGGCAACGACGCCGAGGGAAGAGGCGGCGAGAATTTCCCTCCCGGCACCTATGCCTGCCGGCCGCCGGGTGCGGTGCACGGCCCGTTCAAATCGAATGGCGGGTGCCTGCTCTATGAAATCCACTATTACGCCGAGTGAGGAGACGTCCGTCGGCGCTAAACAGACGCGTTCCCCGTTGATCGCGTAGCGGCCGCTGGGATCCCTTTTTACGTCATTTGACGAAGCTTTTTACGGGATTTATGCGATAGTCCCGCTATCATTCGGATGAGCGACCGACAGGGGTGACGATGCCGATCCGGCCGAGGCGCAGCGATCCGCCCGTCTTCGATGTCGTCTTGATCAAGCCGACCCATTATGATGACGACGGCTATCCGATCCGCTGGGTCAAGGCCGCTATACCGTCAAATACGCTGGCCAGCCTGAATAGTCTGGTTGAAGACGCGGTCCGACGGCAAGTGCTCGGGCCAGACGTTACTATCCGACTTCATATTTTCGACGAGACCAATCAACGCGTGTATCCGTCTCGACTCATTCACGCGATCCGTAAAACCGGCGGGCGAGCGCTGATCGGGCTGGTCGGCGTCCAATCCAACCAGTTTCCGCGCGCCGTCGATGTCGCCCGGCCGTTTCGCGCTGCCGGATTACCGGTTTGCATCGGCGGCTTTCACGTCTCCGGCACGATCGCGATGCTGCCTGAAATGCCACCCGAGATGGTCGAGGCGCAAGCGCTCGGCATTTCGTTTTTTGCCGGCGAGGCCGAAGGCGGCCGTATCGACGCGGTCTTGCGGGACGCTTGGAATGGCGCGCTGCAGCCCGTCTACAACCACATGAGCGACCTGCCGGGACTCGAAGCCGAGCCACTGCCGATACTGCCGCGGCGTCATGTCCGCCGGATCGCTCACTCGTTTTCGAGCTTCGATCTCGGTCGCGGCTGCCCCTATCAATGCTCGTTTTGCACGATCATCAACGTCCAGGGCCGCAAGAGCCGATTTCGCACGCCTGACGATCTCGAAAGGGCGATCCGGGAAAATTACGCGCGCGGCATCCGCCGATTCTTCATTACGGACGACAATTTCGCGCGCAACCGCAACTGGGAGGCGCTGTTCGACCGGATGATCCGGTTGCGCCAGAACGACGGGATTAGGCTCAACCTGATGATCCAAGTCGATACTTTGTGCCACCGTATTCCGAACTTCATCGAAAAGGCGGCGCTGGCCGGGGTGCGCCGCGTCTTCATTGGGCTGGAAAACATCAACCCCGACAATCTGATCGCGACCAAAAAGCACCAGAACAAAATCACCGAATACCGTGTGATGCTGCAAAAATGGCGCGAGCACGGGATGATCACCTATGCCGGCTACATCACCGGATTTCCCGGCGACACCAAACAATCGATCCTGCGCGATATCGAGATCATCAAGCGCGAGTTGCCCCTCGATCTCCTCGAACTGTTTTATTTGACGCCATTACCGGGTTCCGAAGACCACCGGACCTTGTGGCAAGACGGCGTCTGGATGGACGACGACCTGAACAAATATGACCTGTCGCACCGGGTCACCCATCATCCGCGCATCTCGGACACCGATTGGGAGGAAACCTACCGCGCCGCCTGGCAGAGCTTTTACAGTTTCGATCATATGCGCACGATCTTGCGGCGCGCCGCAGCCAATCCCAACGGCCGTCCGCGGACGATTGTAATCGCCCTGTTGTGGTTCAAACTTGCGGTGACGTTCGAGGGCGTCCACCCGCTCGAAGGCGGCGCCATTCGCCGCAAGGCCAGACGCGAGCGGCGCCCCGGGCTCTCGTGCCTGACCCCGATGGAGTTCTATCCCCGCGCCGCCACGGAAATCGCTGCCAAGGCTTGGAATTACTGGTCAGTGTTTCGCCGTACCCAGCGAATCCTGAAGGAGACGCTCGCCGCCACGGATCGAGGGGCCTACTCCGATGTGTCGATCACCCCACCGGAAGCCGATGAATTCGACCATCTCGATCTGTATCGCCTGACGAGCGGCGGCGAGGCGGCGCGCGCCCGCAAACGCCGCGATGACATTCTGAGGGCAAAGGTTGGCTGACCGCGTCGTGCGCTTAGTGTCTGACTCAGAATTGCCCTGGTTGTGTTGGTGCTAAGCGCCGGACGAGGAGTTGCACTGAGGCAATATAAACCCAGGCGGCGGCGCTGGCGATCGACGCCTCGAAGTCTTTGGCGAGACGGCGGTTGCGGTTCAACCAGGCCAAGGTGCGTTCGACCACCCAGCGACGGGGCAGCAGCTGAAACCCGGCGGTCGCCGCGGCGCGTTTGACGATCTCGATCGACCAATCGCCGAATTTGACCAGCGCCGCGCGCAAGTTGGGACCGTTGTAGGCACTGTCGGCAAAGAGGTGACGCAGCCAGGGAAACAGATCGTGGATGGCTTCGATGACAAGCCCGGCACCGTCGCGGTCCTGGATGTCGGCGGGATGGACCACGACACCGACCAGCAGGCCGGAGGTATCGGTCACGACGTGACGCTTGCGGCCCTTGATCTTCTTGGCGGCATCGTAACCCCGTGGCCCGCCGCTCTCGGTGGTCTTGACCGATTGGCTGTCGATGACCCCGGCCGACGGGCTCGGTTCGCGGCCGGCGACCCCGCGCGCTTGCAGTAACAGCTCAAAATTGATCTGCTCGAACAAGCCGCTGTCGCGCCAGCGATAAAAATACCCTTGCACCGTGGTGAACGGCGGAAAGTCCTTTGGCAGCATGCGCCACTGGCAACCGGTTCGGGCGATATACAGGATGGCGTCCAGCACCGCGCGCAGATCGGTTCCCCGCGGGCGGCCCAACAGTTTGCGCACCGGCATAAAAGGCGCAATCAGCGCCCATTCCGCATCGATCAGGTCACTTGCGTAGCGCGGCGCCACGCGGTCATACTTCGGACGAGTGATTTCGGTCCACATGTTGTCCCCCACTGTTTGCTCGACACAACCAGTGTCTCACAACATGCTGAAATCACTCAATTCATTTTCGGTCAGCCTCTTAGCAGCTTTTGCCGGGGCCACGACTGTGCACTATCGTACAAATGAGCACCGACAGGGGGGACGATGCCGACCCAACCGAGGCGCGGTGATCCGTCCCTCTTTCATCTCGTGCTGATCAAGCCGACGCATTACGACGATGACGGCTATCCGATCCGTTGGGTCAAGGCGGCGATCCCGTCGAATACGCTGGCCTGCCTGAACGGACTTGCGGAGGATGCTGCCAGGCGTCAGGTGCTCGGCCCCGGCGTCGGCATCCGACTCCATACCTTCGACGAGACGAACCAGCGCGTTCGCCCGCCCCGGATCATCCGAGCGATTCGCCAGGCGGGCGGTCGGGCACTGATCGGGATGGTCGGCGTCCAGTCGAACCAGTTTCCGCGTGCCGTCGATCTCGCCCGCCCGTTTCTTGCGGCCGGCCTGCCGGTCTGCATCGGCGGCTTTCACGTCTCCGGCTCGATCGCGATGCTGCCGCAAATGCCGCCGGAGATGGCGGAAGCGCAGGCATTGGGGATTTCGTTTTTCGCTGGCGAAGCCGAACTCGGCCGCCTCGACCAAGTCATGCGCGACGCCTGGGCTGGCACCCTGCAGCCCGTCTACAATTACATGAACGATCTTCCGGCCCTCGAAGGGGAGCCGGCGCCAATGCTACCGCGGCGCCATATCCGACGGATTTCGGGGTCTTTGTCGAGCCTCGATCTCGGCCGCGGATGCCCTTACCAGTGCTCGTTTTGCACGATCATCAACGTCCAGGGCCGTAAGAGCCGGTTCCGCACCCCCAACGATCTCGAACGCGCGATCCGTGAGAACTATGCCCATGGGATCCGGCGTTTTTTCATCACCGACGACAACTTTGCGCGTAACAGCCACTGGGAAGAATTATTTGATCGCATGATCCGCCTGCGCCTTGGCGAGGGCCTGAAAATCGGGTTTACGATCCAGGTTGACACTTTGTGCCACCGCATCCCGAACTTCATTGAAAAGGCTGCGCAGGCCGGGGTGCGTCGGGTTTTTATCGGCCTCGAAAACATCAACCCGAATAATCTGATCGCCAGCAAAAAACACCAGAACAAGATCACCGAATACCGGACGATGCTGCAAAAGTGGCGCGAGCACGGCGCCATCACCTGCGCCGGATATATTATTGGCTTTCCCGGCGACACTAAGGAGTTGATCCTCCGCGACGTCGACATCATCAAGCGCGAGATGCCGCTCGATGTCCTCGAGTTGTTCTACCTGACCCCGCTGCCCGGCTCTGAGGACCACAAGGTGCTGTGGCAGAACGGCGCGTGGATGGATGACGATCTGAACAAATACGACCTCTACCACCGAGTGGCGCACCATCCGAAAATGGCGGACACGGATTGGGACGATGCCTACCGCGCCGCCTGGGAGAGCTTTTACAGTTTCGACCACATGCGCACGATCCTGCGCCGCGCCGCAGCCAACCCGAACGGGCGGCCGCAAACGACCTTGACGACGCTGTTGTGGTTCAAGCTGATGACCATGTTCGAAGCGGTCCATCCGCTCGAAGGAGGCGCATTCCGCCGCAAGTCGCGGCTGGAGCGGCGGTACGGGCTAGCGCCGGAGAATCCCGTTATCTACTACCCACGCTGTCTGCTTGAAATCGTCGTAAAGGCTTGGGGCTATTGGTCGGTCTATCGGCGTTCCCGGACGATGCTGAAGGCTGTCCTGGCGGCGCCTGACCGATGGACTTACACCGACCTCTCGATTGCGCCGCCGCAAGCTGACGAATTTGATAATCTCGATCTCTATCACGCCACGAGCGGCGGGGAAGCGGCGCTCGCACGAATGCGCCGCGACGACGCGCTGCGCGAGAAAGCTCACTAGAGCGGCGATTTTTTTGCTGGCCGATCGGCCGGCAACGCCGACACAGGTCCCGCGTTTCGTCCTCAAGTCCACAAAACAGCCCCAATCCGACACTTCGCGCTTGACGACGCTCCCGATCCAGGCAATAACTTAACCGATTGGTGAAGTGAAGTCGGGGAGGGGAAGGAACATGCTCGACCCAGAAAACTCGCTCGACACGCGTCAGTCGCTTTACACTCGCCTCGGGGGCTACGACGCACTCGCCGCTTTCGTGCGCGAATTGATGCCGAGGCTGCACAACGACCCCGAACTTGGCATTTATTGGAAGGGGAAATCGCTCGAACTCGCGCCGCCGGGAGGACAAGCTTCTTGTGGACTTTCTGTGCGCGGCCTTCGAAGGGCCCGTCGAATATTTCGGTCGGGACATGAAAATTTCGCATGAAGGCTTGGGCATAACCGAGCGGGAGTGGGACAAGACGATCGGCCATATTGCCGCCACGCTCCACACGCTCGGCGTAGCCGAGCGCGAAAAGACCGAGGTCATGGAGGCTGCTTCCGGCCTGAAATGGGACATCGTCGCCACGCCGGCGACATCGGCGTGAACGACGGCGCCGGCCCTCAGCGGGGCATCTCTACCCCGAGCGATGCGCAACCGCTCGACGGCGTCTTTGGAGCGCTGTCGGATCCCATCCGCCGTGGGATCGTCGCTCGGCTGACCCATGGTCCATGCTCGGTGACCGGGCTTGGCGAGCCGTACCCGGTTTCGGCGCCGGCGATTTCCAAGCACCTGCAGGTGCTAGAGCGGTCGGGAATGATCGAGCGCTGGAAGGTGGGCCGGGTTCATTACTGCCGTCTCATAGCCGCGCCGTTGCGCAGGGCCGGGGATTGGATCGAGCAGCACCAGGCCTTCTGGGAGGGGCAACTTGACGCGCTCGCAGGATATTTGGACACCGAGTAGGCAAGATGGAGGGAGACGCCGGCAGGAAAGCGAGCGGCGCGTTCGAAATCCGGCGCCGTTTTCGCTCCCCACGTGAAACGGTCTTCCGCGCCTGGACGCAACCGGAAGCTTTGAGGAAATGGTGGTTTCCGAGCGGTTGGGTCCCCGAAGCAGTCGAGCTGGATTTGCGGGTCGGCGGAGCCTATTGCGTCGGCATGCGCCGGGATGCCATGGGCTCGCGCGTTTCGGTGCGCGGGCATTTCCTCGAAGTGCAGCCCCCGGAGAAGTTGAGATTTACCTGGCGTTGGGAGGGCGCTTTCGAGCAGATGCCGGAGACGGTCGTGACCGTCGAATTTCATGAATTTGCCGGCGGCACCGAACTGACGCTCCGGCACGAGAACTTCGTTGATCCCGACATCGGGCGGCAACACCGTAGCGGCTGGATTGCGGCCTGCGACCGCCTCGATCAGGCGGTCATGTCATCCTCGGCAACGCAAGCATCTTAGCAGGAGGTCGAGACGCAGCGATTGCGCTGCGACACGGCGTCCGCCGCCGGCA
>CAVTFD010000021.1:0-371215 GCA_963733945.1 uncultured Alphaproteobacteria bacterium | reverse complement strand
AGCTTTCGGATCGCGGCCAATTGCAGGCCCCGCGCACGCCGGATATTTCGGCGCAGGCCGATGCCGGGTTAGCGCCGGCGCCTGAGATCGGCGAGCACGGGCGGGCGATCCTCGCCGAACTCGGCATCGATCCTGCCGAGATCGAGCGACTTGCCGCCGAAGGCGCGCTGCGCCTGCCGGACGTGTCATGAGCGAGGGGTTCGATCGCCGCCGGCACTGGCCCGCCGACAATCGCTGGTTCGAGGACCTCACAATCGGCGAGCGTTTCGCAATCCCAAGCCGCACCGTGACCGAGGCGCATTTCTCCGCGTTTCAGACGGTCTCGGTGGATAATCACCCGATCCATTACGATGTCGAATATTGCCGCGAACGCGGCCATCCGGCGCCGCTCGCACATGGCTTTCAAATTCTCTCAAATTCTCTGCTTTACCGCCGCCGGCGCCGGCACCTTTGCCCATGCGATCGGCGACGCACTTTTGGGGTTTATCGAGCAATCTTCGAAATTTCTGAAGCAGGTCTATGCCGGCGACACGCTCTACCCAGTGCTGGAGATCGCGGCGCTGACCCCGCAGCGCACCACCGGGATCGTATCGGTTGCCGTCACCATGCACAACCAGAAGGGCGAGCTGGTGCTGACCGGCGAGCAGAAATATCTGCTGCGCAAGCGCAACCCGGATCTCAACCCCGCTCGATGACTGCGGCGAGGAGGTCGGCGGCGCGGCGGCATGGCTCGCGGCTCACGTCAAGATGGGTGACGGCGCGCACGGTGCGCGCGGCAAAGGCTGAAACCAGTACCCCCAGCTCCTGCGCGCGCGCAACGATCGTTGCGGCTTCAGGCGCGTTCTTTGCCATATGGAAGATCACGATATTGCTCTGCACCGTGGCAAGATCGAGTTCGACGCCGCGCAACCCGGCCAGCCGCTCGGCCAGCAGCCGGGCATTGGCGTGGTCCTCGGCGAGCCGGTCGATATTGTGGTCGAGCGCCCACAGCCCGGCGGCGGCGAGAATTCCGGCCTGTCGCATCGCCCCGCCGAACATGCGTCGCGCACGGTGGGCGCGGGCGATCTCTGCCCGCCTTCCGGCAAGTACGCTGCCGACCGGGCAGCCGAGACCCTTCGACAGGGCCACCGAGACCAGATCGAACGGCTCCGCCAGCTCTGCCAGCTTCCGGCCCGAAGCCGCCGCGGCATTGAACAGCCGTGCGCCGTCGAGATAGCTTGCCATCCCCAGTTCGCGCGCCGCGGTGCAGACCGCGACTGCATCCTGCTGGGGAAAAACCACGCCGCCGCCCCGATTGTGGGTGTTCTCGAGCGCGACCAAGGTTGTCGGGGGAAAGACGACATGTCCCGGCAGCTTATAGGCGGCGCGCAGGTCGGCCGCCGTAAACAGCCCGCCTCGCCCGACCGGAGTGAACTGCACCCCCGAATTGGCCGCGCCGGCGCCCGATTCGTGCCAGACGATATGCGCTTCGTGCCCCAGAACGACCTCGTCGCCGGGCCGGGTCAGCACTTTGAGGCCGATCTGGTTGGCCATCGTCCCGCTCGGCACGAACAGCGCCGCTTCCTTGCCGAGCAGTTCGGCAATGCGCTCCTGCAATCGGTTGACCGATGGATCCTCGCCATACTGATCGTCGCCGACCGGCGCGGCTGCCATCGCCTGCCGCATTTCGGCCGAGGGCAGGGTCACCGTATCCGAACGTAGATCGATGCGGGTCATCGATTACCTCCCGTCGTCAAGTCCATAAGCTCGAGTGCCGCGCGCCCGAGGAGACCATACGGGTTGCCGAGGGTTTCTGGTAATTCGAAATGGTTGTAGTGCTCGCCGACCAGGAGCCGCACCTGCTTGCCGGCAGCTTCGACCGCCGCCGCGAATTCACGGTTCTGGCGCTGAAATTCGGGGGTCTCGCAGGTGCCGTAGGCGACGACCACCGGCGCCAGCAATCGGTCGAGATGACGAAGCGAGCTCAGCTCGGCGACCGTCGCGTCGTCGAACGCGACGTAACGGTTTCGTGCGGAAAGCCGCACCGGCTCGAGGTCGTACATGCCGCTGATGCAGATCCCGCCTTTGATGATATTTGCCGGTAGGTCGAATTGATGCTGCCAGTCGGTCGTCAGCGCGACCGCGGCGAGGTGCCCGCCCGACGATTGGCCGCCGACATAAAGCCGGTTCGGGTCACCGCCGAAGCGAGCGATGTTCTCGTAAACCCAGGCGACGGCACGACGGACCTGATCAGCGAGCACCATCAAGCTGCCGCCGACATCCTGCACCCAGGCGAAGTCGGGCACGATATAATGCGCCCCGACGGCGAGGAACATTTCAGCCGGCACCGCGAAATCTCTCGAGCGTCCGCTGCGCCAAGCGCCGCCATGGATAAAGACAAAGACCGGCGCCGCGGTGCGCCCGGTGCGATAGATGTCGAGCCACTCTATCTCGGCCGAACCATAGGCGATGCGCTCGGGTTCGCCGATGCGCCCCCGCGCCATCCGGCTGTCGCCGATACGGCGTTCGATCAGCTGCTCGCGGTTCGGCGCATAGGCGGCCTGGTCATAGGCCGCGTCGAGTGCTGCCTGGTCGTAGTGGAGGAACACCGCCGGGCCTTTCTCGAGCATCGATCCCCCGCTATTTGTGCTGTTCGCCGCGATCCGCTGCGACAAGAGGAGAGTGAGGCATGAAGCTCTACACCTATTACCGCTCGCAAGCGAGTTTTCGCGTGCGCATCGCGTTGAATTTAAAGGGGATCGCGCGCGAGGACAGCTACCTTCATCTCGAAAAAGGCGATCAGTTCGCGGCCGAATACCGCGCACTCAATCCGCAGATGATGGTGCCGACCCTGATCGACGACGGGGTCGAGCTGTTCCAATCCCTGGCCATCCTCGAGTACCTCAACGAGAGGTACCCGCAGCCGCCATTGTTGCCGGCCGAGCCGGAGGCGCGCGCATGGGTGCGCGGGCTGGCCCTAATCAATGTCGCCGATTCTCACCCGCTGATCGTCCCGCGGGTTCGCCACTATCTCACCGATGTGCTGAAGCTCAGCGACGCGCAGCGGCTCGCCTGGATCCAATATTGGCTGGGCCTGGGTCTCGAAGCGATCGAAGCGCGGCTCGCCCGACATCCTGAGAGCGGCGATTTCTGCCACGGCGAACGGCTGTCGATCGCCGATATCTGCCTGATAACCCAGGTAACTCCGGCCAAGACTTTCGACTGCCCGCTTGATGCCTATCCGCGGATAATGCGGATTTACGACACCTGCATGGCGATACCCGCTTTTTCTGACGCTCACCCGACAGAGCAACCAGATGCCGAATGAGGCCGGCCCGCGACCGCTTGTGCGCCAAGGCTGGACACGGCATTAACGATTCGGCACAGTGTTGCTGAAGCATTTGTTTCTACACGGCACGCTTAGATGAAGTTTTGGGTCTTGACCGCCGTGACCCTCGTCATCAGCGCCGCTTCGGCGGCGAGTTCCGTCGGCGCTGCATCCTGCGGCTCAAAAAGGCACGGCAATTGCCTTAAACTCCCCGCGACCGTCAATTTCAGCTCGGTACCGGATATCTCCAAACAGATCGTCGCCGAAGAGCCGGCTGCCGTGAAACCGAATACCCGCACGGTCGAAGCGCCGCCGATAACCACCTACACGGGTCCGACGGCCGGGTACAGCTCGATGGCCCGCGTGCCGACCGTCGGCTACTACTGGTCGCTGGAACCTCAGGACGATACGCATTGACCATTATCCGGCCGAAAGATTAAACGCCGACGCACGACTTGCGGCCCGGGATGGCGCGGCGGGACGAGCGGGGACGCGGCGGTGACAATTCTGGCCATGGCGATATCTCCTCGCCGCCCGGCCGAACGCTGGGCCGATCTCTGCATCCTGGTCTGCGGCCTACTCCTCGGCACAGCTGGCGCGATCGCGCTTCTGGTGGCAACAATTGCTCGGCGCGACACCCGCCTCCTGATCGGCGTCGCCATCTATGCCGCGGGGCTGTTGGCGATGCTCGGGAGTTCGCTCGCCTACCACGCTGCTGCCGGACCGCCGGGTCGCGGGATGCTGCGCCGTCTCGACCACGCCGCGATCTTCGCGATGATCGCCGGCACCGTCACACCGTTTGCGCTCAGCCACAGCGACGCGGTCTGGGGATCCGCCACGACTGCGGCAGTCTGGGCTGCCGCGACGATCGGGATCGTCGCCAAGCTGTGCTTGCCGACCAACGCCAGGCAATCGGCAATCCCCTATCTGATCCTCGGCTGGGTCAGCGCTGCCGTGCTCGTGCCTTCAGTCTCGCCCGCTACCGGACTGCAGCTCGCCGCCGGCGGCGTCCTATATACAGTCGGGGTCACATTCTATCTTTGGCGTCGACTGCCGTTTCACAGCGCGATCTGGCACGCCTTTGTCCTGGCCGGGGCAGCCTGCCATTACTTAGCGATAGCAGACGGCGTCGTTATGGCGTAAGACCGATGCTTGCAGCCGACCGGGACCAATCAGTCGAGCACAAGTAGCAACGGCGCTGCCCGCGCGCGGATCTCCTCCGGCAATGGCGCCGGCCGCCGCGCATCGAGGTCAAGTTGCACCCCGAACTGGCCGAGCCGCGCGAACTCCGTGCCACTGCGCGGATCGGACATGCGATGGAGAAAGCGGATCGAGGAGCTGCCGAGATGGGCGATCCCGGTCTCTACCAGATACGGCTCACCTAGCCGCGGCGCGTCGGTGATCTGCAGGGCGAGCTCAAAGGTCGAGAAGCCGCGGCGCTGCGTCTTTATATACTCGGTGGTCATGCCAATCACCGCCGCCGCCTGCAGCAATGCATCGGTAAACCGGTGAACAAAGGCGGCGAGGGAGAAACGCCCGAATTCGTCGAGATCGGTCGGCTTAACCCGGCCGCGCGCACTCGGAACGGCGCCGGCCATTGTCTGCGGCTCGGGGCGCGCCTCCGACGCCGGCCCTTCCCAAGTCGCCACCCGGCGCGCGATCACATCGCGCCGTTCGGTCGTCAGCAAGGCGGGCGGCATGTCCCACACCTCCTCGATCCATGTCACCCGGTCGCCGTTCGCCGAATTGACGACGCGGTGCCCTAGCCGCAAGGCCGGGTCGATTCCGATCGCGGCGCTCTCGACATGAAAGCTGTCGCCGGCCCGCAGCTCGCGAGTAAAGCGGAGGTTGAACCGGCGAGCGAAACTGCCGCTGCGCAGACCGTCGGCGACGCCGAGGGTTTCGGCAATGCTCGCGGCGGACTGATCAACCCGATCGAAATAACAGGCAATGGTAAAATGCTCGGTGACGTCGCATTCCCAAGGCGCCACGGTGCCACGATAGGTCTCGGTCCACTCTGTCATTTAGGCTCCGACATTTCAGCCGCGCCGCCCGCACTTACGAGATCCGCCAGATTCTATCGGATAGCAGGCAGCTATTCAGCATGTAGTGCTCGGGTGAGGTTGCCATCTTTCGCGTCGCCAACGTATATCCGACGGATTCGCAAGGCCGGCCATTAACGCTGTACTTTTTAAGCAGTTTTATGCTCCCGTAATTGCCTGATTCGGAATTGCTCCATGAAGCGGTCGTGCCGACGGCTTTGCCGTGGACCTGCTCGTCGACGACGCGGTGAATGATGGCGAGGTCGTTTTTGGTCAGCTCGATGTTCGATTCGAGACCGAGCCCCAAATATTGCGCCTCGGCCGGCAGCCACGCAATCAGCGCGACGATCAGAACCATCACCTTCAACGACATCGACATTCCTGTTCTCCATCGCGACCAGGCTGAATTTTCAGCAGAAAGCTGCCGTCGTGCGTTGATCAAGGTCAACAAAAAACCCAAAAGCCAAGACATAGACCTGATCGAAACGCGGCTGGCATGGTTATTTGCCGCAACCCGGATATTTATGGCGAGCTTCTCACCACCCATAGACGGCAGGGCCGATGGAGTTGGGTATAGTGTCTGGACGCGATAGCGGCGCCGGCAGGCGGGCTCACCGCAACACGGTACAGCGCGCGGCGACCGCGGCTGCGCTCGGCATTCTGCTTGGCTGCTGCGGTGGCTGTGCCGGTCGATCGGACGGCGCGCCGGCCGCGACCGATACAGACACCGTCAACGACCCCGGCGAGCCGGTCAATCGAGCGATATTCAAGGCCAATCTCGCCGCCGATCATGCGGTCATGCGGCCGGTAGCACAGGCCTATGTCGACCACGTGCCGCAGCCGGTTCGCCAAGGCGTTGCCAACGTCGTGCAGAATCTCAAAGAACCGGCGATTGCGGTCAACGACCTGTTGCAGGGGCATGTTGCTCAGGCATGGCAATCTGTTCGGCGGCTGGCGGTCAACACTACCGTCGGCGCCGGCGGCATCGTCGATGTCGCAAAGAAGTGGGGGCTGCCGCCGCACAGCGCCGATTTCGGCCAGACGCTCGCCGTCTGGGGGGTCGGCGAGGGTCCGTTTGTTGAATTGCCGCTGCTCGGCCCGTCAAATCCGCGCGATGCGGTGGGTACCGCGGTCGACCTGGCGCTGAACCCGCTGACCTTTGTCGGTGGTGCGCCCGCGACCTATGCGAGCGCCGCCGCTACGGGCGCCAATATGGTCGACAGCCGCGCGCAGCACCTCAAGGATCTCGACGAATTGGAGCGAAACTCGCTCGATTATTATGCCGAGCTGCGCAGCGTTTACCGGCAGCACCGGGACGCCGAGATCGCCGCGGCAAAAGCGCCGGAAAAGCCCCAACAGGGTCGCGTCGACATCACCTTTCCCGATGCCAAGCCGTGACCCTCCTCGGATGGCGTCGTGCCGGAGAAGGCGAAGCCCCGGCGCAATTATCGCGGCAACAGGCTGGTTCCCATCAGGAACTCGTCGATAGCGCGGGCGCATTGGCGGCCTTCGCGGATCGCCCAGACGACGAGGGATTGACCGCGGCGCATGTCCCCGGCGGCAAACAGTTTGGGGACCGATGTACGATAATCGATGGTATTGGCGGCGATATTGCCGCGCGCGTCCAATGCGGCGCCGGACTGCTCGACCATCCCTTGCTTGTGCGGCCCCAAGAATCCCATCGCCAACAGGACGAGGTCAGCCTTCAGCAAGAAGGCGCTGCCCGGGACTTCCTGCATCACGAAGCGGCCGTCCGGGCTCTTGATCCATTCGACGCGCACGCATTCGAGCGCGGTGATTCGGCCGTTCGAGTTCCCTGAGCCCGACCCGGGGATCGCCCGCTTGGTCAATACCGACCAGTCGCGCTCGCAGCCCTCCTCCTGCGAGGACGAGGTGCGCAATTTCAATGGCCAATCGGGCCAAGTCATTGCCTTGTTCTCGCGTTCGGGCGGCTTCGGCAGGATTTCGAGCTGGGTGATCGATGCCGCCCCATGGCGCACCGAGGTGCCGATGCAATCCGATCCGGTGTCACCGCCACCAATTACGACAACATGTTTGCCGGCCGCCGTGATGGTCCCATTGGGAGCTGCCCGCTCCTCGCTGTCGCCGGCATTGCGTTTGTTCTGCTGCGGCAGGAAGTCCATTGCGAAATGTATGCCGTCGAGCGCGCGTCCCGGCACTTCGAGGTCGCGCGGCGCCTCGGCGCCGCCGGTCATTGCGACGGCGTCGAACTCCTCGGCCAGCGAGGCCATCGTCAGACCGACCCCGATTTCGACCTCGGTACGGAAGGCAACCCCCTCGGCCTGCATTTGCGCGACACGCCGGTCGATCAGCGACTTGTCCATCTTGAAATCGGGGATGCCGTAGCGCAGCAGGCCGCCGATGCGATCGCTCTTTTCGAACACCGTCACTGCGTGCCCGGCGCGCGCCAGCTGCTGTGCGCAGGCCAACCCCGCCGGCCCCGACCCGACGACGGCGACACGCTTGCCGGTCCGCCGCGGCGGAAGCACCGGCTCGATCCATCCTTCCTGCCAGCCGCGGTCGACGATCGCGCATTCGATCGTCTTGATCGTGACCGGATTGTCGTCGATGTTCAGCGTGCAAGATGCCTCGCACGGAGCCGGGCAGACACGGCCGGTGAATTCCGGAAAGTTGTTCGTCGAGTGCAGCGTCTTCAGCGCCGCCTGCCACTGGTCGCGATAGACCAAATTGTTCCAATCGGGGATCAGATTGTTGACTGGGCAGCCGTCATGACAGAACGGGATGCCGCAATCCATGCAGCGCGCGGCCTGTTTGCGGGTCTCCGGTTCGGGCAATGGCTTGACGAACTCGTTCCAGCCACGCCGACGGATGTCGGGCTTCTCGTAGGGCCGGTCGCGGCGCTCGATCTCGAGAAAGCCAGTGGGCCTAGCCATGAGAGGTCGTCACACCAGCGAAAGCCGATACCCATGACAGAATCGGTCCCGGCCTCCGCCGGGAGGACGGGACGTGGACGAAACTCGACGTCATTCGGCGGCTTCCGTGCGGACGGTCTGGCGCTCGGCCTGCATTTCGAGCAGCGCGCGCCGATAGTCCTTCGGCATCACCTTGACGAAGCAGCCCAGCGCATTGTTCCAGTCTTCGAGCAGCGCGCGGGCGCGCTCGCTGCCGGTCAGCAGATGATGGCGTTCGAGCAGGATGCGGAGGCGCGCAGCGTCGAAGCTCAACAAATCGCCCATGCCGGCGTCCTCGACACTGGGCGAACGCTGGTGCGGCCGGTCGGGGTCCTCGCTCTCACTCGGATCGGGGGCGGTGACCGCTTCGAGACCAACCGTCGCAAGATTGCATAGGCTGGGAAACCGTGCCTTCGGGTCCCAGACATAGGCGATCCCGCCCGACATGCCGGCGGCAAAATTGCGACCGGTGTCGCCGATTACAACGACGACCCCGCCAGTCATGTATTCGCAACCGTGATCTCCGGTCCCCTCGACGACCGCCACTGCGCCCGAGTTGCGTACCGCAAAGCGCTCGCCGGCGACGCCCTCGAAATAGGCCTCGCCGGCGATCGCCCCGTAGAGCACGGTGTTGCCGATGATGATGTTTTCAGTCGGCTCGCGCGTAGCCTCGGGCGGCTGGCGAACGATCACGCGGCCACCCGACAACCCCTTGCCGACATAGTCGTTGGCGTCACCGAACAGCTCGAGCGTCACACCGCGCGCAAGAAAGGCGCCGAAGCTCTGTCCCGCGGTCCCGCGAAAGCTAGCCCAGATCATGTCCTGCGGCAGACCAGCGTGGCCATAGCGCTGTGCGACCTGACCCGAAAGCATGGCGCCCACGGTGCGATGCACGTTGCGGATCGGGAGCTCGATCCGCACCGGTTCGCGGGCGTCCAGTGCCGGTTGCGCCGCCGTGATCAGCTCGTTGTCGAGCGCCTTGTCGAGATGATGGTCCTGCCGTTCGCAATTGTAGACCGCTACCCCCGGCTTGGGCGCCGCATAGTGAAGCAGACGCGAAAGATCGATGCCTCTGGCCTTCCAGTGTTCGATCGCCGGGACCATGTCGAGGCGGTCGGTGCGGCCAATCATGTCGCTGAATTTGCGGAAACCAAGCCGCGCCATCAACTCGCGCACTTCTTCGGCGACAAAGAAGAAATAGTTGATAACGTGCTCGGGTTGACCGGTAAAGCGCTCGCGCAACACCGGGTCCTGGGTAGCGATGCCGACCGGGCAGGTGTTGAGATGACATTTACGCATCATGACGCAACCGGCGGCAATCAACGGTGCCGTCGAGAAACCGAACTCGTCGGCGCCGATCAGCGCCGCAACGACGACATCTCGGCCGGTCCGCAAACCGCCATCGACCTGCACCGCGATGCGGCCGCGCAAGCCGTTCAGCACCAGGGTTTGCTGGGTCTCGGCGAGGCCGATTTCCCAGGGCGAGCCGGCATGGGTCAGCGAGGTCAAAGGGCTCGCGCCGGTGCCGCCCTCGAACCCGGCGATCGTCACATGGTCGGCGCGCGCCTTGCTCACCCCGGCAGCGACCGTGCCGACACCGACCTCGGAAACTAGCTTGACCGACACCGCGGCCTGTGGATTGGCGTTCTTCAGATCGTGGATCAGTTGCGCCAGATCCTCAATCGAGTAGATGTCGTGGTGCGGCGGCGGCGAGATCAGCCCGACCCCCGGCGTCGAATGCCGCACCTTGGCGATCGCCTTGTCCACCTTGTGACCGGGCAATTGCCCGCCTTCGCCGGGCTTCGCCCCTTGCGCCATCTTGATCTGCAGAACATCGGCGTTGACCAAGTATTCGGTGGTGACGCCGAACCGGCCCGAAGCCACCTGCTTGATCGCCGAGCGCTTCGAATCGCCGTTTTCAAGCGGCCTGAACCGCTCGGCCTCCTCCCCGCCCTCGCCGGTATTGGATTTGCCGCCGATGCGGTTCATCGCGATCGCGAGGGTGGTGTGCGCCTCGCGGCTGATCGAGCCAAAGCTCATCGCTCCAGTCGCAAAACGCTTGACGATCTCGACCGCTGGTTCGACCTCGTCGAGCGGCGCCGGCTCCGGGGCGAAGTCGAGTGACATCAGTCCGCGGATGGTCAGCAGGCGCTCGCTCTGATCGTTGATCGTCGCGGCAAAGGCCCGGTACTCGTCGAGCGAATTGCCCCGTGCCGCGTGCTGCAGCCGCGCCACCGACTGCGGCGTCCAGGCGTGGTCCTCGCCGCGCAGGCGAAAAGCATAATCGCCGCCGACATCGAGCAGCTCGTGGTAAATCGGGTCGTCGCCGTAGGCGTGGCGATGGCGCTCGACCGCTTCCCGGGCGATCTCGCGCCAACCGACTCCCTCGATCGTCGTCACAGTGCCGGTGAAATATTTGTCGACAAAACTCGTAGCCAGTCCGACCGCGTCGAAGATCTGCGCGCCGCAATAGGACTGGTAGGTCGAAATGCCCATTTTGGACATGACCTTGAGAATGCCTTTGCCCAGCGCCTTCAAATAATTTTTCTGCACGGCTTCGGCGCTGAGCGCGAGCCCGTTCTCGATCCGGATCTGCTCGATCGTCGCAAAGGCGAGATAGGGATTGATCGCTTCGGCGCCATAGCCGGCGAGCGCACAGAAGTGATGGACCTCGCGGGCCTCGCCGGTCTCGACGACGATCCCGGTCAAGGTGCGCTGGCCACGTCGGATCAGGTCATGGTGCACGGCAGAGGTGGCCAGCAATGCCGGGATCGGCACCCGCTCAGCCGAGGTTGCCCGGTCGGACAGGATCAGGATGTTGTGACCGGCCTCTACGGCCTCGGTAGCCTCGCGGCACAGCCGCTCGAGGGCCGGCGCCATGCCGTCGGCGCCCTCCGCCGCCGGCCAAGTGGCGTCCAGCGTATCGGTGCGGAATGCTGGAACCAGTGTCTCGATCGCATGGATCTTCTGCAGATCGCCGTCGGTCAGGATCGGCTGAGATACCTCCAGCCGATGATGCGTGCCGGCTTCGTGCCCCAACAAGTTCGGCCGCGGCCCGATCATCGAGACCAGCGACATCACCAATTCCTCGCGGATCGGATCGATCGGCGGATTGGTGACCTGCGCGAAGTTCTGCTTGAAGTAGTTGTAGAGCAGTTTGGGTTTAGTCGACAGCGCGGCGATCGGGGTGTCGGTGCCCATCGAGCCGACCGGGTCGTCGGCATCGCGCGCCATCGGCTCCAGAAAGAACTGGATGTCTTCTTGAGTATAGCCGAACGCCTGCTGCTGATTGAGATGCGTCGTGGGGTCGTTGGGCCGCGCCGACACCCCATAGGCCTTTCCGGCATGCTCCCCCGATAATTCCGGCAGCTCGGCAAGCTTGAACTGCGTCGCCTGCAGCCAAGCTTCATACGGGTGCTCGGCGGCGAGTTTGCGCTTGATCTCCTCGTCGTCGACGATCCGCCCCTCTTCGAAGTCGATCAGCAGCATCTTGCCCGGCTGGAGCCGCCACTTGCGGGTGATCTTCTCCTCGGGCACCGGCAATACGCCCGCCTCCGAAGACATGATCACATGTTCGTCATCGGTGATCACATAGCGCGCCGGCCTGAGCCCGTTGCGGTCGAGGGTGGCGCCAATCTGGCGACCGTCGGTAAAGGCGATCGCCGCCGGACCATCCCACGGCTCCATCAACGCCGCGTGGTATTCGTAAAAAGCCCGCCGCTGCGGCTCCATCAGCGGGTTGCCGGCCCAGGCCTCGGGGATCAGCATCATCATCGCGTGGGCTAGCGAGTAGCCTCCGCCAATGACCAGCAACTCCAGCGCGTTGTCGATACAGGCGGTGTCGGACTGGTTCGGACCGATCAGCGGGACCATCTTGGCCAGATCGGCGCCCAGCAGCTCGGAGGTCATCGCCTGGCGGCGCGCATGCATCCAATTGACATTGCCGCGGACGGTGTTGATCTCGCCGTTGTGGCACAAAAACCGATACGGATGAGCGAGCCGCCACGACGGGAAGGTGTTGGTTGAAAACCTCTGATGGACGAGCGCCAACGCCGAGACTGTCAGGGGGTTGCGCAGGTCTTCGTAAAAGCCGCCAACTTGCGGCGCCAGCAGCAGACCCTTATAGACGATGGTCCGGGTCGAGAAGGACGGCATGTAGAGTTCGGGCAGACCGGGCATGCCGTGCTGCTCGGCCAGCGCTATAACACTGTTCAACGCCTGTTTGCGGATCGTCAGGATCTTGCGCTCGAACGCGTCCTGATCGGGGAGCGACGGATCGGCGGCGACAATCGCCTGGCGGATCGCCGGCATCGTTTCGATCACCCGCTCGCCGAGCCCGGTGGTGTCGGTCGGCACAGTACGCCAGCCGATCAGCGACTGCCCCTCGGCTTCGATGAAATGCTCAATATGTCGAATTGCGAAATCGCGCGCTGCCTGGTCGCGCGGCAGAAAGCACATGGCGACGGCATAGCGGCCGGGTGCCGGTAAGGAGAGACCCTGTGCGCGCGCCCAATCGCGCAGCAACGCGTCCGGCATCTGGATCAAGCACCCGGCGCCGTCGCCGACCAGCGGATCGGCCCCGACCGCGCCGCGATGATCAAGATTGACCAGGATCTGCAGGCCGCGCTCGATGATAGCGTGCGATTTTCGTCCCCTTATGTTGGCGACGAAACCTACGCCGCACGAGTCGTGCTCGTTGCGCGGATCGTAAAGACCCTGTCTCCCAGGCAATGCCATCGCGGATGCTCTTCACCAAGCGCTGTTTCACGAATTTCATCGGCGCTTCCGCGAGCGGAGGCGCAGAGTTGATAATAGGCATGTCCTGCCGCGCGAATTGAGGCTTAATCTCGTCGAGCCGGCAAACCGGACCGCCGATCTTCTAACGTCGCCACGCAGCCCTTTCGGCAAGCGGGGCAAAGGAGATAGAGGATGCGATCCCGCGCCCGACGTTGAGCTTCCAATTGCCGCCTGTCGGTCGCGGCACATTTGAAAGCGTGTGAGAACTGTCAAGATTTTACTATTAGAGGTCGGTACTAGACGATCAATCCATCGACAGGAGGAGAACATCATGGTCAAGAGCTGCCTGGTGGTTCGCGCCGAAGTGACTGAACCGGTTCCTATTGGCCTTCTTGCGCCGCCGCGAAATCCTCGGGATCGTCCAGGAAATGGCTGGGTGATCTTTAACTGCTGTTTCACGCTAGAATTGCCGTGACCTTAAGGCGAATTTTTGGGAGGAGCGTGCATGTTCGTCAGGACTTTTATCGAAGCCGTGACTTTCTGCTCGCTCATCGCGAGGAATACGAACGCGCCTATCGCGATTACCGCTGGCCGGTGCTCGATCGGCTTACTTGGGCGCTCGATTATTTCGACCCGACGGCGCAGGGCAATGATCGGCCGGGTCTCATCCCGGCAACGACTCTGTTGAACCGCGACGATCTCGTCGACCGCTTCGAGCGCGGCCAGGTCCGCCATGTGACCCCCTCCGCCTCGCAATCCCGAAAGCATTTGTTTCGCTGGCGGGGAACCATCCGCTCGATCGCGACACGGCGCTCTCGATCTTCCGCCACCTGCGCGCTCATCTGGCGCCATACAAGCGCATCCGCCGCCTAGAATTCGCCAAACTAACGAAAACCATCTCGGGCAAAATTCGCCGCGTCGAACTGCGCACTGCCAAGGCCGCCCGCGGCACCCAGGCCGGCCGCGCTAAGGGCGAATTTCGGGAGGAAGATTTCCCGGAGCTGAGGTGAAGCTCGAGATTTAGGAGCTCAGGGTCATCAGGATGGCGGCGACGATTGCGATGGTGTCCTCAAGAAGGGCGATCGGGAGATCGCGGCCACCGATGGCCTTGACCAGCCGAGAGCGGAATTCGTAGCCGCCTAAGGTGCCGGCGACGGCGCCGAGCACCCCGGAGACGAGGCCGCCGATCGAGGATAGGTTCGGCGTGCCTAGGGCCGCGCCGCACAAGGCCCCGCTGATGATTCGGACCACGAACGGCATCGCCGCCTTGCGGCTGGGAGTTTGCGGCAGCTTGTCGCCAATCAGTTCGGCGATCGCCAACACCGTGAGAATATACGGCGTCGCGGCAAAGCCCAGAAACGTCAGCCAGGTACCTTGCAAAGGCACCCAGCCGAGGCGGGCGGCCCAGCTGACTGCGGCGAGCGGGGTCAGTGCCCGCAGCCCGGCGACCGCACCGATCAAAAATGCGAGGATCAGAACGGACACGTAACGCCCACTTCAGTGCTTCCGAACGTTGCGTTGGACGGCCCCTCCCACGCCCTCTGCGCGGGTGAGGTGACTGAGGATTTTTGGGCCGAGCTTGGCGAGAACATTCGAGTTGCTTTACGTCACCAGCGTGAGGAAACGCGGCACAGCGGCCGATCGCGGTGATCCGACGCGACTGATGATGATCGCGTCGAGGCCGAGGGCGCGCCCATAGCGCTGCACGGCAAAGGTCAATTGCAGCAAGAGCAAATAGAAATAGGTCCATGGCCATTCGCCCGGCGCCCAGTACAGCCCGAGCCACAAATTGAGGATTTGCAATGCGCCGATCAGCCCCCACAGGCGCACGAACAGGCCGAAAATCAGGGATATGCCGGTCAGGACCTCGGCAGCATAGACCACCGGCGCGAACAAATAAAAGTGGGGCAACACGATATTGTTGACGAAATCGGACTGCAACGGGGTCGCGGCGTACTTGCCCATCAAACCCATCCAATAAGCGAGCCCGGTCGCGCCGAACGGCTTATCAGGATGGTCGGTGTAATAGGGCGGCAGCTTCCATAGGCTCTGCTGCCACCAGAACGCGCCGATGAGAAAACGAGCGGCCCAGCCGAATAAATTCATCCCGGTGCGCTGGGCGGGGATCGTGCGCCAAGCGTAAACCGCGATCGCGATGCTGGCGATAATCAGCAGCCAAAAAACGGGCGTCGGCCAGCCCGGCTGGGTCAGGAATATGGAAACATCAGAGATCGGGTTGGGTCTCATCATCACCGCCGTCCTTCGCAAGCAATCCGCGTCAGGGTCGCGCCGATCCGCAGGCTCGCCCTGATCGTTCCCAACAGGCTGCCGGAAACCTTTGAGACGCCACCGGCCCGCCGGCGGTGGTCGACCGGGATCTCGAGGATGCGCAAGCCGGCGCGAGCCGCGCGCATCTGCATTTCCAGGTTCCAGCCATATGTCATCTCGTGCATGTCGAGCTGCATCAACGCTTCCCGGCGGATCGCGCGAAAGGGACACATGTCGGTATAGTTGACGCCATAAAGCAGCCGCAGCGCGATGCCGGCGGCATAGCCGGCCAAGACCTGGTGAGCGCTCATGCTGCCACGTTCGCGTCG
Organism: uncultured Alphaproteobacteria bacterium; assembly: GCA_963733945.1. Classification (GTDB taxonomy): domain Bacteria; phylum Pseudomonadota; class Alphaproteobacteria; order ATCC43930; family CGMCC-115725; genus AP-15. The sequence goes on along the minus strand of CAVTFD010000021.1, from coordinate 355,599 downwards.
CCCGCGGGTGCGCGAGCCGATGACGAAATCGTACCCGCCTTCGAGGATCGGCGCGAGCAATGCCGGGATCAATTCCGGCCGATCGCTGCCATCGCCGTCGAGAAAGACCAGGATGTCGCAATCGCTTGCCGCTTCGGCGCCACCATGGCACGCCCGGCCGTAACCGCGGCGGGTTTCATTCACCACCCGCGCACCGCCGGTACGGGCCCGCTCGACGGTACGGTCGGTGCTGCCGCTGTCGGCGACGATTATTTCATCGACCATATCGCGCGGGACCGCAGCGAGAACCCCCCCGATTGCCTCCTCTTCGTCGAGGGTCGGGATGATCAGCGCGACTCGCGGCCGCGCCATCCTCACAAGCTCCAGCGCAATCCGCAACCGGCGCAGGCCGGCGAGGGCGTGTCGCTCAGCAATGCGCTGCGGAATGCCTGGTAGCGCTCGCCGTTCCAGATCTCGCGCAGGCTTTGTTGGGTCGCCTCGCCGAGCGTGAAGGCGTCATATCCGCGCATCGAAAATGGGGCTATGCAGCACGGAATCGCGCGTCCATGGGCAGTGAAATACATCAATGTCCAGGGCCGGCGGCACAGCGACCAGGGTTGCCTGTCCTCCGCCTGCTTTAGGCTCGCGGCAGGATCGGTCGCCCCCGACGCGTTGAAGCTGATCCCGAGCTGCCGCGCCAATGCCTCGGCCTCGCGAACCAGCCGGTCCTCCTCACCGTCATCGCCTTCGAACAGGGCAGATTGCGATCGCGCCAAACCCTGCCCGTCGGGGAAATAGACGAGCCTCTGGAGATAAACCTCGGCTATGCCCAAATCGTGGGCCAATCTAACGAAGTCGGCCAGCTGCCCGACAGTCTCCTTGAGGCCGGTAAGCCATAGTGACAGACGCGGGGTCGCCGCACCGATTTCCAGCTGAAGCGCGCGGAAAGCGCGGATGTTGCGCAGGATCCGGGCAAACATGTCGCGCCCGCGCACCAGCCTGAACGCTCCCGGCTCGGCGGCGTCGAGCGACAGGCGCAGCTCGTCGAGCCCGGTCTCGATCAGCTGGCGCCCTTTTCGCGCCGTTAATAAGGTGCCGTTGGTGTTGAACAGCACGTAGCTTCCGCGATCCTTCAGGTAGCGGATCATGCGCGGCAAAGCCCGGACCATCATCGGCTCCCCGACACCATGTAGGACGACGCGGGAGATCCGTGGAAATTGGTCGACGATTTTGGTGAACAGCTCCCAGCTCATATCGCCGGGCGGCTCCAGCGCTTCGAAGGTTCGCGGGCAGGTCGCGCAGAGCAGATTGCAGCGGTTGGTGGTTTCGAGATAGAGGCAGACCGGCTCGATTTCGGCGATCGGGCCGCGTGCGTCGGCGATATGGTCGAAATAGCGTCTGGGATCGGCGGCGATTGGGATGCCGAGGGTGTCGGACATGCTCAACAACTCCGGGCTGTGGCTTGCCGACGACGCCAGATATCGACCATCGCCAGGACGGTAAACGGCACGTAAATCGCCGCTTCTATCGGCAGTCGGTAACCTTCTCTCGTGAGGGGCGACCCGACTTGAACGAGGTAGAGCAAAAGGGTCGCGTTGGTCAACCACAGCAGCGATAAATAGGGGGCGAAACAGACAAAGATAATCAGCCAAGCAAAATACCAAGGATAGTGGGGCGACAGCAGAAACATGAATGTGCTCGCCAGTAACGTGGCGCCGGCGAGCTGGCCGGTTCGAGGATCGTGGACGAAGCTTACGGCGGCGGCCAGCGCGGTGAGAATTGTCGCGGCGCCGGCGATATAAAAGAGCGTCGGCAGCCCAGTGAATGGCGGGAAAGTCTGCAACACACTCCATAAAAAGAAGCCCGCACCGTTCGCCGTAAAGCCTTCTTCTCTGGCATATCCGGGCAAGAAACCCAGGACTCCCCAGCCTGCGCCGATAAAGGGCAGATAGCCGAGGACCGCTGCCACCACAAACGCGATCGGCAGCCGCCACTCCCAACGGCGATACACCGCTGGCAGCAGTACCGTCGGGTAGAATTTTACCAGGGTGGAGGCGGCGAGCGCGAGCCCGGTGAGCCACGAACGGCCTCGCTGGCGGGCCCATAAGGTCAGCACGACAAGGGCGATCAGGGCGGCGTCGATATGGCCGCTGCCGGCAAATTCCCAGATCGGCAGCGGGTGCCAAGCGTAAACGAGGATGTGCCCAGACGGGAGACCGGCGGTCTTGAGCAACCGTAACAGAGCGGCGATGGTAATGGCTTCGAAGACGACCATCGCCGCTCTCATCGCGACCAGCGACTGGCTGATCCGGGTAACGACGAAGAAAATCCCCTCCGCCACCGGGGGATAGATCGTCGGCGCGTAAGTGCTGCGGTTGATGTGCAGGAAGATCTGCGAGTCGCGCAACCGGTCGAGGTGCGGGTCGACCGGGACGTACCGATAAGGGTTAATGCCGGCCCCCTCAACCCGCCCATCCCAGACATAGCGATAGATGTCGTTCGAAAGATAGGGTGGCGCACCGAGAACTAGCAGGCGCAAGAGCGCGGCCGCGGCAAGGATCACCACCAGCGCGCGCCAGGACGTCCGCCGGTTCCAGACGAGCCCGACCGACAGCAGGTAGACGGCGGCTTGTACCATAGCGACCAGGAGAAAGCCGTTGATGTCGTCGCGCTTTTGCTGATAGAGGCCGATCGCGGTGAGGCCGAGAAGTGCTGCTGCGCATCCCAGCAACGAGAACAGGCGGCATCGCCTCACAGTCGCTGACCGCCGATCCCGGCTATCGGCGAGCCAATACCAATCCGCCGGTCCCCGCCATTGCCGAGCAGACGCATCAGGAATCCTGCGGTATGCGGCGCCCCGAACCGCGTTCGCCCATTTTCTTGGATGGGACCCCCGATCAGCTCTTTGGTCAGGCGGCGCAGCGACGCCAAATCGTCGACGTCGTACCACATCGGCAGGACCGCCGTGTCGAGGCCAATTTCGTGTGCGCGTTCGAGGGTTTGCGCCAAGACTTGTTCGGTGCTCCAGGCGATATCCTCGAACAGACGCGCATGTGGGCTCTTCAGGCCGATGCAATAGTAGCCGCCATCCTCGGCCGGGCCGAGCACGACCCGATCTCCTGATGCCTGCAATGTCTGAGCAGCCTCGATCAAAACCGAGGTCGGCAAGGTCGGGCTGTCCGAGTTGACAAGACAGACTGAACCGTAACCGGCGGCGAGCAAATCTTCGGCCGTATCGGCGAGACTGTAGCCGAGGCCGACCCGCCGCGACGGCAACAACCGGATCGCCTCCGGCAGCAAAGCGCGAAACACCGTCTCTGACTCCGGGGGCGAATATGCAACATGGCCGTGGATCGGGGCCGATTGCGCCGCGGCAATGATGTTGTCGGCGGTGTCCTGGATGAAACAACTGCTCAGAGCCGCCGCCTCCGTCTCCGATAAGGGCGGAGCCAGCCGCGTCTTGGCGTCGCCGATGCGTGGCGCCTTGGCCATCATAGCCACGGCGCAGAATTTGCTGAGATCGTTCTTCGGCAGGATTTCGCTCATCGCCGAGGGCCGGCAGTGCCGCGCCAGGCCCGCGCCGCGGCGGCGATCACTGCCAAGGAAGCCTTGGCCCCGTCGGCTTCGCCCTTTTCGAAATCGCCGGCAACCACGGCCATCCGGTTCGTCACATGCGCGAAGCACAGAACCGGCTTCCCGCGCGCCCGGGCGAAAGCGTAGAGCGCCGCCGCTTCCATCTCGACAGCCAGGATATTTTGGGCACGGCACCGTTCGATCGCGCCGGAGGTCTCGCGAAATGGCGCATCGGTCGTCCACGAGGCGCCGCGGTAGACCGGTTCGGCCAGGTCCGAAAGGACCCCGAAAGCGCTGCCGGCCAGCGCGGCGTCGGCCTCGGCAAATTCCGCAGGCGGCAAGTAATGGTAGCTCGTACCTTCATCTCGAAGGGCGCGGTCGATCAATACGAAATAGGGGGTTGGCCCTCGGGCGACAATCTGACCGGCCGAGGTCATGCTGATCAGAAGGTGGCAGCCGGAGACGAAGAGCTGTTCCGCCAGCAGCACCGCAAACGGGGCGCCGACCGCGCAGCCGATAATGCCGAAACGCTCGGGGCCGTAGTCGAACTCGTAGAGATCGGTGTGGTAGCACGCCCAACCTGGCGAACGCCGCGCCTCCCCGGATTGGCGCAGCCCGCGCAGAATGTCGCCGTCGGGGTCGAGGATGCAGATTTCCGGGACATCCGCGGCCGCCAGCCCCTTCTGGCGCCGCGCCTCGCGCAACAGGTTTGCCGGCTCGAAGACCGATGCCGCCGCAAAATCCTTGTCCGCCAGTATTGGCGCCACGGACGCGCGGCCGCCGTCGTTCATGTTTCCGTTACTGGGCACAGCATCGGACCGGTCAAGTCCGCAGGATTTGCAGGCGCGATGGGCAAGGGATCCACAGACGCTCGGGGTCGCAGGAATAGCGGTATAACCTTAGCCATAGAGTTCAATTTCCTGTGAGAGGAAACTGCCATGTCGCTGAGTCGCGAGTTCGCCGCGTTCGTGGCCAACCTCAAATACCAGGACCTGCCGCCCGCTGTGATCGACCGGGCCAAGGGTGTCACCTTGGAGGCATTGTCCTCGGCGCTCGTCGCCCACGATATGCCGGCCAGCAAACAGGCGCTGGGGCTGATGCAGGCGGAGGAGGCAGGCGGCGGCGGGGTTGCGACCGTGCTGTGCGATGGCGCGAAACTCACCAAAGCTGGGGCCGCGTTTGTCAACACCGAGACGATCTTCGCCGGCGGCAAGTGGGACACTTTTCGGATGCTGACCCACCCCGGCACGGCGATCCTGCCGGCGGCTCTCGTGGCGGCGGAGGTGACCGGCGCTTCGGGCCAAGCGTTTCTGACCGCGGTTGCTGCCGGTTACGAAGTCATGGAGCGGATGGCCGCCGAGTTCATTCCGACGGTGATGTCGCGCGGCTTTCACGCCGGTCCGGTGTTCGGCATCTTCGGCGCCGCGATTGTCGCCGCCAAACTCGGGGGCCTCGATGCGAACCAGATCAACGGCGCGATCGCCCAATGCGTCAATCTCGCTGCCGGCAATCTCGAAGGCGCGCGCAGCGGCGGCCGTTCACTGCGTGAGGGCGGCGCGGTGCGCAACGCGCTTGCTGGCGGTCGCATTGGCCAAGCACGGAACGCCGGGCGGCGAAACGACATTGGAGGGCGAGGCCGGCTTCTACCATGCCTATGCCGGCAACAATCGCGGCGAATTGCGCTACAGCTTTACCGGCGACAACCGCACCGATATGGCCAAGATTACCCAAGGCCTGGGCCGCGACTGGATCTTTCTCGAAACCCTGTACCGGATCTATTCGACCGCCGGCTACAACATCGCCCATATCGACGTGACCGCGAAACTGTGCGAAGAGCACGACATTCGTCACCAGGACATCGACCATATCGAGGCCTTGGTCAACTGGCTGGAGACCGAATATCCGAGCCCGGCCTTTCCGAGCCGCGGTATCGACAACCCGCCACAAATCGGCAGCACGCAGTATTTCACCGCCTATGGCGCCGTCGCGCGCGGCTATCCGCTGTTGCGCGGCGACCGGCCGGCCCCCGGTGAGAGCGACCCGCCGGCGGTGCTCGAGCTGATGCACCGCGTAACTCTGATCCCGACGGTGCGCCGCACCCTGTTCGGCCCGCGCATCACGGTGTTCTTGAAGGACGGCCGCAGTTTCACCAAAGAAGGCACTGGCCGCGAATTCATCTGGGATTTCGAAGAAGAAGCGAGACGCATTCGCCCGGTCGGCCCGGGACTTGCCATCTCCGAAACTCAATTCGCGGAATTGATTGACACCTGCCGCCACCTCGACCGCGCCGAGCGCGCCGCCAACAAGCTGATCGCGTTGACCATCCCGGCCTGACCGTTACGATTTGCAACCGCCTGCGCGGCACGTTCGCCGCTGCACGATCTCCCTCTCCGCCTGTTGGGGGGAGAGGGCGGGGGTGAGGTGGGTGGCGACGCCCGTCTGAGACGCCGGAAGGCTACCTCACGCTCTGGCGCTGTCAGCCTTCGGGTCAACGCCCTGCCAGCCCGGTCACGGCTTCCGGAACGGGCCGACGATCGGCCGCGCTTCCGCGTCGCCGCGGGCGAGCGGCGCCAGCCCGTAGAAATCCTCGATCGTCCGCAGCACGGAAAAGTGGTCGATGCGCTCGTCGTATTTGCCCGGCGCGACCCCCTGCCCCGCCATCACCGTCGGTATCAGGTTGATGTAGCGCTTGGCGACGCGCGCGCCCGCGGCGTCGGTGACCGGGGTATAATCGTCCTCGTCTTCATCCCAGGTGATGATCAGCAGGCTGTTGTGCGTCATCGCCCAGCGTCGGTAAGGCTCGATGTGGGCGCGCAGCCAGGCGTCCATCGCGAGACCGTAATTGGTCCCGGGCGGAGCGGCCGATGATCCGTGCGCGTCGTTGATCTGATTGGGTACGACGATGGCCACTGTCGGCAACCGGGCAAAGCCGGCATCGTCGGTGGGAAAGGCGGTAAACGGCAGATTGACCGTGGAGGGCAGCTGGTTGCGGCCGATGGCGGTGTCGCTCGCCGCCTGCCAATTGACCCACGGATTGTGCTTGCGCTGATAGTCGATGCCGCTTCCCGCTGGGCCGGTGTGCGAGATGCCGGTGAAGCTAGGATATGGGAGATCCTCGGCATATCCGACAAAGCTGTGGCCGGCGCGGATCAGCGCCGCCCCGAGATTGGGCGTGTCGAGGGGAGTGTCGGCCGGCGGGTCGTCGGTGCCGACCTGGGTATGACCGCCGACGATCGGGTTGGAGCCGTCGGGATTGCGTTTTGCCCCCGACCCGGTGGCTTGCGCGTCGCCCGAGAACAGGGCCAGGTAATTGGGCTGCGAGGGGTGGTCGATGGCGTGCGAATTGGTGAAGTTCGCATTGTCGCGCATAAGACCGGTCAAATAGGTCAGTTCGGAGACGAGATTGCGCGGCGAGAGATTTTCTTCGATAACGATGACCACATGGTCCGGTATCCACACGGCGGACACGGCCGGCCATGCGGCGAATAGGACGAGCGCGCCCAACCCGCCGGCGATGGCGCGCCATGCTTGGCGGCAAAGCAGGGTACAACCCTTCATTGAGAAGCGAAAAAAGCTGGCTGCTTCTGCAGCAAATCAGCAGCGCGAAATCGTGCTCTGGTTGTAACGCCCGCCTGACACAGCCGTCCCACCAGATTGCCCAAATCTCGGCAACCGCCACCCGGCCGCTTTGCCGCTTTTGCTGTTATTTGCAGCGAAATATCAGCTGTCCTTCGCTTCGTCCCAGCCAACCCTGCCGCCTATTATCCAGCAACACCGAGGGAAGAGCCTATCACGCGATCATGGCAACTTTGTTGTTGCCGGTTCCGCTGTAAGACGCATTTCGCCCCTTCGCGCATCTCTACTTGATAATCCGGTCGTTGCCACTTATTACCGACCCTAATACACGAGGGAGGATCAAGGTCATGAGCGGTGTGACGGACCAACTCGAAGGTGGCTGCCTGTGCGGCGCCGTCCGTTTTATCGCTACTAGTCAACCGAAAGGCGTGTATTGGTGCCATTGTGAAAGTTGCCGTAAGCATAGCGGCGCACCCGCGTCGGTTTTTGTCGCGTTCGAACGAACGGCTTATAAGGTCACGCGGGGCGAGATAACGAAATTCGATTCGACGCCGGGGCGAACCCGGCGCGGGTTCTGCAGCCGGTGCGGATCAACATTGACCTGCGAAAGCGCGGGCTTGCCGACTGAAACACATTTCCATATCGGCGCGTTTGATCGCGCGGCCGACCTTAAGCCCACTCGGCACGTATTCCGTGACGAACACCTGCCGTGGTTCCACATAGCGGCGTGAGCGCGCGATCTGCAAACAGGTCGCGGGCTCACACTTCCGACGCCGGGAATTTGCTATTTAGATTTGCGAGCCAGGTGTAGGGCGGAACAGCGCAGCGCATTCCGCCTCCACCAGTCCCGCCGGGGCCCTTGCCCCGACTGTCGTAGCGTCGACGAGTGAGCAGCAAATGCGAAGGGCTCGCGGGTGAAAGGTCAACGCCGAGCCAATAAAGATCGTCAAGACCCGGCGCCGGGAAAAAGGCGGAAGGCGCTGTGCTGTTCCGCCCTACGCTTGCTGACCAATTCGAAGGTGGCTGCCTGTGCGGCGCCATCCGTTTTATTGCTACCGGTCAACCGAAAGGCGTGTATTGGTGCCATTGTGAAAGTTGCCGTAAGCATAGCGGCGCACCCGCGTCGGTTTTTGTTGCGGTCGAACGAACGGCTTATACGGTCACGCGGGGCGAGATAACGAAATTCGATTCGACGCCGGGGCGAACCCGGCGCGGGTTCTGCAGCCGGTGCGGATCGACATTGACCTGCGAAAGCGCGGGCTTGCCGACCGAAACACATTTCCATATCGGCGCGTTTGATCGCGCGGCCGACCTTAAGCCAACACGGCACGTATTCCGTGACGAACACCTGCCGTGGTTCCACATAGCGGAGTGAGCGCGCGATTTGCAAACAGGTCGCGGGCTCACACTTCCGGGAATTCCGGCAATTTGCTATTTCGATTTGCGGGCCAGGTGTCGGGCCAGGTGTAGGGTGGAACAGCGCAGCGGATTCCGCCTCCGCCAGTTCCGCCGGGGCTCTTGCCCAAATGTCGTAGCGTCGACGAGTGAGCTGCATATGCGAAGGGGCTTGCGGGTGAAAGGTCAATAAAGATCGTCAAGACCCGACGCCGGTAAAAAGGCGGAAGGCGCTGCGCTGTTCCGCCCTACGCTTGCTGATGTTTTTTAGCCTTATCAAGGCTTTAGAGAGGTTAGGCCCCGTCCTCCGCCGGGGCGCGGCCCAAGCCTGGTGGCTATCCCCCAGCCCCTTTCGCTAGGGCATCGAGCAACGGCCTGAGCCAGGCCCAGGCTGTTGGGAGCGCCCCGGAAATCTTTAGAGCTGCAGCGGACAGGCCGGCGATCAGCGAGGCCGCAACGGCTGTTGTGATATGCTGTTCAACCGCCCCGAGAGCCTTGCTTCCGATGCCCAATGCCCGCTGGCCTAGGAAAATCGTTACGTTCTCCGCACTTTTCACCGTGCCATAGATGACGGTTTTGGTCGCGCCCAACGGATCCTTTGTTGCTTCTGCAAGGAAGCGGAAGGTGTGTGGCAGCTCGGGGTCAAAATATTTTAGTTGCGCCTCCATTTGGTCCGCCATCTCGTTAATCGCCACGCTCACCACTACAGGATTGGCGCTGCCTTCCCGCATGGGATCATCTGATGCTGCGCGGCGGAATTCGAACCATCGTTCCAGCTTGCCAATTCCCATCACGAGGGCAATGCGGAGGCGTTCAAGGTCTTCGAACACGGCAGCATTCAGAGCTGGCATATCGTCGGCACCCGATCGATACGCTGAAATCAGGCCTTCGAAGCGTTCGATCTCGTAGCCGATGCGGAATTGCCGTTCCTTCACCATGGTGACAGTGCCGGTGAATAGCGCGGCGAGAGCGCTGAGGCGGTCGCGTGCGCGACTATGGTTGGTCCCACGACGGAAATCGCCTGACATTAGTTCCTGAATGTGGTCAAGAACCGGATCACGCCACCGGTCGAAATCCACTTCGGTGGCTGCGAGCGCGCTGTCTCGGTCGCTTATCAGCGAGACTCGTCCACGACGTTCTTCGACGCGAACGGGTGCCAAGGACTGATCGGGGATTGTTGGTAGGACCTTGGTAGGATCAGCATTACCACTTTCCCCCAAACCAGAGCTTAGCGTTGACAGAATGGCGCGAATTTCGCTTCGGTATGAATTGAGCGGGGCCTGGCGAACTGTTATCGATCCTGAGGATGAGCCGTGCTTCGTTTGAAGTGCCCTAAATTTGTCTACGGTCTGATTCAGCAAAGCGCTCACGCGCGGTGGCGCGGACTTGGTCGTCTCCATAACAAGCAAGCCAATCGGAAGTCCGGCCTTCACGGCCTCCTCGAATTCTGAGTCGATATATTTTGATTGCGACCTAATGCGCGTCATGACGTATTGAGTATCGATGATGGTCAGATAGGCATCCGCTCGGCGCATTAACTCTGATGCGGGGTTGGGGCCAGGTTCGGGGCCAATCGGAGCGCCGTCGAGTAGAACGTCCAGGGGCTGCAAACCGAGGCTAGCCATCTCCTGGAGCACCACCTTGTGGGAATGTCTCCGGCTGAGGAAGCCAGTTGACAGCATAATCCGTGGCGGTTTTTTCATCTCGGTTCGAGGTGGCGTGGAAACAGTATCTCACCCGCCGCTCCGGTTCGGAAGACCAACCGACGGGGCGAGTGCTCAGTCCCATCAGGTATGTTGACCGGCTTTGAGCCGAGGCGGCGCTCGCGCATGGATGGTCAAACGGTCTCCGGAGGGCCAGGGCGTCCCTCCCTCACCGCCTCCACGTGATAATCGGGTTACTGCTTACCATCGACACTCAGCCGAGGATTGAAGAATTACAATCCTGAAAACACGTAGATTTTCAGGAGAGATCGATGCCACGCAATCGCGTGCAACACCAGAAGGGCCTCTCGGACGATACCGCGACCGATCGTGCGGAACGGCGGCCCCTTGGGTAACAGGTCCGCCGCGTATGCGGGTTGCTGATGTTGCCGCAAAATATTCAAAGAAGCGCATCGACGCGCGATCCCCGTCGGCAGCGACAAGAGCCGGCATAGCGGGCCGACGAACGGGAGCGGCGATCGGCGTATTCACGGTGTCTGACCCTTCCTCAGAACGGGCAGATCCACGTCCCAACTTTTGCGCATCAAATCCCGTGCAGCGTGGGCAAGTTCGTACGCCGGGACTTGAAGCGCCTCCATAGGCAGTGGTTGAGAAGAATCGATCGGTTTCTTCGGAACGATTTCTCCCAGTTTATACATCGTCCTCTCCACGGCCTGGTCTTCTACGAGACTCAAAATTCCCCAATATAATCGCCAAAATGCCAGTCGAGATTTTTCCAATTCATCTAATTTTATTTCAGTAGCTAAGCGCGCGGCGGCATCTGTGGCCTCAAAGCATAGCTCTAGTTGCTTTTGCAAGAAGGGTCGTCGATTAGCTTGTTGTTGCTCAATATTAAGCTTTTGATTAGCTATGCGCTCATCTATATCGTTTTTTAGCTGTGCAATTTTTTCATTCACCAGAGCTTGGCGATCAGCCACTCGCATTGTCACGATAGCTGTCGTGAAACCGACAATTAAGGACACGATTCCTGCTACTATCGCCGCTAAGACCGGTGCTGGCAAATCCATCTCCCTCCCTCTCCTGCATCCCTCGCCCACGCGCAGCTACTGGCCCTACAGCAGCGGATAAACGACATTATCAAACAAAAGACTGGAATGTTAATGGCGGCGCGCTGCGCTGGCGGGAGCGGCGCGCTGGGTCTAGAGTCCGCTTCCGGCGTTAGGAGGAGGGGTCGTATGTATGATCTGGTGATTCGCGGGGCGACGCTTGTCGACGGGCTCGGGCGTGAGCCGCGGCGGGCCGATATCGCGGTCGAGAACGGGCGGATCGCTGATATCGGCGAGGTCGGCCGCACCGCCGATCGGGTGGTCGACGCCGGCGGGCTGACCCTGATGCCGGGGATCATCGACATCCACACCCATTACGACGCGCAGGTCACCTGGGACGCGACCCTGTCGCCGTCGCCGTCGCTCGGCGTCACCACCGCCGTCATGGGGAATTGCGGCTTTGGCATCGTCCCAAGCCCGCCCGCATTGCGCGATCTGATCATGCGCAACCTGGCGGTCGTTGAGGGCATGGACATCGACGCGTTGCGCGCCGGCATCAATTGGGAATTCGAGAGCTTTGCCGAATACCTCGCTGCGGTCCGGCGGCGTGCGCCCTATGCCAATCTCGCGGTGTTTGTCGGCCACTCCGCGGTGCGCACCGCGGTCATGGGCGAGGACGCCTCGGTCCGCAAACAGCCGACATCAGACGAACTCGGCGAAATGAAGCGGCTGGTGGCGGAGGCGATGAGCCAGGGCGCGGTCGGGCTCGGCGCCTCCTATTCGCTGAACCATTCCGGCTGGGGCGGCGTGCCGATGCCATCGACGATCAGCGATCTGGGCGAGTTCGACGCGCTGGTCGGCGCGATGGGCGCGCGGGGCAAGGGGGTCGTCGAGATCTCGTCGGGTCAGCGACCCGTCGCCGAGATGGAAGAGATCGCCGGGCGCCACGGCCGCCGCATCTTCATGGGCACGGCATTGGCGCTCTACAACGAGCAATACCCGCGCCGCGCGATCGAGATGTTCGACGCGTGCTCCGCCGCACAGGCCCGCGGCAACAATGTGCATATCCAGCTAACCTGTCAGCCCTTATCGTTCGATTTCACCCTGGCGAGCGCCTATCCGTTCTACAGCCACGAAGCCTTCGAGCCGATCAAGGCATTCTCACCCGAACAACTGAAATCGGTGTTCCGCGATCCGGGCTTCCGCGAGCGGTTCCGCCAGAATTTGGCGCAGCCGCGGCCGGGAACGGTGTTTCAAGGCAATTGGAACCGGGTCGTCGTCGCGGTGCCTGCAATGCGCAAGAATGCCGGGCTCGCCAACCGCAACATCGCCGACATCGCCCGCGATCAAGGGCGCGACCCGCTCGACGTGATGCTCGATCTCGGCCTCGAAGAGGATCTGCAGACGGCGTTTCTCGGCCTGTTCTTCAATGCCGTCGACGAGGGTGTGGCCGAATTGCTAAGGCATCCCGCCGGGGTCGTGGCGTTGTCCGATGCCGGCGCGCATCTGATGTATTTGTGCGACGCCGGGTTCGGGCTGTACCTGCTCGGGCATTGGGTGCGCGAGCGCGGCTTGTTCGACCTGCCGGAGGGAGTGCGCCGGTTGACCAGCCATCAGGCTGGGCTTTACGGCATCCCCGATCGCGGCCGGATCGAGACCGGCGCCTTTGCCGATTTGCTGCTGTTCGACCTGGACAATGTCGGGGTGTCACCGGCGCGCCGCATCAACGATTTGCCGGGCGGCGGGCCGCGCACGATCCGCGACCCGAAGGGCGTCCACGGCGTCTTTGTCAACGGCGTCGAGGTGTTCGACGGGCGCGATTACCGTCCGCTCGCCAAGGGGCCGGGGCAGGTGCTCGACCATTTCCTGTCGAGCGGGCCGGGTCTGATCCGCAGCGCGGCGGAGTAACGCGGCTTTTCGGAGATGCCTGAGATTGCTTCGCTTCGCTCGCAATGACATCAACTTGGCGGAAACGGCGGAGATCGCGCCGCGCCCTACGGAAACGACAGGTCGGGATTGCTTCGTCGCGCGCGGGCGCTCCTCGCAATGACAGTGCCCCTGTTTGAAAGAAACCTACTAGCCGCGGCGCTGGCGCTCGACCTGCATGTTGGCGAGAAACGGCACCAGCGGGTGGCCACCCATCGCAACGATCGCGCGCGTGTCTAGTGCGACGAGCGCCTCGCGCTGCGGCGGCGGCAGGCGGAAGCGATCGGCGTAGGCGCCGGGATCGGCGAGAAAGGCGGCGCGGCTTGCCGCGTCATGGGCGAGGCCCTGGAGCGCCACGGTCAGCTCGACGAGGTCGGGCCTTATCGACGGGTAGTGGGGATCGGGCGGGGGCTCCGGCGGGCTGAACCAGCCGAGCGAGGCGTAATTGTGGTGCCAGCTCGGCTCCAGCGAGACGATATCGGGTTTGCGCTCGCCGAGCGCCCCGGCAGCGCAGGCCCAGCAGCGCAGTTCGACATTGCCTGAGGCGTCAAGCTCGGCCGCGTCATAGCCGATCAATGATTTGAGGTGGCCGGCGGCGAGCCGGTCGAGCGCCCGCTGATCCCAGGCGAGATCGGGCTCGGCATAGCGCTCGGTGCCCGGGTAATGCGACATGCCGCCGCTCGCCAGCACCGCCGTCCTCAACCCCATCGCCGTAACGATCCGCGCCAAGGCCTGGCCAAAGGCATAGCAGCGCTCCATCGTCGGCTGCGGCGGCAGATAGGCGTTGACGTAGATCGGCAGGACCGGGTCGCTTACATCGAGATGGGTCAGCGGGATGCCGAGCGCGTAGTCGATCTTGGCGATGCTGGTAAACGCCGGGTCGAAACCCTCGGCGTACATCCGGCGCACGATCTCGAAGCCGATCTCGCCGGGCACCCGCCAATCAAACTGATGGCCGGCGAAGGAACCTTTGGCTTCGCCGCCGACATGGATCGTAAAGGGAGGGGCCCCGGTATGAAAGAACTGCTCGGCATGGTCGTTGGCAAAGATGACCCACAGATCGGGGCGCAATGCCCGGAGCTGAGCACCGATCTCGGCGGCCGCCTGTTTGACACGGGCGACCGTGCCTCGGTCCTCGGTCTCGGGCATCGTAAAGAATTGCGGGGCATGGGGCAGCATCGCCCCGCCGATCACGCTTGACATCGCCGCTCTTTCTCCGGATCGATCGTCGATCGATAATATCGCGGCTCATGCCAGGCTCACGAGCAAGAAAATGCTGCCCGAGGAAACGCCCCAGATGCCGCCAGCCGCCGACGATCCGCCGAGCGATCGGGTCAGCGCCGACCTCCCCGCCGGCCCATCCGCAGATGCAGCCCCGGGTGCGCCGCCGAGCGTCGCAAGCGAGCCCGAGGGGCGAAGCGAGGCCTCGCCCAGTGAACAGCTGCGCCGTCGACGGCGGCGGCGTCGACGACGCCCGCCCCTTGAGGGCGGCCCCGCGGCGGGCAGCGACCCTGCCGCGATATCGGCCGATGAGGCGCCGTCGGGCGCGGATGCCAAAGCCGTCGATTCGGGGGGCGATGACGGCGGCGCCGAGACAGGCCCGACGCCGGATGCGGCGGCACATACAGCCGGTGATCGCCCGCCCCGCCGCCGGCGGCGTCGGCACCGTCCGCTGCCCCATGGTTTGGGATCCGCGCTGCCGCCGGCCGATCGCGATGCGGCGACACAGAACGCAGTAGGTGACGGCTCTCAGCCGGAGGGAACCGCTAACGGCGAAACTGGCGCAGCCGCGGCCGGGCCCTACGGCGCTGGGGGTACGACAGGCTATCTCCGGCTGCCGGTGCGCCGCCGGCGCCGGCTTCCCCGCCCGCCGGGCCTGCAACGCGGAACGGCAGAGGTGGCGCCGCTGAACGGCGATACGCCCGCGGGCGACGCTGCGACCAGTGCGCCGCGCGCGGAAGGTGAGTACCCGCCCCGCCGCCGGCGGCGACGCCCACCCCCGCGTTTCGGCGAAGCTGTGCCGGCCGGCCAAGGCCAATCAGCCGACGGCGCGCGGCGGGATACCCCTCGACCGCCGTACGGCCGGGGACCCAACCGCCGCCCCGGCGAGGAAGGGTCACGCGACGGTCAACCCGAGCGATTTGGGGAGCAGCAACATCGGGAGCGAGGCCGTGGACCGCGTGACGGAGAGAGCAGCGGCCCCCGCGGCCGCGAACGCGGCGATCGCAACGACCGGGGCGCACGCGGACGAGGTCCGGGCGGCCCGAGAGATGGGCAGCGCGGGCGAGGACGCGATGCGCCGGCAAGGCGCGTCGAGCAGAAGCTCTATACGTTGGAATCGATGGTCGATCGCGGTTTCGAGGATGTCTCCGACGAGGCCGAGGATAGCGGGACCCGGCGGGTTCACTGGACGATCGTCAAGCGATCGGTCGCCGACCAGAAGAGCGGCAAGGCGATGTCGACTACATATGTCTTGCAGCGTGAAAGCGCCGAGACCGAGTTTCCCAATCTTGGGGCCGCCCGCGCCGCCGCCAACAAGACCATCGTCCACCCGGAAAAGCTGACGATGTCAAAGGCCGAACACGTCGCCGCCAAAAACAGCAAGTGAGCCGAGCGCCGGCGGCAATCAGGCTATCGGTGAGCTATTCGGCGGCGCTGCGCTCCCGCATTTTCTGGTACCGCCCCTGCGGCACGATCTCGGCGACGGTGCCGTCGGGCGAGCGGTATTTGATCGGAACTTCGCCGGGCTTGGACAGGATCGTCCCGCCATTGGCGACGACCTTTTCGGCGAAGCCCTCGTGGTCCTCGACTTCGATGCCGAAATGGTGGATCGCCGGCCCAGGACCAACCATCTTTGCCTCGGCATCGTCCTCGCTGTCATAAACCATCAATGCCAGATCGATATAGCCGTCGGTCATGTGCCGCGAGATGTGCCCGCGCGACCGGCCCGTCCCGACCTGGCGGAAGCCATATACGTTCTCATAGAACCGGGTCGCTTTTTCGAGGTCGGTCACCTTCAGCGCGACGTGGTTGATCCGTGCCATTATCTTTCTCCTATTCGCTGCCGCCGTCGTAGGGTGCCACAACCGTCCCGGTCCGGTATTGTGAGGGCTCGAGGATCACCTCGGTTTTTGTATCCTTGAACTGGTCGAGGCCGTTGCTTTTGATATTCTGCCACTGCACTTCGAGCACCCTGGACTTCGACCATTCGCCGTCCTTGCCGAAGGTAATGTCGCCGACGATCGTCTTGAATGGATGACTGCGGATGTAGTCGGCGACCTTGTCCTGGTCGACGCTGTTGGCGCCGGTGATCGCGTCACCCAGCACCTGTAGGTCGGCATAAGCGAACGGCGGCAGATACCAGCCCACCGGATCAACCCCGGCCTTGCCGGCTTTCGACTGGTATTCCTTCAGGAAATCGAGGATGCCGGGAAACTGCATCGTCGGCGCCGGTATCCAGAAATCGTAATCGATAATGTTGTTGAGCTTGGGTCCGAACTGCTTTTTGATGGGTGTAAATTGCAGTCCGACCATGCCGCCGCCGAAGAAACGGGTCTTGAGCCCCGATTCGGTCGCGGCGCGCAGCATCCCGACCGAGCCCGGCGGGTAGGAGGCGACATATACCATGTCGGGATTGGTCGCCTGAATGGCATGGACGATCGGGGTGAAATCGGGCGTGCCTGGCGGATAGGTCTTGTCGTAAACGAGCTGGAGCCCGTTTTGCTTGACGATGTCGCGGATGCCCTCCGAGGCGTGTCTCGGGAACTCGGAATCCTCGGCGAGCAGAGCCAGGGTTTTTGGTTTAGGGTTCGCTGCCAGCGCAACGTCGAAGAACGGCTGGGCGTTGGCATGCTTAGGGTCGGGCCCCATCGGCAGCATCGAGAAATATTTCGGATAATGGAACTCGCTGTTGACCGCGAGCCCGAACAGTCCGAGGAACACTTTGTCATGCGCAATCGCGATCGGCATCGCCGGGGCGATCTGGTTGGTGCCGTAGCCTGAAATAATGAAGTCGACTTTGTCGACGTCGAGCATCTTGGTGTAGATGCCCGGCACCGTCGCCGGGTTTGACTGGTCGTCGTAGTAGATCAGCTTGACCGGCCGGCCCAGCAGGCCGCCCTTGGCGTTGATCTGGTCCTGCCAGATCTGCATCGCCAGCAAGGCCGATTTGCCGCCACCGGCGAGCCCTCCGGTCAGCGCCATGCCGAGGCCGATCGTGATCGGCTCCGCCGCCTGTGCTGCACCCGATACGGACACACACGCCGCTAACCCCGCGACCGCGGCGCCGATCGCGTGTCGAATTCCCTGGTGAAACATCTGCTTCCCTCCCCGTTTGCCTGTTCCGCGCTTAGCCGCTCGCGCCGACAAAGCGATAGACACCGTCGGAACCGAGCACGCGGTCGAGCGCGCCCTGCGCCATCAAATAATGCAGGTGGGCGAGAGCCTCGCCAAGCGCAAACGCCGTCTGGTGCTGATCGAGCGGACGGCGGAACAACAGCGGCAGCAGATCCACCGCGCTCTGCGGGGTGACGCACGCGGTCAGGATCTCTTTGCACCGCGCCTGGTGGTGTGCGGCGAGCGCGTCGATGCGCCCATGCAGACCGAAAAAAGGCAAATTGTGCGACGGCAACACCAGGACTTCGGGCGGAACCGCGGCCCGTAACTTGGCGAGCGAGGCGAGATAGCGCGCCAGCGGGTCTCCGTCAGGTTCGTGCGCCTGGACCGAGACGTTGGGCGAGATCTTGGGCAATACCTGGTCACCCGAGATCAGCACGCCCGCTTCGCCGCAATAGAGACAGGCCAGTTCGGGGGCGTGGCCCTCGCCGATGATAACCCGCCATTCCCGCCCGCCGATCGCCACACTCATCCCATCGGCGAGCCGTTCGAACGAGGGCGGCACCGAGGGCACGCCGCGGCGATATCCCTTTCCGTGCTCGCCAAAGAGCTCGCTCGATGCGACGTCGAGCCCGGCGCGGCGAGCAAATTCGCGGCGCGAGGGCGCGAAGTCGTCGCTCTCGCGGCTCATCACCCGGGCATGAAGCCACTCCTTTTCGGTGGTCCACAATCGCACCCGCCAACGCTCGCACAGCCAGCTAGCGAGCCCGATATGGTCGGGATGATAATGGGTGACGATGACCCTGTTGACTGGCCACCCACCAAGCCGCTCGGCAAAGATCTGCTCCCACAACGCCCTGCTCTCGGGCATCGCGTAGCCGGTATCGACGATCGTCCAGCCCTCGCCGTCCGCGACCAGCCACAGGTTGATATGATCGAGCGCAAAGGGCAGCGGCATCCGCAACCACAGCACTCCGGGCGCAATCGGCACGGTCTCGCCCGGCATGGGAGGGTTGGCAACCGGAAAGCGCAGCTGGGCGAAACTTCCATCCATGGTCGGTTTTATTCCCGGGTCTCGAATTGACGCTTAGGGTAAGACCGTGCATTAGTCCCGAGCAAGCGATGAGCCCGCCGGTCAGCATTGCTGCGCCGGCGGGCGCTTTGCACTTGGGCAAGGAAGACTTGCGCTTCGGGCGAGGATGGGGCGATGCGTGACTTCAATATTCCCGGACGCTCGGCGGCTATGGCGGCGAACGGTATGGCGGCGACCTCCGCCCCGATGGCGACATTGACGGCACTCGACGTGCTGCGCGCTGGCGGCAACGCCGCCGACGCGGCGATTGCCGCGGTCGCCATGCAATGCGTCGTCGAGCCGCAAAGCACCGGGATCGGTGGCGATTGTTTTGTTCTTTATTCGCGCGGCGGTGCGTTGCCGGTTGCGCTCAACGGCTCGGGACGGGCGCCGGCCAAAGCCAAGGTCGAATGGTATGTCGAGCAAGGCATTCACGAAATCCAGGTTCCCACGCCACACGCCGTAACCATCCCTGGCGCCGTCGACGCCTGGTGCACCTTCAATCGAGAGTATGGTACCCGGCCGCTCGCCGAATTGCTCGAGCCGGCGGCGAGGGCGGCCGAAGCTGGTTACATCGTGAACCCCCGCGTCGCAGCCGATTGGCAGCGCAACCAGGCGAAATTGCGCGATCCGGTGACCGCCGCGTTGTTCCTGCCTGGCGGCAAGTCGCCCCAGGCTGGGGACCGGATGGCGAACCCGCCGCTCGCCGCCACCTTGCGCCGGATCGGCCGCGAGGGTCGCGAAGCATTTTACGGCGGCGCCGTTATGCGCGACATCGTCACTCGCCTGAAATCGCTTGGCGGATTGCACGAGGAGGAGGATTTCGCCGCGCAGCGCTCCAACTGGGTCGAGCCGATCACTGCCCCCTATCGTGGCTACGATGTCTACGAATGCCCACCGAATGGGCAGGGCATGGCGGCGCTGATGATCCTACGCACGCTCGAAGGCTATGCGCTCGGGGGCGACGGATTCAGCGAGGCCGACCGCCTACATCTGCTCGCCGAGGCGAACAAGGCGGCCTATTGGGTGCGCGACAATTTCATCGGCGACCCCGATCATGTCTCGGTCGACGTGGCGGAGTATCTGTCGGAGGCCAGGGCGGAGAAGACGCGCCGCACGATCCGGCTCGATCGTGCTTTGCCGGGGCCTCATTGGGCCGAGATCGAGCAGAAGGATACGGTCTATCTCTGCGTCGTCGACCGCGACGGCAATGCCTGCTCGTTCATCAATTCGCTGTTTTCGGGTTTTGGCAGCGGGATCGTGGCGCCCGAGAGCGGTGTGTTGCTGCATAACCGCGGCACCGGGTTCCGCACGATCCCCGGCCATCCCAATGCGATCGCGCCGCGCAAGCGCCCGTTGCACACGATCATTCCCGGAATGCTGGTCAAGGACGGCCGCGCGGTGATGCCGTTTGGCGTGATGGGTGGGCACTACCAGTCGGTCGGCCATGCGCATTTCCTGCACCGCGTGCTCGACCGCGGCCTGGACCCGCAGCAAGCCGCCGAGCAGCCGCGTATCCTCGCACTCAACGGCGTCTTACAGGTCGAGCAGGCGGTTCCCCAGCCGATTGTCGCCGACCTCGCGCGCCGCGGCCACGAAATCGCGGTACAGGAGGTGCCGCTCGGCGGTTGCCAGGCGATCTGGATCGACCACCAACGCGGTGTCCTGATCGGCGGGTCGGAGCCGCGCAAGGACGGCCTGGCTCTAGGTTATTGAAGAGGGATCGCTTCAATCGCAGTGGCTTTCCCTCTCCGCCCCCGGGGGGACCGTGCTCTTCTTTCTCAGAAAATAAAGAGAACGTCGGCGCAAGGTGGTTCTCCTCTACGCGGCCTGCATCGAGGATCTCGGGCCGGGCGATTTCGTCAAGGTCGATCGCGCCGCGTGTAGACATACGGCACTGGGTCGTTCACTTTGTGACATCGATACGGCAAACTCCGAAAATCAGATATGCTACCGCCGAAAAGGAATTGTTCACTATGAACGGCGGAAGGCACGTGGATCACCCGCGCTAGACGATCAATTTTGGCACCGCTGGCGACGGTGCTTTGACCGAAAGAACAGTGCAACGTGATCGGCCCCACGCCCGGCAGCGAACGCGGGGATCGCCTGATCTCGTCCTTTTTCAGGACAATCCATGTCAATAGACCGAAAACTCTGGATACCCCCGTTCACGAACGGTCTTCCTGCGCTTCCCTGCTGTGCCTGTCGGAACGGGTTCCTCAATATCGTGGCCGATAGCCTTAAAGTGATGGAGACCGGGCAGTCTGAAGACGCCCACTCCCACGATGCTTGGGAGGTGGAATGGATGGACTTCCGCTTCACAGGGTTCTACCGCTGCACCAATCCGAAATGCCGACACGTGGTCGCCGTCGCAGGCAAGGTCGGTTACGAATTATATCACGAGGATCTTCCAAACGGTGATTGGGAGCAAAGGGCTGACCCATACTACACGCCACTTGCCTTCGCGGAGCCACCACCCGTCATCCGGGTCTGCGAACAATGCCCGAAAGCTGTATCGGCTCACCTTGACCGCTCGTTTGCCCTCTATTGGATGGATCGACGCTCCTGCGCGACTGCGATTCGGACGGCTGTCGAATCCCTCCTAGATGAGCGCAGCGTGCCAAGGGAAATCGAGCGTAAACCGGGTAAGCTGGCGAGGATACCGCTACATGACCGGATTGTCCGCTTCCAAGAAGCCGACCCGGAACCCGGTAAGCTCTTGCTGGCGATTAGGTTGATTGGAAACGTTGGCACCCATCAGGACGACATCACCGTCGACGATTTGCTAAGTGTCTGACTCAAAATCGCCCTGGTTGTGTTGGTGCTAAGCGCCGGACGAGGAGTTGCACTGAGGCAATATAAACCCAGGCGGCGGCGCTGGCGATCGACGCCTCGAAGTCTTTGGCGAGACGGCGGTTGCGGTTCAACCAGGCCAAGGTGCGTTCGACCACCCAGCGACGGGGCAGCAGCTGAAACCCGGCGGTCGCCGCGGCGCGTTTGACGATCTCGATCGACCAATCGCCGAATTTGACCAGCGCCGCGCGCAAGTTGGGACCGTTGTAGGCACTGTCGGCAAAGAGGTGACGCAGCCAGGGAAACAGATCGTGGATGGCTTCGATGACAAGCCCGGCACCGTCGCGGTCCTGGATGTCGGCGGGATGGACCACGACACCGACCAGCAGGCCGGAGGTATCGGTCACGACGTGACGCTTGCGGCCCTTGATCTTCTTGGCGGCATCGTAACCCCGTGGCCCGCCGCTCTCGGTGGTCTTGACCGATTGGCTGTCGATGACCCCGGCCGACGGGCTCGGTTCGCGGCCGGCGACCCCGCGCGCTTGCAGTAACAGCTCAAAATTGATCTGCTCGAACAAGCCGCTGTCGCGCCAGCGATAAAAATACCCTTGCACCGTGGTGAACGGCGGAAAGTCCTTTGGCAGCATGCGCCACTGGCAACCGGTTCGGGCGATATACAGGATGGCGTCCAGCACCGCGCGCAGATCGGTTCCCCGCGGGCGGCCCAACAGTTTGCGCACCGGCATAAAAGGCGCAATCAGCGCCCATTCCGCATCGATCAGGTCACTTGCGTAGCGCGGCGCCACGCGGTCATACTTCGGACGAGTGATTTCGGTCCACATGTTGTCCCCCACTGTTTGCTCGACACAACCAGTGTCTCACAACATGCTGAAATCACTCAATTCATTTTCGGTCAGCCTCTAACTGGCTATGAGATCCTGAAGCACGTGATCGATCTGGTCTACAGCGGACGGGCCGCAAGGGTCGCTGGTCTGGCCGGTGAAGTGCTCAACAGGTTTGCTGGCTAATGCTGGTCGAGACCCCCCGAAGGTTAACCTGGTCCTAGAAAGCTCGGGCCGAGCTACCGAAACAGGAATGCTAAGGTCTGCACTAGGCACGCCGTGACGACCATGACTACTAAGGAATAGAGGGCCAACTGCTACCGGGTGGGAACCCCCGCGAGTTGACCCATGATGAATTCCAGATTGCTCTCGATCGCAGCGAAGTCGGTGCGAACTTGGTCGGCTTGGCGCAGCCTCGACGGTTCACTGACCGACCGAGCTATCCGCGAGAGAGGCGAGCGGATAAGGAAAGCGTTCTCATGGATCTACTTCGGCCTGCCGGCGCGTGGACCGTCGCGTGCCGCCTAATAGGATCACGAGCGCTGGTCATCGTCGCCGAATACCCGAGACCCCCGAGGATCGGGCCATCCGCGAGGAAGGCGAGCGGATCAGGAAGGCATTTCCGCAAATAGATTTCGACCATCCGGGAACGCGGAAGGTCCGGCGGCCTTGAAGACGCTTGATCCTCGTAGATCTGATAGCCCTCGTTGATTCCTATAAGCTCCGTCTGCGCCCGCCCTCCATAAAGCCGTCGCTGCAAGGTCTTAAGGAATTACAAACGTTTGAAGCAGCATTATTATCTTGTTCGGCGCAGAGCGACATGCCATTAATTCGAGATTATTCAGAGAACGAAGGCGGCGAAGAAGCCGACTATGTCATGCCTGAAGATGAGCGGCGTTTCGATCCATGAAATTATCGATCCCATACTGATATATTCTCCGTATGCGGATGATCTTCGAGATAAAGGATACACTCGATGATTGAGAGTATCATGTCTTACTGGCGAAACTTCTCGGAAGAATATCGGCGGCACCCGATCATGATGACATTTGGCGTCGTGATGTCGGCGGTTTTCTCTATGGCGGGCGTGTTGACATGGCTAAAAATAGTTAAGTTTATTTTATCGCCACATGACTATCTGTTTGGGGTGATCCGCGTTGCCGAGCTCGCGCTCGGACTTTTCGCATTAGTTGGGGTAGCGTGTCTGTCCTATGACCGAAAGAGCAGTACGATAAGAGCGCTTCCCGCCATGTTAGGATTTTTGACCGTTATGACCCTCGGCGCGTGGGCCTTCGATGGCGAAGCACCGTTCTGTGGCTGGGAGGGAGTATTCGGGCATATCCCCTGGTGCCGATAAAGACCGCCTCTGGATCGCATGGGAACAGATGAGGCCCTTCGCCACTCCGCCCGCTGCCAGTAGCGGTATCGGAATGTTAAATGGAATATTGAATTAACCCTATTAAAACAGTCGCCACGCGAAATTAACCTGTTTCGGCGATGAACATAAATTAGGAATGAAAAAGGTAATATTTCTATCATCGTAATAGAGTGAACATGATGACACCGGCAGTATATGTGCTTATCGTTAGCATCGCTTCGAGTTTTATTTCGGTCGCGGCTCTCCTTTGAAATGTGTTGCAGAAGTTCATTTTCGTCAAACCATCGCTCCAGGTGTCATTCGGCGTGTGGAGGATTGTCCAGTCTGGCATACCAGCCGATGAGGCCCGACGCCTACTCACTCTGACCGTTACCAACATGGGGCCAGGGTCAGTCATCCTAAATGCCTGTGCCGCCGCACCTAAGAAGCATTGGTGGCAACGTGCAAAGTCTTATGCACAGGAATGCTCAGAAAAACCGTCCGAGGCCTACGGAGAAACACAAAAGTACAGCGTTGGCGACCAGACCTTAGTGCGTTCGAAGTTGACATAAAATCAAATTCGTTTAAGCCGATGATCGAATGGATTACACGCGGCTTATATTGTCGTGCCTATTTGGTAATCGGCTCCCATTAGACATCGAGATGCAAATCGGGCAGTTGCGGATCGGGGAGTGGCTACCTCCATTTGTGTCCGATATGAACCGCGTTAGGATAGGTGGGGATCAGTTCCTGTGCGCGTATAACCGGATGGACGATCACCCTACCGTCAGCATATGGGTCTATGTTTTTCACCGCCGAGTTGTTGCGATGGCGATGACAGATGTGGTTCTACAGGACAAACTGATAGGTTCCGAAGATACTTAGGAACAGTGAATGCGTGTCCTTGACGAAGAGACGGCGGGGCACCTACCCCGTCGCCCTGTTGCACATTAATCATTTGTCGTACACAAAAAATGCCTATTTTCTGGACAAAGCCGCCCCCGGGGGTGGAGAGGCAGGGTGAGGTAGGGGTGCAGCGCGTTCGCCGGCACCCACCTCACCCTCCCGCTGCGCGGGCCCCTCCCTCTCCCCCCTCGAGGGCGGAAAGGAGTGAGCCGCAAGAGGCGGCGATCGCGTGCGTCCGGGGCGCCGCGGAAATCGGGTTTGCCCGCCGCGGTGGGACAACTCGGCTCTCGCACCTTTATGAGCGCGATCCGCTGCGGGTGCTCTTTCCGCAGCCCGAAGCGGGCGAACCGCCGCAGGCGGTGATCGTTACCACTTCGGGCGGTCTTGTCGCCGGTGATCGGATCGATGTCGCGGTCACGGTCGATGACGGCGCCGCCGCGCATGTGACCGCCTCGGCCGCGGAGAAGATCTATCGCTCGACTGGTGCAACGACGGCGATCCGGCAAGCGCTGACGGTGGGCCACGGCGGCGTTCTCGAATTCCTGCCGCCCGCGACGATCCTGTTCGATGGCGCGCGCCTCGAACGCGAGAGTGTGATCGAGCTTGCGCCCGATGCGGTGTTCCTCGGCGGCGACATCGTGGTTTTTGGCCGCCGCGCCCGCGGCGAGCGCTTCACCCGCGGATTTCTGCGCGAGGTCTGGGAGGTGCGGTGCGAAGGCGGCCTCGTTTGGGGCGATGCGCTCCATCTCGACGGTGATATCGCCGCGATTGTCGCCGATCCCGCCTGCTTCGACGGCGCTGCGGGTTTCGCCACGCTGATGCTGGCGCCCGCTGGTCGCGATCCGGAAAGGTTCATCGATGGCGCGCGCGCGGTCCAGGCTGCGGCACCGGAGGGGGTCAGGGCTGGCGTTACCGCAGTCGGCGGCCTCGTTGTCGCCCGCTGGCTGGCCGGCGATGCCGCCCTGCTGCGCCGCGCCTATGCCGATCTCGCTTGCCATTTGCGTAGCGCGGCGATGGGATTGCCCCGCCGCCTGCCGCGGATTTGGCACGTATGATGCTGGGTTATCAGATGCGATGAACCTGACCCCGCGCGAAAAGGACAAGCTGCTGATATCGGTCGCGGCGATGGTCGCCGAGCGCCGGCTGAGGCGCGGCGTCAAGCTCAACTACCCCGAGGCGGTGGCGCTGATCAGCGATTATGTGCTCGAAGGCGCGCGCGACGGCAGGAGCGTCGCCGAGCTGATGCGCGACGGCGCGACCGTGATCGGCCGCGAGCAGGTCATGGAGGGGGTAGCCGAAATGATCGCCGAAATCCAGGTCGAGGCGACCTTTCCCGACGGCACCAAGCTCGTCACCGTCCACGAGCCGATCCGGTGAGTTGGAGATTGATCCAAGCGCTCTTTGTCGTCACCCCCGCGAAAGCGGGGGCCCAGGAATGCTGCCAAGACGCCCGCCGTCCCTGGGTTCCCGCTTTCGCGGGAACGACGAGGTCGTGATGATCCCGGGCGAGCTGCTCCCCGCGGCGGGCGACATCGAGATCAATGCCGGGCGGCCGACCGTGACCTTGACCGTCGCCAACACCGGCGACCGGCCGATCCAGGTGGGCTCGCATTATCATTTTTACGAAACGAACTCCGCCCTCGCTTTCGACCGCGAGCAGGCGCGCGGCTATCGGCTCGACATCCCGGCCGGGACCGCGACGCGCTTCGAGCCGGGACAGAGCCGCGAGGTCAGGCTGGTTGCGTATGCCGGAGCGCGCCGCATCGTCGGCTTCAACGGCAAGATCAACGGCCCGCTGGACTAGAGCGATGGCGATGACCATTTCGCGCGCCGCCTATGCCGGGATGTTCGGGCCGACTACCGGCGACCGGCTGCGCCTCGCCGACACAGAGCTCGTCATCGAGATCGAGAGCGACCGCACAATCTATGGCGAAGAAGTCAAGTTCGGCGGCGGCAAGGTCATCCGCGACGGCATGGGGCAGAGCCAGCGGAGCCGCGTCGAGGGAGCGGTCGACACCGTCATCACCAACGCCGTGATCCTCGACCATTGGGGGATCGTCAAGGCCGATATCGGCATTACCGATGGCCGCATCAGCGGCATCGGCAAGGCCGGCAACCCCGACATCCAGCCGGGCGTCGACATTGTGATCGGGCCGGGCACCGAGGCGATCGCCGGCGAGGGCCGCATCGTCACTGCCGGCGGTATCGACTCGCATGTCCATTGGATCTGCCCACAGCTTGCCGAGGAGGCGCTTTACAGCGGCATCACGACGATGCTCGGCGGCGGCACCGGGCCGGCCGCCGGGACCGCGGCAACGACCTGCACGCCGGGGCCCTGGCATCTCGCGCGGATCTTGCAGGCGGCGGAGGGGATCCCGGTCAATCTCGGCTTCTTTGGAAAAGGCAACGCCTCGGAGCCGCAGGCATTGGTCGAGATGGTCGAGGGCGGCGCCTGCGGGCTCAAGCTGCACGAAGATTGGGGCACCACGCCTGCAGCGATCGACACCTGCCTCGGGGTCGCGGAGCAGCTCGACATCGCGGTCGCGATCCACACCGACACGCTCAACGAATCCGGTTTCGTCGAGGACACGATCGCCGCCTTCAAGGGTCGCAATATCCACGCTTTTCACACCGAAGGCGCCGGCGGCGGCCACGCCCCCGACATCATCAAATTGTGCGGTCTGGCGAACGTCCTGCCGTCCTCGACCAACCCGACCCGCCCCTACACGATCAACACCGTCGCCGAGCATCTCGACATGCTGATGGTGTGCCACCACCTCGATCCGCGCATTCCCGAGGACGTGGCCTTCGCCGAAAGCCGCATCCGCCGTGAGACGATCGCCGCCGAGGACATCCTGCACGACCTCGGAGCCTTCAGCATGATGTCGTCGGATAGCCAAGCCATGGGGCGGGTCGGCGAGGTCATCATCCGCACCTGGCAAACCGCCGACAAGATGAAGCGCCAGCGCGGCCCCCTTCCTGAAGACACCGAGCGTGCCGACAATTTCCGGGTCAAACGCTATGTCGCGAAGTACACGATCAACCCGGCCTTGACCCATGGGCTGGCCGAGCACATCGGCTCGGTCGAAGCGGGCAAGCTCGCCGATCTCGTCCTATGGTCGCCGGCTTTCTTTGGCGTCAAGCCCGATTTGGTGCTGAAGGCGGGGATGATCGCCGCGGCGTTGATGGGAGACCCCAACGCTTCGATTCCGACCCCACAGCCGGTCCATTATCGGCCGATGTTCGGCGCCTTCGGCCGCGCGCTGTCCGCCTCGGCCGTCACATTTCTGCCGGTTGTAGCCATCGACCGGGATCTGCCCGCCCAACTCGGGCTGCAGCGGATGGTGCTGCCGGCGCGCGGCATACGTACCGTCGACAAGAAATGCATGGTCCATAACGCCGCATTGCCACATATCGAGGTCGACCCGGAGACCTACGAGGTACGCGCCGATGGCGTGCACCTGACCTGCGAGCCCGCCGCGGTATTACCGCTGGCGCAGCGCTATTTTCTGTATTGAGCCGATGGGCGTCGCTCTCCTCGTTGCGAGCGCAGCGAAGCAATCTCGCGCCAACGCAGCTTGGCCAGACCAGATTGCTTTGTCGCCTGCGGCTTCCCCGCAATGACCGCAGACCGACGCATGCGCCGGGCGATCGCTGTCCATCCCCGCGGGCAATGGCCGGAGGCCGAAGCGGTCGACGCCGTGACGCTCGCCTATCTCGATCGGCACCGCCGCCGCATTCGCCTCGTCGCCGATTCCGGCGAAACCTTTCTTCTCGACCTCGCGCGCGCCCAGCATCTTGGCGATGGCGATGGGCTCGAACTCGACAGCGGCGGCTATGTCCGCGTGCGCGCGGCGCCGGAGCCGGTGTTGGAGATCGAGGCACCCGATCGCGCTGCCCTGTTGCGGATCGCCTGGCATCTCGGCAACCGCCATCTGCCGTTGCAGGTCGCGGGCGACCGGCTGCGCATCCGCGCCGACCACGTCATCGCCGAGATGGTCGTTGGGCTCGGCGGAAAATTAATCCCGCTCGACGCGCCGTTCGACGCGGAAATCGGCGCCTATGCCGGCCCCCAGCACCACCAGCACGATGACCACCATCACGAATGACGCCGTCCTCGTCGATGCCGGGCTCTATCGGGTGCTCGCTTGGCTGTCACCGGGCTTCCCGATCGGGGCCTTCAGTTATTCGCACGGCCTCGAGGCTGAGACGGAGAGCGGTCGGGTGCGCGACCGCGCGTCCTTGCAGGGCTGGATCGCCGCGGTTGTCGCGCTGGGCGGCGGGCGGGTTGATGCCGACATCCTGCGTGATGCGCATCGCGCAGCCGCGGCGAACGACATTGAGTTGCTGTCCGCCGCCAACCGCCGGGGGTTGGCCTATCGTGCCACAGCCGAGCTGGCGCTCGAAACCAGCGCCCAGGGCGAGGCGTTTTTGGCAACGTGCCGGGCCGCCTGGCCCGACGTATTTCTCGCTGAATGGGCCGGCGACAGCGAAGGGGTGTGCTATCCTGCCGCCGTTGGCGCCGCGGCGGCGCGCTCCGCGATCGCGCTGGCAGATGCACTCGTCGCCTATCTGCAGGCGACTAGCCGCCAATCTTGTTTCGGCCGGTCTGCGGCTCGGGATCATCGGTCAGACCGATGGCCAGCGGATCCTGGCCGCACTCGAACCGATCGTCGTCGAAGCGGCCGCGGCGGCGATCGCGCGTGATCCGGCCGAGTTTGGCGCGGCGACCTTCGCGGTCGACCTCGCCTCGATGGCGCACGAAACCCAATATACGAGGCTGTTCCGCTCATGAACGAAGCGGCGAGACGCGATCCGCTGCGGGTCGGAATCGGCGGGCCGGTCGGGTCGGGCAAGACTGCGCTGATGGATTGGTTGTGCAAGAGCATGCGCGGCCGATGGGAGATCGCCGCGATCACCAACGACATCTACACACGCGAGGATGCCGAGTTCTTGACCAAGAGCGGCGCATTACCGCCTGAGCGCATCCGCGGCGTCGAGACCGGCGGCTGCCCGCACACCGCGATCCGCGAGGACGCCTCGATCAACCTCGCCGCGGTTGCCGAAATGAGCCGGCTGTTTCCCCGTCTCGACCTGATTTTGATCGAGTCGGGCGGCGATAATCTGGCGGCGACTTTTTCGCCCGAGCTGGCCGATCTGACGATCTACGTCATCGACGTCGCCGCCGGCGACAAGATCCCCCGCAAGGGCGGTCCCGGGATCACCCGCTCTGACCTTCTCGTCATCAATAAGACCGACCTCGCCCCGCTGGTCGGCGCCAGTCTCGACATCATGGACCGCGACGCCAGGAAGATGCGCGGCGAGCGGCCTTTCGTCTTCACAAACCTCAAATTAGGCGCCGGGGTAGACATGATCGTCGATTTCATCGCCAGGCAAGGCGGACTTGGCGTCTAACCGCGCGGATCAGCTGATGCCGACTCTTTCCCGCCTCGCTGCGGACGGAGCCGGCCCGCAGGGCCGGGTGGATCGGGGCAGCGCCGCCGCGCCGCTCGCGATCTACATCCATTGGCCGTTTTGCCGGTCGAAATGCCCCTATTGCGACTTCAACAGCCATGTCCGCGACGGTGTCGACGCTGCTCGCTGGACGCGGGCCCTGCTGGCCGATCTCGATCATCAGGCGGCGCTGTTGCCGGGGTGCACGGTCGGCTCGGTCTTTTTCGGCGGCGGCACGCCCTCGCTGATGCCAGCCGAAACGATCGCATCATTGCTCGAAAGGGTGCAGCGGCATTGGGCCGTTGCGGCCGATGTCGAAATCACCCTCGAAGCCAACCCGAATTCCGCCGAGGCCGCGCGTTTCCACGCCTTCGCCGCTGCCGGCGTTAACCGGCTGTCGCTCGGCATCCAGGCGCTCGACCCGGCGGCGTTGCGCTTTCTCGGCCGAGCGCATGACCGCGCCGAGGCGATCGCCGCGATCGAGCATGCCCGCGACAATTTCGCCCGGTTCTCGTTCGATCTGATCTATGCCCGCCCCGGCCAGAGCATCGCCGCCTGGCGGCATGAACTCGACGAGGCGCTGGGCCTCGCCGGCGACCATCTCTCGCTCTATCAGCTGACCATCGAACCCGGCACCGCCTTTGCCACCTTGGCGCGGCGCGGCGATCTCGTGCCACCCGACGACGACTCCGCCGCCGCGCTGTTCGAGACGACCCAGGACCGCCTCGCCGCCGCCGGGCTTCCGGCCTACGAGATCTCGAACCACGCCCGCCCCGGCGCCGAGTGCCGCCACAATCTCGTCTATTGGCGCTATCAGGATTATGTCGGCATCGGCCCCGGCGCGCATGGCCGGCTGACCCGCGCCGGGGTCAAATACGCGACCCGCCAGCGCCGCGCGCCCGAAGCCTGGCTCGCCGCGGTCGAAGCCACCGGAGGCGGCCTCGAAGAGACCACCGCGATCGGCCGCGACACGGCGATCGAGGAAATGCTGATGATGGGGCTCCGGCTGACCGAAGGGGTCGCCCGCCCGCAGCCTGGAGCAAACCGCCGGCCAGATCGCCGAGGCCCTGTTCGCCGACACTCTCCCACCGCTGATCGAAGGCGGCTTCCTGACCCTCGACCGCGACCGTCTCGCCGCGACCCCTGCCGGCCGCCAGCGCCTTAACGCCGTGCTCGCCGCCCTCATCGGCTGAGCGAGCGCCCAAAGACTGTAGCTAAATCTAAGCTCCGGCCGTCAGCGCCGAATGCGGTAACCGGATATCGAATTTACCGAACAGGCGCGGGCCGAAGGGTGGCCTTCGAGCCCAAGGGCATTGGCAATTCTCGGGCCGGTCCGAAGGTCCGTCATTACTTGAAATCGTTGACAGTAAATTGACGGTTGATCGCTTAAGGATGATTGCTGCCCATTACGATAGGTTCAGGTTCACATGCTCCATATACGACGTAGAGGTTTTGATTTTGTCGTTTTCATTCTGCTGTCAGTATTGCCGGCAATCGTGCCGACCAGCTCGTCCTTGGCGGCGACAGCCACGACAACATTTCAGGTCACCGCGACGGTTCAAGCTACCTGCTTGATCTCAGCCACAAATCTGGCCTTCGGAACCTACACCGGCGTCCAGATCGCGGCGACCTCCACGATCTCGATAACCTGCACCAATACCTCACCCTACAATGTCGGGCTCAACCCCGGAACCGCGCCCGGTGCGACGGTGACCACGCGCAAGATGACCGGTCCGGGCGGCGCCTTGCTGGCTTACGCGCTCTACCAGGACGCTGGCCACACGATAAACTGGGGCCAGACCGTCGGCACCGATACCGAGGCCGGCACCGGCAATGGCAGCGCTCAGGTATTGACCGTCAATGGTTTGTTGACGGCCGGCCAATTTGTCACGCCCGGATCGTACGTCGACACGATCACCGCGACTGTCACCTATTAATCCTGCGCCGGCTGGGCCCGGATGACGCCGCCACTTCGCCAGTCAATCGTCGGCGCGTTGTTGCTTTGGCTGTCTGTGACGGCGGCAGCGGCCGACGGACTGACCGTGCTCCCTGTTACCATTCAGATGGCGCCGGGGCAGATGGCGTCGAGTCTGACGGTCAAGAACGAGGCCGACGCCGCGACCTCGCTGCAGGTCCGAGCCTTTGCCTGGAGCCAATCGACCCAGGGCGAAGAGCGACTGGAGCCGACCACGGAACTCATGGCGAGCCCGCCGATTTGCACGATCGCGGCGGGGGCCAGCCAGGTTGTGAGGCTGGTATTGCGGCGGCCGCCGCAAGGAGGCGAGGCGAGCTACCGCATCCTGCTCGACCAGATCCCGCCGCCGGCTGCGCCGGGAACGGTGCGCATCGCGCTGCGCTTATCAATTCCGATCTTTGCTGAGCCCAATGTACGCGCCGCACCGCATCTGCAATGGCGAATCGAGACCAGTGGCGGGCAGGCAGAGCTGGCGGCGGCCAATGGCGGCAATCGCCACGAAAAGGTCCTCGATATTTCCCTCCTGGCCGCCGGCCGATCTTTGCCGGTCGAAGCCGGTAATTCCCCGTACATCCTCCCCGGCGCTGCCCGCCGCTGGCGCATCTCCGGGCCGATCCCGCGGCTCGTCCCTGGGACGACACTGCGGCTGACCGCGCGGGCCGACGCCGGCGAAATCGATCAGTCGGTTTCGGTGGTTGCGGGTCCATAATCGCCCTAGCACCCCGGCAACGCTGCTCCGCGCCGTCGCGACAGTCATTTTAGTTGTCGTCATCGCTCCCGCGCGAGCCTCGGCCGACCAGACGTTGCTGTTGGAGGTCGTGGTCAACGGTCACCCGATCGGCAAAATCGGCGAGTTCGTACAACGCGACAGCGAACTTCTCGCCCGCCCCGGCGAACTGCGCGATCTTGGCATACGCGTTCCGGATAGGGCGCCGTCGAACCAGGCTGATCTTGTCCCCCTCGCGGCGATCGAGGGCCTGACCGCCCGCCTCGATATGGCGACCCAGACATTGTACGTCACTGCCGCGCCGGAGCGCCTGTTGCCCGAGCTATTGCTGGCCGGCGGGGTCTCAGGCGCCAATGTCCCGGTCGAAAGCGGGATCGGGGAGACGCTCGATTACGATGTCGTCGGTACCTCGGTCAGCGGGCAGAACCTCGGCAGCGGGCTGTTCGATTTGCGCGCCTTCTCGCCGTGGGGCGTGGTTTCCTCGGGCTTCCTAGGCTACGCCGGAACCAACCCCAACGGCCCCCTTCCGTATTCGGCGATACGGCTCGATTCGGTCTACACCTATGCCGATTTCGATAATCTGCGCTGGTATCGGGCGGGCGATTTCATCAATGGTGGGCTCGGTTGGACCCGTCCGGTGCGGGTCGGCGGGGTGCAGATCCAGTCGGATTTCTCGATGCGACCCGATCTCGTGACGTTTCCGCTGCCTTCGGTCGGCGGCTCGGCCGCGGTTCCGTCGACGGTCGACGTGCTGGTCAACGGCACGCGGGTCCTTTCGCGTCAAGTGGCGCCCGGCCCATTCGAGATCCCGCAACTTCCGATCGTCACCGGCGGCGGCGCGATCCAAATGACCGTGACCAACGCACTCGGCCAGCAGGTCGCCACGACCCTGCCGTTCTACGCCAGCTCCAATCTGCTCGCTCCGGGCCTTCAAACCTATTCGGCGGAAGTCGGCGCGGTACGGCGGAACTGGGGCGTCGTCAGCGACGATTACGGTGCCGTGGCCGGTTCCGCCACCTACCGCCGCGGCTTGTCGCCGGTGGTGACGATCGAGGCCCATGCCGAAGGCACGTCCGGTCTGATGGCCGCCGGCGCGGGCAGCGTGGTGAACGTCGGCGATCTGGGCGTGGTCAATTTCTCGGCCGCCGGCAGCGGTCTCGATCTGCCCGGCGTTCAGCTCACGGCCGGCGCTCAGCGGATCGGTCCGGTCGCCAGCCTCGGCGCCTTTGCCAGTGTCGCCAGCCGAAACTTCCGCGACATTGCGACGGTGAACGGCGATCCCGTGCCGCAGCGCCAGCTCAATGCTTACGCAAGTCTGTCCTTCGGGCGCTTCGGCTCCGCCGGCATTTCTTACACTGGCATCGATCGCAGCGCGGTCATACACACCGATCAGTTTCGTGGCTCCAGCCAGCGGGTTTCTTGCCCAGAACACCGTCCTGCCGGGTGGAACTGTTTCGACCACGAGCGGGGCAGCCTCCCTTCCTCCGGTCCTTCGAGCACGCATCGTCTCGGCGAATTACTCGGTGCAGATCGGCAAGCTGTCGTTCTACGCGACCGCTTTTCGTGATTTCGCCCAAGGCGGCGGCAGCGGCGCGATATTGGGGGTGACGATTCCGATCGGTCCGCGCAGTTCGGCCGGCGTCAGTGCCGGCTCCGGGTCGGGTAGCGGTTATGCTCAGGTGCAGGCGACGCAGTCGCCGGTGCTGATCGGCGATTGGGGCTACCAAATCTACGGCTCAGCCGGCAATCCGGATCAGCAATTTGGCTTAGTGCAATACAAGTCGCCATGGGGGCTGGTCTCCGCCGGGGCCAGCCGGGTCGGCATGCAGACCGCCCTGCGCGGCGAAGCGCAGGGCGCTCTGTCCTATGCCGATGGCGGGCTGTTCGCATCCAATACGATCAATGATGCGTTCGCCGTGGTCGACACCGACTGCCCCCGACATTCGCGTCTACAGCGAGAATCGCGAGGTGGAGCGGACCGATTCCGCCGGGCGCGTATTGGTGCCCGATCTTCGCTCCTTTGATCTTAACAATTTGTCGATCGATCCGTCCGACGTGCCGGCTGACGCTTCGGTTCCTTTTATGACCAAGGAAGTGCGGCCGCAGTACCGCTCCGGGGTCGTGGTGCGTTTCCCGGTCCGCGCCAGCCACGGCGCCCTGCTGCGGCTTGTCGATCAGGCAGGCGGGCCGCTTCCCGTCGGCAGCGTCGCCACCCTAAAGGCGACGAAGGCCTCGGTTCCCGTCGGCTATGACGGCGAAGCCTATGTCCAGGATCTCCGCCGTCACAACGAACTCGCCGTCGAACGGCCGGATGGGTCGCGTTGCACCGTGGCCTTCGACTATAAGCCGGCGCCGGGCGAGATCCCGACGATCGGACCGCTGCCCTGCCGGCAGGAACCTCCGTGACGCGCGCAGCCGCTTTGGCCGCGGTTTTGCTGCTTCTTCCGGCGATCGGCCCGGGCCGCCACCTGCACCGTCTCGGCCACACCGGTTGCTTTCGGCGTATACCCGCCTTTTTCCGGCACGCCGACAACCAGCACCGGCACGACGACGGTTCACTGTGTGTCAGGGGCGGCAAACATTGTGATCGCCCTCAGCACCGGCGGAGGCGGCGCTTATGCCAGCCGGCGAATGAGCAATGGCGCCACCAATTTGACCTATCAGCTGTATTCGGACGCGGCTCGCACGATGATCTGGGGCGACGGCACCGCCGGCACCGTCACCGTTTCGGCCCATGTCGCCAGCAATGGCACCCGAAACAACACGGTCTATGGACGAATTCCGGCGCTGCAAGGGGTTCGCCCCGGCGCCTACACCGATACGATCACCGTCACGGTAACATACTGATCGTGCGCAGTCGGGCTTCGTCGGTATCGCCACCGGACTGCCCCCGCCGCCTGCGCCGCTTGCTTCCGCCCCGCCCCGGACTATCAAATCACTTGCGGATCTCGATCGCTGCAAGACAATCGATTGGTTGGACGAGGATCGGGGGAGTGGCCGAAGCATACGCCTACATCATCGTCGGGGCCGGATCGGCGGGCTGCACCTTGGCCAATCGGCTGAGCGAGGATGCGGACGCGCGCGTGCTGGTGCTCGAGGCGGGCGGCTGGGACCGCGACCCGTGGATCCATATCCCGCTCGGCTGGGGCCGGATGCTGCAGCGCCGCCGCCACGACTGGATGTATTTCGCCGAGCCCGAGGCGACGATGGACGGCCGCAGCGTCGAATGCGCCCGCGGCAAGATGATCGGCGGCTCGTCTTCGATCAACGCCATGGTCTATGTGCGCGGCCATCGCGGCGACTACCAGCGATGGGCGGCGGACGGGCTCGACGCCTGGTCCTACGCCCATGTGCTGCCGTATTTCCGCCGTCAGGAAAGCTGGGAGGGCGGCGCCGGCCCCTATCGCGGCGGCGAGGGGCCGCTGACGGTGCGGCTGTCGCGCTATTCCGACCCGCTGGTCGACGCCTTTATGGCGGCAGGCGCCGCGGCCGGGCACAGGCCGACCGAGGATTACAACGGCGCGCAGCAGGAGGGTTTCGGGCGCTCGCAGATGACGATCCGCGACGGGCGGCGCTGCAGCGCTGCAGTCGCCTATCTGCGTCCGGCGCTGACCCGGCCCAATCTCGAAATCCTCGTGGGCGCGCTGGCGACGCGCATCCTGTTCGAGGGTAGCCGGGCGGTTGGCGTCGAATATCTGAAATCGGGCCAGCGCATTGTCGCGCATGCCGAGCGCGAGGTGATCCTGGCCGGCGGCGTCATCAATTCACCGCAGCTGTTGATGCTGTCGGGCATCGGCGACCCCGAAGCGCTCGGCGCGCACGACATCCCGGTCAAAGTGCGCCTGCCCGGCGTCGGGCAAAATCTGCAAGACCACATCTCGGCGCCGGTAAGCTATGCCCGTAAAGAGCCCGGCCCGTTGCACGCCAGGATGCGCGCCGACCGCATCGCCCTGGAATTGGCCAACACCTATTTCCGCGGCGCCGGCATCGCCAGCGACTTGCCGGGCGGGCTGATGGCCTTTCTAAAGACCGCGCCCGAGGCCGCTTTGCCCGACTTGCAGCTGCTGTTCAACGCCGCGCCGATGGCGGCCTCGCCCTATTTCCCGCCCTTTGTGCCCGTCTATGCCGACAGCTTCGCCTGCCGCGCAGTGCTGTTGCGTCCCGAGAGCCGCGGGCGGGTCGAGCTCGCCTCTTCCGACCCGAAGGTCCCGCTCCGCATCCACCAGAATTTCCTAGCCACCGACAAGGATTGGGCGACCTTGCGCGCCGGGATTCGCCTCGTTCGCGACATCGGTCTGGCCGCGCCCTTGGTCCCGTTCGCCGCGAGGGAGATCGCCCCCGGCCCCGCTTGCCATTCCGACTTCGAGATCGACGCCTACATCCGCGGCAGCGCGATCACGGTTCACCATCCGCTCGGCACCTGCAAGATGGGCCAGCCCGCCGACCCCACCGCCGTCGTCGATCCCGAACTCAGGGTCCTGGGCGTGGACGCGCTGCGCGTCGTCGACGCCTCGGTAATGCCCGACCTGATCGGCGGCAACATCAACGCGGTTGTGATCATGATCGCCGAAAAAGCCGCCGACCTGATCCGCGGCCGCCCCCCGCTCGCCCCGGTCAATGTCTAAAAGTCGACAAGCTTCAGCCTCAGGAAATATGCGGCCGGTCTACGCACACCGGTTTTTCACCGCGCTACTCCCGGATTTTGAGCACGCTTGTTATTCTGGTCCCGTCGGATCGATGCTGCCGATCGGGCCACGGTCATCGCCACGCGGAGGGAAGAATGCTCACCATCCTCGATCTCAACGCCGAAATGGGGAAACTGAAGATGTTGCGTGGACGCACCCCGGAGACGCCGGAGGCCGATCGCGAGGGCGCCTTCGCGCGGTTGGCGCCGTACCGCGACAGCGCCATCAACGTCGCCAAATTTTCCGGCGAAGGCCCATGGGAGCGCCACATCAACGGGGACGAGATCGTGCAGATCGTCGACGGCGCCACAATTTTTCACATCATGTTCGAGGACGGGCCGCAATCCTACACACTCACGGCCGGGATGGTGGTCGTCGTCCCGCAGGGGAAGTGGCATCGCTTCGAGGCGCCGGACGGGGTGAGCCTGATGACCACCACACCGCAACCGACCGAACATCTCACCTTCGCCATCGACGATCCGCGAACCCTCGACTGACGGGTATGTCGAAGCGGTGCGATCCCTGCTCGACAGCCTTTTGACGGATGACAACTTCTCGCGGTTGGGCTAGCCTAGTTACTGGGCCTCGATGGGGCCGAATAAGGCGGCCGAAAACAGAACGCCGCCGAACATGGAACAGGAGCAACGTCGATCCGGCGGCGTTTCGTGCGGCTGCCAGAATTTGCGAGGCGCGTACCGAGCGACGAGCAAGCAATTTAATCTAGATCCCCGATAACGGCGACGGGCCCGCCTCGTCCGTTTTGCGCTTCCGCATGGTCCCCGGATTTCGACAATCTGGGAGGTCACCATGGCAGAACTTCGCTCGATCGCCCGATCGCCAACGGCCGCCAGCTTTGTGCTCGGCCGTAAGCTCGACAGCATCCC
Organism: uncultured Alphaproteobacteria bacterium; assembly: GCA_963733945.1. Lineage (GTDB taxonomy): Bacteria > Pseudomonadota > Alphaproteobacteria > ATCC43930 > CGMCC-115725 > AP-15. The sequence continues at coordinate 317,410 of CAVTFD010000021.1, read as the reverse complement.
GTTCAGCGCTTACCACGTACTGATCATCGCCGTGCTGGCTCTCGTCGGCTTTGTCGAGGGCTATGACTTGTCGCTCACCAGTTCGCTCTTGGTGCTGGCCAAAGCGCCGCTACACTTGACCGCCTCCGACATCCGCTTGCTTGTCGGCGGCCCGCCCCTGATGGCTTGCGTCGGTGGCTTCGCGTTCTCGGCGGTAGCCGACCACTGGAGCCGTAAGACCGTGATGCTGATCGGGGTGATTGCCACCACGTTTTTGACATTGTTGATCCCGCTGGTGCAAACCGCCGAGCAGCTGATCATCCTGCGCCTGCTGACCGGCCTCGGCGCCGGCGGGGTGGTCTCAGCAGCGTTCCCGATCGCCGCCGAATTAATGCCGGCGCAGCACCGGCGCACCTACGGCGCGATCTACGAGATGGCACTGGCCGCCTCGTTTACCTTGGTACCGTTTATCTCCTTCCTGCTCGCCGGCAGCCCTAACGCATTTCGATTTCTCGCGTTGCCGGGCGGGCTGGTGATAGCCGTCGTGCCGGTGCTGATCTATTTCGCGCTTCCCGAAAGCCCGCGCTGGTACTTGCGTAAGGGCGACAAGCAGGCGGCGGCCGATGCCGTCAACCAGATCATTCGGCGGGCCGGCGATCGCGTTCCGCCACTGACCGTCGAGGCGCTCGGCGACAGCCCGCAGAGTATCCGCGAACAGTTGCCGCCCTATTGGGCATTGTTCGCCCGGGGCCAGCTGCGCTGGACCACGGTCGGGATTTTGAGCGGCGTCTGCGCCGGCACTGCCGGTCTTCTGATCCACGGATTGCTGCCCAAGGCGATGGTCGATCAGGGCCTGGCCGTCGCCTCCAGTTTCGGTTTGAGTACGCTGGTGTATCTCGCGAGCATCCCGGGCAAAGCCTTCACCGGCTTCCTGATGGAGATCATCGGGCGGCGGTGGACCATTGCCTACGCCCTCGCCGGATCGCTGCCCGGCCTGTTCATGATGCTGCTGGCGCATCGGGCTGGGGAATACGCAACGGTTGTAATGGTCGCGGGCGGGCTGATCACCGGCTTCACCGTGCTGTCGGCCTTCAGCGCCACCCGCGTCTACTTGTCCGAGCAGTTCCCGACAGCGTTGCGCGGCCGTGGACAGATCTTCGGTGAGTCGTTCGGCCGGCTGTTCGCCGGCGTGCTGGCGCCGTTTTTAATGGTGCCCTACACAGGCTCGCCGACGATCTTTTTCGGCACGATCGTGGTCGTGGTGTCGGTCGGCGCCTTCATCCCGCTGATCTTCGGCAAGGAGACCGTGGGCCAGCTCGAAACCGTGACCGAGGGCGTGCCCGCGTTCGCCTGATCCGCCGCGGTCGGAGGGCGCGGCCCTCGTTTGCCACCAACAGCGGGCGAGCTCAATACGAGCCGCATTCCCACCGGTTTGCAAATGTCGTCGTAGTTCCGCTCGAATGCTATGTCGGCGCGCACCACGCGACCGCGCACGAGGAATGCCGCGGGCCGCTCGAATCCGCATCAGCGGCGCCACTGTGCCGAGCCCGCCGCTGTTGACGATCAGCCAGGCGTCGCCGATCCGCGCCGCGCGCCTGACCGACACTTCAGCCTGCCCGGCGGTGTAAAGCGGCGGCCCGCCCGGGCGCACCGGCTTCACGCCGATGCCGGCGTCATCGACCGTATAGAACCGGCGCCCTTATGGCTGACCCGGTCCTCGATCCACAGCCGGCGCATCAAAGCGATGCTTTCGTTAAACCGCGGCGCCCGCTCCTGGCCGACGTCCTATAACTGCTCGACCCCGGCGCGGGCGCAGTCTTCATCCTGTTGCGAGGTGCCGCCACCGACGCCACAGGCGCCTTCGATGACGCCGTTGCGGATGATCGGCACCGCGCCCTGGCCCATGATCATGTGATCGCCCGAGGCGGCGGCGATGCCGCGCGGGGTTGGCTGGTCGGCGCGTGCCGCCATCTCGCCGCTCGGCCGGCCAAATGCCGCCGAGGCGACTGCTTTGCCCTGGCAGCCATAAGCGCTCGCCCAGATCGCGCCATCCATGCGCTGCATCGCGATCGGCCGCCCACCGGCGTCGCACACTGCCGCACTGATCTTGATGTTAAGCTCGGTCGCCTTCGCCAACGCGCCGCGCAGGATGCGATTGGCTTCGTCGAGTGTCAGCGTCATCGCTCGCTCTCCTTCCCTATGTAATTGCTGGCCCTGTGTAACTGCCGGCTCGGTGGACTATACCGCAACGCCGCCCGTTGCGACCTCGGCGCCGTGCAGTTGTGTTGCGGCGCTCGACCCGATGATCAAGCCGCGCGGTCAGGTGTCGGGCCGGGTCAGCAGATGGCCGCAGCCGGCTTTGTTCGCCCAATATTCCCAGGCGCGCCAGGTCTCGGGCGAATATGGGCTGTAGCCGCGGTTGCGGGCGTCGATCTCGCCCTGCGAGAGGTATTTGATCGGGCCGCCCAGCTGCTTTGCCTGCATTAGGATGCGGGCGTTGCGCGGCAGATAGACCGACAGCCGCACCACCTCGATCAGCGAGCGGGCGGCCGCGGCAAAACCGTGGCCGCGCATCAGCGCCACATTGTTGCCGCCGAGACATTTCGCCAGGTCGCGGCCCTGCGCCAGATTGGTGACGAGCAGATTGGTCTCGCCGAAATTATCGGCGATGTCCCAGACCGGCACCTCGGGTCCGATAAAGGCTCCCGAGTGGATCACCGGCCGCAGCTTGGTCATATCGGCGACCCCGAAGGCGAGCGTGTCTTCGGCATGGGCGTGCACCACCGCGATGACTTCCGGCCGCGCCTCGAAGATCGCCGCGTGGATAAACCGTTCGAGATAGAGCGGGCGCTTGTCGTCGCCGACCGGCTGCCCGTCGAGGCCGAGCTCGACGATGTCCTCGGCGGTGACCAGTTCCGGGGAGACCGAGCGAGCGATCAGAAACCGGCTCGGATCCTCCGGATGCCGGACGCTGACATGGCCATAGGCGTCGACCACCTCCTCCCGCGCGAGGATGCGATTGGCGATCACCAGATCCTGGACAAGGGTGTCGAGGCTGTTCATGGCCATGATCCGATCTAGGGTTGCAGGGCCGGATGCGCATCATGACGCTTTCTTGGCCCAGTGGCACGAACCAGACGGAGGGTTCCCGTTTCCTCTTTTCTCCTCCTCGCCCCGCGCGCCTTCAGCCCACCGACTTATTCCGTGGGGGGGAAGCGGGGGTCCAGGGCTGCGGGCATGGAATTGGCCCCTGAGTGACCGCTCCGACGGGCATGACGCAAAAAGCTGCGGCTGCCAAGCGTTAAAATCGTACCACCACGACCAGTGCAGTCGTCAATCCGCCAACGCTGCGATCTGCCGAGCCGCCGAACCGGGACCCGCTCGTGGATGCGGGCGCGCACGACCGTACCCGCGCAGTCATCGATGCACTCTTCGTGTGGTGGATGACAAAACGTTTCATTTTAGCGCCACGGCCATGTCGCAGTTTGCCCTAAGGCGTCATTGGCGAGGCGAGATGGTGTCGGCTCAGCCGGGCGGAAAGCCGGCATTCGCACTAGATTTCTGCGCGATCTAAGTGATTGCTTCGCCAACGCTGGCACAGTTGCATTTTCTTGGCTCCGCGGGCGCCCAACCAAGTGCTGAGAGTGGATTAGCGATCTCTGCAATATGGGGCAGCAGCCTCGTTTTCGTTAAATAGCTCACCTAGTCGATGCGCTCTTTCGCGTTCGCGGCGTCGCGTGGGTTGACCGCCATGTCGGCGCTGCTCGCTTCGCTCGCATTGCGGAGACGGACGCCGCCTGTTAAACCCGCCGGGGGTAGGTCATGAAAAATCAGCGTCTTGCCGTTGGATTAATGATCGGTCAGGCGATCCTGTTCTCAATCGAGACTGCGATGATCCATCACCTCGGGTCGCGCGCCTCGGCTATGCAGCTGGCGCTGCTGCGCAGCAGTGCCGGATTGATGCTGGTTGGGTCCCTCGCCTGGAAAACCGGCTGGTCGGTGCTGAAAACCAGCCAGCTGCCGCTGCAAATGCTGCGCGGATTTGTGTCTGTCATATATCTATGGGTGCTGATGTACTCCTTCTCCCACCTGCCGTTTGCTGATGCTACGGCGATTTCCTACACCCAGGCGGCTTACATTGCCGTGTTCTCCGCGCTCATTCTGAACGAACGCGTGGCACCCTTCAAATGGGTAGCCACTGCCATAGGCACCGTTGGCGCCTTATTCATAGTCAAGCCGGCTTTCCTCGACCGGAACATTGTTTATTTGATCGCTCTGCTCGGTACCAGTTTTAACGGCCTCTCATTCGTATTGAACAAATATCTACAACGCCCCGGCGGCGACTCCGAATTGACCACGATGTTCTACGTGAATGCAGTCGCCGTCATCTGCAACCTTCCGGTTTTGGCTACGACGGCGCTCCCGGAGCGTACGATCTGGCCTTGGTTATCCGGCGTGCTAATATTTGGACCCGTAGGGATGTACGCAGGAATAGTAGCGGTACGATATGCTAGCGCTTCTAGTCTTGGTCCTTATACATTCCTACGTCTAGTTATAGCAGTTGTCGGCGGTGTCGTTTTATTTCATGAGATACCAGACTTGCTAAGTTGGCTGGGCGTTGTTGCGATCCTCTCGAGTTGCCTGTTGGCCGTGCAGCCTGCACCACGCGCTCTTAAAGCTGCTCGCTGAAGCTATTCATCCGCTCGGGAGCCTGCACTGTTCTTCGGCAGCGTTTGTGACTTCCTTTTGCCACGTCGTCGCGTATCGACGGCATAATGTCCAAGCATCCGCATCTGATCGGTATTGGGTTTCATCGTCGCCTCGAAATCTTGCCAATTGGTCGCGCTCATTTCTGCTAAACCCACGACCTCGAACGAGGTACCGCTATAACATTCGCGCAGCAGCGGCTGCACCTGGAACAGCGGATAGCGGACGTGGAACTCTATCGGAGAGTTCGTGCGGGTTAGCCGAATGTTGGTAAAGAGCGGACCGAACCAGGTTTCCGACTCGATTATGCCTTCAAAATGCTCGTAGCCCTGGGTCCGCGGAATGTTGGCCGGACCCCGGGAGAGCAATGCCCAACCCGGTGCCGTGCGCGCCAGATAACCGCTCCAGATCTGCACGACGCCGGGCTCGCGCGAGACGGCAAGAAATGGCGGAGCCAAAGGCTTAACCGAGTCGGGCGCCACCTGCTCGAATAGCTGTCGAAACCCGGGAAACTGAGCTCCGCGCAACGGGAACCAATCCTCAGCGCCTGCGTAAGTCCAAGCGATCTCGACACCATCCCACACCAAGCTGAAGCTCAGCGGTGGGTAGAGGTACCATCCGAACGCCGAAGCAGCGGCGACAGCTTCGCAATAGCGATAGCCCCGCATGGGAAGCATGCCATCGGCCGAGCGGTCGGCCGGCCGCGGAGCCGGAGCGTCGGGGATGAGCCGGTAAAATCTACAAATGATCGATTTAGCCTGCTGAGCCATCTCTTACACCCCGCTTTCCGCGGCGACTGACGATCTTTCTAGTGACGTATTGACGGGAACTCGGCCGTGATGCAACCGTCGCCGAGCCGCACCGTGCCGCGGTCGACGATCTCGGACTTCGGCTGCCGCAATGGCGGGAACTCGGCCGTGATGCAACCGTCGCCGAGCCGCACCGTGCCGCGGTCGCCGGTCTCGGGCTTGGGCTGCCGCAGCGGCGGGAAGCCCGTTACCGTCGATCCATTGGTTAGCCGTTCAGTCGAATTCATCTCGTCTCTCCTGGATTAAGCAAGGGCAGGATCGCCCCCCTTTAACGATCGTGAATTTCACAGAGGGCGCAAGAACCTGTCGTGAAAAGTTAGCCAGCTAAATGTGAAAACTTCGTGAATCGTAAGTTTCTCGTCAGGCATCCCCGTTTCGGCATAAGCTTTGCATTAGCTTGACAGAGGCTCAACCGCTATAGACGGATGCGTTCGGCTTCAAATCACCGGCATTACGGACCGCCGAACCCCGATTCAAAAAGTGGAAAAAGTTGATGACAACACGCCCACAACCGTGAAAAAATCGTGAAAACAAGAGGAATGGTTCCGATGCTAAACCGCGGGGCCGTAGAACAAAGGAGCGCGCGAGCATGCAGCTGACTTTCCGGCCAGTTCGGTCTCAGGCGGGTCCTGCTGGTGCCAGGCTCGACCCAGCGCGGCTAGGCGGCGCCTCATGAAAACGCCCCTCGGAAAATCGGTGGGCGGGACACGGCTCATCGAGGAACTGCCACATCCGAACATCAAGAGGTGGAGCATCCGTCGCAAGGCCGCGGTGGTCGCCGCCGTGCGGAGCGGCGGGATCACGATCGAGGAGGCTTGCCGTGTCTACCAGCTCTCGGTGGAAGAGTTCCTCATCTGGCAACGCGCTTTCGAAACTCATGGTCTCGCCGGTTTGCGCGTAACACGCATTCAGCAGTATCGCGAGTTCTCGTTCTGCACAACTTCTTCCGCTTCCGGTTGCTCAGGCAGAGGGCTGAGTCGAGCTTTTACGCTGGGCGGCCCTCCACACTTTTCCAATATAATTTTTTGGCAGGGGTACTCGTGAAGGATTTAGACATCCAAGAAGCTTTTCCCATCCCCGGGGGGTCGACTAGCCGCCCACCTCTTGATGGCACGCATTATCGCGGAATAGCGAATGGGCTCCGCAAACTGGCCCACCAGTGTCGTCCCGCCTTCTCGCGCCGCGAGCTGCTACAGCTTGCGGCCAGTTTCGACCGGAGAGCCGAGTATTTTGATAGTCTAATACGTTAGACCGTTCTGTCCCGACCCCGTCCGCGACTTGCGGTACTTCGGGGGTAGGAGTTTATCTTTCGCGAGCGTCCCCCTCGACTTGTTCCTTTGTACTCTCGATTTGCAGCGAAAAGGCTTGGTTCCGGCCGAGTAGCCCACTAGGGTTGTAGTCGGACTTATTCGCGCTTCCCTTTGGTTTCATACTAGTTAGAAAGCGGTATCCCGGCCCTGGCAAGGGCATCGCAAAAGAGGTCGGCGTGCGAGCTCGCGCTCCCCGGATATCGCCGTCGGAACCCCGTTACGGTCAACCCGGGCTCGAGCTCCAATAGCCGTCGCGCCGACGCCTGTGCTTCGTTCTCGCGGCCGGCCAGCACCAGCGCCATTACCAGCTGCCGGTGAGCGGACGTGTAGGTGCGGTTCTCCTGAAGGGAACGTAGAGCGCATTCGATCGCCCGCTCGTATTGCCCATCGACGAGATAGGCCATGGCAGCATTACCACTATAAGCATACATCAAGGGGTCGTACGGCGACAGCGCCATCGCCTTGTTGATCTCCTCGATTGCCAGGGAGCCGTTGCCCATCCAGGCATGCGCCGCGGCGCTCCACATCCAGGCCGGCGCGGCATTGGCGTTGATTTGCAGCGCCGCCTCGAAACGGCGGAACGCGAGATCGAAATCCTTGTACAGATAGGACGCAACGTGGCCATGAACCGCGAACGCCATCGGTTCCATGCTGTTGCATTCGATCGCCGCCCGCGCAAAGCGGTCGGCTTGGACAGCATCATCCGCCGGATCGGGCGACCATCCTTGTCCGACCCGCAGCACATGCCAGCGCGCCCGCCAGGCCAGGGCAGCCGCATAGTGGGGATCCTTTGCGATCGCGGCGTCGAACAGCGCTTCCGACGTCTCGAACACCGCACGCGAGGAATTATGCATGTTCTCTTGCGCGCGCAGAAAGAGGTCGTAGGCCTCGAGGTTGTCGGGCCGCTTGACGCGAATGCGGTTCATTTCAGCCGCATGCAGTGAGGGCGCGACCTTACGAACAATCATCTCGGACAAGCGGTCCTGAACCTCAAATAGGTCGACAAACCGCTCATCGAGCTTCGAGATCCAGAGGGCAGCACCCAACTCTGTATCGGTCAGCTCGATCGTTAGGCGCAGGCGATCCTCGAAGATCCGCATGCTGCCCGAGAGTACGTAGCGAACCCCCAATACGTCGCCGATCTCACGCGGATGGCGATCCTGGTCCCTAAAAGCCAGTGTGGAGAGCCGAGAAATCACAAAGAAGTTCGGAACCCGCGACAATGCCTCGATAAGATCTTCGACTAGCCCCTCCGCGACGAAATGATGTGCCGGATCGCCGGTGAGGTTGCGAAAGGGCAGCACGGCAATCGACGGGCCGTGCCATCGCTCTTGCCCGGGGCCGTAAGCGGAAGCGGCGAGATCGCTTTGTTTCCTGATCTCCCAGCGAACCGGAGATACATCAAGCGGCCAGGCCTCCATGTTTTTGCGCGACTCGCCGCTCGCCCGTTCGTGGGAAATTACCGGGGAAGCCATCTCGGTCGACTCGACCCGTACGGCTTCATAGACGGCAATCGTCTCCTTGGAGGGCGGCAGATCGAGCATGCGCTGCAGCATCTGCCGACAACGTTCGAATTCCCGGATTGCCTGGGCGCGATCCCCCATTTGTGCAAAAGCCTTCATCAGGCTGCGCACGGCGCCCTCATGTGTCGGCTCAAAGTTGATCAGTCGGCGCGCCGCCGCCGCGCGCGCTTCCGGTCTCGCGTTCTGTTCGGTCAGGCGGTCGAGCTCCGCCTCCAAAATTTTCCGTACACGATCCTCGAAGCGGGTTCGCTCGGCCGTGAGCCACTGATCGAACGATGGGGTAATCCCGTCGAGATCTTCGAGGAGGCGTTCGCTATAAGGCTCGACGAGATTACTGGTATGCGCCGCGGCGTCGACGCTCGTCTCGAGGATCGCGAGCGCATCGACCCAGCATTTGGAAACATCGAGCCGAACGCTTTCACGATCGATCTCAACGAGGCCGGGAACATGACGATTAACAATGCTGTTGAGCTCCGACAGTGATTGGCGCAAGCTCATTCGGGCTTGCGCCTCGCCGGAGCGATCCCATAACAGGCCGACAAGACGACTTCGCGAGACGCGTTCGCCTTGCGCTAGACACAAAATGGCCAAAAGGCCGCGGGTTTTTCGTCCGCGTGGCAGAAAATCGGCGCCGTCGGGCGCGACCGCCCGCATGTTGCCAACCAAATAGATTCTCGGCAGCGCTGGCGGCTCCCAGCCGGCCGCATAGGCAGGAGTGAAATATTCTTCCTTTGCGCTAAGATCTGATCTCACCGGCCTCGCCCTCTCCGAGCGTCGTGCACGACGCCGTGCGGAGCACCCCCGGGCACCCGTAGCGTTGGAAGGATAACACACTTGATAGACGGGGTCACCTTTTGCGAGTGTTCGAGGAACATCCGCGACCGCCGGGCGCAATTGTGCCTGCCCACGCAGAGGGCTGCTCGATGCCGCCACTCGACTAGACGTGGCCGCGCTGCCATTCAATGCGCGCTGCCCAAAGGACCTTGCCCCTCGTTAAGCTGACTGCAATGCGCCGAATCGGCTATGGTAGGCGCTCAACATCTTGGCTTTTCCCGCAAACAGCTACTATTCTCGCGCCCGTTGGTCCCGCTGGCCTGGTGTGTATCCCGACAGTGCCTCAGGGAGTTAAACCGTGTCCGAAAGTCCGCAGCCTTCAACCTCTGTCCTGCACAAACAATGGGTTAAGCTCGAGAACGAACACCATCAGCTGGCAGTTGAAATCGCCTCGGCCCGCGCCAGGGGTGCTGACTTGGAATCAATGCGCAAGGGTCAAGCGAGACTCCTCCTCGAAATCAGCGCGCTCGTGGCCGAAATCCGGGATGCGCCGGCGACAACGACCGAGGACTTCCTCGCCTTACTCGACGTCGCAATCGAACACGAACTCGACCTCGCGCCCGACATCGCATTCTACGGGCCGGCCGACTATCCTATGATTACCCGTCTGTTTCGCGCCCTGGCACGTATGGCGCCAGATTTCGAATTCAACTCTCTCCGGCGGTGGTTATCGTCTCCGGGCCAGTTCGAACAGCTAATGGGCGACGCCGCTTGCGTCCGAAGGGAGAGCATCGGGCCATCGAACCAACCACGTTGTCGAGCTGATTTTCCTCGCTCGAAACCAGTATAACTATAGCACAGCGTCGCCCCTATATCTTTGCAATTGCATTAGTCTTACTGCGTCAGTAATCTGGAATTCTGCGGATTTTGCGGATCGGCGCGTTGCAGCAGGGGCATCTCGGTAGCGTCCTGGCGAGCGCGACGATCAGATGTCGCCGCATGGTGGCGATCGAGTTTGGGACGTGCCGTTCGGGCCGGATCGGCGGCGCCTCTGGGTCGATAATCGTGGGGAACGGCAGATCCCGGGAACAGCGTGGTGGTCGACGGTCCTGAGGGGGGAAGGGCGCCGCGTTCGGCGATCAGGAAGCCGTAGGCGGCAATACAGAGTGTGGCGTGGTGGTGAAAGCCGCGCCACCCGCGCCCTTCGTAGTCGCCGAGGCCGAGTTCCTGCTTGAGTTCCTGGTAATCGCGCTCGATCCGCCAGCGCAGCTTGGCCAGGTCGACCAAGCGGTCCAAGGCGATCTCCTCGGGCACCGTCGCCAGCCAATATTTGGTCGGCTCGGCCTCACCTTCTGGCCATTCGATCAGCAGCCATTCCGGTGGGCGCGGCTCGCCGAGCTTGGTGTCGCGGTGCGCCGGCCGCACCCGCACGCGCGCGAAGCGCGAGGTGAGCCAATCCGCGCTGCCCTCGCGCCAGCGCACCGGCTGCCATGCCATTACCGGCAGGCCGATGGCGAGCGCCTTGGCCGATGTCGGCTGGTGTTCGCTGTCGCGCCGCAACAGCTTGGGCGGTCGTCCGCGGCCCGAACCGGGCGGTGGCGGCAACGGCGCCAGGCCGGGTGGCCACACCGAGGTGGTCGGGCCGATGCCCGCCACATAGCGCAAGCCCTCAGCGCTTATCTGCGTGCGCAGCCCGGTGTCGTTGCCATACCCGGCATCCATCAGCACCACGCCCGCGGGCAGCCCGGCGGCTCGCGCCGCCTTGATCTGTGCCAGAGCAATCTCGGGCTTGGTTTGGAACGCGACCGTTTGCGGCACCTTGGTCCTTTCCCGCCGCGCCGGGTCCTCGGCCCAATCCTGCGGCAGATACAGCCGCCAAGTGACCGGCAAGCTGGCCTCGTGATTGGCCAGTGACAGCGATACCGCAACCTGGCAGTTGTCCTGCTTGCCGAGCTGACCGCAATATTGCCGGGTCACCCCGACCGAGTGCCGCCCCTTTTTGGGAAACCCGGTGTCGTCGATAATCCACGCCTCGATCGGCCCGCTGCGCTCGATCGCCGGCAGCACCAGTTCGCTCACCTTCGCCAGCATCGCTGCGTCCGACCACGGCGCGTTGCCGACAAAGTGGAGCAGCGATTGATGTTTTGCCGCGACCTGCGCCGGCGCCGTCACCGCTGCCATCGGCTCCACGCTCTTGCGCTCGATCGGCATCAGCAGGCCCAGGCAGTAGTCGTGCAGCGGTTCCTGCCGATCGGCGTGGCCCAAGGCCGTGCCCAACTGCTCGACATAGGCCGCAAATCGCGCTTCACTTCCCCCGTCGGATCCAGCGTCCATTCCCGGTCCCCCATACCCGGAAAAAACGGTGGCAAATTACGACATCTTGAGGCAGTTATCTACCTCCTATACCTGATCTTGTATTTTGTGACTCAGTAAGATTAGGGAAACGCTGAAAAATAACCAGGATTGCGTCGCCTGCGTTGGGTAGAATGCGGTGGTCCGGGGGGACCGAGGGGCGGTGGATGCAGCGGCAAGGGAGCTTTTCGCAGGCGGAGTACGCCGGCAAGAAAAAGCAGACGCGGCGCGACAAGTTTCTGGCCGAGATGGGGCAGGTGGTTCCGTGGGCGCGGTTGGTGGCGCGGCTGCAACCGCTTTATCCGAAGGGTGAGCGCGGCCGGCCACCGATCGGACTGGAGCGGATGCTGCGGATCTACTTCTTGCAGCAGTGGTACGGGCTGGCCGACGAGGCGCTGGAGGACGCGCTGTACGACAGCCAGGCGTTGTGTGGCTTTGCCGGGATTGACCTAAACCACGACCCGGTGCCGGACGCGACGACGCTGCTAAAGTTCCGCCACTGGCTGGAGCGCCACGACCTGACCCGGGCGCTGTTCGACGAGGTCGGCAGGATGCTGGAGGCGCGCGGGCTATTGATGCGCCAGGGCACGATCGTCGATGCCACGATCATCCCGCCTCGCCCTCGACCAAGAACAAGACCAAGGCCCGCGACCCGGAAATGCACCAAACCAAAAAGGGTAACCAGTGGCACTTCGAGACGAAGGCGCATATCGGGGTGGATGTCGCCTCAGGCGTCGTGCACACGCTCGACGGCACCGCCGCCAACGAAGCCGACATCAACCAGATGGCGGCCCTGTTGCACGGCCAGGAGGCGGCGGTCTTCGCCGATGCCGGCTATACCGGGGCGGGCAAGCGGCCGGGACTTGCCGACCACGATGTCTGCTGGAACATCGCGATCAAGCGCAGCATCATCAAAGCCTTGCCGAAAGCCCTGCGGGACTTGGCGGAGCCGATGGAGCGGGCGCTGGCGCAGGTGCGGGCTCGGGTCGAGCATCCCTTCCACGTGGTCAAGAACTTGTTCGGCCATAAGAAGCTGCGCTACCGCGGCATCGCCAAGAACACCGCGCAACTGCATACCCTGTTCGCCCTCGCCAATCTGGTGATCGTCAAGAAAACCCTGCTCGCACAATCGCAGATTTGACACGCCGGGAGGTTGCCTCACCGCCGTAACGGCGCCGCAAAACACCCGGGAGATCGAATTCTGCCAACGTAGAGCCGCATCACCCACGCCGCTCTCAGAAAAGCCTCGACCGTTCAGGCCACGCCCGCATTGCTCAGTGTTTCCCTAGGTATCGCAGGCCGGCAAACCGGGAACAGCGGGTATCCCACCCACCTGGACCAATCGAGCCCTATCACGATCTGAATGTCGCCGGCATGAAGGCGCATTGGGCACTGGCCGACGAGTTCGGTAGCATGCCATGGTGGCACGGCTGCGGCAGTCTGGACTGGGGAGGCGAACCCGGGCGAAGTCAGCAGGCCAGCCACTCCGCCCTGCTGGAGCCGCGAGGGACCAGGGGTACGGCAAAGAAACCCGGTGCGCCTGACATAACGACCTGGTCGGTGACGCCTTGATAATGGCCCAGGGTGTTTCTGCTTCGAACAGGTCGGGGTCAGGATAGGCGTGATCGTCCGCACGCGCTGCGACAACGCTTGCGTAGGATTTGTCGAAAATCCCCATTTGCAGCCACAACGACACCCGCGCCAGCGACACGCGGACGCGGTAGCTCCCGCCCTCCGTGGCCCTGCGCCGCAACGCGGCGATGGCGCCGACCATTCCGATCCAGGACGAAATGTAGTCGTTTACGACCGGAGGTCTTGGGGAGCTTCGGTCTTCGACCGAACCCTCGACCTTGGCGCGCATCTTCGATTTGGTACGGTTCGTGGCCCGCTCGATCGCGTTGACGAGGCCGCGATGATGATAGCGGCGGTTGGTGAAATCGCGCGCCCGCGGGGCCTTGTGGCGGATCACCGCGCGCTGGCCGCGATACGCCTGATCGCCCCACACCCGGATCTCGCGCCGGTGCAGCAGCTCGGTCACCAGCCTATGGCTTTTGCAGCGGTTCCCTAATAGCTGAATAGGAAGAAATCCATGGCCGAGAGCTCGACGAACGAACCATCGAAGACGGCTGAGGCTTTGGGTCTGGACGAAGCACGGGAGCAGGGCGTTCCTGGAGGCTCTGGGAGCCGTATCTCAGCGAACGCCAGTGGGGCACGGTGGCGAGGAGTACAGCGAGAATGGGGACGCATGGAGCTATTCACCCACGATCAGGCCCGCTCGTGCGCCTATCACTGGGGCGAGAATGGCCTCACCGGTCTCAGCGACGACCACCAGCGCTATGTTTTGCGCTGGCGCGACGCCCATAAATCTCGGTTCGGGGCGCACCTTCATCGCATGAGTGCGATTTCATCGATACGGCTCCGCGTCATTCTCGACCGAGACGCCCGGTTTTGAAATTGAGCTACGGAACGGCTGTCTGCCGGAGCGCCCAACGTCCCGCGATATTGCTGCGGCCAATTATAGTCTCTTCGAGATGTCTCCGCCATTGCTGACACCTGCCTTGCGTGTTTCGGCCAGATTGACGTGCTGCATGACAACAATGTTGGAAACGCCGAAGTCGGCGGCCTAGTTGAAACTACTCAGCAAAACCAGGATTGGGCAGGTCAGCGCCATTTCGACAGCAGCCTGGATGTGGCCGGGTGGATAACAGTCCGTCTGTCGAGGTCCGGCTGGAGTTCTGAAGTATTCGCTATAGGGGATCTATAATCGCGAATTCAAACTTGCGAAGCGCCCAACGGCCGACGCCTCAGCAACCAGGAGGGGGAGGATGGCAGCCTGCCACTTCGACCGCTTCGACGGGATTGTGTTGTCCCCCAAGCGAGGACTCTCGGGCCGGACCGAAGGAGATCCGGATGCGGGTGTGGGCGAGTTCGCTCTATTGCCGCGATCTTATGGTCCTCAAGCCTCGGCACTCTGGACACGAACCTGCTGTGATAGCCAAACTCGCGTAACACAGAGGAGCTTCCCCGATGACGATCATCAATTCCCAGGTCCACGTGTATGAGGCGAACACGCCAAAGCGACCCTGGCACAGCGTGCCGAACTGGCCCGATCACGTCACCGGTGACGAGATGGTGGCGGCGATGGACAAGGTGGGCGTCGACGGCGCGATCTTCATCTCCGCCTTTTCCATGTACCAGTACGACGCCAGCTATGCGGTGGAAGTGCAACAGGCCCATCCCGGCCGGTTCGCGCTCGTCAAGCCGGTCAACCCGGACGATCCAGCGGTGGCCGATGTCATCGCCGACTGGAAGAAGATGCCGGGCACGGTCGGCATCCGCATCATGCTGACGCGGGAGGCGAACCGCGCGCCGGACGACCCGGGCTTCGACCGCATCGCGCGTGCGGCAGCGCGCCACGATCTCCCGGTCAACGTCCTGTTCTGGGGCAATGTGGACGCGGGCACCGCGCTGATCGACCGCCATCCCGACACGCGGTTCATCGTCGACCATCTCGGCATCCTGCAGCCGCGCGTGCCGCCCGCCCCGCCGCAGCCTTGGGCCGATCTCCCGAAGGTGCTCGAACTCGCCAAGCGTCCGAACGCGGTGATCAAGGTCAGCGGCGCCTGCACATTGTCCCGGGAGCCGTATCCATTCCCGGACATTTGGGATCCGCTTGCCCGCGTCTTCGATGCCTGGGGTTTCGATCGCTGCTTGTGGGGCACGGACTGGACGCGCGCATTCGCCGTCGTCAATTACGAGCAGGCGGTCGAGCCCTTCCTGAAGACCGACCGCCTGAGCGATGCCGAGAGGGCGATGCTGATGAGCGGCGCCTGCGCCAAGGCTTACGGCTGGTCGCCGCAGAAAAGTTAGCCCGGTGCTCAGAGTCAACCACATGATTCGCCAGGTGCCCGCCTCGTCACGCCGGCGGAGACCGGTGCCCATGGCTGAGATGGATCCCGGCCTTCGCCGGGAAGACGATAAGGGCACACCCAGGGTGAATCTTCTGATCGAGGTTAAACATTGGTGCTCCGTAGTGGGCCTATCGGGGTGAGGGAGGCAGCGTATGGCAGCGGATTACAGTATATGTCTGGGAACGGCTGGCTGGGGTGTGTGGCACAGCCCGGATGCCGGAAAGTCGTGGACACGGCATCGCGCCCCGTTTCCGCTCAACAGCCGCATCCAGGCGTTAGTTGCTCATCCTAGAGAGGCGCATACCGTTTTCGCTGGCGGCGATACCGGCCTGTTCGTCAGCCGCGATGGCGGCGCGCGGTGGGAATGCCTCAGCGCCAATGGGGCTCTGCCGACAATCTGGTCGCTGACCATCGACCCGGTCGAGCCCGATATTCTCTTTGCCGGCACCCGCCCGGCCGGGGTCTATCGCTCGCGCGATAGTGGACGGCAGTGGGAGAAATTGGTCGTAGACCTCGCCCGAGAGTGCTCGATCGGCACACCCTTTGTGACCAGCCTCGTCGTCGACCCCGACGATCATCGCATTGTCTGGGCCGGGGTGGAAATCGACGGCGTCTTCCGCAGCCTCGACGGCGGGGATACGTGGACGCACCTCAAACGGGGTTTGTACGATCCGGACATTCACGCCGTGACGATCGCGGCGACGCAGCCCAAGCGCGTCTATGCCAGCACCGCACGCGAAATGTTCGTCAGCGACGATCTGGGCGAAACCTGGCAGCCCCTGGCCATCAAGGAGAAATGGCCGCTGCCCTATGCCCGCGGCATCACGGTCAAGGCCGATGATCCAGGCGTGCTGTTCGCCGGGTGCGGAGAGACCACGACCGGCGAAAAGGGCCACGTGCTGCGCACCAAAGACTTCGGGGAGACTTGGGAGATCCTGCCGCTCCCCACCCAGCCCAATGCCACTGTGTGGGGCCTTGCCACGCATCCCGCTGACGCCGACCGCATTGTTGCCTTCAGCCTGTTCGGCGAGGTCTACGTCACCGAGGACGCCGGCGCCTCCTGGCGCAAGATCCCCCGCGAATTCGGCGAGATCAGGGCCGCAGTCTGGGTGCCAAACTAACAGCCGCGGCGATCCCGGAGATCATATTAGCCGACAATCATCTCGTATTGAGCGCAGCCGGGAATGCCGAACGAGCCGCCTTGTCGCTCTTTTCACTGGCAAGCGCGATTTACCCCAGCGACAATCATAACCTGGTCCGCTATTTCATTCGCGATACGATAGACGCCGGTATCAGCATGGGCTTGAATGCCCGCGAAGTCGTCGAATTCTGTCACCTTGAGGACGTGAATTTCAATCAGTTCAGATGAAAATGCGACTTTGAACCATGTTTGAGAGACCTTATTTCGCGAGGCGACGAGTAGATTTGTCCTCGCTCGCCTCGCCTCGCCGAGGGCTCGCGCGAGCGCGTGCCGCGCCAGTAACGGTATCGCGAACGCGCTAGCCTCTAATCGCCTCGGCCAGTCCAGCCCGGCTATCAGTGAAGCTTCGAGCCGATGACAGGCACCTGGAGCCCTTCATTACCCGAGCCGTCATCCGGCGGCCGGACTCTACCGAGGCTGTGTGAGAACGCGCGCGCGCCACCAAGTTGTTTTCGCGTTTTTAAGTTATCGCAGAGTTGATTTCACCTCAGTTCCGCATCGCCGCCATTAGCGCGGGGGTGCCGAGCACCGCAACTGCTCGTTTCATGTTGTCGGCAAGGACATGAAGGCTCATTTCGGTTCGGACGTTGGCCAGCCGCCGTGTCCGGAAGTGGTCCCGCCCCATCCAGTCTTTGATGGTGCCAAAGACGTGTTCGATGATGCTGCGCCGGACCCGCATGGCATCGGGCATCGCGTCCAGGCGCTGCTGCATGGCCTCGATCACCGCCTCGTGTTCCCAGCGGGTGACACGGCGTTGCTTGCTCGGGGTGCACCTGGCCTTTATCGGGCAGGTACCGCAGTTGCTGGACCAGTAGCGGCTGAGCGTCAGCCCGTGCTCAACAGTGTTGTGGCGCCAGATCAGCTGCTCGCCGGCTGGGCAGCGATAGGTGTCGGTCTCGGGCTGATAGATGAAGTCCTGCTTCCCGAAGCGCCCATCCGCTTTCGCGCCTGAGGTCAGGGGCTTGGGGACGACAGGGGTTCGCCGGCGGCCTCGCAGGCCACGACTTCCGCGCCGGAGAAGTAACCGCGATCCGCCAGGACGGTCAGGCCATTCGCGCCGGTCCCTCCTTCGCCTGGCGTGCCATGTTGGCCAGTTGGTGTTTGTCGTGGCCGACGTTTGTGACCTCGTGCGCGATGATCAGATGGTGCTTGGCATCGACAACCGTCTGCACGTTGTAGCCGACCATGCCGGTGCCCTTGCCGTTGGTGGCCATGGCCCGTGCGTCCGGATCGGTCAGCGAGACCTGATGGTCTGGCGTATCCGCGACCGCTTGCTCCATCATCTGAAGCTGCCGCATCTGACGGCGCAGCGCTTCCAGACGCTCGCTCAACCGAGCAACCCGCAGCTCAGCCACCCGATCTTCCTGGCGATCGGCGGTGTCGAGCATTCCCAGATACCGGACGATGCTGGCGTCCACCTGTTCCATTCGCAGGCGGATAGCACCGGGGGTGTAATTCTTGTCCCGGGTGTTCACCGCCTTGAAGCGGCTGCCATCCACCGCCACCGTCGCGCCGCCGATCAGGCCGACCCCGCGGCAGAGCAGCACGAACCGGCGGCAGACCGCGCGGATCGCCTCACCATTGTCCCGCCGGAAATCGGCAATCGTTTTGAAGTCGGGGGCGAGCTTCCCGATCAGCCACATCAGCTCGATGTTGCGCTGCGCTTCCCGTTCGAGCCGCCGGCCGACTGAACCTGGTTCACGTAGCCGTACAGATAAATCTTCAGCAGTGTCGAAGGATGGTACGCGGGGCGGCCGGTGGTTTCCGGCACCACCCCGGCAAATCCCAGTACTGCCAAATCCAACTCGTCGACGAAGGCGTCGACGACCCGAACCGGATTATCTTCCGTCACGTAGTCGTCGAGGCAGTCTGGAAGCAATGCTATTTGACGACGATCACATCCTTCGACAAATCGTGACATCCCTACCCCCAGGACTTCACCTGGAGTCTATCAGATGCCGGGTTTTCACACAGCCTCCACCCAAATCCGGACGAGTTTCCGGGGCTCAGGTCAACCGGAGCAACTCCGCTATATCGGCGAGGGTTCCGCAAGCGGTATAATGGGGCTGGTGAGGGTCACGTAAACAGCAGGACTGCGAGGGCACCCACCACCAAGGGAGGGTCTAATCATGACGAATTACCGGGTTATTTCATCGGACAATCACGTGTTTGAGCCACCGGACCTGTGGACGAGCAGAGTCAAGCCGGTGTTCAAGGACCGGGTCCCGCAGCTTGTCCGCGAATATGATGGCGATTGGTGGTACTGCGACGGCCACCGGACGATCGGGCTGAGCCCCGGGGCACAGACAGGTATGCGGTTCGAGGAACCGGAAAAGATGGTCCGCACCATGACCTTTGATAAAGTCCGCCGCGGGGGCTACATCCCCGAGGAGCACCTCAAGGATATGGATGCCGATGGGGTGGATGTAAGTATTGTCTATCCCACGGTTGGTTTGCTGCTGTACAGCGTGCCGGACACCGCGCTGCTATCGGAGATTTTTAGAGGATACAACAACTGGCTTGCCGAGTTCTGCGCCGGGGAACCCAAGCGCCTCAAAGGCATCGCCATGATCAACGTGGACGATGTGCAGGAGGGCGTCAGGGAACTGGAGCGCTGCGCCAAGATGGGGCTGGCGGGCGGCATGGTTACCGTCTATCCCCCGGAGGGGAAGGGGTACGATAATCCCATGTATGACCCCCTGTGGGCGGCGGCCCAGGATCTGGATATTCCCCTTGGCATGCACATCGCGACCAATCGGCCGGGCCCGGGCCAGGATTTTGGGCTCGAGGACCGCAACCGCGTCCGCAACTCCTTCCTGGCCAACGCCGACCACTGGGTGAGGATGTCTCTTAGTGACATGATCTTCAGCGGCGTCTTTGAGCGCTATCCAAAACTCCAGGTGGGCACCGTGGAGCACGAACTGTCCTGGATTCCCCACTTCCTCGACCGCATCGACTACACCTACACCCAACGCGTCCAGCAAGAGCGCTATCGGTTCAAGGAGGCCATGCTCCCCAGCGATTATTTCCACCGCAACGTATTTGCGGGCTTCCAAGAAGACGCCATGGGGATACGGGATCGCTACATCATCGGCGTCGACAATCTCCTCTGGGGCTCAGATTATCCTCATGTCGAGTCCACCTTCCCCAGGAGCCACCAAATCATTGAGGAGGTTCTGAAGGACTGTACCGAAGAGGAGAAAGCCAAGATCGCCGGAGGCAATGCTGTTAGGATATACCATCTCAACTAAGTTCCTGCGGTCCCCTCTGGTCGCCTGAGGCCGCTACCGCTGGGTTCTCCCGGGGAGGAGAACCCAGCGCTGTAGAGGGGCAGTGTTTGGACAAAACCGTACTTTCCGCCTGCGGCAGCAGATCGCCACCGGAGTCAACCTCGTCATCGCAGTGCTGAGAGACTGAGGGTTGTGCATATCCCGCTGTACGCATGACATGACGGATCATGAGGCGCGGGGTATTCCAACGGAAGGCGTGGCGACGACGGAGTTCATTCAGGGTGCGGGCCGCAGGCCACGGCGCCGGGCACCGACCCGGCCTTGCTGTTTATCCCTCATCCGGTCCGGGACCGCTCCGATGACGAGTCGCGGGCGCTGGCGAACGAATATTTCGACGCGATTTTGAAGCTATTGGTGAAGTAGTAGGGAGGGCCGGATGTGGTTGCGGCGCTAGATGCCATTCCTAAACGACTGAAGATCAGCCGGCCGTCCGCAGGCATGGTCATTCTCGGCGGCTCAAAACGCCACCAAGGAGCATACAAATACGGGCCAGATCGTATCCTTGCGTCGGTGCGCGGATCGACCAGGTGCTACGAGCGGAATCGAGCAGGTCCATCGACCAAGCCTTCATCGCGAATCGAACCGGCGGCGCGTCGCATCTCAAGAGCCGATCGCGGCATGCCGCGCCAGGTGAGGAACAGACCGGCATGAACAGTCCCGTGGATGTGCTGATTATTGGCGCCGGTGCCTCCGGGGCGGCCGTTGCGTGGAGCCTCGCCGATACAAGGATGCACATCCTCTGCCTCGAACAAGGGGGCTGGATGAACCCCGCGACGTACCCCAGCACCGGCCGCGACTGGGAGGCGCGCGCCTTTGGCGACTATTCCCCCAGTCCCAACATCCGTGCCCGGCCCGAGGACTATCCGATTAACGACGACAATTCGCCGATCAAGGTCGTGAACTTCAACGGCGTGGGTGGCGGCACGGTGATGTACACGGCGCACTTTCCGCGCCTGCATCCGTCGGATTTCCGCGTACGTAGCCTCGATGGCGTGGCTGACGACTGGCCGGTTGATTACGAAACGTTGGCCCCATTCTTCGGAGAGAACGACCGGATGATGGGGGTCTCCGGCCTCGCCGGGGATCCCGGCGTTCCGCCGAGGGACCCACCGATGCCGCCACTGCCGCTTGGCCGCTCCGGTGCCCGGCTGGCAAAAGCGATGAACCAGCTTGGCTGGCACTGGTGGCCGTCCGATACCACGGTCGCGACCGTAGATTACGAGGGGCGTGCGCGCTGCATCAATCTCGGCCATTGCACTCCCGCATGCGCGCAGGGGTCGAAGGCGAGCACCGACATCACCTATTGGCCCGCCGCCTTGCGCGCCGGCGTCGAGCTGCGCACTCATTGCCGGGTGCGCGAGATCACAACGAACGAGCACGGAATGGCCGCTGGCGTCGTGTATTACGACGCCGACGGAATTGAGCAATTTCAGGCCGCCGAGGTGGTGGTGCTCGCCTGCAACGGTGTGGGCACGCCACGGCTACTGCTGAATTCGGCCTCCGGGCGGTTCCCGAACGGGCTCGTCAATTCCAGCGGACTAGTGGGCAAGAACCTGATGTTCCATCCCTATGCTCAGGTCTATGGGTATGTCGACGAGGCGACGGACAGCAACCGCGCACCGCCGACCTGCTTGTGGAGTAAGGAGTTCTACGAAACCGACCCGTCACGCGGCTTCGTGCGCGGCTACACGTTTCAATTCGGCCGAGGCGTCGGGCCGGTCGTCGAGGCCGTCTCCAGCGAAGCCAAGGGCCTCTTACCCTGGGGCGCGGGTCATCACGTCGCCTTCCGCCGCCTCAACGGTCATCGCCTGGGCCTGTCGGCGATCTGCGAGGATCTGCCGGAGGAGCGCAATCGCGTTACCCTCGACCCGGTGCTGAAGGACAGCCACGGCATCCCAGCGCCGCGGATCGACTACCGGATCGGCGAGAACACGGCACGGATGATGGAGCATGGCATTGCCCGCGCGAAGGAGATCCTCGCCGCGGCGGAGGCGACCGACATCTGCGTCACCAGCCCCATTCTATACGGCGGCTGGCACCTTCTAGGTACCGCGCGCATGGGCGCCGATCCGGCCCGATCGGTTGTGAACCCGTGGGGGCGAGCGCACGATGTAAAAAACCTGTTCATCGTCGATGGCAGCCTGTTCGTCACCTCCGGCGGCGTGAACCCGACATCCACGATTCAGGCTTTGGCGCTCTACATCGCCGATCAGATGAAGCAGCGCCTCGCCAACCTGTTCGATTGAGGCGAGCGATGTCCGCCGATGGCCTTCTCACCCCTCGCCAAAGCGACGATTTGCGCGCCATCGCCGGCGTAATCATCCCAGCCAGTATGGAATTTGATGTGCCCGGTGCGGATGATCCGGCGATCCAAGCCGACATTCTAGGGACGCTTGGCCGCGACGCGGGCCTTGTGCGGGAAGCGCTGGACGAGCTCGCGCGCCTTGCCGGGACACCGCTGGCCAGTCTCGATCCGACACGGCGCGAGTCGGTGGGTCTGGAACTGCGCGCGAAGGGCGGGGCGGCAGTCGCGACGCTGACCCGCGTCATTCTGCAATGCTACTATCGCGACGATCGCGTCGTCCGTTCTCTGGGACTGGAGCCGCGGCCGCCCTTTCCGAAGGGTCACGTACTGGAGGATGGCGACTGGTCGCTACTGGACCCTGTCCGCGCGCGGCCTCCCTTCTGGCGCCGTGCGTAGCCTCCAGGAATCCTGCACTGAATTCGTTCGTCGGTGCTTATGCGCGACAGCCGCCGGTGGAACGTGGTGGGTATGACTTTGCAGCCCGATATTGGAAACGGCCAACGTGCGGCGATGGGGAGCGCCAACCGCCTCAAGCTGGGCCTGTTCGGCGCCAACTGCTCCTCCGGCCGCGCGGTCACGACCGTGACGGAGCGCTGGTCCGGGAGCTGGCCCGATTGCGTCAGGCTGGCGCAGATGGCCGACCGGGCAGGCATCGAGTTCATGCTGCCGATCGGGCGCTGGAAGGGATATGGCGGCGACACCGATTACCAGGGCGCGACTTGGGAGACGGTGACCTGGGCCTGCGGGCTGCTGGCCAAGACCGAGCGCTTGATCGTGTTCGGTACCGTGCATGCGCCGCTGATCCCGCCCCTGATCGCCGCAAAGGAATTTGTCACCGCCGACCACATCGGCGAAGGCCGCTTCGGCCTCAATCTCGTGTGCGGCTGGAACGAGGGCGAGTTCGAGATGTTCGGCGCGACCTTGCGCGATCACGAGGCGCGCTACGAATACGCGCGGGAATGGCTCGATATCGTCAGGCTCGCCTGGTCGCCACGCGACGATTTCAATTTCGATGGAAATTTCTTCAAATTGAAGGGCGTGCGGGCCAGGCCCAAACCCTATGGCGGCACGCGTCCGCTGCTGATGAACGCCGGCGCGTCGGCGACCGGCCAAGCCTTCGCCATCCGCAATTGCGATGCGCTTTTTTCAAACATATCGCGCGGCATCTCGTTCGAGCAGACCGCGGGCCACGTCAGCGGCGTGCATGCGCTGGCGCGACAAGCCGGCCGCGAGATCGATGTCTTTACGGTTGGGGTCGTCACCTGCCGGCCCACCGCACGGGAAGCGCGGGATTATTACCGGCACGCTGTCGTCGACAATGCCGACTGGGCGGCGGTCGACAACATTCTGGCGATGAAGAACATCACGCCGCAAACCCACTCGCCCGAAGAGTTCCAGCGCATCCGCGATCATCAGGCCAACGGCATGGGCGGGCTGCCCTTGGTCGGCGACCCGGATGCGGTGGCGTGGGACATGGCGCGGCTGGCCGAGTCGGGGCTCAAGGGAATCGCGGTCTCGTTTGTCAACTATCTCGACGAGCTGCCGTATTTTTGCGCCGAGGTGCTGCCGCGCCTGGCGCGCGCCGGGTTACGCGATGGCCGGACGATAGGGCGCGTCGAGTAGCTAAAGCCGGGTTCCGAGCCGTCCTCTCGACGCATCGGGACCCGCGACACAGCTTTTGGATGGGGGCGGCATTCGCGGCCGCCAGAGGATTGATCCAACTGTCCTCATCGGCGCTTCAGAGCCGATATCGGCATTCGACGGGAAGCGGCACGGCGTGAAAATCGCGCCGGTTGGTGTCCAGGTTCTCAAGGTTGACGAACAGGCATTCGTCGTGGACGAAGTGCGGCCCGGCGTGCCATGTCGCGACATGCAATTTGATCAAGCGATCGCCCGGCACCCGGAAGGCGGCGATGTCCTCGACGCGCGGCCGCGCGTCATCGCCAAGATCGCCGGGCGGCGCCACGCCGATCAGCCAATCCTTGCCGCCGAGCGAGCCGAGGCATTGCGTGACCCGCCGATGCCGCGCAATCCGGGTAAAGCCGAGCCCGACATGCGGCAGATGCATGATCCACAGCCGCGGATCGCCATTGCCCAAGACGAGCTTTGCCTCGCTGGCCGAATTCTCGGGATCGTAGTGGGTCTCGGCGCCTTGGCCACCCGTCCGCAGCGGCGCGATGACCTGGCCGTAGGGTGCAAACGCCTCCGCCGTCAGCTCCCTGACGTCGAGCATGTGTCGTGGCATGGTGCCCGCGTCGTTCATCGTCGCCTCCATCGATTCCGCGGTGGATTTTGCCACAGGACGCCGTCACTAATCAGCACCGACGCGTTAACCTCGCCCCGGAGAATGCCATGCCCCCCAATACCACTGGCGAAGCCCGCGCTTATCCTCGCCCGCTGCCCAATTCCGAATGGCTTGGCAAGCGGCGCGAGGAGATCCTCGAGCCCGATCTGCCGATCGTCGACCCGCACCATCATCTCTGGGATCACCCGGGCAGCCGCTATCTGCTCGACGAATTGTTGGCCGACGTCAATTCAGGGCACAACATCGTCAAGACCGTGTTTATCCAGTGCGGCTCGGGCTATCGCACCAGTGGGCCCGAGGAAATGCGCCCGATCGGCGAAAGCGAGTTTGTCCGGGCAATCGCCGAGGAGGGCGACCGGCGCGGCGGCAAGACCAAGATTTGCGCCGGCATCGTCAGCTTCGCCGATTTGCGGCTGCCCAATGTCGATGCGGTGCTCGAAGGGCAGATCGCGGCGGCCGGCGGGCGGTTTCGCGGCATCCGGCAGATTGCGGCACACGATCCGGCGATCGTCGGCGCCTCCTCCTATGTACCGCCGCCGGGGTTGATGGATGACCCAAACTTTCGCCGTGGCCTCAAGCGGCTGCCGGCGCACAATTTGAGCTTCGAAGCGTGGATTTATCACCCACAGATAAAGAGCTTGACCGAGGTGGCGCGCGATGCCCCGGAGGTGAGGATTGTGCTCAATCATTTTGGCGGTCCGCTTGGGGTCGGGCCCTATAAGCGCAACCAGGTGTTCCCCGGCTGGCGCGCCGACATCAAGGCGCTGTCCGCCTGCCCGAACGTCTATGTGAAGCTTGGCGGGCTGGCGATGATCGTCAACGCGTTCGATTTTCACCTGGCGCCATTGCCGCCGTCATCGGGTGAGATGGCCAACGCCTGGCGGCCCTATGTCGAGGCCTGCATCGAGAATTTCGGCGCCGACCGCTGCATGTTCGAGAGCAACTTTCCGGTCGACAAGGGCGCGTGCAGCTATCCGGTGCTGTTCAACGCCTTCAAGCGCCTGGCGAGCGGCGCCTCGGCATCGGAAAAGGCTGATCTCTTCGCCGGCACTGCGTCGCGGTTTTATCGGCTGCAGAACTAACATAAGGAACCAAGCCATGAGCGATCTGCCGGCACATGTGGATGTCCATGAGGAAGGCCCGCGCGAAGGGTTTCAGATCGAGCCCGGCCCGATCAGCACGGCCGATAAGATCAAGCTGATCGAGGCGCTCGCCGAGACCGGATTGCGCCATATCCAGGCTGCCTCGTTTGTCAGCCCGCGTATCGTGCCGGGCTGGGCGGACGCCGAGGAGGTCGTCGCCGGTTTCGCCCCAAAGGAAGGCGTCCACTATACCGCGCTGTGGTTCAACGCGAGCGGGCTCAACCGGGCGCTCGTCTTCCGCAACAAGCTGACGGTCACAGCCGCGATCTCACTTGCCGCGTCCGAGGGGTTCACCCAGAAGAACTTACACCGCAGCCACGCCGAAAACGTCGAGGCAATGAAGAAGCAGACGGCGCTGCATCTCGAAAACGGCGTCGAGGTGCCGCGGATCGGCGTGATGGCGGCGTTCGGCTGCAACTACCAAGGCGACATCGCGCCGGCGCAGGTGGTCTCGACCTTGGAGGATGGGCTCGCGATCGCCGCGGAGGCCGGGGCCGACATCAAATACTTCTCGCTGGCCGACACGATGGGCTGGGCGACGCCGATGCGCATCGAGCGCATGCTGGGCGAGGTGCGCAGCCGCTGGCCCGACACGCCGATCGCTCTGCACCTACACGACACGCGGGGGCTCGCCGTCGCGAACGCGCATGCCGGGCTCAAGATGGGCGTCGCCCAATTCGACTCGACCGTCGGCGGGCTGGGCGGTTGCCCGTTCGCCGGGCAACCAAAAGCAGCCGGCAACATCTGCACCGAGGAGTTGGTGCTGCTGTGCGAGGAGATGGGCATCGACACCGGCGTGGATCTGGATGCGTTGATCGAGGTCGGCCGCATGGCCGAGGAGATCGTCGGGCACCAGTTGCCGAGTGAATTGATCCACGCCGGCAGTCTCGACGCCTTCCGCCGCCGCGCCGCGGCATGATATCTGCGGCACCGCTCGCTGACATAAAGTTTACGAGTTCAGCCCTCAAGGAGAAGACTGAATGAAGCCCGAAACAGTGGGGATGTCGTCGGTGCGACTAGCGCGGCTGGATGAAGTGATGAAGCGCCGCTATGTCGACAGCGGCTATTTGCCCGGCATGCTGACCTACGTCTATCGTAAGGGGCAGCTTGTCCACACCGGCATCTGCGGCCAGATGGACATCGAGCGCGACAGGCCGATGCGGGAAGACGCGATCTTCCGGATCTACTCGATGAGCAAACCGATCACGGCAGTCGCCTTGATGATGCTGGTCGAGGAGGGACTGATTGGTCTGGACGACCCCGTCCACAGCCACATTCCCGCGTGGAAGAACCTCGGCGTTTACGCCAGCGGCATGCCGTCGCTGCTGCCCGACGCGTCGCTCGGCTTTCTGACAACGCCGCTTCTGCGGCCGATGAAGGTCATCGACCTGGCGACCCACACCTCGGGTCTGACCTACGGCTTTATGATGCGCACGGCCGTAGACGCCGCCTATCGCAACGCCAAAGTGACAGACCGTCAAACCGCCGGCGGGCTGCACGGGATGATCGATCAGCTTTCGCAAATCCCGCTCGATTTCTCGCCGGGAACAGCCTGGAACTATTCGGTCTCTATCGATGTGTTGGGCTACCTCGTAGAGAAGCTGTCCGGCATGAGCTTCGGCGAGTTCCTGCGCACCCGGCTGTTTGAGCCGCTCGGCATGAATGACACCGCATTTCACGTGCCATCGGACAAGACCGAACGGTTGACCTCCTGCTATCAGCCCGAGGCCAAGGGTAGGGGGCTGAAGCTCCAAGACGACGCCCGGGAGAGCACCTATGCGATCCCGCCGAAGCTGGAATCGGGCGGCGGCGGTTTGGTTTCGACAGCGCACGACTATCTGAGATTCTGCCGCGTGATGCTGAACGGCGGCACGCTCGACGACGTGCAGATCCTCAGCCCTAAGACAGTCGCGTTGTTCAGCCTCAACTACCTGCCGGAAGGCCGGGAGATAGTCGACATGTCGCTGCCCGGAATGTTCAGCGAGTCCAGCTATGCCGGGGTTGGCTTTTCGCTCGGCTGTGGGGTCAACGTCGACGTCGCCAAAACGCGCGTGCCCGGCTCGCTTGGCGAATATTTCTGGGGCGGCGCGGCGGCGACCGCCTTCTGGATCGATCCCAAGGAAGAGCTGACGGTTGTGTTCATGACCCAGGTTATCGGCAGCCCGACGCGCCTGACCTTGCGTCGAGATTTGCGCACGCTTGTCTACTCGGCGATGACGGAGTTGTTCGCCTAGTCTAGGGGTTGACGGCCGCGACCTGCGGTTCGATGAATGGCTCGGTGCGGTGCACGACGCCGTCGGCGTACAATTTGTCGACGGCCGCTTCAGGCAGGCCCAGCATACGCGCGAGTATGTCGGTCGTATCATCCCCGATCGACGGCGCGCCGCGCCAAATCCGGCCTGGTGTCAACGACATTTTCGGCACCACGCCGTAGACGCGGATCGGCACGCCCGACTGCCGGTCCAGCACCGGCACCGTCATCTCGCGCGCCGCGTAATGGGCGTCCTCATACTGGTCGCGGGTGTTGAACACGCGCGAGCAGCCGATCCTCGCGGCGTTCAATTCGCTCTCGACCTCGAGCGCTGTGCGCGTTGCACAATAGTCGCGCAGCCGGCGGTCGAGCTCCCGACCCTTCTCGGAATTCACGGCCGCCGCGTCCTTCGAGCAGGCGTCATAACTGTATTTGACCGGGTCGAGCCCGAGGAATTTGGGTACCCGATCATAAATCGGCCCGCCGAGAGCGGCGATATAGACCCATCCGTCGCTGCACTTGAAGGTGTCATAAGGCTGGAACCCCGCCGGAGGGTTTCCGGTATGTCCATAGACTGCACCTTCGCCGGTATAGAGCGGCAGGGTATTACCATTGGTCTGCGCCACCGCTTCGAATTGCGCGAGGTCGATCACCTGGCCGCGCCCGCTCTTCTTCACCTCCCACAGCGCCATCATCGTTGCCGCCCATCCAGTCAGCGCGGTGACATAATCGCCGGTGTAGGTCTTGGCCCGTTGCGGTGGCCCGGCCGGGTCGCCGGTCAGGTTCATCATGCCGCCGAAGGCCTGCGCGATCGCGTCGTAGCCGGGGCGGCCGAGATACTCCTCCTTACCATATTGCCCATAGGTGCTGACCCGCACGATGACGAGGCTCGGGTTGACCGCCAACGCGAGCTCATTGGTGATCCCGTTGCGTTCGAGCGTGCCGGGCATCGACGATTCCATCCAAACGTCCGAAATCTTCCACAGGGCCATCAATAGCTCGATGCCGCGAGCGTGCTTCAGATCGAGGCCCATCGACAATTTGTTCTTAGTGACTTCGGCCTCGTCGCAGCCATGGGGACGTGGGCCGCGCATCAATTGTGGCGCGGTAAAGCGGAAGACATCTCCGCCCGGACGTTCGACGTGAATGACTTCGGCGCCGAACTCGGCCAGCTTTGTGCCGATATAGGGTTGCGCAACGAGTTGCCCGGTACCGACCACACGAATTCCTTCGAGGGGCCCAAATGCGGGAACGACGCACGGCGTCGCCGGCCGCTTGAGGTTCTTGATCCAGTCGGGGATGGCCGGTTTCAAATCCTCGATCGCGTCCTCGCGTTTGATTAGCTTTGGATCATGCGTCATGTTCTTCGCTCTCCCTTTTTTATGCCGTTCACTTTGGCGCCCGATGCGCTGCCGCGCCGGAATTTCTCTCAGATCACACGACTTTCCGCTAGAATGCAGAGCTCCCCGCGAGACAGTCCCAATTCGTCGCAGAAGATTTCCGCGTTGTGCTCGCCGACCAGCGGCGCCCGTCTGGAGATCCGCCATGGCGAGCCGTTATAGATGGCCGCCTCGCCGGGATAGACAAAGCTGCGGCCGAGTTCCGGGTGCTCCACCTCTTTCCAGAACCCGCGATCGTGCAGGTGGGCATCGTCGAGGAGCGCCTCCGCTGCGCGCACCGCCCCCCAGGTGAATCCACGTTCCTGGGCGGCGTGGTAAACCTCCTCTGCCGGCAGGCTCGCAATGAAATTGGCGACGAGATCATCGATGATGTGAGATGTGCTCGCCGCGATGACCGCCGGATCCTGGTATTTGGGATCCTCTGAGATCGCCGGCCATTCCGTTAGTGTCGAGTAGATCCGCCAGTTCCCCGATGTACCTGGGATTCAGCCTGCCGCCCACCAGCGCGCAGACGTAGGTGCCGTCCTTGGCGCGGAACTGGGTACGGGGTGTGAGGCCTGCGGCATGATGGCGACCCGTCTGGCGCCGCACCACTTCTCCCCGGTAGATGTAGTTGGCGATTGCCGCCTCTGTCGTCAGGGCACATGCCTCGTGGATCGAAGCGTCGATGTACTGCCCCTGCCTCGAAACGGTGCGGTGTACCAGGGCAGCCATGATGGCCATGTAAGCAAAATGACAGCCCGTGTGCCAGGCGTTGCCGCCGCCGGGAGCGATCGGTGGGGCATCCGGGACGTCGGCCTCGTCATAGCCGGATGAGGCCATCTCGCCGCCGGCTGCCATGTGCAGCAGGTCGCTGGAGAGGTAATCCCGCCACGGGCCGGTTTGGCCGAAGGGGGTCAGGGCGCACATGATCAGCCCGGGATTTTGTTTGCGCAGGGACTCGTAATCGAGCCCCAGGGACGCGAGGAAACCCGGCCGGAAGGTTTCCAGAATGACATCCGCTGTCGCCGCCAACCGCCGGAACAGCTCGGGGCCGTCGGAAGTTTCCAGGTTGAGCGTAATGCCGCGTTTGGACGTGTTGTAGTACCAGAAGGACAGGCTGCGCTCCGGGTGGGGGATGTCGTCGAGGAACGGCCCGAGATGGCGGGTGGGCTCGCCGCCTGGGGGTTCGATCTTGACCACATCGGCCCCGAGATCGCCGAGAAGCTTGCCGCAGAACTGACCGGTTTCATTGGCAAGTTCCAAAACCCTTAGGCCGGCGAGCGGGCCCGGCAGAGCGGCATCGGTCCCTCGGACATCGCTCACCGGAGCATCTCCTCCATATAGGGAAATCGCGGCCGTCTGGTCGGCCAGAAGGTGCCGTCCTCAAAGCCGGCGCGCAGCTCTTCGTGGCTGTAACCCAGCAGTCCTTCTACAATCTCCTGGGTGTGCTGCCCGATCAGCGGGCTCGGCAGGTGGTTCGACGCCGGGGTTTCCGAAAGCTTGAACGGAGCGTTCTGCACCTTGTGTCGGCCGAGCGCGGGGTGCTCGATCTCAAGATACATCTCGCGGTGGCGCAACTGTGGGTCATGCTCGACCCGGTCCTCGGCGCTCTGCACCGGAATGGCGCGAACCCCGGCGGCCTGACAGCGCTCCGTCAGCTCGTATTTTTCGAGGGTCATGCTCCACGCCTCGATCTTGTCGTCCAATTCCTGCTGGTGCCTCAGGCGTCCGGTGACCGTGGCATACTCCGGCGAGGCGGCCCAGGACGGAGCGCCCATAACCTCGACCAGGTACTGCCATTCCTCGTCGGAGTGGCAGACAATGACGCACCAGTCGTTATATTCGCCAGGATGGGTGCGATAGGCATTATGCGGCGCCACGGTTGGCCCGCGGTAGTTATTGACCAGGGGCGTGCCGGGCCAGTGCGCCCGGTTGCCGGGAGGATAGCCGGCGCGTTGCGACCCGCGCCCGTTCGCCCCAAAGTCCAGCAGCGCCGGACCGTTAAGGGGGACGCTCGCCACCATCTGGGACAGGTCGATATGCTGGCCTTGTCCGGTCATATTGCGGTGGTAGAGGCCGGTTAGGGCGCACATCGCTCCGTACATACCGCCGGTATCGTCCATATACGACCAGCCCCAACCGGCCGGCGGCTTGTCGGGCAAGCCGGAGATGTGGGTCAGCCCAGCGACCGCCTGGGCGACCGGACCGAATGTCGTGTAATGATGATGCCGCCCGGTATGGCCGTAACCCGACATCGACACATAGACGATGTCCGGCTTGATCTTGCACAGCTCGTTATAGCCCAGGCCCCAGTTCTGCAGTACCCGGGAGCTGAAATTCTCGATCACGATGTCGGAGATGGCGATCAGCCGCTTCACGATCTCAAGGCCTTTGGCGCTTCGGACGTTCAGACTGAGACTCTTCTTATTGACGTTCGTGTCATTGAAGTTTCCCGAGGTGTTGAGATTGACCTCGAGATTCTGTGGCGTGGTGGTGCTCGGCAGCCTGCCGCGTTCATTCTCCGGCCACTCGATCTTGATGATTTCGGCCCCGAAAGCCCCTAGCCAGCGCGTGGCCCAGGGCCCGGCACGCACCCAGCTGAAGTCCACAACGCGAACGTTTTCAAGGGCTCGCGGTCGCGACATAACGTCTTTCTCCTGCTGGGGCCAAGCCCCAAAAAGTGGAGCCGTCCTTCGGGCTTGACCGATCGGCGATGATGCCTCGATCTACACGACCTCGCAGGCGAGCTTAGTGGGGGCCGAGATTGAAGCCGGCGAGGCCTTCGGCAGCGATCTGGTCGGGTAATTCGGTCTCCCAGCGCAGATAGGCCTGCATATCGTCACGATTGCCGGTGTGGCGATTGTGGTTCCAGAACAAATAATCGATGCGCTCCGCGTCGGGAGGATCGCCCGGGGAGGCGACGACGGGAAGTCCGGCGCTGGACCACGCTGGAGTGCCGCCGGAAGCGAGCATGATCCGCGCTGCGCCCAGTTCGGCGAGGTCGTTGGCGGCAAGCCGCGCGGTGGCTTCGTCGGCGGAGAATATGACGATGCCGGTCGCCTTCAGGGTCGCCGAGGGGAGCCGATCGAGCCGCGGGCGAATGCTCCAGGCAGCTCCCTGCGGATGCGCCTGCCGATAGGCCGCACTCGGTTCGAGGCAGATGCCGGCTGCACCCTCGGCGAGAAGCCGCGCCGCCTCTGCCGGTACGATCGCCGGCACGGGAGGGGACAATGCAACGCTGGATACGGCCGATCCGGTCTCGAGCGCCACGCCATCCAGCGCGCGGTCGAGCACCTGCACGTCCCAGCCTAGCTGCTTCAGCCAATGCGCGGTCATGATCGCGCGCGTCCCGTCATCATCAACGAGGACGAGGCGCGCGCCGCGAGTCCCGACCCATCGGTCGATCGCCTGGACCAATTGGCCGCCCGGCGCCGAAACCGAGCCGGGCAGGTGGCCGGCGGCGAATTCCTCGGGTGTGCGCACGTCGAGAACATGGGTCGTGCGGCGGTCGGCCTCGGCCTGCCATTGGGAAAGGGTGGCGCGATCGATACGGCGAATGCCAAAGCGGGCCTCCACCGCTGCCGTCCGTCGGCGCGCCGCCGCTGCAGCACCCGCGCTGACCGGGAGCAAGCCGGAGCCTAGACCGTTTTCGAGATCGAACCCAGCAAGACGCCAGCCCTGCGTGCCGCCGGCGAGCGACATCACCTGGTTCGGCACCCCGGCATTGATCAGGGATTGCGCGCCGATGATGCCGCGGGTGCGCCCGGCGCAAGAAACCACGACCAGGGTGTTGGGCGATGGGACGGCGTCGGCAAAGCGATGCACCAATTCCGCGCCAGGACAAGGGACCGCTCCCGGCACATGAAACCGCGCGTACTCGTCGAGCGGGCGGCTGTCGAGGACGATGACCTTTTGCCCCGAGCGCCGCAGCCGGTCGAGCTCCTCGGCCGAGATCGCCGGCGTGGCACACTCGTGCTCGATGATCTCGGCGAAGGCTTTGCTCGGCACATTGCTGCTCGGGAACAGGCGATAGCCGGCAGCGGCCCAAGCCGCGGCGCCGCCGGCCAGAACATGGATGTCGCTGTAGCGCAGGCCGGCGAGGCGGCGCGCCGCCTTTTCGGAGACGCCGTCGCCATCGTCAACGAGGACGATCCGGCTGGAAAGCCGTGCCACCGAGCGACCGATGTCGATTTCGAGCCGGCTGTAGGGCAGGTTGACCGCGAGCAGCGGATGGCCTTCGCCGTGCTGCCCCTCCTCTCGGACATCGACAAAGGCGATCTCGCCGCCGTCGGCCAGCCATTCCCTGACGGTCGCGACGTCGGCGGATCGCGGGGTTGTGGTCATGGCGTGCTCCCCATGCGGGTTTCTTCTACAAATTGCTCGGTCGCGGCGTCGATGGCGCGCCCGCGGCGGCCGCGCGGCGGGTGGACATAAAGCGAGGCCGGAGCCGGCGCCCGTTCGGGGGCGCGCGTTGGCGGCAGCGCGATCTCGTATGAGACCGGGGCGTCGTGGTCGGCGAGCAACAATTCAGGCCGATAGACCTTATTCAATTGGAACAGGCTGCGGACGAAATTGGTTTGGCCGCGTAGCAGCAACCTGGCGACGATGCCGCCGGCGTCCCACAGCTGGTGCCAGTCGAGGTGCTTGCGCATGATCGCGCGCTGCGTCGACACCAGCTCCTGGTAGAACTCGTCAAGCGGCAGCTTTGTCGGCAATACCGCGTGCTGGATATCGAACAGGCGGTAGTCGCGGGTCTCCAGCCGGCGCCCATCGGTGAGCCAGCTCTCGGTGCCGGGGTAGGGGGTGTTGACGCTGATGTTGATCACGTCGGGCATCTCCAGGCACCAGTCGCGGACGATGCGAAAGCGCTCATGGTCCCAATCGGGATCGGCGATCAAATTGACCGCGACGTTGATACCGAGCGAGCGGGCAAACTCGACCGCCTCGAAATTGCGGTCGAGCGTCACCCGCTTGCGGTACTTCTTGAGCCCCTCCTCGTCGATCGCCTCAAGGCCGAGAAACATCGTGACCAGCCCGAGCCGCGCCCACAGGCGAAACGCCTCCTTGTTGCGCAATAGCACGTCGCCGCGAGTTTCGAGGTAATACTTCTTTCTGATACCGGCGCGGGCGATTGCCTCGCCGATTTCGAGCCCGTGGCGTTCGTGGATAAAGGCGACGTCGTCGACGATGAAAATCCCGGGCTCGCGGATCGAGCGCAGATCCTCGACGACCCGCTCGGTGCTCACCAGGCGATAGCTGCGGCCGTAAAAGGTCCAGGCGCTGCAGAACGAGCAATCCCACGGGCAGCCGCGCGAGAACTCGATCGAGGCGCAGGGGTCGAGGGTCCCGATGAAATATCTGCGGCGATGACGCAAGAGGTCGCGGGCCGGGGTCAGATCGTCGAGCGAATGGACAAAGCCGGGCGGCGGTCCTTCGCCACCAGCGGTGACGGCTCCCGGCACGGTGACCGGGTCGCGGCCTGCCACGATCGCGGCGAGCAGAAGCGGCATCGCCGCCTCGCCCTCGCCCTTGAGCACGCAATCAATTGCGCCGTCGCCATGCGCGACGATCGCGCCCGCGGTGAAGGACGCGCTATGACCGCCAACGCAGATAAAGATGCCGGGGAAGCGCGCTTTCGTCGTCTTGGCGAGATCGACGATCTCGGGGACGTTCGCCAGGTAGTTGCAGGAAAATGCGACGAGGTCCGGCCGCCAACGCTCGATCGTGCGGAAATAGGCGCGATGGTCCTCGACCTGAAGGTCGATCAGCCGCACCTGGTGGCCGACCTGACGCGCCGCCGCAGCGACTAGTTCGAGCCCGAGTGGCTCAAGCCGCAAAAAAACCTTCGTGTAGAGCAGTGGCCCCGGATGAACCCCGAGAAACCGCATCGGACTTTCCCCTGTGGCCGCAGCCGCACCGCATCATAGACGGTCGGTACGGTCCCAAGGCAAGTCGATCCGGGTGGTTCCGTACGCCGCAAGCTGAGAGCACGTCAAGTCGCGCTGCCGATCCGGGTTTCCTCGACAAAATTCTCGGTTGCGGCGTCGATTGCGCGTCCTTTGCGGCCGCGCGGCGGATGGATATAGAGCGAGGGTCCGCGGGACTCGCGAGCGGTGGGCAGCGGGATCTCATAGGCGACCGGTGCGGCGTGATCGGCCAGCATCGATTCCGGCCGATAGACCTTGTCCAGCAGATAGAGGCTCCTCAGAAAATTGGGATGACCGCGCAGCAATTGCCGGGCGACGATCCCGGCCGCGGCATAGGCCTGCCGCCAGCCGGCGAACTTGCGGTAAAACGCCCGTTGTGTCGTTACCAGCTCTTCGTAGAATTCGGCGAGGGGCAGCCGGGTCGGCATCACCGCATGTGCAATGTCGTAAAGCCGATAGTCGCGGCTGGTCAGCACACGCTCCTCGGTCAGCCAGCTTTCAGTCCCCGGATAGGGCGTGTTGACGCTGAGGTTGACGACCTCGGGGATTTCGAGACCCCATTCGCGCACGATGCGAAAGCGCTCGTGGTCCCAATCGGGATCGGCGATCAGATTGATCGCCACGATCAGGCCGAGCGAGCGTGCGAATTCCAGCGCCTCGAAACTGCGGCCGAGCGACACGCGCTTGCGGTATCGCCTGAGCCCCTCCTCGTCGATCGCCTCCAGGCCGATAAAAATGTATTGCAGCCCGAGAGTTTTCCAAAACCGGAATACCTCCTTGTTGCGGAGCAATACGTCGCCGCGGGTTTCGAGGTAATAGCGCTTTTTGATGCGGGCGCGGGCGACTGCTTCGCCGAGCTCCATCGCATGGCGCTCATGGACAAAGGCAACGTCGTCGACGACGAAGATCCCAGGTTCGCGGATCCGGCGCAGATCCTCGACGACCCGCTCCGGGGTGACCAGCCGATAGCTGCGGCCGTAAAAGGTCCAGGCGCTGCAGAACGAGCAATCCCATGGGCAGCCGCGGGAGAACTCGACCGAAGCGCAAGGATCGAGGATGCCGACAAAATACTTGCGGCGATGGCGCAACAAGTCGCGCGCCGGCATGATTTCGTCGAGCGAATGGACGAAGCCGGGCGGCGGCCCCTCGCCGGAGGCGGTGACCGCGCCGGGGACCGTCGCCGGGTCATCGCCGGCTTCGATCGCTGCCAGCAGCAGCGGCATCGAGGCTTCGCCTTCGCCCTTCAGCACGCAGTCGACGGCGCCCGCGCCGTGCTCGATCAGTGCCTTTGGGATGAATGACGCGCTGTGTCCACCGACGCAGACGAAGATGCCGGGAAAGCGCGCCTTGGTTGCCTTGGCCAGATCGACGATCTCGGGGACGTTCGCCAGGTAGTTGCAACCAAAGGCGACGACATCAGGCTGCCAGCGCTCGATCGTGCGGAAATAGGCGCGCTGGTCTTCGACTTGCAGGTCGAGCAGCCGAACCGCGTGTCCGGCCTGACGCGCCGCGGCGGCGACAAGCTCGAGGCCGATCGGCTCGAGCCGCAGAAAAATTTGCGAATAGGTCAAAGGACCAGGATGGACGCAGAACAGCCGCATCGGGATCCCCCTCCACTTGCCGGGCGCGCGTCGGGTCACATCGGTCAGGCCGGCGCACCTCGAAGCCTACTGTGAGGCCCAACTCCCAGCGGCTCTACGGGTTCCACGAAATATGACAAATCGATGCTGATGTCAGCCGGCAACGTCGCCGACTCTCCGCAGAAGGCCCGGAGGAAGGCAGGGAGCGCGGGCGGGCCGGGGCCCGCGCCCTTCTCCGTGCGGTTATGGTCAGGATTGCGGTTACGCGCTCGGGCGCGGCGAGGTTTCGCGCGGAGTGACGGCGACATCGAGCTTTTGCAAGAGGCGCAGTACCGTGATCGTTATCGGTTTGCCGACCCGTTCCTCGGTCATCAGCCGGTGCAGTTCGTCGATATCGGCGACCGGGATGCCGTCGGCGGCAACGATGATGTCGCCGCTTAAAAGCCCTGCAGCGCGCGCGGCGCCGTCGGGGGCGGTCGATTGGACGCGAACCCCGGTCTCTCGGGTAAGCTCATGGAAACGCACGATCCGGCGCGACAATGGTACGTTCTGCCCGGCAACGCCGATGTAGCAGCGCCGCACCCTGCCGTCGCGGATGAGCCGCGCGGCGACGAACTCGACCGTGGCGGCCGAGATCGAAAAGCAGATGCCCTGCGCCATGCCGATGATCGCGGTGTTGATGCCGACGACCTCGCCCGAGGCGGTGACCAATGGCCCGCCGGAATTGCCCGGGTTCAGCGCCGCGTCGGTCTGGATCACGCTGTCGATCAGCCGGCCCGAGCGGGTGCGCAGCGAGCGGCCGAGCGCGCTGACGACGCCGGCCGTCACCGTGCACTGAAAGCCGAACGGGTTGCCGATCGCGACCACCAGCTGGCCGACCCGCAGCCGGCGCGAATCGCCGAGCCGCGCAAAGGCCGGCGCCTCGCCGTCGAGCCTGAGCACGGCGAGATCGGTGTCGGGATCGTCGCCGACCAAGGTGGCCGCGAGGCTGCGCCCATCGGGGAAGGCGGCCTCGATCTTGCGCGCGCCTGACACGACGTGGCTGTTGGTCAGCACGTAGGCGTCGGGGGTGAAAACGACGCCAGAGCCGGCGCCGCCGGCGCCGTCCTTAAGCCCGCTGACCTGGAGATGAAGGACCGCCGGGCCGACCTTGTCGACGGCGCCGGTGACGGCGCGCGAATACGCATCGAGCAAAGCGAAATCGTCGGCGGCGCCGGATGATACTGATTGGACCTCGCTGGCGAGATCGTAGTCTGTTGGGGTGTTGATCTCCGATAGAAACGACATGTTCGTGGTTCCCTGTGGATAAGAATAAAGTGGGAACATTGGCAGGGTTTGATAAGATGGCGCTTCCGGCGACCATTTGAAGTGAGTGACCCCATGGCAGGCAGCGTCAACAAAGTGATCCTGATCGGCAATCTCGGCCGTGACCCCGAGCTGCGTTCCACCCAGGACGGCACGCGGATCGCTAACCTGGCGGTTGCCACCTCGGAAAGCTGGCGTGACCGCGTGTCGGGCGAGCGCAAGGAGCGCACCGAATGGCACCGCGTTGTGATCTTCAACGAGCGGCTGGCCGAGATCGCCGAGAAATACCTGAAGAAGGGCGCGAAGGTTTATGTCGAAGGCGCCTTGCAGACCCGTAAATGGACCGACCAGGGCGGCCAGGAGCGCTATTCGACCGAGGTTGTCTTGCAGCGCTTTCGTGGCGAGCTGACGATGCTGGATGGGGCCGGGGGCGCCCGCGGCGGCGGCGCCGGCGGCCCGCCGATCGAGGGCGGCTACGACGAAGGTTACGGTGACGAGATGCCTGCGTCTCGCCCAGCGACCCCGGCCCGCGGCCGCACCCCGGTCAACGATCTCGACGACGACATCCCGTTCTGAAGCGAGGGGCGAGCAGCTCCGCAACCCTGAAGAGGCTGTGCTTTGCGCACGTGTATGACGCGCGGGCTGCATGCGATTTTTTACTTTATCTTGCTCTGCCGATCGGGAGGAAGCTGACAATAATGACCCTTGAGACTGAAATCGGTCACGATGGCAAAAACGGTTGAGAACTTTGAAAACTTAAGGTCGACGTTGCGACAATGGTACGATTTCGATCGGCATAACGGTCACGGCATGGAGTGCGAATACTTTAATTCGTTCCACTATTTGGAACCCGATATACAATCGGGGGCAATTACACATGCCGATAGGCCGGACTTTCGAATTCGAGTGAGCAATGGTGTAATTGGAGTGGAGGTTACAAGGCTGTTCACACCGCTGGCAAGCCCCGCCATCGAAAGCACGCAAGACGGAATCCTTGACCAAGCATGCAGCAAGGCCGAATGCCTGAACCTTCCACCCGCTTGCGTGACCCTGTTCTCCAATCTTCGCGTGCCCCTCCGCACCGCAGATCGCACCCGGATCGCTGATGCCGTCGTGCAAGTCGTCGCGGACAACATGCCCGCCGACGGGGACACGGCCGAACTCGAAGGACAACCGGGACAACCGTCTGAGGTGGATCTGATACTAATCGACCGACGATATTGCGAGGCGCCTGGTAGTTGGCGCTGGGATGAAGCTCGTCGTATCGAGAGAGACGTATCGGGTATTGTCCAGAGGGCGATTACTGAAAAGGCCAACCGGCTGCCTACATACCTCACTTGCTGCGGCGAGTGTTGGCTGCTTCTCGTTGCCGATTCGTTTAGGGCCTCGGGAAATCTGAAGTTCGGTGAGGTCGGCCAGATGCATGCGCTCTCATCGCCATTTATGCGCACCTACCTCCTTGATTTCGGACGGGGCCATCTTTATCGCCTCCAAAATAGCGGACGCTTCGCCATAACAGAACCACCTGACGGCCGCCACGTCTCAGCGTGAACCGACGACTAGCGGCCGTCTCGCCTAGTAATTTCGCCAGGAGCCGCTTCTCCGGCTTTGAACAGGCGCGCGCGGGAGACGCCGGACACACGAGTGCGGCGCTTCCGCCGCCCGGTTCGAGTGCTATCCCTTCCAACCCCAAAGGATCAGAAACAGGCCGACAATTACGCCGAGCGTGTGGCCGGTTAAGATTGCTGCTACCCCCGGTCCCATAGGCAGCCGTTCTCGGATACCTTGATATCGTAGTTCAAGGTGTGTATTTGCCCGTATCCGAAGTCCAATCTTCAGAGCAACCCCGCACCAAAGCACCAGACAACCACCCACTAGCAGCGCTGCTGTGTGCATGACCTTTTTGCCCTCCGCTGCCAAATCGCCACGATAATCACATTCTACGCTTCGCGGCTGATTTTCTAGAAATAGCGAGTAGGATGGGTTGAGCGCAGCGAAACCCATGGATGTCGCCCGGTTATCGCGATGGGTTTCGCATTGCTCAACCCATCCTACAAAACTGGAAGGGAGGAGAGGAATGGCCGAGATCGGGAGACCGCCGTTTCGGGCGGATCATGTGGGGAGTTTGCTGCGGCCGGCGGAGCTGCTGCGGGCACGGGCCGAGCAGCAGGCGGGGCGGATTTCGGAGGAAGAATTACGGCGGGCCGAGGGTGCGGCGATTCGCGACATCGTGCAAATGCAGCAGGAGGTCGGGCTGGCCGGCGTGACCGACGGCGAGTTCCGGCGCGGCTCGTGGCATATGGATTTTCTCTACCGGATCGGCGGGGTCGCGAAGACCGACCGATTGCTGCGCATCCAGTTCCGGAATGAGGCCGGTCCGGTCGAGGCCGCGTTGGGAGCGTTTCGCATCGGCGAAAAGCTGATGCTCGACAGCACGATCTTCGAGGAGGATTTCGCCTACCTGAAATCGGTCGCCCCGGCCGGGACGGTGCCCAAACTGACGATCCCATCGCCGTCGATGCTGCATTACCGCGGCGGGCGGGCTGTGATCGACGCGGCAACCTACCCGGATATGGACACCTTCTGGCACGACCTCGCCGACGTCTACAAAAAGGAGATTGCCGGTCTCGCTGGGCTCGGCTGCACCTATCTGCAGCTCGACGACACCAGCCTCGCCTATTTGAACGACCCGACACAGCGCGCCTACGTGACGGGCATCGGCGGCGATGGCGACAAGCAACACCTGATCAATATCCGCCTGATCAATCAGGCGCTTGCCGGCAAGCCGGAGGGCATGACCGTGTGCACTCATATGTGCCGCGGCAACTTCCGCTCGTCCTGGGTGGCCGAGGGCGGCTACGACCATGTCGCCGAGGCCTTGTTCGGCGAACTCGCGGTGGATGGCTTCTTTCTCGAATACGACGACGCGCGCTCGGGCGGGTTCGAGCCGTTGCGCTTTGTCCCCCGTGGACGCAAGCGAGTGGTGCTGGGGCTCGTTACCAGCAAGCGCGCGGCACTCGAAAGCAAGGACGATCTGAAGCGGCGCATCGACGAGGCGGCGAAATATGTGCCGCTCGACCAGCTCTGCCTCAGCCCGCAATGCGGATTTTCCTCGACCGTCGACGGCAATGCACTGACCCAGGCCGAACAATTCGCCAAATTGCGCCTCGTCGCCGAAACCGCCCGCGAGGTTTGGGGCTGACGGCCTAGTTCGTTCCACTGACAGCTTCGCCTGCCGGTGAGCACGGCGGCGCGTCCGGCCCATCGGTGCGGTTGCCGTACCCGCCGCGACACCGGCCTGTTGCGGCCGGCAACGTGGACAGGTAGACCAACCGCTGCAACGAAGCCGGCGAATTTGAGCTTCGCCGCTGGGGCAGCCGGGAGGAACAGAATGCTGCATTGGTTATGGGTCATCATCATCGGGTTCCTGGCGGGGGCGATCGCCAAGATTTTCATCCACGGACCGGGCGGGATCATCGTCACGACCTTGCTCGGCATCGTCGGCGCGATCTTCGCGTCCTGGCTCGGGCAGCGCATCGGCTGGTACCCGCCGGGCCGCAGCGCCGGGTTTATCGGCGCGATCGTCGGGGCGGTGCTGATCCTGGCGATCTACCGCGCGATTGTTGGAACGGGCTGACACGCGGCCGGCGCCCTCAGCCACATGGTTCACTGCTGCGAAATGCGGCTCCAAGCGTTTGTCTGCGCGGCGCAATGCGGTAATCTGGCGGCGGCTACCCATATAACTAACTCGCGGCGGTGCCCGAGCGGCTCGGCCGCGATTTTAATCTGAGCCCCCACCATCCGATCGAGCAGTCTTGGCCGTCTCATCCTCCGCCGCACCGCCCTCCGCCCCCGACATCACCAGCGTCACGATTGAGGACGAGATGAGGCGCTCGTACCTCGATTACGCGATGAGCGTGATCGTGGCGCGCGCGCTCCCCGATGTCCGTGACGGGCTCAAGCCCGTGCATCGCCGCATCCTCTATTCGATGAAGGTGAACGGCAACGAATGGAACCGCGGCTACCGCAAATCGGCGCGCATCGTCGGGGACGTGATCGGCAAATATCACCCGCATGGCGAGTTGGCGATCTACGACGCTATGGTGCGCATGGCGCAGGATTTCGCGATGCGCCTGCCGCTGATCGACGGGCAGGGCAATTTCGGGTCGATGGACGGCGATTCGCCGGCGGCCTATCGCTATACCGAAGCGAGGCTCGCCCGCGTTTCTGATTCATTGCTCGATGATCTCGACAACGAGACCGTCGATTTTCAGCCGAATTACGACGAGACCGAGCACGAGCCCAAGGTGTTGCCGGCTGGCTTTCCAAACCTGCTGGTCAACGGCGCGCAGGGCATCGCGGTTGGGATGGCGACCAACATCCCGCCGCACAATCTGGGCGAGGTCATCGACGCCTGCTGCGCTTATCTCGACAACGGTGCGATCACCGTTGAAGAGCTGATGGAATATGTCCCGGCGCCGGATTTTCCGACCGGCGGGATCATCATGGGCCGGGCCGGCACGCACTCCGCCTACAAGACCGGCCGCGGTGCCGTGATCCTGCGGGCGAAGAACCATGTCGAGGAAATCCGCAAGGACCGCGATGCGCTCGTCTTCACCGAGATGCCTTATCAGGTCAACAAGGCGAAGCTGATCGAGCGCATCGCCGAGTGTGTGCGCGAAAAGCTGATCGACGGGATCGCCGAACTGCGTGACGAGAGCGATCGCGACGGGGTGCGGGTCGTCGTCGAATTGAAGCGCGATGCCGAGCCTGACATCGTCCTCAACCAGCTCCACCGCCACACCGCGCTGCAGACCAGCTTTGGCGTCAACATGCTGGCCTTGAACGGCGGCCGGCCAGAGCTGTTGACCCTACGCGACGTGATCGTCGCCTTTATCGCCTTTCGTGAAGAGGTCATCACTCGCCGCACCAGCCATTTGCTCGGCAAGGCGCGCGAGCGCGCGCACACCCTGCTCGGCCTGTTGATCGCGGTCGCCAATCTCGATGAGATCATCGCGTTGATCCGCGCCGCTCCCGATCCGGCGACAGCGCGCGAGGGTCTCACCGGCCGGGCGTGGCCGGCCGCCGATGTGGCGCCCTTGGTGGCGCTGGTTGGCGAGCCTGGCCGCGAGGTCGCTGCGGATGGCACCTATCAGCTTTCGGACGAGCAGGCGCGGGCGATCCTCGACCTACGGCTGCAACGGCTGACCGGGCTCGAACGCGACAAGATTGCCGAGGAATTACGCGGGCTGATCGCCGAGATCGGCGGCTATCTCGAAATCCTGCGCTCACGGGCGCGGCTGATCGAGGTTTTGCGCGGCGAGCTGATAGCAATCCGCGAACGATTTGCCACCCCGCGGCGGACCCAGATCGAGGATGTCGAGTTCGAGGCCGATATCGAGGCGCTGATCCAGCGCGAGGCAATGGTCGTGACGGTCAGCCACGCCGGCTACATCAAGCGGGTGCCGCTATCGACCTACCGAGCCCAACGCCGCGGCGGCCGCGGCCGCGCCGGCATGGCGATCCGCGACGAGGACTTCCTCAACGAGGTCTTTGTCGCGTCGACCCTCGCGCCGGTGCTGTTCTTCACCTCCTCGGGCCGGGTTTACAAGCTCAAGGTCTACCGGCTGCCGCTCGGCACGCCGCAGGCGCGCGGCCGGCCGATGGTCAACCTGCTGCCCAATCTGATCCCCGGCGAGACGATCTCGACGGTGATGCCGTTGCCCGAAGACGAGGAAGGCTGGGCGGATCTGACCGTCATGTTTGCGACCGTGAACGGCTATGTCCGGCGCAATGCCTTGAGCGATTTCGGGGATGTCCGCGCCAACGGCAAGATCGCGATGAAATTCGAGGGTGAAGACGCCGACGACCGGCTGATCGCCGTCGCCACTTGCACCGACGCGAACGATGTCCTGCTCGCCACGCGCAACGGCAAGGC
Source organism: uncultured Alphaproteobacteria bacterium (assembly GCA_963733945.1). Classification (GTDB taxonomy): domain Bacteria; phylum Pseudomonadota; class Alphaproteobacteria; order ATCC43930; family CGMCC-115725; genus AP-15. The sequence continues at coordinate 273,419 of CAVTFD010000021.1, read as the reverse complement.
AATCCGCTTTCCGGCCGGGGATGTCCGGGTCTTTTCCGGGCGCAGCTCGGTCGGGGTGCGCGGCATCCGCCTGCTCGGTGACGATATGGTCATCTCGATGTCGATCCTGCGCCATGAGGAGATCGCTCCCGATGTGCGCAACGCCTATCTAAGCCTCGCCGCGCGGCGCCGGCGGCCCATCGACGAAGACAGCGAGGCGGTTCCCGAGTTCCCGCCCGAGCCTGAGGAGGCCGAAGCAGAGCCGGGCGAGGAAGAGGGCGCGATCACCGAGGAGACTTACGCCGATCTCGCACAGCGGGAGGAGTGCGTGCTGAGCGTGACCGAAAAGGGGTTTGGGGTCAGGACTTCAGCCTATGACTATCGCATCACCGGGCGTGGCGGCCAGGGGATCGACAACATGGATCTGCGGCGCCGCGACGGCGACGCCGTCGTGGCCGTGTTTCCGGTCGGGGGCAACGACCAGATCATGCTGGTGACCGATGGCGGGATGGTGATCCGCTGCCCGGTCCACGACATCCGCATCGCCCGGCGGCGCAGCCAGGGCGTGGTGATCTTCAAGGTTGGCGAGGGCGAGCGCGTTGTCTCGGTGGCGCGTCTGCCGGAGGTCGCCGACGAGAACAGCGACGGTGCGGCCGAGGATTCGGCTGACGACCAAACTACCAACGATCAACAAACCAATGACGGTCGGCAGACCGATACGGGGGACCCATGATCCAGCAGCGCGTCGGGATCTATCCCGGCACCTTCGACCCGATCACCAACGGCCATTCGGACATCATCCGACGGGCGATCAAGATCGTCGACCGGCTGGTCATCGGCGTCGCCCGGAACGACGGTAAGGGGCCGCTGTTCCCTACCGACAAGCGGGTCGAGATCGTGCGCGACGAAGTAACCCATCTCGAGAACGGCGATGCTGAGCGCATCGAGGTCCGCGCCTTCGACACCCTGTTGATGCATTTTGCCCAATCGGTCGGCGCCGGTGTGATCATCCGCGGGCTGCGCGCAGTGTCCGATTTCGAGTACGAGTTTCAGATGGCAGGCATGAACGCCCGGCTTAACCCACAGATCGAGACCGTCTTTCTGATGGCCTCGGACCGCTTTCAATTTATTTCGTCACGCTTTGTCAAGGAGATCGGCGCCTTAGGCGGCGACGTCTCGCATTTTGTCAGCCCGCGCGTCGCTCTACGTCTCGCCGAGCATTTCGCCAATGGCCGCAGTAAACCCCGCCGCGCGGTGGCGGGCTAACCCACGGTAGAGATCCGTTGGCCGCAACAGTGTCGGCTTCTGCGCAGTCTGGAAGCGAGAACGGATGATCGCCCGCACCCGGCGCGGGTAAGACGCCAACCGTCTCGACACCAGCAGCGCTGAGATCAATAAACAACAACGGTGCGGATCGATTCGCCCGCATGCATCAAGTCGAAGCCGCTGTTGATGTTGTTGAGGGACAGCTGGTGGGTGATCAGATCGTCGATGTTGATCTTGCCGTCCATGTACCAGTCGACAATCTTCGGCACGTCGGTCCGTCCCTTGGCGCCACCGAAGGCGGTTCCTTTCCATACCCTGCCGGTGACCAATTGAAACGGCCGGGTTGAGATCTCCTGACCGGCGCCGGCGACGCCGATGATGATACTGACGCCCCAGCCGCGGTGGGCGCATTCGAGCGCTTGCCGCATGGTCTGGACGTTGCCGATGCATTCGAAGCTGAAGTCGGCCCCGCCCTTCGTCAGGTTCACCAGGTAGGGGACTAGGTCGCCCTCGACCTCCTTCGGGTTGACGAAATGGGTCATCCCGAATTTTTCGGCGAGAGCTCGGCGTTGGGGATTGAGGTCGACGCCGACGATCATGTCGGCACCGACCATCCGGCAGCCCTGAACGACGTTCAACCCGATCCCGCCGAGCCCAAAGATCACGACATTGGCCCCGGGGTGGACCTTGGCCGTGTTGATCACCGCGCCGACTCCGGTGGTGACGCCGCAGCCGATGTAGCAGACCTTGTCGAACGGCGCGTCCTCGCGGATCTTTGCCACCGCTATCTCAGGTAGGACCGTATAATTCGAGAAGGTCGAGGTCCCCATATAGTGGTACAGCTTCTGCGCTCCGAGCGAGAAGCGGGTGGTGCCGTCGGGCATCAGCCCTTGACCCTGGGTCGCGCGGATCGCTACGCAGAGGTTGGTTTTGCCCGACAGGCAATACTCGCACTGCCGGCATTCGGGGGTGTAAAGCGGGATCACATGATCCCCTTTGGCGAGGCTGGTTACCCCGCGTCCGATATCGACGACGACGCCGGCGCCCTCGTGGCCGAGGATCGCCGGAAAGAGCCCCTCGGGGTCGGCCCCCGACAAGGTGAACTCATCGGTATGGCAGATGCCGGTCGCCTTGATCTCGACTAGCACCTCGCCGTCCTTGGGGCCGTCGAGCTGGACCGTCTCGATCGCGAGCGGCTCTCCAGCCTTATGAGCAACAGCAGCGCGAGTCTCCACGAGCGCCTCCCTCAATTGACACGATCGACGACATCAGGCAGCTCTCGACTGCCTGCGCGGGTTGATAGGTGTTGGAGCCCACGAGTTTCGAGCGGCGATCGTCGCATTGCGTCACACAAACGACAAGGCTCTGCCGACGCGCGATGTCGCCCAACGCGCGAACTCACAGGGAGGGTCGGAAGGGGTTAGGTTGTTGAGGCCTAACCCCTTCTCTCTCGATTGGCTCCCCGGGCCGGACTCGAACCAGCGACAAGGCGGTTAACAGCCGCCTGCTCTACCAACTGAGCTACCGGGGATCAAAGCACCCGGCGGAACCGGGCGCGATTTCTCCCTGGAGGCCGGAAGCGGAATCGAACCGCTGTACGAGGATTTGCAGTCCTCTGCATAACCACTCTGCCATCCGGCCGGGAACCCCGTCATATAGGCGCGCAATGCAGCGACGGTCAAGGAACAGGCGCAACGCTGCCCATAACCGTGTAGGCAGTGTTGTCGTGCGCCGCAGTCCCCCATATACTCAGGGGTTTAACGAACAGTTGCGGGGCCAGTTATGGCGCGTGTTACCGTGGAAGATTGCGTAATCAAGGTGCCCAATCGGTTCGAGCTGGTCTTGCTCGCGGCGCAGCGCGCGCGCGAAATCACCTCCGGAGTCCCACTGTCTATCGACCGCGACGACGACAAAAACCCGGTAGTCGCCTTGCGCGAGATCGCCGATGAGACGATCAGCCTGCCGCATCTGAAGGAAGCGGTGGTTCGCGGCATGCAGAAACAAATCGAGACGGACGAGCCCGAAGAGACCCACGAGCTCGAGGTCGATCCGAGCCTATTCGAGGTTGCCGCGCCGATCGGAGCGCTGCTCGACGAGGAAGGATATAGCGGCCAAGCGGGTCGCTTCGAGGATGCGGACGTCGAAGACGAGATCGACGCGGAGGAGGCCGAGACGGCCGAGGATCAGGCGCTCGCCCAGGATTTCACCGAAGATGAAGATGCGCTCGATGATGTGCTGGCGGAAGGAGTGATCGCCGACGAAGAGGAGAGCGAGGAACTCGCCGACACCCCTACTGACGATCTGGCTGGTGACGATCTGCCCAGTGACGGCGACGAGGAATTCTGACCGCGGGCGGCGGGCCACGCCCGGCCTGCGAGGCTGCAGACGAGCCGGGCGGGTCTGATGAGACCGCTGAGCCCCGAGGACGAGGACATGGACGAGACGGCGAGGTGCTCGTCATGATGCGGCAATTCGAGCTGGTCGAACTCGTCCGATCCTACGATCCGAATGCGGACGAAGCCGCGCTCAACCGCGCCTACGTCTATTCGATGAAGGCGCATGGCGCGCAGCTTCGCGCTTCCGGCGACCCCTATTTTTCTCATCCGGTTGAGGTCGCCGGCATCCTCGCCCAGATGAAGCTTGACAGCGCCTCGATCGTCACGGGGCTATTGCACGATACGGTTGAGGATACGGTCGCGACCCTCGACGACATCGAGCGCGTGTTCGGTCCGGAGACTGCCCGGCTGGTCGACGGCGTGACCAAGCTATCGCGGATCGAGCTGCAATCCGATCAGACCAAACAGGCCGAGAATTTCCGCAAGCTCGTGCTGGCGATGTCCGAGGACATCCGCGTCCTTCTGGTCAAGCTGGCCGACCGTCTGCACAACATGCAGACTCTGCATTTCATCCAGAGTGACGAAAAACGCCGGCGGATCGCGCGCGAGACGATGGACATTTACGCGCCATTGGCCGAGCGGCTCGGCATGCACCGGATGAAGGACCAGCTCGAGGATCTCGCGTTTGCCGAACTCTATCCCGACGCTCGCGCGAGCATCTTGGCCCGCCTCGATTTTCTGCGCGACATAGGTGCCGCCGTGGTGCCGCGGATCGAGGCCGAGCTGCAGCGCAAGCTCGCCGAAGGCGGCCTTGCCGGGACGGTGATCACCGGCCGCGAGAAGTCGCCCTATTCGATCTGGCGCAAGATGCAGCGCAAGAACGTCGCGTTCGAGCAGCTCTCGGATGTCATGGCGTTCCGGGTGCTGGTCGACAGCATCGGCGATTGTTACCACGCTCTTGGCATTATCCACTCGGCCTATCACGTGGTTCCGGGCCGCTTCAAGGACTACATCTCAACCCCGAAACTCAACAATTACCGATCGCTGCACACCGCCGTGATCGGCCCCGAGCAGCAGCGCATCGAGGCTCAGATCCGAACCCGCGAGATGCACGAGGTCGCCGAGCTCGGCGTTGCCGCGCACTGGACCTACAAGCAGGGCGCCGGTACGACCGAAGGACCGCAATACCGTTGGCTGCGCGAGCTGCTCGACATCCTCGATCACGCTTCTGGGCCCGAGGAATTTCTCGAGCACACCAAGCTCGAAATGTTTCAGGATCAGGTCTTCGCCTTCACCCCGAAGGGCGATCTGATCGCCTTGCCGCGCGGCGCCACGGCTGTCGACTTTGCCTATGCGGTTCATTCGGAGATCGGCGACACCTGCGTCGGCGCCAGGATCAACGGAAGGCTGGTGCCGCTGCGCACCCAGCTCGGCAATGGCGATCAGGTCGAGATCGTCACTTCCAAGGCGCAGCACCCGTCGCCGACCTGGGAGCGGTTCGTCGTCACGGGAAAGGCGCGCGCGCGCATCCGCCGCTTTGTCCGTACCCAGCAGCGCGCCCAATATCTCGACCTCGGCAAGGCGATCGTGCAAAAGGCGTTCCGCCAGGAAGGCCACGAGTTCTCCGAACGGCCGCTCGAAGGGGTGTTGAAGACCTTCAACTGCCCGGCCGTCGAGGATCTCTATGTGGCGGTCGGCCAGGGGCTGGCCACCGGACGGGCGGTGATCAATGCCGCTTTTCCGCAGCAACAGGACGCCAAGGCCAAGGTCGTTTCTCTGGCGCGCGCCCGGCGAAAGGTTGGATACAACGACACTGCGGTGGCGATCCGCGGCCTGATCCCTGGCATGGCGCTGCATTTCGCCGGTTGCTGCCATCCGCTGCCAGGCGATCGGATCGTCGGCATCGTCACAACAGGCAAGGGGGTGACGATCCATACCATCGATTGCGACACCCTGGAAAACTTTGCCGAGACCCCGGAACGCTGGCTCGATGTTGCCTGGAGCAGCAGCGAGGCCGATGCGATCCACGTCGGCCGGCTCAACGTGATGATCGCCAACGAGCCCGGTAATCTCGGCAGCCTTACGACGGTGATCGGAAAGCAGGGCGGAAACATCAGCAATCTGAAGATTACCAACCGCTCGTCCGACTTTTTCGAGATCATGCTCGATATCGAAGTCGCCGACGTGAGGCATTTGACGACGATCGTCGCCGCGTTGCGCGCCAACCCGGTCATCAACTCGGTCGAGCGGGCGCGCGGCTGACGGTGGCGCTCTACGACCAAAACCAACGGCCGGTGGACGATCTGGGTCAAAAGAGCCCGATTTGATGATTCTTGGTCTCGGCAGCGACCTGATCGACATCCGCCGGATCGAGCGCACAATCGCGCGTTTCGGCGACCGCTTTCTCGACCGGGTGTTCACCGAAGAGGAACGCGCCAAATGCGATCCGCGCGCCAGCCGCGCGGCAAGTTACGCCCGGAGATTTGCCGCCAAGGAGGCCTGCGCCAAGGCGCTCGGAACCGGTTTTCGCCGCGGCGTGTTTTGGCGCGATCTGGGGGTGGTAAATTTGGCCTCGGGCCGGCCGACGATGTCGCTGACCGGCGGGGCACGGCGCCGGCTCGGTGAGATCACGCCGGAGGGGATGGTGGCGCGGCTCGACCTCACCCTGACCGACGAGCCGCCGCTTGCCCAGGCAGTGGTGATCATCACCGCGATCCCGGCCGCGGGCGGCTGATTGCGAAAAATATTCGCTGCGCCGCCTCTGTTGCGGCAGCGTGCTTAACTCATGGCGGCACGCTAGGCTTGATCCAGCGCCATCTAGGCCCGCCAAGGCACGTCATGAAAACCAATCCTGCACGCAAGGTAATCGCGAAGAAGAAATCGGCGGGTGGTGTCGTCGATACGATAAAGACCGTCGTCTATGCAGTACTGATAGCCTTGGTGGTCCGAACGGTCGCCTATGAGCCATTCAACATTCCATCGGGCTCGATGATTCCGACTCTGTTGGTCGGAGATTATTTGTTTGTATCGAAATTTACATATGGCTATAGCAGATTTTCATTGCCATTCGGGCTGCCGCTGTTTTCCGGGCGCATCTTCTTTCACCCTCCCGAACGCGGTGACGTCGTGGTTTTCAAGCTGCCGACGGATAATTCGACCGATTACATCAAACGGGTCATCGGCCTTCCCGGCGATGACATCCAGATGAAGAACGGCATCCTTTACATTAATGACAAGGCGGTACCGCGCAAGCGCATCGAGGATTATCTTTATCAGGAAGGTGACGGTGCGGTCATTCCGATGAAACAGTATATAGAAATTTTGCCGAATGGAATACAGCACCGGATCATAAAGATAGGAGATGACGGTCCGCTCGATAATACACAGGTGTACCAAATTCCGCCGGGCGATTATTTTATGATGGGCGATAATCGGGACAATTCGCAGGATAGCCGTGTGTTGTCGGCAGTCGGCTATGTACCGGCCGAAAACCTGATCGGCAAGGCGCGATTCATATTTTTCTCGACCGACGGATCGGCACGTTGGTGGGAGCTCTGGAAATGGCCGTTCGCGATCCGTTACAGTCGGCTGTTCAAGGGGATCGATTAGCGATGCCGCACGAGGATGGCAGCGGGGTCGGATCGTACCAGGATCCCGCCGCTTTCATCCGACGTGCGGATGTGTCCAACAATCTCTCCGAGGTGTTCGGGCACGAATTTGCCCACCCGGAGCTTCTGGCGGAGGCTCTGACCCACCCGAGCGCGCTCGTTCGAGAGCGGCGGCGCGGCCGGCGCGCGACAGCAGCGAGCCGCGGGTATGACCGCCTCGAGTTTCTCGGCGACCGGGTGTTAGGCCTGGTCATCGCCGATCTCCTCTGGCGGCGTTTCGAGAGCGAGCCCGAGGGTCTGCTGACTCGCCGCCATGCCCATTTGGTGCGCCGCGAAACCCTGGCGCGGGTCGCCGAGCAGATCGGGCTCGGGCGCCATCTGGTCTTTTCGCAGGCCGAGTTCTCCGCCGGCGCCGCTGCCAATCCCGGGATCCTCGCCGACGCGTGCGAGGCGGTTATCGCCGCAATATATGTCGACGGCGGACTCGCCGCAGCGGCGAGCTTTGTCCTGCGCTTTTGGGAACCGTTGGTCGACGAAATGGAAGGCCCGCCGCGCGATCCGAAGACCGCCTTGCAGGAATGGGCGCAGGCGCGCGGCAAGGGCCTGCCGCTCTATGAGCTGGTGGCGACCTGCGGCCCGGATCACGCGCCGAGCTTCACCGTGGCGGCAACTGTGGCCGGCAACGGCAGCGCCACCGCGACTGCCTCCTCTAAACGCACGGCCGAAGCGGGGGCGGCGGCGGCCCTGCTCGAACAGGTAGCGCCACAGACACTCAAGAGCAGCTAGGACGGAGCCGGAGATGGCCGCAGGGATCGACGAAGGACTGGCAGGCTTCGACGTACCACGGGCTGCGGTGGAGCCGCTGCTGCGTTCGTTGCGCATGGTCAACACCGCGGCCGATGCGCTCTTTTACGATGTCGGCGTGTTGTGGCAGCAGCTGTTTGCACGCGGGATCAGGGTCAGCACCGCGGTTAACCCGGCGGCGGCGCAGCGCGGGCAGACCGCCGCGGTCGGGACGATGGCCGCGCATGTCGTCAACCTCAGCGCCCTGACCGATCCCGAGGGCGTGATCCTGGTGGTCGACGCTCAACACGCGCCGTTCATCGAGCGCTACGCCGATGTCCGCGATTTCCTGAAGAGCGGGCTCGAATTCGCCGGCGCCGAGGCGGGCGGTTCGGGCGCGCCCTCGACGTTCCCGGTGAAGACGGTTTCGGTTACCGGGGTCGGCAGCTCGGCGCTCGGCTCGGCCGCCTTCGCCTGGAATGTGTCGGCGGCGCTCGGCGAGCCGGTGGCGGCGATCGTGCCAGGCTATGGGCTGGCGGACATCATCCCGCAGGCGCTGAGCGGCTTCTTCGGCTACGGCTTGGCCGATTACCTCCGCGAACTTGGCGAACAGGGATTGGCGCTGATGGCGCCGCAAATGGCCGTAATCGGGCGCCGTCTTTCGCGATCGATCCCGGAGCGCACGTCGCCGATCGACAGCGAGGGCTCGGCGTTTCGCCGCGGCAGCCCCGAAGCCGACATCCTGCACGCGATTCTCGAGCATGCGCCGCAGATCACTCGCCTCTATGGCCACAGCAAGGGTTCGCTGTGTATCGGCGACGCGATTGCCGGTCTCCGCCCGGATCGGGCGAAAACGCTTGAAATTACGACCTTTTCGGCCGTCATCCAGGAGGAATCCCCTGCCCGGTTCGCACAGATCCTTGGCCGCATCGACCCCCTCGGCCAGCTCAATTCCTGGGGTAATTTGCCGGAGCGTTGGATCGAGGCGTGGCACAGCACCAACACGATGTTGCCGTTGACGGTCCCGGTGTCAAAGCTGACAGCGGAAGGAGTGCAATCGGCCTCGCACCCAGTGCCGGGCTAGTGAGCATGACCCGCATGGCTGCTCGGTGCAGCTGGAAATTGCGCGACCCGGGCAGCGGCGGCGGCGAGTGCCGCGGGATCGGGCAGCGCGTCGGGGTCGCTGAGTGTCCAGCGGGCGCGCAGATTGCCCGCCCGGTCGATCAGTAGATCGGTCTCGCCGCCGTCATCGCCGGTGCGGAACAACGTCAGAGTGGCGGCAACATCGGCCGAGACGCCGATGAGCGGCGCGGGAATTTCCGTTTCGGGAGGCGCCTGCGCAGGGGCCAGATCGACCGCCAGGATTTGGAAGCTGCCAGCGGCTTGTTTCTGCGCCGCTGCGAGTTGCGCCAAACGTAGCGCGGGCGGGGGGCGGCTGAATAGCGCGAGTAGGGCCGGCCCGGTATCCAGAACGCCGCTCAAGGTTTGCTGCCGTCCGCCGACTTCGAAGGCGAAGTCGGGGATCGTGGAGATCGCGGCGGTCGAGACCTGGGGCCCGACCTGACGGGCCAGGGCGCCGGCGGCGCGGGCGCGGATGAAATTGATCACGTCCCACCGGTCGGCCGGGCTCATGATCCCGGCGAAACCGGGCATGACGCCGTTGTCGCGGCCGTTGCTGACCCACCAGAAAAGATCGCCCGGGGTATGCGCGAACAAATGCGGCGCGGTCAGATCGGCCGGGCGGACGGTCAGGCTGGCGGCGGCGGGGCCGGCGCCCTTGCCGTCTACGCCATGGCAGAGGGCGCAGTTCTCGGCGTACAGTCGCGCGCCGCCCTCAACCGAGGCGGTCGCGTACGGCTCTGCCGGAGCGTAGAAGCTCGTCGGATAGGCGGGCTCGATCGCCGGTCGCACTACCAGCACGCCTAGGGCGACGCTAGTCGCTAGCCCGCCCCAGGCCGCCATCATCGCTCGATAGCGCCCGGCGGCCGCCGTGGCCACGCCGGTGATCGCCAAGATGGCCGCGAGCGCCGTGAGGATCGCCAACAGGATCTGTGGCCGGCCGGCCAGCGCGCCAAGCTCGAGCCGGAACGGCAACGGCCAGCCAGGTTCAGTGTGGAGCCCAGGCGGCAGAATGCCAAGGATTGCGACGATGGCGAGAACGCAAAGACCGAGACCGGCCTCGACCAGCGCGTTGCGCCGCAGATGGCCGAGCGCGCCCTGGATCAGCGGCCGGCGTCCGACCGATGCTTCAGCCAGACGCGGCGTCATGCGCAGCAAATTGACCGCGGCAATCGTAACCATCGTTACAAAAATGGCGATCTTCGCGAGGAGCAGGCGACCATATCCGGTACCGATCAACGCCGGGACAGTGCCGGCGAGAAACCAGGTGTTGACGAGGCCGGCGGTGAACAGGATCACGACGCTGATCGCCGCCAGGATCGAAAATCGCACAACCGCCCGCCGGGCCGCTGCCGCATCGGGGTCGCTACTTCTGCGAATTTCTGCCAACAGCAGCGCCAGTGGAACCAGCGAGCCAACCCAGGCGCCGGCGGCGAGGAGATGGAGCATATCGGCGGCGAGGTGAAGTTCGCCCGGCCGGCCAGGCGTCGCCCCGCCGTGACCCGCCCAGGCGAGCGATGCGAGCATGGCGGCGGCAAATGCGAGCTCAGTCCAGCGCCATAACCACCGGCGCCAGCCCTCGGGAATCAACAGCAAAACCGCCAAAACCACGGCAAGAACAAATCGCAAGACCCAGATTTGCCCGAACCGGGTGCGGGTCAGCACCGTCGCCACGGCCCCATGCGTCAGGCTCGCGGCGATCGGCTGACCACTCATTTGCGCCGAGAGGAATAGCAGCCAGGCGCCGCCCGAAAGCACCGCCAGCACGAGGCTTGCCGACGCGACTGCCAAAAGCTGACGGTGCAGCCTCGGTGACGCTCCTGAGCCGGCGATAAAGCAGAGGAAGGCGAAGACTCCCGCCAGCGATATCGTCGAGGCATAGTGAACGCCACGCGCCGCAATCAGGAAGCTTTCCATCGCCTCGTTCGCTCCCCATTGCCTTGCGCTAGCAACCCAAGGCGTTCATCCGCCACCCACCGTGAAGTTGAAGTGCCCCGTGGTCGTATGGGTGTCGACGGAGAGGGCGTGCCAGGCGACAGTGTAGGTGCCGGGCGGCAGCTTCTTCAGCGGCACCCGCAGTTCGGTCGGATCTTTCGCATCGACCTGAGCGGGACCTGTATCGACGGGGTTGCCGGCCTGGTCGGTCACCGTTGCCGTGGTGAAAGCCGGTTCGAGCTGCTGCGTGAACCACATTGTCACGGCCGAGGGCGCGCTCGGCAGCGAGCTGCCGACAGCTGGGCTCGCATGGTCGAGAAAGGCGTGGGCGTGCACGGTCGGAGCCCGGAGGGTGACAGCGACGGCAAGGACCGCGGCTGCCACAATCATCCGCTGGTTCACCATTGGGAGATCGGCCTGCCGATGCTGTTGGGGAACAAATCGTCGAGATAGAAGTGCAGCTGCACGACGCCGCCTATCCCGTACCCCGACAGACTGTTGGTCGGAATGATCATCTCCGCGCCGACCTGGAAATATTGCCCGGCCCAGATCACCCCGGGCTGCACCGTCCCGGTGGTCATGCCGGTCTGGCCGCGGTTCAGCGGCGAACTCAGTGCGAATTCGACGAGCGGGATCATGCGGTTGAACGGCGGTCCGAGACCGATGTCTCTGACTTCACCCTGAAGATAAGGAATGCTGTATTCGATCGCGAAGCCGTAATTGAAACTGTTAGGGTTTTGAATGCCCATTGTCTGGGTTTGGGTCGGAAAGTCGAAGCTGAGGTTGCCGGTCAGCGCGAATGGCCGCAGCCACGGCAGCGAGTCCGGCAAATCGCCAAAACCTTTGCCAAAATCGAAAGTCGGCGACAAGGTCGTGAAGGCCGGGGCCCCTACCGCTTGGACATTTCCGGTATTGCCCCAAGTCACATTGAGCCCGGCGAGAGCCATGGCCTCATGCGGGGCGTTAATAAAGAGCTGGTATTGTGTCCCGGTCCTGAGCCCGGTCCAGCCGGTGACGGTCGGCAGGCCCGGCGCGCGGATATGCGCCCAGTCGCTGCCGATCGTAAAGTCCCAGTTTGGGGTAATCAGCATTGACAGATCGCTGCCGAGGTCGAATTCGCGCGAACCGTCACTCTGGGTCGGGTTGAGCGTGAAGGTCGGCAGCGACATCTCGCTGGCGACAAATGGGTCGTCGGTCAGGATCGTGGCTGGAAAAAAGCGGTCGCCGGCAAAGCCGTGCGCCATCGCCTCGGCGCCCGGCAGCAGCGCCGCCACGGCCGCGGCGGCGAGGCCGCGGCAAAATACGCGGTGCATGATCGTGCTCCCAAAGAATTGCGGAGTGCCGGATCGCCGCGATGCGGTTCCGGCGAGTTCGGCTATGTGGTCGGGTCGGCCGATGCGATCGGGGGAGCGCGGGAGCGGTAGGCGGTTGCAGGCGCGCCGGGCGGCTCGCTGGCTATTGTTGCGAGCAGAATTGGAGTTTCGATGCGGATCGGAACCGACAGCGGGACGATGGCGGCCGGGGCAAAGCCGGCGAGGGTGCCGAGTGAACTGCAGACCGGGCAATTCTCGCGGTGGTGCTTAACGTGGCTGCCGGCCTTGCCGTCAGCGTCCTGATGCCCGGTGACCAGCGCCAGCAACCGCCAGCTGAAATCATGCTCGGCGGGGCTCGAATCTTCCCGATGTGTTGCGGTTTCGAACGCGTGGGCGAGATCGAAGGCGAGATGGATAGGGACGAGTGCGTCGAGGCTCAGCGCGATCACGCCGAGCCACGCGGCGATGGCCCCGAGCCTCAGCCGGTTTGGCTGCATGGCAACCCGTCCCCCGACAGGCGCACGACAATCGCGGGCGCCTGGGATCGAGATTAAGGAGCGGCCGGCAACTTGTCTATGCCGTGCCGCTTGTTGCTTACCGGCCGCGAGATACCGTAACGTGGCTAGGATCGGCAAACGCCGAGCGAGGTGCAGGGAGACCTGTGGTGAGGTCCCGGGACATCGAGCGTGCGCTGGCGCGGGCGCAACAGATCTGCGTAAGCCGGGGGGTGCGATTGACCCCGGTGCGCCGGCGGGTGCTGCAACTGATCCTGGCCGCCGACCAGCCGATCGGCGCCTATGCGCTGCTCGCCGAGCTGCAACGCGAGCGCGGCAAGCTCGGTCCGCCGACGGTGTACCGCGCCCTCGACTTCCTGCTTGCTGCCAAGCTGATCCACAAGATCGAGAGCGTCAGCGCCTTTATCGCCTGCGGCGATGTCGAGCATCCGCACGAAAGCCAGTTCATGATCTGCGATGACTGCGGTGTGACCGAGGAGATCCGGGACGAGGAGATCGTCGCGAGCCTGCACCGGCTCGGTGAAGGCCGGGGCTTCGCCGTCGCCCGGCAGGTGATCGAGGCGCGCGGCCTTTGCCCCGCCTGCCGCGCCGCGCACCGTTGACTGAACGGATGCGGATCCGCCAACTACAGACGCGATTACAACAATCCAAACGGCGTCGCGAATAGGCGGAAGAGGCCAGACCCCTAGCTCTGCGCCCGGGCTCGCTGCCGCCGCCGCTTGGCCTTCAGCTTGGCCTTGTGCCGGGCCGCACGCTCGCGGGTTCGTGGTTGGCGCACTATTGCTCTCTTCATGGTGCCCTCGTGCCGTCGTTCATGCTGTTACGACCCCGCCGTGGACGTCATGCCTGGATCAGGCTCAACCGCCCTTCGCGATCTTGAGAAAAACTGGGGCGAGTGATCGGATTTGAACCGACGACATCCAGATCCACAATCTGGCGCTCTAACCAACTGAGCTACACCCGCCGCCGCGGGTGGAGGTAGCGGTTCGTGCCCAAAGCGTCAAGGTCGGGCGTCAGGGCCGGGCTTCCCGGCGCCGCGCGGGAAGCCCACATTGGGACGATGAAGATCTCCCCCGAGGGCTGGCGGCGGCGCGCGCTGTTGACGCCGCAGCAGATGGGCGAAGCGGACCGCTCGACGATCGCCGGCGGAGTCTCCGGCATCGCGCTGATGGAGAAGGCAGGTGCGGCGGTCGCCGACGCCGTCTCGCGGCGCTGGCCACCGCGACCGGTCGTGGTGCTGTGCGGGCCGGGAAACAACGGCGGCGACGGCTTTGTCGCCGCTCGGATTCTGGCTAGGCGCGGCTGGAAGGTGCGGGTGGCGCTGCTGGGCGAGAAAGCGGGACTGCGCGGCGACGCCGCGGACGCGGCAGCCCGGTGGCCGGGCACGGTCGAGCGGCTGGCGCCCGAGGCGCTCGACGATGCCGGCTTGGCGATCGACGCGATCTTCGGCGCGGGGCTGGCGCGGCCAATCGAGGGTGTGGCGAAGGACGTCATCGCGGGCCTAAGCGCGCGCGGGCTACCGGTTGTGGCGGTCGACGTCCCGAGCGGCATCGACGGCGCCAGCGGCGAGATCCGCGGAGTGGCACCGCGGGCGGCGGTGACGGTCACTTTCTTCCGCAAAAAACCGGGCCATTTGCTGCTGCCGGGGCGGATTTGCTGCGGCGAGACGGTGCTGGCGCAGATCGGCATTCTCGACGCGGTGCTCGATCACATCGCGCCTGACACCGCCGAGAACGACCCCGACTGGTGGCTCGCGGAGCTTCCTCACCCCAGCCCTGAAAGCCACAAATATACCCGCGGCCACGCGCTGGTGGCCGGCGGGGCGGTGATGACGGGGGCGGCGCGCCTGGCATCCCGCAGCGCGGCTCGCCTCGGCGCCGGGCTCGTCACCGTCGCCGCTCCCGAAGCCGCATTCCCGATCTACGCCGCGGCGCTGACCGGGATCATCGTCCATCCAGTCGCCGGGCTCGACGATTTTAGGGCGCTGCTCGCGGATAAGAGACGAAACGCCGCGTTGATCGGCCCGGGCGCGGGAGTCGGCGCCGAGACCCGCGACAAGGTCTTGGCGATCCTCGAAGCCGGCAAGCGGGCGGTGCTCGACGCTGACGCGCTGACCTCGTTCGCTGTCGACCCGCAGGCCTTATTGGCAGCGATCCGATCGCCGGTGGTGATGACGCCGCATGACGGCGAATTTGTCCGCCTATTCGACAGAAGCGGAAGCAAGCTCGAGCGGGCGCGGCGCGCGGCGCGGCAGAGCGGCGCGGTCGTCGTGCTGAAAGGCGCTGACACGGTGATCGCCACGCCCGACGGCCGGGCTGCAATCAACGCCAACGCGCCGCCCGATCTGGCAACGGCAGGCAGCGGCGATGTTCTCGCCGGAATGGTGCTTGGGCTCTTAGCGCAAGGCGTGGAGCCGTTCGCAGCGGGCGCGGCGGCGGTGTGGTTGCACGGCGACGCCGCCAACCGAATCGGTGCAGGGCTCGTCGCCGAAGACCTCGTGGAGGGACTGGCGCCGGCGTTGCGCGGTGTGGCGCACAAGCGCACGGCCGGCCCGCTTCGGGGTTGACGGCCGCTGATTCGTCGCGTCTCTGTCTGGCTCCGCCACAGCCGCAACGGCCGCCAATGAACGATCGCGCTCCGGCCGGTTTCTTCGAGGGCGTCTTCGACCGGACCTTAACCAATCTGCGCAGCGCCTGGCGCGACATCGCCCTATCGGCGCGTGGCGTGTTGAGCCGCACGCCGCGGCCCGAACTTTCCAGTGACGATATCGGCCGGCTGCGCGAACAGATGCTGAGCTGCCTCGATGGGCGCGGCGGCGAGGTTACCGCACGGGCGCGGGCAGCCGACCTCGGCCGCACTTATCTATCGTTGGACGCGGATGGGCGCGAGCGGTTTCTCCGTCTGCTCGCCGGGGAATTCGACGTCGATCGCGGCGAGATCGATCGCTGCTGCGCGGTATTGGCCAAGGCCGGCGGCCCGGCCGAGCGCGCCGCCGCCGAGCGCGAACTGCGCAATGCGCTGGAACCGCCGCGCATTACCCTGCTGCGCCAATTCAACGCACTGCCCGAGGGGGTCAAGTTCCTGGTCGACCGCCGCGCCGAGCTACTCGATCTAGGGCAGCACGATCCCATTCTACACGGGCTGGAAGAAGATCTGAAGCGGCTGCTCGCCAATTGGTTCGACATCGGCTTTCTCGAATTGAAGCGGATCGGCTGGGAAGCGCCGGCGGCATTGCTCGAAAAGCTGATGGCGTACGAGGCGGTTCACGAGATCCGCAGCTGGACCGATCTAAAGAACCGGCTCGAGGCCGACCGCCGCTGCTTCGCCTTTTTTCACCCCCGCATGCCCGACGAGCCGCTGATCTTTGTCGAGGTGGCGCTGGTCGCGGGCATGGCGGGCGATGTCAATTCGTTGCTCGACGAGGCCGCTCCGATCGGCGATCCGCAGGCCGCCGACACCGCGATCTTCTACTCGATCTCGAACTGTCAGCAGGGGCTCAACGGGATCAGCTTTGGCGACTTTCTGATCAAGCGCGTGGTGGACGCCTTGGCGAGAGACCTGCCCCGCCTGAAGGTGTTCGCAACCTTGTCGCCGGTGCCGGGGTTCCGCGCCTGGCTTGATCGGCAGCAACAGGCCGCTCCGGGCGGGCTGTTGCTGCCGGCCGAGCGCAATGTGATCGAAGGCCTCGGCGAAGGGGTCCCCGAACGAGATCTTCCGGCGTTGCTCGACCGCCCGGATTGGCATGCCGAGCCGCAGCTTGCCGGGGCGTTGCACGAGCCGCTGCTGCGCCTTTGCGCACGCTATCTGTTGCGCGAGCGCACCGTGGCCGGCCGCGCGCTCGACCCGGTGGCTCATTTTCACCTCAGCAACGGGGCCCGGGTCGAACGCCTGAATTGGCTGGGCGACGTCTCGGCGAAGGGCCTGCAACAATCCGCTGGAATTATGGTCAACTATGTTTACCGGCTCGGTGATATCGAGGCCAACCACGAGTCCTATCGTGGCGAGGGGCGGGTCGCCGCGTCGTCGGCATTGCGCGGCCTCGCGCGGACCGGCTGATCCCTCTCGCGCCGTCCCCCGGCGGCGCGGATGCTTGGAGTACCTTGATTGGAGGTAATTGTCCGACCAAGTCAGTGGGCCAGTCGATGCTGCCGCGCATGCGGCCTGTGTAGGGAACCGGGGACGTCTATGCTAAGAACCCGCCTCAGCCGGGCCGGACTGGCCGCTCCGGTCGATTGCCGCGGCGGGCGTGGCGGAACTGGCAGACGCACTGGATTTAGGTTCCAGCGATGCAAATCGTGGGGGTTCAAATCCCCCCGCCCGCACCAGGGTGCGCAAAGATCATTATCGAGAGGTGCCGATGAAGGGCTTGTTGTCGATCGCACGAAGCCGGCTATGGCCGGCTCGCGAGACGGGATGCCGGATCCAGTGGCGGGCCCCGCCCGGCGATAACGGTAGGACTGTGGGCCTCGTCTCATGCAGGTGACCGAAACCAGCGCCGACGGGCTCAAGCGTGAGTTCCGCATTGTGGTTCCCGCGGGCGAACTCGAGGACAAAGTCGTCAGCCGCCTCGACGAGCTCGGACGCACCATCCGCCTGCCGGGCTTCCGCCCCGGCAAGGTCCCGATGCAGATTCTGCGCCGTCGTTACGGCCCCTCAGTATTGGGCGAAGTGGTGGAGAGCACGGTCCAAGGCAGCTCGGAGGACACGATCCGCGAGCACAATTTGCGGCCGGCCCTGCCGCCCAAGGTCGACATCGTGTCGTTTGGCGAGGGCGCCGATCTCGAATACAAAATGCTGGTCGAGATCCTCCCCGAAATTCCGGAGCCGAACTTTGCCGATCTGGGCATCGAGCGGCTGATCGTCGAGGTGCCCGAAGAGAGCGTCGATGCCGCGATCGCGCGGATCGCCGAGCAGCAGCGCAAATCCGAGCCGGTCGAGCGGCCGGCCCAAAGCGGCGACATCATCGTCGTCGATGTCGAGGGGCGGGTAGGCGACCGGGAAATTCCCGGCGCCAGCGGCAAGGATCGCCAGATCATGCTGGGTTCCGGCAGCTTCATCCCCGGTTTCGAAGAACAGCTGATCGGGGCGGCGGCCGGCGAGCACCGCACGGTTCAGGTGACCTTTCCCGAGGATTATGCGGCCACCGAGCTTGCCGGCCAGGAGGCTGAGTTCGCGGTTGATGTGAAGGAGGTGCGCGAGCGCGCGCCGGTCGCAATCGACGACGATCTCGGCAAAGCTGTTGGGCTCGAAAGCCTCGCCGAGTTGCGCCAGGAGGTGCAGCAGCAGATGGAGCGCGATTACGCGGTGGCCTCGCGTCTGCGTCTGAAACGGGCATTGCTCGACAAGCTCGCGGAGCGATACGATTTTGCAGTCCCGCCCGGTATGGTAGAACTCGAGTTCAACAATATCTGGGCGCAGCACCAAGCCGAGCAGGAGCGCCAAGGCGGGCGCGACGGGGACAACGGGGCAGAGGCCGCGCCGGTCAGCGGCGGGGCGACGACGGAAGCCGCCGAGACGCCGGCAGCAGCGGCGCCGAGTTCGGAGGGCGAGCCCGCAGCCGGTGCGGAAGCGGCCGATGCCGAGGCCGAAGTTTTCGTCGAGGGCGGCGAGGAGAGCCTCAAGGGCGAATACAACAAGATTGCCGAGCGCCGGGTGCGGCTTGGCTTGTTGCTTGCCGAGGTCGGTCGCAGCAACAATATCACGGTGACCCAGGAGGAGATCAATCAGGCGATCACCCGCGAGGTGCGCCGGCATCCCGGCTACGAGCGCCAGGCTCTGGATTTCTACCGCCAGAATCCGGAGGCCGTGGCCAATTTGCGCGCCCCGATCTTCGAGGACAAAGTCGTCGATTTTATCGTCGAGCTGGCCAAGGTCGACGAGCGTCGGGTGACCCCGCAGGAGTTGCTGGCTCTACCCGATCCCGACGCTGAGACGCCTGTATCGGCCGGCGCGTCGCCGGAGAGTGCGGACCCTAGCTGATCAACCCTATGCGCCGCCGGTGCGGCGTTGCCGAGGAGACCGCAAATGTCGGACTACTTCGAACAATACATGAATAACCTGGTGCCGATGGTCGTCGAGCAGACCAACCGGGGCGAGCGCGCCTACGATATCTATTCGCGCTTACTCAAGGAGCGCATCATCTTCCTCGTTGGCCCGATCCATGACGCCGTCTCCAGTCTGATCTGTGCCCAGCTATTGTTCTTGGAGGCCGAAAACCCGAACAAGGACATCAATTTCTACATCAACTCGCCGGGCGGGGTGGTCACCTCCAGCTTGGCGATCTACGACACCATGCAGTACATCCGCTCGCCGGTTGCCACGGTGTGCATCGGTCAAGCCGCGTCGGCGGGTTCGCTGCTGCTCGCCGCCGGCGCCGCCGGCAAGCGCTTTTCGCTGCCGAATTCACGGATCATGATCCATCAGCCCTCGGGCGGGGCCCAGGGCCAGGCGACCGACATCGAGATTCAGGCGCGCGAAATCCTGGCGCTCCGCGCGCGGCTCAACGAGATCTACGTCAAGCATACCGGCCAGCCGCTCGAAGCGATCCAGACCGCGCTCGAGCGCGACAAATTCCTGTCTCCACTAGAAGCTAGGGAGTTTGGCCTGATCGACGAAGTCGTCGAAAACCGTCCCGGCCGCGACGAGTCGGAAAAAGGGTTCAAATAACACGGGCCCTCGCCAGCCAGGGCAATGTGCCGCCGGACGATTATGATTAAGTAGTTGTTGATCAGCCGCGAGCACATATACTCGGTCCATGATCGGGCGTCGCGGGGCGTCCCGACCGCGAGGGACGAGCGGTCTGCACCGTGCAGCCCGGTCGCCAAGCTGGGAAGAAGAGGCTGGAGAGGCCGGTTCCGGCCAATGACGGAGTGGCGATGACCAAATCCAGCGGCAGCGACTCGAAGAATACGCTCTACTGCTCGTTTTGCGGCAAGAGCCAGCACGAGGTCAGGAAACTGATCGCTGGACCGACCGTGTTCATCTGCGACGAATGCGTCGAGCTGTGCATGGACATCATCCGCGAGGAGCACAAGACAACGCTCGTCAAGTCGCGCGACGGAGTGCCCGGGCCGCGAGACATATGCAAGGTCCTCGACGATTATGTGATCGGCCAGGACCACGCCAAACGAGTGCTCTCGGTCGCCGTGCACAACCATTACAAGCGTCTCGCGCACGGGGCCAAAGCCAATGACGTCGAGTTGGCCAAATCGAACATCCTGCTGGTCGGGCCGACGGGCTCGGGAAAAACCTTGCTCGCCCAGACCCTGGCGCGGATCATCGACGTGCCATTTACTATGGCCGACGCCACCACTCTGACCGAGGCCGGTTATGTCGGCGAGGATGTCGAAAACATCATCCTGAAGCTGCTGCAGGCTGCCGATTACAACGTCGAGCGGGCGCAGCGCGGGATCGTTTATATCGACGAGGTCGATAAGATCTCGCGCAAATCCGACAATCCCTCGATCACTCGCGACGTCTCGGGCGAAGGGGTGCAGCAGGCGCTGCTCAAGATCATGGAAGGAACGATCGCCTCGGTGCCGCCGCAAGGTGGGCGCAAGCATCCGCAGCAGGAATTCCTTCAGGTCGATACCACAAACATTCTGTTCGTGTGCGGCGGGGCTTTTTCCGGGCTGGAAAAGCTGATCGCACAGCGGCGCCAGGGCACCTCGATCGGGTTTGGCGCCGAAGTGCGGGGCCCGGACGAACGTAAGACCGGCGAAATCCTCCGCGACCTGGAGCCCGAGGATTTGCTGAAATTCGGCCTGATTCCCGAATTTGTCGGCAGACTGCCGGTGGTGGCGACGCTGGACGATCTCGACGAGGGGACTCTAGTCGACATTCTGACCAAGCCGAAGAACGCGCTGGTCAAGCAATATCAGCGGCTGTTCGAGATGGAGGATGTGAGGCTCGAGCTCAACGAAGAAGCGCTGAAGGCGATCGCCCGCAAGGCGATCTTGCGCAAGACCGGGGCCCGCGGCCTACGCTCGATCATGGAGTCGATTCTGCTCGAA
Organism: uncultured Alphaproteobacteria bacterium; assembly: GCA_963733945.1. Classification (GTDB taxonomy): domain Bacteria; phylum Pseudomonadota; class Alphaproteobacteria; order ATCC43930; family CGMCC-115725; genus AP-15. The sequence continues at coordinate 252,553 of CAVTFD010000021.1, read as the reverse complement.
TCGATGTTCGACCTGCCTAGTCTCGTCGGTGTCAGCGAGATCGTCATCAATCGCGAGGTCGTCGAGGGGCGGACCAAGCCGCTCCACATCTACTCCGATCGGCGGGGCGATGTCGGCACCGGCGACTGATCCATGCAGGGGTGCGGCCGGCTGCGACGGCAGCCGACTTGACTGCCAGCGAAACCGGGCCAACCTAAAGATGGCATGCCTGTTCTCCGCCGCCCGGCTCGTCCCGGGACGGCGCCATCAAAAAGAGGGCTTATGTTAGAACTCGTGCGCGGCGCGCTTTATCCCGTCCTGCCCCTTCGCGACATCGTCGTCTTCCCGCACATGATCGTGCCGCTTTTTGTCGGGCGCGAAAAATCGGTGCGGGCGCTCGAGGATGTGATGAAGGATGACAAGCAGATCCTGCTCGTCACCCAGAAGAACGCGGCGCAGGACGATCCCGAAACCGCCGACATCTATACGGTCGGCACCGTCGGCACCGTCCTTCAGTTGTTGAAGCTGCCGGACGGCACGGTAAAGGTGCTGGTCGAGGGGGCTCGACGCGCCCGGATATCCCGCTTTGCCGAGAACGAGGCATTTTTCCAGGCTTATGCCGATCCGATCGTCGAGAAGGCGGGCGAGCCGCAGGAGACAGCGGCGCTGGCGCGCACCGTGGTGTCGCAGTTCGAGCAGTACATCAAGCTCAACAAGAAGATCCCGCCCGAGGTGCTGGTCTCGATCAATCAGATCGACGACTCGGCCAAGCTAGCCGACACCGTCGCCTCCCATCTGAGCTTAAAGATCCCGGAGAAGCAGGAACTGCTTGAAACCGAAGCGGTATCTGAGCGGCTCGAAAAGGTATTCGGCTATATGGAAGGCGAGATCGGCGTCCTTCAGGTCGAAAAACGGATCCGCAATCGCGTCAAGCGCCAAATGGAGAAGACGCAGCGCGAATACTACCTAAACGAGCAGATGAAGGCGATCCAGAAGGAGCTCGGCGAGGGTGAGGATGGCCGCGACGAGATGGCCGAGCTCGAAGAGAGGATCAACAAGACCGCCTTCTCCAAGGAGGCACGCGACAAGGCGGCGGCCGAACTCAAGAAGCTCAAGAGCATGAGCCCGATGTCGGCTGAGGCGACCGTGGTGCGCAACTATCTCGACTGGCTGTTGTCGGTGCCGTGGCACAACCGCACCAAGATCAAGCGCGATATCAAGGCCGCTGAAAAGGTGCTCAACGCCGACCATTTCGGGCTGGAAAAGGTCAAGGAGCGCATCCTCGAATATCTCGCCGTCCAGCAGCGCATCAAGAAGATGAAGGGCCCGATCCTGTGCCTAGTCGGCGCACCCGGCGTCGGCAAGACCTCGCTCGGCAAGTCGGTGGCGCGCGCTACCGGTCGCAACTTCGTGCGCATGTCGCTGGGCGGGGTGCGTGACGAAGCCGAGATTCGCGGCCACCGGCGGACCTATATCGGCTCGATGCCGGGCAAGATCCTGCAAGGGATGAAGAAGGCAAAATCGTCGAACCCGCTCTTCCTGCTTGACGAGGTCGACAAGCTCGGCGCGGATTGGCGAGGCGACCCTTCCTCGGCTTTGCTCGAAGTGCTCGATCCAGAGCAGAACGGAGCGTTCAACGATCACTATCTCGAGGTCGACTACGACCTGTCGGACGTCATGTTCGTCACAACCGCAAACACCCTGCGCATCCCGCAGCCGCTTATGGACCGGATGGAGATCATCCGAATCCCCGGCTACACCGAGGATGAGAAGGTCGAGATTGCTCGCCGCCACCTGATTCCCAAGCAGATGACGGCGCACGGCATCCGCAAGACCGAGTGGAGCATCAGCGAAGACGCGATCCGCGATCTCATTCGCCACTTCACGCGCGAAGCCGGAGTGCGCAATCTCGAGCGCGAGATCGCCAACCTCACCCGCAAGGCGATCAAAGACATTCTGATGAAGAAGACCGAGCGGGTCGCCGTGACGCGCCGCAATCTGGAGAAATACGCCGGGGTCCGGCGGTTCCGGTTCGGCGAGGTCGAGGGCGAGGATCTGGTTGGGATCACGACGGGACTCGCCTGGACCGAAGTAGGCGGCGAGTTGCTGACGATCGAGGCGGTGACCTTGCCCGGCAAGGGTCGGGTCACGGCAACGGGCAAGCTGGGCGACGTAATGAAGGAATTGGTTCAAGCGGCCGAAAGCTTCGTCAAGTCGCGCAGCCACGCCTTTGGCATCAGGCCCTCGGTGTTCGAAAAGCGCGACATCCACGTGCATGTGCCCGAGGGTGCGACGCCCAAGGACGGCCCGTCAGCCGGCGTCGCGATGGTGACCTCGATCGTCTCGGTGCTGACCGGTATTCCGGTAAAGAGCGACATCGCAATGACCGGCGAGATCACGCTGCGCGGCCGGGTGCTGCCGATCGGCGGCCTCAAGGAGAAGCTGCTGGCGGCGCTGCGCGGTGGGTTGAAGACCGTGTTGATCCCGCAAGACAATGAGAAGGATCTCGCCGAGATCCCGGATAACGTGAAGCGCGGGTTGAAGATCATCCCGGTCCGGACGGTGGATGAGCTGCTCGCCAACGCACTCGCGGCGCCGCTGACGCCAGTGGCTTGGTCCGAAGACGGCGAGCCGCCTCCGGTAATTCCCGGATCGGGCGAGGAGCGCTCCGGGCTTGTAACTCATTGATTGAATCGGTCGACCGCGCACTTAGCATGCGCCGGACTGCATTCACGGCACCGCGAATGCAGTGTAATGCGTACGAAATGCTTCGATTTTTGGCGCTTGCGAGCGGTTGACCGGTGGCCGGCCGCGTTCTAAACTCCTCGGCGAATAATCCAGGGATCTCGCACACTCGCGCAGGGGGGTAGCCCGTGAACAGGAATGAACTTGTCGACACCGTCGCCAGCAAGTCAGAATTGAGAAAGTCGGAGGCGAGTCGGGCTGTCGACGCTGTGTTCGACGCGATCGTCGAGGCCTTGAAAGGGGGCGATGAAGTTCGCCTCGTCGGGTTCGGTACGTTTTCGGTTGCGGCGAGGGCAGCATCTGAAGGGCGCAATCCGCGGACCGGAGAGAAGATCAAGATTGCCGCGTCGAAGCAGCCCAAGTTCAAGCCAGGCAAGGGATTGCGCAACTCGTTGAATTGACGCCGGAGTATCGGCGTTGTGAACCCGCCCCAAGCCGGGCACGAGATCGCGCGGGAGGGCGATTAGCTCAGTCGGTAGAGCACCTCGTTTACACCGAGGGGGCCGGGGGTTCGAGTCCCTCATCGCCCATCAGCGGAATTTGCGCGATGGATTGGGTCGGCGGAGTCATGCGAGCGAGCGGATTGGTATCCGCCGCCGTCGCCGATTGCGAACCGGATTCCACGGATCGGATGCTCGTCGGCTTGACACCTCGGAGCGGAGGGAATAAGGGTGCCCGTCCCGGTCGTGGGCCGAGGGGGCGTAGCTCAGTTGGTTAGAGCGCCGGCCTGTCACGCCGGAGGTCGCGGGTTCGAGCCCCGTCGCTCCCGCCAGTGACCATGGATCGCTGTAGGTTATGGCGCTGCACAATGTGGCGTCGTGACCCGGTTTCGCGACGAGACGATCCGGCCTATATCAATAGTAGGTTCGGACCATCGGGCTGTGCCCTTTGCCGGTTGGAGCACGGCGGTAATCCCGGCCGGAGTTCGTCGATGAATATCTTGCTGCGCGAATACTTTCCGATCCTGGTCTTCCTTGTGATTGCCGGTGCGGTCGCGGTGGCAATGGTCGCGGGTTCGCTCGTCCTCGCCCGGCAGCGGCCCGACAGCGAAAAGCTGTCGCCCTACGAGTGCGGCTTCGAGCCGTTCGAGGACGCGCGGATCCGCTTTGACGTGCGCTATTACCTCGTCGCCATCCTGTTCATAATCTTCGATCTGGAGGTCGCCTTCCTGTTTCCGTGGGCAGTATCGCTCGGCGATATCGGGATGTTCGGTTTCTGGTCGATGGTGGTCTTCCTCGGTGTACTGACCGTCGGCTTTATCTATGAGTGGCGCAAAGGGGCCTTGGAATGGGAGTGATCGACAGGCCGATCGGCCTCGTCCCCGCCGCGTCGGTTCCTCCGGGCGAGGACCAGGCCCTGCTGCTGCAGGCCGCGACCGACGAAGTCCAGGACAAGGGGTTCATCGTCGCGACGCTCGATAACGCTGGTCAATTGGGCGCGCAGCGGTTCGCTGTGGCCGATGACCTTCGGGCTGGCTTGCTGCGCTGTCGAGATGATGCATACCGGAGCCAGCCGTTATGACCTCGACCGCTTCGGCGTGGTCTTTCGCGCCAGCCCGCGCCAGTCCGACGTGATGATCGTCGCCGGCACCTTATGCAACAAGATGGCGCCGGCATTGCGCAAGGTCTATGACCAGATGGCGGAGCCGCGCTGGGTGATCTCGATGGGCTCGTGCGCCAATGGCGGCGGCTATTACCATTATTCCTATTCGGTGGTGCGCGGCTGCGATCGGATCGTGCCGGTCGACGTCTATGTGCCGGGCTGCCCGCCGACCGCCGAGGCGTTGCTCTACGGCGTCCTGCTGCTGCAGAAAAAGATCAGGCGCACCCGCAATTTCACCCGCTAGCACCGCCGATGGAAGAGCGACTTAAGGCCCTCGCCGAGCACCTAGCCGCGGCGTTGCCCGAAGCGGTGACCGGTAGCGAGATCTCGCATGGCGAGTTGTGCGTGCGGGTCGAACGCTGCGGCTTTGCCGCAGGTGCTCGGCTTTCTGCGCGACGATCCCAAATGCCGGTTTACCGTGCTCTGCGACATTTGCGGCGTCGATTTTCCCGACCGCGCGCTGCGCTTCGAGGTCATCTACAATCTGCTGAGCATGAGCCTCAATCAGCGCATCCGACTCAAAGTCCAGACCGACGAGAACACGCCGTTGCCATCGGCGACCGAGTTCTACAGCAGCGCCGGCTGGTGGGAGCGGGAGGCTTGGGACCTGTTCGGGATCTATTTCGCGGGCAACCCCGATCTCCGCCGCATCCTGACCGATTACGGGTTCGAGGGCCATCCGCTGCGCAAGGACTTTCCGCTAACCGGCTATGTCGAGCTCCGCTACGACGAGGAGCAGAAGCGCGTCGTCTACGAGCCGGTCCGCTTGCAGCAGGAATTTCGCAGCTTTGATTTTCTGTCGCCATGGGAGGGGATGGATAAAATCCTTCCGGGAGACGAAAAGGCGGGCGAGGCCAAGCCGCCGACCGGGGGAGCGCCGTGAGCGAACACCGCCCGGCCGCCGAGAGCGAGCTCGAGGGCCCGCCGCGAATTAAGAACTTCATGATGAATTTCGGACCGCAGCACCCGGCGGCGCACGGCGTCATGCGGCTCGTCCTGGAGATGGACGGCGAAATCGTCGAACGCGCCGACCCGCATATCGGCCTGTTGCATCGCGGCACCGAAAAGCTGATCGAATACAAGACCTATTTGCAGGCGATCCCCTATTTTGACCGGCTCGACTACGTGTCGCCGATGTGCCAGGAGCACGCCTTCGCGCTCGCCGTCGAGAAGCTGATGGGGATCACCCCGCCGCCGCGCGCCCAGTACATCCGCGTGCTGTTCGCCGAGATCACGCGCATCCTCAACCATTTGTTGTGCATCTGCGCGTTCGGCCTCGATATCGGCGCGATTACCCCGTTTCTCTGGGGGTTCGAGGAACGCGAGCGACTGATGGAGTTCTACGAGCGGGCGTCGGGCGCCCGCCTTCATGCCAATTATTTCCGCCCCGGCGGCGTTCATCTCGACCTGCCGGCCGGGCTGGTCGACGACATCCTCGCCTTTTGCGCCACCTTCCCGAAGACGATCGACGACATCGAGCGACTCCTCACCGAAAATCGCATCCTCAAGCAGCGCAGCGTCGATATCGGCGTGGTCAACCGCCGAGCAGGCGCGCAGATTGGGGTTTCTCCGGGCCGATGCTGCGCGGCTCGGGGGTCGCCTGGGATTTGCGCCGCGCGCAACCCTACGACGCCTACGACAAGATGGATTTCGACGTCCCGATCGGCCGCAATGGCGATTCTTATGATCGCTACCTCGTGCGGGTCGAGGAAATGCGTCAGTCGCTGCGCATCATCGAGCAGGCGATCGCGCAGATGCCTCCTGGGCCGGTGAAGGTCAACGACCGAAAGGTGGCGCCGCCGCCGCGAGCCGAGATGAAAAGCTCGATGGAAGCGTTGATCCATCACTTCAAGCTTTACACCGAGGGCTACCACGTGCCGGCCGGGGAGACTTATACCGCGGTCGAGGCGCCAAAGGGCGAATTTGGGGTTTATCTTATCGCCGACGGCACCAACCGCCCCTACCGCTGCAAGATCCGGTCGCCGGGTTTCGCCTTTCTGCAAGCGACCGACTTCATGTGCCGCGGCCACATGCTGGCTGACATCGTCTCGATCATCGGCTCGATGGATATCGTGTTCGGCGAGATCGATCGATGAACAGCTCGGCCGCCACACCGCCCTTCGAACAGCCTGAAAGCTTCGACTTCACGCCAGAAAATATGCGGGTAGCCGAGGCCCATATCGCAAAGTACCCGCCGGGACGGCAGGCCAGCGCCGTCTTGCCGTTGCTCGATCTGGCGCAGCGGCAATGCGGTGGCTGGCTGCCGCGCGCGGCGATGGATCGGATCGCCCAGATTTTGGCGATGGCGCCGATCCGGGTTTACGAAGTCGCGAGCTTTTATACGATGCTCAATTTGCGGCCTGTCGGGCGCTATCTGTTGCAGGCATGCACAACAACGCCGTGCTGGCTGCGGGGCTCGGACGACGTAGTCGCAGCCTGCAAGCGAAAGCTCGGTATCGAGATCGGTGGCAATACCACAGACGGCCTGTTCACCGTAGTCGAAGTCGAGTGCCTGGGTGCCTGCGTCAATGCGCCGATCTTGCAGGTCAACGACGATTTCTATGAGGATCTCGACGGGCCGGCGACCGAGGCGCTGCTGGATGCGCTGCGTGCCGGCAACCCGCCGCCGCCCGGTTCGATGATCGGCCGGCATGGCTCAGAACCCGTCAGCGGTCGCACGACCCTAACCGAGCCGGCCCACGATGCCGGCGCCGGTTCCGAGAGGACATAAATGCTCGTCGACAAAGACCGCATCTTCACCAACCTCTACGGCCAGGATGATTGGCGGCTCGACGGCGCGCGGCGGCGCGGCGATTGGGACGGTACCAAGGAGCTGATCCTGAAGGGGCGCGACTGGATCGTCGAGCAGGTCAAGGAATCGGGGCTGCGCGGGCGCGGCGGCGCCGGTTTTCCGACCGGCCTCAAATGGTCGTTCATGCCGAAGCAGAGCGATCGACCCTGCTATCTCGTGGTCAATGCCGACGAAAGCGAGCCCGGCACTTGCAAGGACCGGGACATCCTGCGCAACGACCCGCACAAGCTCGTCGAAGGGTGCCTGTTGGCCTCAGTCGGGATGGGCGTGCACCACTGCTATATTTACATCCGCGGCGAGTTCTATAACGAGGCGCGACGGCTGCAGGCGGCGATCGACGAAGCCTATGGCGCGGGGCTGATCGGCAAGGATGCCTGCGGCTCGGGCTATCCGTTCGCGCTTAACCTGCATCGTGGCGCCGGCGCCTATATCTGCGGCGAGGAGACCGGGCTGCTCGAAAGCCTTGAAGGCCGCAAGGGCCAGCCTCGGCTGAAGCCGCCCTTTCCGGCGCAGGTCGGGCTCTATGGCTGTCCGAGCACGGTCAACAATGTCGAGACGATCGCGGTCGCGCCGACGATATTGCGGCGCGGCGCCGCCTGGTTCGCGGGCATCGGCCGGCCGAAAAACAGCGGCACCAAGATCTATTGCCTGTCGGGCCACGTGAATACGCCGTGCAATGTCGAGGAGGCGATGAGCGTCCCGCTCAAGGAGCTGATCGAGCGCCATGGGGGCGGGGTGCGCGGCGGCTGGGACAACCTTCTCGCCGTGATCCCGGGGGGCTCTTCGGTGCCGGTCTTGCCGAAGTCGATCTGTGAGACGGTGCTGATGGATTTCGACAGTCTGCAGGAGGTCAAAAGCGCGCTCGGTACCGCGGCGGTCATCGTCATGGACAAATCGACCGACATCGTCAAAGCGATCGCCCGGTTGTCGAAATTCTACAAGCACGAAAGCTGCGGCCAATGCACACCGTGCCGAGAAGGTCTGGGCTGGGTGTGGCGGGTGATGGAGCGGATGGTCGAGGGCAACGCGTCGGTGGCGGAGATCGATACACTGCTCGACGTATCGTACGAGGTTGAGGGCCATACGATTTGCGCGCTGGCTGATGGCGCGGCGTGGCCAGTGCAGGGGCTCATTCGCCACTTCCGCCCGGAAATGGAACGGCGCATCGCCGAATACCGAGACGTGGCCGCGCGGCAGAGGCAGGCGGCCTGAGATGCCGAAGCTGACAATCGACGGCGGCGAGATCGAGGTGCCGGCGGGCACGACGATCCTGCAGGCCTGCGAGTTGGCCGGGGTCGAGGTCCCGCATTTCTGCTTTCACGAACGCCTGGCAATCGCCGGAAACTGCCGGATGTGCCTGGTCGAGGTGGAGCGGTCGCCAAAACCGATCGCCTCCTGCGCGATGCCGGTCGGCGATGGGATGGTGGTCCACACCAAATCGCCGAAGGCACTAAAGGCCCAAAAGGGGGTGATGGAGTTCCTGCTGATCAACCACCCGCTCGACTGCCCTATCTGCGACCAGGGCGGCGAGTGCGATCTGCAGGACCAGGCGATGGCCTACGGCTTCGACCGCAGCCGGTTCGTGGAAAACAAAAGAGCGGTGCGCGACAAGAATTTCGGCCCGCTGGTCGAGACCCACATGACCCGCTGCATCCACTGCACGCGCTGTATCCGCTTTCTGACCGAGATCGCCGGAGTCCAGGAATTGGGTGCCACCGGGCGCGGCGAGGACATGGAGATCGGTACCTATATCGAGCGTGCGCTCGGGTCCGAGCTGTCCGCCAACATCATCGATCTGTGCCCCGTCGGCGCACTGACCTCGAAGCCCTATGCGTTCATAGCCCGGCCGTGGGAGTTGGTCAAAACCGAGTCGATTGATGTTCTCGACGCGGTCGGCAGCAATATTCGTGTCGACTCTCGAGACGCGCAGGTCTTACGGGTGCTGCCGCGGGTCAATGAGGACATCAACGAGGAGTGGATCTCGGACAAGACACGCTACGCGATCGACGGGCTGCGCCGGCGGCGTCTCGATCGCCCCTATGCCGGCCGCCGGGCGCCCGGGCCGAAATCGACTGGCGCGAAGCGCTCGAAATCGTCGCCGACCGAATGAAGGCGGTTCCTGCCGAACGCATCGCCGCGATCGCCGGCGATCTGTGCGACCTCGAATCGATGTTTGCGCTGAAGGAGCTGCTCGGCGGGCTTGGCGCGGTTAGCCTCGACTGCCGTCAGGACGGAGCTAAGCTCGATCCGGGCTGCCGCGCCGGCTACCTGTTCAACACAACGATCGCCGGCATCGAAATAGCCGACGCTTGCCTGTTGATCGGCACGAACCCGCGCTGGGAAGCGCCGCTCGTCAATGCACGATTGCGCAAGCGCCATATGCACGGAGGCTTTAATATCGCCGCCATCGGTCCGGCGCTCGATTTGTCCTTTCCGGTCGAAATGCTGGGCGAGGGGGGCGAGACGGTCGGTGCGGTAGCGGGCGGAACGCATCCCTGGGCCGAACGGCTGCGTCGGGCGAAGAACCCGATGCTGATTGTCGGGCAGGGGGCGTTGACCCGGGCGGATGGCGCGCAAGTGCTGGCGACCGCACGCGAGATTGCCGAACATTGCGACTTGGTGCACGACGGCTGGAACGGGTTCAATGTGCTGCACCGAGCCGCGGCGAGGGTCGGCGGGCTCGATATCGGCTTTGTGCCACAACCGGGCGGGCGTGATGTCGCCGGCATTCTCGAGGGCTGCCGTTCGGGCGCGATCGAGGTGCTCTATCTTCTCGGCGCTGACGACATAGACGTTAACGATCTCGGCTCGGCTTTTGTTGTTTATCAAGGACATCACGGCGACCGGGGCGCCGAGCGGGCCGACGTGATCCTGCCGGGAGCGGCCTATACCGAGAAGGATGGCACCTATATCAACACCGAGGGGCGGGCGCAGCTCGGCCGCCGCGCGGTCTTCCCACCCGGTGACGCGCGCGAGGACTGGGCGATCATTCGTGCGCTCTCGGCTGCGGTCGGTCGGCCGCTCCCTTTCGACACTCTGGGCGAGTTGCGCCGGCGCCTGCGCGCCGCCCATCCGTCCGCCGCCGGAATCGACCGGGTGACGCTGGCGGCGTGGGGCACGTTCGGCGAGACCGGGGCGATCGAGTCACGTCCGTTCGCTTACCCGATCGCGGATTTCTATCGCACCGATCCGATCAGCCGGGCCAGCGCGACGATGGCCGAATGCAGCGACGTATTCTTGGCGCATCACGGCGAATTGCCCGCGCGGACGGGGACGTATGGCTGATTTCTGGCATGGCTATGCCTGGCCGACGGTGATCACGGTCGGCGAGGTGCTGGCGGTCGTTGTGCCGCTTCTGATCGCCGTCGCCTATTTGACTTACGCCGAGCGCAAGGTGCTGGCGTTTTCGCAGCTGCGCAAAGGGCCGAATGTGGTCGGCCCGTTTGGGCTGCTGCAGCCCTTCGCCGACGGTCTCAAACTGCTGATCAAGGAAACAATCGTCCCGAGCGGGGCCAATCACATCGTATTCATCGCCGCGCCAGTCGTGACCTTTACGTTGAGCCTCGTAGCCTGGGCGGTGATCCCGTTCAATCCGGGCGTGGTAATCGCCAACATCAATGTCGGGATTCTCTACCTGTTCGCGATCAGCTCGCTCGGGGTCTATGGCATTATCCTTGCCGGCTGGGCGTCGAATTCGCGGTACGCTTTTCTCGGCGCGTTGCGGTCGGCGGCGCAGATGGTTTCATACGAGGTCGCAATCGGCTTTGTGCTGGTCACCGTGCTGGTTTGCGTCGGCTCGCTGAACTTGAGCGATATCGTCGAAGCGCAGCGGCACATCTGGTTCGCGGTTCCGCTATTGCCGATGTTCGTGATTTTCTTCATCTCAGGCTTGGCCGAGACCAACCGCGCTCCGTTCGACGTGGTTGAGGGCGAGACGGAGTTGGTGGCCGGCTATTTCGTCGAATATTCGGCGATGGCGTTTGCGCTGTTCTACCTCGGCGAATACGCCAACATGATCCTGATGAGCGCGATGACGAGCGTGCTGTTCCTCGGCGGCTGGCTGGCCCCGTTCGGGGTGCCGCCGTTCACTTGGGTCCCCGGACCGGTCTGGTTCCTGCTCAAGATCGCCTTTGTGCTGTTCTGTTTTCTGTGGGTACGTGCCACCTTCCCGCGATTCCGCTATGACCAGCTGATGCGGCTCGGCTGGAAGGTGTTTCTGCCGTTCTCGCTGTTCTGGCTGGTATTGACCGCGGGGGTATTGACCGCGGCCGGATGGCTCCCGGCGCACTGAGCGGCGGAACGAGGCGGAGGAACGATCGATGAGATCTCTGGCACGCGGCGCCCGCGGATTGTTGCTTAGCGAGCTGCTTTCGGGCCTAGCGCTGACCTTGCGCTACATGTTCAAGGGCGCGGTCACGGTCAACTATCCCTATGAAAGGGGACCGCTTAGCACCCGCTTTCGCGGCGAGCACGCGTTGCGCCGCTATCCCAATGGCGAGGAGCGCTGTATCGCGTGCAAATTGTGCGAGGCGATCTGCCCGGCGCTGGCGATTACGATCGAGGCCGAGCCGCGCGAGGACGGCAGCCGGCGCACCACTCGCTATGACATCGATATGACCAAGTGCATCTATTGCGGCTATTGCCAGGAGGCCTGCCCGGTCGATGCGATCGTCGAGGGGCCGAATTTCGAATTCGCCACGGAAACTCGCGAGGAATTGTTCTACGACAAGCAGAAATTGCTCGATAACGGCGACCGGTGGGAGGCCGAAATCGCCAAGAATCTAGCGCTCGACGCCCCCTATCGGTGAGCTTGATGGCGTTGTCCGCGAGATTGCCTTTCACTCGAACTCGCTGCGCTCGGCCCCCGGGGCCGCGTGGTTGAGGGGCTCGCTCGGAGGGCGTACCGATGATCCTCCAGGCGATCATGTTCTATCTGTTCGCCGCTGCGGCGGTGGCGGCCGGAGCGATGGTTGTCGTCGCCCGCAATCCGGTTCATTCGGTGCTGTTTTTGATCCTCGCCTTTTTCAACACTGCCGGCCTCTTCGTGCTGATCGGCGCCGAGTTCCTGGCGATGGTCCTCGTCATCGTCTATGTCGGGGCGGTCGCGGTGCTGTTTCTGTTTGTCGTAATGATGCTTGATATCGACTTCGCCGATCTGCGTAGCGGCTTCGTGCGCTATCTGCCGATCGGCGCCTTGGTCGGGTTGGTCCTGCTGGCCGAATTGGTGCTGGTCTCGGTCAATTGGGCGGTCACCACTTCCGGGGCAGTTGCGCCGGCCGTGCTGCCGCCCGGCGGCGTCGCGCTCAGCAATACTCGGGCGCTCGGCGACATACTCTATACGCGCTATCTGTTCGCATTTCAGGGGGCCGGGTTGATCCTTCTGGTCGCGATGATCGGGGCAATCGTACTGACGCTTCGCCGTCGCGCCGATGTACGCCGGCAATCGATCGCGTCCCAGCTCGCCCGCACCCGCGCTCAATCGGTCGAGGTAGTCAAGGTACCGGTCGGTGGCGGCGTGTGATGGCGATCGGCCTCACCCATTACCTGGCCGTCGCTACGATCCTGTTTACGCTTGGGATCTTCGGCATCTTTCTCAATCGCAAGAACGTCATCATCATCCTGATGTCGATCGAGCTGATCCTGCTTGCCGTCAACATTAACTTTGTGGCTTTCTCGGTGTTCCACAACGATCTGGTCGGCCAAGCCTTCGCCATGTTCGTGCTGACTGTCGCCGCGGCCGAGGCGGCAATCGGGCTGGCCATCCTCGTCGTCTATTTCCGCAACCGCGGCACGATCCGGGTCGAAGACATCAACATGATGAAAGGCTGAGGGGTTGGCGGTCGCCATCGTCTTCCTGCCGTTTTTTGCCGCTCTCATTGCCGGCTTTTTCGGTCGGGCGATCGGCGACCGCGGCGCGCAGATCATCACCTGCGGCGCGCTGCTGCTGTCGGCGGTGTTGGGCATTTTCGTTTTCCGAGACATCCTGGCCGCGCCGCAGGTTGCAGATCATCCCGCTGTTTAGCTGGATCGTCGCCGGCGGGGTCGATGTCAACTGGTCTATCCGGCTCGACACCTTGAGCGGGGTCATGATCCTCGTCGTCACCATCGTCTCGTCGATGGTCCATGTCTATTCCATCGGCTACATGGCCGAGGATAAGTCGATCCCGCGCTTCATGGCGTATATGAGCCTGTTCACCTTTTTCATGCTGGCGCTGGTCACCGCCGACAACTTCGTTCAGCTGTTTTTCGGTTGGGAGGGTGTGGGCCTGATGTCGTACCTGCTGGTCGGTTTCTGGTACGACCGACCCGCGGCCAATGCGGCGGCGATCAAGGCCTTTCTCGTCAATCGCGTCGGCGATTTCGGCTTTTCGCTCGGTATTTATCGCCGTCTTTGTAATCTTTGGCACGCCTACGATTTCGCGGTCGTGTTCGGTAAGGCGCCCGGCGTCGTCGGTACGACGATGGATTTTCTCGGCTGGCGGGTCGATGCGCTCTCGCTCGCCGGCATCCTGCTGTTCATCGGCGCGATGGGCAAATCGGCGCAGATCCCGCTCCACACCTGGCTCCCCGACGCGATGGAAGGTCCAACACCAGTCTCGGCCTTGATCCATGCGGCGACGATGGTGACCGCTGGCGTGTTCATGGTGGCACGGCTGTCGCCGCTCTTCGAATACACGCCGACCGCGATCGGCGTTGTCGGCGTGATCGGCGGCACCACCTGCGTTTTCGCCGCCACCATCGGCATGGCCCAGAACGACATCAAAAAGGTCGTGGCCTATTCGACGTGCAGTCAGCTCGGCTACATGTTCATCGGCTGCGGCGTCTCGGCCTATTCCGCCGGCATCTTTCACCTGTTCACCCACGCATTCTTCAAAGGGCTGTTGTTTCTCTGCTGCGGAGCGGTGATTCACGCGATGGGTGGCGAGCAGGACATGCGCCGGATGGGCGGGCTGTGGCGCAAGACCCCGGTTACTTATGTGACGATGTGGATCGGCGCGCTGTCGTTGAGCGCCATCGGTATTTGGGGCGTCGGCTTTTCCGGCTATTTCTCGAAAGACACGATCCTCGAAGCGGCCTGGGCCTCGGGGACGGCGGTCGGCCGCTATGGCTGGATGCTCGGTACTTTGACCGCGTTCATGACCGCCTTCTATATTTCCCGCGTGATGTTCATGACCTTTCATGGCGAGTCGCGCGCCGACGAGGAGACCCAGCATCACGCGCATGATGCTCCGTGGGTGATGCTGATCCCCCTGATCGTGCTGGCGATCGGCGCCACCTTCTTTGGCGGGCTTGGTTACAGCTATTTTGTCGGCGATCAGCACGAAGCCTTCTGGAAAAGCTCGATTTTCGTGCTGCCGCGGTTGAACTCGCTCGGCGAACTCGAAAGCGTGCCGGAGGTGGTCCGCTATTTGCCGCTCGTCATGGCGCTCGCCGGTATCGGCATCGCCTACGTCTTTTATGTCGTCGATCCGAGGTTGCCGGTGCGGCTTGCCGCGCAATACCGCGCGATTTATCTGTTCGTGCTCAATAAATGGTATTTCGATGAACTCTATGACCTGCTGATCGTCCGTCCGGCGATGGCGATCGGCGACGGGTTTTGGAAGTCGGGTGATGGCGCGGTCATCGACGGGCTCGGGCCCAACGGGCTCGCTTCCATGACCCGCGATCTGGCGCGACAGGCCAGCCGGTTGCAGACCGGTTATGTCTACCATTACGCCTTCGCCATGATGATCGGGCTTGCGGCGTTCGTGACCTGGTATCTGTTGCCGCGTTGAGCGAAGGGCATTAGACCGTGAGCCACTGGCCGCTCCTATCGCTCGTCACGTTTTTGCCGCTGGTCGGCGCCGCGTTTATTCTGATGGCGCGCGGTGAGGAGGCGGTGGTCGCGCGCAACGCACGCTTCATCGCGCTATGGACCTCGCTGATCGTCTTGGCCCTGTCGGTCGTGCTGTGGATCGAATTCGATCCGAGCACCGCTCAATTCCAATTTGTCGAGCGGGCGAAGTGGATCAACCTCGGCGGTTTTACCATTACCTATCACATGGGGATCGACGGCATCTCGCTGTTCTTCATCCTGCTCTCGACGCTCTTGACATTCCTGTCGATCGTCTCAAGTTGGGAGATTATACAATTTAGAGTCAAGGAATACATGATCGCGTTTCTAGTCATCGAAACGCTGATGGTCGGAATTTTCTGCGCGCTCGACTTTATCGTGTTTTACGTGTTCTTCGAGGGTGTGCTGGTCCCGATGTTTTTTATTATCGGGATTTGGGGAGGAGAAAACCGTATCTATTCCGCGTTCAAGTTTTTTCTGTATACCTTCCTGGGTTCGGTATTGATGCTGCTGGCGGTCATCGCGGTCTATCTGCAGACCGGGTCGACCGATATCGAATATGCGCTGAACCACATCAGTTTGTTCTCCCCCGTTCTGCAGAAATGGCTGTGGCTGGCGTTCTTCGCGTCGTTTGCGGTCAAGGTGCCGATGTGGCCGGTGCATACCTGGCTCCCCGATGCCCATGTCGAGGCGCCTACGGCGGGCTCGGTGCTCCTCGCCGGCATCCTGTTGAAGATGGGCGGCTATGGCTTCTTGCGGTTTTCGCTGCCGCTGTTTCCGCTCGCCTCGTCCTATTTCACGCCGCTGATCTTCACTCTGAGCGCAATCGCGGTGATCTATACCTCGCTGGTCGCGCTAGCCCAGACCGATATGAAAAAGCTGGTCGCCTATTCGTCGATCGCCCATATGGGCTTTGTGACGATGGGGATCTTTGCCGTGACCCAGGAGGCGGTGCAGGGCGCGGTCATTCAGATGCTGAGCCACGGGCTGGTCTCCGGCGCTCTTTTCCTGTGTGTCGGCGTGCTCTACGACCGCCTGCACACCCACGAGATCGCACGCTTTGGTGGTTTGGTCGAGCGCATGCCCGCCTACGCCTTTGTCTTCATGGCTTTCACCCTGGCGTCGATCGGCCTGCCTGGCACCAGCGGGTTTGTCGGCGAGTTCCTGATCCTGCTCGGCACCTTCAGGGTCAGCACGCTCGAATGCACTTTGGCGGCGACGGCGCTGTTTCTCGCACCGGCGTACATGCTCTATCTCTATCGCCGGGTGATCTTCGGCACGATTACCCGCGCCGATCTGCGCAATATCCTCGATTTGAGCCCGCGCGAGAAATTCGTGTTCGCGCCGCTGCTGGTCCTGGTGCTGTGGATGGGCATCTATCCGAGCTCATTCCTGCGCCCGATCCAGGCTTCGGTCGACCATATCGTCGCACAGGCGACCGCCGCTACCGACGCGGCAGGCCTGCGCCGCGCGAGCCTGCCCTAGGCCCGTCATGCCGCACTTCGCTTTTTCCGATTTGTCGCCGGCCCTGCCGGAAATGCTGCTCGCGGTGGCGGCGATGGCGCTGCTGATCCTCGGAGCCTGGCGTGGCGAGGGCTCGACCCGGCTGGTTTCCCGGCTTGCAGTGACAGCGCTGATCATCGTCCTCGGCGTCGTCCTCTTGGGCGGGCCCGAGCGTCGCGTCGGCTTTTACGGAATGTTCGTCACGGACGCCTTTGCTCTGTTCATGAAATCGCTGGTGGTGGCCGGCTCGGCGGTCACCATCCTGATGGGCATGCGCTACAACGAGGAGCAAGGGATCGGCCGATTCGAATTCCCGGTTCTGGTGATGCTGGCGACCACCGGCATGATGGTCATGATTTCGGCCAACGACCTGATCACCCTCTATGTTGGCCTCGAATTGCAGAATTTGGCGCTGTACGTCGTCGCCAGTTTTGATCGCGATTCGCCGCGGTCGAGCGAGGCCGGTCTCAAATACTTTGTGCTCGGCGGGCTGTCCTCGGGCATGCTGCTTTATGGCTTGTCACTGGTTTACGGCTTTGCCGGTACTACCGGCTTCGCCGATCTTGCCCGGCTGTTTGCCGGGAGTGCGCCGGTCTCATCCGGGCTGGTCGTCGGTCTCGTCTTCATCATCGCAGGCCTCGCCTTCAAGACCTCGGCAGTGCCGTTCCACATGTGGACGCCCGATGTCTATGAAGGCGCGCCGACCCCGGTCTCCGCGTTTTTCGCAGTCGCCCCCAAACTAGCCGCGCTGGCCCTGTTCATCCGCGTCATGATTGCGCCGTTCGGTTCGATGATCGGCGAATGGCGACAAGTAATCGTGTTTCTGTCGATTGCCTCGATGCTGCTCGGATCCTTCGCCGCGATCGCCCAACCCAACATCAAACGGCTGATGGCCTACAGCTCGATCGGCCATGTCGGCTATTCGCTGATCGGGCTCGCCGCCGGCACCGCGGCCGGGATCCGCGGGGTGCTGGTCTATCTGGCGATCTATTTGGTCATGAATGTCGGCGCCTGGGCGGTCATTTTGTGCATGCGCAGGCAGGGACGAATGCTCGAGCAGATCGCCGATCTTTCCGGGCTGTCGCGCACCAATCCGGCATTGGCGCTAGCCCTGGCGATCTTCATGTTCTCCCTGGCCGGAGTCCCGCCGGCCGCCGGTTTTTTCGCTAAGCTCTACGTTTTCCTCGCGGCGATCGATGCTAAGCTGACCGGCCTTGCTGTAATCGGCGTCGTGACCAGCGTGGTGGGGGCGTTTTATTACCTGCGCATTGTCAAGGTCATGTATTTCGATGAGCCCGCAGCCGCCTTCGATACGCCGATCGCGGCCGAGCTCAAGGGTGTGCTGGTAGTGACCGCGCTGGTGACGTTGTTCTTCTTTTTGCTGCCGGGGCCGGTCGTCGGCAGCGCCGAGGTGGCAGCGTCCTCGCTGTTTCTCCGGTGACCGGGTTGCAGCCACGGCTACCGGATGGCTATCGGCTGGTTTCGCGTGAGATCGTCGGCAGTACCAATGACGAAGCCAAACGGCTCGCGCGCTCCGGCGCCGAGCAGGGCACTCTGGTGTGGGCGTTGGAGCAAACCGCCGGGCGTGGGCGGCGCGCGCGCGAATGGGTGTCGCCGCGCGGCAATCTCTATGCCTCGCTGGTCCTGCGGCCGGCTTGCCCACTCGATCGCGCGGCTCAGCTTGGATTTGTCGCAGCGCTGGCGGTCGGCGACGCGTTGGCTGCACTGGTTCCAGGGCTCCGTGACCCCGCATTAAAATGGCCAAACGACGTGCTTGTCGCGGGCCGCAAGATCGCCGGTGTCCTGCTCGAATTTGAGATCGGAGAGAACGGCAGCCTGGCCTTTCTGATCGTCGGGGTCGGGATCAATCTGGTCTCGGCGCCGGCCGATGCCGAGTTTCCGGCCACGTCCGTCCTTGGCGAAGGTCACCGCGCGCCTGAGCCAGCGGCGACGCTCGAGGGCTTCGCCCGCGATTTCGACTCATGGGCGCGATGCTGGCGGGCGGAGGGTTTCGCCCCGGTGCGCGCGGCATGGCGTACGCGAGCTCGCGGACTCGGCGAGCCGATCCGGGTTCGCCTCGAAACCACCACCTTGCACGGCCGGTTCGCCGATATAGATCACCAGGGGGTGCTGCTGCTGGACACCCCCGACGGGCGCCGCCGTATCTCGGTTGGCGACGTGTTCCCGGCCACAAGCTGACGGGTCCGATGTTGCTCGCGGTCAACGCCAACAACACGAACACGGTGTTCGCTGTCTGGGATGGCGCTCGCCTGGCCGGGGCGTGGCGCGCCGCCACCGACGCGCGCCGTACAGCCGACGAGTATGTGGTGTGGCTCGATCATCTCCTCGCGCTCAAGGATTTATCGCGGCGGGAGATCGACGGCGCGATCATCGCCAGCGTCGTTCCGGAAGCGAATTTCAATTTGCGCCGGCTGTGCCGCGAGTATTGCCGCAGCGAGCCGCTCGTCGTTGGTGAGCCGGGCGTTACGATTGGCGCGCGGTCGCTCGTCGACCGGCCGGAGGAGGTCGGCGCCGACCGTCTTGTCAATACCGTAGCGGCGCACGACCGTTACAAGGGGCCGCTGATCGTTGTCGATTTCGGGACCGCCACCACCTTTGATTTGGTGGATGCTGACGGTAATTATCGGGGCGGCGTGATCGCACCCGGCATCAACCTGTCGCTGCGGGCGCTTACCATGGCAGCGGCGCAGCTGCCTAGCGTGCCGATCGCCCGCACCGAAAAGGTGATCGGCACCAGTACCGTCGGCTGCATGCAGTCCGGCATCTTCTGGGGCTATGTCGGGCTGGTCGAAGGACTCGTCGCCCGCATCAAGCAGGAATTCGGCGCGCCGATGAGCGTGATATCGACCGGCGGCCTTGCGCCGCTGTTCGATGGCGTCACTAGCGCCATCGAGAGAACCGATCCTGATCTGACCTTGTGGGGGTTGCGCCTGATTTACCAACGAAACAACGATAAATGAACGACTTCCCCCACCGACCACTCACGCCCTCCGGCTCCGACGACCCGAATGCACTTTTGTTTGTGGCACTCGGCGGCGCCAACGAAATCGGGATGAATCTGAGCCTCTATGGCTGCGCCGGTGATTGGCTGATCCTCGACTGCGGCGTCACCTTCGGGGACGATTCCCAGCCGGGGCTGGACGTGGTTATGCCCGATCCCGCATTCATCGCCGAGCGCCGCGACCGTCTGCTCGGTATCGTCGCGACCCATGCGCATGAGGACCATATCGGCGCCATTCCCTATCTGTGGCCGCAGTTGCGCTGCCCGGTCTGGGCGACGCCGTTCACCGCCTCATTGTTGCACGCGAAGCTCGTCGAGGTTGGGCTCGCCGACAAGGTCAAAATCAATATCGTGCCGATGTCGGGTCGCTTCACGATCGGCCCGTTCGACCTCGAACTGGTTACCCTAACCCATTCGATCCCTGAACCCAACGCGGTCGTGTTGCGGACTGCAGCCGGAACCGTCCTCCACACCGGGGACTGGAAGCTCGATCCCGATCCGCTGATCGGTGAGCCTGCCGACGAGGCGGCGCTACGGCGGCTCGGCGACGAGGGTGTCCTCGCGATGATCTGCGATTCGACCAATGCGTTGCGACCCGGCAGCTCGGGATCTGAGGCCGATCTGCGCCGTTCGCTGACCGAGCTGGTGGGCCGCTATGACGCGCGCGTCGCGGTCGCCTGTTTCGCCTCGAATGTCGCGCGGCTGGAAACGATCGCGCATGCCGCCGCGGCGCATGGCCGCGAGGTGGCGCTGGTCGGCCGATCGCTGTGGCGGATGGACAAGGCGGCGCGCGAGAACGGGTATCTGGCCGATTTGCCTTCGTTTCTGACCGAGGATGAGGCGGCCTATATTCCGCGCGACCGTATCGTCATGATCTGCACCGGAAGCCAGGGCGAGCCCCGCTCGGCGCTGGCTCGCATCGCCCGCGACGACCACCCCAGCGTCGAGCTCGAACCCGGCGATGTCGTCATATTTTCCTCACGGATTATTCCCGGGAACGAAAAATCGATCGGCCGGCTGCAGAATGCGCTGGCCCGGCTAGGGATCGAGATCGTGACCGAACTGGACCATTTCGTCCATGTTTCGGGCCATCCCGCGCGCGACGAACTGGTGCGGATGTATCAGATGATCCGCCCGCAGATCGCGATCCCGGTTCACGGCGAGGCTCGTCATCTGATCGCCCACGCCCATCTTGCCGGGGAGTGTCAAGTGCCACAGCCGCTGATCGTGGAAAACGGCGACATGGTACGGCTCGTGGCGGCCGGCGCCACGATCGTCGATGAGATACCGGTCGGACGGCTCGCTAGCGACGGCAAGACCCTGCTGCCGCTTGACGGCGCCGCCTTGAAGGACCGCCGCCGCATTGTGTTCAACGGGAGCGCCATCGCTACATTGGTGGTCGACCGCCAGGGTCGGCTCGCTGCCCCGCCGGCAATCACTGTGATCGGGCTGGTTGAGCCGGAGGCAATTGAGGCCGTCCTCCCGTCGCTGCGCACCGCCATCGAGCGCTCGTTCGACGAACTGGCGGTCGGCGCGCGCCGCGACGACGACACCATCACTGAGGCGGCTAAGCGGAGTTTGCGCCGAGTCCTCAACGAGCGCTTTGGCAAGCGCCCGCTGGTCGAGATCCAATTGGTGCGAATTTGATCCGAAAAGCGGTGGAAAATGACGAGGGTCGTCGGCGAGTTGGATTGCGGACGTTCTGTCCGCAGGCAGGCTAGAAGGCTGCCATTGGCTATGATCGGACGATTGAATCATGTCGCGATCGTGGTCCCAAACCTCGCTGCCGCGAGCGCGGTCTACCGCCAGTCGCTGGGCGCCCGGGTTTCCGAGCCGCACGCACTGCCCGCCCATGGCGTTACGGTTGTCTTTGTCGAACTCCCTAACACCAAGATTGAATTGCTCGAACCGCTGGGCGAAGCATCGCCGGTAAGCGGATTTCTCGACCGGAATCCGGCCGGGGGGATGCACCACTTGTGCTACGAGGTCGACGACATCATCGCCGCGCGCGATCGGCTCTGCGCGCGGGGCGCCCGGGTGCTTGGCGACGGGGAACCGCACCTCGGCGCCCACGACAGGCCGGTCCTGTTCCTGCACCCGAAGGATTTCTGCGGCACCTTGATCGAGCTTGAGCAGGTATGAGCTCGGCCGGGCACGTGGTCTGTCATCATGACGTGGTTCACCGGCATCATCGTCTACGTTCTCGTCTGGTGGGTGACGTTGTTTGCCGTGCTGCCATTATGGGTCACCCCCGCCGAGCCGGACGATCCGGGCTATGCCGCCGGCGCGCCGCAAAGGCCGCGGCTGGCGCTGAAAGCAGTGGTCACGAGCGTCGTCGCGGCGGTCATCTGGCTGGCGATCTACGTTGTCGTCCGCTCTCCATGGTTGAGCTTTCGCGGGTCGTGAGATGAGCGCCGCTTATTGCCGGATGGCGCCCAGCCACCCGGTGCACGGCCCTTATCACGATGCCGAGTACGGCTTTCCGGCAACTGACGAACAAGTGCTGTTCGAGCGGCTGTTGCTTGAAATTAACCAAGCTGGTCTGTCGTGGTTGACGATCCTCAACAAACGCGCGGCGTTCCGGGCCGCCTTCGCCGATTTCAACGTCGATGCCATTGCTGCCTTCGGGCCGAACGACATCGATCGCCTGCTCGCCGATCCAGGCATTGTGCGCAATCGTTTGAAGATAGCGGCCGCAATCGAGAACGCGCAGCGCATCCGGGCACTGCGCGACTCGCACAGATCGTTCGCCGATTGGCTCGACGCGCACCACCCGCTTCCGGTTGAAGCGTGGACGCAGTTGTTTCGCAAGACCTTCCGCTTCACCGGCGGGCAGATCGTCGGCGAGTTCTTGCTGAGTCTCGGCTATCTCCCCGGCGCGCATGAGCCGGATTGCCCGGTCTTTGCCCGCATCGCCGAGCTGTCGCCGCCTTGGGCACGCGCCGGCGCGAGGTGAAGTCTCCGCGCCGAGGGCGAAAGCCCGTTTGACCAGGATGGCGGTTCTTTGCTACCGAGGTGGAGGCGTTTCTTTCGGCGGGGCGATCGACGGATCTTGATCGCACACGCGGGGCCCGTGAGGGGTTCGGCATGCTCGATGCGCCTGTCGGGTTGGGCATCGATAGTTGATCATGAGGTGGCTTGATGTCGCCAAGGCAGAAATATCTGAGGATCCTTGCGGAAATGGCTTCGGCCGGAGCGGTCGGCATATCGCTGCTGCTGGGCGCGACAGCGCCGGTCGCTGCCGACCAGGACCCGGCAAGCGCGCAGCCCCGGGCCGCAAACCACGCCCGGATTTCCGAGCGGCTCGCCGCCATTCGCGAAGCAGTCTCCGATGTCGCCGTGTCGAGCACGGTCAAGAGCGGACGGCAGTTTGTTTGGTGGGGCAATGGCGGCTGGCGCAATGGCGGTTGGCGCAATGGCGGCTGGCGTAATGGGGGCTGGCGCAATGGCGGTTGGCGCAATTTTTGGCGCAACTGGTGAAGGGCCCTCTCGGGCAAGGCCCAATTTGACGGTGGCGGGGGTTTGTGGTTATAGAAGTTGCGCGTTGCCCGCGGGGCCGGGCCGAGTACGCATCCTTGGGTTGAGTTTGGGCGGGCGAGGGTTCGAGCGGGTGATGGGGTGACACTGATGTCGCTACGGCAAAAATATCTGGAAATCCTGTCAGGGATCGTTCCGGCCGGGGCGGTCGGCGTCTCGCTATTGCTGGGCTCGACGGCGCCCAGTGCGGCGAGCCCGGACCCAACTACCCAGCAGCCTCGGGTATCGGACGAGGCGCGAGTCTCTGAGCGGTTGGCCGCCATCCGCGATGCGGTATCCTCGGTCGGCGGAGAGGAAGCCATTAAACGCGGCGACGGCTATCCCCGCATCGCTTGGTGGGGCAACGGGGGCTGGGGCTGGGGTCGGCCGTGGGGCGGTTGGGGCTGGCCCAATTGGAACAACTGGCGAAATTGGAACAATTGGAATAATTGGTGGCGTAATTTCTAAACCGGTGACCCCGCACGCGGCGATAGCGAGCGGCGCCATGCCGGTGATCGACCTGCTGGTCGTCCAGCCGACCCCGTTTTGCAATATCGACTGTAAGTATTGCTATCTGCCGGATCGGAATTCGAAGGCGGTCGTTGCCCCCCAGACCTTGCGCAATTTGTTTTCCCAGGTTTTCGCGTCGGGCTGGGTCCAAAATTGCTTGTCGGTTGTGTGGCATGCCGGCGAGCCGATGGTGCTGCCGATTGCCTTCTACCGCGACGCGTTCGCCATGATTGAAAGTCTCAGACCGCCGGATCTATCAGTCGTCCATTCGTTTCAGACCAATGGAACCCTGATCGACGAGGCCTGGTGCGCGTTCTTCGCCGAAGCAAAGGTCAATCTGGGGGTTAGCGTCGATGGTCCCCGACATCTGCACGACCGCAACCGAGTGACCCGATCGGGCCGCGGCACCTTTGACCGGGCGATCGCCGGCATTCGGCTCCTGCGCCGGCGCGAGGTGCCGTTCCATGTGATCTCGGTGTTGTCGTCGGCCAGCATGTCCTCGCCGCAGGAGATGTTCGATTTCTATGTCGTGGAAGGAATCGAGCAGGTCTGCTTCAATGTCGAGGAATCCGAGGGCGATCATGTATCGGAGTCCTTTGGCGACAGCGGGGCCGAAGCCGCCTATTACCGGTTCCTGAGCGAATTCTGGCGGCTTGCGGCTGCTGCTCCCGGCAAGATCACTTTTCTGCGCGAAATCGAACAGGCGCTGCAGCAGGTGATCCGGCCCAAGGAAGCCGCCTTTCGCAATCAACTGGTCGAGCCGTTCGCCATCACCAGCATGGATTGGGCCGGCAATATATCGACGTTCTCGCCCGAGCTGCTCGGCCTGAAGAACCCAGCCTATGACGATTTCCTCTTGGGCAACATCAATCGAGACGCGCTGGTCGATCTGCCTCGTCGTCCGGTCTTTGCCCGGATCCTTGCGGATATCGTCGCGGGTGTGGCCATGTGTCGCGATACCTGCGAGTATTTTTCGGTATGCGGCGGCGGGGAGCCGGTCAACAAGCTCGCCGAAAATGGTAGCTTTGCCAGCACCGAGACCACCTATTGCCGACTGACCAAGATGCGGGCGACGGACCTCGTGCTCGATGCGCTCGAGCGAGTCCCGGCGGTCGGCTTCGATCCGGCGACAGTCGCGGGCCGGGCGATGCTGGATGAGGAACTGCCAGCTTGCGAGCGCTGGCGTGTGCGGATGACCACCGTCTGATTCGGGAGGGCAGGATGAGAAAGACATTGCGGTGGCTGGCTGTACTCGCCATCGGCGCGGTGCTGCAGGGTAGTCTCCCTGGGCTCGCTGTTGCCCAGGGGCCTGCGCCCAGTTCCTCTCCAGCCAATCCGGCACTGGGTTACGGCGGCGGTGCGCCGGACCAGACGTCGAACCCTGCAGTTCCGACTGAAACCGAGCCTGCGACCGAGCTGCCGGTGCTCTACGTAACCAGCGTCGAGATCCTGCGCACCCAGATCGAACCCCAGCTCGTCATCGTCCGGGTAACCGGCTTGACCGGTTCGCAGGGCTGGAATTCGCCGGAGCTGGTGCCGACGTTTGCCGGCAAGCCTCTCGACGGCATCCTCGACCTCCAGTTCATCGCGACGATGCCGTTGCAGACCGAGGAGGCAACAGGTTTTGCACCGATTGGCGCCGTCTTCACGTTCGAGGAAGGCCACGCATTCAAGGGTGTGCGTGTCCGCGCATCGGAAAACACGATCGAAGTCGATCAGATCCCAGGCAGCAAAGCCGTGAAGATCACTGTCGACGGTTGCAAGGATTGCGTCGGCAAGAAATTCGCCGAGAAGGGCCAATCGCCGCCGGGGGCCGCCGGGAATC
Source organism: uncultured Alphaproteobacteria bacterium (assembly GCA_963733945.1). Taxonomy (GTDB): domain Bacteria; phylum Pseudomonadota; class Alphaproteobacteria; order ATCC43930; family CGMCC-115725; genus AP-15. Next base: position 227,205 of record CAVTFD010000021.1, on the reverse strand, counting down.
GTCCGCGAGGAGGATCTTCCCAAGGTATTGCGCTGGATGATTCCGGGCCGCGGGATCAGGGGCATCACCCACGATCCGAACCGGCTCAACCTTATGCTGGGCGCCGACAACACGATCATCGCGGCTTATTGGGAGTAGAGGGCGGAGAGTGCAGCGCCATTCGGCTTGGCCCTCGCCTGGTCGCCCGGCGGCGGGCCGCGTGTGTTCCGCCGGTGGATGGCTCGGGTTGACCGCGGTCCTCGGCCTCGCAATCGCCGGCAGCGCCGCGGCCAGTGCGGGGACCCTGGTCGCAGGAAACGTGGCGGCACTCGATCGCGTGGCGTTCGCGGTCGATGGCGTTGAGTTGAGTCACGGCACCGATGTGAAAATGTGGCGGCCGAACTTCGGCGGGCCGCAAGGGCCAATGCAGGTATCGGCCGCCGCTGCGATCGATGTCGGCAACGGCGACCGTTTCGATCCGGGCGAAAACCGGGCGCTGGGCCGCGCCTATCTTGCCCGGCTCTACCGCCGCTACGCCAATTGGATCGATGCTGTCGCCGCCTATAATTGGGGGCCGGGCCATATGGACGCCTGGATCGACAGTGGGCGGCCGATCGACAAATTTCCGGAAACGGTGGCGCTTTACCGGGTCCGCGTGCTGTACGGCGGCGGGGTCGCCACGCCCGGCCATCATATTCAGCCGCGGCGGCCGCTCGCCGACCGCGTGCGTCCGAGCCGCAGCAGCATCGCAGTCGAGCAGCTCTACGGCGCGGTCATGCGCGACAGCTGGCGCTGAGCAACTGCCTCATGGGGAAGCCGGAACGATGGTCGGAGTGAGAGGATTTGAACCTCCGGCCCCTGCCTCCCGAAAGCAGTGCTCTACCAGGCTGAGCTACACTCCGCCGACCGGACGGGGGTCTATAGCGGCAATGGCGCTGACGCGCAAGGCGACGGAGACCTGACCTAGACTAGTGCCGTCAGAAGCTGCGGTCGCCGGCGAAGGCGGCGGCGTCAGTCAGGGCGCGGCGTTCGGGCCCGTCGCGAAACGGCGAGAGCGCTTCGATCGCGGCGGCGGCGTAGCTGCGGGCGCGCGACAAGGTTTCGGCGAGGGCGCCGCGACGCTCGACCAGCAGGATTGCGCGCTCAAGATCGCCGGGTTGCTGATCCATGTCTTCGAGCGTGCGGCGCCAGAACGTGCGCTCCTCCTCATCGCCGCGGGCAAGGGCGACGAGGATCGGGAGAGTGACCTTCCCGTCGCGAAAATCGTCGCCGACGCTCTTGCCGAGCTCGGCCTGATGCGCTGAGAAATCGAGCATGTCGTCAACCAGCTGAAACGCGGTCCCAAGATTGCGGCCGAAACAATCGAGCGCTTCTTCTTCGACCGACGGGCGCTCAGCCAACACCGCTCCAATGCGGCTCGCCGCGGCGAACAATTCCGCGGTTTTTGCTTGGATAACCGAGAGATAAGCGGCTTCGGTGGTTGTGGTGTCGCTAGTCGTCATCAGCTGCATGACTTCGCCCTCGGCGATAATCGCTGAGGCGCCCGACAGGATCTCGAGGATCCGCAGCGAGCCGTCCGCCACCATCAGCTGAAATGCTCGGCTGAACAGAAAATCGCCGACTAGGATCGCGGGCTTGTTGCCCCAGAGCGCATTTGCTGTGTCGCGGCCCCGTCGCAGATCGCTTGCGTCGACGACGTCGTCGTGCAACAGGGTCGCAGTGTGGATGAACTCGACCGCGGCGGCGAGTGCTACGTGGCGATCACCGCGATAGCCGCACAGTCGTGCGCAACCCAAGGTGAGCATCGGCCGCAATCGCTTGCCGCCGCCGGCTACGATATGGCCGGCGAGCTGCGGGATCAGCCCGACCGGACTTTGCATGCGCTGGACGATCAGCCGGTTGACGCGTTCGAGGTCATTTTTCAATAAGCGTGACAACGGATCGAGCGACGGCCTTCGGCCCGCGTGCACTCGATCGACACCCGCCATCAGCGCCACTCAATACTCCCGCGTGTTCACCGCGCCGCCTGATCGGCTTGACGCGCCCGAACGCGAATGAGCATAGATTGCAGCCAAGACCGGTCAAGAGCCGCACTGTCCCGTCCCTATCGATCGGCTGCGAATAGTTGACGCGATGAAGGAGCTGTTGCGCACCAATAACGCCGTCCGCCTCTCCTGGGTGCAGGCGCTGCTCAGGGATTCGGGGATCGACAGCCTAGTGCTCGACCATCATACCAGCCTGGTCGAAGGCAGCATCGGCGCGATCCCGCGCCGCCTGATGGTGGCGGAGCGCGACTTTGGGCGGGCTCGCGCGCTGCTTACAGCCACTGGTGAGGAGGCAAAGTGAGCGACACCGCTGCCGCCGAGCCGGCCTTTACCGAGGACCGGCTGCTCGGCGGCCGGATCCGTCTGCGGCAGCCGGCGGGGGGCTATCGGGTCGCGATCGACCCGGTCTTTCTCGCCGCCTCAATACCGGCCGAACCGCATCAGTTAGTGCTCGACGTTGGTTGCGGCGCCGGCGCGGCGATGTTTTGCCTGGCGGCGCGGGTACCGCATGTCCGCGTGGTCGGGCTCGAAATGCAGCGCGATCTGGTCCGGCTGGCCGGCGACAACGCGATCCTGAACGCAATGGAGGCTCGCGTCTCGGTGATGATCGGCGATCTATTACATGCGCCACCGCGGCTCTCGCCCGGCGCCTTCGATCATGTCATGGCGAACCCGCCCTTTCACGAGCTCGGCCGTGTCACGCCAACGGCGACGCCTGGCAGGGCCGCCGCGACGGTCGAAGGCGAGGCCGACCTCGCCGCCTGGGTGCGCTTTTGTCTGACCATGGTGCGGCCAAAGGGCACGGTGACTTTCATTCACCGCGCCGACCGTCTCGACGCGCTGATTGGCGAAATCGCCGGCCGGGCGGGCGAGGTCGTAGTCTATCCCTTGTGGCCGGCGGAAGACCGGCCAGCAAGCCGTATCCTGGTGCGTGCCCGCAAGCAGATCGCGGCTTCGGCGCGGCTTGCCCGCGGGCTGGTGTTGCACCGCGGGGACGGGCGGCCAACGGAACTTGCCGACGACATATTACGAGAGGGCAGGGGGCTCGAACTCTGAACCTCGGCGACAGGCTGCGCTGTCGTTTCCGCGGGTCCGGCTTCCCATTTGATACCGCATGACGATTCGCGACTATCTCGATATAGAGCGGCTGTGGCAGCGCGGGCCGGTGGTCTCGGTCCTGCGCTTCGAGGGCGTCATCATGCCGAGGGTACGCCGCAACGGCATCTCGCTAGCCAGTCACGCCCGGGCGATCGAGCGGGCGTTCAGCCTTCGCGGCGTCGTCGCCGTCGCCATTGTCGTCAATTCGCCCGGCGGCTCGCCGGTGCAGTCGGCGCTGCTGTTTCGCCGCATCCGCCAGCTCGCCGAGGAAAAGGGGATACCGGTAACCGCCTTTGCCGAGGATGTGGCGGCATCTGGCGGCTATTGGCTGGCGCTTGCCGGTGACGAGATTTTCGGGGAGGAGACTTCGCTGGTCGGTTCGATCGGCGTTATCAGCGCAGGGTTCGGGCTCACCGAGGCGATACAGCGACTCGGCATCGAGCGGCGCCTCTACACCGCCGGCACGCACAAATCGCTGCTCGATCCGTTTCTGCCGGTAAATTCTGCCGATGTCGAACGGCTGAGCGGGTTGCAACAGGACATCCACCGGGCGTTCAAAGAGCATGTGCGACAGCGTCGCGCAGGTAAGATCGACGGTGCCGACGAAAGCCTGTTCGACGGCGACGTGCTGACCGGGCATATGGCCGCAGAGCGCGGCCTGATCGACGGCATCGGCGAATTGCGCGCGGTGATGCGCGCGCGCTACGGCGACAAGGTCAGATTGCGCGCGGTGATGGCCGAGCGGCGCCGACCTATCTGGGCTCGCCTGCCGTTTGGTGCGCGCGAGCCCTTTGCCGCGATCACCGACCTCGCCGACTGGATCGAGACGCGGCTATTGTGGGCGCGGTTCGGGCTGTGACGAGAAAACTCGCCCCCTGAGCGCGTTCCTTGACCCGGCTTGCGGAGCCCCGGTAAACCTCGCCGATGTTCGAGTTCCCGAAGCTAGTCGTAATGATTTTGGTGTTCGTGGCGGTTTGGATCGGCTTTCGCTGGCTGAATGGACCGGGGCGCCAACTGTCGCGCCGGCGCGCGCCGCCGCGGCGCCGGGCAATCCAGGCCGAGGACCTTGTGGCTTGCGGCGCTTGCGGTGCCTATGTCGCGGCGCGAGCCCCCGGCTGCGGCCGGCCCGACTGCCCGCAACCGCGCTGACTGCACTGCATCCGAGACGGTGCCGTGAGTTTTCAATCGGTAATTTTCGAGCTGCAGGGCTTTTGGGCGCGGCAAGGTTGCGTGATCCTACAACCCTACGATGTCGAAGTTGGCGCCGGCACCTTTCACCCGGCGACGGCGCTGCGCGCGCTCGGACCCGAGCTGTGGCGCGCCTGTTATGTTCAACCCTCGCGTCGCCCGACCGACGGTCGCTATGGTGAAAACCCCAACCGGTTGCAGCAATATTATCAGCTGCAGGTCATCCTGAAGCCGGCGCCGGCCGACAGCCAGGACCTCTATCTTGCGAGTCTAACGGCGATTGGCATCGACGCACGGCGGCACGATATCCGTTTTGTCGAGGACGATTGGGAAAGCCCGACCTTGGGCGCCTGGGGGCTTGGCTGGGAAGTCTGGCTCGACGGCATGGAGGTCAGCCAGTTCACCTATTTCCAGCAGGTTGGCGGCATCGAATGCGACCCGGTCTCGACCGAGCTGACCTATGGGCTCGAACGGCTGGCGATGTATGTCGAAGGTGTCAAAAGCGTCTTCGATCTCGATTACAACGGCGTTCCTGGCGCGGGCCAGGTCACTTATGGCGACGTGTTCCGGCGGGCGGAGCGCGAGTTCTCGACCTACAATTTCGAGATCGCCGACACTGCGACGCTGGTCCGGCATTTCGCCGACGCCGAAGCCGAATGCCGTGCCGTGCTCGAACACGGCTTGGCATTGCCGGCCTATGACCAATGCTTGAAGGCGAGCCATCTGTTCAACCTGCTCGATGCGCGCGGCGCTATCAGCGTGACCGAGCGGGCCGCCTATATCCTGCGGGTGCGCGCGCTGGCCAAGGGCTGTTGCGAGGCGTGGCTGGCTGATGGTGCGGGTCCCGGCATCTGATATGGCCGAACTGCTGCTCGAATTGTTGTCGGAGGAGATCCCGGCGCGGATGCAGCGCCGCGCGATCGAGGATCTGACGGGGCTGTTGCGCGACAAGCTTGTGGCGGCCGAGATCCCGGCGGCGGAGTTGCGCGGCTATGTGACGCCGCGCCGGCTCGCCGTCATTGCGGAGGGAATCCCGTCGACGCAGCCCGACCGGAGCGAGGAGCGGCGCGGGCCTCGGGTCGGCGCGCCGCCGCAGGCGATCGACGGTTTTTTGCGGTCTACCGGGCTTTCCTCAGTCGAGGCCTGCGAGATCCGCGACACCGGCCGCGGAGAATTCTATTTCGCGGTGATCAAGCGATCGGGCCGGCCGGCCGCAGAGGTCTTACCCGATCTAATCAAGACCGCGATCGCCGAATTGCCCTGGCCGAAATCGATGCGCTGGCCGGGTTCGCCGCTGCGCTGGGTACGGCCGCTGACGTCGGTCCTCTGCCTCTACGACGGCGAGGTGCTGCCATTGGCGCTCGACGGGGTATCGGTTGGCCGCACTACCCGCGGCCACCGGTTTCTTGCGCCGGACGAGATCTGCGTCGGCGGCGCTGCGGAGTATGTCGACAAGCTTCAACGCGCCTACGTAATTGCCGACCAAGACCAGCGCCGGGAGCTGATTCGCGCCGATCTGGACGGCCGCGCGGCGGAGTTGGGGCTCGCGGTCAAACCCGATCCCGGCCTGCTCGACGAAGTCACAGGGCTTGCCGAGTTTCCGGTCGTGCTCGCGGGCGCGATCGACGCCGGTTTCATGACGTTGCCGCCCGAGGTCTTGCAGACGGCAATGCGCATCCATCAGAAATATTTTTCTTGTGCTTATCTCGACTGGAGGCCGGCGCCACATTTTCTATTTGTCGCCAACAATCTGGCGGAGGACAGCGGTAAGGCCATCATCGCCGGGAACGAGCGCGTGTTGCGCGCCCGTCTCGCCGACGCCCGCTTCTTCTGGGACCAGGACCGCAAGGTCCGCCTCGAAGACCGAGTCGAGGCGTTGAAAGACCGTGTCTATCACGACAAGCTCCGCAGCGTTTACCACAAGGTCGAGCGGATGGAGGGGCTCGCGGTCTTCCTCGTGCAACAGCTTTACCCCGCGCCCCGTGCTGCCTCCGCGCAAGCGGTGGCCCAGGGCAGCCGCTCTGAGCTTGTAGCTCTGGATTCCCCCTTTCGCGGGAATGACAACGGAGAATTGAACCGACTGGCGAGGCGAGCAGTGCACCTCGCAAAGGCCGATCTGTCTACTGGCATGGTCGGCGAGTTCCCCGAATTGCAAGGGATCATGGGCCGCTATTACGCGTTACATGATCGGGAGAGCGAGCGGGTCGCCGACGCGATCGCCGAACATTACCGGCCGCTTGGCCCCAGTGATGATTGCCCAACCAAGCCGGTGAGCGTGGTCGCCGCCCTTTCCGACAAGATCGATACTTTGGTCGCCTTTTTTGCCATCCGTGAAAGACCGACTGGATCTAGGGACCCGTATGCATTGCGCCGAGCGGCTCAGGGGGTAATCCGAATCATTCTCGAAAATCGGCTCCGCGTGCCGCTGGCGGAGGCATTTGCTCGAGCCAGAAGCGGGCCGGGTATCCCTGCGGCAGTCGATCTGACCGAAATACAGGTCGTTGTCGACGAACTCCTCGCCTTCATCGCGGATCGGCTCAAGGTGCATCTGCGGGACCAGGGAGTACGGCACGATTTAATTGCCGCGGCCTTTGCCCAGTTGGGAACCGGGGCAATCCTGTACACCGGTCGCTATGAGGATGATCTGGTCCGTGTGATGGCTCGCGTCTGCGCGCTGGATGGCTTTCTCGGCTCGGATGATGGGGCGAGTCTGCTATTGGCCTATCGCCGAGCTTCAAACATCGTTCGGATCGAGGACCGGAAGGACGGCTACGTCCGCAACAGTGACGTGAATAATTCGCTGTTACGGCAGGCCGAGGAGACTGCGCTTGCGGACTGCCTGGACGAGATTTGGAAGCGCGCCAGCCCCTGTCTGAAAAATGAGCGGTTCGAAGAGGCGATGGCCGAGTTGGCGCGGTTGCGGGGGCCGGTTGACGAATTTTTCGCCAAGGTTACTGTTAACACTGAAGAACCTGAGCTTCGCGAGAATCGGCTGCGGCTGCTCGCGCGCATCCGCGCGACCATGAACCAGGTCGCCGACTTTCTCCCAGATCGAAGGGTAGCCCCGGGCATGACGAAATGGGTCTACGGCTTTGGCGGCGGCGCCGCCGAGCGGCGTGTCGGGATGCGCGAGCTGCTCGGTGGGAAAGGCGCCGGGCTGGCCGAGATGAGCGGCCTCGGACTGCCGGTGCCGCCCGGCTTTACGATCACCACCGAGGTCTGCACCTGGTTCTATGCCAACGGCAAATCCTATCCGCACGACCTTAAGGCGCAGGTCGCCGACGGGCTCGCGGGAATCGAGCGGGCGCTTGGCGCGCGGTTTGGCGACGCCGACAATCCGCTTCTGGTCTCGGTCCGTTCGGGAGCCCGAGTGTCGATGCCTGGGATGATGGACACGGTCCTAAACCTCGGGCTCAACGACCGGGCGGTCGAGGGCTTGGCCTGCAAGAGCGGCGACGAGCGCTTTGCCTATGACAGCTATCGCCGCTTCATCCAGATGTACGGGCAGGTCGTACTCGGCATCGAGCACCATCATTTCGAGGAGCTTCTGGAAAACCACAAGCTCGACAGCGGGCAGACATTAGACACCGATCTGACCGCCGAGGACTGGAAGATCGTCGTCGCCGGGTTCAAGGATTTGATCGTACAAGAAACCGGCCGCCCGTTCCCGCAGCAGCCGCGCGACCAGCTATGGGGGGCGATCGGCGCGGTCTTCGGCTCCTGGATGAACCCTCGCGCAGTCACTTATCGCCGGCTGCACGAGATCCCCGCCGATTGGGGCACCGCGGTCAATGTCCAGGCGATGGTATTCGGCAATATGGGCGCGGATTGCGCGACCGGCGTCGCGTTTACCCGAAACCCGTCGACCGGGGACAATGAGTTTTACGGCGAATACTTGATCAACGCACAGGGCGAGGATGTTGTCGCCGGTATCCGTACCCCGCAGCACCTGACAATTGCCGGCAAAGAGGCGACTAAATCGGCCCTGCCGGCGATGGAAGAGGTCATGCCCGAGGTGCTGGGCGAGCTCTACCGCGTGCGGCGGGTGCTCGAGGACCATTACCGCGACATGCAGGACATCGAGTTCACGGTGCAGCGCGGTAAGCTGTGGATGCTGCAGACGCGATCGGGTAAGCGCACAACCCAGGCGGCGCTGAAGATCGCGGTGTCATTGGTCGAAGAGGGGGTCATTGACCGTGACGAGGCGATCCGCCGCATCGAGCCCTCATCGCTCGACCAGCTGCTGCACCCGACCCTCGATCCAAAGGCCAAGACCACGATCCTGACCCGCGGCCTGCCGGCCTCGCCCGGCGCCGCCTGCGGCAAGGTCGTGTTTTCGGCCGAGGAGGCCGAAGCGCTGGCCACACATGGCGAAGCGGTGATTCTGGTGCGCATCGAGACGAGCCCCGAGGACATCCACGGGATGCACGCCGCCCGCGGCATCCTGACGGCCCGCGGCGGCATGACCAGCCACGCCGCGGTGGTTGCGCGCGGCATGGGGCGGCCCTGCGTCTGCGGCGCCCAGGATCTGCACGTCGATCAGGCGGCCCGCACAATGTCGACACGCACGACCTTGGTCAAAGCCGGTGAGATCATCACGATCGACGGCTCGACGGGCGAAGTCATGCTGGGCGAGGTACCGACGATCCAGCCCGAGCTGTCCGGAGATTTTGCGACGCTGATGGGGTGGGCCGACTCGATCCGCAAAATGGGGGTGCGCGCCAATGCCGAGACCCCGCTCGACGTGCGCACGGCCCGCCGCTTCGGCGCCGAGGGCATCGGGCTCAGCCGCACCGAGCATATGTTCTTCGAAGCTGATCGCATCGGCCCGATCCGCCGGGTGATCATGGCCGACGACGAAAAGGGGCGGCGCGCCGGCCTCGCCGAGCTGCTTCCGATGCAGCGCGCGGACTTTGCCGAGATCTTTCGCATCATGAAGGGGTTGCCGGTCACGATCCGGCTGCTCGATCCGCCATTCCACGAATTCCTGCCCAAGACCGCCGCCGAATTCGACGAGATGGCGCGTTTGACCGGTCGCGACGTCGCCCAGATCCGCCAGCGCGCACTCGCCCTGCACGAGGTGAATCCGATGCTGGGCCACCGCGGCTGCCGCCTCGGCATCACCTATCCCGAGATCTACGAGATGCAGGCCACGGCGATCTTCGAGGCGGCGGCGGCAGTAATCAAAGAGACCCGCGCCAATGTCGAGCCCGAGATCATGGTGCCGTTGATCGCGACGCGAAAGGAGTTCGACATCCTGAAGACGATGATCGACCGCGTCGGCAAGAGTGTCATGGAACGAGCTGGGGTCGAGGTGCCCTATCTGGTGGGAACGATGATCGAACTGCCGCGCGCGGCTCTGCGCGCCGCCGAAATCGCCGAGACGGCGGAGTTTTTCAGCTTCGGCACCAACGATCTGACGCAGACCGTGCTCGGTCTGTCGCGCGATGATTCGGCCAGTTTTCTCGGGACTTATCAGCGGCTCGGCATCTTCGACCACGATCCGTTCGTGACCATCGACACCGAAGGCGTCGGCGAGCTGGTACGCCTCGCCGCGGAGCGCGGCCGCGCCGCTCGACCCGGGCTGAAGCTCGGCATCTGCGGCGAGCATGGCGGCGATCCCGCCTCGATCCGGTTTTTCCAGGCGGTCGGGCTCGATTACGTCTCCTGCTCGCCCTACCGGGTGCCGATCGCTCGCCTGGCCGCGGCGCAGGCTGCGCTCTCGGGCGAGAGCCAGGACGCGACGGCTTGACCTCGCTGACGGGCGGCCTACTGATCGCCTCTTTTGCGGTGCTCAGTGCCGCCGCTGCTTTGGCGGCGGAACTAGGACCGCCAACTCAGCTGCTGCCGCAATCGCTTCCTGCCGCTGCACCGCCACCACCGGCGCCGCTGGCGCCGCCGATCAATCCGGGCTTTGCCCCGGCAGCGCCAAACGGCCTGTCGCCGTCGCTGACGCAATCCGGCCCGGTATACGAATTGCCCGCGCCAGCGAGCCCGTCCTATCCGCCGCAGCAACTTCCCGGCCCGATCGATCAGCAGAAAATGCAGGGGTACCGCAATAACCTATCCAGCCAGCAATGGCTGCTTCAGGGGCAGGGCGTCAGCCCCAGCAGCCAATACAGCCGCGAGATCCAGCAACAGCTCAACGCGCCCGATCCGCAGTGACCGCGGAACAAAGGCGCCGTCACCTTCCTCTAGGACGAGCCATCGCCGTCGAAGCGCATCCAGCTGGCTATTCTCGGCACGATCACGGCGTCCCCGGCTATCAGCCGTTTGTTGCCCAGCACGGCTTCGATCCGGAGCAAGGCCAGACCGGCTTCGTCATTGCTCGATCGCATCTCGCCGACATCGCGCCCATCGGCGGTGACGATCGCTCCCGGCGCCGGCGCCGGGCCGTCGATTGCGACCGGTACCAGCCGGCGCTTGACAAGGCCGCGATATTTGGTGCGGGCGGTCAACTCCTGTCCGATATAGCAACCCTTCTCCCAGTCGACGCCGTTCAGCTCGTCGAACCCGGCTTCGAGCAAGATCGACTTTTCGAGCACCAAGTCGCGGCTGCCGTCGGGAACCCCGAGGCGCAGACGCAAATGGTCGTATGCCGTGAACCCGGCTTCGGTAAGGCCGGCTCCGAGCAGCGCCGATCGCGCACTCTCGCGCGGAAGGATGCAGCGTGCGCCGAGCGCCACCAGCCGTGGATCGACGAAGGCGGTTCCCGTCGCAAAAGCCAGTGCGGTTCCCGGTTCGGCGGGGAGACCGAGAGCTTCGAGCGCGCCATCGCCAAAGACCGAGGCCACGGCTAGGTCTGGCCGCTCGACGATGGCAACCTTGGCGCGCAGCCGGTAAATCAACAGCCGACGTCCGAGATCGGCCAGACGCTGGGCTTCGGCGTCGAGGAGGATCGTCTCTGACGCCTCGACCATTATAAAGTCGTGCAGGTATTTCCCCTGCGCGGTCAGCAATGCCGCATAACGCGCTTGGCCGGGGCCGACCTTGTCGACATCGTTGGAAACGAGCCCTTGGAGGAATGCGCGGCGGTCGGGCCCGCTGACTGCGAGGACGCCCCGATCTTCGAGCAGCACAAAGCAGGCGTCGGCCATGGTTCGGCAGGATGGTTGCAGCAGGTTAGACGTAGGCGATGACCGCCGGCTTGGCAAGCAACGGGATCGCGAGATATAAGGCCTGCCGGATCGGCGAGATGGACATTCTGTTTGTCACTGCGACGCGCATCGGCGACGCCGTACTGTCGACCGGTCTCATCTCCTATCTGATCGACCGTTATGCGGGAGCGCGACTGACCATCGCAGCCGGGCCTATCGCCGCGCCGCTGTTTGACGCCGTCCCCGGACTCGAGCGGCTCGTCGTCGTAGAGAAGCAGCGCTGGTCACTCCATTGGTTGCCCCTCTATGCCGCGGTCGCAGCACGGCCCTGGGACCTGGTCGTCGATCTGCGCGGCTCGGCGCTCGCCTGGCTGCTGCGAGCGAGCGAGCGTAAGGTGATGGCCAAGGGCGCTGCGGGCGAACATCGGGTGCGACAGCTGGGCCGCCTATTCGATCTCGATCCACCGCCGGGACCGCGGCTGTGGACGGCACCCGGGCACGAACACGCCGCTGTCGAGCTGGTTCCTGCTGGTGGTCCGGTGCTGGCGATTGGCCCGACTGCAAACTGGCGCGGCAAACAGTGGCGCGCGGAACGCTTTGCCGAGCTGGCGCGGAGGCTGACCGCCAGCGGCGGCTTGCTGCCGGGAGCGCGCGTCGTCGTCCTGGCCGCCGGGCATGAGCATGGGCAGACCCAGCCGCTGCTCGAGGCCATTCCACAGAGTCGCCTGATCGACTTGATTGGTCGGGTCGATCTGCTGACCGCGGCGGCGGTGCTGGGACGCTGCGCGCTTTTTATTGGCAACGACACGGGCTTGATGCATATCGCCGCTGCTTGCGGTACGCCGACGTTGGGCCTGTTTGGGCCGAGCCCGAGCTGCCAATACGCGCCCTGGGGACCGCGCGCCGCTTTCGTGTGCTCAAGCGACTCGCCCGAGACGATGTTTGGCCCCGGCTTTGATCATCGCACGACGGACACGCTGATGGACGGGCTCTCTGTCGCGGCCGCCGAGGCTGCCTCATGCCGATTATGGGACCGAGTCGCGAGCGCCGCGACGTGAACCGAGTGTGGCTCTCTGCCGTTGTCGTTGTCCGGGACGAAGAGCGTCAGCTTGCCGATTGCCTTTCCTGTATCGACTTTGCCGACGAAATCGTCGTCGTGCTCGATCGCTGTCGTGACCGCTCGCGGGAGATAGCGGGGGGCTTTACCGATCGCTTGATCGAGGGCGCCTGGGAACGCGAGGGGCCTCGCCGGCACGCCGGGATCGACGCCTGCTGCGGCGACTGGATTCTCGAAATCGATGCCGACGAGCGGGTGCCCCTGCGGCTTGCCGAAGAAATTCGGGAAGTCGTCTCCACCTCGCCTGCGGCGTGGCACCTCGTGCGTGTCGACAATTTCATCGGCGAGCGTCTGGTGCGCTGGGGTTGGGGGGCGTCTTTCGGCCGGTCGGCGCATGCCGCGCTGTATCGCAAGGGCGCCAAAAAATGGGGGGATCAGCGGGTCCATCCTGCCGTGTCGTTGTCGGGAGAGCAGGGCTCTACGCTGTCGTCGCCTATCCATCATTATGTCGACCGCGATATCTCGGAGATGTTGCGACGTCTCGACCGCTATTCGAGCGCGCGGGCGCAGGATCTCCGCGATAGCGGCGACATCGGCAGCTATGGACGCAATATCAGGCGCATCCCGTCGCGCTTTTGGAAATGTTACGTGAGCCGCAAAGGCTATCGGGAGAGGGAGTGGGGCTTTCTGATCGCGCTGTGTGCGGCGCTCTATCCGATCCTGTCGTATCTGAAGGCGCGACTCGATACCCCTCCACCCTCCGAAGTTACCCTTGACCGCGGCCTCATCCCCGCTCGCGAGGAACGGGAGAGGCCCTCCGCTCACGGAAACGAAAGTGGGGGGCGGTCGGTGGCGGGAGTCGACGCACCGTCGGTCGTGCGCGACTGATGGCGAACGTGGTAATGGCCGATGACGGCATTGCCTTTGACGGGGCAATGGCCGAGGCGGCGCCGCTCGGTGGCGCCGAAACTGCCTTTGTCGCGCTGGCTGAGGCGCTTGCCGGGCGCGGCCACCAGGTGGAGGTGCGCAATCGCTGCCATGCCGAACTGATCCACAAGGGCGTGCGCTGGGCGCCCTTATCGGGGGCTATCCCCGAGGCATGCGATCTTTACATCGGCAGTCGTGGACATCGAGTGATCGGGCTCGTGCGCCGGGCGCAGCGGCGGCTGTTCTGGCTGCACAATCCGGCGCGGTATCTGCGAAAGCCGCGGAATTTGCTTCGGCTCGCTTGGTATCACCCGACCCTCGTCGTGACCGGCGCCTATCACGCGGAAACGGTGCCGGCGTGGCTGCCCTGCGGCGGATGTGAGATCATTCCCTATGGGGTGGTCGAGCGGTTTCGCAGCGCGATTCCCCGCGATCCGCCGGCGCCGCGCGCAATCTTTACCTCAAACCCGCTGCGCGGGCTCGATTGGCTGCTCGATCTGTGGGTGGCGCGGATCGCGCCTGCGGTGCCGGGGGCCGAACTGCACATCTACGGCGGGCCGGCTGTCTATCGCGGATTGGGTCCTGCGCGGACGGCCGAGATGGAGGCGATTCTCGCGCGTGCAGACACGCTCGCCGCCTCCGGCGTTCGCCGATTCGTCCCGCTCGGGCGAGAAGCGCTGGCGGCGGCGCTGATGGATGCCCGGGTCATGCTCTACCGCGGAGACCCGGGCGAAACGTTCTGCCTCTCCCTGGCCGAGGCGCAGGCGATGGGCGTGCCGGCGGTAGTCACGCGGTTGGGCGCGGTTGGAGAGCGGGTCGTCGATGGCGTCAGCGGGCGAGTGACATGCACTGACGACGACTTTGCCGCCACGGCGATCGAGGTGCTGCGCGAGGACGAGTTGTGGCGGCGCTGGCACCTGGCCGCACTCGAACGTCAGCGCGGGTTGAGCTGGGAGATGGTCGCAGCCCGCTACGAGGCGCTGATCCCGTGACCCGTCGGCTGCTGCAGGCGATCGCCGGGGCGCGCCACGGCGGGGCGGAAACATTTTTTGTGCGGTTGGCGATGGCGCTGAAGCGCGCCGGAGAGACGCAGCGGGTGCTAATCCGCCGTGATCCCGAACGCTCTCAGATCTTGCGCGCCGCCGGCGTCGGGGTCGCCGAACTTGCCTTTGGCGGACTCTTCGATTTGACAACTCGGCGCGCGTTTCGCCACGAGATCGTAGGGTGGCGGCCGGATATCGTGCTGACCTGGATGAACCGGGCGACCCGGCTTTGCCCGCGCGGCGATTTCGTGCATGTTGCGCGGCTCGGGGGGTACTATGATTTGAAGTATTATCGGCGCTGCGATCGTCTGATCGGCAACACCCGCGCCATAGTTGATTACGCGGTAACCAAAGGTTGGCCGCGTGATCGAATTGACTACTTGCCGAATTTTGTGACCGACGCGCGTGCCGTTGGTTCGCGGGGCGGCCTTTCTCTTGTTGCGCCGCACTCTGCGCCGCTCGGGCTGGCGCTCGGTCGCCTCCATCCGAACAAGGGGTTCGCTTTGCTGCTCGAGGCGCTTGCCGAGACGCGCGAGGTTCGGCTGGCGATCGCCGGCGACGGGCCGTTGCGCGCAGCGCTCGAGCAATTGGCGGGTGGTCTCGGGATCGCCGACCGGGTCAGCTTTCTCGGCTGGCGCGAGGATGTTCCGGAACTGCTGACGAATGCGGATTTTCTCGTCTGTCCGTCGCTGCACGAGCCGCTGGGGAATGTTGTGATCGAGGCGTGGTCGGCGGGATTGCCAGTCGTCGCCACCGCCAGCGATGGCCCGGCCGGGCTGATTGAGGACGAGGTGAGCGGGCTTTTGGTGC
The DNA here is from genome assembly GCA_963733945.1 of uncultured Alphaproteobacteria bacterium. GTDB lineage: Bacteria > Pseudomonadota > Alphaproteobacteria > ATCC43930 > CGMCC-115725 > AP-15. The sequence goes on along the minus strand of CAVTFD010000021.1, from coordinate 211,961 downwards.
CGCTTCCCGATCAGCCGGGCGGCGGTCCCCGAGCACTGGCCAGAGCTATCGAGCGCTTATGTCGAGACCATGTTTTGCGCTCGAGGCTTGGGCAAACCGGCCGTCGGGTCTACGAAGCCGAATTTACTGAGAAGGCGGTGATCGCCCGCTATCGTGGTTTTTTTGAAAAATTGGCTCCGGGATGTGCGGCATCGCCGGGCTGATGACCCTCAATGGTGCGGCCCCGCCCGTAGCGCCGCTGCGGATGATGGGAGCCGCATTACGCCATCGCGGTCCTGATGGCGACGGGCAATATTGGTCTGGTGATGTCGGCATGGTGCAGACCCGGCTCGCGATCATCGATCTGGCGACCGGAGCTCAGCCGCTCTACGAGCCGGGCGGTGCTGCGCTGATCGCGAATGGCGAAATATACAACTATGTAGAGCTACGGGAGGAATCGCGACGCGCGCGTCCAATCGTGTGCTCCACCCAATCGGATTGCGAGCTGCCGCTGCACCTCTACCGCCGTCACGGGCTCGACTTTACCCTGCATCTGCGCGGTATGTACGCCGTGGCATTGCACGACCCGGGCGCCGGGCGCCTGATCCTCACCCGCGACCCGTTCGGGATCAAGCCGCTCTATTACGCCGAGACGTTGCGCGGCTTCGCCTTCGCCTCCGAGCCGGGTGCGCTGATCGAGGCTGGCATCATCGCGCCGGCGCTTAATCGCAGAGCGCGCAACGAGCTCGTGCAGATGCAGTTTACCACCGGGCGCGAGACGATTTTTGCCGGCATCAGCCGGGTATTGCCAGGCGAGACCGTGGTCGTGCGGCAAGGCAGGATCGTCGAGCGGCGGCGGCGTGCGGCATTGCCCGAGCATGGTCCGTTCGCGCTCGGCGAGGAAGAGGCGCTGGCCCGGTTGGACGCCACTTTCGCCGACAGCGTGCGCATCCATCAACGCTCGGACGTGCCCTTTGGCATGTTTCTCTCCGGGGGCATCGATTCGACTGCGGTGCTGGCGATGATGGCCCGGCTGGCCGCGCGCCCGGTCAAGGCATTCACCATTGGGTTTGCCGAGAGCGATGTGGGCGACGAGCGCCCGGCCGCGCGTGCCGCGGCGGAGGCGGTCGGCGCCGAGCATGTCGAGATCCTGTTTTCCGAGGCCGATTTCTGGCGATTGCTCCCGCAAATCGTATCTGCCGCCGACGATCCGGCCGCCGATTATGCGATGCTGCCGACGTGGGCGCTCGCCCGGGCCGCGCGCGAGGCCGGGCTCAAGGTTATATTGTCGGGAGAGGGCGGGGATGAGCTGTTTGGCGGCTACGGCCGCTATCGCAGCGTGTTGCGCCCATGGTGGGCGGGTGGCCGCCGGCCGCGTGCGCGCGGCGTGCTCGATGATCTGGGCGTTTTGCGCGCCGAGATTGCCGGCTGGCGCGACGGGATCGCCGCGGCCGAAGTGCATGCCGCGAGCCGCGGCCGAACCCCGCTGCAGGCGGCGCAGGCGGTGGATTGCACCGACTGGCTGCCGAACGACCTCTTGACCAAGCTCGACCGGTGCCTGATGGCGCATGGCGCCGAAGGCCGCACCCCTTTTCTCGACAGCGAAGTCTCGGCGCTCGCCTTTCGCCTACCGGACGGGCTCAAGGTGCAGCATGGTCTCGGCAAGTGGTTGCTTCGCCGCTGGCTGGCTGGACAGCTGCCTCAATCGCAGCCCCTCGCCCGCAAGCGCGGCTTTACCGTGCCGGTGGCGCGCTGGATCGCGCGCCGCGCCGAGACGATCGGCCCGCTCGTGGCGCGCTCGCCCGCGGTGCGCGAGATCTGCCGGCCCGACGCCGTGGAAACCCTGTTTGCGGCCGCCGGGCAAAAGCGCGCCGGCCGCGCCGCCTGGAACCTCTTGTTCTACGCGCTGTGGCACCGACGCCACATCGAGCGCGCAACCCTGCCGCCCGATACCGCCCTAGCGCTGGCCGCAGATCGCTAATCCCTCATCCGCTCAGCGCGCCAGCAATTCGCTGACAGCGGTGTCGAGGAATTTCGCGTCTGGCGGGTTTTGCGCGGGGTTGCCGGCGCGGTGGCCCCAGATCGACGGGATCGGGCGCAATTCGGCCCGCGGCATGTGGGCGACCTCGCGGCGGTTGTCCTCGACCGTGAAATAGAGGTCGGTTTCGCAGGGGATAACCATCGCGTCGGCGGTTATTGCCCCCAGCGCCTTGCCTAGATTGCCACCGTAGAGTTCGTTGGCGCTGATATCGGCGTGCTGTCAAGTCCACAGCATCGCCAACAAATCGTTGGGATCACGACGCCGGAAGCCGGCTTCCCAACTGCCGACCAGAAAATCCTCGAGTGAGGAAAAACCCAGCTTGCGCCATTCCTCCTCGCGGTAGAAGGCCTGGCTCAGCCCCCAGCCTGCATAGACCCTCCCCATCGCCTGAAAGCCGCGGGTCGGTGCGGTGGCAAACCAGCCGTCCTGCCAGGCCGGATCGGCGATCAATGCCGCCTTAACCCCTTCGAGAAAGACGAAGTTGTGTGGCGAGGTCTTCGCCGAGCCGCAGATCGCGACGATGCGCTCGACGCGGTCGGGGAATAGCGCACCCCAGTGAAAGGCCTGCTGCGCGCCCATCGAAAACCCGTAGACGAGCTTGACCCGTTCGATACCGAAGACTTCGTGCAGTAGCCGCTGTTGGACCCGGACGTTGTCGGCCATCGTGAAGTGCGGCCAGCGGGCGCGGTCAAACGGCGCCGGCGTATTGCTCGGTGACGAGGACAGGCCGTTGCCGAATTTGTTCATGATGATGATGAAATACTTGGTCGGGTCGAGGGCCTTGCCCGATGCGATCGCCCATTCGAGATCATAATGCTGGGCGCCATAGGAAGTCGGGTAGACGATGGCGTTCGATTTGGCGGCGTCGAGCGTGCCGTAAGTCTTGTAAGCAAGGCGCGCCTCGCGATAGGTTAGCCCCGATTGAAGAACCACATCGCCCGCCTCAAAGATTTCGTAATCCGGCATCGCTGATTCGTCCCCTCGACCGCTGCTTCGGGTCTGGCGCTCGGCGGTTACCGGACAAATGTTATCTTGCCCGCGCCGTTGACCTGGGTGCTGCGCTCTTTGGGATCGCCATAGACGACGATGGAACCGGCGCCTGAGATTTCGGCGCCAATCCGCTGGCTGGCGTGGACCGCGGCATCGCCCGACCCATTGAGCGTGACATTCGTCGAAGCAGCCATGAGCTGCCGCGCGGCGAGGTGATTGGCGCCGCTCATCACGCAGGTCAAGGTCTCCACCTTGCCGGCTAAGGCGGCTCTGTTGGACCCGTTCAGCGATATTATGAGCGGGCCTCCGGCAAGGCCCTCGGCTTCGATCTGGTTGCTGCCCGAGACAGAGATCTCGGTCATGTTGGGCGACGAGACGCTGACTTTGATCCGACCGTCGAGCGAGTAGGACCGATCGGAGTAGATATCCAAGCGACCGCTCGACGCGTCCGTCTTGATGATTGGCAGGATGTTCTTGTCGGTTTCGATGGTCAGCTTGGGCGCTGGCCCGATTTTTACGGTCAGCGAAAAGGCGCCGTCGCTGTGGATCGCAGTGACCGGGCCGATCGGTCGCTCTTCCGATGCCGGCTGTCCGTCACCGACAACCCGGCCGCCCTCGGTTGCCGTGGTCTCAACCGAAATCGACCGGCCGCTGACCGTGACGCTGCTGCCCTCGCCATTTACGTTGACGCTGTTTTGCTGGATCCCGCTGGTCTGCGATGAGACGTTGCTCTGTTGAATCACGCTGGTCTGCGACCAGGCGGAACTGACCGCCAGCGATACTGTCCCGACCACGACCGCCGCGCACATTTCGTATCTCATTTGACCCCGATGCTTCGATCGCGCCGCTGCGATAGCACGAGCCCCAGCCGGGAACAACCGATCAGAGGCGCCGCCAAACGTCCCATCTCAAGAACCGGGCAGCCCCGCGGTGATGGCTGTAGTCACCTGCCGCGACGATCGAGGCTGAAGGGGCCGGGACCGGCGGCAAAGAGGTATAGAAATCCCCTGATGATGGCCAAGTTCTTCATGAATTGGATGTGCTGCGCCGTGCGCGCGGGCCCCTCGAGTTGCCAGAACTGATGGGCGATCAGCGCCGCGATCGCCGTGAAAACCGCCATCACGAACGCTGCATAACGGGTCTTCAGCCCGAGCACGACGCAAAGTGCGCCGAAGAACTCAACACAGGCGCCGATCACCGCCAGCAACCCCGATGCGGGGACGCCCCGGGCCGCCAAAGATTGCGCGAATGCGTTGAGCCGGGTCAGCTTGCCGAAGCCGCTCGGCACAAAGATCGCAGCCATTGCCAGCCGGCCGAGCACTAGAATCACGCCGCCATAAGCGGCGGCGACGCGGTCAAGATATCCCCCCATAATTTTCCCCCCGCGCAGCTTCACCGCTGCTTAACGCCCCGATAATGCCTGGCTGATAGTGCTCCAGTCTAGAGGAGCGACCGGCTCGATATCTCGTTTGACCTCGGCGATGGCGCATTCTACGGTTCGCCCGACAGTTCGGATGAAAAAGCCACACGCGGAGGACATCATGGACGGCTTGGCATCGCTGGATCTGAAGAGCGTCGTAGCGCCGCTCAATTTCTTGGCTCCGATGGCGGAGAAGCCGGTCGCCTATAATTACGCGCCGCCGCCGGGGACGCCTCAGCGGACCGGCCGAAATGTCCAATACCAAGTGCCGATCCGCGATGCGCGCCCGATGGTCGATCAGCTATCCTTGGACAAGGAAGGCTTCGTGCTGTTGCACCACCAGACCGTAGTGTCGAATTTCTACGACGAGGAACAGATCAAATCAGTCTACTATCCGGAATGCGAGCGGGTCATGAAGGAAGCGACCGGCGCCATACGGGTGGTCGCCTTCGACCACATCGTGCGCAACGCGGCGATTTCCGCAAAGGACAAGACCATCAAGATCCCGGCCAAACGCGTGCACAACGACTACACCGCGTGGTCGGCGCCACAGCGGGTACGTGATCTGATGGGCGACGAGGCCGAAGAGCTGCTGAAACACCGTTTTGCCGTTAATAATCTGTGGCGGCCGATCAGCGGGCCGGTGCTCGAATCGCCGCTGACCTTGTGCGACGCGCAGAGCCTTTCTGAGGAAAACCTGATCGCCAGCGATCTCAAATACCCGGACCGCACCGGCGAGACCTATTCGATCACCTACAACCCGAGCCAGCGCTACTACTATTTCCCCAAGATGCAGGCCGACGAGGCGGTGCTGATCCGCTGCTACGACTCGGCACAGCATGGCGCCGCTCGGTTCTCGGCGCATACCGGCTTCGACGACCCGACCTCGCCGCCCGATGCGCCGCCGCGCGAGAGCCTCGAAGTCCGCATGCTGGTGTTCTACCCGCCCGGCGCCTAAGGGGGGGGTTCGCTCCGTCACCCGCTTCGTTGTACTCGGCCCCCATTCGCGTAGGTCGGGAGGGGAAGGGGCCGGCGCCGAGGCGACATTAAGGGCAAGGGTGCACTCAGTTCTCACCCCACCGGAGCTAATGGCGAGACCCGCCGCAATGCCGGCAAGAGTTCGTCGCTGATCAGCCGCATGCTGGAGAGCGTGTGGCCGACCGGCATCCCGCTCCAATGGGTGCGGAAGATCAGAAAATTCGCCCCGGCTTCTTCCCAGCACGGGCGCAGCTGCTCCCAGCATTCCTCCGGGCTGCCGAGGACGAAGCGGTCGCGTAATAGGGCGTCCAGCGACTGGCGAAACGAATCATGGCCGGGCAAGACCTGATCCTGTCCCCATTGGGCATAGGTTTGGTATTTCGCGGCGAGATAAGGGCCGGCCATCTCCAACGCGGTTTGCTTGTCCCTCGCGCAATAGATCTCCCGCAGATAGGGCAGCACCGCAGGAAACGGTTTGCCGCAGCGGGCGAGTTCGGCACGGTACAGCGCCATCTGGCCCGTGATGACCGCCATCGTGGCGTGCGGGTTGATAAACAGGCTGTCGCCGAGCCGGGCGGCGCGGCGGACGGCGGCGTCGCTGTTGGCGGCGATCCATATCGGCGGGTGCGGCTTTTGCAAAGGCCGACAGGTTGCGCTCACGTTCGCGAGCTTGCAGACCTCGTTCTCGAAGGTCACGCTTTCCTCGGTCCAAAGCCGGCGCACGACGTCGAGGCATTGCTCGAACCGGCGGACCCGGTGGCCGCGCGGCACGCCGAACGCATCGAATTCGACATCGCGATAGCCGAGGCCGACGCCAAAGACGAAATTGCCGCGCCAGATCGCATCGAGCGAGGCGATGCATTCGGCGACCTCGACCGGGTTGTGCAGGGTCGCCAGCAATACTCCGGCGATGCCCGTCATCTCGCCCGCCTCGGCCGCAAGCCGCGCCAGAAACGGGATCAGCTGCAATTGCCGCACGCCTTCGCTTAAATAATGCTGGCCAGTGGCGACGGCGTCCCAGCCGCGGTCGCGCGCCAACCGGGTCATCGCGTACTGGCCTTCGAGCTCGGCGACGATGTCGCTGCCCGCCGGGTGCTGCCCGGTCAGAAAGATCCCGATTTTCATGACTTCTCCGATGCGCATGCGCCGATCCCTGGCTTCGCCGATCGACGGCGCGGATGCTCAAGCAGCCTGCGGTACCGCGAGCGGGGGCGACGCATCCATCTGCTCGATCATCCGGTGAATGTGATAATGCATGGCGCATTTGATGGCGCAGCTCTGGATAATCTCCGGGTTGTCGCGGCGCCGCCGGGCAACTCGCAGGATCCAATGCCGGTATTCGCGGCGCAATGCCTTATCCGGTACACCCCACATCAACAGCGTCAGGATCCCGGCCGATTCGAACAGCAGCCGCGTGTTGAGCCGCAGACGGCGCAGCGGATGGCGGCGCATATAGGCGGCCCGAGTTCGCCCAACTTGCAGACGGGCCTCGATATAGAGCGCCTCGACCCGCCCGAAAAACGCCGCCGGCGCGTTGAGCTCGCGCATCAGCTTGACATATCCGGATCGCAACTCGTCTCGGCTGAGCCGCAGCGGCAGGACATTGGTGCCAAACGCCCCGAAATCCGCCGGATCGCCCGCGGCGTCCAGCCGGCCTTCGGCGGCGAGCCGCTTGTAAAGTGGAGTCCGCGGGATCGCTACCAGCATGTTCACGATTGCGTTGATGATCCGCGAATCCTGCACGAATTGCCTCTGCGCCGCGAAAATGCTGGGGTCGTCGTTGTCGAAACCGACAATGATCCCGCACCACACCTCCATTCCGACGTCCTGGATGCGATGCACTTTGTCGAGCATCGTGCCGCCGCGGTCGCGCAGATTTTGCGTCTTTTTGGTTTCACGCAGGGACGCCTCGTTCGGGCTTTCGATACCGACGAAAACATCGCTGAAATTGGCGTCTACCATCAGTTGCATCAGCTCTGGCTCGTCCGCCAGATCGACCGACGCCTCGGTCGCGAACATCAGCGGATAGCCTTTTGCCTGCTGCCATGCGACGACCTCGCGCAGCACCGCCTTGATCGCCCGTTTATTGCCGATCAGGTTGTCGTCGACGACAAAGGCGAAATTCATGCCTGCCGCGACGATCGCGTCGAGTTCGGCCAATACTTGGGCGGAAGTCTTGATCCGCGGCCGCCGGCCAAAGGTCACGATGATGTCACAGAACTCGCATGAAAACGGGCAGCCGCGGGAAAACTGCACGCTGGCAAAAGCATATTTCTTCATCTTCAACAGGTCGAGGCGAGGCGCCGGGACCGTCGCCATGTCGGTCCGTTCGGCCTGTTCGTAACGGCGCTGATGGCGACCCTCGCGCCATTCGGCGAGAAAACGTGGCCAGGTCTCCTCGGCCTCGCCGATGAAGACGACATCCGCGAGATCAGCGATATCCCCTTCCTGGACAGTGACGTACGGGCCGCCGACCACGGTGAACACACCACGGGATTTCAGCTCGGCCAGGATCTCGCGCATCCGCCGGCGCTGCACGTTCATGCCGGTAATCCCGACAATGTCCGCTCGCGCGCATCGGTCGAAATCGATCGGTTCGATATTCTCGTCGACGAGCGTGACGCGGTGCTCAGCCGGGGTCAACGCCGCCACCAGCGGCAAACAGGCGACCGGCAGCACCGCCTTGACGCCCAGAAACGGCACTGCGTGCTCCAGCCCCCAGTACGAAACGTCAAAACGGGGGTTTATCAGAACAATATCGGCCATGCGGTCATCCCGGCGGCTCGCCGGCCCCATTCGTGGCGATCGCGAGAAGCGACCCTAGCCTCGCTTCGCCGATTTGGCGAGCGGCGGCGCACAGCCCGCGAGGGTACCGCGCCTCACATGGCGGCACGCCGACGCTCCACCGTGACGTGTAGGCCGCCATAAGGGCGCAGGCTGATGTGGCCCACCGGCGCCACTGAGTGGTCGGCCGCAAGGCGAAAGCGGAAGCGCCGCGCCAGCGCGGCGACGACGATCGTCATCTGCGTCATCGCAAAGCCAGCGCCGACGCACACCCGCGGGCCGGCGGAGAACGGCAGGTAAGCGAAACGATGGCGCGCGGCCCGCCGCTCCGGGGTGAAATTGTCAGGATCGAACCGGTCCGGGTCGGTCCACAGCCGATGGTGGCGATGCACGACCCAAGGCAGGATCGCGACGATCGACCCGCGGGGCACGCGGTGGCCGCACAGCACATCATCGGCCGCCGCCTGACGCGGGATCCCCGGGATCGGCGGATAGAGCCGCATGGTCTCCTCGATCACCTGGCGCAGATAGGCGAGCTGCGGCAGATGGTCCGGGGTAAGCGGCCCGCCCTGCACGACCCTATCGAGCTCGTCATGCAGGCGGGTTTCGACACCCGAGTTGAGGGCCAGCAGGTACCAGACCCAAGTCAGGGCCCGCACCGTCGGTGACACGCCGCCAGCGATCAGGCTCGCAGCCTCGTCGCGTACCTCCTCCCTCGGCAAGATCGCGCCGGTCTTGCGGTCTGGCGTGTTGAGTAATCGCCAGATCAGATCGTAGGGACCGCTGTAACCCGGTGCCGACCGTTCGGCGATCAACTCCTGAAGCCGATCTTCGAACTCCAGCCGCCGGCGACCGCGTCGCTCGCGCGGCCGGAGAGGCTCCAGGAGCCGCGCGACGCCGGCGAGGTCGGAGAGGCGCGGCTTGCGCGGAACCTTCGAAAGGGCACTCAGCATCGATGTGGCGCCGGGGTCCTGGCCGGTGACCACCTGGTTCCACAAGCCAATCAGCAAGCGGACGATCAACAGCTCAATATCGAGGGTCTCGTCGCGCGCGCGAGCCTCGATTTCGTCGGCGGCCGCTTCGCTCAGCCGGATCAGCGCCGGAATCTCGGGCGCGATCGCCCGCCGATCGACGGTCGGCGCAGCGACCCGGCGGTGACGCCACCATGTCTCGCCTTCGCTGGCCAGCGAGCCGGTGCCCAGTTCCGCCGCGAAGAGACGGCGAATGCGAGCGACGCGCGGGTAATTCTCGACATTGTCGAGGAAGACCCGCTTGATACCCTCCGGATCGCTGACAAAAAACACGCGCTGGTGCAAATAGCGGCGCGCGACGAACAACGTATCGAACAGCTCCTCGTCGCAGACGGCGATGGTGTTGGTCGCGGCGGCCTTGAGAAACTGCCACAGCGGCAGCGCGCGCGCCGGCCGCGGCGGCATCACCGGAACCGGCGCCGTGGGAAGAGAGAGCCGCTGCAAGCGCCCGCAAACTCCTTATGTTGGTCCAACCCACCGGAAGCGAAGCCCATGCGGGCGGAATAGAGGAGGTGCCCATGGCAAGCTTTACCACGACCGATGGCTTGCGCCTTGCCTATATGATCGACGATTTCACCGAGCCATGGAAGCAGGCGCCGACCCTATTGCTGCTGCATGCGGCGATGGGCAGCGCCAAGCGCTATTACGCCTGGGTTCCTGCACTCGCCCGCCATTATCGAGTGGTGCGGATGGATCTGCGCGGGCATGGCGGCTCGGCGATTCCGTCTGCCGATCGGCCGCTGACTCTCGAACGATTAGTCGGTGACGTCGCCGAGCTGATGGACCATCTCGGCTGCCCGAGCGCCCATATCGTCGGCAATTCGGCCGGTGGCTATCTCGCCCAGCAATTGGCGATGAACCAAGGTGAGCGGGCGCGCAGCCTGATGCTGTTCGGCTCGACCCCAGGGCTCAAGAACAGTCAGGCACTGACCTGGATCCCGCAGATCGAGGCCAAGGGCCTGCGCGGCTTTCTCGCCGAGACGATCGCCGAAAGGCTGCCGCTCGACCAGGTCGATCCCGGGCTCGTCGAATGGTTTCTCGACGAGGCGGCCAAGAACGACCCGGCCTATATCGGCAAGTTCGTGTTGTTGATGGCGAGCTACGATTGGAGCGATCAGCTCGGCCGCATCCAATGTCCGACGCTCGTTGTCGTGCCCGGCGCCGAGCCGATCGGCTCGACGGCGAATTACGAGCCGTTCCGCCGTCTCGTCCCCGACGTCGAAATGCGGGTCTACGATGGTGCGCCGCACAACATCTGCGACGCCTTCCCCGGGCGCTGCGCGGGTGACGTGCTCGAATTCCTTACCCGCCGCTTCGGGCTGGGAGTGTGAACGATCAGTCGAGGCCCGGCGGCCGACGATCATGCCAGTCGGTCGCCTGCTGGTAGGCCCAGCCGACGCGTAAGGCGGTCGCCTCGTCATAGCCGCGGCAGACGATCTGCAACGACAGTGGCAGCCCAGTCTCGGTAAAGCCGTCGGGGACGGCCAGCGCGCACAATTCGAGCGCGTTGACGAAGCGGGTGAAATGCGCCGGCGTCGTAGCTTGGTCGACGGCGTCGAGCGGGATCGCCGCGGTAGTGGTGGTCGGGGTCAGCAGCGCGTCGATATCGCCGAGCGCAGCAGCGAATTCGGCCTTTGCTTCGGCCTGCTCACGGAGCGCGCCAAGATAATCGCGCGCGGAGACGCCTCGGCCAGAGGCGATGCGCGGCCGCACCGCCTCGTCGATCGGCAGGTTCATATCGTCGATCAGATCGCCGACCAGGAAGTAGGATTCGGCGCCGATGATCCGCCCGGTCAATTGGGTGTAGTCGGCAAACCGGCGCGGCAATTTGACGGCGACGATCTCGGCGCCGAGCCGCGCTAGGGTATCGAGCGCGGCATCATAGGCGGCGAGCACCTCGGCGGCAACCCGGTCGCGCTCATTCTCGGGCATTCGCGCCAGCCGTAATCCGCGCACGCCGCGTTTCATCATCGGCATCGGGCCACCGGACGGTCGCCCCAGGGTTCGCGGATCGAGCGGGTCGGGCCCGACGATCGTTTGGTAGAGCAAGGCCGCATCCTCGACCGAACGGGCCATCGGGCCAGGCGTGTCGAGGCTCGGGCTCAACGGCAGAATCCCGTAGGTACTGACCCGGCCGATCGTGGTCTTGAGGCCACTAAGCCCGCACCAGGAGGCCGGCAGACGAACCGAGCCGCCGGTGTCGGTGCCGATCCCCCAAGGCGCCATTCCGGCGGCCACCGCCACCCCGGTGCCGCTGCTTGATCCGCCGGGCGTGCGCGCAACCGCCGGGTCCCATGGGTTCCATGGTGTGCCGCGGTGCTGATTGGTGCCCCACCCGCCCATCGCAAACTCGACCGTGTGAGTCTTGCCGATTACGATCATTCCGGCGGCAATTAGGCGCTGTGCGATCGTCGCGGTGTAAGTCGAACGCCGATCGCGCCAGACCTGCGAACCGCCGGTCGTCACCCGTCCCTCGATCTCGATCAGATCCTTGAGTGCGATCGGAATGCCGTGTAGCGGACCGATCTTATGCCCTGACCGGATCGCCTTGTCGGCGGCCTCGGCGGCGAGCCGCGCCTCGTCGGCGTAGACCTCGACAAACGCGTGCAGTTTCTGATCTTGCGCGTGGATCCGTGCGAGCAGGGCATCTACCAGATCGACCGGCGAGAGGCGGCCTGCGCCGATCTCGGCGGATAGAACGTGGGCCGGCAGAAATGCCGGATCGGTATTGGCTGACGGCATGGCTTTCCTCGCGAGGCGGCGGATCGGTCAGGATAGGCCCCCTCACGCCATGCCTTCAACCGGCCGGCCGGGGCGCGGCTCAGAAAGCTACGCGCGATGGAGATCCCTTTGTTTCTGCCCGGCGGACCCTGGCCGTGAGGGCATGATCATCGCCGTGCGCGGCATGGATCGCGAAGCCGTCGACGTGAGATGTTGACTGAACGCCGCCGGCGGCTTGGCCGTGAGCGTGAGTGAGCGAGGTAAAGTGTACCCGGTATGCCGGCGCGCCGCGTCGATGCGTTTCGTGTCCCGCGGTTCGGTGGTGGCGAGAACCGGCGTGTCGATAGCTGGCGGCGACAGCGAAATGGAAAAGGCCGCTGCGCCGGCTTGGCTCGTAGGATGCCCTGGTAGCGCCAAGGTAAGGATCGTAACCAACCGTGCTGGAACTTGCGACGAGTTCGTGCTGCCCACTCCCAGGGTAGACAAAGCCGTAGGTCGGGTTATCCCGCCCGTATTTCCCGGTGCCCAGATCCATGACCGCGACCGCGCTCCAGTCGTTATTAGGCGAGTCGTCGATCACCGTGACACCGCGCGTGACCATCCCGCGATACCAATTGGCGTGGTCGACGACGATCTCGCGGGAGTTAACGACCTGGGCAACGACCGCGACGTGGCCTGAGGGAATATAGCCCGTTCGACGGAAGACAAGAATGGAGCCCACAGCCGGGACGTGGCCGCGCTGATAGCGGCCAGCTGCCTCGTCCCACCAGCCGCCCGCCGCCCCGAATAGGTCGACGCCGGTTTGAGCACGCGCATAAAGCGCGCAATTGCCGGCCGATGCCCGACGGGTCGGAGTCGCGAAAGACGTAATCAGAACGGCGCCCCAGACGAGGCCCCAGCCGAACTTCGCTCGCATTGATTGCCCCCCGGCTTATGATGGCGCGAGATCCTTTAGATCCCCGATCCCGCACTGTTAATAAGTGTTAACAGAAACCATAAAACCTCAGGTCGGAGGTGGAAATCACTATAATTCTTAACCGGAGAGGCAAAAAACTGCCGGATTCTTTCGGTTACGCGCAAGTCCACCGAATATATTCGCGCTTAACGCGCTATCTATCACAAATCCCAGTGCGCTCAGCTCGGCGCGTACTGAGCTGTCATCGAGCGCGGCACGGAATCGACACACCGGCATCCGCTCCAGCCGTTTTTTCGGGATAACAAAATCGTACTGCTCATCCTGCGCCGGGATGAAGCCCAACCCGTATTGCCGCGCCACGCTTTCGATTGCGACGCCCCAATCGGCTCGGTTCTGAGCGACGGCGACGGCGACGGCGTTATGCGATTTCGGCTGGGACCAATAGCCGGATGGCCTCGCGCCATTCAGCAACCGGTCGGTCAGGATGCGGGTGCCGCTACCGGCGTTGCGGTTTACCATCAGGCAATCGGAGGCGGTCAATACCATGGCAATGGCACTCTCGACTGAACAGCTCTCGAAACGAGGATCGGCTTTGCGATAGACGATACCCTGCCGGCGGCGGTAACCGGGCACTAGCTCGAGCGCCGGCGTCAGAAATGGGCGGTTGTATTCGCCGGTCTCGGGGTCCATCAAGTGAATGGCGGCAATGTCGCATTCGCCTCGCTTGGCTGCGGCGAGCCCGCCCATGCTTCCGACATTCAGCGCCTTGACCACAATCCCCTCGGCGTGCAGACGATCGATCAAGATGTCGAGCCCGACACAGTGGCTGCCGATGACCACCAGATCGGCAAGGCGGGCGCGGCCGACCAGCTGCACCGCAACCGGCGTCCCAGCGGCCACGCTCTCGACCTGCGGGCCGATCGCGATAAAGCCGTCGGCCTGGCTGAACGCGGTGACCGCACCCGAGCCCTTGGCATTGGGATAAGCGGCGAGCGCGCTGTCGTCGCCGCGCGCCAGGGACACCATCAGATATTCGGTGCGCCCGCGCTCGGACGGGACGCGCAATGGCAATGTCGCTGGCACCCGATCGGCCGCCTCGTTAGGAAGTCCGGCGAAGGCGCGAATCACCGGCGCGATGAATTCGTGGAAGGTAAAGATCGCCGAGGTCGGAAAGCCCGGCAGTACGGCAATCGGCTTGCCGCCGGTCACCGCCAGGCACAGCGGCTTGCCCGGCTTCAGCGCTACGCCGTGGACGACGATGCCGGGGTCGCCAAAGCGGGCAACGGCGCGGTAGCACAGATCGCCTGCGCCTTTCGACGTGCCGCCCGAAAGGATCACCATATCGCAGGACGCCAGGCCTTCCTCGACAAGGCGAGTCAGGACCGCATCGTCGTCGGCGCCGATGCCCAGCGGGTGGGGGATGCCGCCTGCTTCCTCGACCGCGGCGGCAAGAATTGCAGCGTTCGAATCATAGACCGCACCCGGACGCATCGGCGTGCCGGGCGCGATGATCTCGTCACCGGTCGAGACAATCGCGACACGCGGCCGGCGCCACACCTCGACTGTGGCGCAGCCGACTGCGGCAAGCATGCCGATCTCGCGCGAGGTCAGGAGTTGCCCAGCACGAAGCACAGTTTCACCGCGGGCGAGATCGCTGCCGGCGAAGGCGATGAACTGGCCGGCGGATGCGGGCCGGCTAATTTCGATCAGGGTTTGGCCGTTATCATCGACCGCCTCGGTGTGCTCGACCATGACGACGGCGTCGGCGCCGCGCGGTACCATCCCGCCGGTCGCGATCAGAGCAGCCGTGCCTGGACCGACCGGGAGCACCGGCACCCTGCCCGGGGTCAGGATTTCGGGGATCAGGGTTAACTGGCGCGGCATGCGCTCGCTGGCGCCGTCGGTATCGTCGGCACGGACCGCGAACCCGTCGACACTGGCGCGGTCAAAGCCAGGAACATCGACCTCGGCGACGACTGCGCTTGCCAGGACGCGCCCCAACCCCTGCGACAGCGGCAGCGTCTCGCGCCCCAGCGGGTGCAAATCGAGATGACCGCGAAAGCGGCGTTCGGCCTCGTCGCGCTCGACGACTTCGAGGAATTGCTCTTGTCGAGCCAGTCTCCACAGGGTCGCGGGGATATCGTTCATGATGCCGGCTCCGCGCGCAGTTCAGCATTCGGCATAGAGGTAGGCTGTCACCGAGGTTCCCGACGGATAACCCTCGCTCGCCTCGGGAATGATTATAAAACCGTCCGCTTGGACGGCGGCCATCAGCCCGATCTCGGCGAAGGAAACAATCGGCTCGATCCGCTCGTCGGACCGCAGGCGCACCGCGCAGATCTCGGTCGCCCCGACCGACGAGACGATTTTGCGGGCCGTCGTCACCATGCGCGAGCGATAGGGAAGCTCCGGATCCCGCCCTCCGAGCCGGCGAATGGCGCGTCCGGCAAACAGCTCGTAGCTTAGCAGGCACGCCGCGGGTGCGCTCGGCAGCAAAACTAAACACACCCCGGCCGAGGTACGGCCGAATCCGGTCGTCTCGCCCGATACCAACGTCACGCCATGGATGTCGAGCGTGCCTCCTGTGGCCAGTGCGGCAGCCGATCTGTCCTCGGACCCGGTGCCGCCGGCGACGAGAACGATGTCGGCCTCCGTCGCGGAGAAGGCCTCGTCGAGAGATGATTTGAGGATGACGCCACCGTCGCGCTCGATCGCCGCGCGCATCATGGGGCCATCGCCGTCCGCTGCCGCGCCCGACCGCACAGCGCCGGCGATCGCCACGCGGACGCGCGGCCGACGGATCAATGGCAAGCGGGCAAAACCGGCGGTGGCAAGCAGCCCGACATGACGGGGCATCAGCCGTGTCCCCGCAGCCGCGAGCAGCCCGCCCGTGGCGGCAACGGCGCCCTGCCGGTCGACATTGGCGCCCGGAGCCGCCGGCTCGACCAAAACGACATCGCCGCAATTCACGGATTCCACATGGTCGAACGCGACCACGGCGTCGGTTCCTGCCGGCAACGCCTCGCCCGCTGCCACCGGGAGCGACGGCACTGGCAGCGGGTTGTAGGCGCCGGCGCCGATGCTTTCGATTGCGCGGATCGCGAACCCGTCGATCGCGGCGCAATCAACAGGCGGGATCGGCGCGGCGGCATGGATATCCTCGCCGAGCACGCGGCCGAAGGCTTGGTCCAGAGGGACCTCATCCGTTTCGAGGCAACGCGTCGCGCCGTCGATCCAAGCGAGTGCCGCCTCGACCGAAACGGGGCTGAATTCAGTCACGATATTACCGCCAGAGCTTGATCGAGATCGGCGATCAGCTCGCCGACATCCTCGAAGGCGATCGACCAGAAGATCACACTATCGCCAATGCGGCTCGCATCACCTAGTGCCGCCGGCACCGAGCCATGCATCAGAATCGCCGGTGGTCGTCACCGAGCCGGCACCCGATCGAACCGGCTTCCTTAAATCGGCAAGCGATCCTGCGTCGGGCACCAACATAGACGTTGTTGGTCAATCTCGACGGGCTGGGCATCTCGAAGCGGGAGATCCGCCGTCCGCTATCCCTTCACCCGCTCTTTCAAATGATTTCCGCTCAGGCGCGGACGGGGACGCCTTTTTGCTCCAGGACCTGCTGCAATTCGCCAGTCTCGTACATCTCGCGGATAATGTCGCAACCGCCCAGAAACTCGCCCTGGACGTAGAGCTGCGGGATCGTCGGCCAGCTCGAGAACTCCTTGATCCCCTGGCGGATCTGCGGATCGGCGAGGACGTCGACGCCTTTGAACTTGACGCCCAGATGGCCGAGGATTTGCACTACCGCAGCGGAGAACCCGCATTGCGGGAAAACCGGCGAGCCTTTCATGTAGAGAACCACCGGGGTGTCGGTGATCTCCTGGCGTATGCGTTCTTGAACGGTAATGTCCATGGTGTCGGTCCTCGGTTTTAGGAAGCTGGGTGATGCCTCAATCCTGGCTTAAACCTGGAGTTAGTCCTCTGGCGCGCCGGTCTGCAGGGCGAGCGCGTGCAGTTCGTTTCCCATCCGGCCGCGCAATGCCTGGTACACCATTTGATGCTGCTGCACCCGGGTTTTGCCGCGGAAGGCGCCGGAGACGACATGGGCCGCGTAGTGATCGCCGTCGCCGCGCAGATCCTCGATTGAGACCTGCGCGTCGGGCAGGCTCTCTTTAATCAGCCGCTCGATCATCGCCGCATCCATTGCCATCGCCCGGTCCCTCGCTCAAGCCCGCGCCATATAGCCAGGCAGCCAAGCCTCGTTCGCGGCCTTCAGTGCGTTAACGGATATGGCACCGGCATTGGGTAGTGTCAACGCAACCCCGCCGACCACGCCGATGAGGCGAGCCGGCACCCCTTTGGCTCGCGCCGCCGCGAGCATGATAGCGGGGTTGTCCGTCTCGATCAGATAGCGTCCCTGGTCCTCGCCGAACAGCCAGGCGTGGCGTAGCAGGTCAGCCGGGAGCGGATCGAACGCGACACCGCGGCCGCCGGCCATTGCCATTTCTGCGATAGCGACAAGGAGCCCGCCATCGGCAAGGTCGTGACACGCGGCGGCATTCCCGGCGCGAATTTGGCAGCGCACAAAGTCGCCATTGCGCCTTTCAGCTGGCAGATCGACGGGGGGTGGCTGGCCCGCTTCGCGGCCCTCAATCTCGCGCAGATAAAGCGACGAGCCGAGCTGACCGCGCGTCTCGCCGATTAGAATTAGCGAGTCGCCGTCGTGCTTCAATGCGAGATCGGTTGCTTGCCGCGCGTCGGCGATCAAGCCGATGCCGCCGATCACCGGGGTCGGTAGGATCGCGTTGCCGCTCGTCTCGTTGTAGAGCGATACATTTCCCGAGACGACCGGATAGTCGAGCGCGAGGCAGGCTTCGCGGATCCCCTCGGTCACGCCGACGAACTGGCCCATGATCTCGGGTCGCTCCGGATTGCCGAAATTCATATTGTCGGTCAGCGCCAAAGGATCGGCGCCGACGGCGGTCAGGTTGCGCCAACTTTCGGCGACGGCCTGCGCCCCGCCGCGCACCGGGTCGGCCCGGCAATAGCGCGGCGTGCAATCGGTGGCGAGCGCCAGCGCTTTCCCTTCATTGATCCGGATCACCGCGGCGTCGCCGCCGGGGCGTTTGACCGTGTTACCCATGACGAGGTGGTCGTACTGCTCCCAGATCCAGCGCTTCGAGGCGATCGCGGGCGAGGCGACGAGCCGTTCGAGGCAGTGGAGCGGGTCCCGATCGGGGAGACTGGCCGGATCGATCTCCGGCTCGGGGTCGGCGGGACGCCACGGGCGCTGGTAGACCGGCGCCTCGGTAACCAGCGGCCCGACCGGGATGTCGCCGGCGATCGCGCCGTTGAGCCGCAGCACCAGACGTCCGGTATCGGTGACGTGGCCGATCACCGCAAAATCAAGCTCCCATTTCTGGAAGATTCGGCGGGCCTCGATCTCGCTGCCCGGGCGCAACACCATCAGCATTCGCTCCTGGCTTTCGCTGAGCATGATCTCGTAGGCGGTCATGCCGGTCTCACGCAACGGCACTTGGTCGAGGTCGAGCTCGATACCGAGACCGCCCTTGCCGGCCATCTCGACCGAAGACGAGGTCAGGCCGGCCGCGCCCATATCTTGGATCGCAACTATGGCGTCGCCCTTCATTAGTTCGAGGCAGGCCTCGATCAGCAATTTCTCAGTAAACGGGTCGCCGACCTGTACGGTCGGCCGCTTTTCGCCGGCATCGCCGCCGAACTCGGCAGATGCCATCATTGCGCCATGGATGCCGTCGCGCCCAGTCTTGGCGCCGACATAGACCACCGCGTTTCCGGGTCCGGCCGCCGTCGAATAAAAGATTCGGTCGGCACGGGCGAGCCCGATACACATCGCGTTGACCAGGATATTCCCGTTATAGGACGGGTCGAACTCGCACTCGCCGCCGACCGTCGGCACGCCGACGCAGTTGCCGTAGCCGCCGATCCCGGCCACCACCCCGGCGAGGAGATGCCGGGTGCGCGGATGGTCCGGGCTGCCGAAACGCAGCGAATTGAGGATCGCGATCGGCCGCGCACCCATCGTAAACACATCGCGCAAGATGCCGCCGACCCCGGTTGCCGCACCCTGATAGGGCTCGATGAAAGAAGGATGATTGTGGCTCTCGATTTTGAACACGACCGCGTCGCCGTCGCCGATATCGACGACCCCGGCATTCTCGCCCGGTCCACAGATTACCCGGGGCCCGCTGGTCGGTAGCGTCTTCAGCCAAATCTTCGAGGATTTGTACGAACAGTGCTCGCTCCACATTGCCGCGAAGATGCCGAGCTCGGTCAGGTTCGGGGTGCGGCCGAGGATCGCGACGGCGCGCTCGAACTCTTCTTGGATCAGCCCGTGTTCGGCTGCCAGCGCCGCGGTGACGTTGCTCCCGCGGTTCACTACAGCGCGCTCACCAACCCGGTGAACAAAGCTTGACCGTCGGTGCCGCCGAGCAATGGGTCGGTGGCATTTTCAGGATGCGGCATCAGGCCGAGCACGGTTCGGCTCTCGTTGAAGATGCCGGCGATCGCGTGCGCCGAGCCGTTGAAGTTTTCCTCGTCGGAAAGGGTGCCGTCGGCGCCGCAATAGCGGAAGGCAACCAGCCCCTCACCCTCGAGTCGGTCGAGCGTGTCGGGATCGGCAGTGTAGTTTCCGTCATGATGCGCCACCGGCACCCCGATGGTCTGGCCGGCATCGTACCCGCAAGTGAAAATCGTCTGGTTGTTCTCGACCCGCATATGAATGTCACGGCAGGTAAAGCGCAAAGACCGGTTCGGCAATAGCGCGCCCGGCAGCATGCCGGCCTCGGTCAGTATCTGAAAGCCGTTGCAGATGCCGAGTACCGGCGTGCCTCTGTCGGCCTGGGCACGTACCTCGCGCATCAGCGGCGAATGCGCCGCCATTGCACCGCAGCGCAGGTAATCACCGTATGCGAAGCCGCCGGGCAATACGATCAGGTCGGCGGGCGGCAACGTGCTGTCGCGGTGCCAGACGTGAATTGGCTCATGCCCGGTGGCGCGGTACAGCGCGGCGCAAACATCGCGCTCCCGGTTCGAACCGGGGAAGATGACGACGGCGGCTCTCATCGACATGCCTCGGGGAGACTGGGTGTCAAATACGCCCCGCCGCAGCAGCGTTCAAGCCAGTGAATGGAACCTTGCGGCTTGGGGCATGTTCACCAAGCTGAGCCGCTGGGGTCCGTACCGGACAGGATCAGTGCGCCTGCGCACAGGGTGTATAATGCGACTGTTTTTCGCGGCTTAAGCAGAGGTTGGCAGTGGATTTGCTCGCAACCGGCCGGTCCTCCTCCTCGGTTGATTACTCGCCACTTGATTGGAGATTTCGGCAACTCCTCGACGCATTGCCGGCCGCGGTTTATACGACCGACGCAGAAGGCCGCATCACGTTTTACAATCAAGCCGCGATCGAGTTGGCGGGGCGCACCCCAGAATTAGGCAAGGATCGCTGGTGCATTAGCTCGCGGCTCCATTGGCCTGACGGCAGCCCGATGAGCCATGATGAATGCCCGATGGCGGTCGCGCTTAAGGACGACCGGCCGGTCCGCGGAGTCGAGGCGATCATGGAGCGGCCGGATGGCGCTCGCGTCCATTTCATCCCGTTTCCGACACCGCTCCACGATGCGTCCGGTGCGCTGATTGGCGCGGTCAATATGCTGGTTGACATCACCGACCGAAAAAAAGCCGAGGAAGCCAAGGAGCAGCTCAACCAGACTCTCGAGCAGCGGGTCGAAGAGCGCACGCGGGAAATGGCAGAAGCCTTCGACCGGCTGCGGGTCAGCGAAGAGCGGTTCAGGTTACTGGTTCAGGGTGTGACCGATTACGCGATCTTTATGCTCGACACCGACGGCTCTGTGACCAATTGGAACCTCGGCGCCGAGCGGATCTACGGCTATTCCGCCGTGGAAATCGTCGGCTCTCATTTCTCGCGCTTCCATAACGAAAAAGATCGACAGAGGCGACTTCCTGAAATCGCGCTCGACACCGCCAGGCGCACCGGCAGGTATGAGGGCGAAGGTTGGCGCGTGCGCAAGGATGGGACGACCCTTTGGGTCAGCGCGATAATCGACGCGATCCACGACGACGCCGGAAAGTTGGTCGGTTTCGCTAAGATCACCCGCGATCTGACCGAGAGGCGGGCGGCCGACGAGCAGCTGCGGCAGGCCCAGAAGATGGAAGCCGTCGGCCAACTGACCGGCGGCGTCGCGCATGATTTCAATAATCTGCTGACCGCGATTATCGGCAATCTCGAGATGCTGGCAACTGCGTTGCCTGAGCCCAGCGCGACCAAGCGCTATGCAGAGGCGGCCTTGCGCGCGGCGGCGCGCGGCGGGCGATTGACGGAACACCTGCTGGCCTTTTCGCGCCGCCAAGAGATTCGGCCGCAGACCGTCAGCGTTAACGACATCCTGAGCGAGACCTTGATCTTGTGCCAGAAGACGGTCGGCGAAGGGGTCGAGCTCGAGGTCCGTCTCCAACCCGGGATTTGGGCCTGCCACATCGATCCGGCCCAGTTCGAGGCGGCCATACTCAACCTCGCAGCCAATGCTCGCGATGCCATGTGCCGGACGGGCCGGCTGACGATAGCCACCGAGAACGTCACTGCCGGCGACAGCGAAGGCATCGATCTGATCGCTGGCGAGTATGTGGTTGTCTCGGTCACCGACGCCGGCTGCGGGATGACCGCCGATGAGCTGGCGCGGGCTTTTGAGCCGTTCTTCACGACGAAGGAAGTCGGCAAGGGCACCGGGCTTGGCCTCAGTCAGGTCTACGGTTTCGCGAAGCAGTCGGGTGGCACCGCGCGCATCGAGAGCAGAAGGGGCGTCGGCACCACGGTCCGGATCTACATGCCGCGAGATAATGGTCCCCTGGCCGTATATGCTACGCTGGTGAACGGGCGCTCCGGTGCGGCAACAGGTGGTAAGACGATACTGGTCGTCGAAGACGACCCGGACGTCCGCGAAATGATCATCGGCATGCTTTCGGATCTCGGTTATCGGACGTTGGTCGCGCGAACCGGTCCCGAAGCTTTGGCCATCCTCGATCAGGAGGACTCTGTCGATCTGCTGTTCACCGATGTCGTTATGCCGGCCGGCATCAGTGGCATCGATCTGGCGCGCACTGCGGCCCGATCGCGGCCCGATCTGAAAATCCTGTTGACCTCGGGCTATGCCGGCTCCGAGCCTGAAGCGCAATCGGCACGCCTCGAATTCCCGTTTATCGCAAAACCATACCGGACCCCGGCGCTGGCCAGAAAGCTCAGGGAGGTCGTTGCCGGGCGGTCGTTACGCCAACGGTAGGTGTGATCTCGATCGTGTAGTCCTCGATCACCGGATTGGCGAGCAATCCGCGGCACATTGCGTCGACCTGCTGGCGAGCGGCGGCGGTATCGGTCTCTTCGAGATCGAGCTCTATCAGCTTGCCCTGGCGCACCCCCCCGATCCCGGCGAAGCCCAAGGAGGCGAGCGCGTTGCCGATCGCCGCGCCTTGTGGATCAAGCACGCTGGGCTTGAGGGTGACATAAACGCGCACTTTCATGGCGATTGCCGTAGCTGCGGTAATCTTACGTGCGATATATAATAAGCCAGCCTGAGGAGACCATTCCGGCTGGCTTATCGTCACCCCGGGCTCACATTCTGCCACGGCGTCGACTGCGGTTGCCATCCGGCAAAGCGGAAATGCGCGTGGCGGCCCGGTTCGTTGCGAGCCGGAAGCGCGATCAGCGCGCTCGACACCGTGCCGTAGCCATCCGTGCGAAAACGCATCGCCGCCGTCGCCGGTTCACCCGGCGGGGCCCGGGTGCTGCCGAGAAGCTCCTGCCAGGCAGCCCAATCGTCGCGATCGGGCTCCGGCGCCGGCCACTCGCGAAAGGCCGGCAACGCCAGTTCAAGACGCCGCGTGCCGAGATCGTCGATATCGCCGGCGGCGACCATCGACAGGCCCTCCTTCAGCGGGTGAACCTCGATGCGAGAGCCGCCAGCATGGCGGAGCCAGAACGCGTCGCGCTCGTCTGCAACGATCAGGTTAAAGGTGCGGTAGGAATCCGGGTTGAGATCAGCCAGGGCATAGGCGGCCGCGATGGCGTCAGCATGGTCCAACGCTTCGAGTACGAGTTCGCCGCGCGATCGCCGGCCGGGCGCGGGGCCGAGCGAGCCCGTCCGGTTGAGCACCGCGGCGGCGACGCCCCAATCATTGATCCCGAGCCATGATCCGCCGGCGAGGACGTCGAGCCCGGCCACCACCTCCGGCCGATCGGGCCAATGCCGACCGGGCGGCTTCCATGGCCGGTCGATCATCTCGTCGCGATTGGCGCCGACCAGAACCGGCCAACGGTGGTCGGGCCGACGGAGAATCACCACGGTGCACATTCAGTCTCTGACATTCCTGGCTTGCCGCCGTAAAATCGCCGCGCCATATCGCGGGAAGCGACGATCGCGCCGCGCCGCATTGCTCAAGGTGAGCTGACCATGCCTATCTTTGCCGACCGTGAGAAGGAATTCGAGAACCGGTTCAAGCACGACGAGGAGTTCAGGTTCAAGGTCACTGCCCGCCGCAATCGTCTGTTGGGGCTATGGGCGGCGCAGCATTTAGGGCTCCTGGGTAATTCCGCCGAGGAGTACGGCCAGCGAGTCGTCCATGCTCAGTACGAACCGGGCGGCGACAAAAACGTTATCAATAAGCTGGCTGCGGACCTGGGCGCCAAGGATCCGACCATTACTCACGCGCGCATCACCTTCGAACTCGAGCACTTCGCCGAGCAGGCAAAGCAGCAGCTGCTGAAGGAGTAGGCGATCACACCGGCCGGTCGCCCTTGACCGTGACTCGGTTGCCCGAGCGGGTATGAGGCCAATAGTCCCACATCGCGTGGTGCTGGACGCAGCGATTATCCCAGAAGGCGATCGAATTCTCCTGCCAGCGGAAGCGGCACTGGAACAGCGGGTTCGCCATGTGCTCGTATAGATAGTTCAGGATGCCTTCGCTCTCGTCGATCGGAATGCCGAGGATGCGGCGGGTGAAGCCCTTGTTGACATAGAGCGCCTTCCGCCGCGTAACCGGGTGCGTGCGTACGACCGGATGCTCGGCGCGGGGGTATTCCGGCTTGTCGGCGACTCCGTAATTCGCGTATTGGCCGCGATAATGTTCGCCGCTGTGCTCGGCGGTCAGCCCGTCGAGATAGGTCTTCATCCGGTCCGACAGCGCCTCGTAAGCGGCATACATGCTGGCGAACAGAGTATCGCCGCCATGCGGCGGGCATTTGCGGATATAGAGGATGCTGCCCATCGGGGGTTCGACGTCGCACGAAACGTCGCTGTGCCATCCCTCGCCATTGGCGCGGGGCGAGTCCTTGTCGGCGTGAATGATCATCAATTCGGGCTTGCCGGGTGCGGACGGCGCCGCCGGGTGGATGTGCAGATCGCCGAACAGCCGGCCGAAAGCGAGATGCTGATCTTCGGTCAGATGTTGGTCGCGGAAAAAGATCACCAAATTCTCCGCGAGGGCGCGATGGATCTCGTCGAGGGTCCGGTTGCCGAGCGGCTGGGACAAGTCGACGCCGCCGATTTCGCCGCCGATGATCGGCGTCAGCTTGTCGATGGTGATCGTGTCATACGGCCCGGCATCATCGGCGGTATATTTGATGCGGGGTCCGTCGCGGCGTCGTAGCGAGCTCATCTCGTTCATCCTTTTTGTTGGCTATTCGCCGAAGACGCGGCTAAGGATCGAATCTGCATGCTTCTGATGATAGGCGGTATCGAACAAGCCGTCGATTCATGCCGCCGCGACCACGGTGGAGATGTCAAGCGCACCCGCTCTAACGTTAGTTTGCTAACTGGGCCGGAAACCCGAAAGGATCCATGGCAAGCCAAGGATCGTAACGGCTACGAGAACGATCACCGTCGGCAACGAGAGCGCCGGGGGCAGAGATTGCGCATTTTCTGACGCGGGCGACCTGATTATATAGGCGCAGGTCCAGAACACGAACCACAGCACCGCCAAGCCCATTCCAAACCGCAGGAATCCGCGGCGGAGAGTCACTTCTCTGCACGCCGCGACGAGGTCGCAATATTGCAACGGTCGTCCTCAGTGCCGGCGTCAGGTTCGCGATCACCCAGAACTAGCCGGAGCGCTTGAGGGGGGCGCATCACGGCATTATTCGCGGAAGACTCGGCGGAAAATTGTGTCGACATGCTTGAAATGATAACCGGTGTCGAACAGGCCGTCGATCGTCTGCGGGTCGAGAATACGGGCGATTTCCGGATCGCGCTTCAACAAATCGACGAAGCGACCCTCGCCGTGCCAGGCGGCCATTGCGCGGTGCTGAACGGCGGCGTAGGCGTCCTCGCGGCTCATCCCGGCCTGGGTCAGCGCCAGCAGCACGCGCTGGGAATCGACAAGACCACCTAGGGATTCGAGGTTCTCGCGCATCCGTTCCGGATAGACCACCAGCCGGTCAATGAGCCCGGTCAGCCGCGCCAGCGCGAAATCGAGTGCCACCGTCGCGTCGGGGGCGATGACCCGTTCGACCGAGGAATGGGAAATATCGCGCTCGTGCCACAACGCGACATTTTCGAGCGCGGGGATCACCGTTGAACGGATCAGCCGAGAGAGCCCGGTCAGGTTCTCGGCGAGCACCGGGTTGCGTTTGTGCGGCATAGCCGAGGAACCCTTTTGCCCGGGCGCGAAATACTCTTCGGCCTCGCGCAATTCGGTGCGCTGAAGATGGCGAATCTCGGTGGCTAGCCGTTCGACCCCAGCGGCGATCAGCGCCAGGGTCATGAAATAGTGCGCGTGGCGGTCGCGCGGGATCACCTGGGTCGAAATCGGCTCGGGTTCGAGCCCTAGCTGTTTGGCGACATGGGCTTCAACCGCAGGATCGATATTGGCGAAGGTCCCGACTGCCCCCGAGATCGCGCAGGTCGCAACCTCCTTGCGCGCGGCGAGGAGCCGATCACGATTTCGGGTGAATTCGGCATAGTGTCCGGCGAGCTTGAGGCCAAAGGTCGTGGGCTCGGCGTGGATGCCATGGCTGCGTCCGACCGTCGGCGTGTATTTGTGCTCGAAGGCGCGGCTTTTCAGCGCTGCCAACAGTCCGTCGAGATCGGCGAGGAGTAGGTCCGCCGCCTCTTTCAGTTGGACCGCAAAGCAGGTGTCGAGCACATCGCTCGAGGTCATCCCCTGATGCACAAAACGCGCTTCGGGGCCGACATGCTCTGCGAGGTTGGTCAGAAAGGCGATCGTTTCGTGATGGACCTCGCGTTCGATCTCGCGGATGCGATCGACCTCGAAGGCGCCGCGTTCGCGAACCGCCTTCGCCACGCCCTGCGGGATGACACCGAGCTGCTCCTGCGCCTCGCAGGCGTAGATCTCGATATCGAGCTGGATGCGGAAATAGCTTTCCGGCGCCCAGATACCGGTCATCTCCGGCCGGCTGTAGCGCGGGATCATTATCGCCCCGCCTCTGGCGGAGACAGCGGTTTCGCCATCAACACCTCATCCCAATAATGTCCATCCTGCTTCAGAGAATTCTTCTCGATCCCATACTCGATGAAGCCGAGGCTGTCATATAAGCGCCCCGCCGGCTCGTTGCCGCTCACTAGGGTCAGCTGGATCAATTCGACATGCTGACGTGCGTGGTCGATTACCGCCTCGGCGAGCTGTTTTCCGACGCCGGCCTTTCTCGCCCCCGGTCGAACATACATGCCCCAGAGAACCCCTTTGTGGGCCTCTTTTCGGCCTTGTCTGATAAAAAAACCGGCGGTCCCGACTAGATCGACGCCATCGAAAGCGCCGAACACCACAGAGCTTTCGAGCCGGTCCGCAAACCACGTCAGGGCCTCGGCATGTTCTGCCTCGAAGCTGCTGCCAAATGCTTCCGGGCTGAGCTTCAGCGCCTCAAGTCGGATGTCTCGATACAAGGCGGCATTGACCGGCAACAATCGCCGCACCTCGATCCCGACGACTCGCACGTCACAAGCGCTCCATCGAATTTTCGCCGGCCGGATCATAGCCGAGGCGGACCAAGGCGGCGAGCATGTGCGACGGCACCGGTGCAGTGACCTCGATCGGGGGCTTCCCCGGATAAAGCGGCAATGCGATCGAGCGGGCGTGGAGCAGCAAAGGCCCCTGAGCGCCGTCTCGGCCGTAGACGGGATCGCCGACGACCGGGCAAGCCAGTGCTGCGCAATGGACGCGGATCTGGTGGGTGCGGCCGGTGCGCGGGCGCAATTCCAGCCAGGCGCGTTCGTCGGCGGCGCCCAAGACGCGGTAATCGGTGACGGCTTGTTGTCCCTCAGGATCAGCCGCCATCCGCCATCCGCTGCTGCGAGTGAGCTTTCTGAGCCCGCTGTCGATCCGCCCCTGGTCTTGGGGCGGCCGGCCATCGACGACGGCCCAATAGATTTTCTCGACCTTGCCCTCGGCGAACAGTGCGCCGACGCGCCGCAACGCCTTGGGATGACGGCCGAGGACGAGACAGCCGCTAGTGTCGCGGTCGAGCCGGTGGGCGAGGGAAGGAGGGTGTGGGAGGCCGAAGCGCAGTGCGTCAAAGCGGCTTTCGAGATTGGGACCACCGCCGGGACCGGGGTGCACCGCGATTCCGGCCGGCTTGTCGATGACCAGGATCAGCCCGTCGCGATAAAGGACTCGACCAACCAGCGGCGGCCCCTCGCCTCGGCCCTTTCCCCGCGGGTGGGGTGAGGGAGCGAGGACGGGCCGCGATCGCACCATCCGGCCTCGGCGGTGTACTTCCGCTATTCCGCAGCACTGCGGGCGGGTGCGGCGGGGCGGAACAGAGTGCGCCGCGCGTCCCACTCGTCGGCGCCGACGCGCTGGAACATCTCGCGCACGGTCATTTCCTTCGGCGGGACGGGATGGCGGTGGATTGCCTTCAGCTCGGCGAGCTTTTCGTCGCAAATGCCGACGACGCATTTCATCAGCAGGCCGGGCAGGATCGCGAGTTTGTAACCCATCGCCTCGGCCTCGCGAAGGTCGAGGTCCGGCGTCTTGCCGCCATAGACGATGTTGAGTAGGCACGGACCTTTGACCAGGCGCGGGACCGCGGCAACTTCGTCGATGGTCTGCGGCGCCTCGACAAAGGCCATGTCGGCGCCGGCGGCGAGCGCCGCGTTCGCTCGCGCGATCGCCTCGTCGAACCCCGCGACGGCGCGCGAATCGGTGCGCGCGATGATCACGAAATCGATGTCGCGGCGGGCGGCGGCAGCGGCGCGGATCTTCGCAAGCCAATCCTCGCGCGGCACGATCTCCTTGTCGTCGAGATGGCCGCATTTCTTCGGAAAGCCCTGGTCTTCGATATGGATGCCGGCGACTCCCGCGGTCTCGTATTCGCGCAACGTGCGAAAGACGTTGAGCTCGTTGCCGTAGCCGGTGTCGGCATCAGCGATCACCGGCAGATCGACAGCCGCGGCGATGCGCCGGGCGTTGCCGACCATCTCCGACATCGTCACCAAGCCGAAATCGGGATAGCCGAGCGTCGCCGCGGTGCCGGCGCCGGTCATGTAGAGAGCATCGAACCCGGCCTGCTCAATCAGTTTCGCCGTGATGCCGTCATAGGCGCCGGGCGCCACCACCATGCCGTCCCGGTGCAGCAATTCGCGAAAGCGGCTCGCCTGGCTCATTCTCTTCCCTCCGCCTGGTCGGTGCCGGAAAGCTATGGCTCCAGCGCACCTGTCGTCCAGCCCGATCGGCAGCCGATCCCTCGATGAGCACCGGAGCGTGGTTTTTCCACCCCGATGGGCGCCACCATCCCGAAGAAATGGGCGAAGCTTACTCGCGGCCTAGTTTCTCGTCTGAAAGGTATAATTGCAACTCGGAGACACGATAGAGGCGGTAAGATTATTTCCTTGGATGCGCCCCGTCATCCGTGCAAGTCCCCGCCGCAAGTGGGCAGAGGCTTTGAAAAGCCCATTTTCATTAATCCTCCCGCTTAATGTGGTGTCGAATCGCGGGACATACTGAAATCGAACTATACCGTTGGATATTGTCAGAGGGTAAATCGCCCCCAGCGGAGGCGGGGTGCAATCACCATTGATTACTTTTGTGAGGGTCAGTTCGCCCATGTACTGGCCATCGAACTTAGCCGAACCCTGCGCCCACGCGACGCTCCCCAGCCCCGTGCCGAGCAGGAGGCCCAGCCCCAGCCATCTCAACATCCCGATCCTCCCGTTCAGGTTTCGCGTCTAGGTTACAACGAGCAAAGCTCGGTGGGCGACTAATGCTGCGCGCCTCCTGTCGATCCGCAAAATGACAACCGACCTGGTCCTGACGACGGATTGCTGCTCGACCCTGCCGGCGCTTCACCGGGCGGAGCGGCAATCGGCTCAAGCAATCGATTCCGCCAGAATTGGAGCGGCGGGCGCAGGACGCGAGATACGAATGATCAGCTTCTCCGCCTCAACGACAAGGAAGAACACGAGGCCACCGACGAAAAGCCACGGCCAAACCCAGAGCGGAATCGCCTCGGTCTCAAAGAGAGTTTGGAACGGCGGCGCGTAGGTGAACAGGAGCTGCAGGATCACGACCGCGCCAATCCCCAGAGCCAGGTACTTGTTGCCGAGATGGGCCTTGATGGCCAGAGACGACTCCAGCTTGTACCGGCTGTTGAGCAGGTAGAAGATCTGACCGATCACCAGCGCATTTACGGCAACTGCCCGGGCGAGCTCGTCGGACGCACCTTTCGACTTCATCCAGAAGAACGCCCACAAGGTCAGCGCGAGCAATGCCAGTCCGACGAAGATGACGCGCCAAACTCCAAAGCCATCCAATATCGGTCGGTCCACCGCACGCGGGAGGCGCTGCATGACGTCGAGCTCGTGCGGCTCGAAAGAGATTACGAGCCCGAGCGCCACCGACGTCACCATGTTGACCCAGAGGATCTGCGGCGCCGTGATCGGCGCAGTGAAGCCGATGAAGATGGCCACCATGATGACCAGCGCCTGGGCGACGTTGGTCGGCAGCATGAAGAGCATGGCCTTTTCGATGTTGTTGTAGACTGTGCGCCCTTCCTTGACCGCGGCGGTGATGGAGGCGAAGTTGTCGTCGGCCAGCACCATCTCGGCCGCTTCCTTGGTAACCTCGGTACCCTTGATCCCCATCGCGACGCCAACGTCGGCCTTTTTGAGGGACGGCGCGTCGTTGACCCCGTCGCCGGTCATCGCCACGATCTGCCTATTCGCCTGGATGGCCTTGACGAGACGCAGTTTGTGCTCAGGGCTCGCGCGCGCGAAGACGTCGACGTCGCGGACCCGCTCCTGCAGTGTCGCAGTGTCCATCTCTTCGATCTCCGCCCCGGTGATGGCCGTTTTGCCGTCGCCTATTCCGAGCATCCTGGCGATGGCGGCTGCGGTGATCTTGTGATCCCCGGTGATCATCGTCACCCGGATGCCGCCGGTATGGCACTCGCTCACGGCCTCTATCGCTTCCGTCCGCGGTGGATCGAGCAACCCGATCAGGCCGAGCAAAACGAGGTTCTTCGGCAGATCCGCAGGACCAAGGTTCCCGGCGTCGACCGCCGGATCTTCTAACCATGCCAAGGCCAGCACGCGCTCGCCCTGAGCCGCCAGCCCATCCGATGCCCCCATGAAACGGCCCCGGTCGATGGGCGCCGGCTGCCCTCCACTGGTTGCCTGCCGGTCACAATGCTCGAGGATCACCTCGGGCGCCCCCTTGACCAAGAGAAACTGCCTGCCGGCGTCATCTTTGTGCAATGTCGCCATGAAGCGGTGTTCCGATTCGAACGGGATCGCGTCGAGCCGAGGATAGGCTGTCTGCTCGGCTTGCCGTTCGAGACCAAGCTTGTTGCCAAACGGGTAGAGGGCCCCTTCGGTCGGATCGCCTTCAACCTTCCACGCTCCTTCTTCCTCGTGGATCTCCGCATCATTGCAGAGCATGGAGACGCGCCCCATGAGCCCGAGAACCCTATCCTCCCCTGCCAGTACCCCGTCCTTCAGCACCTCGCCTTCGGGTGCGTAGCCTTGGCCGGTGACCTTATAGGCTGAATCGGCGGTGACAGCCGACACCACCATCATCTCCATCAAGGTCAGCGTGCCCGTCTTGTCGGAGCAGATCCGCGAGACCGAGCCCAGGGTTTCCACGGCAGGCAGCCGCCGGATGATGGCGTTGCGCTGGGCCATGCGCTGTACGCCGATCGCCAGAGTGACGGTGATCAGCGCCGGCAGCCCTTCCGGAATCACTGACACGGCGATGCTGACCACCGCCTGGAAAATAGCGATGAAGTCCATGCCCCGGACCCATCTGCCATAGGCAAACACGATCGCCGCCACCACGGCGATCACGGCAGTGATCGCGTAGCCAAACTTCTTGATCTGGCGCAGCAACGGCGTGTCGAGCGCGCTGACCCCAGCCATTAGCTGGTTGATGCGTCCCAGCTCGGTCTGGCTTCCAGTGGCGACGACAACACCCTTACCGCGCCCGGACGAGACCAGTGTTCCGGAAAAGGCCATCCCTTCGCGATCTCCCACCGTCGCCCTCTCCGCCACCGCGGCAGTGGTCTTGTCGATAGGCACCGACTCGCCCGTCAGTGCCGCCTCTTCGGTCCGCAAGTTCTTCACGTCGACGAGGCGGAGATCGGCGGGGATCCGGTCCCCCGATTCGAGCAGCACGACGTCGCCCGGCACCAGCTCCTCGGCCGAGACTAGGCGGGTCTGGCCGCCGCGCACCGTTCGAGCTTCAGCGGAGAGCATGTTACGGATCGAGTTCGAGGGCCTTCTCCGCCTTGCCCTCCTGGATGAACCCAAGCAACGCGTTGATGATGACCACGCCCAAAATAACCCCGGCATCGAGCCACAGACCGACCATCAGCTTCACAAATCCGGCGCCGAGCAGCACGTACACGAGAATATTGTTGAGCTGGGAGAAGAACCGCACGACGGGCCCCCGCTTCTTACCCTCCGGGAGGCGGTTGGGACCGTATTGGGAAATGCGCCGGGACGCCTCGCCCGCGTCCAGCCCCTTGGCCAGGTCCGTCTTCAGCCTGCCGATCACTTCGTCCGCCGGGACAGCATGCCAGGACACGGCTTCGCCGTTGGGGCTAGCGGGCATTACTGTAGCCAAGATGCGTCCTCCCTTCGGCCGCTACGCCCAGTGTCAGACGCTAGCGAGATGTTCCGAACTGAAGCCCAGAACCTCTCGGAAAAAAGCACGACGAACACCCACCAGATCGCGATCGGCAGACCGAACCTAGTGAGGCCGAGAGCGTCTCGTCTTTGCTGCGGCGCCCATTATTGGATTAGCGACTTCCTCACAACGCCCAATGGTAGTAGGGGCGGTGAGGGCGGTCCAGCGGTTCGGCGTCGTCGGGGCCAGGAGAGGTTGCAGAATGGGACGGAGAGCACAACCGTGGGACCCTTGGCGCCTTTTCCGTCGTCGCGCCGCTGAACGGGCATGTCTGCCGACTGAAAGGCTCATGCCGTCTCCGGCACGAACTCTATGTCTTTGAGAGTCGCCAGATCGTCGTAGGCGTCGTGCATCACGCGGTCGGGCAGCTTCACCTTCTTCTGCGGCACCTTTCCATAGGGTATGAGACCGAGAAGGTGGCGAATGCAATTGAGGCGCGCCCGCCGCTTGTCGTCAGAGCGGACAATGTGCCACGGCGCAAACTTAGTGTTGGTAGCCTCGAACATCATGTCGCGCGCCCGCGAATACTCGAACCATTTGGTTCGCGAGCACAAATCCGTCGGGCTCAGCTTCCACTGGCGCAGCGGATCATTGATGCGCGCCTCGAACCGCCGCTTCTGCTCCTCATCGCCCACCTCCAGCCAGTATTTGATCAAGAGGATGCCATCGTCGACAATGAACAGTTCGAATTCAGGGCAGACCTTGAGGAAGCGGCGATGCTGCGCCTTCGTGCAGAAGCCCATGACGTGCTCGACGCCGGCCCGGTTGTACCAACTGCGGTCGAAGATCACGATCTCACCCGCCGTTGGGAGGTGTGCTACGTAGCGCTGCAAATACAGTTGCCCCTTCTCTCGGTCCGACGGTGCCGGCAACGCGACGACGCGGAACACACGCGGACTGACCCGCTCGGTGATTGCTTTGATCGTGCCGCCTTTCCCGGCGGCGTCGCGGCCTTCAAAAACCACGACGACGCGCAAGCCCTCGTGTTTGACCCATTCCTGCAGCGCGCAGAGCTCTACCTGCAGTTTGCGGAGCGCCTTTTCGTATTCCTTGCGCTTAATCGGCTTTTCGATTGTGCTCATCGATCTTCCTCCCGGCTAAGATGCGTTTTATTTACGGACAGTCGCCCGTTGCCGGAGGCAATTCTCAGCGACTCGGCTAGACGCCATGCGTGGTGGAGGGCGCCATCCGCCCAGAGGAGCGCGTCAAGATCTGCCCGGGCCGTCGCCGCCGGAGTCCGTTGCAAGGCAACGTCCTCCAGAATTTTATCGCGGCCGTTATCACGCTCGTCATCAAGCTGTCGCGATGCCTTTTCGAGCGCATTGAACACCGCCAGATCCGATGGCGCTGCGAGGTCTTTTGTGGCGTTGAACCACACCGCGAGCGCCCGCGCGCCAGCATCGTAGCCGGCCGGGGGCTGCCAGCCGCCGCGGACCGGTGGAATCTGCGTCAGGTCGTTATGAAGTCGCGTGAGATGATCTAGAGCGTGCGAAAGCCGGATAAGGCGGGGTTCGAATGTGCCCAGATCGGTGGTTTCAAGTGAAAGCGACTCCATAAAGTGCTCGATCTGCCGAACCGCATCTACCGGCGGGTCGTACTGGACGAATTCACCGGCAAGCCGGCGGCGAACCGCGTCGATGGAGCCACGCGCGACCTCCAAAATCGCCCGCCAGGCGGCTTCGAGCGCTACACCTCCTCCCGCCTCGGCGAGGGTTGACTCGAGATGGGCAACGGCAGACTCAGCGCCCTTTCCAGAGATCTTGACGATGAGACGCGAGAAGCTATCGAGCCACGGAAAGAACGCGGCAACCCCGACAAATTTGAAGATGCTGCTGAATGCCGCCAGGGCCAGCACCCCCTGGGGATCATCCAGCTGCGAACCAACCCAGCCTGCCTCCGCCGTCATCGCCCGGAGCAGCAGAATCCCAAGAATGCCGACCCCCACATTGTAGATAATGTGCGCCAGCGCCGCTCGCCGCACCGCCAGCCCAGCGCCGATCGCCACCAACGCGCTCGTCGCCGCGGTCCCGACACTCTGTCCAACGATCATCGCGCAAGCTTGGTCAAACGTCAGCGAACCCGCATGCAGTGCTACGAGCGTGGTCGCCGCGGCAGCACTCGAGCTCTGCATGACAATCGACATCAGGATCCCGATTCCGGCGAGAATCCACTGCCAGCCGAACCCGCTTCCGCCAATGGCATCAAGGTCCCACGAAATGCCTTCCATTCCAGTCTGGAGATATTCGATCCCGAAGAAAAGCAGTCCGAAGCCGGCGAGGATCGCTCCAAGCGATCGCGTTCGGCCTTTGGCGATCAGCCAGAGAAAGGCGCCGATGCCGAGCATCGGCATAGCAAAGGCGGAAACGCTCACACGGAAACCAAAGATCGCAACCAGCCACGGCGTCGAGGTCGTGCCAAAAGTGGCGCCGACGATGACCCCAACCGCCTGCGAGAAGGTGACCAATCCGGCGCTGACGAAACCGATGACGGTGAGCGTCGTTGCGGTCGAGGATTGGATCGCTACCGTGAACAGCGCGCCAGTCACAACCGCGCTCAAGCGGCCGCCGACGAGCGTCTGTAGCGCGCGGCGCAGCGAGTCGCCCGCGAGGCCCTTCAGACCCTCCGTGAGGTGGTGGATCCCGAGCAAGAACAAGCCGAGCCCACCCACCAGCTCGACAGCGGAGGAAGGGTTCATCGGCTATTTTTACTATGGCGCGTTCTTGAACACAATCTGAGCCCGGCTGCGCCGGTCATCTCTCGCGCTTTTAAATCCGAGGAGGCGACATGGTTCAGCCGCCTCCCGCTTGTCGAGCGGCTACGCCTCAGCGGAGGGCGGAGGACTGGTGCCGCCCGCACGCGATGCTGTTTGGCTAGCGGGCGGCGTGCGGCGTCCCAGTCAGCGCGGTGCTTACTGGTTTGGTCCCCCCGAGGTCGCCTTTCCGCCCACTGACATCCGGTTCATCGTGGTTGGATTGGCGCCTTGTAGTTGGGACAGCTCCTGTCGGTTCAACTGGTCAGCTTGACTACCGGCGGACGACTTCCCTGCCGACTGGGCAGCGTGGCGGCGGTGATGCGCGCGCGCCCCTGAGCCCCTCTCCGACGTCGCGCTCCCCCCGGCTGGCATACGGTTCATGGATTGCACCGGCGCAGGGGCCGGGGCTGGAGCCGAATTTTGCGCCCACACTGGCGCCGCAATCGCGAGCACGGCAGCGACCGCAACGCCGGTCAACAGATGCTTCATGGTGTAGTCCTCCCGGTAGGTTTCGCCCGCAACACGGACACGCCACGCCATCTATCCTAACGGTAAAACACGACTCTCGCAACCCGACTATATTACGTGCATCGCCGCCGATGCTGCCCAGCCGCTTCTATCGATCTTGACGGCGATGCTGGCTGTCATCGCCGAACTCTCTATCCAAGGAAATCTTTAACGACTCCTCGGATAATCTGTACCGCCCTGCAGGCTCCCGGGTTCAAGCCGCCGCGGTTTTGCGTAGGGCGTGGAAGCCGCGGTCGAGGTCTTCGATCAGGTCTTGCGGGTCTTCGAGGCCGATATGCAGGCGCAGGGTCGGACCTTCGGGCTCCCAGCGCGTCGCGCTGCGGATGCGCCCGGGCGTGGTGGGCTGGATCAAGCTCTCGAACCCGCCCCAACTGGCGCCGATGCCGAACAGGTCGAGGGCGTCGATCAGTGCATAGACCGCTTCTTTGGGCGCCGGCTTCAGCACCACCCCGAACAGCCCGCTGGCGCCGAGAAAATCTCGTTTCCACAAGGCATAGCCGGGGTCCTCAGGCAGGGCTGGGTAAAGCACGCGCGACACCTCGGGCCGGGTCTGCAGCCAGCGCGCGACTTTTAGCGCGTTCTTCTGGTGCCGTTCGAGCCGTACGCTCAGGGTGCGCAGGCCGCGCAACGCGTAATAGGCGTCGTCCGGCCCGGCGCAGTGGCCGAGATCGGCCGCCATCGTGCGCACCGGCAGGTACATCTCCTCGGTGGTGATGACCGCCCCAAGCAACACGTCGGAGTGGCCGACGATGTATTTGGTCGCGGCATGGATCGACACGTCGACGCCGCGTTCGAAAGACGGGAACAGCCACGGCGAGGCCCAGGTGTTATCCATGAGTACTTTGGCGCCGGCGGCGTGCGCCGCCTCGGCGATCGCCGGCACATCCTGCACCTCGAAAGTCAGCGAGCCCGGCGATTCGACATAGACGACCTTGGTGTTGGGACGCATTAGCCGGGCGATGCCCTCGCCGATCAGCGGATCGTAATAGGTCGTGGCGACGCCGCAGCGGGTCAGCACCTTCTCGCAGAAATTGCGCGCTGGCCCGTAGACCGAATTGACCATCAGCACATGGTCGCCGCATTTGAGGCAGGCCTGCAGCGGTGCGGTGACCGCGGCGAGACCCGAGGACATCAGCATCGCGCGATAGCCGCCTTCGATCGCGGCCACCGCCTGTTCGAGGGCAAAGGTTGTCGGCGTGCCGAGCAGGCCGTAGCGGACCACGTCGAAGCGCAGGCCCGGCGCGCGCTTGGCGTCCCAATCCGCCATATTCGCCGAGAGAATTGTCGAAGCGTGATAGACCGGCGGATTGACCGCGCCATTATGCGCCTCGGGATGGCGCCCGAGATGGGTCAGCAACGTATCCTTGCGATAATTTCGCGGCCTGTCGTCGTTCTTCATAAGGCTCCACTCCGCCAACTCAGCTGGCCTCGGGACAGATGGGTCACTCTACATCGCCTGAGTGGCCGTCACAAAAGCGTCCGTTTCGGAAGATGGCGTGCGGGATCGACTGCCTTGAAATTGCCGCACCGTGGACCGAGAGTTGATGCCGTTGCCGCGAGCGTGGACCAGGCGGAACGCGGCGGCCTGGCCGGTCTGGTCTCGATGCGTCGGAGGCGCGCCGATGAGGTGGGCAATCGCGGCTCTGATCGCCGTTCTTCTGAGCGCATGTTCCGACTCGACCTCGGTCGCGCCGGCGGATACTACCGAATTTGCCGCGATGGTGCAGAAGAACTGCGCGGATCCACACTGGAAGGATCAGAATCTCGGTCTGTGGTATTCGGTTTGTCGTACGCCGATGCGTTGGTAAGCCGGCCGGCGGCGCTCAAAACTTCTTGAAACATTCCTTTCCGGTGCCGCTCAGCACGCTGCAGTCGGCCACGATCATCGGACTTTTGACGTTCGGCGGGATCTGGACGACGTAGCTCTTCCCGTTCTTGCAGCGAACACTCCAATAGGCATAGCCCTTAGCGCGGCCGCTCGCCGTCACGCCCATCGGGAAAGCTTCAAGCCCAACGCAGCCGCGGTGGAAGCTGTTGCCGAGCGCCTGCGCCCGCTGCGCTTCCGGAGCCGCCAGTAGTCGATCGTTTCTTGAGTTGCCTGAACCCGCCGCCTGAAGCTCCGCCCAGCCGGTCCCGGCGGTGAACAGCGCCGCCGCCAGCAACAGCACTATTCGGTCCCGCATCGCCCGCCTCTCAAATTCAATCCGGCGAGAGTATCGATACGGCCGCGCCACCGCAACGCGCGCCGAACTTCGCGGAATAGCCGTGCCGAACAAAGTACAACAATCTCGCCGCCCGCCATTTCCATGCCGCCTCTTCTCTGATCGACCAGCCGTTCGTGCTTGCCTCGATCCGGCATTTTCGCTACGCCTTCCTGGAGAAGGCGAGGGCGCGTAGCTCAGCGGGAGAGCACTACGTTGACATCGTAGGGGTCACTGGTTCAATCCCAGTCGCGCCCACCACCCTAAGATTAAGATAAGGGCGCCCGCGAGGCCCTAGGTGAGTGTGCCGCAGTGGGTTGGCTCCCATGTCGGTGCCTCAGGGAAAGCTGGTATCATCCAATCGCGAGACGCGCGGTTGACGGCGTGCCACGCTTCCGCCAAATCTTCGGCGTGGGCTGCGGCGGCCGATCTCCGCCCGCGGCCGTCCGAGTCAGCTAGGGAGTTCCCGCATGAGCGTGGCTGCAATGAACCACTTTACGGTGTTGAGCGACGACCTCGAAGCCACTCGCCACTTCTATTGCGACTTGTTCGGGTTCAGGGTTGGGTGGCGCCCACCCTTCCAGTTTCCCGGGTGGTGGCTCTATGCCGACGGCGACACGCCGATCCTGCACGTGATCCATCGCGATCCGCTGCCGACGGAGCGCGCGGGGGTGCTCGACCACATGGCGTACAGCGCCAAGGACCTGCCCGGGACCGTCGCGATCCTGAAGCGCGAGGGCATTGAGTACGAGTTGCGCCGCCTTCCGGGTGGTGGCATCTGGCAGCTATTCTTCAACGACCCGCACGGCGCCAAGGTCGAATTCGATTTCGACAAGGATGAGCCGGCGCCTACGGATCACGCCGCGGCCTGAATCGGTCCGATCGGCTCCACCGGCGGCGCGCCCTCCCGCATGGTTGTGATTGCCGGAAAGCGGGTCGCCGGGGCCCGGATCGCGAGCCGGCCACTCTAGCCGGTGGAGCCCGGCGGCGGATTGGGTTCTGCGGCCGGCGGGGAAGGCGGAAGACCGTGCCCAAGCTTGCGGACCGCCGGTAGCTTGCGCAGATAGCGGTAGAGCCACAAGAATATTACGGGTTCAAACATCCCAATCAGACCGTGGCTTAGCCCCCCGGCCCCGACGAACACGATCGCCGCCCAATCCAGTATCGGCAGGCACATCACTGTGATCGAAACGGACACCCACAGCGAGTGAAGCCGCTGGTTTATGGTCCCGTTGTGATACACCAAATCCGCGGCGCCGATACTGACCATGCCGATCAGTAGGGTGATGATTTCCGTCGGCAAAATATCCGGCATTACGGGCTCCCGACCGGCTGCTGGCAGGCACGCCGTCGGATTCTGTCGTGGCTATGTTGCAGAAGTGTTTAATTGGGGCCGAACGAGCCCATTCGCGCGATCGAGGCGATATGTCGAAGAACTTTACAGCGGCGTCGATGTTGTCAGAAAAAACGACGGAGTTACAGTCTGGTAAGTGGATGGCATAAATTTTGCCCCTTTTGCTGGTCGGCGTCGGCCGGCTATAGGCGAGAGAGCGCAACAGAAAACCTTATGCAGCGGGCGATCCCCCTAGCCGAGCAGAAGCTGCCGCTGTCGACGGCATTATTGTCGAACGTCGCTCTGATGTTGCTGATGTGGAACCTGGCGCTGCGCTTGGCGCTAGTCGTCGGCAGCTGGGCGAGCGTATCGCTGTGACGCGCTGATCGGCGCCACGCCTATTGGATCCGCGCATTCCGCACAGCAAGCGCCATGGCATTGTCGAGGCGGGTATAAAAGCGCTTTGTCGCAACTGTTGCCAGAGTCGGAAGATCGCCGATGATTTCCTTCCAGGCCCCGAGAGCGGAGCAGTCGGAAGGTGCGGCCGCCCTCGGTCGCGTTGGCGTCGTCGAGAGGCCCGTGCACACGCCGCTGTCGTGCAAGACGCGGTCCAGATAGGAAGCGACGCCCGACACGGATCCATTGGTGGGCCGACCCGCCTTGACCCAGGATTCGAGATTGCCGATACCCCAATTATAGGCGGCGATTGCGTCGGGCCAATCTCGGTATCGGTGGTACAGCAGCGCCAGATAGGCGCGACCCATCGCGCGATTTTGCTCGGTATCGAACCGGTCGCCGCCGCCGACATCGATCGCTGCGGCCAAGCTGACCTGCATCGGTCCTTGTGGCCCGATCGGGTCTGCGCGCCACATTCCCTCGTCGGCGCCATGGCTCGACTCGGCGCCGTCGACCGCAAAGGCGACACGATCGAGCGGGTTGGCCGGGGCTGGTTTTGCGGCGTGCGGCGGCTTCCGCTCGCCCGCGAAGGTCGATGCGGCGATGATTTGGCTCAGCAAAAGGAGGATTGCCGCCGCTCGCGAACAGCGCATGTCGAGATTCCGTAAAGGCTTGGCGGCGGTAGGATAGCTTGCGCCAGCAGATGGTCAACGCAACATTCGGTAAATTTGTGATAATATTGGGTTAACGCAAACTCAGATCAATATATAGTGGATAAATAGGATTGATTCCGCCTATATTTAGAGTAAGAGAAACCAGCTCGACGATGCTGGAACTCCGAGAAGCGTCGTTTTACAGCGCCTCGAACAGTCCGGCTGCCCCCATCCCGCCGCCGATGCACATGGTGACGACGACATAGCGTACGCCGCGTCGTTTGCCCTCGATCAGTGCGTGGCCGATCATGCGAGCTCCGGACATCCCGTAAGGATGGCCGATCGAGATGGCGCCGCCGTCGACGTTGTAACGCGCGGGATCGATGCCGAGTCGGTCGCGGCAATAGAGGGCCTGGACCGCAAACGCCTCGTTCAACTCCCACAGACCGATGTCCTCGATCTTCAGCCCGTGCTGCTGCAACAGCTTCGGTACGGCAAAGACCGGGCCGATCCCCATCTCGTCCGGGGCGCAGCCGGCAACCGTGATTCCGCGATAGGCGCCCAGCGGCCGCAGCCCGCGGCGCTCGGCCTCGGTCGCTTCCATCAGCACTGAGGCCGAGGCGCCGTCGGAGAGCTGCGAGGCATTGCCGGCGGTGATGAAGCGGCCTTCCTTGACCGTCTGCCCGTCGCGAAAGACAGGCTTGAGCGCGGCGAGCGCGGCGATAGTGGTCGACGGCCGGTTGCCCTCGTCCTTATCGAGGGTCACCGCGACGGAACTGGTCTCGCCGGTTTCGCGATTGTCGATCCGCATCGCCGAGGGGAGGGGCGCGATCTCCTTGTCGAGGCGGCCTTCGGCCTGCGCCGCCGCGGTGCGCTGTTGCGAGGAGAGCGCGTATCCATCCTGCGCCTCGCGGGTCACCTGATAGCGCTCGGCGACGATCTCGGCAGTTTCGATCATGGTCATGTAGAGATCGGGCCGGTGCTCGACGAGCCACGGGTCCTGCGCACGGTATTCGTTGCGCTTGTCGTTCTGCACCAGCGAGATCGACTCGACGCCGCCACCGACCGCGATCGTCATCCCGTCATGAACGATCTGTTTCGCCGCGGTAGCGATCGCCATCAGCCCCGAGGCGCATTGCCGGTCGACCGTCATGCCGGCGACCGAGGTCGGCAATCCGGCGCGGATCGCTGCCTGGCGGGCGATGTTGTAGCCAGACGAGCCCTGCTGCAATGCCGCGCCCAGCACGACATCCTCGATTTCGGCCGGATCTACGCCGGCGCGCTGCACCGCTTGGGCAACAACGTGGCCGGCCAGCGCTTGGGCCTGGGTGTCGTTGAAAGCGCCGCGATAGGCTCGTCCGATCGGCGTGCGGGCGGTCGAGACGATGACGGCTTCGCGCATGTTGTCCTCCCTGTGCAGCGCCCGAGTGCTGCTCGCGATGGATAGTAGAATCTTTCCGTGTCATGTAGCATCGCTTCTCGCAACTCTTTTGGAGGGAACAGCCGTGCCCGACGCTTATCCGCTGACCGAAGCCGATCCGGCCAAGCTTGGCTTTGCCGCCAAGCCGCTGCAGCACCTCGACCGGCTGATCCGCCAGCACATCGAGGAAGGCCGCTATCCCGGCGCGCAGATCGCGTTGGCCCGGCACGGGCAATTGGCGCTGTTCCGCAGCTACGGCGATGCCAAGACCGAACCAGAGAAGCAGCCAGCGACCGGCGAGACCCTGTTCTTGCTGTTCAGCCAGACCAAGGTGCTGACCAGCTCCGCGGTATGGGCGTTGATCGAGGAGGGACGGCTCTCCTTCATGGACAAGATCGCGGATCACCTGCCGGAATTCGCCAAGCGCGGCAAGGGCGACATCAGCCTGCACCAGGTGATGACGCACCAAGGTGGGTTCCCCTCCGGCGACGTGACCCAGGAGACTTGGACCGACCATGCCCGGATGCGCGCCGAAGTGTGCGACTTCTCGCTCGACTGGACGCCGGGGACGCGGCTGCAATATCACCCGCGCGCGGCGCATCTGACCCAGGCGATGGTGATCGAGGCGGTCACCGGCCAGGACTACCGCGACGTGATCCGGGAAAAAGTCTTGGCGCCGCTCGGTCTCGCCAACGACATCTTCGTCGGCGTGCCGGCGAAGGAGCAGGGGCGCTGCGCCGACACCTACGCCGCGGAGCCGCGCGACAACTCGCCCGAGTTCAAAGCCGCCGGGATGCCGAGCGGCGGCGGCTATGCAACAGCGCGCGGCATGGCGGCGTTCTATCAGATGCTGCTGGGCGGCGGCGGCCTCGGCGATATGCGAATGTTTTCGCCGCGGCTAATCAGCTACGTCACCCGCAGCCACACCGGCGAACGCGGCGACGACGCGATGGGCGGCATCCCGATGCATCGCGGCCTCGGGCCCCACGTGCGCGGCGATAGTGACCGCATCCGCGGTCTCGGCGCAATCGCGGCGCCGCAGACCTTTGGCCATGGCGGCGCTGGGACCTCCTACTCGTGGGCCGACCCGACGAGCGGGGTGTCGTTCACCTACATCACCAACTTCGTGGCGCCCGACCCGTTTCATTCGGCCCGGCTTGATCGGGTCGCCAACCTCGTCCACGCCGCGATCGACTGAGCGTGAAACCGATAAGATCGGCTATGTTTCGTCGTTCCAGCGCAAGCGGGAACCCAGGGCGAGTGCTTAATCAGGCGGCCTCTGGGCCTCCGCTTTCGCGGGGACAAAGAAAAGATACGATTCGACTTTTCATCAGCTGATCGAGCCATGGCGCCGCGCGTCGATCCGGTTCGTTCTGATGAGACGCTACCGGCGCGCGCCGATGTCGTGATCATCGGCGGCGGCATCATCGGCGCCAGCGCGGCCCTGTTTCTCGCCGAAAAGGGCGTTTCGGTGGCGCTGTGTGAGAAGGGGCACATCGCCGGCGAGCAGTCGAGCCGTAATTGGGGCTGGTGCCGCAAGATGGGCCGCGATCCGCGCGAAATTCCGTTGATCATCGAGAGCCTGCGGCTGTGGCAGGGCATGAACCAACGGGTCGAGGCCGAAACCGGCTTTCGCCAGTGCGGCATCATGTATCTCGCCGAAAACCCGGCCGAGCTCGCACAGCTAGAGGATTGGCTCTATCACGCCCGGCAATACCAGCTCGACACCCGCCTCTTGACCCGCGCCGAAGCTGGGGAGCTGATGCCGGGCATGACCGGCGACTGGGCAGGCGCGCTCTACACCGCCAGCGACGGCAAGGCCGAGCCGCAGCGGGGGGCGCCCGCGATCGCCGAGGCGGCGCGGCGGCACGGTGCGGCAATCGTGACCCAATGCGCGGCGCGCGGCATCGAGACCGCCGGCGGCCGGGTCTCGGCCGTGGTCACCGAGAAAGGCCGTATCGCCTGTGCCTCGGTGGTTCTCGCCGGCGGTGCTTGGTCGCGACTGTTCTGTG
This sequence comes from uncultured Alphaproteobacteria bacterium, assembly GCA_963733945.1. Taxonomy (GTDB): domain Bacteria; phylum Pseudomonadota; class Alphaproteobacteria; order ATCC43930; family CGMCC-115725; genus AP-15. The sequence continues at coordinate 168,609 of CAVTFD010000021.1, read as the reverse complement.
GCAATCTCGGCATCGAATTGCCGCAGCTCAAAGTGCTGGCCTCGGTGATGCGCACCGCGCCCATCGCGGGCGGCCCCGAAATCTCGGCGTCGGGGGGCTTGTTCGGGTTTCGCAAGCGGATGGACGGCGGCTATACCGTGGCAACCCTCGGGGTGCGCACAATCGACCTCGTCCCCGACAACTTTCGGCTGTTTCGCGAATATCTGCCGGCAGCGCGGCTGCATTGGAAGAAATTGCGGTTCCGGGCCGGCCAGCGCTGGGTCGAGGAATGGCGGATGCCGCGGCGCTGGGTGCTGGACCAGCCGACGCCGTTTGAGGCTGTGCGCACGCTCGACCCCAAGCCCGACCAATTCGTCCTCGATCGCGCCAAGGCCGCCGTCGGCCAGACCTTTCCGCTATTCCGCGACATGGTCGTGGCGGAGAGTTGGGGCGGGATGATCGACGTCATGCCCGACGCGATCCCGGTGATCTCGGCGGTCGCGAGCCTACCCGGATTCTTCATCGCGACCGGCTTTTCCGGACACGGGTTCGGGATCGGCCCCGGCGCTGGAAGGCTCGTTGCCGACATGGTCGCGGGCGATCCGACCCTGGTCGATCCGGCGCCGTTCCGCCTCAGTCGCTTCACCGACGGCTCGAACCCGCGCCCCCACCCGCTGGCCAGCTAACGACCAGCGGTTGCGTGTTACCCGCCGAGAATAGTTCCGGCGGCAATACCCGCTTCGCTCGAGGCGATCTTGGGGCCGGCATCGAGGCGCACCCGCGAGACTTCGACACAGCCGCCTTGGGCCAGGATGCGCAGCCCCTCCGGACCGGCCGAGACGACCTCGCCGATCTTCTTGCCGCGCACCGCGCCAAAGGTCGGGGCAGTGATCTTTTTCGCGTCGAACAGATAAAGCTTCTGCTCGCCGAGGGTGGTCCAGGCGCCGGGCGCCGGATTGCAGCCACGGATCAGGTCGTAGATGAAATCGACATGGTTCGCCCAGTTGATCTTCGACTCGGCGTCGCGCACCCAGCCCTCGTAAGTGGCGTGGCTCTCGTCCTGGGTGGTTTCGGTCGCCCGGCCCTTGACGACCAGATCCGCCGCTTCGACCAGCGCCTCGACCCCGAGCGGAAAAATTTTGTCGAAATAGAGCGAGCCAGCGGTGTCGTCGAGGCCGATCGGGATGCGCCTTTGCAGGATGACGGGGCCTTCGTCGAGGCCGGGGGTCGGGCGGAAGATCGACAACCCGGTCTCGTTGCGTCCGCGAATGATCGCCCAAGGGATCGAGGACGGCCCCCTATGCAACGGCAGCAACGAGGGATGGAACTGGATCATACCGTGCTTGGGGATGGCGCAGAATTCGGGAGGTGCGAACAGCAGCACATAGGCCATGACGCCGAGATCGGCCTTGAGATCAGTCAGCGCTGCTTGCGCCTCGTCGCTCGAATATCGAGCAAAACGGTGGACCGTCAGCTTGCGCTCCTCGGCGGCGACGACGAGCGGATCGGGTCTGGCGCCCGGCCTGTCCGGCGCCGCGAAGACGCCGGCGACCTCGTCGCCGCGCGCGATAAAGGCGTCGAGCACGGCCTTGCCAAAGGCCTGCTGGCCAACGATGACGATGCGCATCTCGCTCCCTCCGACTTGCAATCCTTCGATCGTGTGGCACCGCTCTGGCCTCGGGCGGCGACACCATCGCCGAAGGTGCAGAGTTTCACGCCGGGCCACCTCCGGGCAAGCCTGTCGCGTCTTCCGTGGCGCGCTGCTCGCGGCTACGGCGCAGACGCAAGGTCACGGTGGTGCCGTGGCCGAGCTCGCTGCGGATCGTCGCCGTGCCGTTTGCTTGCCGAGCAAATCCGTAGATCATGCTCAGCCCGAGCCCGGTCCCTTTGCCAGGTTTCTTTGTCGTAAAGAACGGCTCGAACGCGCGCGCAGCTACCTCTGGCGGCATCCCGGTCCCGGTGTCGGATATTTCGAGAGCGACGAACTCGCCCCCATCGCCCTCAGCCACGCTTTGCGATAGCGCGCTTTTTGCGGTTCGGATGCGCAGCCGACCGCCGCCGGGCATCGCGTCGCGCGCGTTGATCGCAAGATTGATGACGGCGAGCTCGAGCTGGGTCGGATCGACATCGACCGGCCACAGATCGGCTGCGAGGTCGGTTTCGATCGTGATGCCGCTGCCGACGGTGCGGGCCAGCAGTTCGGTCATGCGGCGGAGCTGGACGTTGATGTCGACGCGGGCCACCGCGGGAGGCTGCCGCCGCGCGAAAGCGAGAAGCTGCGCGGTCAGTTTTTCGCCGCGCTCCACGGTCTGCAGCGCCAGCGCCACCCGGGCTTGCAACCGGTCGTCCGATTGCCGCCCACTCAGCATCTCCAGGCAGCCCTGCAACACCGCCAAGAGATTATTGAAATCGTGCGCGATCCCCCCGGTCATTTGACCGAGCGCCTCGATCTTCTGCGCCTGGAGCAGTTCAGCTTCGGCCCGCGTCCGCCGATCCATCTCCCGCCTGAGGCGTCGCGCCGTGGTATGCCAGCGCCAGCTCGCGATCTTTTGCCGCTGGATCTGTCGCGTTGCGAGATAGGTCATGCCGAACAGCGCGAGTGAAGCCGGTATGGCGAACAGCAGATAGTTGACGAGATTTGCGCGCCATGAGGGGATGACGCCGCTGGTTGGCACGCCGAAGACGACATCGGCCGGATAGCCCGAGATACTGCGGAAAGCATAGATGCGCACAATCCCGTCCGTCACCGATTTGGCCTGGAACATTCCGCTCTCCGATCCCGACGCGATCGTCTTTAGAAACGCGCTGTCCGGTCCGGAGGCAAGCTTCGGCTGTACCGGATAACTGGCCAGGATCGACCCGTCGGTGCGCACGAGGAAGACCTCGAACGCCCTTTCATCGGCAATCGTGCTGTAGAAATCGCTGAAATATCGGGCCTTGGCGGAGACAATGATGACCCCGTCGAACCTTCCGTCCGCCGTCGACCGGCGCCGTGAAACATTGAATTCGTGATTGTGGGTGAGCTGATCGATGTCCTCGCGCCCAACCAATATCCCATTGTCACTTTGCTTTTGGGCGACAAAACTCTTCTCGACAGAGCCGTCGGGAGCTGTCAGAGCGGGGTAGAACCGCCCGCTTGCGCGAACCCGGCCGGCGGCGTCGACCACCCATACCGCATCGATCTGCGGCAATGTCTCGAGATTGGACAGGAGCTGGTGAAGTCCCTGATCGTGCTCGATGCGATCCCAATCCTGCCCACGAATCCGCTCGTCGATCCAGGCAAGCGCTAACGGGTAGGTCTTGAATGCGGCGAGGTCGTGCTCGTCGAGCTCGCCGGCTTCGATCGCCACCCGTTCTTCGGCTTGGCGCTGAACGAGACGATAATTTTGCCAGGCGGCGATCGCCAGCAGCAACAGAGGGACTGCCAGGGATGCAGCGAGAAGCCCGCGCAGCGGCCAGGTCAGCCCGCGCCTCGGCCGTTGCGGGATCGCGGACCTAGATCGGAACGCGGCTCCCCTGAGCCAGCCAAGCCTGGGGGCCGCAGCCGATGGGTTAGCCGGATTGGAGCTCATTCTATGTAGTACGGTCTGCGGAGCAGCCGTCGCGAGTTACCGAGCGCGCCGCGCCGCGCCGTCACCGGCCAGCCGCAATAGGCGCGCGTGATCACAAAGTCGCCTCCCAATAACCGCCCGGAGGTTCTACGCAGGCCCGCTTACTCCGGCCTCGGTAAACGTCGCCATCCCATTGTGGCAGGCGGCGGCCGCTTTTAGAAGGGTGAGCGCGAGCGTCGCCCCCGAGGCCTCGCCGAGCCGCATGTCCAGATCGAATAGCGGCCTGTGGCCTAACCGCTCGAGCAGAACCTGGTGGCCGGGCTCGGCCGAGCGGTGCGCGACAACGCAATGATCGAGCGCGTGCGGGTCGGCGGCGAACAAAACCGCGGCAGCGGCGGTCGAGGTGAAGCCGTCGAGCGCGACCGGGACCCGCCCGAGCCGCGCCGCCATGACCGCGCCGGTGATCGCGGCGAGCTCGAGACCGCCCAGCCGGCGCAGCAGGTCGAACGGGTCGAGGGCCACCGGACGGTGCAGCGCCACCGCCGCCGCGACGGCGCGCCGCTTGCTCTCGAGCGTCGCCCCGGCGACGCCGGTCCCCGGGCCGGTCCACAGCTCGGCCTCGCCCCCGAACAGCCCCGCGCACAAGGCCGCCGCGGCAGTCGTGTTGCCGATCCCCATCTCGCCGACCGCCAGCGCATCGATGCCCGGCTCGACTGCCATCATCCCGTAGGCGATCGCCTTGGCGCATTCTTCCTCGTTCATCGCCGGCTCGACGACGATGTCGCCGGTCGGCGTGTCGAGGTTCATCTCGTAGACCCTGAGGTCAGCGTCGACGACCCGGCACAGCTGATTCACCGCGGCGCCGCCGCCGACAAAATTCTGCACCATCTGCGCCGTGACCGAAGCGGGGTAGGCCGAGACGCCACGCGCGGCGACGCCGTGGTTCCCGGCAAAGACAATGGTGCGTGGATGGTCGAAGCGGGGAGGGTGCCGCGCCTGCCAGGTCGCGAGCCAGATCGCCAGCTCCTCTAGCCGGCCCAGCGACCCCGCGGGCTTGGTCAGCTGCCTCTGGCGCAAGGTGGCGGCGGTCCTGGATTCGAGATCGGGGCCGGGCAGACGGCCCAATAATGCGCGGATCTCGTCCAAATTCGTGACCGGCTCAGGCATGGGGCAATCTCCTTTCCCGAAGATCGTTATCGAAGCCGATCGTGAACCCAAGTGAAAAGGGCGCCGACCGGCGCCGGCTTGGGTTATCGTCGCCGTGATGACCGATCCCAATCGCTCGCGCCGGCGAGGCGGCTTTGCCGAGGCTGTCGCATTCCTAACCCGGATCCCCGTCGGGCAGCATTCCGAGGGCGATCGGCAGCTCGCGGATTCGGCTTGGGCCTTCCCGCTTGTCGGCGCCGGGATTGGCGCCGTTGCCGCCTTCGTGCTTCTGGTCTCTCAGCTGGTCGGCCTCGGGGATTGGCTCTCGGCGTTGTTGGCCGTGCTAGCTGGCCTGCTCCTCACCGGGGCGATTCACGAGGACGGTCTCGCCGATACCGCCGACGGGGCCCTCGGCGGTCATGATCGTAACAGCAGGCTCGCGATCATGCGTGACAGCCGGCACGGCACCTACGGCGTGCTGGCGATCGTGCTCAGCGTGGGTCTGCGGGCGGCGGCTTTGGCGCAGATCGGCGAAGCGGTCCATGCCGGCCTGGCGCTGGTCGCGGCGCACACGGCCTCGCGCGCCGTGCTGCCAGTTGCGATGTCGGTACTGCCGCGAGCGCGCGACGACGGGCTCGGCGCCATGGCTGGCAGGCCACGCCCGGCAGCGGTGTTTACGGCGGCGGCAATCGCCGTCGTGATCGGATTGACCTCGCTCGGGCCGCTGCATGGCGCGCTCGCGCTCGCGCTCGCGGCGGCGGCGGTTTACGCGGCGGCGGCGTTTGCCCGCCGTCAGGTCGGCGGCTACACCGGTGACGTTCTGGGCGCCTTTCAGCAAATTGCCGAGATCGTGATGCTGCTCGCGGCGGCTGCGAGATGAGCGAGACCACGACCCGCTTCTGGTGGGTACGCCATGCTCCGGTGGCCTATGGCGGGCGCATCTACGGTCAGCTCGATCTTTCGTGCGATTGCTCCGAGACCCCGCTATTCGCCGGGCTCGCCGAGCAATTACCGCGCAATGCTATCTGGGTGACAAGCAACCTGCGCCGCACCCACGAGACGGCCGCGGCGATCATCCGCGCCGGACTACCCGAGCCTCAGGCGATCCCGGGTCCTGATGCATTGTCGGTCGCCGATCTCGCCGAGCAGAGTTTTGGCGAGTGGCAGAGCCTGACCTATGAGGAGCTGAGCCAGTCGCGCAACGGCGACTTCCATCGCTTCTGGCACGCGCCGGCGCATGAGGCCCCGCCGGGCGGCGAGAGTTTCCTGGCGGTCGCCGCGCGAGTCAGCCGGGCGATCCACCGGCTGGCCGAAACTTATGCCGGGTCCGATATCATCGCCGTGGCCCATGGCGGCACGATCCGCGCGGCATTAGGGCTAGCGCTCAGCCTCGATCCCGAGGCGGCCCTGGCGATTTCGATCGACAACTGCTCGATCACCCGCATCGACCGGATCGAGGGCACCGGCTTGGGTCACGGCTGGCGGGTGGTGACCGTCAACCGCCCGCCGCGGTGACCCGCTATCCTTGGGTAGGCATTCCGGGGAACCGCTGCATGTCGCCTTCGAGTTTTACCCACGGCTGCGCGCTGTCGCAGTAGATCTGCATCGTCGGCTTCACCCAGCTCGTATCATCGAGCGTGCCCGCGGGGATCATGACAACGTCCGGCATCACCTCGGCCTCGGACACAATCGGCGAAGCACACATCGGGCAAAACCTTCGGTATGAAGCTTTGCCGCTGTCGCCGCGGCCTTCGAATGTTGCCACTGTGCCCTGCAAGCTCAACGCTGGCTTTGGTAGTGCGACCACGATGTTGAACGCGCTTCCCGACGCCTTTTGGCAATTTGTGCAGTGGCACATGCCGACAAAAATCGGTTCGGCATCGGCCGAATAACGCACCTTGCCGCACAGGCATCCGCCCTCAATCTTCATCCGCCCCTCCTGTTCTCGACGGCGCAGATCACGTCGATGCGCTAACATAATCGAACTTCGAAGACGAACCTGTGATAACGCGCGCCACGTACGTGGTAGCATATCTCTGCGATGCGACAGGGAAGTCCGGTGCGATACCGGCGCTGCCCCCGCAACTGTAAGCGGCGAGCCCGCGGCAAATGCCACTGGCAACCCCCTCGCTACTCTCCCCCGCGTGCTGGGGAGGGTAGCGAAGGGGTCCGGGAAGGCGCTGCGGGCGACGACCCCGAGCCAGGAGACCTCCGCATCGCACGAACTGGGACGATTCCTCGGGCGGAGGAGGGACCAATGCCGTCGGCGAATTCAGGTCGGGCACGGGCCGGTTTGGCCCCGGTGACCCTGGTGTTGGGCGGCGCCCGCTCCGGTAAGAGTCGCTATGCCGAATGTCTGATTGAAGGTGCCGCAGCCTGCGGCGCCTATTGTGCGACGGCCGAGGTTGGGGACGCCGAAATGGCACAGCGGATCGCCGCGCACCAGGCCCGCCGCGGATCTTTCTGGCACACGATCGAGGAGCCGCTGGCTCTGGCCTCGGTGATCGCCGCCGAGGCGTCCCCCGTTTGGCCGCTATTGATCGACTGCCTGACCTTGTGGCTGTCGAACCTGATGCTCGCCGAGCGTCCGATCGAAGGCGACATCGCGGCGCTACGCGCGGCATTGCGCCTCGCCGCCGGCCCGGTCGTGCTGGTCGCCAACGAGGTCGGGATGGGCCTTGTTCCCGAAACGCCGCTCGGCCGCCGCTTTCGCGACGCCGCCGGCCGCCTCAATCAACAGGTTGCCACCCTGGCCGACCGCGTCGTCTTCGTCGCCGCCGGCCTGCCTCTAGTGTTGAAGGGGAACTGATCCAATGCGCCGCGTCCCGGCTACGGTGATCACCGGCTTTCTCGGCGCCGGCAAGACCAGCCTCGTGCGGCATCTGCTCGCACGGGCACAGGGGCGACGGCTCGCCGTAATCGTCAACGAATTTGGCGAACTCGGCATCGATCGCGAGCTGCTGCTCGGCTGCGGCAACGAAGCTTGCACCGAGGATGATATCGTCGAGCTGGCAAATGGGTGCCTATGCTGCACCGTCGCTAATGATTTTCTGCCGACCCTGACCCGGCTTCTCGACCGCCCGGCGCCGCCCGAACACATCTTGATCGAGACTTCGGGCCTGGCTTTGCCGAAGCCGCTGGTGCAAGCCTTTGCCTGGCCCGAGATCCGCACCCGCACAACCGTCGACGGGGTGCTGACGGTGATCGATGCCGCCGCCGTCGCCGCCGGCCGGTTCGCTGACGACCCCGAGGCGGTGGCGCGTGCCCGTGCGGCGGACCCAGCGCTCGCCCACGACAATCCCCTCGATGAAGTGTTCAGCGACCAGCTCGCTTGCGCCGATCTCGTGCTCTTGAATAAGAGCGATCTGGTCCCCCCGGATCGCTTTGCCGCGCTCTGCGGCGAGATCGAGCAACGACTGCGCCCCGGGGTCAAGCTCGTAGCCACGCGCGACGGCGCGGTGGCGCCCGAGGTGGCGCTCGGCCTTGCCGCGACGGCCGAGGACGATCTTGTCACGCGGCCGTCCATCCATGATCTCGAAGGGGTGCATGACCACGACGATTTCGAGAGTTTTGTCGTGAGTTTGGGCGCGGTGGCGGACGGCGAGGCATTCGTTACGCGCCTGCGCGCCGCGATCCGCCAGTATGGCGTGCTGCGGCTGAAAGGCTTTGTCGATCTGCCTGGTCGCGACCGGCGGCTCGTCATCCAGGCGGTCGGCGATCGGTTGCAGCAATATTTCGATCGGCCTTGGCAGACCGATGAACGGCGCGACACGCGGCTTGTCGTGATCGGCGAGAAAGGCCTCGCTCAAGCGGCCATCGCCGCGGCACTGGCGGGCTGAATGCACCTTCTCGCTACCTTGCCGGGAGTGATTGCCGACGGCTCGGCCGCGGTCGATCTCGCCCAGATCCCCGGCGACATCGTGGTGCTGTCGAGCGCCGATACCGAATTGGCGTTGCTCGCAGCGGCAGCGGCGCGGCGACGCGCCCAGGACCCGACCGCGCCAAGCCTGCGCCTGGCGCCGATCCTGCGCCTCGGCCATAACTTCTCAGTCGACCTGTACATGGAGACGATCGCCGGTGCGCGCCTGGTGATTGCGAGGGTGCTTGGCGGCAGCGCCTATTGGCCTTATGGAGTCGAGCGTCTGGTCGATACCTGCCGCGCCAATCAAATCCCGCTGGCGCTGCTGCCCGGCGACGACAAGCCCGATCCGGAACTGGCCGACCTCTCGACCTTGATGCCCGACAGCACCCTCCGGCTGTGGCGCTATCTCGCTGAGGGCGGCCTACTCAACGCCGAGAATTTGCTGCGCTACGCCGCCTCGCTGATCGGGCATCCAGCGGCTTGGGCCGAGCCCGCGCCATTGCTGCGCGCCGGTCTCTATTGGCCCGACTGCGCATTGCCGAGCCTCGACGACATCGCCTCCGATTGGCGCGGGACTGGTGGCCTCGTGCCAATCGTGTTCTACCGCGCGCTGGTTCAATCCGGTAACACGGCGCCGGTCGATGCGCTGGTGCGCGCGCTGTCGGCAAGGCGGCTGCGCCCGTTGCCGATCTTCGTGCAGAGCCTCAAAGAGGGTGAGGCCGCTGCGCTACTCGGCGCGTTGTTCAGCGCCTATCCGCCCGCGGTGATCCTCAACACCACTGGTTTTTCCGTCCGGGCAGGTGCCGGCGACGATCCGCTGGCGGCCGCCGACTGCCCGGTACTGCAGGTCGTCTTCTCCGGCGGCGACGAGGAAAGCTGGCGCGCCGGAAGCCGCGGCCTGCACCCGCGCGACCTGGCGATGAACGTGGCGTTGCCGGAAATCGACGGCCGCATCTTGTCGCGTGCAGTCTCGTTCAAGGCGCCGCTCGGCCGCGATACCGAGACGGAGATCGATCTCGTCGGCTATCGGCCGGTCGCCGATCGTGTCGCCTTTGTCGCCGATCTTGCGCGCAATTGGGCGCGGCTGCGCGAGCGCCCCGTGGCCAAGCGCCGCGTCGCGTTGATCCTCGCCAACTACCCGAACCGCGACGGCCGCATCGGCAACGGTGTCGGCCTCGACACGCCGGCCTCGGTGCTCGCAATCCTGCGTGCGCTAGCCGATGCCGGTTACCGGGTGGAGGAAATTCCCGAAGATTCCGCGGCTCTGATCCGGCGTCTGACCGACGGTCCGACCAACGCGAACCCGACTGCAGCGTGCGAGGAGACATTCTCGTTTGCCGAATATTCGTCGTTCTTCGCGACTTTGCCGCCGCCTGTGCAGCAGGCGATCACCGCACGGTGGGGTCCGGCCGAACGCGACCCGTTTTTCCGGGAAGGACGGCTCGATTGCGGTCGGTTCGCGATTCCCGGCTTCCGCGCCGGCAATATCGCGGTGCTAATCCAGCCGGCTCGCGGCTATGGCATCGACCCGAAATCGACCTATCACGACCCGGCATTGGTACCGCCGCACGCCTATCTCGCCGCCTATGCCTGGCTGGCCCAAGATTTCCACGCCGATGCCGTAATCCATCTCGGCAAGCACGGCAGCCTCGAATGGCTGCCGGGGAAAGCTCTGGCATTGTCGGCCGAATGCTTTCCCGAAGCGGTGCTGGCACCATTGCCGCATCTCTATCCGTTCATCGTCAACGACCCCGGCGAGGGGACCCAGGCCAAACGGCGCGCCCAAGCGGTCATCGTCGACCATCTGACCCCGCCGCTGACCCGGGCCGGCAGCTATGGCTTGATGGCCGAACTCGAGCGCCTGATCGACGAGTACTATGAGGCTACCCACGGCGATTCGCGGCGAGTCGGAGTGTTGGCGCCGGCAATCCTCGAACGGGCGCGGTCAGCCGGGCTCGACGGCGATTGCGGCATCACCGCCGGCGAGGACACGGCAACGGCATTACGCAAGCTCGACGGCCTACTGTGCGAGATCAAAGAATTGCAGATCCGCGACGGGCTTCACGTCTTCGGCCAGAGCCCCGAGGGTCCGAAACTCGACGCGTTGCTGGCCGCCTTCGCCCGTCCCGGCCGCGGCGCCGCTCCCGAGAACTTCTCGTTGCTGCGCGCGTTGGCCGTCGATCTCGAACTCGGCGAGGACCCGCTCGCTCTCCACATGGCCGAGCCGTGGCGTGGCCCGCGTCCGGCGGTGCTCATCGGTCCCGGGCCGTGGCGCAGTGCCGGCGACACGGTCGAACGCCTGGAGGCGTTGTCCTTGCGTCTGATTTCCGGCGAGGTCGGCGCCGAGGATCGCTGGCATCGCACGCGCGCCGTGCTGACCTGGGTGGAGCAGTATTTGCGCCCGGCGGTAGCCGCGTGCGGCGATGCCGAGCTGGCGGGGCTTCTCGCCGGGCTCGACGGCCGGCTGGTGATGCCCGGCCCGTCCGGCGCGCCGAGCCGCGGCCGGCCCGAGGTCTTACCGACCGGCCGCAATTTCTACTCTGTCGACACCCGTGCGGTGCCGACCCAGGCCGCGTGGCAACTCGGCTGGAAATCGGCGGCATTGCTGGTCGAGCGTCATGCCCAGGAACACGGCAGCTATCCGGCGCGGGTGGCATTGTCGGCCTGGGGCACGGCGAACATGCGCACCGGCGGCGACGATGTCGCCCAGGCTTTGGCGTTGCTCGGCGTGCAGCCGGTTTGGGAGCGGGCGAGCGGAAGGGTAACCGGGTTTGAGATCATGCCGGCTTCGGTGCTTGACCGGCCGCGGGTCGATGTCACCTTGCGCGTCTCCGGCTTCTTCCGCGATGCCTTTCCGGGGCTGATCGACCTCTTCGATTCGGCGGTGCGCGCGGTCGCAGCACTCGACGAGCCGGCCTCGGACAACCCGCTGGCCGCCCGATTCGCTGCCGACCAACATGCGCTCGAAGCCCAGGGTGTCGCGCCGACCGAGGCGGCCGAGCGCGCCGGCTACCGGATCTTCGGCTCGAAGCCCGGCGGCTATGGAGCCGGGGTGCAGCATTTGATCGACGAGCGGCTCTGGGATGACGAGGCCGATCTCGCCGATGCCTGGCTCGGCGCAAGCAGCTATGCCTACCGCGCTGGTGGCGAGGCCAGCCCGGAGCGAGCGATGCTCGAAGCCAGGCTCGCCGACGCTGACGCCGTGCTGCACAACCAGGACAACCGCGAGCACGATTTGCTGGACAGCGGCGATTACTCCCAGTTTGAAGGCGGGCTGGCTCTCGTCGTGCGCCAGCTTTCGGGGCGCGCTCCGGCGGTCTATCACAACGACCATTCGCGGCCCGAGACCCCGCGCATCCGCACCCTGCGCGAAGAGATCGGGCGGGTCGTCCGCGGCCGAGCGGCGAACCCGCGCTGGATCGCCGGGGTAATGCGCCACGGCTTCAAGGGGGCGGCTGAGATCGCCGCGACGGTCGATTACCTGTTCGCCTTCGCCGCGACCGCGCGGGCCGTCGACGATGCGCATTTTGAGGCGCTATACGACGCCTATATCGCCGACGAGGCCGTGCGCGGCTTTATGACCGAGCACAACCCGGCCGCACTCGCCGACACCAGCCGCCGCTTTCTCGAAGCGATCGACCGCGGGTTGTGGCGCCCGCGCCGCAACAGCGCCCGCGAGGCGCTGACGCAATGGGCCGTACCGTGAGCGATCCGCTCCAGACTGAAGAGGAAGTCAACCGCCTCCACAACGAAAGGATGGCTCGGCGCAAGGCGGCGCGCGACCGAATGCTGGCGACCAAGACCGAAGAGCGCGGGCTGCTGATCGTCCATACCGGCACCGGCAAGGGAAAATCGACCGCCGCCTTCGGCATGGTATTGCGCTGTCTCGGTCACGGCATGCGAGTCGGCATTGTCCAGTTCGTCAAGGGGGTGTGGGGCACCGGCGAGCGAGTGGCGCTCGAACGCTTCGGCGACCTCGTGACCTGCCGGGCGATGGGCGAAGGCTTCACCTGGGACACCCAGGACCGCGCCCGCGACATCGCCGCCGCACGCAATGCCTGGGAAGTCGCGAAGGCGATGATCGCCGACCCGTCCTACCGGCTGGTGCTGCTCGACGAGCTCAACATCGTGCTGCGCTACGACTATCTGCCGCTCGCCGAGGTTGTGGCGGCACTGATGGCCAAGCCGCGCGAGCTGCACGTCATCGTCACCGGGCGCAATGCCAAGCCAGAGCTGATCGAGGCCGCCGATCTCGTGACTGAGATGACCCTCGTCAAACACCCATTCCGCGCCGGGGTCAAAGCCCAACAGGGCATCGAGTTCTGACCGCTCGGGCGCTGATGCTGCAGGGCACCGGCTCGGATGTTGGCAAATCGCTGCTGCTGACCGGGATGGCGCGCGCCTTTACCCGGCGCGGATTGAAGGTGCGGCCGTTCAAGCCGCAGAACATGTCGAACAACGCGGCGGTAACCACCGATGGCGGCGAGATCGGCCGGGCGCAAGCGTTGCAGGCCCGTGCTTGCGGCGTCGAGCCGATGACCAACATGAACCCGGTGCTGCTGAAGCCGCAATCGGAGAGCGGCGCGCAGATCGTGCTTGATGGCCGGGTCTGGGGCAGCGCCTCTGCCGGCGAGTACCGTCGACTAGCACCGAGCCTGCTACCATCGGTCCTCGCCGCGTTCACGCGGCTCGCCGCGCCGGCCGATCTTGTTCTTGTCGAGGGAGCCGGCAGCCCGGCAGAGGTCAATTTGCGTGCGGGCGACATCGCCAATATGGGGTTCGCCGAAGCCGCGGACGTACCGGTCGTGCTTATTGGCGATATCGAGCGCGGCGGCGTCATCGCCCAGCTCGTCGGCACTTGCGCGCTGTTGTCCGAGAGCGAACGGGGCTTGCTCGCCGGCTACATCGTCAACAAATTTCGCGGCGATATCCGACTCTTCGACGGCGGTCTTATTGCAATCGGCGAGCGCACCGGGCTGCGCTCATTCGGTACGGTGCCGTACTTCCCCGCTGCCTCATTATTGCCGGCGGAAGATTCGCTGGCACTCGCTCCCGCGCCCATGCGCAACCCTCTCCCCCCGCCGGGAGGAGAGGGAAGGGTGAGGGGGGTTGCGCCGCAGCCGGCCGTAGGCACCACCCGCATTGCCGTGCCGGTGCTGCCACGCATTGCCAATTTCGACGATCTCGATCCGTTGCGCGCCGAGCCGGGGATCGAGCTGGTCTTGGTTCAGCCCGGACGGCCGCTGCCGCGGGACGCGGCGCTGGTGATTCTGCCGGGTTCGAAGGCAACGCTCGCGGATCTCGACTTCCTTCGCCGTGAGGGCTGGGATATCGACATCCTCGCTCACCGCCGCCATGGCGGGCAGATCCTCGGCCTCTGCGGCGGCTATCAGATGCTCGGGCGGACGATCGCTGATCCGTTGGGCATGGAGGGGCGCACGGCAACCGTACGCGGCCTCGGGCTCCTCGAGATCGACACGGCCCTGGGCGGCGAAAAGCGGCTCGAATCGATCGCGGGCGTCGAGCTGGCAACCGGGATGCCGGTCAGCGGCTACGAGATGCATCTCGGGACGACAACCGGGCCGGGGCTGGAGCGGCCGATGTTGCGCCTGGCGGACCGCAGCGACGGTGCGGTCAGCGCCGACGGCCTCGTCGCCGGCTGCTATCTGCACGGGCTTTTCGCCAGCGATCCGTTCCGCCGCGGCGTTCTAGCCCGACTTGGCGCTGCCTCCGACGCTTTCGCCTATGAGCATCAAGTCGAGGCCACCCTTGACGCGCTCGCCGATCATCTGGAAAGCCATCTCGATCTTTCCGCGCTGCTCGCCGCGGCGCGTCCGCCCGGCTTCACATCAGCAAGCTGAAATGGGCGGCGGCGAGCCAAGCCCCGAGCAGCATCCCGCCTTCCATCAGGCAGGCGAGTTTGTAAAGGCTCAGCGCTCTCCCGATGTCCGAGGTCGCCACCTGCGCCGTGCCCTCGCCGATCCACGGATCGACCACCGCACCCTCAGGGTAATGCCGTGGTCCGGCCAACGCCAGACCGAGCGCGCCCGCCATCGCCGCTTCGGGCCAGCCGGCATTCGGCGAGCGATGATTGCGGGCGTCGCGCAGCATGATCGCCAGCGCCCTACCGGGCCGGCCTTTTTCGGCAAACAGCGCGGCTGCGGCAATCAGCAGCCCGCTGATCCGCGCGGGCAACAGGTTGACGAGATCATCGAAGCGAGCGGCTGCCCAGCCAAAGCTGAGATAGTGGGGCGTCTTGTGCCCGATCATGCTATCGAGCGTGTTGGCCATCTTGTAGGCGAGGAGTCCCGGCAAACCGAGCAGCAGATACCAGAACACCGGCGCCACGACGCCGTCACTGAAATTCTCCGCCAGGCTTTCGATTGCGGCGCGGGCGACGCCGTAAGCGTCGAGCCTCATCGGGTCGCGTCCGACAATGTGCCGCACTGCGTCGCGCCCGGCCGCCAGTCCACCCCGATCGAGTGCCCAGGCGACCTCGGCGACATGCTCGAACAGGCTGCGCTGGGCGACGAGCACCGCGATCAGCAGGATCTCGACCACCGCGCCGACAAGGCTGCCGAGGCAGGCTTGCTGGATTGCCAGCCCGATTGCCGCGGCCAGACCCACCAGCACAATGACGGTGACGACGCCACGGAAGCGTCGCGAAGCCTCGCTGCGGATCTCGCGGTTGAGCCTGCAGTCGAAAAAAGCGACGGCACGGCCGGCCAGCACGACCGGGTGGGGGCCGCGGCTGAACAGCGTCGGCATGTCGCCGAACCATGCGTCGATGGCGAGACCGGCCACGAGCAGCAGCAACGGATTGGCATCAACGGCCGGCATCATCCCAGCGGCAGTCTCGGTTGCGGCCGGAAGACAGTCAACCGATGACCACAGGCGACGCGCTATGGGCGGGCAGTCCGCGCCGAATCCGCGGTATCATCGCGTCTGATGTTCGATAGTTTCGTGATCGTCGATTGGAGCGCGGCAAACATGCCGCGGATCGGCCGCGACAGCATCTGGATCTGCCGGCGCTGCGGCGAAGTTGAAACCTTGGTCAATCCGCCAACTCGCCACGCAGCCAAAGCGCTTATCGCCGAATGGCTGACGGCGGCGCGTGCGAGTGACGAAAAGGTCCTGCTAGGCTTCGATTTCCCGCTCGGCTATCCCGCCGGGTTTGCTGCCCGGCTCGGCCTGTCGGGGCCGCCTTGGCGGGCGGTCTGGGATGAGATCGCCGGTCGGATCACCGACGACGAGCGCAACCGCAACAACCGCTTCGACGTGGCCGACGCGCTGAACCGGCGTGTCTCGGGCAGCGGGTTTCCATTCTGGGGCTGCCCTGCCGCACCGGTCAGAACCTGTCTCGCCGGCAAGCATCACCGCCGTCACGATAGCGAAGGGTTGGCCGAGCGTCGCATGGTGGATCTCTACATCCCGAGCGCTCAGCCCTGCTGGAAGCTATTGGGCGCCGGGTCGGTCGGGGGTCAAGCCCTGACTGGGATCCCGGTGGCGCGCGCCTTGCGCGACGACCCGCGCTGGTATCGGCAGACAAAGGTCTGGCCGTTCGAAACCGGCCTATGCCCGCGCTTCGAGGCCCGAATCGTTATCGCCGAGGTCTACCCATCATTATGGGCGGTGTCGCCAGCACCAGATGAACCCAAGGACCGAGCCCAAGTTCGCACCGTCGCTCGCTTCCTTGCGGAGCGCGACCGGGCGGGGGAACTCGCGGCGCTATTCGCCGGCGATCCTGGGTTGACGTTGGAGCAGCGCCACCGAGTTGAGACTGAGGAAGCGTGGACCTTGGGCGTGACCGCCCCCCGACAGCGGCGGATTCAGCCGAACATGGTGACGCGGGTGTTGCCGACCATCCCCGCTTGACGGAAATAATCATCCAAGATCACGCGGAGGGCCGTTGTGCAACAAGATCGCGACCAGCGCATTCTGTTCCTGTTCCGTCATGGCGAAACCGATTGGAACCGCGAGGGGCGACTGCAAGGGCATACCGATACCCCGCTCAACGCCACGGGCCTCGCTCAGGCCGAGGCATTGGCCCACCGGTTACGCGCGCACCGCCTCGACGCCATCTTGTCCAGCGATCTCGCGCGGGCGATGACCACCGCGCGGATCGTCGCCGACGCCTTGGGCGTGCCGCTGGCGACCGATCTGGGTTTGCGCGAGACCAATGTCGGCGCTGCCGAAGGGATGATCTGGGCCGATGCCAAAGCCCGCTTCGGCGAGGAGCTGACCGAGCGCTGGTACAGCGACAACGATGCGGCCTTCCCAGGCGGCGAGACCGGCCTCGCCACCTTGACTCGCGGGCTGGCGGTGTTGCGCCGATTCGCCGTCGCGCACCCTTATCGGCGGATCGGCGTGTCGACCCATGGCGCGATGGTGCGCCAGCTGGTCAAACACGCGTTGCCGCCGGGCGGCCAGCCGGCCAGGGCGCCCAACACGGCACTCTTCGTCTTGCATTATGAGCCGGCGCTCGACCGCCTCGTGCCGGTTGCCGAAAACGAGGTCGGGTAATCTTCAGAACGGACGGTCGCCCTTGATCTGCGACCGGTGCATCAGCCGCCGGCTTGTCGGGTCGAACTCGTCGCGGCGGTGCATGACGCAGCGATTGTCCCACAGCACGAGGTCGCCGACCCGCCATTGCTGATACCAGGTCAGCTGCGGCGCGGTGGCATGCTCCCACAGCGCATCGAGCAGCTGCTCGCTGTCGTTGAGCGCCAAGCCCTGGACATAGGCATTGCGCCGCCGACCGAGAAACAGCGCCTTGTGTCCGGTCACCGGATGGGTGCGGACGATCGGGTGGTCGGCGCCGGGCGCCTCGCGCGGATCGGTTACATCGGTATAGCCGCGGCGCAATTCGCCGGCGCTGTTGCGGCTCGAATCGTGGCGGCACAGGCGGCCCGCTACCTGGCGCCGCAGCTGCTCGGGCAAAGTGTTGTACGCCATGTACATATTGGCAAAGCCGGTGTCGCCACCCGCGGGCGGAACTTCGAGCGCATAGAGCGCGCTGCCAATCGGCGGCTCCGGGTTGTACGACATGTCGGTGTGCCAGATCGCCTCATAGGCACCGAGCGCGCCGATCGCGACCCCGTTCTCGACGATGTTGGAAATGATCGATATGTAGCGGTGGCCTCCCTCGGCCGAATTGACATAACGGTTCTCGCCGCGGATTTGGACCCGCGATGCTGCGATGACCGGCGCGAAGTCGAGTTCGCCGAACAGCGCGCTGAAGCGCATCAGCTGATCGTCGTCGAGATGCTGGCCGCGAAAGCGCAGCACTAAGTGGTCGGACCAGGCCTGCTTGATTGCATCGATTGTCGACTGCGACAGCTCTTGCCCCAGGTCGACGCCGTCGAGGTCGGCGCCGAGCGCCGCGCCGGTCGGCCGCACAATCACCGAGCGCCGCTCCAATGCCGCTGCCATCGATCATGACTCCTTATTCGAACTGCATGCTGATGGTTTCGGCGACGAGAGCCGGGCGCGTCGCACCCTCGACCTCCATCGTGCTTTCCGAGGTGATGCGCACGCCGCCGCCCTCGACCGGCTCGACCGCTTTGATCTTCTGGCGCAGCCGGACGCGCGAGCCGGCCGGCACTTGCCCGGTAAAGCGCACCCGGTTCGATCCGTAATTGAGGCCGCGCGAGCGCTTCTTGACCCGAAGGAGGGTCGCAGCGAGCCGCGGCACCAAGGACAGGGTCAGATAGCCGTGGGCGATCGTCTTGCCGCCCGGCAGCTCGCGCTTGGCCCGCTCGACATCGACATGGATCCATTGATGGTCGCCAGTCGCGTCGGCGAATTTGTCGATGATCGCCTGGTCCACGGTGAACCAGTCGCTGACCCCGATCTCCTTGCCGATATATTCGGCGAGATCGGCCGGCCGCTCGACCTCTATCATCCCCTTTCCCTTTCTGGCATGTGCGCTGAGCGTCGATGACGCCGTCTTTATACGCACGCCACTTTAGGAGCCCGGTCCCGCCGCCGCAACCGATGTACTACACCAAGATCGCTCTGCTGACCTTTGGCGCTGGCCTCGGGCTGGGGCTAGCCGTCGTCGTGATCGAGATCGATTGGCTCAGTCGCGTCGCCAGCGGTCTGATGGCGCTCGGTCTGACGACAATCCCGATCGGGATGATCGTCGACTGGCGGCTGGCGACAAAGTCGGCGCGGCGGCCGCCGAAAGCTCGCGGGGCGAAGCGGGCTCGGCCCAAGGTTGGGGCTCGGCCCAAGGCTGCGCAGCCGCGCCTCAATCCTCGGCCGCGCAAACCCACCCCGTCGAAGCCCAAGCGATAGATCGGAAGCGATGGGATGGCGGCAGCGCGGTCACCGTACTAGGATCGCGAGCGGAGCACGCGGCGCGCTGGGCCGCGAGCCTGATGCGGAGGAAGACGGAATGCCGAAGAACAAGATTGCGATCGTCGGCGCGGGGGCGGTCGGCGGTTATGCCGGCGCTCATATGGTGCAGGCCGGCGAAGACGTCACCTACATCGATCCGTGGCCGGAAAACGTCGAAGCCATTCGCAAGGACGGTCTGAGGATCACCCATATCCGCGACGTCGAGCCGTTCACGGTCAAGCCACGCGCGCTGCATCTGACCGAGGCGCAGCAACTGAGCAAAGAGGCGCCGATCGACATCGCCTTTGTCTGCATGAAATCCTATGACACCGCCTGGGCGACGACCCTGATCAAGCAGTATCTGGCGCCCGGCGGCTTCATCGTCTCGTTGCAGAATTGCATGAACGAAGAAACCATCGCCGGCATCGTCGGCTGGGGCAAGACACTGGGCTCGATCGCCAGCTCAATCACCGTAGAGTTGCATGCGCCGGGCCAGGTGCGCCGGGCCGCCGGCAAATCGGGCTCGCGCCATACCGTCTTCCGGGTCGGGGAGGTGCACGGTCGGATCACCGACCGCGCCAAGGAAGTCTGCCGGCTCGTCAGCTATGCCGACAGCGCTATGGTGACCGAGAATCTGTGGGGCGAGCGCTGGTCGAAGCTCGTCACCAACGTCATGGGCAACGGGTTGTCCGCCTGCACCGGCCTGATTTCGCGCGACATGATCAAGAACGACGCGATCCGGAATTTCTCGACCCGGCTCGGCAGCGAGGCGATCCGCGTCGGCCAGGCGCTCGGCTATGTCTTCGACGAGGTCAGCCACATGGACCCGGAGACGATCGCTCGTGCCGGCGAAGGCGACGCGGCCGCCACCAAGGAAATCGACGAGCATCGCCTCGCCGAAGCCAACCGGGCCGGTGGCGGCGAGCATCGCCCCTCGACCGGTCAGGACATGTTCAAGGGGCGCCGCACCGAGATCCAGTTTCTGAACGGGTTTATCGTGCGCAAGGGCGAAGAGGTCGGAATTCCCACTCCGACCAACGCCATCCTGACCGACGTCGTCTCCCGGGTCGAAAAGGGCGAGTTGAAGCCCGACCCCAAGCACATCGTCGATCTGCGACTCAACTGAGAGCCATCTGTTCATTTCGGTCGTGACCCGGCTTGGCCCGGTCATCCACGAAGCAATCGCGCGGATAGAAGACGTGGATGGCCGGAACAAGTCCGGCCAAGACGATTGCTTTGGAGCAGGTAACTGGGAGCTAACTAATGCTCGCTCTCGTCAATACCCCCAACGGCACGGCGCCGGTCGAGCTGCGCGAGGTGCCCGAGCCCGCCCCCGCAGCGAACGAGGCGGTGGTCGAGGTGCGCGCCTTCTCGCTGAACCGCGGCGAATTGCGGCTGATGCAGGTGCGCCCCGAGGGCTGGCGGCCGGGCCAGGATATCGGCGGCGAAGTCGTACGCCGGGCGGCCGATGGCAGCGGACCAAAAGCCGGCACCCGCGTCGTCGCGCTCACCGACAATGGCGGCTGGGCGCAACGCGTTGCTGCGCCGACCCACCGCCTTGCGCCATTGCCGGAAAATGTCCGCTTCGAGGAAGCGGCGGCCTTGCCAGTCGCCGGGCTTACGGCGCTGCGCACCCTGCGTCACGGAGCCCCTCTGCTCGGCAAGCGAGTGCTGGTCACCGGCGCCGCCGGCGGGGTCGGTCATATGGCGGTGCAAATCGCGGCGCGTTCGGGGGCTCATGTCACCGCCATCGTCGGCAGCCCCGAGCGCGGCCGCCATGTACGCGGCGCCGCGGCTGTCGTCACTGGCATCGACCAGGCGCAGGGACGATTTGGCCTGATCCTCGAAGCTGCCGGCGGCGCCTCGCTTGCCGCTGCGATCGCGCGGATCGAGGCCAAGGGGACCATCGTGATTTTCGGCAACTCGTCGGGCGAGCCTACCGCGATCAATTTCCGCGATTTTGCCGAGCATCCGAACGCGAGCATCCAAAGCTTCTCCTATTTCACCTCTGAGGCCGAGGAGCGTTTCGCCCCTGATCTCGCCTTGCTGGCGTCGCTAGTCTCCGAGGGCTCGTTGAAGCTCTCACTCGTCGAAAACAGCTGGCGCGATCTCGCGCGCATTGGTCCTGAATTACGCGACCGGCACATCGCCGGCAAGGCCGTGTTCCAGGTTGAGCAGAGTTGAGCCAGCAGCTGGCGGAGGGCGGAGAATGGCCGACCGCATTCATTTGAGCGTCGCCGAGGCGCGCGAGCATGCCGAGCGCGCGCTCCGCGGCATCGGGTACGACGCCGAGGAAGCCCGCATCCTCGCCGACCACATGATCGATGCAGCGCTGTGCGGCTACGAGTATTCGGGGATGGCCAAAATCCTGAACATCCCCGAGCACCGCCGTTTCAAGCGGCCGCGCCAGCCGATGCGGGTGGTGCGCGAGACCGAAGTTTCGGTTCTGTATGACGGCGGCAACAATGTCGGCATGCTCGCGATGTATCACGGCGCCCGCGCCGCGATCGCCAAGGCCGCTGCGCACGGGTTTTCTGTTGTTGGTGTCACCAACAGCTGGATGAGCGGGCGCAGCGCCTATTATGTCGAAATGATCGCCAACGCCGACCTCGTTGGCATCCACACCGCCAGCTCGTCGCGCAGCGTCGCACCATTCGGCGGGGCACGCGCGGCGCTCGGCACCAACCCGATCGCCTTTGGCATGCCATCCGACAACGGGCCAGTGGTTCTGGACATGGGAACCTCTGCGTTCATGGGGACGGAGTTGGCGCTGCGTGAGCGGCTCGGACAGCTATTGCCCGAAGGTGTGGCTATCGATTTGCAAGGCCAGGCGACCCGCGACCCAACAGCGGCGAGGCTCGGTGCGCTGCTGCCTTTTGGTGGGTACAAAGGCTATGGGCTCGGCTTCATCGTGCAGGCTCTGGGCGTGCTCGCCGGCTCAGGCATGGACCCGGAGCCGGAGAAGGATGACGGCTACCTGTTTGTCGTGTTCAAGCCCGACCTCCTGATTCCGCTCGACCAGTTTAAGCGCGAGGTCAGCGGGCTGGTCGACCGCATCAAGAGCATTCCACGTCAGCCCGGGGTTGAAGAGATCCGTATCCCGGGCGAGCGCTCGTTTCGCAGCCGCGAGCGGCTACTGCGCGAGGGCATCGAGATCGATCGCCGGGTCTACGACGCGCTCGCCGCGCTGTACGTCTGTCCGCCTCAGAGGGACCCCGAGGATTGAACCGAAGGCCCGACATGAGATCACGGCGGCGCTCCTGGCTGATGGCGCCCATTCATGTCGCGGCGCTCGCCACCGGCGCGAAGTCGTTCCGCGACAATCCGATCATCGGCAGCCCAACCCTGAACCGGGCGGGACTACACGTCGCCCGCATGTGCTTGGCTTATCGTATGGCCGAAAGGCGCCGGGAAAGACTGGCGCCGCTGATCTCGAATGAAGATCGGTCCGCGTTTGCGCGCGACGGCTTCGTCATCAAACACGACTTTTTGCCGTCTGCCGCCTTTGATGCGCTCAAGCAGCAAGTGCTTTCGTTCGTGGCGCCGGCGCGGCAGCAGTCGCAGGGTGACGCGATCACCCGGCGGATCGCCCTGGACCGGCGGGCGATGATGCGCCTGCCGACCGTGCGCGCCTTGGTCGAGAGCCCTGAATGGCTCGGCCTCGTGCGCTACATCGGCTCGTATCGGCTCGAACCGTTCCTTTACGTTCAGACGATCTTCGCCCACGTGCGCGAGGCGTCGCCAGATCCCCAGACCCGGCTGCACGCTGACACCTTTCATCCGACCGTCAAAGCGTGGTTTTTCCTGACCGATGTTGCCGAGGATCAGGGACCTTTGATCTATGTCCCAGGCTCTCACCAGCCGACGCGCCGGCGTCTGGCTTGGGAGCGGCGCGCCTCATTGACGGCTGGGGAAAGCGCCGATTTTCAATCGTCTCGCGGCTCGCTCCGAATCAGCGCGCCAATGCTGCGGCGCCTGGGGTTCGCAGCGCCCAAAGTGTTCGCCGTACCGCAGAATACGCTTGTGGTTGCCGACACGATGGGGTTTCACGCGCGCGGCATCTCGACGCGTCCGGCCGTCCGCAGCGAGATTTGGGCCTACGGTCGCCGCAATCCATTCTTGCCGTGGCTGGGGCTGGACGCGTCCGGTCTGCCCATGGTAAAGGGCCGTGCCGTACCGCTTTATTGGTTGGCGATGGACCTTTGTGAGAGGTTGCGGCTGGCCCGCAACCCGTGGCGGCCAGCCGGAACCGTGGCCCCGCTTAGCCCACCGCATCCATCCTTTGGGGTGGAATGACCCCCGCTGTGCGGACCAGCTCCACCTTCGGCAATGGCGCCCGATGAACCCAAATTGCCACGTCAGCAGCGCTTTCGGTTGTCCTCGCGGCGGTTGACATTAACGCCGCCATCGACGACGACAATTAAGATAGGATTAACAGGTAGTCGAAAGCCGAAGGCCTGGGCGACGGCTTCGATCGCGAGGGGGCAAATGGGGAAAGCTGGTGCTCCGGGGCGACCTTCCGGCTGCTATGAGTGACGGATCGATCGCAATCGTCGGAGCATCCTGCCGATTTCCCGGGGGTGACGGCCTGGAGGGGTTTTGGCAGCTGCTCGCCTCCGGCGGAGATGCAGTCTCGGAGGTCGATCCGGAGCGATGGTCGACCCGATTTTTCTATCATCCAGATCGTGGTGAACCGGGCAAAAGCTACACTTGGTCGGCCGGCCTGATTAGTGGCGTCGACCAATTCGAGCCGTCGTTTTTTGGGATCTCTCCGCGCGAGGCGGTGCAGATGGACCCCCAGCAGCGGCTGTTGCTTGAACTCGTTTGGCACGCGCTCGAAGATGCCGGAATCCGGTCGAGCCAGCTCGCCGGTACCCAAGCCGGGGTCTATATCGGCGCATCGGCCACCGATTACTCCGATTTGCGGCTCGGCGATCCGGCCGGGGCTGACTCGTATTTCATGACTGGGAATGCGCTGAGCATCCTCGCCAACCGTATTTCCTATGTCTTCGATTTGCGCGGCCCGAGCCTCGCTGTCGATACCGCCTGCTCGTCGTCGCTGGTCGCTCTGCATCAGGCCTGTGAGGCGATCCGCGCCGGACGGATCGGCAGCGCCGTCGTCGGCGGCGTCAATCTGCTGTTGACGCCTTATCCCTTTATCGGCTTCTGCCGCGCCTCGATGCTGTCAAGGCGCGGCCGCTGCTTCGCCTTTGATGACCGGGCCGACGGATATGTCCGCGGCGAAGGCGGTGGCGTGGTGGTTCTGAAGCCGCTCGCCGACGCGCTCCTCTGCGGTGATCCGATTCGCGGGGTCATCCGCGCTACCGGCACAAATTCGGACGGTCGAACCATCGGATTGTCATTGCCGAGCGAGGCGGCGCAGGCATTGCTGCTGCGTTCGGTATACGCGCAGGCGGAAATTGATCCGGACTTGCTGGCGTTTCTTGAGATGCACGGTACCGGGACGCCGGTTGGCGATCCGGTTGAAGCGGCGGCGGTTGGACACGCTCTCGGGCAAAGACGGTGCGAGCCGCTGCCGATCGGGTCGGTCAAGACCAATATCGGTCATCTGGAGCCGGCATCGGGTATGGCCGGGCTGCTGAAAGCAACCCTCGCGCTCGATCGCGGTGTGATGCCGCCGACCCTGCACTGCACCAGCCCGAACCGGAATATTGCATTCGACACGCTCAACCTGCGCCTGCTGCAGGAGGCTGAGCAGCTGACGACTGCCAGACACCAACGCTACGCTGGGGTCAACTCGTTCGGTTTTGGCGGGACCAACGTGCATGTCGTTCTCGCCGGGCCACCACAACGGGAGGAGAGCCCGCAGCATCCTGGACCGCCCCCGCCGCTGTTGGTCTCGGCCGCCGCAGAGGCCTCGCTTCGCGAGCTCGTCCGCGGCTGGTGCGGTACCCTCGCCGCCCTGCCGGACCACGAGATCTCCGCGGCAGTGCGTGCTGCCGCCCGCGGGCGCGATCACCACCCGCATCGGTTGGTTGCCCTCGGCGGTGATCGTGCCGCCAATGCCATCCTGCTCGAGAGTTTTCTCGACAACCGACCGGCGGCGGATCTTGTCGCCGGAACCGCCGTTAGCGGCGCAAAGCTCGCCTTCGTTTTCTCCGGCAATGGCGCGCAGTTCCCCGAAATGGGACGGGCCGCCTTGCGTGCCAACCCGACCTTCCGCAGCGCGATCGAGAACGTCGACCGCATATTGCGTCCGCAACTAGGCTGGTCGGTCGTAGAGTTGATCGCCCGCGGCGTCGACGGCGAGCGGGTGGCGCGCACCGACATTGCCCAACCGCTGCTATTCGCCATCCAGGTTGGTGTCGTTGAGGCGCTGCGCGAGCTCGGCATCACCGCCTCAGGATATCTCGGGCATAGCGTCGGGGAGATCGCGGCTGCCTGGGGCGCCGGCGCACTCTCACTTGCAGATGCCGGGCGCATCGTCGTCGCCCGCAGCCGCGGCCAACAGCGAACGCAAGGATCCGGGCGGATGGCGGCGCTGGCGCTCGACGGCGATGCGGCGCGCAGCTTTCTCTCCGAGCTCGACAGCACCGCGGAGATCGCGGCGTTTAACGCCACCCGATCGGTCACGATTTCGGGTTCGGGTGCGGAAATCGAGCGCCTGGCCGACGAGGCGCGCAGGCGCAATCTTTGGTGCCGCCCACTCGATCTCGATTTCGCCTTTCATTCCCAATGCATGGACCCAATCCAAGACGAGCTGATGATAAGCCTAGCCGACTTATCCTCGCTTCGCCCGACAGCGCGTCTGGTTTCGAGTGTCACCGGCGCCGCCATCGGAGACGCTGTGCTCGACGCCCATCATTGGTGGCGAAACATCCGAAATCCGGTACGCTTCGCCGAGGCCGCCGCCGCGCTGATCAGCGACGACTTTCGTATCTTTGTTGAAATCGGGCCTGCCGCGATCCTCCACGGCTATTTGGCGGACGGGCTGCGCGCGGCGGAGGTCGAAGGCCGCGTCCTCCCCAGCCTTTCCCGAAACGACGGCGATGGCGATCCGTTTCCGAGGATCGCCGCTCACTGCTATGTCGCTGGGTACGACCTGCCGGCGGCGCCATTGTTCGATGGCCCTGCGGACTCGCGGAGCGTTCCGCTGTATCCATGGCAACGCCAGCGATTCTGGCTTGACAAGACGGTCGAAGCCAGCGACCCGGAAAATCCGCCCTTTGACCACCCGCTGATTGGCTTCCGTCAGCATGGTCCGCTGCCGCACTGGCTTAATCATCTGGACCAGCAGGTGCTGCCCTGGATCGCTGATCACGCGGTCGAAGGAACCCCGGTCTTCCCGGCCGCCGCGATCCTCGAAATCGCCCTTGCGGCGGGACGATGGCGGTGGCCAGAGGCCGCGGTGCTGGAAGCCTTTGATGTCGAAATCCGGCGCCCGCTGCCATTCGACAGAGAGCGCATGCGCGAGCTGCGCACGACGCTTGTCTCCGAAGACGGTGACTGGGACTTGGCGAGCCGACCGCGGCTGACGAGCGAGCCGTTCACAGTTCATGCGGTGGGCCGGGTCTCGGCAGCAAGCGATGCCAGGCCGGTTCTGCGCTGGGCCGACTGCGCGCCTGGTGGGCGTCGCATTGACGCCGCGTCTCTTTATCGGTTGGCAAAGCGCGCCGGGCTCGATTACGGCCCCCGGTTCAGAACGGTCGATCATGTCGAGGTCGTCGCGAACGATGCCGCGATCGTTCATTTCGATCCTGCGCCGATTGGCGAGCCCCTCGACGCTTATCTGCTCCATCCCACTTTGCTCGATGGTGCGTTGCAGGGACTGCTCGGCCTGCTGGAGGGACATCGTCGGGAGCTGCCGGGTACAGGTTTTTTGCCGTGGCGCTTCGGTAGAGTGCGGCTGATGGCGCCGTTTGGGCGGGTTGCGCGCCAGGCGCGGCTTCGCTTGACGCGGGGCGGGGTCAGATCCGTCTCGGCGGACATCGTGGTCTACGACGAGTTGGACGCGGTCATCGCCGAGCTCGAGGATTGCTGGTTGCGCCGCGTGGAACTGGGCAGGCGGGTTTCGCCCGACGGGCGTTTGTTTCATGTCGATCTCGTTCCGGCGCCGCTTGCAGAGCTCGACACTCCGGTTGTGCTGGCCCAAGCCGGCGCCGCTTTGGCACGGCTTGCAGCAAGCCGCGAACCGGACCTCGGACAACGCGACCAAGCGCTGCTGCTCAACGCACTGATTGGCGCGAGCGCACTTCCCTCCTTGAACGAACTGGTGGCACCTGGCCGGCCCTTCAGGATCGGGGAGCTGACCGATGCGGGACGGGTTGCACTAGGTTCGCGCGGGTTGGTCGAATGTCTGTTAACAGCGCTAGAACAGCTTGGCGCCGCGACCGAAACCGAGGGGGAGTGGCGGATCGATCCGACGAGCGATCTGCCCAACGCAGCGGAAATCTGGCGCCTGTTGCTCGCCGATGCCCCCGATTTGGTCGCTGAGCTTGCGCTTGCCGCGCGCGCTCTAGAAGACCTGCCGAAGTTTCTCGCCGAAGGTCCGGGGCAGGCGACGCCTTGGCTATCGCCGATGGTCGAGCAGCTGCTACAGGCCTCGCCGGCAAGCGTCGCCAGCCTCGACTTACTGTGCGATGCGCTGGATGACCTCGGGGCTGCGTGGCCACGGGACCGGCCGTTGCGGATTCTTGAGATCGGTGCGGTCAGCGGGATAACGCGCCGCGTGCTGGAGCGCCTGTCCTCGTCAAGGGTGGCGCTGGCTTATAAGGCGACGAGCGCCGACGCCGAGCAGATCGATCGGCTCTCTGCGGTGACGCGTTCCTTCGTCGGCGCTGATGCGCAGCCCTGGTCCCCGCAGGATGGCGTGGATGCGTTGGGCGAGACTCGGTTCGATATTGTATTAGCCGTAAAAGCCTGCGCCCGTTTGCAGCTCGACGCCGCTGCGCTCGCCGTTATGCGTGATCTCCTCCTCCCGGGCGGGCTGTTGGTCGCGGTCGATCCCGAGCCGAACGCGTTTTGGGACCTTGTCTTCGGGCAGGCTGTCGGATGGTGGGCGACTGCGTCAATGGCCAGCGCGGTATCGCCGATGCGCTCGGGCGAGGAGTGGCGGGCCGAGCTCGCGGCGGCAGGTTTCCACGCCGTCGGCGCTGCCGGCGTGGTTGCGTCGCCGTGGCCCTGCGCCCTGTTCTGGGGCATCGCCCCGGTGTGCGCAGAGCCGGTCATCGCGGAACTGTCGTCGTCGAACCGAATCACCCTCGTCGGCGGTGATAAATCCTTCAGGGCGGTTCTGCTGGATCGATTGGCAGCAGCGGGCCATCGCGTTGAAACAGTGCTCAATCTCGATCTTCTGGACGTCACCGGGGCCGACGCGCGTCTTGAGCGGGACCCTGGCGCGGGGGAAATCGTTCTCTATTTGTCGGATCAATCGGACGGCGATCCTCACTGCGCCGGGCGCCAGATCGCAGAGCTGGCGTCGGTCGCGCTCGAGGCGGAGCGGAGGCGCGTCGCGCTCTGGGTCGTTACCTGCGATGCCCAACAGGCCGCAATCGCCGGCGCCGACACGGCGGTGGGTCCAGCGGGCGCCGCCCTTTGGGGCTTGGCGCGCGTGCTCGTTAATGAATTGCCGCAGCTGTCGGTTCATCTCGTCGATCTCGCCAGCGCTACGACTCCGGGCGAACGCGCCCGGCAGATCGCCGCCGAATTAGCGGCCGCCACGGAGGAACCCGAGATCGTCTGGACGCCGCATGGGCGTCACGTTCTGCGGTTGCGGCCCGGCCTGCCGCCCCGCCGGGCGCCGCGATCGGAAGTGCTGACCCTGACGAGTCGCGAGCCTGGTGGGCTCGATTCGCTGAGTTGGAAGGACCGCCCGCTACGCCCTCTTTCCCCGGGCGAGGTCGAGATTGAGGTGCATGCCGCCGGTCTCAACTTTCGCGACGTGATGTGGGCGATGGGGCTGCTCCCGGAAGAAGCGCTGATCGACGGCTTTGCCGGTCCAACTTTCGGCCTCGAATGCGCGGGAATTGTGCGTTCCATTGGGTCGGACGTCGAAGGTTTGGCCGTCGGCGACCGGGTCATGGCCTTTGCCCCAGCGGCACTGAGCACGCGCGTCGTGACGCCGGCGGATGCGGTCGCTTCGATCCCGCCCGAACTGAGCTTCACCGCCGCGGTGACACTGCCGGTTGCCTTTGTCACCGCGATATACGCTTTGGGTCATTTGGCACAGCTCGCACCGGGCGAGCATGTCCTGATCCACGCAGCTGCCGGTGGCGTGGGGCTCGCCGCGATCCAATTCGCCAAACATCGCGGCGCGATTGTCATCGCCACCGCCGGTTCCCAAACGAAACGAGTGTTCTTGCGCCTCGCCGGTGCAGACCACGTCCTCGATTCGCGCGACCTCGCCTTTGCCGACGCGGTGCGCGAGATTACCGAAGGGCAGGGGGTCGATGTCGTACTGAACTCGTTGAGCGGCGAGGCGATGGAGCGAAGCCTCGAGTTACTAAAGCCATTCGGGCGCTTTCTCGAACTCGGCAAACGCGACTTCTACTTCAACCGCCGCCTACATCTGCGTCCGTTGCGCCAAAATGTCTCGTATTTCGCAATCGATGTCGACCAGTTGCCGCTGCGCCGACCCGCGCTCGCACGGCGGCTGCTTGCCGAAATCTCGACCCTGCTGGCCGAGGGCGCGATTCGGCCGCTTGCGCACCGGCTCTTTCGCTTTTCCGAGATCGACGATGCCCTTCGCCTGATGCAGGCGTCAGGTCACATCGGCAAGCTGGTTCTGGTTCCGGACGAGAAGGTCGGCGCCATCTTGTGCGAGCCGCCGGAC
This sequence comes from uncultured Alphaproteobacteria bacterium, assembly GCA_963733945.1. Lineage (GTDB taxonomy): Bacteria > Pseudomonadota > Alphaproteobacteria > ATCC43930 > CGMCC-115725 > AP-15. Next base: position 138,938 of record CAVTFD010000021.1, on the reverse strand, counting down.
TTTGCAGCGCGCGGTGACGGCACCTATCTGGTCACCGGCGGGATCGATGGGTTTGGCTACGAAGCAGCGCGCTGGCTTGTCGCGCACGGCGCCGGCTCTATTGCGCTCCTTGGCCGTCGCGGGTTGGAAACGCCGGGGTGCGCGGCACGGGTTGCGGCGCTTGAGGCGGCGGGCGCCGAGGTCCGGGTTTATCGCGGGGACGTCGCCGACCGGGCTTGCCTGGCTGCGATTCTCGACCAGATCCGCGCGGTGCAACCGCCGCTGCGCGGTGTCGTGCATGCCGCCTCAGCGATCGACGACGGGCTCGTCGGCGAGATCGATCTAGCGGCGATTGAGCGGATCCTGCGCCCAAAGCTCGGCGGCGCCCTTGCCCTCGACGCGCTGACGCACGCCGACCCGATAGAGCTGTTTCTGTTGTTTTCCTCGGCGACGACTTTGCTCGGTGCCCCGGGGCAGGGCGCCTATGTGGCGGCGAACATGGCGCTGGAGGCGCTCGCCCGCCGTCGGCGCGCCGACGGCAAGCCGGCGCTCGCGATCGCTTGGGGTCCGATCGAGGATGCCGGATACTTGGCCCAGAGGCCCGAGATCCGCATTGCGCTGGCGCGTCGGCTTGGGGCTAAACCGATACCCGCCGCACAGGCCCTGGCAGGCCTTCCCGCGATGATCGCAAGCGGGCTGCCGGTGGTCGGCTTGGCCGAAGCTAGCTGGACCGAGGCGGGCCGCTTTCTGCCGGTGCTGGCGACCCCCCTATTCTCGGAGATCCGCGCCAAGGCTGGCCCTGCGGCGAATGACGAGGCGCTGGCCGATCGGCTGGCCGAGATGGATCCGGACGCGGCGCTGGCTCTGCTGAAAACGGTAGTAGCCGAAGAGGCTGCGCGGATCCTGCGGTTTCCAGCCGGGGGCTTCGATCCGCGGCGGCCGCTCTCGGAGATGGGAATGGACTCGTTGATGGCGGTCGAACTTCGTCTCGCCCTCGAAAGCCGGCTGCGGATCGATCTGCCGCTGGTGTCTCTGACCGAAGGGACGAGTGTGGCCTCGATCGCGGCTCGTCTTGGCGGCGCGTTGGGCGCGGGTGCAAAGAACGCCGAAATCGTCGCGCTGGCAGCCCGCTACGAGGGTATCGGCGAAACATCTATCGCGGCGGAGGAGGGCAGCGCCGCCGCGAGGATGTCGGAACTCAAATCGGTGGCGGCGGAGTAGTCCGTTGGCGGCGGGGCGAAACCTCTTTGGGTTGTCGCCGCAAGCAAAGGCACGGCTGCTGGAGAAGGTCGCGGCTGCCTCCCCGTTGCGGGGGATGGCTCGCTCTGATCACCGCGGAGCGCAAACGGGCGACCTGGTCGCGCGGCTTTCGGTGGCGGAGCTCGAAGGGTTTAGAGAGATCCGCATGATCCGTGAAGCTGCGGAGTTCCTCGGGATCGCCGATCCGTTCTTCCGTGTGCATCAGGGCATCGCCGGCGCGGAGACAGTGATCGACGGCAAGAACTACGTCAACTTCGCCTCCTACAACTACGTCGGGCTCAACGGTCACCCCGAGATCACGGCGGCGGCGAAGGCGGCGATCGATCGTTACGGCACCTCGGTCTCGGCGAGCCGTCCGGTCTCCGGCGAACGCCCGGTTCATCGCGAACTCGAACAAGCCTTGGCGCGACTGCACGGCGCCGAAGACAGCGCAGCCTTTGTCGGCGGCCATTCGACAAACGTGACCGTGATCGGGCATCTGCTTGGGCGTAACGATGTCATCGTCCATGACGCGCTGATCCACAACAGCATCGTCCAAGGCGCGATCCTCTCTGGCGCCCGCCGCGTGCCATTCGCCCATCTCGACCACGCGGCCGCCGACCGGCTGCTCAGCCAGCTGCGCCCGCGCAATGGGCATACCCTGCTCGTTATCGAAGGCCATTACAGTATGGACGGCGACGTCCCCGATCTGCCGGCGTTCATCGCCATCGCCCAGCGCCATCGAGCTTGGCTTATGGTCGACGAGGCGCACGCCCTGGGTGTGCTGGGACCGCGCGGTTTCGGTACCGCCGACCGATTCGGCGTCGATCCGGGCGAGGTCGATATCTGGATGGGAACGCTCAGTAAGAGCCTCGTATCCTGCGGCGGCTATATCGCCGGACGAGCCGAGTTGATCGACTATCTAAAGTTGGCGGCGCCTGGCTTCGTATTCTCGGTCGGGATGGCCCCGCCAGCCGCGGCGGCGGCTCTTGCCGCTATCGAATTGCTGGAGCGGGAGCCGGAGCGCGTCCGCCGCGTCAATGACCGAGCGGCTTTATTTTTGCGTTTGGCGCGTGAAGGGGGCCTTGATGTCGGCGGATCGATCGGCGCCGCGATCGTGCCGATCATCACCGGCGGCTCGATCCGCGCTGGGCGACTGGCGCAGGCTATGTTTCGACGGGGGGTCAACGTTCAGCCGATCCTCTACCCGGCGGTGCCGGAGCGCGCGGCGAGGCTGAGATTTTTTATGACTGCGGCGCATAGCGAAGAACAAGTTCGCGACACCGTGCGGATCTTATTGGAGGAGAGTCTCCGGGTAGCCTCTGAGCCGAGCGATTTGGCAGCCGTCGCGCGCCATCTCGGCAAGATGGCGTTGTCGCCGCGCTAGACCCTGGCAATGCCCGCGACGGACGCGTTCGGAGACAATTATCCGATTCCGCCGGCGAGAGCGCAGATCCGTGCGATCAGCGCATCGACCGTGGCGAAATGGTCCTGCCATCCGGTCGTTTTCCAGCCTGCGAGGCGTTCGAGTTGCGCCTGCCGCCGCAGCGAAGTTTGCGATGAATAATCGATAATCGCTTCCCGCCAGCCACGACTGTCAAGCGGGTCGAGAAATTCCGGAATGCCGGCGCCATTCTCCCGTAATGCTGCGAGATCGCTGCACAGCACGGGTACGCCGAGACCCAAAGCCTCGACCATCGGAAACCCGAAACCCTCGGCGAAGGACGGCAACAACAACGCGCGTGATCTTTTGAGCATGCGCGCCATCTCGGCATCGGAGGCGTGACTGCGCTCGAAGACGACTCCTCGTAATGCCGGGCAGCGGTCGAGCATCTCGACGGCGTTTCCGGTCTCCCATCCGCGATGCCCGACCAGCACGAGGCGGGGGGCCCGCGGTCCGCACTCCGCGACCAGTCGGCGCCAGAGATTGAGTAGCAGCAGGTGGTTTTTTCGAGGCTCGATCGTGCCAACGCAGACGAAATAGGGCGCCTCCGGCAGTGGCGGTCCGCCCGCCGTGACCTCCGGCGGGTCGACGCCGAACGGCGAGACCAACACAGTGAGAGCACGGCCGCCGCGGTCGAGGTGCGGTTGGAGAGCGTCGCGGGTCGCGGCCGAGCCGACAATCACAGCGTCGGCCAGCGACGCCGCGGTCTCGATCCGCCGGCGGTGCCGCAAATCCTGGCCGGGTCGAGCGTATTCGGGAAACTCGATTGGGATCAGATCGTGTATCAGGCAGACAAAGCCCGCCCTGCCTCGTCGCTTGAGCCGGCCGATCAGCCGGTGCCGTTCGAGATGGTGATGCGACACCAGTAAATAGACCGGCCGGTCGACAGCGGTCGGCAATTGTGCGTGGAAGGCGCGAGGTCCATGCCGCAGCGGCTCGAGCCGCAACCGCCGCGCCAGCCGCCGCACCCGCCGTCGACGAGATGGTGATGTCGCGGCTTCCCGCCACACTGATGCCAGCGCCGCGACGTAGTCATCGGCGGCCGGCCGCGGCAATAGCCCCAATCCTCCCCAAGGGGTGAGCGCAGCGAAGCATAGCGGCGCACCTCCGCTGATCAGATGTTCCGCATAGGCGAGTTCAACCCGGTCGATCCCGGTCGGGGTCCCACGCTCCGAGCGCGACAGCAAGCGCGAAATATCGAAGACGATCACCCATGCCTCGTGCTGACTACGCCGGGCGACGCCTGTGCGGCGCCAATCAGGGCTGGTGCTCGAGATAGTCTTTGATGCCCTCTTCGAGCGAGTGGAAGGCGCCGGGGAAACCGGCGGCGCCCAATTTGGTCACATCCGCCTGCGTGAAATATTGATATTGCGCGCGCAAAATCTCTGGGGTGTCGACAAAGCGGATCTCGGGTCGGCGGCCCAATTGGGCGCCCAGCGCATTGACGAGATCGAGAAAACTACGGGCCGTCCCGCTACCGACATTGAACAGACCGTTGATCGTCGGGTTTTCCAGAAGCCATCGGACCACGGCGACGCAATCCTTGACGTAGACAAAATCGCGAAGCTGCCCGCCATCGGGGTAGGCTGGATGGTGCGAGCGGAACAGCGTTATCGGTTCGCCGTCATTTAATAACGGGCGAAGCTTGCTGACCATCGACTGCATCGGGCCCTTATGGCTTTCATTCCAACCATAAACGTTGAAGAACTTGAGACCGGCCCATTGCGGCGGTGTCGGCAGGCCGCGCGTAACGTCGCTGATCAGTCGACGGTCGACGAGGTGCTTGCTCCAGCCATACGGGTTGAGCGGGCGCAGCGTCGCGAGGGCCGCTGGACTTTGGTCGTCGGCAAAGCCGGATCTGCCGTCGCCATAGGTTGCCGCCGATGAGGCGTAAATGAAATGCACCTGATTAGACGTGCACCAGTCCCATAAATCTAGGGTTAGGCGAACATTGCTCGCGACATAGCGGTCGATATCGGTCTCGGTTGTGGTTGCGATCGCCGCCATGTGGATGACCGCGGCAATCTTTCCGCCATGGCGGCCGAGCCAGTCGAACAGCGCCTCGGGGCGAACCAGGTCATGGAGTTGCGCTGCCTCGATGTGCCGCCACTTTTCATCCGATCGCAGCAAGTCTGAAACGACTACGCGCAACCCCGCCGAGGCCAGGTCGAGGACGATATGCGACCCGATGAACCCTGCCCCCCCGGTCACCACGATCACATCATCACTCCGAGATCCTCGATCATCGGCATCAACCCTTAGCGCGATAAACCGATGCTTCGACCGGCGAGAGCGGCCGAGGCCGGTCAGTTGACCAACCCGATGCTAACCCCCTGGGCGGTTTGGGAGCAAATCGGTCTGCCGGCAATCCGGCCCCGCCATTGCGGCGGGCAGAGTGATCGGCGTTGCGCCCGCCGCGCCGCAGCTAAACGATCTGCAGTTGCGCGGCGATTAGGCGTGACGCATAAACGCCCATCCATCCTGCCCTGTCCAGCCAGCCCTTTTCGTTACGCGGGGGACGAATCGCGCGAATATGCGCGTTGGTGATTTCGGACAGATCTTCGATCGGATGCGGTGGATCGAACTCGGTTGACCAGAAGAAGCGCGCACGGCCCGCGACCTCGTGCTTGGCGACCAAGCAATTCGGAGCGCCGCCAGCCCGATTATAAAGGCCGACCGCCGAATAGCTCTCCTGGTGACTCACGATCATCACCCCCTCCGTCCCCGGAAAGGCGTATTTCATAGCCGAGAACCACCGACACAACGCCGCGAGCTCTACCTCGGTGAACTCGTATCGGCTCGGCAACATATAGCATGATCCACCCGCCGGTGCTGACGCGCCCTGCACCGCCAGAGGAAATGCTACGACGTTAGTGCGTTCGGACGCCTGTTCCACTTTCCCCCCGCTTCTCAGGCTACGCCACTGCAGCTAAGTCCCCGCTCATGCACCCCGTATGCTCGCCGGCTTACCGCATAGCAGCGAACCGGAGAGGCGCAGTTTCGCTGACTACTTATCCATCGGCGATGGATACAGCCCTCTGATCAAATTCGACTAGAACCAGTACTATCGCGCCTGATTCCAAGTCAATTGAGCCAAGGCCATCCTACGGTTTTTTGGCCCGTCTGTGACGGATCGGCAACAGTGGCAGAAAAGCGACACCTTGTTAAACCTATGGTTTCGCACACGCGCCGGACGGACGGCTGCCCGATGCCGGGATCACCTCCTTGCTGCGCCCGGGATTGCGCTTGACCTGTATTACTGGCTCTGCTAACGCTGTTTTCGTGATCTACGAGCGAGACGAGCTGCGACTTACCCTCTCGGCGTCCTAAGGGGCGCCGACACAGGTTGCATTCGTTCCCGGCTAGGGAACCCGTTCTGCTCGGTCTCCGCAATGTCCTCTAGTCTCCTTATCGACCGTTTGACCATTTCCGCCGTGTTGTGGGCGCCCGGTTCGCCGACTGTGCTTCGGCGACTTATCGGCGGCCGGCGGCGCTAAGCGATGCCGCCGGCCGTGAAACCTCTCTACCCGATCGCGGCGACTGCCGCAGTGGCTGGTCCGACCAGGAGTTTCCAATGTCCGAAATGCCAATTCACAAATACCGCCGGTTTGCCCCCGTTTATTTGCCCGATCGCCGTTGGCCGGCGCAAATCATCGACCATGCGCCCTTGTGGTGCAGCGTTGATTTACGCGACGGTAACCAGGCTTTGGTCGAGCCGATGGGACCAGACCGCAAACGCCGTATGTTCGACCTTCTGGTCAAGCTCGGTTTCAAGGAGATCGAGGTCGGCTTTCCGGCCGCGTCCGAGACCGACTTCGCCTTCATCCGCGGGCTGATTGATCGGGATCTCGTGCCTGAGGATGTCACCATTCAGGTGCTTACCCAAGCGCGCTCCGAGCTGATCGAGCGCAGCTTCGAGGCGATCCGCGGCGCCCGGCGCGCCATCATGCACCTTTACAACTCGACCTCGACTTTGCAGCGCCGCGTCGTCTTCGGGCTAGACAAAGGCGGCATCGTCGACATCGCTGTCAACGGGGCGCGGTTGATCCGCGATCTTGCCGAGGCCATGTCCGAGACCGAAGTGCTCTACCAATATTCGCCGGAAAGCTTCACCGGTACCGAGCTCGATTTCGCGGTCGAGATCTGCGAGGCGGTAATGGACGTCTGGCAGCCGACCCCGGCCAAGAGAACGATTCTGAACCTGCCCGCGACAGTCGAGATGGCGACGCCTAACGTCTATGCCGACCAGATCGAATGGTTCGCCCGCAACATCCGTGACCGCGACAGCATCGTGTTGAGCCTGCACCCGCACAATGACCGCGGCACCGCGGTAGCGGCGACCGAGCTCGGGGTCATGGCGGGCGCCGATCGCGTCGAAGGCACCTTGTTCGGCAATGGCGAGCGGACCGGCAATGTCGACATCATGACCCTGGCGTTGAACCTGTTCAGCCAGGGGATCGCCCCCGGGCTGGTGATCAACGATATCGACGACATCGTGCGTACGGTCGAGCACTGCAATCAGCTGCCGGTCCATCCCCGCCACCCCTATGCCGGCGAACTTGTCTACACGGCCTTTTCCGGCTCGCATCAGGATGCGATCAAGAAAGGCTTCGAGGCATTGGCCAAGCGTAATGATTCGCTGTGGGAGGTGCCCTATCTGCCGATCGACCCCAAGGATCTCGGCCGCACCTATGAGGCGGTGATCCGGGTCAACAGCCAGTCGGGCAAGGGCGGGGTCGCCTATGTGCTCCAGGCTGATCACGGGCTTGACCTGCCGCGCGGGCTGCAGATCGAGTTCAGCAAGATCGTGCAGGAAGTCGCCGACCGCACCGGCAAGGAATTGACCAGCGCCGACATCTGGTCGCTGTTCGGGGAGACTTATCTGCGCCAAGACGGGATCGTTCTCGGCGACTACAGCATCTTTCCCGAGCCGCGCTCCGCGGAGCGACGGCGGATTGCCGCGTCAATCGTTATCGACGGCGCCGAGACGCGGATCGAGGGAGTGGGCAACGGTCCGATCGCCGCCTTCGTCGACGCGCTGCGCGGCCAATGCGGGATCGAGCTGACCGTCGCCGATTATCGCGAGCACGCGATCGGCGCCGGCGCCGATGCCCAGGCCACCGCTTATGTCCAGATCCGCGACGCCGGCGAGGCAACCCTCTACGGCGTGGGCATCGACGCCAACATCGTCACCGCATCATTAAAGGCAGTCGCCAGCGCCGCCAGTCGCACCCGCAGAGCTTAATGGTGCAGCCGCTCGGCGTTCGCGAATCGCTCAACGAATCCCTCCCTCCGCTTTTGCGGGCGGAGGGGCTCGGGGTGACGATCGGCCGTGACGGGTTTGCCTCTCTGCGCTCGCTCACCGAGCCGACCGCCTACTTGATCCCGGCGGTGCGATTGCAGACAACCCAAAACCCGCCGATAGGGCAGCAAGCGTCTCGTTTTGATGCTACGCAAGGAGCCAGCTGCTTCAATAATATGCTCGCGCTTACAGTTGACTCCTAGCATATACAGTAATGGCTGCTCCGACAATCACGAGTATCAATCCTGTCGCCATTAGAATGTTAGGCAATTTTTGCTCTATAATCAAACCACCTATATTTACTATGCATACCCCCGTCACGACCGAAATAATTCCAGCATTTAATACCGGTTGCCACGAATATAGGCGCTGAAATAGGTAATTTCCCGCCAATATGACCGTAACACTAGAAACCAGGAAACGATAATTTCCAGGAGGGACGAGATCGTACACCGGAGTCAATAGGGTGGGCAATAATTTTCCAACCATAAATGTCAATCCGGAATAAATTAACAGCTGGGCAGCGATCGCGATCCCGATCGCATAGATGAGTGGCATTACAAACTCCACGGCTGATCTTTCGTCCGCGACAAACGGGTGACAGACATGCGGTGAGCGTCCAAGCTCACACGATGATTAGTCAGCTCGTTGGGGATGATGTTACCGCCGGATGAGCTGCTGGAATCAGCAGGATCGATGAAGGTCGGATCACAAAGATATTGGACGCCCACATGACAATTTTTGGACGCGTCTTTCTGCGGTCGCATTTAACGTGAGGCGTCCTCAGCGCTACCCGGAGGATGGCCGTGGCGCTTCCATCAGATCGAGCTGCAAAGGGGATCCTAGCCGAGCGGGGCCGATCGCCGCCGATGTTGATTGACACGTCATGATCGGCGGCTCAGCGCCGGCGGAGAGGCGGGTTATCAAAGTTCGAAATCTGCGAAGCGAGACCGCGATCGGCTATCTGCCCGCACGGTCGCGCCTGGAGTGTCTGGGAGGACCACCAGTTGGAAGCCCTAGAATCAGGAATGGTTGGCGTCATCTTCGATGGCGCGGGAGAAGCGTTGCCCCCGGAACATCTCGCGCAACAGCTTGGCTGCCAAGCCGGCGACACGGACGTAATAACTTATGCGGTGCGAACACTCGGCTTCGTACACGTCGCACCGATCCGGGACGCGCTGCTTGTTAAATTTGACCCGTCGACAGTCCTTCATTTGGCTGCCTTGGCTGCCTTGTATAAGGTTGTCGGACAGGCCCCCAAGCGCCTGGTCCTTGCCTATCCCGGCCAGGAGGGCGGTCTCGATCAGTATCAGATCTTCAACAGCTTGATCGCCGGCCTAAGGCGGGTGGAGGCCGCGCTGAACAGCGCCGAAGATGGGATTGAGCCGCCGCCCCAGCCCTTCGAGGGTTTCTCGGCCGGTCGGCGCTTCTGTCAGCTCCTTGGGGAACAAGTTTCAAATAGGAAACCACCCGCTACGTTCTCGGGGATCGCTGTAAAAACGCAGGCCGGCGACTATTCGGAAAGACTGTGGAAGCCCCTTGATTCGATCGCATCGGAAGACAAGTGGCTCGGTCAGCTGTTGAGCATTTGGCGTAACGCGCGCCAGGGATCGCGGCTGCCGGCGAGCGAATCGATCGATCCGCTCGAGGTGTTGAACATTGCGCGCGGTCGCGCGCACATCGTGGATACGCGTGACAGCGACCCGATGGGCTATCGATTTCGCCTCTGGGGGACAGTCAACCCCTACCGCGGCGCGTATAAAAACCAAACGCTCGCCCTGATGCCAGCGGGCTTGATGCGGGAGGATGCCGTCGAGGATTATTGGGAGGTCGCCGCATCGGGCGTTCCGACTTATCAACTGATTTATCGTACCGAAAATCATCAGCTTTTGTCGTACGCCCGTTTGCTGCTGCCCCTCGCCGCGGACGGCCGGCGTGTCGACCAGCTGGTGGTGCTGATAAACGAGCGCCGGCTGCCGGAACTCGAAGCACGTTAGGCCGCCGCGGCGCTCAGCGGCGGCGTGACCAAGGAAGCCAGCGCCTCAACCCGTGTCGAGTGGCACAGGTGCATAACCGCCTCACGGCATTCCGGGGGAAACCATCCGTCCACAAACCGGCAGGCGCGAGCGAACCCATAGGCCTCTACTCCCAGGGATATCGCTTTGCGGTCTGCACCCCCGGTTGAATCTCGAGGATCGATCAGGATCATTGCGCTGTCATGGTCGAATGGCCTATTTCGCAACGCGATTGCACATGCGAGGCGGGACATGACGGTGCTCAGTCGCGGCTGCCTGGAGGCGCCACGATAATCCTTGCGCACCCAGAGCCCGCCAGCATGGGCAACTTCACCGCCGAACGGCGGGATCTCGCATTCGACGACGAACCGGGGGTCGGCCGGGCGTGCTACGCCAAACCACAGCGCCTGAGACCGAATCAAGCGGTAGAAGTCATCGACAATAAACCGGCGCACGCAATAAGTGGCTATCGGGTCGCCCTCTTGATTTTGCGCCAGCAGCCAGAAATCGTCGGCGCCGAAGCGCGTGAACACCGGGTCGAAGGCTTGATTCAGATGAGCGTCGCCGTTGGCGTGGCGGATCGCGGCATAGTCCCTAAAGTTGCGCCGCACGCACAGCGATATTCTGACAGCAGCGAGGACTCCAATATATCCGTCGATCGCTCGTTGGACCTGACCGCATTCATTGATGCTTAATGTGTTCATGAGCTCCCCCTGCCATAACTGTGTCTGCGAGTGCTCCAGCTGAGAAAACCTCGACAAGAAAAGGAGAACATAAGATGATTGAAGTATGCTTAATTTCAAAAGGTTAGATGTTCATCCGAAATCGTTAACTGTCAATTTACTGCCGTTAATTTGATTTTAATGTTTTAGCGTATCCCAATGGGCCGCTTACGCCGCATCAGCACAGAGCGCGCTGATCCCGATCGCGAGCTTCGACAACAATTCGGAATTACCCGGTCGACGCCCGTAAAGCATTCCTCAAATCAACGTAAACCGCCTGTGGCGGAACGAGGTCGCCCCGCGAGGGTTCTGTCCGGAACCTTAAGTCCCGAATGTTGATGGCGCAGTCGCTTGTAGTGGTACGCAGATGCTTGCCGCCGTGGCGTAGCCGCTCTGTCTTCGTGGCGAAGGCCGGGATCGATGTCCGAATGGGCGCCGGCCGGAGCTTATCCTCAGGCTGGGCCCGTGGGCAGGTGTGGCAAAATATTAGGCGGTATCTGCAAAGAAGCTATCCACCAGATACTTGTTAGACCCTGCTGCCGGGCGAGCGACTGCTGAATTGAGCATCAGTAGGCTACCAGCACCGTCTACGGCTGCTCCACATCAATTACGCGTGCCAGATGCCTCGGTGAAACCGCTGAACAGGGCAACTGAACAGTTCCTGCAGCAAGCCCGGGTGGAATCTCGATTTTAGGAATTACGAGGGATCAGCACGGCGAGTCGTGCCGTCGACGCTGAGCCAGACATTGCCAGTTTCACATATTGCTATCACATTAATCCGGATTTGTCAATGGCTCCTTCCGTGAAGGTCATTGCGATGGCACGCGATCACGCCACCCGGTCGCCCTGCCGGATCTCGACGGTGCGGTTGTCGACGGCGGGGAGCATGCGGGCGGGATCGCGGGTCACGACGATGTCGAGCACGGTCGGGCGGGTGCGCTCGGCGAGACCGGTGGCCAGCGCGGCGCTGAGCCGGTCCGGGTCCTCGACGCGAATGCCGTTGCACCCCATGGCGCGGGCGATCGCGGCGTAATCCATTTCGACCAGATCGGAGGACTGGTAACGGCCGCCGAACATAGCGTGCTGCAACGCCTTGACATAGCCCGAGGCGGCATTGTTGACGACGACGATGGTCAGCCCGATCCCGGCGCGGCGCGCGGTTTCGAGCTCGCCCAGCATCATGTTGAAGCCGCCGTCGCCTGTGATTGCGACCACCGGCGTCGCCGGCGCGGCCAAGGCAGCCCCGATCCCGCCCGGCAACCCATAGCCGATCGACGCCAACCCGCGATCCGGGATAAAATAACGCCCGGCAATCTTGGTTTCGTAAAGCAGCCCGCTCCAATGCCCGGCAAATCCGCCATCGGCGACGAGGATGCTGTCATCAGGCAGTGCCCGGTTCAGCTCGCGGCAGAGCCGCGCCATGTGGATCGGCCGCTCCGCCGAGTCGAGCCGAGCTGCGGCCTCGTTGCGCCAGCCCGCCATTCGCTTCGGAATCTCGGCGACATAGTCGGCGCGCGCGGTGCGGGCTTGCCGCCCGTCCTCGGCGAGCGCTTCGGCCAGGTCCTCGAGCCCGGCGCGAGCGTCGCCCCACAATGCCACCTCGGCCGGTAGGCAGCGGCCGATCTCCTCGGCGAGGATGTCGAGATGGATTAGCGGGATCGGCCGCGCCGGCAGAGCATAGCGCTTGGTCGCGATCTCGCCGAGCTTGCAGCCGACGACAAGCAGGCAGTCCGAGGCCTCGATCAGCTCGTTGGCGATGCGCGAATAGCGGCCGAACAATCCGGCCGACAGCGGGTTGCCGCAGGCGATGCCGCCCTTGCCGCTCATCGTGTGCGCGACCGGGATCGACTGCGCCTCGGCGAGCGCCAGCAGCGCCTGATACCCTTGCGACAGGTGAATACCGCCGCCGGCCAGGATCAGCGGCCGCTCGGCGCGCGCGATCAGCGCAGCGGCGCGGGCTATATCGGCGCGGTCGGGCCGGATGCGCCGAGACGGCGCGCGCAAGGTCGTCGGGTCGATCGCGAAATCCTCGGCGGCGAAATCGTGCTCGCCGTGGCAGACATCCTCGGGCACGTCCACCAATACCGGTCCCGCCCGGCCCGATGTCGCCACTGTAAAGGCGCGGCGTAACAGCTCGGGAACCCGGCTCGTCTGCTCGACCCGGATCAGCTCCTTGACCGCCGGCCGCAGGATTTCGACCTGTCGGCATTCCTGGGTCATGTTCTTCCATGAATGGGCGCGATTGGTGTCGCCGGCAAAAGCGATCATCGGGGTGCCCGCGTTCAGCCCTTCGATCAGCCCGGTCACGAGGTTGGTGGCGCCCGGCCCGAGCGTGCCGTCGCAGATCCCCGGACGGTTGGTGACCCGCGCATAGGCCTCGGCGGCAAAGGCGCCGCAGCGCTCGTCGTTGATCAGAAAATGCCGCATGCCGAGCTGGGCCAGCGCGTCGTAGAACGGCAACAGCTGAAACCCACCCATGCCGAACATCGGCCCGGCCTCGGCGAGCCTCAGCATCTCGGCCATAGCGCGGCCGCCGCTCATGCGGCCGGAGGGGCGGTTGCTGACGCGGTTGGCTTCGCTCATGCCTATTTCTCCCGATCGGCCGCGACGCGGCGGATTGTTTCGACAAACTCGCGCGCGCTTATGCCCGGAACGATGCCGAGCCCGGCGGCGTGCGCGTTGACACGCGATAGGATACCATCCTCAAAAGTCGAGCGGGCGTCGCCGATGCGGGCGCTCGCGGCGGTGACCGTGGCGGCGAAGATTCCGCGGGCGTCGAGCGCCGGGAGCCGGGTGACCCCGGCCTCGTCGATGCCGATCCCGGCGTCGTTATATAGAGCGGCGCGCGCATCGTATTTGAGCGCGGTCTCGGGCCTGCCACCCAACAACCCGCCATGCGACCCGGTGACGACAATGGTTCCGACATGCTCGGGGCCGACCGCCGAGGCCGAGTCGAGCGCCCATACTGCCGGCGGCTCAGGTATCAGCAAAAACGCCGACTCCAGCGCAGGCGGCGGCTCGCGCATAGCCGGGATGACCGATTGCAAAGCCTCAGCCGCCTCTCGGCAGGCGGCGCCCGCGTGGCAGCCGAGCGCCGCCGCCGGCGCGTTCGCATGGGTAACGACCCCTCGCGCGATCATGTCGGCGCCGTCGCCAATCCGCGCCGTCATATGCCCGACCGCGGCGGCGGGGATGCCCGCTGCCGCAAGATAATCGAGCCCGGCGATGCCCGCATGGTCGCGCCCGTCCCCGGCGTCGTTGAAGATCACCGCCGCGACCCCGAGCTTGGCCGCGAGATAAGCGGCGTAGAGGCCGCCATGCGAGCCGTTGACGACGACCGCGCCCTTCGCTTCGGCGCCAATTCGGGTGATGCTGTCGGCGGTCAAGATCGGTGCGGGCATGGCATCGCCTCGGAGAATGCTGGAATGATCGCCATCATGCCGGGCCGGACGAGACCGCCACAAGTGCCGCGTCTGTCCCGCCGGCTGGACCGGCCGCTATCCGGCCGGTATCGTCTCTAAATGAAATTCGCGGTGCTGCAGTTCTTCAGCTGGCCCGAGCGGCGCATCGATCTGGCGACGGTTTATGCGCGAGCGCTCGAGCGGATCGAGATCATGGACGGCACCGGTTACGACGCGGTGTGGCTCGCCGAGCACCATTTCTCGAGCTTCAGCGTGTGTCCCTCGGTGCACATGGTCGGCGTGCTGGCGGCGGCACGCACCCGCCGGCTGCGCATCGGCACCGGGGTGTCATTGGCGCCGTTCTATCACCCGCTGCGGCTCGCCGAAGAGGTGGCGCTGCTTGACCTACTGTCCGGCGGGCGGGTCAATTGGGGCGCCGGCCGCGGCTTTGCCCGGGTCGAGTTCGAGGCCTTCGGGGTGCCGCCGGACGAGAGCACGTCGCGGTTCCGCGAGACCGTCGAAATCGTCCTAAAAGCCTGGACTGACGAGCGGTTGAGTTTCACCGGCGAGCATTTCCGCTTTGACGGCATCGAAGTCTTGCCAAAGCCGGCGCAGCGCCCGCATCCGCCGGTATGGATGGCCGCGAGTTCTGAAGGAGCGATCGAATGGGCCGCTGGCCGCGGGTTCTCGATCCTGATGGACCCTCATTCCTCGTCGGCGGAGATCGGCCATAAGCGCCGGCTTTATGTCGAGCGGCTGATCGCAGCCGGCTTTTCGGAAGCCGGCCGGGACATTCCGATGGCCCGGCTGGTGGCGCTGAGCCGGAACGCGGCCGAGGCTACGGCGGTGGCGCGCAACGGCGCCCAATGGATCGTCAACTCCTATCTCGGTGCTCAGCACCGCCCGGTGATGCAATCGAGTTTCTCCCCCGAGGGAGTCGACCCGGTCCGCCGCTACCTCGACGAGGTGATCCTGCACGGGACGCCCGAGGCGGTGGTCGATCAAATTCTCCGGCTACGCGAAGAGATAGGCCTCGATTATCTGCTGTGCGCCCCGCTCAGCCACGAAACCTTTATGCTGCTGACCGAAAAGGTGCTGCCTCGCCTCGCATGAGGCCCGATTCGGCCGAGATTGCTTCGTCGCCTGCCTATGCCGGGCGTTCACCCCAGTTCGATGCGGATAGGCGAATGGCGCAGCAAGCCTTGTCCGGAGACGGCAAGAGCGAGCCGGATATGGGGCAGCGGGGTCAGTTCCGCCAGGCGCCAGCGGATCGGGATGCCGAGCTCCCTGGGGACGGCTGCACGACCGCGATCGGGGTCAACGGCAAAAAGCTGAGGTTCGATGCGCAGCCCGTGCCCGGTGGTCTTCAGGATCGCCTCCTTGGTTGTCCAGATCCGAAAGAACATTTCGACGCGCTTTACCTCCGCAATCCGCTTCAGCAGCCGGCGCTCCGATGGGTGGAACCAGCGCTCGGCCATCTCGGCGACGTTGATCGGGCGGCGAATGTCCTCGGCGTCGATCCCGATTGGCGCACCGTAGAGGATCGCGCAGGCGGCGAAATCACCGCTATGGGTGAGGTTGAACGACGGCGCCGGCCTGCCATCTCGCCGCGGCATCAGCTCCGGCCGGCCGAGCGGGCTGAGCGCAAAATCCGGATCTTCACCGCCGAGCGCCTCGCGCAACACCCGGCGCAGCATTGCATGAGCGGCGACGTAGGTCGCTCGGTCCCGATCGAAATGAAATGCACGCGCCCGACGCGCCTCGTCTTCGCTCAATTCCGCGGTCAGACGCCGGATGGCGGCATGATCGAGGGAGTCAGCCGCGGTCCAATACACCCTCGGATCGAGCGAATGCTCGCCCGATTTGGCATCATCGGTTGATGCGCGGCCGGCGCTGTGCTGGGATGGGGGCACCGACATTCGGGAGGACGATCCATGACCATCAAGGTTGGCGACAAGGTGCCATCGGTGACGTTGCGCTATGTGAGCCCGGACGGGGTCCAGGCGGTCACCACCGACGATTTTTTCCGCGGCAAGAAGGTGGCGCTGTTCGGCGTCCCCGGCGCTTATACCCGGACCTGCTCGGAGCGGCATCTCCCCGGCTACGTTAGCCATGCGGACGAACTCAAGGCCAAGGGCGTCGACACCATCGCCTGCATCGCGGTCAACGACCAGTTTGTCATGGATGCCTGGGGCAAGGAACGTGGTGCTGCCGGCAAGGTTGTCATGCTCGGCGACGGCAGCGGCGACTTCGTGAGGGCGATCGGGCTCGAGCTCGATCGCATCAAGGAAGGCATGGGCATCCGTACCCAACGCTATTCGATGCTGGTCGACGACGGTGTCGTCAAGGCGCTGAACGTCGAGCAACCCGGACAATTCGACGTCTCCAGTGCCGAGACGATGCTGAAGGCGCTTTGACGCCTGCGCCCCCGAGATGAGAAAAGCCTGGCCGGCCGTCGCCGCGGCGCTGATCGCCGCCATATGCGGCCTGCCGGCCCAGGCGCAGCGAGCAACGCCGGCATCGGGCGCCGCGCCGGGGCAAAGACCGCTGATTTTGCAATCGCCGCCGGCCGATATCGCCATGCCGCCCGGCTATGATCCGCGGCTCGGGGCCGATCGGTTCGGCGGGACCGGCGACGGCTGCAATCCGGCTTGGCCGTGCCGATTGCAGCTGTTCGGGGTGATCGAAAAGAACGGCGGGGTCGGCCTCAAGGGCCCGGCCCTGGCCTGGTGACCCTCCGCATAGGCGCGGTCGCGGGCGAGGCGATTGGGCAAATTCCCGTCAGCGCCCGATGCTGCCGAAATTCCCGTGTAACCGGGAAATAACCGGGAATCTTCACCAAAACCACCCAGACCGCTCTGATTTCCTGACATCATATCAATGGGTTGACCTGCAATTCCCGTAGCCCCGAACCGGGAATTCGAATTCCCGTTAAGGCCATGGAACCGGGAATTATCCGGGAATCGCCACGAGCGCCCAGCGCGGCCCGCCGCACCCCCCGCAAACCGCCCACTCAGCCGCAACAGCCGCCTCGCCTCGCCGACGAGGAGCGCGGACCGGATCACGAGAAACCTCACGAATTCCTTCCTCGCCAACGCATAACATGCGCTCATGGCAATTTTCGGGTGGTGTTCAGGCGGGCGCAGAGCCGTAGGGTGGGTCAGCCGAAGGCGCAACCCGCCGCTTCAACATGGACGGCGGATTACGCTGCGCTAATCCGCCCTACTTGCTATAATACGAATGGGTTACTCATGAGCCTGATCAAGTCCAAGAAACGCGTTGCCGACCACGGGGAGGTATTTACTCCTCCGTGGATGGTCGAGGCGATGCTCAACCTCGTCAAGGACGAGACCGAGCGCATTGACTCGCGCTTCTTGGAGCCGGCATGCGGGAGCGGTAACTTCCTGGTCCATGTCCTGCAACGCAAGCTCGCCACCGTCGAAATCAAGTTCGGAAGATCCGAGTTTGAAAAGCGGCACTACGCGCTTCTCGCGCTGATGTGCATCTACGGCATCGAGCTGCTGGTAGACAACATCGCCGAGTGTCGAGTTAACCTGCTCGAAATTTTCGCCGACTATCTGAACCTAGACGAATCAGACGACCTGTTCCGCGCCGCGTCCCACGTGCTGTTGCAGAACCTCCTGCACGGCGACGCGCTGACGATGCGCATGCATGACGGCCAGCCCATCACCTTTGCCGAGTGGGGCTACATCGGCAAGGGTAGGTTCCAGCGCCGTGACTTCCGTCTCGACATTCTTACCGGCTCATCAGCTTTCAGCACCGAGGGTTCGCGCTTTGCCCATCTCGGCAAGCACGAGATATTCACGCCGACCAAGGCCTACCCGCCGATGACGGTGAGTGAACTGGCCGCCGCCGCGCTCGGAGGGACACCGAAGGAGGCCGCATGAGCATGCAGGCTGGTTTTGCGCTGCGCGGGCGCAACCCGGATGTGCTGACGTGCATCGCTAACCTATCGAACGACGAGGTGTTCACGCCGCCCGAATTTGCGAACCGGATGCTGGACGCGCTGGCCGAGACGTGGGCGGCCAATCGCGGCGGGGCGAATCTCTGGTCCGACAAGAGGGTGAAGTTCCTGGACCCGTTCACGAAGTCGGGTGTGTTCTTACGCGAGATCACCAGCCGCCTGATCAAGGGTCTGGCGAGCGAGATGCCGAACCTTGAGGAGCGCGTCGATCACATCCTGACAAAGCAGGTGTTCGGCATTGGCATCACGCATCTCACCAGTCTGCTAGCAAGGCGGAGCCTTTACTGCACGAAGCACGCCAACGGCGATCACTCTGTCGCCAGGTCGTTCACAACAGAAAGTGGCAATATTTGGTTTGAGCGCACCGAGCACACATGGGCAGATGGGAAGTGCAAGTATTGCGGGGCGAGCCAGAATACGTTCGCACGCGGCGAAGAGCTTGAAACCCACGCCTACGCGTTCATTCACACCGACAAGATCAAGAATCGGATTGCCGAGTTGTTTGGAGGCAATATGCAGTTCGATGTGATCATCGGCAATCCGCCGTACCAGTTAGACGACAGCGGCTACGGCACGAGCGCCGCGCCGATCTACAACAAGTTCGTAGACCAGGCAAAGAAGCTCAACCCACGTCTGCTGACCATGATAATTCCTGCCCGCTGGTTCGCCGGTGGCAAGGGGTTAGACGAGTTCAGGGGGTCGATGCTCACTGACAATCGACTGCGCTCCATTGACGATTATCTCAGTGCATCGGACGTCTTCCCAGGGGTTGGCCTCAAGGGCGGTATTTGTTATTTCCTCTGGGACCGGGACAGTCCCGGGCCCTGCCGAGTCTCCACCCATTTCAAGGAATGGCCTGTCTCGACCGCCGTTCGCCCTCTTCTCGAAGAGGGCGCGGACGTATTCATCCGGTTCAATGAAGGGCTGTCGATCCTCAAGAAAGTCGTTGCTGTCGAGAGTGGGGACTCCCACTCGCTATCCCTGCCTAAAAACAAGCGTTTCGGCCGCCTGGTTAGTTCCAGAAAACCGTTCGGCCTAGAGACGACGTTCAAGGGCAAGGTCGCCAAGGGCGCCGGCGACATCCTGGTCTATAGGAACGGCGGTACGGGCTACATCTCCAGAAGCTCAATATCGACTGGCGCTCACCTCATCAATAAGTGGAAGGTCTACACAGGCCGGGCCGCACCGGGAACCGGCAACAGAGACACCTACCCACACAAGATCATCAGCACGCCATTCGTCGGAGAGCCGGGCAGCATCTCTTCGGAGACTTACCTCTGCATTGGCCCGTTCGATTCGCAGGTCATGGCTGAAAGCGTATTTTCCTATCTCTCCTGTCGGCTGACTCGGCTGCTAATTCTTCTGCACAAGCCATCCCAAGACACAACGCGCAAGGTCTACTCCTTTGTGCCAGCCCAGGAGTGGACGAGGCGGTGGACGGACGAGGACCTCTACGCGAAATATGGCATCTCCGCGAGTGAGATCGCGTTCATCGAGAAGGTTGTCCGCCCGATGGACCTCAGCGGAAATCTCTGAGGATGACTAAGACCATCGAGGAAATCCTCGCCCCGAAGCCGCAAGCCCAGCCACGCATCTACGCCTACTCGATTGACGATAAGGCGCATGAGGGACTCCTCAAAGTTGGGCAGACAACGCGAGACGTGAAGAAGCGCATCGCTGAGCAGCTAAAGACCGCAGCCATCAAAAATTACAGGGTCGAACTCGACGAACCCGCCGCGCGCGACGATGGCATGATATTTACCGATCACGCCGTGCGAGCGGCGCTCGAAAAAAAAGGTTTCCCGAAGGCTGAGCTGGAATGGATGCGTTGCTCGGTCGTCGATGTGCGGACCGTGCTTACGGAACTTCGCACCGGCCAGCAGTTCACCGGCTTTCACAACGAGACATTCCCGCTCCGCCGGGAGCAGGCCGAAGCCGTCGAAAAAACCTACGCCTATTTCCACTCAATCTGGAGGGAGGATGAACACGCCGTCCCGCGCTTCCTCTGGAACGCCAAGATGCGCTTCGGCAAGACGTTCACCGCCTACCAACTCGCCAAGAAGATGGGTGCTAAGCGGGTGCTCGTGGTGACCTTCAAGCCAGCGGTAGCAGACGCTTGGCAGACAGACCTCGAATCCCACGTGGATTTTGAGGGCTGGCAATACCTTTCCCGCAATTCCGACACGAACCCGAGCGAAATAGCGGACGGGGAGCCGGTTGTCTATTTCGGCTCATTCCAGGACCTTCTCGGGCGTGACAAGCTCGGCAACATCAAGCCCAAGAACGAATGGCTCCACACCATCAATTGGGACCTCGTGGTCTTCGATGAATATCACTTTGGCGCCTGGCGGGAGACGGCCAAAGAGCTTTTCGAGGGGGAGGACGACGCGGTCGCCAAGAATGAGACCAAGCTCGAGTATGCCGCAGACCTGGAGGAAATGAACGAAGACCTCGGCGTGCTCTCGGGCAAAGAAACCGAGTTCCTTCCCATCACGACCTGGGCGTATCTGTATCTCTCCGGAACCCCCTTCAAAGCCTTGGCCACGGGTGAGTTCATCGAAGAGCAGATTTTCAACTGGACGTACACCGACGAGCAGCGCGCCAAGGGGGAGTTCGCCGCGAACAATCACGGAAAATGGAACCCCTACGGCGCGCTGCCCCAGATGCGCTTGCTGACCTATCAGATGCCAGACGAGCTGCTGGCAATCGCAAGCGCAGGAGAGTTCGACGAGTTCGATCTCAACGCGTTCTTCGAGGCATCGGGGACGGGCGCCAAGGCGAATTTCAAGCACAAAAGCGACGTGCAGAAGTGGTTGGATATCATCCGTGGCGGATACGCCCCCAGGGCGGTCGAACATCTGAAGACGGGCACCCGGCCGCCGTTTCCGTATTCGGATGTGCGCCTGCTGCCCTACCTGCAGCACTCGTTCTGGTTCCTCCCCAACGTCGCGGCATGCCACGCGATGGCGAACCTGCTGGCAGAGAAGCACAACACCTTCTGGCGCGAGTACGAGGTCGTCATCGCGGCCGGTGCGTCGGCAGGGATCGGGCGCGACGCGCTACCGCCGGTGCGCCGGGCTATTGGGAGCGGGTTCGAGAGCAAGACAATCACGCTATCGTGCGGCAAGCTCACCACCGGCGTGACCGTGCCGCAGTGGTCATCCATCCTGATGCTGCGCAATCTGAAGAGCCCAGAGACCTATTTTCAGGCCGCGTTCCGCGTGCAGTCGACGTGGTCCATCAAGAACCCGAATGGCGACAACCCGAACGAAGAAGAAATCCTGAAACCCATATGCTTTGTTTTCGACTTCGCGCCCACGCGCGCGCTGCGACAGCTCTCCGAGTATGGGATCGGGCTCTCTCCCGATGAGCCAAACCGGGAGAACGCCGTCAGGGATCTCGTGTCTTTCCTGCCCGTGCTGGCCTACGACGGCGCGAACATGACGCAGATTGACGCCGGCGGGATCCTCGATATCGCGATGGCGGGCACGTCGGCCACACTGCTGGCGCGCAAGTGGGAGAGCGCGCTGCTGGTGAACGTGGATAACGACACGCTGCGCCGCATCCTCGACAATCCCGAGGCGATGGCCGCCGTGGAGCGCATCGAGGGCTGGCGCTCACTTGGCGACAACATCATCGAGACCATCATCAACAAGAGCGAGAAGGTCAAGGATCTCAAGAACGAGGCCAAGTACAATGAGTTGGCGGAGACGCAAAAGAAGTGGCTCACCGATGAGGAAAAAGAATATAAATCCAAGCGCAAGCTCGTTCAGGAGAAGCTGATCAAGTTTGCGACACGCATCCCCGCATTCATGTACCTGACCGACTTTCGCGAGAACACGCTGCAGGACGTGATCACCAAGCTGGAGCCGGATTTGTTCCTGGCCGTAACCGGCCTGACGGTGAAGGACTTCCATCTGCTCGTGCGGCTGAAGGTGTTCAACACCGAGCAGATGAACCAAGCGGTGTTCGCGTTCCGCCGCTACGAGGATGCCTCGCTGCGGTACACGGGCATCGAGAGCCAAGAGGGGCTGACTCACTATGGGCTCTACGACACCGTCGTGGCGAGGGAGTGAAGGGGATGAGCGGACCCGAACCCATCCCCTATTCCGATGCGCAACTGCGCGCGATCCTGCGGCGGGTCAAGACGATCGCGATGGTCGGCGTGTCGCCCGTGATCCCCGGGTCGAGCCCGGGGAGGAACCCGGTCTGGCAGCTTGGTGGCTGCGACTATGGTCGAGGATTGGCGGAAGCGCCCCCACCCCATCGAAGGGAGGGTTTAGGGGGGGACAATTTAGCCGGCCGGCGGGTCTGGCGCGGGGTCGGAGGCGTCGAGCAGCATGCGCAGATTTGCTTGAAGCTCCGGAAGCTTGTCCTCGATCAGGCGCCACACGGTCTCGTAATCAACGGTAGCGTAGCCGTGCACGAGGATGTTGCGAAAGGCGATGATGCGGCGCAATTCGGTGACCTTGCCCGCGGCCTGCGGATCGATTTTCGCCAGTTGAGAGAGAGCTTCGCCGATGATCTCCAGTTGGCGCTCGACCGCCGAACGGACCAGGTCGTCTTCGAGGAAATCCTCGTAGGTCTTTCCAAGCACAAATCCCTGGACCCTCTCCGCCGCCCGCAAGGCATCCCAAAGAAAGCATCGAGGGTCATGCGGCGAAGACATTCTCGCGGTCCCCTTCGATGCTTGCTTTGAGATAGGGGTTCTCGACCGCACCCGCCTCGATGAGGTCAACAGCGCAGCCGAACAGTTCTTCGAGCGCTTCCTTGAAGCTGAAATAGACGTCGAACGGATGCTGCGGCGCGCTGCGGTCGAAGTCGACGAGAAAATCGATATCGCTGTGTCCGGGGTCGAAATCACCCCGCGCCGCGGAGCCAAACAGGTCGAGGCGGCGCACATGGAAGCGACGGCACAACGCCTGCAATTCCTCTCGGCGTACGGCGATTTGATCAATCATGGCATCTATATGATGCCCGCTGGTCTGCGACAAAACAATAATGCCGGCCGTCAGAAGCGCCCGCGGGAGCCTCGGTGCGCTTGACATGCGGGCGCGGCGCGGCGTGAAGATGGGGGCGGGCGGCTTTGGTGGGTACAGGCGATGAGCGGGCTCGAACCGATCCCTTATTCCGACGCGCAACTGCGCTCGATACTCGCGCGGGTGCGCACGATCGCCATGGTCGGCGCGTCGTCGAACTGGAACCGGCCCAGTTACTTCGTCATGAAGTATCTGCGAAACAAAGGCTATCGGGTGATTCCGGTCAACCCCGGCATCGCCGGCCAGACCCTGCTCGGGGAAAACGTCTACGCCAATCTGCGCGACATCCCCCAGCCGGTCGACATGGTCGACATGTTCCGCGCCGCGCGCGAGGCGCCGGCGGTAGTCGAGGACGCGATCGCGATCGGCGCCAAGGTGGTGTGGATGCAGCTCGGCATCCGCAATGACGCCGCCGCCGCCAAAGCGGAGGCGGCCGGCATCGAAGTCGTCATGAACCGCTGCCCGAAGATCGAATTCGGGCGGCTCGGCGGCGAGTTGTCGTGGAGCGGGGTCAACAGCGGCATCATTAGGAACCGCCCGCCCGAGCCGCCGCTCGCCCGGCGGGTCAAAGAGCGGCCGGCACCCCTTCCTTTCCCTCCCCGGCAATCCCCGGGTCAAGCCCGGGGAGGGGAGGGTCAGAGTGGGGGCTATGGCTTCGAGACCCGGGCGGTCCATGCCGGCGCCGCGCCCGACCCGGTGACCGGGGCGCGCTCGACGCCGATTTATCAGACCGCGGCCTATGTGTTCGACGATGTCGACCACGCCGCCTCGCTCTTCAACCTGCACAATTTCGGCTACATCTATGCGCGGCTGAATAACCCGACCGTCTCCGTCCTTGAAGAGCGGGTCGCGAGCCTCGAAGACGGGCGCGCCGCGGTCGCCGCCGCCTCGGGCCACGCCGCACAGTTCCTGATTTTCTTTACTCTGCTCGAACCCGGTGATGAGTTTCTCGCCTCGCGCAATCTTTACGGCGGCTCGCTGACCCAGTTCGGGCTGTCGTTCAAGAAGCTCGGCTGGAAATGCCATTTCGTCGACCCGGCCGACCCGGAGAATTTCCGCCGCGCCTTGACCTCGCGGACCAAGGCGATCTTTGTCGAGAGCCTCGCCAATCCCGGCGGCATCGTCGTCGATCTCGAAAAGGTGGCGGCGATTGCCCACGAGACCGGCATCCCGCTGATCGTCGACAACACCCTGGCGACGCCCTATCTGTGCCGGCCGTTCGATTGGGGCGCCGATATCGTGTGCCATTCGACGACCAAGTTCCTCTCCGGCCATGGCCATGCGCTGGGCGGCATCGTCGTCGAATCTGGCCGGTTCGACTGGGCGCAAGGCGGCCGCTTTCCGTCCCTGACCGACCCCGAACCCGCCTATCACGGCCTCAAATTTTACGAGAATTTCGGCGATTTCGCTTTCACCACGAAAGCGCGTGCCGTGGCGTTGCGCGATTTCGGCCCAACCCTGTCGCCGATGAACGCGTTTCTGACCTTGACCGGCATCGAGACCCTGCACGTCCGCATGGAGCGGCATGTCGAGAATGCCCGTAAGGTGGCCGAATTCCTCGCCGTTCACCCGCGCGTCGCCTGGGTCTCCTATGCCGGCCTCAAGGACAGCCCGTATCGCGAATTGGCGGCGAAATACCTCCCGAAAGGGGCGGGTGCGGTCTTCACCTTCGGCGTCAAGGGCGGCTATGAGGCCGGGATCCGGCTCGTCGAAAATGTGCAGCTGTTCTCGCATCTGGCCAATATCGGCGATACCCGCAGCCTGATCCTGCACCCGGCCTCGACCACCCACCGCCAGCTCTCGGACGAGCAGCGCGAGGCGGCCGGCGCCGGCCCCGATGTCGTCCGCCTGTCGATTGGCCTCGAAAGCGCCGACGACCTGATCCGCGACCTCGACCAGGCCCTCGCCGCCGCTGATCCGCTATAATACGAGCCGCCCCGGCAACATTCCTTTCGGGGGCGCACTTCGATCCGGGCCAACCCGATGGATGGCGCGCCACACGCGCTCGGAGGTAACCGGCATTTCGATGTGGGTCACACCGAATTCCGCGAGCGCATCGACGATGGCATTGACGACGACCCCGAGCGCCGGGGTGGTTCCGCCCTCGCCGGCGGGGCGGATGCCGAGCGGGTGGGTCGGCGTCGGCACTTCGCTGAGCTCGGTCGCAAAAAAGGGCAGTGTGTCGGCATGAGGCAGCGCGTAATCCATCAGTGACCCGGTCAACAATTGCCCGCTCTGCGGATCGTAGACGCATTGCTCGCTGAGCGCCTGACCGACCCCCTGGACGATGCCGCCATGGACCTGGCCGTGCACGATCATCGGATTGACCGCGCGGCCGACGTCATCGACGGCGGAATAGCGGACCAATTCGACGACGCCGGTCTCGGGATCGATTTCGACCTCGCAGACATGGCAGCCATAGGGGAAGGCGGCGAGATTGACGGTCTCGTCGCTTGCGGCGGAGAGCGGCCCGCGCAATTCGTCAGGAAGATCGTTGCGGCGCGACGCCTCGGCGGCGGCTTCGAAGATCCCGAGCGCGCGGTCGGTGCCCTTGACCGTAAAGCTGCCGTCGACGAACTCGATGTCGGTCGCGTCCGCCTCGAGGACATGGCTCGCGATCTTCAGGCCTTTGGCGATGATGCCGCGCGACGCGTTCAGCATGACGATGCTCGCCAGACGCAGCGCCCGGCCGGAATGCGAGCCGCCGCCGACCGACACCCGGTCGGTGTCGCCGGTGACCAGCCGAATGCTGTCGAGCGGCACGCCGAGCCATTCGGTCACCAGTTGCGCAAAGCTGGTTTCGTGGCCCTGCCCGTTCGACACCGTGCCGACGACGATTTCGACAATGCCCTCCGGCAACACCGTCATTTCGGCGCGTTCGCGCGGCGTGCCGGTCGCGGTATCGACGTAATTGGCGACGCCGATGCCGCGGCATCTGCCGCGCCTTGCGGCCTCGGCCCGCCGGGCCGGGAACCCGGTCCAGTCGCCGAGCGCCAGCACTCGCGCCATCACCTTGTGGTATTCGCCGCTGTCATAGACCATGCCGAACGGGTTGGTGTACGGCATTGCGGTTTCGGGGACGAGGTTGCGGCGGCGCAATTCCAGCCGGTCGAAGCCGCATTGACGTGCGGCGCGATCGATCAGTCGTTCCATGACAAAGATGACCTCGGGGCGCCCGGCGCTGCGATAGGGGCGGGTCGGGATCGTGTTGGTCATCGCCGCTCGGGCGCGGAAATGCACTGCCGGCATGTAATAGATGCTCGACATGATCTCGACGCCCTTGACCAGCGGCCCAAAGGCGATCGGGTAAGCCCCGACATTGGAAATATTCGAGCCCCGCATCGCGAGGAAGTTTCCGTCGGCGTCAAGCGCCAGCTCTGCGGTGACGGCCAGATCTCGTGCCTGGTAATCGCACAGAAAGGCTTCCTGGCGCTCGCAGGTCCATTTGACCGGCCGGCCGACGCGGCGCGGCGCCCAAGCGACTAGGGCAAACTCGGGGTTGAACGCGCCGCGCGTACCGAAATTGCCGCCGACCTCCTGCATGACGACGCGAATCTTGTCTTCGGCAACGTCGAGGATCTTCGCCAGCTCCTGCTTTGGCCGCACGGCGCCGCCGATTCCGGCATAGAGCGTGTAGCGCCCGGTGTCGCGGTCATAGACGCCGGTCGCGGCGCGCGGCTCCATCGTCACCCCGACAATGCGCTGGATCCACGTGTCCAGCTTGACGATATGGGCTGCCCGGGCAAAGGCGGCGTCGGTGGCGGCGGCGTCGCCAACCTCGGCGTCGAGGCTGATATTGGAGGCGGAATCCCCCCGCGCGAGCGGCGCCTCGGTCCTCACCGCGGCGAGAGCCTGCGTTACCGACGGCAGCGCCGCATAATCGACGACAACTGCCTCCGCCGCATCCTTAGCCGCGGCAAGGCTGGTAGCGACCACCATAGCGACGATTTCGCCGGCATGGTGCGCCGCGTCCACCGTCATCGGAAAATGCTCGGGAACAAAAGTCGGCGAGCCGTCGGTGTTCGCCAGCGTGATGTCGGCCGGATGCCTCGTCCCGACCGAATGCGGTATCGCCCGCAGCCCGTCGGCTAGCAGATCTCGCCCAGTCAGTACGGCAAGCACGCCGGGCGCCGCACCGGCCGCGCCGGTATCGATCGAGCGAATGACCGCGTGCGGATGCGGCGAACGCACCATCACCGCGTAAGCTTGGTCCGGAAAATTGAAGTCGTCGCTGTAGCAGCCCCTGCCAGTCAACAGCCGATGGTCTTCTCGGCGCCGCACCGGCTGCCCGATCCCCGCCCCGTTGGCATTCGCCCGCATCGGTGTCTCATTCGTGCTTGTTGTTCACTGCCCGATTCTAACCGAGTTGACCGGAAAAGCTCGCGGCGGTTGGTTCGCCTGCGTCAAATTACGGGCACAAAAAAGCCGCGTGCGCTACCCTCGAAACTCGCCCACGATCGAGTGTTCGGACGCTTTGGTCGCGAGCTTTCGTCTCGACCGAGGTAATGCCGCGTAGTTATGGCACTACGCGCTCCTCGGAGCGTCAGCCGCGGTGAGCAGTGACCCCCCAGCTCTCGCCCAGATGCGCGAGGAATGGGCGCGAGGATTCGACTGCGAGCTTAACGCCAAGCTCGGAGAATTTGGCCGAGCCGCCGATCCAGTTGTCAAAACTGGCGCGCGCGAAACTGGCATTGACCGCAATCGCATCGGAGAACGATTTGACCGCGAGCATCTCGATCGCGGTGCGCGTTACCGTGTCGATGCCGCAGCGCGCCAGCCCGGCCATCTCCTCGCTCAGCGCGTCGAACCCACGCGCCATCGCTGCGCGCGACTCCTCCACTGCGACAAGAGCCTTGCCGCCGAAATCGGCGAGTCCACCGCACGTAGCGCTGATTGTTGGCACCAGCGAAGTGCGGCGCTTCACAGCCACATCCGGCCGGCTCGGTGCCGCCGCAGGATCGGGTTCCGCCGCCTCGTAGGGCTGAATTTGGATTGGCGTTTTGGCCGGGACAGCTTGAGGGATAGGATTTTCCGGCGGCGGCGCGATACGCCCAGAGCGTGTACGCTTGGTTTCCATCTGATGATCCTCGCTTCTGGCCACGCCCTTCTTGCGCTCAGTAACAGAATTTATTCGAGTCGGACCCTACTTTGCAACTTAAATTGTGCATTGCACAAAATTCTGACCATGAGTAGCGGTCAAGAATTGAGCCGTCTGCGCGCGACGGAAGCCCGTGCTGCCGACCCGGCTGATCCTGGCGTTCAATGATCGTCCAGGACCGCGAACATAATTTGTGAATTTGCCAAAGAAGCAGCGGTAAAACTGGACAGGGATGCCCTTTTTTTCTACTGTCCTTGGCGACGGCTGCGTAGAGTCGGTGATTCTGTGCAGTCCTGGGGGAATTGGGGGTGGTCATGACACGGGTGAAGCGTCAGAAACGCGGCGGGTCCCGCGGGGGCGGGCCTCGTACCTCGAGAATTATTGGCGTTGCCATGGCGGTTGCCGGAATGGTGTGGCTTGGCGCTGGGGGCGCACAGGCCGCGCTACATGGTCGTCACCACATCCGGCTAGGGACCGTCGGGTTTGCCCCGGCGTTGATCAGCGGGTCGATCGTGCTGGACGCCGACACGGGCCGAGTGTTGAGCGAGAACAACTCGGACGCCGTCACCTATCCAGCCTCCTTGACCAAAATGATGACCTTGTACCTGACCTTCGAGGCGCTGAACACGGGTCGACTACGTCTCGATCAATATCTGCCGGTCAGCGTCGAGGCGGCGAACAAGTCGCCGACGAAGCTCGGTCTGCGGCCGGGCGATTCGGTCGACGTTCAGGACCTGATACTCGGCATCGTCACTCGCTCGGCCAACGATGCTGCCGCAGTGTTGGCGGAAGGTCTCGCCGGAAGCGAGCCGGCTTTCGCCGAGAGCATGAACAGCAAGGCCCAGAAGATCGGGATGAGGAGCACCTTCTATCGCAATGCCTCCGGCCTGCCCGATCTGGAGCAGCACACAACGGCACGTGATACCGCCCAACTGGCGCTCGCTCTGTATCACGACTTTCCTCGTGAATATCGATATTTTTCGACTCGTGAGTTCAATTTTCACGGGAGAATGGTTGTCGGACACGATCATCTGCTCGACTGGTATCCAGGAGCCGACGGAATCAAGACCGGATACATCCGTGCCTCGGGCTTTAACCTCGCCACTTCGGCGGTGCGTGACGGACACCGGCTGATCGGCGTCGTTTTGGGAGGGGTCTCGGGCGGCGCGCGCGATCGCGAGATGGCGGCACTGCTAGATCAGGGGTTCGAAGCGCTCGGCGTCCCGGGTTCTATCATGACCGCCCGTCGTCAGGCACCCGCGCCGCTACCACCCATGGCGCTGACGGCACAGCGTGCGCTCGTCGCCGCGAATGAGCAGCCCGCGCCGCCGCCGCGGGCGAAGCCCGGGCTCCTCGGCAGAACTGCGACGCGCCTCGCCGCAAATCTCTCGCCGGTCGGCAAGGCCGAGGCGGCGACATTGCCGCATGGGTCGCCGCATCCCGCATCAGCACCGACCGCCGATCGCTGGGGGATTCAGCTCGGAGCGTTTCACTCCCCGGCGGCAGCCGAGAAAGTCGCACGGACGGCAGAGGCCCTGCCCATCGCCAAAGGCAAACCCCTGCGCATCGTCGAGCCAGGCTGGGCGACGAGAAACCGCCTCTACCGTGCTCGCCTGTTGAACTTCTCACCGCGCGAAGCCCAGAGCGCGTGTGCCCTGCTCCATAAGAAGAATCTCGAGTGCACGGTCGTTTCCCCGACGATTCTCAAAGTAGCCGATCGGTAGCAAAGACGGGGCGGTCGAAGCCCGCGACGTCGCGGGTAATCCGCCTCAAGAATCGGGCAATGCGACACCGCTGGTGGCAAGCTGGGCGGAGAGTGCGGCCGTCAGACGCGCAAGGCCGTCGGTGGTCGTAGATTCGGCACGAGCGACGAGCACGTCCTGAGTGTTCGAGGCGCGCAACAGCCACCAGCCATCGACGGTGCGCACGCGCACCCCGTCGATCTCCGTCATCTCCGCTGCGGCTTCGCGCAACCGTTCGCCGACCTCTCGCACCACCTCGAACTTGCGTATTTCACCACAGGGAAAGCGCAGTTCCGGAGTGTTAACGACGTGTGGCAGCCTGTCCCGCAGCGCGGCCAGGCTTTCCGTTGAGCGCCCAAGAATGCCGAGCAGCCGCACCGCGACATAGACCGCATCGTCAAAACCGTAATAACCGTCTGCGTAAAAGATGTGCCCGCTCATCTCGCCGGCCAGCGGGGCTCCGGTCTCGGCGAGCTTCGCCTTGATCGGCGAGTGCCCGGTCGCGGTCATCACTGGGCGGCCCCCCATCCTGGCGATTTCGTCGAACAAAACCTGGCTCGCCTTGACATCGGCGAGGATCGGCGCGCCGGGATGCCGTCTCAGCACGTCGCGCGCCAAGACCACCATCAGCTGATCGCCCCACCAGATGTCGCCGCGCGCATCGACCACGCCAATGCGATCGCCGTCGCCGTCGAAGGCGATGCCGAGGTCGCAATGCTCACGCGCCACCGCCTCCTGCAGCTGAACGAGATTTTCCGGTACGGTCGGGTCCGGATGGTGTGCCGGAAAACGGCCGTCGATCACTGCATTCAGCAGGATATGCCGGCCCGGCAACCGAGCCGTCAGCTGCTGGACGACCTCGCATGTGGCGCCGTTTCCGGGGTCCCAGGCGACGGTCAGCGGATGCGACCCGTCATAATCCTGCGCGACCCTATCGACATAGGCGTCGCGGATCGGGCGTTCCTCGATCCGACCGCGCGATGCCGCCGGAGCGCCGAGTCCGAGCGCAGTGTCGCCCAGAGCGCGGATCGCAGCGCCGTAAAAAGGCTTGCCGCCGAGCACGAATTTGAACCCGTTGTAATCGGGCGGGTTGTGCGACCCGGTGACCATGATCCCGCCATCGACGCCGAGTGTCGCCGCCGCGTAGTAGAGCATCGGTGTCGGACCTCGGCCGATGCGCACAACATCGGCTCCCTCCATTGTGAGACCGTCGACCAGTGCGGCTTCGAGCTCGGGCGAGGTCAGCCTCCCGTCATAGCCGGCCGCTACGCGGCTGCCGCCTGACGCGGCGAGGGTCAGCGCGTAGGCGCGCCCGACCGCCCGCGCGTCAGCGCTCGACAAGGTCTGTCCGACAATGCCGCGGATATCGTATTCGCGCAGGATCGTTGGGTCGAAGTGATGGGGCATCGCGTCTCCGCTTACAGATAGGTTCTCAGGACCCGGCGCAGATCTTGCCCGAGTTCCGGATGCTTCAACCCCAGCGCGATCGTTGCTTCGAGAAAACCAAGCTTGTCGCCGCAATCGAACCGTTTGCCGTCGAAGCGAAGCCCGTGAAAGGCTTGACCGTCGTCGATCAGGCGGGCGAGGGCATCGGTCAGCTGGATCTCGCCGCCGCTGCCAGCCTCGGCATGCGCGAGATGTTCGAAGACCTCAGGTTGAATGATGTAGCGGCCGATAATCGTCAATGTCGACGGCGCCGCAGCCGGTTCGGGCTTCTCGACGACACCCTGTGCCCGGACCAGCCGGCCATCGTCGGAAACAACGTCGAGCACGCCATAGCGTCGGGTCTGCGCGCGGGGCACCTCGGTCACCGCCACCAGGTTGCCGCCGGTCTCATCGTAGGCCTCGACCATCTGCGCCAAGCACGGCGTGTCGCATACCATCAAATCGTCGGCGAGCAGCACGGCGAAAGGCTCGTCGCCAACGAGGCCACGCGCGCACCATACGGCGTGGCCGAGGCCCAGCGGCATCTGTTGGCGGGTATAGGCAATCTGGCCGGGCTCGGGCAATCCCGCCTCCAGCTCTTCGAGCAGGTCGGTCTTACCGCGCTCGCGCAATGTCGCCTCGAGCTCGAAGGCTCGGTCGAAATGATCGTCGATCGCGCTCTTCGCGCGGCCAGTGACAAAAAAGAACTGCTCGATGCCCGCCGCCTTGGCCTCTTCGACCGCGTAATGAATCAGCGGCTTGTCGACGATCGGCAGCATTTCCTTCGGCATCGCCTTCGTCGCAGGAAGGAATCGGGTCCCGAGCCCGGCGACGGGGAAAACGGCTTTGCGGACGCGTTTGTGCATAAATGCCTCGATTGTACTGCGGCGGCCCGGGACAAGATGTATGCCAACATGCTCCGCCCGGCAAACCGCGCGACCGGACATGCTAACGTCTGGCGTACCCGGTCATCCCCAAACGTCGAGGGCAATCGAAAAGATGACCGAGATGGAAAGCGACAGCGCGATCGACAACCGGCTGTTCGTTTTTATCCTGCAGCACCCGCGGGAGAAGAAGGAGACGTTGGCGACCGCGGCCCTGACGGTTGCCACGCTGCGGCGGGCCAAGCTGGTGGTCGGGCTGTCTTGGCCGAATTTGGGGCGGGCGCTCGGACAGCCGGCCGATCCACGGCGCTGGGCGGTGCTCTACCTGGGTTCGATGCGCCCAAGGGCGTTCGGTCTGGAACGCGACGTCATTGCTCTCGATCGCCACGGCCAGCCTGCGGCGGACCAGGAGGAGATGCTGCGCGACCTCGACAGCGCGATATTGCTCGACGGCAGCTGGAGCGAGGCGAAGTCGCTGTGGTGGCGCAACCCGTGGCTGCTCAAGTTGCGCCGGCTGGTGCTCGATCCGCAGCGCCCGTCACATTACAACCGGGTGCGCCGCGAGCCGCGCCGCGAAGCACTGTCGACGATCGAAGCCGCGGCGCTGCTGCTGAGCCGCATCGAAGGACGGCCGGAAATCGAGGCCGCGCTGAACGGTGCGCTAGACCGCCTGATTGCCGAGACAGGCTCTCCCGCGAGGACCCAGGGTCACGGGCGGGTCGCGAGGTAGATCAGGATCGCAGCCGCTGCGCCGACATTCAGCGACTGCAGCCGGCCGTTGCCCGGGATCGTCACGATTTCGTCGCAGGCGGCGAGGGTCGCCGGGTCGAGACCCATCTCCTCGTTGCCTAAGATCAGGGCCGGCGGCTTGCCAGCGGGGGGTCTCTCAAGGGGCGCGCCGGGGCCGAGGGCGGCGCCGACGATGCGGTATCCCTGCCGCAGCCCTGCCAAGGCCTCTGGCAGCTCCGCTCGGTAGAGAGTCAGGTGCTCCAGCCCGCCTTCGGCCACGCGATAGCTCGCATCCGAGGGGAGGGCCTGCTCGGGGCGGTCGGCCAGCAGCATCCGTTCGATGCCGAAAAACGCGGCGGTGCGGGCGATGGCGCCGAGATTGTGCGGATTGCCGATGCCGCCGAGGACCAGAAGCGGTTTTCCGTCCTCCGCCCAGCCAGGCGCCGCCGCAGGATCGAAGGCGCCGAACGGCGGCCGTGGCCGGGCAATCGCAGTGATGCCGCCATGCAGCACGGTGCCGGCGACACGCGCCAATTCCCCTGGGTCGATCTCGCGGTACGGCTTGCGGGCGCGGGCGAGCAATGCGCAAAACCTACCCGCTTCGCCGCGTAACCGGGGTTCGAAAAACAGTCGTTCGACGCGGCCTGGATCGGTGTCGAACAACGCGCTGACGGCAGCGAGCCCGCAAACTCGCAGCAACGTGCGCTCGTGCAACAACCGCCCGCCGCGAATTTGGCGGTCGGCGTTTTCCCGACGCGGACGCCGGTGGAGCACGGCAATCATTGCGAAGGGGCGCCGGCAGCGGGCGCGGCATAGAGCTGTGCTGCGTCCCGAGCGAGGGCGGCGCGTGAAGCTGGGCGCAGATACATCATATGCCCCCCCTCATAGACGCGGAGCC
Organism: uncultured Alphaproteobacteria bacterium; assembly: GCA_963733945.1. Lineage (GTDB taxonomy): Bacteria > Pseudomonadota > Alphaproteobacteria > ATCC43930 > CGMCC-115725 > AP-15. The sequence continues at coordinate 105,036 of CAVTFD010000021.1, read as the reverse complement.
GGATCGCGTCGCGCGTCGCCGGGGGAACCTGCAGCTGCCCGACCAGCCAGCGCGACGACAGATAAGGCGTCACCAAGTCATAGCGGCCGTTGGCGATCAGCACCTTGGTCCCGGGATGCGCAAGCAACGCCGCCTCGAGCGACGCCATCGGCAGGCCGCGACTGCCTTCCTCGCGCTCGCCCTCCCAGTTCCACTGTCGGGAGACACCGCCGACCAGCACTCGATAGGGCCGGTCGGTGTGATAGCCCAGCGCCTCGGCGACATACGCATTGAATGCAGATCCGAAAGCGGCGGCGGCGGGCTGCAACAAGGGGTCGCCGCCTTCGTTCTCGCCGGCGGGGGCAGGCCGGACGATGGTCCCATCGTAAAGGCTGACCCTATCGCCTCGATCGCGCAGGACCTCACGGGCGAACACGGAGTTCGGCACGCGCGCTCGCCAGTGGCGGACGATGCCTTCGCGAAGCCCGATCATTCCGGCGACTCCGGCGATAAAGGAGTTGCCCGGAGACGGCCGGCCCTCCAGACCGGCGAGGCCGACGAGATAGTCGGAGAGAGCGAAGTGCTCGACCGCCGCGAGGTCGCTGGCTGCCGTGAGCACGTGCAGCGCGGCAGCGGTGGCTGCATAGGTCGGCAGGAAGAAGCCGGCGGCGAGCAGGTCGCGCTCGGTCGGATGCAACGCCGACAGGTCGAGCGCCGGCGAGATCAGGACAAGCCCGCTGACCGTCACGTCGACATCGCGCGATAATGATCGGGTCATCGCCGCGGCTCGGAACCCGCCATAGCTTTCGCCGACGAGATAAACCGGCGACGGCCAGCGCTGGTGGCGGGTCAGCCACAGCCGGACCACGGCGTCGAGCGAGTCGAGATCGGCATGCACGTCCCAGAATGGCTTGTCCGGATTTTGCTCCTTGCCCGCACCGCGGCTGAAGCCGGTGCCGACAGGGTCGATAAAAACGAGATCGGTAAAGGATAGCCAGGTCGCCGGGTTGTCGACCAGGCGAACCGGCGGGCCCGGCGCATCGCCGTTTCCCGGCGTCTCCATGACCTTTGGCCCGAGCGCCCCCAAATGCAAAAACACCGAGGCCGCACCCGGTCCGCCATTGAACACAAAGCTGACCGGCCGTGTCGCGCCGGTAAGGGCCGCTGCAAGATAAGAGAGCGTAAAGATCGTGGCGGTCGTCGCTCCCTTTTGGTCGGTCAGCGCAAAGGTCTCGGCGATCGCGTCGTAGTCGAGGCGATGATCGGACAGCTTAATCGTGTGGTGGGTCTCCACCCGCGCCGGCAGCGCATTGTCCGGCTTGTCGTCAGCGCGGGCGCCGGCGCTGCCCAACAAAATCAGGACGACGCCGACGATCGCCGCAGATTTTTTCATGGCGCGCCTTCCAATCGCGTTGGCGCTGACCCTGATGTCTTAATGCGCCGTCGGCGCGAGCCGACCGTTCGACCGCTCGCGCCGTCCACCACGGTTGTCAGCCGATCACACCACCGGAGAGCGCCCGCCGTCGACGTTGATGGCGCAGCCTGTGACATAGGAGGCAGCGTCGGAAGCGAGGAAGCAGGCGACGTTGGCGAATTCCTCGGCCCGGCCCATCCGGCCCATCGGCACCCCACGGCCTGCCTGGGCGATAAAGTCCTCGAGCGAGACGTTGGCGCTTTCGCGCTGGTGGCGACGCACGATCTGGTCGCTGACGATGACGCCGACATGCAGCGAGTTGACCAGCACATTGTGGGGCGCGCCCTCCATCGACAGCGCCTTGGTGAAGGCCATCTGGGCGGCGCGGCTGACCGAAGTCGGCGCGCTGTCCGGCCCTGGCGCCTTCGCGCCGATGTTGAGGACGCTGATGATTCGGCCCCATTTGCGCTGCTTCATCTGTGGGAAAAGCAGGCGGCAAAAGCGGATCTGGGCAAACAATTTGAGGTCGAGATCGGCCTGCCACTGCTCGTCGGTCAGCGTCTCGGACGGGCCGCGGGTCGATTGGCCGGCGTTGTTGACGAAGATGTCGACCTTGCCGAATTCGGACATGACCTGGTCATAGGCCGCCTTGATCGGCGCCATTTTGGACACGTCGCAGCTGATCGCCGCGACCTTGCCTTTTGCCCCCCGCTGGATCTGGCCCTTCGCATCGGCCAAGGTTGCCGGGTCGCGTGCCAGGATCGCGACATCGGCGCCCGAGGCGGCAAATTCCTTGGCTATCGCCAGACCCAGCCCCTTGCTGCCGCCGGTTACGATGGCGCTTTTTCCGTCCAGTCGAACATCCATACTCGGTCTCCTTCCCTTGAGGTTGCGAATTATCGGGTCAGCCGATCGATCTCCTGCATCTCGTCTGCCGTCAATCGCCATGCTGCGGCAGCGCGCACATTCTGCTCGACTTGTTCGGGCGTCGTCGCGCCGGCGATGACGCTCGCCACTGCGGGGCGGTGCAGCAACCAACCTAAGGCCAGTTCGAGGAGTGTATGGCCGCGCTCGGCAGCAAAGCCTTCGAGGCGCTCGGCGAGCGCCCAGTTCGCTTCGGTCAGATAGCGTTCCGCCGCCCTCGACTCCGAACTGAGGCGCGCTCCCCGCGGCAGTGGCGCGCCGCGCTTATATTTGCCGGTCAGCAATCCGTTCGCCAGCGGGCGGAACGGGATCAGCCCGAGCCCATAGGACTCCAGCATCGGCATCATCTCGCGGTCGAGGTCACGGGCGAGCAGGCTGTATTCTTCCTGGCACGAGATGAAATGGTGCAGCCCGAGATGATTTGCGGTCCACTGCGCCTCCACCACCTGCCACCCCGGCAGGGTAGAGCAGCCGATGTAGCGGACCTTGCCCTGACGGACCAGATCGTCGAGCGCGCGCAGGGTCTCCTCGATCGGGGTCAACGGGTCGGGCTGGTGCTGCTGGTAGAGATCGATCCAGTCGGTCCTCAGCCGGCGCAGGCTGGCCTCGACCTCGGCCATAATGTAATGGCGCGAGGCGCCTTCGAAGCGGCCAGAGCCATCCATTGGCCGGGCGAATTTGGTCGCCAGCACGATGTCCTTGCGGCGGTCGCCGAGGATCTGGCCGAGACAGGTCTCGGAACTGCCGCGCGGATCGCCATAGGTGTCGGCTTCGTCGAAAAAAGTGATGCCGAGATCCAGCGCCTTATGCGCGACCCGGCGCGTGGCCTCGAGATCGATGCGCCCGCCAAAATTGTTGCAGCCGAGCCCGATCGCCGACACGCGAAGCCCGGATTTACCCAAATTCCGCTGTTCCAATGACGGGTTCCCCTCCGATCTCGGCAACGACAGTATAGGGGCTTTCTTGCAGAGGAAAGCCTAGCTTCCCGTCGCTACCCTCGGGCGCGGCTGCAATTGTGGTATCATGGACGTCGCTGGGGGAGGTCATGAGAGAGCCCGTTCAACGCCGTCTCGCTGCGATCCTCGCCGCCGACGTGGCGGGTTACTCGCGCCTGATGGGCGCGGACGAGGAGGGCACGCTCGAACGCCTGAAGGCACATCGGCGCCAGCTGATCGACCCAAAGATCGCAGAGCACCACGGCCGCATCGTCAAGACCACCGGCGACGGGATGCTCGTAGAATTTGCAAGCGTCGTCGATGCCGTCCGCTGCGCCGTCGAGATCCAGCGGGGTATGGTCGACCGCGATGCCGAGATACCCGAGGACCAGCGGATCACCTTCCGCATCGGGATCAATCTCGGCGACATCATCATCGACGACGACGACATTTTCGGCGACGGGGTTAACATCGCCGCGCGGCTGGAGGGCTTGGCCGAGCCGGGCGGCATCTGCAGCTCGCGGGTGGTGCGCAACCAAATCCGCGACAAGCTCCCCTACCCGTTCGAAGACATGGGCGAGCAGAGCGTCAAGAATATTGCGCGACCGGTACGCGCGGATGCGATGAGCGCGGCTGCGGTGGCCGCGACACCACTGGTTCCGGTGCGAGCACAACCCGGTCCGACCCGACGCCGCGCGATTGACTCGCGCTTGGTTATTGCGGTGACCCTGGTTGCGGTGGCGGGCATCGGCTTCGGCGCCTGGTGGGAGTGGCCGAGTGTCGGCTCGTCATCGAGTTCGGTCCAGGCGCCGTCGAGTTCGCAAAGCTCCTCCGCCGTCACCGACAGTGCAGCAAGACCACCGCCGCGCCTGTCGATCGTCGTACTGCCCTTCGTCAACATGTCCAAGGATCCGGAGCAGGAATATTTCGCCGACGGCGTCACCGACGACCTGACCACCGACCTGACGCGCATCACCGACAGCTTTGTGATCGCCCGCAATACGGCCTTCACTTACAAGAACAAGGCCGTCGATATTAAGCAGCTCGGCAAGGATCTCGGCGTTCGCTATGTGCTCGAAGGCAGCGTTCGTCGGGTGGGCCAGCAGGTCGAGGCCAATGTCCAGCTGATCGATACCGAAACCGGCGCTCATGTCTGGGCAGACCGGTTCGAAGCCGACCGCGCCGACCTCGCGAAGGCGCAGGACGAGATCGTCAGCCGTCTCGCGCGGACGCTACAACTTGAGATCGTGGAGGCCGCTACCCGCCGGATCGAGCGGGAAAAGCCCACCAATCCCGACGCCAGCGATTTCGTCATGCGCGGCTGGGCCTGGTATTACCGGCCGACGACCGCGGAATCCCTGCAAGAGGCGCAGCGGGCGTTTGAGCGGGCGCTGGAAATTGATCCGCAATCGATCGACGCGAAAATTGGCCTCGCTTGGATCGTGACCGAATACGTGGCCGAGGGCCGGCCCCATGTGGTGAATGGCGTCAGCGTCTCGCGTAAACAGGATATGGCGCGCGCCGAACTACTGCTCTCAGAAGCCCTCGAACGCGATCGCGACCAGCCGAAGGCGTATTTTGTGTTGGGGCGTCTCCGGCGGCTTCAGAATCGGTTGATCGAATCCAAAATTGAACTCGAAAAGGCGATCGCATTGGATCGGAATAACGCGACCGCAATACTCCAGCTCGGCATAACGCTTCTGTATTTAGGCCAACCAGAGGCGGCACTTCCACATTTCGAGTACGCGCTCCAGCTCAATCCTCAGTCCCAGATTGCTTGGTTTACTTATTTCTGGCTAGGCGACGCCCATCTTCTTCTTGGCCAAACCGATCAGGCAATAGACTTTCTGCGGAAATCGCGCGAGGCAAATCCGCGGTCTGCTCCTCTGTTCCTTGCCGCAGCGCTCGGATTGAAGGGCGATGTCGATGAGGCCAAGGCCACTCTGGCCGAGGCCCTCAAACTGAAACCCGAATGGAACTCATTGGCCCAATTGCGCGCCGTGGTTTCCAATTGGAACGCCTCTCCTCAATTCGTGGCGCTCCGCGAGAAAACCGTCGATGTCGGCCTACGCCGCGCCGGTCTGCCCGCCGAGTGACCGCCATCCGCATCGTCAATACGCTTGCTGGTGCATTTCGAAGCCGGCGGGGCGGCCGGCATGGCGGGCTGCTTCCGCGGGCGGCAATGACGGATCCCAGAGATTGGCGTCGAAGCGCCAGCCGTTGACCTTGTCGGCTTCGCCCGAGACCACGTAGAGCAAGGGCGGCACCATCTCATCGGGCTCGACCAGACGGGCGGCGCGGCTTTCGCGGCTCATCGCGCGCATTTCCTCGGCCATGCCCGGCGTGTTGGCGCCGGCGCCGGGATTGACGATGTTGATTGTGAGCCCAGTCCCTTCGGTTTCCTTGGCCCACACCTCGGTGGCCATTTCGAGCGCCGCCTTCGAGGCGCCATAAGGATGGGTCCCGGCGCGGTTCATCGTGTCGAGCTTGGTCGTCACATTGACGATGCGGCCCCAGCCGCGCGCGACCATGCCCGCCGCCACCCGGCGCGCCAGCCGATCGCCAGCGAGATAGTTGGTGGCGATCACGTTCTCGACGATCTCGTCGCCGACCTCCCAGAATTTCTGGATCGTCGGCCGCCGGAAGCGCGGCGGATCGATATAGGTGAAGGTTAGCCCGGCATTGTTGACCAGAATGTCGACTTGGCCGAATTGAGCTTCGGCCGCTGAGACGATCCGGTCGCATTCCTCCGCTCGGCGCAGATCGGCTACGAGCGGATGTAGGCGCCCGGCGAGCGCCGTCCCCGCAATCTCGCTCTCTATTTCGGCTACATCGGTTTCGATATGGCCGACCGCCAGCACCCGGTAGCCTTCACGCGCCAAGCCCAGCGCCATTGCCCGGCCGAGGCCGCGCAACCCACCGGTGACGATTGCATTGCGCTGTTCCATCATCCCTCCCCTTTTCGGCAATTTCACCACAGATACACAGAGGGCACGCATCAGAAAACTCCTGCGGACCCCGTCTTTTAATGTTCCGTCTACGGGATCGCGGGGCGCGACGCTCTCCATACGCGCGCTCTTGTTGTCCTCTGCGCCTCTGTGGTGAATTTAAACCTGGGCGAGCGACAGCGGCGAGTCGGCGAAGGCCGGCATAATCTGCTCGGCGAACGTGCGCAGGCCCGCAACCGAGGCGCCGGGGGCAGCGAACAGCACATTCTCGACGCCGCCGGCTTCGAGCCGCTTCAATTGGGCGATGATTTCTTCGGGGGTGCCGAGCAACGGCGCGTCGTCGAGCACGAACGAATCCTCGTCCTCCTTGATTTGGGCATAGTAATCCGCACCTGGGCCGCGGGCGAGGTCGCCGATATTCTTCAGCACCTGGCGGCGAGTCGCGATCGCGCGCCGTCGTTCTTCGTCGTTGTGGACGATCTGCAGCCCCCGGGTGACGCCGACCGACATCGGGTCCCAGCGCCGCCCCACCCGTTCGCATTCCTGGCGGAAGGTGGCGACGCGGTCGATGATCAGATCGGTCGGGGCGATCTGGTCGAGCAGCAGATTGTAGCCCTCGCGCGCGGCGCGGCGGATCGACTCGGCACTGCCGGCGCCGAGCCAGAACGGCGGGTGCGGCTGCTGGATCGGGCTCGGCTCGACGACGACATTGTCGAAGCGCCAGCGCTTGCCGTGATAGGAGAACCGGCCGGGCGAGGTCCAAGCCTTGCGGATCACCTCCATCGCCTCGTCGAAGCGCTCGGTCGCCTCCTCGGGCGCGATGCAGAAGCCGGAGAACTCATAGCTGCGATAGCCCTTGCCGACGCCGAAATCGAGCCGCCCATTCGATAAGAGGTCGAGCGTCGCCGCCTGTTCGGCGACCAGTATCGGGTTGTGCCACGGCAATACGACGACCGCGGTGCCGAGGCGGATGCGCTCGGTGCGCGCCGCCAGATAGGCGAGCATGCTCATCGACGCCGAGACTTGGCCAAAGCCGGTGAAATGGTGCTCGACCAGAAAGACACTCGAAAAACCGAGCTTCTCGGCCTCGACGACATAATTGACAAAATCGTGATAGGCCGAGCTGTCGCCAGCCGGCCCGCCCTTGGCCCGCGCCCCGCCAAAAAGCCCGAATTTCATGCCGACCTCTCCCGATTGCGTTACGCAATCATATTTTGCCGTCCTCGTTCGGTCGAGACGCTGGGAATGTTTAGTAGAAAAGACCGCCGCATGCGACGAGAGCAACAGCGGATCTTACCGATGGCGATTGTCGCTGGGCTCGCCTGGAATGGAACAGCGCCGGTGGAGGCCGCCGGCTGGGCTAAGGCCCGGCTGGTCGCCGTCGTGACTGTGGAATATCGCTTTCAGCCTGATCATTTAGTGTTTCGCCGCGGCGTCGCGTATCGGCTGCATGTCGTGAACCGGGGACATGAGCTGCATGAGCTGACCGCGCCGGATTTTTTCAAGACGGTCGAAATGCGTAACCCCGAGGCGCTGAACCGGGAGCATACGGAACTGGTGCTGCAGCCCGGAGGCACGAAGGATCTGTATTTTATCGCAAAGCGGCCGGGGCGCTACGACATGCGCTGCGCCGATCACGACTGGGCCGGAATGACCGGGGACATCACCGTCAAATAACGAAGCCGGTGATCTCGCGAGGCAGGCGGCTCAGACGGCGACGTAACGACGCTCGCCGGTCGAGGCACGGTAATACACGGTGATGAGCTTGCCGCTTTCGGGGTCGACAAAGCGCTCGTCGGTCGCGACCCATTCCGGTCCCGGGCGGCTACCGGAGACGCGTTTGTAGCGCCAGCGCTCGAACAGGATCGCGACGACCAGCAAGAGGCCAGGGAGAGCGAGGCGCAGGGTCACGCCGAGGCCACAGCCGGCATGCGCGAACGCCGCCGCGGCAACGAGCAGAGCAACGCCGACGACGAGCAGAGCCGCGCGCAACACCCGCGGGATCATCCGGGCAGGGGCTCAACGACGGCCGCCGTCCCGTATGCGACGATCTCGCTCATTGTTTGGCCGATCTCGGCGGAATTGAAGCGCATCATCAGGATCGCGTTGGCGCCCATGGCGGTCGCGTTTTCGACCAGGCGGTCGATCGCGTGGCGCCGCGCCTCCTCGAGCAGCAGGGTGTATTCGTGGATCTCGCCGCCGACGATCGAGCGCAGCCCGGCCATGATGTTGCCACCGAGGCCGCGGCTCCTGACAACGACTCCAAAGCATTGGCCCCTAATCTCCGTTACCTGGTGGCCGGCGATATTTTCGGTGGTGACAACCAGCATGATTTTCTCCGTTGGGTGGGGCGCTCAAGCCTGGCCGAATCGCCTCTCGGGTCGGAAGGACGACGCAGCAAGCACAGTGAGCGTACTTATGATCTCACAGGCTTACTATTACGCAACCCTGCAATGATCAAACGCTCGGTTGCGGGTTCGGCGGGCGCGGCGCTACGCTACAATACGGGCTATCGGGAGAGGAGTGGCGATGGCGATGGGCACGGACTGGACCCGCAGCGAGGTCGAGGTGGCCGGAGGCAAGCTGCACTTCGCGCGCGCCGGCAGCGGCCGCCCGGTTGTGGTGTTGCATCACGATATTGGCAGTCCCGATCAGCTCGAGTTTTACGACGCGCTGGCGAACCGCTTCGACGTGATCGTTCCGCACCACCCGGGCTACGGCAAATCCGAACGACCGCAATGGCTGCGCAGTGTCCGCGACGTCGCCGTGATCTATCAATGGCTGTTGTCCGACCTCGGGATCGAACGGGCCTCGGTGGTCGGGCTCGGCTTTGGCGGGTGGATCGCCGCCGAGATGGCGACGATGGCGCCGACCGCGCTGCATCGCCTGGTTCTGGTCGGAGCGATGGGGTTGAAGCCGCCTGAGGGCGACATCCTCGACCAGGCGATCATCTCTTATCTCGACTATGCCCAGGCCGGGTTTCACGATCAGGCGGCATTCGCGCGCATCTACGGCGACGTGTCGACGGACCAGCTGGTCGATTGGGATCTCTGCCGCGAGATGTGCTTCCGGATCGCCTGGAAGCCGTACATGTACAGCCAGACCTTGCCGCATCTGTTGGGTGGGGTGAGGGCTCCGGCATTGGTCGTTTGGGGCGACGACGACAAGATCGTGCCGCGGAGCGCCGGCGAACTTTATGCGGCGGCCTTGCCCAAGGCACGGTTCGAAATCGTGCCCGCATCGGGGCATTGCGTCGACATGGAGCAGCCCGAAGCGCTGGCGCGGCTCGTCAGCAGCTTCATTGCCGAGAATTGAGGGACGCCTGCGTCGCGTTCGCGCGGCGCGGGGCGAGAGGAACAGGAGGAAGCCATGCATGTGATGTATTTCACCGAGCAGCCCATGTCCGCCTATCCGGCCGATATCGGCCTAGAATTCGGCGCTACCGCTCTGATGTTCTCGAATAAATATTACGATCCGGTTGCCGGCAGCCGACTCTACAATGAATACCTTGAGCAATATATTTACGCCGAGGAAATGGGCGTCGAAGGCTTCATGTTGAACGAGCACCACAATGCGCCGTTCTGCATGCAGGCCAAGTGCAACATCTTCGCCGCGATCCTCGCCGCTGTAACCAAGAAGGCGAAGATCGTACTGCTCGGCAACCCGCTGCCCTTGGCCGAGAACCCGGTGCGGCTTGCCGAGGAATTGGCGATGATCGACATGATCTCGCGCGGGCGGCTGGTTTCGGGGTTTGTGCGCGGCGGCGGCCAGGAGCAGCTCGCCAATGGGGTCAGCCCGGCCTACAACCGCGAGCGCTTCGAGGAGGCGCACGACCTGGTCGTCGCCGCCTGGACCCGGCAAGGACCGTTTCGCTGGGAAGGCACTCACTATCAGCACCGCGTCGTCAACCCGTGGGCAGTGCCGCTGCAAAAGCCCTATCCGCGGGTGTGGATCCCGGGCGTGCTGAGCAAGGAAACGATCATCTGGGCGGCTAAGCAGCGCTATCCCTATATCGCGCTCAACACCTCGATCGAGGCGACCAAGAATATCTGGAAGCTCTATGACGAGGTCGCGCGCGAGGTCGGCTATGAGGCGGGGCCGCAGAACCGCGGCTATCTCCAGCAGGTCCACGTCTCCGACAGCGAAGAAAAGGCGGAGAAGAACGCCCGCCAGTTCCTGTGGATGCAGGGCGAATTCACCGGCCTCGCCCATCCGGTATGGTCGAACCCGGCGGGCTATTTCTCGCCCGAGTTTCGGCGGAATTTTGTCGAGTTCGCGGTCGGACGGGCGGAGAGCCCGCGCGGCCGGCCCACCTTCGAAAAGCAGGTCGCTGACGGGCGGGTCATCTATGGCACGCCGAAAACGGTCATCCCGAAACTGCGCCACGTTCTCGAAGAGACCCGCCCGAGCATCTATGGGCTGTGGGGCAATGACGGCAACGTCAGCAACGAGGACGCGCGGACTTGCATCCGACTGCTCGGCCAGGAAGTCATGCCGGCGATGCGCGAATACGGCAAGGAACTCGGCCTGACCGACCCGTTCGAAGCCGACGCCCCGGTGCATCTGCGCTATTCGACCGACATCAAGCAAATGCCGCAGGCAGCGGAGTAAATTCCGAAGGATGGCGTCGTCCCGGCAAAACCGGGACCCGCTCCCAAGCGCCGAGAGCCTCGAATTAGAGGGTGGGGCCGAATCCCGACGCCGCGACCCATCCTCAATGCGACATCAGCACCGGGATAGTCATGCTGGCGAGGATCGAGCGGGTGGCGCCGCCGAGCAGCAACTCGCGGACGCGCGAATGGCCGTAGGCGCCCATCACCAACAAATCGGCGCCGAGATCGGCGGCGCGCGACAACAGCAATTCGCCGATTGGGACGCCGGCGGAGACGGTGCGCTCGACCTGCGCCTTGACGTCGTGGCGGGCGAGATGCAGCGCGATGTCGGCGCCGGGGATCTCACCGTGCCCGTCCGGTCCCGGCTGCGGGTCGACCGCCAGCACGGTCACGGCATCGGCCGCCGCCAATAGCGGCATCGCGTCGGCGACCGCACGGGCCGCCTCCCGGCTCGCATCCCAGGCCACCAGCACGCATTTTCCGATCGCTTCGAAATGGCCGGCATAGGGCACGACCAGGATCGGCCGGCCGGAAGCCAGCGTCACCCGCTCCGGGCGCGGGCGGATCAGCGCCATTTCGTCACTGTCGGGGTCGCGTTGGCCGAGGATCGTCAAATCGCTATAGCGCGCATGCAGAGCCGGATCGGCTTCTTCACCCTCGGCAACTGCACGCCACTCGGTCGATACTCCATGCAGCTGAGCCGCATGTTCAAACGCTTGACGCAGCTCCCCGGCCTGCTTCAACGCCCGCTCGCGCCACTCGCGATAGACCGGTTCGAGGACCGCCAGATCGGGATAACCGGCGCGCATCGGGAGTTCGATGTTGGGAATCGGGTAGAGCCCGATCAGATGCGCCGCAAAGCGCTCGGCCAGTGCGGCGGCTAAGGTGATGCGCCCAGGTGTGTCGGCCGCCGAATTGAGCACCACCACCAGATCCTTGTAGTTCATCGATCGCTCTCCTCGCGACCTCGCGGGTCGCCGTCTTGCGGGTCATAACCTATCCGGCAAAGCGTCCCCGCCGCAACGCGCCGTCGCCGGCGCGGCTTGCTTCGGCGCCCGGAATGAGGGAAGACAGGGACAAAGCTGATCAGGAAACCCGCCCGATGCGTGTGCCGGCCCTCGCCTGTCTTGTTTCTTTGGTCTCGCTCGCTTCGCTGGGCGGCTGCAACGACCAGGTGCGTGTGCAGAGCTTTTCGGCCGGCGCCAACGGCAGCTTCACGTACAGCGCCGGCACCAACACGGTCATGACCCCGAACAGCGACGGCGCGGCCGAACGGATCCGCCGCGTCTGGCTGGCGCAAACTCTGGGCGCGCAAGGAATGTGCCGCGGCGGTTACGTCGTCTACCAGCGCAGCCTGGTTATCCCGCCGCAGTCAACCGCTCTGGCTGGGACCCCGGGATCCGTCGTCCCCGCAGTCGCGCCCTCCGCTCCGGCCTATTTCGGCAACGGCGGCGATGTCGTCTATACCGGGAGCTGCCTGTAGGTTCAGTGCCGAGAGGCGGCTACCCAGCGCTCGAGCAGCGGCCCAGATTTGCCGCAGATCGGGTCGGTCGTGGGCAGCGGAACCGCGGCGATGTTGGCCAGCGCCCGCTCGCGCTCGCCTGCCCCCGGCACGCGCATGTCGGGTCCGTGGCCGCCCGGATAGGCGCCGACGACGAGCAGGTCGGGGCTAGCACCTTCGCTCTTATGAGCGACCCCGGCGGGGATCACGACAACGTCGCCGGCATGCACCTCGACGATCTCACCATTCTCGCCGCCGAGCCGCACCCGAGCCGAGCCGGCGACGATGCCCAGCACTTCATGCGCGGTGCTGTGATAGTGATGGTACGCGTAGATCCCGGCACGCCATCCTCCGCTCCAGCCATTGCCGGCGAACCGCGCCTCGCAGGCGGAAGCAGCACCGGGGCCGGTGACGAGCGCGCCGCGATAGACGATCAGCGGCAGGCGCGGGTTGTTTGGGACGTGGCCGTCATCGGCAAATAAATGCTCTTCGATTGTCGGAGCGTCCGGTTTGTCGACCATGGGGTGCTCCTTTCATGCGACGCCACAGGCTACGTCTTGGTCGCGGCCGGGCCAAGTGAAAATCACTGCCCAGGGGGAATGGCGAACGTTCGAGTTCAAGTTGCCGCAGCAGCGCCTTTACTTTTGTGAAAGGTTGAGCACCGCCGGTCAATTAATCCGAGGGATGTTGTCGTACCCCGTTAACGACGATCAGCGGTGACCTACACTTGCCATGACGCTGCCTGTCGGGTATTGATGGCTTTGCCCCAAATCGCCGGGTGCGATAGTTCGGGCCGAACCGCGGATTAGATTTAGGCGCGCCCTGCATGGAGTACCCGGTCAAGACTGTCTGTGTCGTCGGCCTGGGCTATATCGGCCTGCCGACCGCGGCAACGTTGGCCAGCCGCGGGATCGAGGTGGTCGGGGTCGACATCAATCCGTGCGTGGTCGCCGCGGTCAATGCCGGGCAACCTTATTTCCCCGAGCCCGATCTCGATATGCTGCTGCGCGCCGCGACCACCCTCGGCAAGCTGCGCGCCACCGCCCGGCCGGAGCCGGCGGATGCGTTCATTATCGCGGTTCCGACCCCGTTCAACGACGACCGCTCGCCCAACCTCGGCTATGTCGACGCGGCGGCGGATGCAATCGCCCCGCTGCTCGCCTCGGGCAACGTCGTGATCCTTGAATCAACCTCGCCGGTGGGGACCACGGCGCGGCTGGCAAAGCGCCTTGCCCGGTTGCGGCCCGATTTACGCTTTCCGCCGGCGCACCATACCGAGCCACTCGACGTGCACGTCGCGCATTGCCCGGAGCGGGTGTTGCCCGGGCGCATGGTCCGCGAGCTGATCGAGAACGACCGCATCATCGGCGGGATGACAGAGGCCTGCGCCGAGCACGCCGAGGCGGTGTACCGGGTATTCTTGCAGGGAAAGCCGTTCCGCACGAACGCGCCGACGGCGGAGCTGGTCAAGCTGGTCGAGAACGCTTATCGGGACGTCAACATCGCCTTTGCCAATGAATTGTCGCTGATCTGCGATCAACTCGGGCTCAATGTTTGGCAGGTCATCGAGCTGGCCAATCGCCACCCGCGCGTGGCGATATTACAGCCGGGCGCGGGGGTAGGCGGCCACTGTATCGCGGTCGATCCGTGGTTCATCATCTCCTCCGCGCCGGAGCGGTCGCGGCTGATCCGCACCGCCCGCGAGGTCAACGATGCCAAGCCGGGGTTTGTCGCAGCGCAGATCCGCGAACGGGCCGAGCGCTTCAAGCATCCGGTCGTCGCGTGTCTCGGGCTGACCTACAAGCCCGATGTCGACGATCTGCGCGAGAGCCCGGCAATCGCGATCGTGGCGCAACTAGCGCGCGGCGGGCCAGAACGAATCCTGGTGGCCGATCCGAATTTGCGCGCCCTGCCCGCGGAGCTGGCGGAATTCTCGAACGTCGCGCTGTGCGAAACGATCGCGGCGGTTCGCCAAGCCGATATCGTCGCGATTCTGGTCGCGCATTCGCCATTCCGCAGGATCCCGCAGGAGGAGCTGCTCCGCCGAGTCGTTATCGATGCGACCGGCCTGACCCACGGCTCGGGCTGAGCGGCGGATGCGGATCCTGTTCGTCTTCGGCACGCGACCCGAAGCGATCAAGCTCGCGCCGGTGATCCGCGAATTGTCGGCGCGGCCCGAGTTCGAATGCAAGATCTGTGTCACCGGACAGCACCGCGAGATGTTGGCGCAGTTTCTCGAACTGTTCCAACTGCAGCCGGATTGGAACCTCGACGTCATGCGACCGGACCAGGATCTCGCCTATCTGACCGGGGCGGTGCTGTCGGGGGTCGGCGGGGTGCTCGACCGCTGGCGCCCCGAGCGGGTCATCGTGCAAGGCGACACGACGTCGACCTTCGCCGGAGCGCTCGCCGCCTTTTATCATAAGATCCCAGTGGCGCATGTCGAAGCCGGCCTGCGCACCGGCGACATCTATGCGCCGTGGCCGGAGGAGGCGAACCGCCGGCTCGTCGCCCGCATCGCCGATCTAAATTTTGCGCCGACGGCGCGGGCCCGCGACCATCTGCTGCGCGAGGGGATAGCTGAAGGGCGCATTCTGGTGACCGGAAATACCGGGATCGACGCCCTGCTTTGGGTCTCGGACATGATCGAGGCTCGGCCCGAACGCTGCGCTCGGGCCAGCTCGCTACTGGGCGGACGCTTCGCGGACAAGCGGATCATCCTGATGACCGGGCATCGCCGGGAGAATTTTGACGGCGGGCTCGATCGGATCGCGTCGGCAATGGCGCGGATTGCGGCGCGGCCCGATGTCGGCATCGTCTTTCCGGTGCATCCGAACCCGAACGTGCAGCGCGCGACGGAGCCAATGCGCCGGCACGAGAACATTCTGCTGGTCGCGCCGGTCGATTATCCCGAACTGGTTCATCTATTGAAGCGGTGCCACTTCGTCGTCACTGATTCAGGCGGGATTCAGGAGGAAGCGCCCTCGTTCGGCAAGCCGGTGGTGGTGACGCGCGAGGCGACCGAGCGGCCCGAGGCGATGGAACAAGGTCTCGCCAAGCTCGTCGGCACCGACGAGAGGCTGTTGTTCGAGACGATGAGCGCGCTACTCGACGATCCCGAAACCTACCGCCGCATGAGCAGGGTCGCCAACCCCTATGGCGACGGCCAAGCGAGCCGGCGCGTGGCCGAGCGACTCAGCATCGAGCGGACCCGCGCAGACCGGACCGCCGTCGCCGCCCTATGCTGACGGCCCAACCAGGCGGCAGAACCGCGAGAGCCGGCCGTCGCTTCCGCTCAGCCCCGGCAGAACGAGGCAACAGCAGCCCAGATCGCGGCCCAAGTTCCAAGTGACAACGCGATCATTACGATCAGTGCAGTGAGCCGGCTGACCCGAGGGGTGGTCTCGTCAGCCGATAGTTCGGCAACCACCGAGGCGACCCATTGGCGGCCCTCCTCGGAGACAGGATTTTCGGAAACGGCATCACTGTTCACCGATCCCTCCGTCTGCGATCGAACGCGCTCGGCAGGCGGGGCGGCCCTGTGCCCTCCATCGAGCGGCCACCATATTGGCGACCGGCGCAGCAATCAGATGTCCGCGAACCGTCAAAAATCCGTCCACTATTTTTTCTGGCGTAATTACCGATTCTAGCACATCGCCATGGGGCGCGATTATCCGGCCAGTTCTCGTCGATATTGCCTAAAACTAAATAAAATCACAGGCGTTTTATATTGCCTGCACGCTATGGCGACCGTATCTCTCAGGTGTTCATCGTAGATCATCCTGCCAGGTGTTTCGTCATGGCCGATATTTACACTTCCGAAATAAATGGGCTTCCGTGGACAGAAGCGATCGGACACGGAAGACCGGCTCTCGCCGGTGGCTGCGGTCTTTGCCATTTTCGCTATTTCCCTTCTGCTCTGGACGCCATTGCTGCTGCCGGTACTGAGGCTGCTCCACAGCTAAAAAACAATCTTGCAGCCCGGCGGCGCGGGCGTTGCCTCGATCGGTCAATCGCCCGGAATTTGATAACCCCAGGCACGAATTTGCGCCACCCCGGCCTGATAGCCCTTCGGGGTCAGACTGAAGGAAAAGTGTGATCGCGTCGTAAAGACATCGATCAGCACCAGTGCGCCGACCCCGAGTTCTCTAACGGCAGAGAGAGATTGTGCCGTCGGAAAGATGCAATATCGTGTCGCCCGGCACTCGATCGGCGGATTTCTGTCGATACGGAGCACTGCTTTGACCGGAACGGGCTGACCGACAATTCCGATATTGCCGGTTTCGAGCATAACAACGAGGGCGAACGAGCCCTTGCCGTCATCCCCGGTCTGCCAGAACGGCACCGTGATCGAGCAGTCGGCGGCGGCGCCGCCGAGGCTGCCGCCACATTCGGTGACCCACTCGTCAGCGCGGAACCGCAAGGTTGCCGAGGCGGCGCCTGCCGCGCAGAGGAGAGTCCAAGCGGCGAAAACGAGGATCGCCGCCGACCGGCCCTGGCGCCACATCCAACGCGCCGCCGGGCGTGCCCGATGCCCGAGTTGGCCCGACGCACGCCCCGCGGCGAGGCGGCTCGACACGATCGCGCAAGGCACAATCGACCTCAACGACGTTGTTGCGATCGGTTCGATCCTGCTCCGCCCCGCGGGATGGTCAAGAGACAAGGAGTGGTGCGGCATCGGCCCCTTGCGTCGAGCGGCATCACCCGCCCGGCTATCGGGTGCCTCTGCTCTTTTGTCTGGCTGCGGTTGACGAAGCGTCCCTCGGATCGGCCGGCGGTAAGTCACCTTGCGCATGAAATCTTAAGGTTCACGGGCTTCGAACCGGTGTCATCTAAAATTAACCCTGATTCTGCTTCCCAGCGTACTGAAACAGCGTTAGGTATAACTGTCTCGTATGAGAAACCACTGAGTGGGGCGGTGTCCATTTTGTTTGCATCGAGGCCTTTTGCAACATGCCGTACAACTTTGGTGGAACCCTCTGAGCCCGTCGGCGTTCATGCTGACGCGCCTCTTGACCGGCAGCTGAAGGACATTGTGGGCGACGGACCGGCTTTGGCGGTCGTCGGAAAGCGCAAACAGCCCGGCTGACCCGTAATTGATCCGCAACTGATTTAGGGCTCCGAGATGGCTCGTTATTTGGTGACCGGCGGCGCCGGGTTCATAGGCTCGCATCTCGTAGAGTCATTGCTCGACGACGGGCACGCCGTTCGCGTTCTCGACGACCTCTCGAGTGGAAATCGCGACCGCCTCCCGCGCGCGGTCGAGTTCATCAACGCCGACGTCGCCAACCCCGACGCGGTCGCACATGCGTTTGATGGCATTGACGGCTGTTTCCATCTGGCTGCGATCGCGTCGGTCGAACAGTGCAACCTCGAATGGCTGCGTACCCACCAAGTCAATCTTTCCGGCACAATCAACATTTTCGCCGAGGCGAGGCGGTCACGTGGGAAAATTCCGGTGGTCTATGCCTCGACAGCCGCGGTTTATGGCGACTGTGACGCCGCGCCGGTCAGCGAAGACCATTCCGCCATCCCGCTGAGCGCCTACGGCGCTGACAAGCGGGCGTGTGAACTACACGCGCGCGCCGCGGGTGTGACCCACGGGTTACGCACGATCGGTCTGCGTTTTTTCAACCTGTATGGCACGCGCCAGGATCCGAGTTCGCCTTATTCCGGGGTTATCGCGATCTTTCTCGATCGGCTGCGCCGTGGAAAGCCAGTCGAGATCTATGGCGACGGGGGACAGGTGCGCGATTTCACCTTTATCGGCGATGCCGTTTCGGCGCTGAGCGGTGCGATGTCGGCCGCAAACCCTCGGGCCCCGGTATATAACATCTGTACCGGAAAGGGCACGACAATACGCCAGTTGGCCGAGACGATCGCCTCGCTGTGTGGGACCAAGCTGGTCGTCGACCACCAGCCACCGCGTGGCGGCGAGGTGCAGAGTTCAATCGGTGATCCGCGCCTCGCGGCTGAGGAACTTGGATTTCGCGCCCGTACCGCTCTCCCCGAAGGTCTAGCAGCAACGCTAGACGCACTTGCATCGTGTGACCGGCCCAAGTTACGCGTCATCGCTTGAATTGGCGGTCCGCGGCGCTGCGGTTTTTGCGGCCAGCGAAAGCCGCAACGTCAGAAATCAAGATCAGCATAGTACGGCGGCGGCGGGACTCCTGGTACATGATCGGCCAGGATCGGGCGGAAACTCGGACGCGACTTGATCCGCGCGTACCATTCCTTGGCCGGCTCGTGAGCGTCCCAAGGCACGTCGCCCATATAATCGAGGCTTGACAGCTGTGCCGCGGCGGTGATGTCGGCGATCGAGAAATGGTCGCCCGCGAGCCAGCGGCGTCGTTCGACCAGATAGCCGATATAGTCGAGATGGTGCGGCAGATTGGCGTGACCGGCGCGAATCGCCTGCGAATCCGGCTGCCCCTGTCCACGATATCGTTTCATCATCTTTTCGCCGAGCAGGTTCTCGGTGACTTCGCGGTTCATCTTGATGTCGAACCACGCAGACAGACGCCGCACCTCGGCGCGGTCGATCGGGTTGATCCCGATCAGCATCTTTTCGCGATACACCTCGTCGAGGTATTCGATGATCGCCGACGGATCGGCGAGGACGGTGCCGTCAGGCTCGATCAGTACGGGGACGTCGCCGGCCGGGTTCAGCGCCAGAAACTCCGGCCGTCGCTCCCAGATCTTTTCGGCCTTCAGGGTAAAATCGAGGTTCTTTTCTTTGAGCACCACGCGCACTTTGCGGGCCGCGGGGGAGAGTAAAAGGTGGTAGAGAACGCGCATGCTCCCGATTGTAACGATCAGCCCGGTGCGCGAACAATGTTTGATCGCAAGGCGGATCGAGCGGTCGGCTGTGCAGCAGCCGTTACAATTTCTCGAACACGGCGCAGGTGATGCGATATTCGGCCACCAGCCAATAGAGCTTGGCCATCGAGCGCTTCCATTTTTCGAGCGACACAAATGGCGCCGGGAAACGCGCGACATGACGCAACAGGATCCACGGGCGTCGGCGGACATCGTCGCGATAGGACATACCGGCGCCGATGATTGCGGCATCGAGCAGACGGGCGCCGGCGAACAACGCCTCGAGTTCGACCGGGCTCGGCCGGTACATCGTGTCGATCGGGTCGCGATGGTAGGGGTAGCTGAAGGGTGCCGTGACAAAAACGAGCCCTGATTTCGGTAAGATGTCGAGGCAGTGACGGGCGAGCCGATCCGGCTCGGTCACATGCTCCAACAGATTGCAGCATAAGAGCGCCCGCGGCCTGAGCGCGAGCAGCTGGGGCAGGTCGGCAGGATCGGTCAGATTGGCGCGGAGGTCGATCCCCGCCTCGTCACGCGTGTCGACATGGACGATTTCGACGCCGCGGTCACGCAGCGGTCGGAACAGGCTTTGCTCGGTCCAGGGCTGGGTCTGTTCGCGGAACGCCGCCGTACTACTGCCCAAGTTGAGCAAAGGCGACAGCCGCTCGGGGGCATACCTGTCGAGCGCGGCATATAGCCAGCGAGCCTCGGTTTCGAACATCCTGCTCTCGATCGCGCCCCGGGAATTCTACCATGCCCAACCGCGCCACAGCGCGAAAGAGCGCCCACAGGGCCATGGCGGCTGTATCAGGTGGATCGCTAATATGGCCACCGTGACGATCGCGCCGCTCTCACTAAACGCCGGCGCCTTTCCAGAGGCGACCCCGCTCAACGTGTTCCTGGCGTGGAACGAAGCGCGCTATGCAAAGGATCGTCGCTATCGGATCATCCGCGACATCCATTGGATGCTGCACGATTTCGGCAGCGAGATCTGTCTCGCTCATCTGGCGGGTCAGCCCGTCGCCTTGCGACACTCCGGTGAGCGGATCGTCGTCGCCCCGGCGGCACAGGATCTCGCCCGACAGTGTCTCAACGAGTTCGTCGGCAGCCCTAGAATAGCGGCAGCGCAGCAGGTGATCGACTCGCTACAGGCCGCCATCGGCGCGCTTGATCCGGACCGGCACGCGGCGGTTTTCCGCGCGTTTGAGGAGTTGGCCCGGCATGTCGATCTCGACCGTCTGGCCCGATTGCGGCCACAGCGACCGGCGCCGGAAACCACGTCGCGACGGCGCCGCATTCTGGTCATTAAGCTCGGTGCCCTCGGCGACTTCGTCCAGGCGCTCGCCCCAGTGCCGGCAATTCGCCAGCATCACGCCGGCGACCATATCGCCTTGCTGACGACTGCGCGTTACGGCGTACTGGCGGCGCGGACCGGGCTGTTCGACGACGTCCTGATTGATCGCCGACCGCATGGATTCGATGTTCCGGGCTGGCTGACGGTGCGCCGGATGCTGCGCCGCGGCCGCTTCGACCGGGTCTACGATTTCCAGACCTCGGACCGGTCCAATTTCTATCACCGGCTGTTGCGGCCGGGCGAGCCGCCGGAATGGTCGGGGATCGCGCGGCGCTGCTCACATCCCCATGCCAATCGCGGCCGCGACCGCCAGCATACGATGGACCGGCAGGCCGAACAGTTATTGATGGCGGGAATTCACCCTGTCCCGCTGACGCCTTGGTTGCCTGCGGCGGGATCATTGCCTGCGGTGTTGGCCGGTCGGCGGTTCGCCCTGCTGATCCCGGGCTCCTCGCCGCGCCACCCGGCAAAACGCTGGCCCGCGGAGCGCTATGGCGAGCTGGCGCGCCGCTTGTCGCGCGCCGGCTGTCTGCCGGTCGTCTGTGGCGTTGCCGGTGAGGACGCGCTCGGCGGGGCCATCCGCGCCATCTGCCCCGAGTGTGTCGACCTGATCGGGCAGACCGACGTGGCCGGGCTGGCGGCGCTTGCGAAGGCAGCCGCGCTTACGATCGGCAACGACACCGGCGCCACCCACGTTGCCGCCGCCGGCGGCAATCCCGTCGTGGTGCTGTTCTCCAGCACTTCGGACCCGGCCCTGTGCGCGCCTCGGGGTGCGGCGGTGCGCTTGTTGATCGAGCCAGATCTCGCCCGCCTCTCGGTCGAGACAGTGTACGCTGCCGGGCTGGCCGCGGCTCAGGGCGAAAGTGCCGGGACCGCCGCCTGCTGACGCCCTCTCAAAAGCGCTCGACCCAGGGCCGCAGCTCGACTTCCCAGGTCCAGGCCGAGCGCGGCTGATGGAGCACGCCGAGATAGGTCGCGGCGATCGCGTCGGGGTCGAGCATACTGTCGGGCTTATCCGCCGGTTCGACCCGGCCGGGATTGCGGATCGCACCGTCGATGACGAAGTGGGCGACATGAACGCCCTGTGGCGACAGCTCGCGCGCCATGCTCTGGGCAAGGCCGCGCAGCGCGAACTTGCCCATCGCGAACGCCGCCGACAGCGGATAACCCTTGACGCTCGCCGAGGCGCCGGTGAACAGCACCGCGCCGTGGCCCTTGGGCATCATCCGGGCGACGGCTTCGCGCGCGACCAAGAACCCGCCGTACGCGCTGACCATGATCGCACGCTCGACCTCGGCCGGCACCAGCTCGGCGACAGGGCCGCGGGCGCGGGCGCTGGCATTGTAGACGACGACCTCCGGCGCGCCGATCGCGCTTTCGACCGCGGTGAACATCTGGGCCACCTGGGCTGGGTCGACCGCGTCGCAGGCAAAGGCCTTGGCTCCGGTTTCGGTGCAGAGCGGCGCTAGCTTCGCGGCGTCGCGCGCGGCCAGCGCCACGCGCATGCCCTCGCCGGCAAAGAGCCGCGCCAAGGACGCGCTGAGGCCCCGCCCGGCGCCGACGACCAGCGCGGATTGATAGCTCGGCTTCGGCATGTCTGGTCTCCTCTGGTGATGGTTCGGGCGTACCCCTGTGCCACAATAGCACCCACCCCGCCCTTTTGATGGAGGCGTTATGAGCGCGCCGCACCGCATCGAGCCCTGGCCGAAGAAGTTCGCCACCATCGGCGGCAAGCGTATGGCCTATGTCGAGCTTGGCGTCGGCGAACCGGTGTACCTGTTCCTGCACGGCAACCCGACCTCGTCCTATCTGTGGCGCAATGTCATGCCGCAGGTTGCCGGACGCGGCCGTTGCCTGGCGCCCGACCTGATCGGCATGGGCGATTCCGACAAGCTCGACGATCCAGGCCCGGACACCTACGGCTTTGACGCGCATCGCGACTATCTGTGGGGCTTTATCGACGCGATCATGGGCACGGGCCAGCCGATCACCATCGTTGGCCATGATTGGGGCTCGGCGCTCGGTTTCGACTGGGCGAACCACCACCGCGATCGAGTCGCGGGCATCGTCTATATGGAAGCGATCGTCCGCCCGTTGACCTGGTCCGAGTGGCCCGAGGCTTCGCGGCGGATATTCCAAGGCTTCCGTTCGCCGGCCGGCGAAAAAATGATCCTCGACGACAACATGTTTGTCGAACGGGTATTGCCGGCCTCGATTCTGCGCCAGCTGGATCCCGCCGAGATGGACGAATATCGCCGCCCCTTCGCCAGATCGAACCTCGACCGCTGGCCGACGCTCGCCTGGCCGCGGCAAATCCCGATCGACGGGGAACCCGCTGCAGTCGCGGAGCTGGTCAGCGGCTATGCCGAGTGGATGGCGCATAACGAAATCGCCAAGCTCTTCGTCAATGCCGAACCCGGCGCGATCCTGGTCGGGGCGCAGCGCGAATTTTGCCGCGCATGGCGCAACCAGAGCGAAGTCACCGTCGCCGGCAGCCATTTCGTCCAGGAGGATTCCGGCACCGAAATCGGCCAGGCAATTGCCGACTGGAGCGACCGCTTGCAGGCGCCGTCGACCGCACGCTAGCGCACGAGCCCGCCGATGGTGCCGGCGTGAAAGCGGGCCAAATCCTCGGGTCCGAAAAAATTGATGTCGCCCGGAGTGGCGAGCCCAATCGCTGCAGCAAAACCGCCGAGCCGGATTGCGAGATCGCGATCGCCGTCAAGCAACCCGTGGAGCAGCCCGCCGACAAACGAATTGCCGGCACCGATGCGATCGACGACATCGACCGCATAGCGCGGCGCATAGCGGAACGCGCCCTCAGCGAGAAGCAAGGTGCCGGGCTCGGCCTCGGGCGGCCGTGTCAGCGCCACTAGCGAAATGCCATAGCGCTGGGCGATGGCCTCGGCGAGGGGCTCGCCGGCTTCGGCGAAACCCCAGCACGTTCTGCGCGTCGCGCTCGGCGAGCACGAGCAGACGCAGATGCGGCGCCACGGCATCGAGCACGGCGCGGGCCTCGTGCGGGGTCGTCAGGGTGGCGCGATAATTCAGATCGTACGATACCGGCTTCCCGGCCGCCGCGGCGAAGGCGGCGAGTTGCATTACCAATGCCCGGCAACTCGGACCCAACGCCGGGGTAATGCCGGAGAGGTGCAGCCACGCGCTCGACCGGATCAGCGCCTCCCACGGCGCGTCTTCGAAACCAAGCTCGGAGGCCGCCGAATGTTTGCGATCGTAAATGACGCGGCTGGTGCGCGGCTCGGGGCCAGGCTCGTAGAACATCAGGCCCAGGCGCGCATCGGCGATCCACCGCACCCAGCGCGTGTCGACCCCGTGGCGGCGCGCCTCACCGTCGACAATCCGGCCGAGCGGCCCTTCGGGCAGCCGCGACACCCAGGCGACCCGCCGCCCGAGCCGAGCCAGCAGACAGCCGACATTGAGCTCGCTGCCGCCGACGCCGATCTCGAAATTGCGCGCCTGGTCGAGGCGCTGCGCACCCGGCGGCGACAGGCGCATCAACGTTTCGCCGAGCGTCAGTAAGTCATACTGCCCGTCCGGCGCGCCGCTCATCGGCGCAGCGCCGCCGGCTGCGGTGACGATCTCCTGGAAAGCACCTCGACGTCAGAGATGGCGCTGCGTCCGGCGCAAAAAGTCGATAAAGATCGCCGCCAACAGGCCCTCCTTTTTTTCCCAATCCTCGAGCGCGACATCTTGGTCGGGCCGGTCTTCGGTCAGCACCTCATGGTATTCGCTATTCGGCATCAGCCGGTGGGCGATTTGGGCTGGCACTCGCGGATGCACCCGGTCGTTGCCCGGGATGATGCAAGCCGGCACCGTCATCGAGCGCAATTCGGCCGGGCTCAGCCCGATGACCGGATGTTCGGCGCCCTCGTTGAAGCTGCGGCGCCATCGCTCCATCACCGCGATGAAACTCTCGGGATCAACAGCCGTCAGCCGCGCGCGGTTGGCCGGATTGGCCTTGATCAGCTCGCTGAAATGCTCGCTGCCGCAGACCGCCTCCATACCACCCGCCTGCGCCATCTCGATAAATTGAGTGTAATAGTTCTGCACCAGGCGCTGGGCCGCGTAGGCGCCGCCGGTGACCCGCCACAGCAGCAGCCCTCGCACCGCCGCCGGATGGCGCAAGGCCAGCAGCAAGGCCAACCGGCATCCCGACGAGCTGCCGCCGATAAACGCCGGCAGGGCATCGAGCTGAAACAGCAGTTCGCGCAGATCCTCGGCCCAGATCTCGTTCTCCGAATTGCCGCCCTCGAACGACACGCCGGAGGCCCCGCAATTGCGCCGGTCGTAGATCAGCACCCGGTTGCCGGCCTCGGCGATCTTCTCCGCCAGCGGCTTGACCCCGAGAAGCCCGCGCCGCCCACCCGGCTGCATCGCCACCCACGGCCCGCGGTCACCCAGCACCTCGTAATTGATGTCGACCCCACGAACCTTCGCGACCGGCATGGCTCTCCCCCATGGTCGAACATCCTCAACTCTGCCATCCTAGCCGATATCCCTCCGCTGCAGAGAGGAATTGACATGCAGGTTGGCGGCGTCTTCTATTTCCCGACCGATTACGGCATCGACTTCGCCGAGCTGGCACAGGCCGCAGCGGGGTAAGGGCGGTCATATGATCCGCGAAGAACTCGTCTTCGTCGCGACCTGCGACATCTCGGGGCATGTGCGCGGCAAGGGGTTCCCGGCGCGCGAATTACCAGGGCGGCTCAAAAAGGGCATCGGCTGGACCGGCAGCAATCTGATGATGTCGCCGGCCGGCCCGATCTGGGACACGCCCTTTGGCACCGCCGGCGATCTGATGATCGTCCCCGACCCGGCGGCCGAGGTGCGGGTGGATTTCGCCGACGGCTCGGCGGTCGAGCATTTCTTTCTCGGCGACATCCGCACCACCGACGGGGCCGCGTGGGAATGCTGCCCGCGCGACTTCCTGCGCCGTGCCGCGCGCGAGCTGGAGGCGATAGCCGGCCTGCGCCTCGTCGCTGCCTTCGAGCAGGAATTCGTCTACACCGGCACCGATGACCGCCCGGGCGACGCCTATGCGCTCGGCGCCTTTCGCCGGCAGGGCAGTTTCGGCGAGGCATTCATCGCCGCCTTGCGCGCCGCCGGACCGGTTCCGGACAGTTTCCTCCCCGAATACGGACCGCGACAGTTCGAGGTGACGGTTGCCCCGCAGCAGGCCTTGACCGCTGCGGACCACGCGGTGATCACCCGTGAGATGGCGCGCGCTGCGGCGCACCGCCTCGGGCATCGGGTGATCTTTTCGCCCAAGCCCGACCCCGATCTCGTCGGCAACGGCGTGCACATTCATATGAGCCTATGGGATGGCGAGGATCGGCCGGCGACCCGCGCAGCCGGCGAGAAGATGGATTTGAGCAAACCGGCGCAGCATTTCTTTGCCGGCGTCCTGCACCACATGCCCACCATCTGCGCTGTGACCGCACCCTCCCCGGTCTCCTATCTGCGACTGACGCCCAATGCCTGGGCGCCAACCTTGATCGATCTGGTGCGGCAAGACCGCGGCGCCAGCCTACGGATTTGCCCGGTCTTCGCCGACCGCGGACGCCGACGACACCGCGCGCCAGTTCAACATCGAGTTTCGCGTTTGCGACGCCTCGGCCAGCCCGTATCTGGCGCTGGGTGCGGTGATTTTTGCCGGGGTCGACGGCATCCGCCGAGCCCTGCCATTAGCGGAGACGGGGACGGCACCACTCTCCCTGCCATCCTCGCTCGACCAGGCGCTCGACATGCTCGCCGGCAGCGAACCCGCCGCGCAATGGTTCGGCTCCGTCCATCGCGACGCCTATCTGAGGTTCAAACGGGTCGAGGCGGAAAAGGTCGCTGCACTATCGCCGGCCGCACTGTGCGCCCACTACGCCCAAATATACTGACCCTATGCCACACCTTGGTCATTCCAGAGCGCGGCCAAGCCGCAAGCCCGGTACCTATGGATACCGGGTGGGGACCTGGTGGGACGGGTCCGTGTTCATGGCTTCCGGGCCTGTTCCTTCGGAGCATCCCGGAATGACGGAAGTTCCGATGAGAGGACAATGACCGGCGCAACCCTCCTCGACCCCGATGAACCGGGACCGGTAACTTTCGACAACGAGACTGGGCAATCGGTTTTCTTTTTGACCTGCGACCATGGCGGCCGCGCGATTCCGCGGCGGCTCGGCTCGCTCGGTCTAGCCGAGTTCGATACGATGCGGCACATCGCCTGGGACATCGGGATCGCCGGGGTCGGCCGCCTTCTGTCCCCGCTATTGGACGCAGCGTTGATCGTGCAGACCTATTCCCGGCTGGTGATCGACTGCAACCGCGACCCGACGGTGCCGAGCTCGATCCCCGATCTCAGCGAGGACACCGAGATCCCCGGCAACCGCAGCTTGACCCCAGCCGGCCGCACGACGCGGGTCCAATCGGTCTTTCGCCCCTATCACGACCGGATCGCGGCGGCGCTCGACCGTCGTCACGGCGAGGGGCGCGCCTCGGCGCTGGTGGCTCTGCATAGCTTCACCCCGGTCTTCAGAGGCGTTTCGCGGCCGTGGCATGTCGGCGTGCTGTTCAATCGCGACGCCCGTCTCGCCCACCCGCTCCTCGGCCTGCTGCGGGCTGAAGGCGATCTGACCGTCGGCGAGAACGAGCCCTACCGGGTCACCGACCTGACCGACTATACCGTTCCGGTACATGGCGAGCGCCGCGGCCTGCCCTATCTCGAAATCGAGATCCGCCAGGATCTGATCATGGAGCCCGAGGGCCAGGCCGCTTGGGCGGAGCGCCTAGCGCGCCTCCTACCCGCCGCGTACGCCGAATTCCTGCGCGCCTGAACCTGCCGATAACGCTATCGTGGGTTGCGCGCCGTCACCAGGAACACCGTAGACGGCAGCACCTTCCCGTTGTCTTTGGCGTGGGCGGCAAAGGCTTCCTCGATTTCTTGCTGGATCGTTTGGCGGGTGGCCTCGTTGGGTTTCTTTTCATCGATCAGCCGGCCGGAGGGGCCCATGATGCAGGCGTGCTCGGCCTCCTCTTGCGGCGACGAGGCGAAGATGCCGGGGGCCTCGCGGTGGATCTCGATGCCCTCGAACCCGGCCGCGCCGAGGAACGAGCGCACATAATCGGGATCGGCGAACGCCATCGGCCCTGGCGCGCGAGCCGGCTTGGGCTCGGGCGGCCCCAGATGGCGCAAGGCGACCTCGTAAGGGATCAGCCAATGCCGGTTATCCGCGAGCGGTCCCCAGCAGGCGAAACACAGCCGGCCAGCGGGGCGAGCCGCGGCACGCAGATTGGTGAATGCCGCCGCCGGATCGCTGAAGAACATGACGCCAAAGCGCGAGGCGATCAGGTCGAAACGACCGGGCTCGAACCCGTGGGTCTGCGCGTCGGCCTGCATCAGCGAGATGTTTCGCAGCCCGCTTTCGGCGATGCGCTTGCGCGCGCCGGCGAGCATTGCATCGGAGATGTCGGCGCCGACTACTTGCCCGCGTTCGCCGACCGCCTCGGCCAACGGCACCGTAAAGGCGCCGGTGCCGCAGCCGATTTCGAGCACGTGTTCGCCGGAGGCTACAGCCGAATGCCGCAATAGCAGGTCGTTGACCGCGCCAACCCGGCGCTCGACAAACCCCTCGAGCCCGACCCAACGCGGACCGGCGACTGTGTTCCAATATTCCTGCTGCGCCGCATTTGCCGTGCTATGTGTCGCCATCCAGTTTGCTCCCATATCGCCGGGTCGTTAACGGCCCAGACTCTCACACCCGAGCCGGGGTGGCGCAATGTCTTCCTGTCGCATCGACGCGGGCGCGGCCGATTCGGGCGCTCCACGCCGTCTGACGGGCTCTTTGCCGCGCTGGACAAGGGGAGGTGCCCGCACGTACCAGAGTGCGCTAATATTAACCGGGCGCCGGAATGTGGCGCAGCCATGAGAGTGAGCAATGAGGTCAAGCGCTGCGGGCTCGGGAAGCGGCGAAACGCTCGGAGCGGATTATATCGAGCGCGCGCGGCGGCTCGGGCCGATGATCGAGGCGGCTGCCGACGAGATCGAGCGCCGCCGCGATCTGCCCGAGCCGATCGTCGCGGCGTTGGCCGAGCGCGGCCTGTTCCGCCTGCTGCTGCCGCGTTCTATGGGCGGCGCCGAGCTGCCGCCCGCCGCTTATGTCCCGGTCGTCGAAGAGATCGCCAAGCACGACGCCAGCGTCGCTTGGTGCCTCGGCCAGGCTTGCGGCTGCACGATGACGGCGGCTTATCTTGCGCCCGAGGTGGCGCGGGAGATTTTCGGTGGGGAACGCGGGATCGTCGCCTGGGGCCCGCCTGGCCCGGCTGAGGCGCGGATGACGCCGGGCGGCTATCGCCTGACCGGGACGTGGAGCTTTGCCAGCGGCAGCCACCACGCGACCTGGCTCGGCGCTCATGTCACGGTCTTCGCCGAGGACGGCACGCCGCGCCTGCGCCCCGACGGCAGCCCGGTCTTCCGCACCCTGCTGTTCCCAAAGCCGCAGGCGGCGATGACCGATATTTGGCATGTCATCGGCCTGCGCGGCACCGGCAGCGACAGCTATACAGTCACCGGCTTGTTCGTGCCGGAGTACCACGCCGTCGAGCGGAGCGCCGACGCCAAACCGCGGGAGACCGGCCTGCTCTATGCCTTCAGCAGCAGCAATGTTTATTCCGCGGGGTTCGCCGGGGTGGCGCTCGGCATCGCCCGCGCCGTACTGGACGCTTTTGTTGAGCTTGCTCGCGACAAGATTCCGCGCGGGGCCAAACGCACCTTGCGCGACAACAATGTGATCCAGGCGCAGGTCGCACAGTCCGAGGCGCGGATCAGCGCGGCGCGCGCCTTTCTATTCGGTGCGCTCGAAGATATCTGGCGCGAGGCTGGCCGCACCGGCCGGCTCAGCCTCGACAATAACGCGACGATTCGGCTCGCCTCGACCTGGGCGATCCACCAGGCACGCGCCGCCATCGACACCCTCTACCACGCCGCCGGGGCGACCGCGATCTTTGAAGAAAACCCGTTCGAGAGGCGATTTCGCGACATCCACACCGTGGTCCAGCAATACCAGGGCCGTCAGGTACATTTCGAGACCGTGGGCCAGGTTTTGCTCGGCCTTGGGCCCGAGAGTACGATGTTTACCTTTTAGGGGCGATGGGCAACTGACCGAGATGGAGCCTCCGACCCTCCCCGCAAACGATGGCCGGACCAGAGCGGGCCGATCCGGCCCGGCCGATCGGACTCCCGGCCGGCGCCACTGGTCGCTCGACGATATTCCCTGGCAGGCGATCCGCCTTGACCTGGTCGCCGGCCACGAGGCGCTCTTTTATCTGATCGCCTCGGCTTCGCTGATGGAGAGCGCGACCGACCTCTATACCGCCAATTTGATCGATTACTTTGCCGGCGACGACGAGGTCACGTCGTGGCTGGAACGGTACTGGCTTCCGGAGGAATTGCAGCACGGCCGGGCATTGCGCCGCTATGTTGAGGATGCCTGGCCGGACTTTCCGTGGGAAGCGGTGCGCGAGCGCTTTGTCGAGGAATTCCGACCGTTTTGCGACGAGGCTCTCGAGCGCGCACGCGGGCTGGAAATGGCGTCAAGGTGCGTCGTCGAGATGGGCACCGCCAGCTTTTACACTAGCCTGTCACGCGCCAGCCCCGACCCGGTGCTGGCCCTGTTGACCGGCCGGATAGCCGAAGATGAGGTCCGCCACTACAAGCATTTCTACCGCTATTTTCGCAAATACCGAGATATCGAACGCCCAGGCCGGGGCGACGTAGCCCCGGCATTGTGGCGGCGGCTGCGCATGACCGGGGGCGAGGACAGACTGATCGTGCTCAAACACGTCCATCGCGCGCGGCATCCGCACGCGGCGTTCGACGCCTCCGTCTATCGTCAACTGCAAGGGCAGTGCCGGAAGCTGCTGCGCCCCCATTTCCCGATAAGAATGAGCGTGCGTATGGTGCTGAAGCCGCTCGCCCTGGGTCCGCGGGCCCAACGGGTGGCGCTGCCGATCGTCACCGCGTTGGCCCGGCAGGTCGTTCCGTAGCCCCGATGCGGAGCGGGACCCGGCGCGATCAAAGGCGCTTGCGATTCCGGAACAGCGCGTCGGTTTCGGCCTCTAGAACGTGGCCTAGAATAAAGCCATGATAAAAGGGTGAAGCGGCGCTCACCGTGGTGGCCGGGATCAGGATTTGATTGATTCCGTACTGCGCCAGCTTCGTGATCGGCGTGCCGTAGACCACGCCGCCCATCCCGGCCCAGACCATCGCGCTCATGCACATCGGGCAGGACTCGCCCGTGGTATAGAGGATTGCTCCACCCCAACCCCGATTGCCGTGCTGGGCGACATAGTCGTTCATGGCGACGATCTCGCCATGAAAAGTCGGGTTGGCAGCGCTGTTATTGACGCCTTTCGCCAGCACTTGGCGATCTGCCGCCCGCACAATCACGGCGCCGAACGGAAAGGCCGGATTGGCGCGTGCTTCCGCGATCGCCAGCCGCATCGCCTGTTCATGGACAGCGAGCGGGACCCCGGACAGGTTAAGCGAATTTACCGGAGCCGCGCCCGCGGGCAAGCCACTGCCGCAAGCAGCTGCGGCAAGTGTCGAACCGAAAGCCCTTCTCGACCACATGACTACCTCTGCGGCCTGCTGACGCCGGGCGATCCACCAAGACCGACCGCGAGGTCAGCGTCCGGCTGATTGACGAAGATGAGCACAACAAGAATGGTCATGTAAAAGCGAAACGCCGCCTCTTGGCCATTCCACATCGCCGATTGCCACATCTGAAACCATTCGCCGCCGACGACCATGAAGCCGAAGAACCACACCAGAAAACCGAGCCCGGCGCCGAGAGACACAAACCGCTTGGCCCGGTTGAAAGCCGCGGCCTCCGATCGCGCGCGCCTGCCAAGGACAATGGCCGCGACCGCCAAGACGGCGCCGGTCAGTCCTTCACCCGCGATGATCAGCGCATAGCCCGCCTGCCACAAAGCCGGGGAGGTGATGCGGCGATAGAGCAGCGCGTTGCCCGGGAAGGTCGTGTCCATGCTGAGCACGTGACGCACGAAGGCATAGTTTGTGTCATAGTCGATCAGATTGTCGAACGTAACCAGCAAGGCGAACAAGGCAAGACATCCGACCATGATCACCTTGACGATGCGGGCTTCGATCATGGTTTGATCTCCTGGGTGAGCGCGTAGCCGCCCGCGAGAATTCGTTTGACTCGCCCGGCAATCGGAAAATCATCGCTGAATTGATGGTTGCAAAGAGGAGCCCGGGTATGGGCGCCGATGTGCTGGTCAAAAATGCGTGGTACGTGGCTGGGCTGTCGAAGGAGTTTCCGGCGCAACAGCTGCAAGGGCAGGTGATCGCCGAAAAGCCGATGGTGCTGTGGCGTACCGGCGACGGCGCCGTCGTCGCCTTCGACGAGCGCTGCTGCCACAAGCGCATGCCGTTGTCGGCGGGGCGGTTCATCGAGGGCGGCCTTCTCGAATGCGCCTATCATGGGTTGTGCTATGACGCGTCCGGCCGTTGCGTGCGCATTCCCTCACACCCCGACGGCCGCATCCCGCCGCAGGCCCGGCTGCGTGCATTCCCGGTAATCGAGCAGGACGGGCTAGTCTGGGTGTGCCCCGGCGACCCGGGCAAGGCTGCGACCGCGCTTCCGCCGCGGCTGCCCGAGATCACCGACCGCGGCTGGGCGACGGCCGATACCGGGCCCATGGCAATGCCGGCGAATTCGCTGCTGTTGATCGAAAATTTGCTCGACATCACGCATTTCTATCCGCTGCACGACGGCAATATCGGTGATGTCGAGAACAGCCGGATTCCGGTGCGGCTCGAAGAAGGCGTGCGCGACGGCAACCCCTATGTCGGCACTGTCCGCGAAGCGCGCGGCTATAAGCAACCGCCCTTTCTCGAAGATTATCTCGGTTATGACGTCGTCGACCGCGACCACACGCATTTCATGCTGAGCCCGGCGGTGACGCGGGTCGAGATGCGGGTCTGGCCCGCCGGCCGTCACGGCGATCCGACCGTTGAGAGCGGTTATGTGATCATCCACACCCACACGCCGGTTGATCGCGGCAACCACGTCTGGCGCCTGATCATCAACATGCCGGCCGGGCAGAAATGCAAATCCGACCCGAGCCGGTCGGCGGTCGAGCGCTTTATGGACACCTTCCCCGCGGTCATCGCCGAGGACCGCTGGGCGCTCGAAAAGCAACAGCAAATGTTCGCCTATCCCGACGACGGCTATGTCGAGGTGTTTCTGCGGCCCGACCGGGCCCTGCGCCGGGCGCGCGAGATCCTGACCGGTCTCGAACGGGCGGAACAACTGGTGCAGAGCGTCGCCGCCGATTAGACCGGCGGCACTCTCCTAGCGGCCACATCCCGATCCGGGACGACGAGCCGGTTGCCTAGACGACCCGCCCCCTCGCGTGCGACGAGACGACGGTAAAGTCGTATCCGTCAGGCCCCGAAAGGTGGAAAGAGTCGTGAATCCTCCCCTTACTTATATCGGAGGGTCCGAGGCCTTTCGCCGCATAATCGCTCCGAGCTACCTCGATATCGTCCACCATCAGGTCGAAGGGCGCCGCGGAACCGCTTGCCGGTGGCTGTTCCGCCTTCCTGACGACGACATGCGTGCCGCCACGGAGCTCCAGGACCGCGAGGCCGGCGTCGGCAAAAATAGGGCGTAGACCGACTGATTCGAGCCACCGCTCGGCGGCGGCGACATCGGTTGCCGGAAGCCGGACATGGCCCACCGCTACCGGTGGCCGTTGATCGATGGTCTGAGACATAATTCCTCCTTTCGGCTGAGTGTAATCCAAGCTGCGCCTTCAGGCGGTCAGCACTTCGAGGAGATGGCCGTTCGGGTCGCAGAAGTAAAAGCCACGGCCGCCGTGGCGATGATTGATCGTCATGTCCTCATGCGAGCGCGGTCCGCTGCCGTAGGTGATGCCCTCGTCGCGAACCCGGTCGTAGATCCCGTCGAATTCGGCCTCGCCGACTTTGAACGCATAATGATGCCGCTCGAACTTCTCCCAATTATCGAAGTCGATGGTCAGCTGCTCGTTGATCCTGACCGGTGCGAAGTGCGAGACTGGGCCGTTATATTCCAGACCAAAGATCCGGGCGAAAAACCGGGCGGATGCCTCCTTGTCGTGGGCGGGCACAACGGTGTGGTCGAGATGGATCGTCATGGGTGCTTCCTCATGGTGTTTCGATAAAGATGAGCCTCGTCGCCGCGGTCGGCAAGCTCCGCGCCCTACCACCGGATCATGAAAGGAAGCCGCTGATGTACAAAGCTTCAGCCGACGTGACCCTGCCGACCTCGATCATCGGATCGCTGCCGCGGCCGAGCTGGTACACCGCGGGGCTCGGCGCGCAGAACTTCCTCGAAGCAATGATGAATCTGCGCTACCGCGAGCAATACGAGGATGCGGTCTCGGTTTATCTGCGCGCCCAGGAGACCGCCGGGCTCGACATTGTGACCGACGGCGACGCGCATTTCGACGAGCAGATCAGCGGCATGAGCTGGCAGAGCTATCCGCTGACCCACATGGCCGGGTTTTCCAAGGAGGCGACGCCCAGCGTCTATCAGATGGGCGCTGGTGGGCAGCCGCGCGGCCATATCCTGCACGACTTCCTCGAAGCGCGGGTATTGCCGCGGATCGTCGGCCCGGTCGGTCCCGGCAACCTCCAATACGCGGCGATGTGGAAGACGGCGCAGCGGTTGACCAAGAGGCCGGTCAAGTTTGGCACGATCCTCCCGGAACTCCTCGCCGCCTCGGTCGCCGACGACTACTACAAAGACCCGGTCGAACGGGTCTGGGCGCTGAGCGACGCGCTCAACCAGGAACTCCACCAACTGGCCGATGCCGGCTGCCCGGTGATCCAATTGGAGGAGCCGCAGATCCACATGGTGCCGGTGCGCGGCAAGACTTTCGGCAAGCTCGGCGAGGCCGAACTGGTCGAGGTGTTCAACAACACGGTCAAAGGGCTGAGCAGCAAGACCGAGATCTGGTGCCATACCTGTTGGGGCAATCCGGCGCAGCAGCGGATCTTTCAGGAGATTCAGAGCTACCGGCCGACCCTCGCCGCCCTCGATCGGGTCGAGGCCGACGCGATCACCTTCGAGACCTGCTCCTCGGGCACCGGCGATCTGGCGGCGATCGGCGAGGCCATCAAGGACAAGAAGGTCGTGATCGGCGTCATCGACCATCACACCTTGCAGGTCGAGCGGCCGGATCAGGTGGCGGGATTGATCCGCGAAGCGCTGAAGTATGTTCCGCCCGAACGGCTGATCATTTCCTCCGATTGCGGCATGGGCCGCGAAGGCATGAGCCGCCGCCACGCGGCCTACAAGATGGTGGCAATGGTGCAGGGCAGCAATCTGGTCAGAAAGGAACTCGGCTTGCCCGAGGCCGAATGCCTCGCCGCCGACCCGCGCTATTCACTGGCGACACCGCGAGCGCAATAAGCCTGGGGTGGGGACGAATTCCCGTGTAACCGGGAAATTTGCTCGCTTCGGGGGTTTGAGCACAGATTTCTGCGAGTTTCTTCAATGTGTTGCCAGGCAATTCCCGTGGCGAGGAACCGGGAATTTATTTGGCTGAACCGGGAAATTTTTCGACGTGCCCGGAAATTAAATCCCGCGAACCGGGAAAACAATAATCGCTGCATCACAAGTATGCCCTCTGCCGAAATATCGCTCGCCAGGAAGCTACGACACCTTTATGGCAAAATCCGTTCCGCACGTAGGCGAAAGCATTCGACCATAGGGCCGGCGACGCCTGGCCCCGGCTAGGCAAGCTTAATCACCCTCGCTTAGACCGACATCCCAAGCGGTATTCACGGGAGTGGTTTGAACTCGAAATCGGTGACGACCACCTCCTGCGGTATCGTGGCCGGCGGCGGATTGAACCCACCGGCGGCGTCCGGGAAGTTGCCCTGCCAGAAGTTCAGGTGGAACCGCTCGCACGCCGTGGCCGGGATGAACGGGTTGTCCGTCGTCGAGGTGGTCCATGCGTTTGTCGGATTGACAGGCAAACTCGCCAGCGTGTAGGCACCGTCATATTGCCTGAAAGTAACGGGTTGGTTTGCCCCCGGCCAAATCATGACCAGAGTTACAGTGTTGATCCCGGGACTTATCGAATACCGATGCAGATTGTCGGGCGCCTTGTCCCAAATCTGCAAGGTGAATTGCGAGTTGCCGGTGCACAGCCGCGGGTCGAGCAATGGCTTGCCACCGGCTGTGACGCAGGAGGGCGGAAGGGAGTTAGGCGGGCTCGGCGGGAGCGTAGGGCCGGCATAGCCCCAGTGGGAGATTTCCGCGAGGTCGAGCTCACGATAAGGATTATTGGCGTCGCCGGTGCCCGCGCCACTAGTCCCGACGCGCTCGTAGGTGAAGGCGCCAAAGGCAGCATTGGGGTCGAGCTTGTCCCATGATGTCGCCGACGTCACCTGAGCAACCACCAAATAAACACCGTAGCCGAGATTGGCTTGCGAGCCGTCCGCATTGAACATGGCAACGACTTCTGCCGCCGAAGGTTTGGGGCCGCCGCCGGTATCCTGGGTTTGGATCCGCAGATGCAGGCCGGCGCTATCGACAAAGGCGTTTTTCGGGCTCCATTGGTTATTCGCGTTCCAAAAGTAGCTTTGCTGCGGAAATGGCGGACCGAAATAGTCGTAGCTGGTCCACCATTGGTAACCCTTGAAATTGATCAGGCAGTTTGGCGTCGAGCATTGGGCGCCGTTCAGCGGCGCCAAGCCGGCCGGCGCCAGTGACTCTGTAGGGCACGACGGATCGGCGGCTGCAGCGAGCACAGCCGTTCTCGGTCTCGGTCTCGGCGATTGCAGCGGCGTTTCTGCGGCCGGGAAATATTGTCCCAGACCATGGAAGGCAACGCTGACCGGGAATGTGCCCATCGTATCGCCGGTCAGGCGGCCCGTTAAACTCACATTACAGTCGAATTCGTCGACATGCCCCGGCAGCGATTTTGGCTCACCTTCGCCGTCAAGCCGTGCAAGGTGAAACCAACCGCCGAGCTGCCGAGCTGATTCTGCAGTGAATTTTCAAAGAATTGAACGGCCAGCGAATTGTCAGGGACGAGGTGTAAATTCTGGCCTTCGATTGCGCCCAACAGCCCGGTCTCGACTTTCCCGGTAACCTGCAACTCGGTGTAATCGGATGAATTGTGGTCGCCCAACGTCATCATGAACTGTCCGGCGGGCAGATCCCCGCGCGGCCCGGTAAACAATCGGCAAATCCCAGTATCGTTAAAGGACTGGCCGGCCGGATCGGATTCATCGAACCCGCCGGCGGCGAGATTGCTGCTCGCATGGGCGCGCGGCGGAAACATGATTGCGGCCAGGGCAAGGGTCGCGAGCCCCATAGCCCAGTGATTTTTCATATAAACTGTCCCCTTGTTGGTTTGCGACGTCAAACTACCGCCGGCGAACCGAGCGAGCCCAGCCGAGCCCGAGCAAACCGATGCTTCCGGCAAGCAGGGCAACAGAGGGCGGTTCAGGCACAGGCGCCGGGGTGCCCACCACGGGTATGGGACCGGTCCACGTGCCGGCATTATCGACACCCGTAAAGCATTGGATCGTGGCCATATAGCCATTCGCTCCGGTAGTGTTGTCGCCACATTGACTGGGTGTAAGCGAAAATGTCTGGAGTTCCTGGCCCGCTCGAGAGATCGCCGATGTTAATCTCCCACGGGCTGACCAAAGCGCCGGAGCTATCCAACGTGACCTGGAACGAGAAGGACGAGGTGTTCAGCTTGGTCAGCGTCTGATTTCCGTCCGTAAACGAAAAGGCTGTAATCAAGCTGGTGATGTCGTCGGGCGCAGAGGTCGGCAGGGGAACCAGAGCTTGGTTAAACTGAAAGTCCCCGCTGATATTGGTCACCGAAGACGGCGGTGAGCCGCTTGTGACTGCGAAGGGCATGCCGACATAGTTGTATTGGACGATACCGGCGGCGACTGGCTGGCTGGAAAGCCAAAGCAAGCCGGAGGCTAGAACAACCAGGGAACAGAAGCGCATCGTGAGTTCTCCATATTTGTGGCACAGGACACTCTTCCGAAGCCCTCTAGTCTATGATAATGAGACAAGTGCCGCGAGACATATGATATGGCAGGCGGATTCTCACTGTGTTCTCTTACACTTTTGGGGTACACTTCCGTTGATCATGAGCGTGCGCTTTTCAGGCTCGCCGGTCAACGTAAATCAGCAGACATGGCGATGTCAGGCCGATGGCGACGGGGCCGCGTTCCAGTCGGCTTAGGCGCGTGGTCGCGAAGCAGCGGAAACTGAGCCAGCCGCCATACTATTCCTCTGCCGACGTCGGTCAGGCGGAAGGGGCGCCGCTTTGCTCCCAGTACCCGACCGCAGCAGGAAAGACGGTCTGTGTGCGCGTTGCTTCGGGCGGACCGTCCAAAGTGTCGGCGGCGGCGCGCCAGACGGCGTAGTGCGGCGCGGCGCGGTGCGCCTCGAGCGCCGCCGCGTCGCGATAGACTTCGTAAAAGTAATAAACGTTTTGGTCGGCCTGGTCCTGCAGCACATTAAAGCGCATACACCCCGGCTCGTCGCGCTCGGAGCCGAGAGCATCGACCTCGATCGCCTTCAGAAAACGCTCGCGCGCCTCCGGCTTTACCCGGACCTTGACCCACATCGCCAGCATCTCGAACTCCTCTCTGTCGGCAGATCGACCCCACCGAGCGCTCCGCACACCGGCGCGAGCCTCGATTTTACGCGAACAACATGGCGGGCGTCATCCCGCCAGAAATCAAAAAGACGCCGGCCCGTCTCAATACGAGCGCGGCATCCCCAGGACGTGCTGGCCGATATAGGCGAGGATCAGGTTGGTCGAGATCGGCGCGGTCTGGTAGAGCCGCACTTCGCGCCATTTGCGCTCGATGTCGTATTCCTTGGCGAAGGCGAAGCCGCCATAGGTCTGCGAAGGTCGCCTCGGCGGCGTGCCAGGTCGCTTCCGAGGCCAGCAGCTTCGCCATGTTGGCGTCGGCGCCGCATTCCTCGCCGGCGTCGAACAGCGCGGCGGCGCGGCGGCAGATCATGTCGGCCGCCTCCAGTTCGGCATAGGCGCGCGCCAGCGGGAACTGCACCCCCTGGTTCTGGCCGATCGGCCGGTCGAAGACGACCCGCTCCTTGGCGTAGTCGATGCCCTTTTTGAGGAGCCAGCGGCCGTCGCCGATGCATTCCTGGGCGACCAGGATGCGCTCGGCGTTCATGCCGTCGAGGATGTAGCGGAAGCCCTTGCCCTCCTCGCCGATCAGGCTTTCGGCCGGCACCTTCAGATTGTCGAAGAACACCTCGGTGGTGTTGTGGTTGATCATCGCCTCGATCGGCCGGATCTCGACGCCCTTGCCCGAGGTTCTCGCGCAGATCGACAGAAACACCGAGAGCCCGTCGGTGCGGCGCTTGACCTCCTCGACCGGGGTCGTGCGCGCCAGCAGCAGCATCAGGTCGGAGTGGCGGGCGCGCGAGGTCCACACCTTCTGCCCGTTGACGACGTAGTGGTTGCCGTCGCGCACCGCGCGGGTCTTGAGCTTGGTCGTGTCGGAGCCGGTGGTCGGCTCGGTGACGCCGAAGGCCTGCAGGCGCAATTCGCCGGAGGCGATCTTGGGCAGGTAGCGCTGCTTTCTGCTCCGCGCTGCCGTGCCGCAAGCAGCGTGCCCATGATGTACATCTGGGCGTGGCCCTGGCTGGCGGTGCAGCCCGAGGCGTTGATCTCTTCGAGGATCACCGCGGCGGCGCGCAACGGCAGGCCGGAGCCGCCATATTCCTCGGGGATCAGCGAGGCGAGAAAGCCGCTCTCGGTCAATTCCTCGATGAACTCGGTCGGATAGGCCTGCTCGGCTTCGAGCTTGCGCCAGTAGGCGCCGGGATAGTGCTCGCAGATCTTGCGGA
Source organism: uncultured Alphaproteobacteria bacterium (assembly GCA_963733945.1). Taxonomy (GTDB): domain Bacteria; phylum Pseudomonadota; class Alphaproteobacteria; order ATCC43930; family CGMCC-115725; genus AP-15. Next base: position 65,605 of record CAVTFD010000021.1, on the reverse strand, counting down.
CCGATTGGCGCAGCTCGGGATAATCCTCGCCGAGCGCCACCATCGTCGGCGTATCGCTCACCTCGCCCTCCATATGTCGCGGTTTGAGCGAAGATAGTCCGGCCGAAATGGAATTACCAATTCACAGAACGACAGCCTGCCTCCTGAGATCTGCGCCTGGAGGAACCTTCTTACTTACCCCCTAGATGTTCTCACGCGGGATTATGCCAGGAATTTATGTTCATGTAAGGTTTGGGATCTTGTCTAGCTTCGTGCCCGGCGGCGAGTTAGACAGCTGTCTCAACGGGAACTCCGGGCAAGCTCGACAGAGTCGGAGACGGCGATGAGCGGCGTGAAGATGATCGCAGCCTCGGCGGTATTTGGACTATGCGCGCTGCCGGCCAGCGCGGCTGATCTGCGCGCGGAAGACGCGGCGCACCATGTTGGCGAGACCGCCACGGTCTGCGGTGTGGTCGCGTCGGCCAAGTTCGATGCCGGTCTGCAATCGCAGCCAACTTTCCTGGACTTCGGAAAGCCGTATCCTGATCAAGTCTTCACCGCCGTGATCTTTGGCGACGACCGGACGAAGTTCGGGACGCCGGAAGCGTCGCTGCGCGGCAAACGCGTCTGCGTGTCTGGAAAAATCCAACAGAAACGCGGCTTGCCGGAAATCGTTATCAGCGATCCGAAACAGCTGACGCAGTGAAGCATCGACCGTCCCGCGCGAGTTGCCGCCCACCCAGCCCGAGTCCGCGGGCATGACGCAGACACGAACCGCCGCCACCAGCGCGAAGAACGACGATTTCGACCGCCTTCTCGTCGAGATCCGGGCCTGCACGGTGTGCGCGGCGCATTTGCCGCTCGGCCCCCGCCCGATCGTGCGCGGCCGCCCTTCGGCCGGGCTCTTGGTCGTCAGCCAGGCGCCGGGGGCGCGGGTGCACGAGAGCGGCGTGTCGTTCGACGACCCTAGCGGCGACCGGCTGCGCGATTGGCTCGGGCTTGATCGCGAAACCTTCTATGACGAAACCCGCGTCGCGGTTATGGGGATGGGGTTCTGCTATCCCGGACGCGCCGGCAATGGCGGGGACCTGCCGCCGCGCCGCGAATGCGCGCCGTTATGGCACGCGCCGCTGCGCGCCCTGCTGCCAGCGGTCGAACTGACCTTGCTGGTGGGCAGCTACGCGGTCAACTATTACCAGCCTTCGACCCGAAAAGGCTCGATGACCGAGGCGATCGGACGCTGGCGCGAGTTTCTACCGGCGGTGTTCGTGCTGCCGCATCCAAGCTGGCGCACCGCGTTATGGCTGCGCGCCAACCCCTGGTTCGAGAACGAGGTACTACCCGCGCTGCGCAGCCGGGTCGGCGAAGTGCTCAGTCCGAGGTCTCGATCCGCGCCATGTCGTCGTCGCTGAAGCCGAAATGATGGCCGATTTCGTGGATCAGCACGTGGCGCACCAGATGGGCCAGGTTTTCGCCGGTTTCGCACCAATAGTCCAGGATCGGCCGGCGGTAGAGAAAGATCATGTCCATATGCGGGCGCGGGTCGCTGACGCTCTTATGCGGCAGGGCGACGCCGCGATAGAGGCCGAGAATGTCGAACGGGCTGTCGAGGCCCATCGCCTGTTCGGTCTCTTCGTCGGGAAACTCCTCGACCCGGATCACGACCTCGCCGAGGTGGCGTTTGAGCCGGTGCGGGATCGTGCCGAGGGCGCGGTTGGCGAGTTCCTCGATATCGGCCAGGGTCGGCGCTGTTTGCGGGGTCATGCCGTCACCGCGCGCTTGACCTCGCGCGCCCCATCGCGCACTTCAATTCGAGGCGACGAAAATGGGAGAGCGATATGGTCGAGAAGCTGGTCGGGGCAGCGCGGCACGCGGCACTTCACGAACTCCACGGCTGGGTCGAGGTCGCCGACCGCGACGCGATCCGCAAAAGCTATCATTTCAGCAATTTCTCGGAGGCCTGGGGCTTCATATCGCGGATTGCGCTGCTGGCCGAAAAGATGGACCACCATCCCGAGCTGTTCAATGTCTACAATCGGGTCGAAATCGTGCTGTCTACCCACGATGTCGAGGGGGTCAGCGAGCGCGACGTAAAGTTGGCCCAAGCGATCGACGAGATTGCACCCGAACGCGACCGCCGCCCGCCCCTGCCCTAACCTGCGGAGTGTGGGCTCGGCTCGATCAAATCGCCGGCCGGCCGGCGCGTTCGACAGCCGCGGTGCAAGGCTCACCGCCGACGGTCATTGGAACGGTACAGTAAAGACGAGGTTGGCCATCTCTTCGCCGGGGTCTTTATTGCCGAGTCCGGCATTCGAGATGTGATAAAAGCCGACGCCGATGCGTCTCTGGTCGGCGAAGCGATAAGCGAGTTCGGCGCCGGTGCGGAACTCCCACCACGACCCGAGGTTGAGACCCTGGCCCTCGTCGAAATAACCCCCCGCGACGGTCGGCGTCAGGACTATGCCGTGGGGAAAATTGATGTCGAAGCCGAACCCGAAATATCCGTAGAAGGCGCCCTGGCCGGTCCCCATGACGCCGACGAACGGCGATAAAATCCACCATACGTCGCCAAAGCGGTACTCGCTCTCGATCAGGCCCACGGCAGTGGCGTGCGGCTTTTTCGAATCGGGCAGCACGTCGAAAGCGCCGCCGCCGAGCGCGACGCGCGGCGGATCGCCGGGCGAACCAAAGGTGACCTGAGCCCCCGCGGACCGCGCGGCTATCATACCGAGGATGAGGAGCATCCCCATTCCCGCGCGGTTCACGCCTCTCCTCAGGGGCAAATTCTACTCCTGTTCATTGCGCAACAGTTGATCGCAACCATTGCACTTCAGAACTCGTTCCGGCAAGTAAAACTCGTCAGCTTATTTCCACGGCGAGAGCCGGCCTAAATCCGGCCGAGCCTTACCGTTGTCTGACGTGAGAGTAACCGGCTCGCCGGCCCGGGTTAGAGCCGCTTCATGCGCTCGGTCGCCAACACCAACTGCCCGCGGATCCCGGGCTCCATCGCCGAATGCCCGGCGTCGGGAACGATCACGTATTCGACCTCGGGCCAGGCGCGAGCGAGCTCGTCGGCGCTGCCGATCGGGCAAACCATGTCATAGCGGCCCTGTACGATGATCCCCGGCAAATGGCGAATATGCCTCACTCTGGCGATCAGATCGCGCTCGCCGACGAAAAGGTAGTTGCGGAAAAAATGCGCCTCGATGCGCGCCAGACCCAAAGCCAGCCGCTCCTCGCCAAAGGCTGTGACGGTCTCGGGGTTCGGCAACAAAGTCGAACAGGCACCCTCATAAGTACCCCAAGCGCGCGCCGCCGGCATATGGATGGCCGGGTCCGGATCGAGCAGACGGCGGTGATAGGCATTAAGGATATCGCCGCGCTCGCCTTCGGGAAGAAATTCGACGAAGCTGCGCCAAGCCTCGGGAAAGACCCTGCGCACGCCATAGAGGAACCAGTCGATTTCCTCGGCTCTGCATAGGAAGATCCCGCGCAGAACGAGCCCGGCGCAGCGCCCGGGATGGGTTTCGGCATAATCGAGCGCCAGGGTCGAGCCCCAGGAGCCGCCAAAGACCAGCCATTTTTCAACGCCCAGCTCGATTCGGAGCCGTTCGATGTCGGCGACCAGATGTGCGGGCGAGTTGTCTCGGGTCTCGCCGAGCGGCGTCGACCGGCCAGCGCCGCGCTGGTCGTAGATCACGACGCGCCAGTAATCGGGATCGAAGAACCGGCGATGCACTGCGGTTGCGCCGGCGCCGGGACCGCCGTGCAGGAACAGCGCCGGCGCGCCACGCGGGTTGCCCGATTGCTCCCAATACATCGTGTGGCGGTTGTCGAGACGCAGCCTTCCCGTCTGATAGGGCTCGATCGGCGGAAAGATATCGCGGCGAGTTGTCATCGTGTCGAGTGTAGGAGGCCGGGCGAAAATTACATAGCCCGGATAGCGCATTGCTTGGCTGCGTCCAATTCGGCTCAGAGCGCACAATCGCGTTCGGGCTTGCAAGCGGAGCAGTCAGTTGAATGCCCTGCTGCGATTACCGGAATCCGAACCGCCAGTCAGGCCCAAGTCCAGTTCGGCCACCCCGATCAGCGAAGCTCGGCAACCCGCTCGCCCGCGGCACCGCTGGCGACGTCGATCTCTTTCGCCAGCTTGTTCGCCATTGCGTCGGCAAAGGAATTGAAATCCTTGACGACGATCAGAAAGGCGTTGGGGCCGCCGATCACGTTCTGCTGGTAATAAGCGGGCAGGCCGCCGGGCGGGTGGGTGTGCGCCGAATACCCTAAATTCGGCTGCTCGTTGATGATCGCCAGACCGTTGATGGTGATGCCGGCGGCGACCGCCTGATCGCGCGCATCGGTCAAGGGACGGCCGGAATTGCTGGTGCCGTCGCCCGAGATATCGATGATGCGACGTGTCGCCGGCCATTTCGCCTTGGCGAAATATGCCTTTGCAAAATCGATCGCGGCGCTGATCGAGGTGCGTCCGGTAAAGGATCGCGGCGCTTTGAGGATTGCCGCCGCGGCGCCCCCGCCATCCTCTTCGTCGCGGATCTCGGTCCAGTCGAGCACGACCTGCTGGTCTTCCTCTCCAGACCATTCGACAAAGCAGACGGCGATCGCCCCGCTTTTCGTCGCATGGATGGCCTTCAAGACGCGTGGGTCGGTCAGCGCCGCGGCATAGCCCTTGCGCTGCAGCTCGAACTCCCCGTCATCGACGCTGCGCGAGACATCGGCCGCGAGCACGACTTCGAGAGCGACGTCGGCGGCGCGCGCCGAGCCGATAGCCAACAGCGCAATCAGGGCCGCGACGGCGGCGAGTGCGGGTCTCATCGCTTCCTCCCTGTTCGAGGCCTCTCAGGATAGGACGACAGCCGGCAGCGCGGAAGGGCCTCGCATAACGACCCCGTTCCCGCCGCGGTGGATTTGCGCCGGGTTCTTCTCATTGTTATGATATAACATATATCAGCTCCACGGAGCGCTTCTCGCATCGCAGAGGAGAATGGATAATGAACGGTATCTTCGCGCGGACGCGGCCCGCGTCCGGGGTGCCCGCGTTCGTCCTCGCAACCGTCAGTTGTGGCCGGCAGCGCCGCGGCGCAGGACGGCCCGGTGATGCTGACGGGACTGCCGCTCGGCGCCATCGACACCGGGGCGCAGAACGGGCCGGTCCTGGAAGCAGGTTTGCCGGCTGGAACCGCCACGGCACAAGCCACCCCCACACCGCATGGCGGAGGCGTCTCGCTCGATATCAATGTCGTCGCCAAGCAGCTCGATATTGCCGCCCAGAACATCCAGCCGAGCCTCGGCGCCAGCGTTTACAATTTCGGCCGGCAGGCGATCGCAAACGCAGCCGCAGGGCGACAACCAGCCGTTCAACCGGCTGTTGCTCCAGGCCCCGGGCGTCGCCCAGGATTTGTTCGGCCAGCTCCATGTCCGCGGCGATCACGCCAATCTGCAATTTCGCCTGAACGGGGTGATCCTGCCCGAGGGAATCAACGTCTTCGGCCAAACGTTGCAGACCCGGCTCGCCAATTCCGTGTCGCTGATCACCGGCGCCCTGCCGGCAGAGTTCGGGTTGCGCACCGCCGGAATCATCGACATCCAGACCAAAACCGGGACCCTCGCGCCCGGCGGTACCTTCACTCTTTACGGCGGGCAGCAGTCGACGTTTCAGCCGAGTGCCGAATGGGGCGGCACGGTCGGCCAAGTCGACTATTACGCGACCGGCGAAGTCCTGCACAACGCCGAGGGGATCGAGAACCCTGCTCCGACCTTCAACGCCATTCACGACATCTCAACCCAGCCGCGCGGCTTTGGCTATGTCTCGGGCATCATCGACCCGACCACCCGCGTGGTCTCGATCTTTGGCGTCTCGCGCAGCGAATTCCAGATCCCGAATAACCCCGGCCAAGTCCCGGACCTTGGACTCACCGTCGACGGCATCAGCGATTTCGATTCGTCGCTGCTCAACGAAAACCAACGGCAGATCAACGATTTTGGAATCGTCGCACTGCAAAAGCGGGTCAACGGGCTTGATTTCCAGGTGTCGGGGGTCACGCGCTACAGCAGCCTCTATTTTTCGCCTGACCCCCTCGGTGATCTGCTGTTCAACGGCATTGCCCAGACTGCCTCCCGCCAGAGCGTCGCCACCGGGCTTCAGGGCGACGGCAGTTACCGCATTTCCGACGTTCACACCTTACGCAGCGGCTTTTACATCCAGCGCGAACGCAGCACGTCCAGCACCAATTCGGACGTATTGCCGGTCGATGAGAACGGCATTCAAACCAGCGACCAGCCGTTCGACGATCTTCGATTCGAGCGCCACTACCGGTTGGCTCTACAGCTATTACCTCCAGGACGAATGGCGGCCGGTGCCCAAACTCACCATTAATTTCGGCGCCCGCTACGATCAGATGGCCGAATACGTCAACGGGCGGCAGCTCAGCCCGCGGGTTAACGCGGTCTGGCAGCCGACCGACGCGACGACCCTCTCGCTCGGCTATGCGCGCTATTTCGTGCCGCCGCCGTTCGAGTTGATCTCACCAACCACGATTTCGCTGTTTGCGAACACAACTGCGGCGCCTGAAGTTACGCAAGACAACCTCTCCAAGCCGGAACGCGACAATTACTTCGACGCCAGCGCCACCCAGGTGATCCTGCCCGGGCTAAAAGCCAGGCGTCGACGCCTATTACAAGATCGCCAGCGAACTGATCGACGAAGGCCAGTTCGGCGCGCCAATCATCCTAACCCCGTTCAACTATCAAAAGGGCCTCGTGCACGGCATCGAATTCACAGTAAGCTACGATATTGCTGACTGGTCTTTCTACGGCAACTTTGCGGATTCGAGGGCGGTCGGCAAAGACATCACCTCGGCGCAGTTCAACTTCGCGCCGGACGAGCTGGCCTATATTGCCGACCATTTCATCCACCTCGACCACGATCAGCAGTTCACCGGATCGGCCGGCGTTAGATACCGGTTTCCCAAGACCAAGACATTGATCTCGGCGGATCTGACCTCCGGCAGCGGGCTGCGCGCGACGGGCCCGGACGGCATCCCGAACGGCGTCAGCCTGCACAACTATGAGCAGGTGAATTTGAGTATCGTGCAGCCGGTCGCCACCGGCATCTACAAGGGCCTCGAACTCCGTTTCGACATAATCAATCTGTTCGATCAGGTGTATGAGATCCGCAACGGCACCGGGGTTGGAGTGGGTGCGCCGCAATTCGGCCCGCGCCGGACAATTCTCGCCGGCATCACCCAGCGCTTCTAACGCGTACAATCGCTCGCACCTGTCGAATCGAACAATCGTCAGAGGCTACCCGTGAACGATTCTGTGGCGTCCCTGTCAGTCGTCAGCCTGTTCTTGCATGCCGACATCGTGGTCAAGGGGGTGCTTTTGCTGCTGCTCGCCGCCTCGGTGTGGAGCTGGGCGGTGATCATCGACAAGCTGTGGCGGCTCGCGACGGTCAGCCGATCGGCGCAGAGCCACGAAGCGCGAGCCGCTGCCGCACATTCGGCGCCTGAACTGATGGCCCCGTCGGGCGAGCCCGAGGCCCGCGACCCGGCTGGGCGTGTGCTGTCGGCGGGCTGGGCCGAGAGCACCGCCGCGACATCGCCATCCCCCGAGAGCGCCGGCGAGCGGCGCGAGCGCATCGAGCGGGCGATGCGGCTGGTACTGAACGCCGAGTTGCGCCGCCTCGAAGCGCGCCTGCCGTTTCTTGCCACGCTCGGCTCGGCGGCCCCGTTCATCGGCCTGTTCGGAACGGTGTGGGGGATCATGCGGAGCTTTGCCGGCATCGCCGCCGCCAACAACACCAGTCTCGCCGTCGTCGCGCCGGGGATCGCGGAGGCGCTGTTCGCGACCGCGATGGGGCTCGCCGCGGCGATCCCAGCGGTCGTCGCGTACAATAAGATCACGGTCGATCTCGGACGCTTTGCCGGACGCATGCAGGGGTTGATCGGGCGGTCGGGCAGCCTCCTTTCCCGCATACCGTCGGAGACCTGAGCGATGGCCATGTCTCTGCCCCCCTCGGGCGAAGCCGGCGAAGACCGCTACGCGCCGTTGGCCGAGATCAATGTGACGCCGATGGTTGACGTCATGCTGGTGCTCCTTGTCATCTTCATGGTCACGGCGCCGCTGCTGATGGTCGGCGTGCCGCTCGACCTGCCGAAGACGAAAGCTGCGGCGATCACCGCCCCGAAGCAGCCGATCATCCTCAGCCTCAATCGCAACGGCGAGCTATTTATCGGCGACGCCCCGGTTGCGCCGGGGGATCTCGAAGCAAAGCTCGCCGCGCTCGCCGCAGAGGACCCGACCCGTATCGTCTATGTCCGCGGCGACAAGACGATCACCTATGCGCAGCTGATGGACATGCTGGGCCAAGTCAACCGCGCCGGGTTCGCCAAGGTCTCGCTGGTCGCCGCTGCGTCCGGAGCTAAGTGAGCGGCTTCAAACTTCCGCTGGCGCTGTCGCTCACGGCGCATGCCCTTTTGTTGGCATTGCTGTTGGTATTGCCGGCCCCGGCTCCGCCGCTGCAGCCGCCCGCCCCGGCCGGCGGGATCGAGGTCGCCTTCGCACCCTCATTGCCGGCACCCGAGAAGCCGCCCACCCCGCAGCTGCCGGTCAAAGCCGAGCCCCCACCACCTCCGCCGGTCGTGACACCGCCTCCGCCACCCCCTCCACCACCGCCGATCGAGCCACCGCCGCCCGCGCCGGAAGCAACCGTCGTCATCCCGGAGGCGCCTCCGCCACCACCGCCACCGCGCAAGCCCGCGATCCCGACGGTGTTCAAGCCCGTTCTCAGGCGCCCGGAGCGCGAGCGCCCATCTCCCGCCTTCGCCGCGCCGACACCGTCCGCGACATCGCTCCCGCAGACGGCTTTTGCCCCGACGCCGGCCCCTGCGCCGGTGCGCGCGCCTTCAACAGAAATCAGCCCGAGCTACCGTGCCCTGTTGAGCGAGTGGCTCGAAAGCCACAAGCGTTACCCCGAGAGCGCCCGTGAACAGGGTGAGCAGGGGCGCGCGGTGCTACGATTTGTTGTCGAACGCAGCGGAAGGGTCGCCGACTTCGCGATCGTCACGAGCTCGGGCTATCCCGACCTCGACGCCGCCTTAGAACGCATGATGCGCGGCGCGATATTGCCACCTTTTCCGGCCGGCATGGACCAGCCATCCATCGAGGTCTCGGTGGCGATCCGGTTTAGCCTCGGGGGTTGAGACGGACGACTTCGCCAATATGGGTCGGCGAGGAGCTACAAATTCGCGTCAATCGTCGTGCCGGGTTCGACATAGGCGCGGTCCCACCCCGACCATTGGCCCGCGACGGGTTGCGAGGGATCGCGATCCCGCCGCCAGCAGACCTCCGTGCCGGGCGGGACGTCGATGAATTTGGTTGCGTTGGTCGGCAGCACAAATTCGAGCGTCGAAACGTAGCCGGAACCACGCGCACTGCAATCGGGGTTTGCGGTGATCACCGCCTCGACATTTGTCGGGCCGAAATTCGGGTTGCTCAGCAATAGGGTCCCCGGCTGCGGCGGCTGCGGCGCGCACGCAGCGATGCAGAACAGTACGATGGCCGGGAGCACCGGCAATTTCCGCACAATTGCCAACTGAACGCTCCACAATTTCCCGTTAATGCGCGAGTCCCGCATTCAAAATCGCCAATCACGCTATATAGCGGCTGCCGCGAACGGTTGGAATGCTGAGCTGGGCGGGCGCAGCCTCCCCGCCATGCCAGCCGCGGTATCCGCTGGCCGGTCGGGCCGACTCAGGCCGGTTCGCTCATCCCCGCTTACGTCGCAGGGACAGCGAACGGCTAAAATCCCCGAATACCCGCAGCGCCGCGCGGGAAGGGGTGGAACCGGCGGCTCACGCCCCGCCGAGAAAATCCTTTGTCCAGCGCTGATAATCGTCGCCGCGGGTGACCTGCCGCATCAACTCGGGCGAGGCGATGTTTTTGAGGTCGCGTGGTGCGACACCTTCGCGCAGCGCCTTCAAGGTATCGTAGACCGCCTGCACAGCGGCTGAGAACGGAGCGTGGGTCTGCAACGCGACCCGGACCCGATGCGCCCCAAGCCAGCCGAGATCGCCGAGCTGACCGCTGCCGCCGCCGAGGATCAGCGGGATCTTGATCGCCGACGACACCACTTCGACCGCCTCGACCGTCACGCCGCCGGCGAGAAATACCGCATCGACCCCGGCCGCCTCATAGGCCTTGGCCCGCTTGACGGCCTCGTCGATATTGGCGATTGCCAGCGCGCTGGTGCGCCCGGCGATGACGAGGTTCTTGTCCTGGCGCGCCGACAACGCCGCCTTCATCTTGCCGACGCCCTCCTCGACCGAGCTCAGTCTCGGCTTGCCGTCGGGGCCGTAAGGCCGCGGCAGCACCGTATCCTCGATCGACATCGCGCAGATGCCGGCCGTCTCCAGCTCCTCGACGGTGCGCCGCACGTTGAGCGCGTTGCCGTAGCCGTGGTCGGCGTCGACCAGCAGCGCCAAATTGCCGGCGCGGCAGATGCGGTTTGCCTGGCCGGCAAATTCGGTCAAGGTCAGGACCACCAGATCGGGGGCGCCGAGCACCGACATCGACCCGATCGACCCCGAAAACATCCCGACCTCGAAGCCGAGATCCTCGGCGATGCGGGCCGATATCGCGTCATACACAGAGCCCGGATGCACGCAGCGATTTCCGGAAAGAATTGCGCGAAAGCGCTCGCGCCGCTCGGTCCAGTTCATGGTGTTTCCGTCCTTGGATGAATTGGTAATGGCTAGGCGCCGGGCTTTGCTGTTTTTCCGTTGCCCGGGGTCAGCTTATCATGGCGCGATCGGTGTCATAGAGGGATCAGATCATGGACAAGCGTATCGCGGTGATCGGCGCCGGCGCAATCGGTGGCTATACCGGGGGCCAGCTCGCGCATAACGGGTTCGACGTGACCCTGATCGACCCGTGGCCCGAGCACGTCGAGGCCATCCGCAAGGACGGGTTGGCCCTCGAAGGAGTGACCCAGGAAGAGTTCGTCCTCGCCAAGCCCAAGACCTTGCATCTGACCGAGGTGCAGCAGTTCGCCAAAGAGAAGCCGATCGACATCGCGATGGTCGCGGTCAAATCCTACGACACGGAATGGGCGACGAGGCTGATCGCGCAGTACCTGGCGCCTGACGGCTATGTCGTCTCGTTGCAGAACTGCATGAACGAGGAGCGCATCGCCGGGGTCGTGGGTTGGGACAAGACGGTTGGTTGCATCCCGGCATTGCTCGGCGCCGAGCTTTATGCGGCGGGCCGGGTGCGCCGGACCGCCGCGAAAGGCTCATCGCCTCACGAGGTATACCGGGTGGGCGAGGTCCATGGCCGGATCACCAAGCGGCTCGAAGAGCTCGCTGCGATGATCGCCACTGTCGATACCGTCAAGCCGACCACCAACCTGTGGGGCGAGCGCTGGTCGAAGCTATGCGTCAACGGCATGGCCAACGGCGTCGCGGCCGCAACCGGCCTGTCAGGCAACGACATGAACCGCGACGAAAAAATTCGACGTCTGAGCATTCGTCTCGCCGGCGAAGGCGTGCGCGTCGGTCAGGCGCTCGGCTACGAGCTCGAACATATCCGCATGCACGATCCCGAGACCCTGGCGCGCGCGGCCGAGGGTGATCGTGCTGCCCTCGACGAGATCGAATCACAGATCTTCGCAGGGTTGAATTCCAATACTCGCAGCGAGCTGGCGCGGCCCTCGATGGGTCAGGATATGCTCAAGGGCCGGCGCACCGAAATCGATTTCATCAACGGCGTGATCGCCGCTAAGGGACAGGAGGCCGGCTGCCCCGTCGGCGCGCACGTCAAGCTGATCGCCGCGGTCAAGGCAGTAGAGCATGGCCAGAAGGCGGCAGCGCCGGAGAACCTGTACGGAATCTGAAACAGGACCGTCGCCCGTCCCCGCTCACCGGCGCGCTATGCGGGACCCTCCCTCTCACGAAGCCGCGTGGGAAGGGCGGGGGTGAGGGGGCCTGCGGCCCATTACCAAGTGATCGTCAGCTTGCCGTCGCGCATCTCGTAGCTCTGCAGCCGGTCGAGAAAGCTCATCCCGAGCAGCGACACGTTCAGGTTTTCGAGCACGGCGGCGTGGACGTCGTTGAGCGAGAGCTGGCCGAGGCGGATCTCGCGCAGGGTCACAATCGCCATGCGGACGAAACCGTTGGCGGTGCTGGCACGCCGGTTGAACACCAATTCGCCGGAGGTGATGCCGGCGGCGCGCGCGTCGGCCGGGGTCAGGGTGACAAAGCTCGCGCCAGTGTCCACCAGCATCCGCATTGGTGCGCCGTTGACGACCGTGTCGATGATGACGTGGCCGGCCCGGTTGGCGGGATAGACGAGGGTGTTGACTGCAGGATCGGCGCGGGGCTCGACCGGGGTCGCAGTGCGCAAGACGATTTCCGGGTTCGTCACGCTATTTGAGGAAAGCCATTTGTCGCCCCCGATGGCCGCGATGCAGACCAAGGTGACACCACACCACAGCAATACCCAGCGCAGCGCCCAGCCGATCATGCCGTCGCCCCAAAAGACCTCCGCCGATTATCTGCCGGAGCGCTTAAGCGTTAGTGAACCGGACGTATGAACGCGAGAGGCCTCAAATTGCGCGTCTGGGCCTGTACAACCTTGCCCACCTTGCGGCGAGGTGATCAGCTCGCAGGAATTATGTTTATCTTCCTGTCAGTAAGTCGCCTTTCGATTTCCTCGCGCGTAGACTTAATAGCAAGAAGAAGTCCGACGAAGTCACGAAAATTTACGCTCTGGTTTTCCTGACGAAGGTTCACGATTTCATCATAGTCAACATTCACAAGATTACAAAATTCGCGGCCGGTCATTGCCTCTTGAAGGGTGATTTTACGCTTGAAGCCGTTGACAATGGCATGCCGATCATTTTGGTGGAACGAGCAAATATGGACAGTGATCGTAAATCGCACTAAGGGCGCTATCACGTGAACAAATCTATGCAGGTTCTCCCGTTCACCCGCAGCTTTCTTCGTATCAAAGGCATCACCGTCTTTCAGTTCAATGACATAGCAATGTTGACGTCCGATTCTTCGTTCGAATACTGCGAAATCTGGCTCTGCTGATATATACTCAATCGTCCGGCATTTCTTGATGGCGGCTTTCGTTGCGACGAACACCCCTTCTGGATAGATGTCTTGCTGGAGGAACCCGTCAAGGTCGTGAATAATCGGAGCTCGCTCGATGATGAGCTTCTCAAGTTCGTTGCCGGACGAAATCACGGCACTCTGGACGCTACTTATAAGTCCCCCGAGCTGTGGCTCGCCAAAGAGGCGCGTGTAGCCGCCGTCAACTCGTCCGATTCTATTTCGGATTAGAGCCATGACAGCTTCGGATTAGAGCCATGTCAGCCTGCTATATCACAACCGAGGAAACGCCGATTTAATCGCTGACAAGCCTTTAACACGGAGTAGCTACCTGCCGCAGGATCCAGCACGATGTCCCGTGCATTTGTAGTAGCCTCGATCAAGCGACTCTGCAACCCGATGGGCTTCGCGTGCGCTGCGCTTCCCGTCACCTTCTCTTCCCAAACATCAGGAATATCATGCAAAGCCCAAACCCCTTTGGCGCGCCGCGGTGCCTTCTGCATAATGACAAGGTATTCGCTGATACGGCGGCTTCGATAGCCCATACCTATCCGCATCTTATTCCAGACAATCAGGTCAACAATGTCGAGGTTGGTTCCGTCCAGCCATGGTCCGATGCCAGTGCAGAGGTGGAATTTGTCTGTCCAAAATAACAAATGCCCAGTCGGCATAAGCACTCGATCTATACCGAGCAGGAATTGCTTAATCTCGGTTTCCGACATCTGCCGCATTTCGGATCTGGCACGTTGGCGCTCGCCCTCATTTCCATAACGTTGATGGTCGAGAATTCCCCGGTATTGGGGATCAAAAAAACAAAGAGGGAAGCAGTCGGGTCGAAGCTCCTTCAATAACAGCAAGCCATTGCGCCTGTTTTGGGCATCAAGTTCGAGCCCTTCAGGCACAGATACAGCGGGCTGAACCACGTCCCGTCCATTCCCAAACACCGTCTTGTTGGTTTCGAGCTTGTCGACGGTACCCGTGGTGGTTCCGAGCTCAGCAATCGGCTTGATGGCGAGCGTTTTATTCCGCATGCGGTGCATGGCCCCCAGGCGACGCGCTCAACTCGATTCCCCCAGCGCGGAGCCGGTCCATGTTCGTGGCAGGAGGATACCGGGTCAACTTTGATCCGTCTAAAATCAGCCTTGCTGGTCGCCTTCGTCGGGGGCTTCGTCGGTCGGGATGCTGTAATTCCCTTTGAGCCAGCGGCCGAGATCGATTTGCGCGCAGCGCGCGGAGCAGAACGGGCGATGTGGCAGAGTCGCCGGTTTGCTGCAGATCGGGCAGCGGCGGCGCATCGGGATCGGCGAATCGGAGGTCATGGTATCGCCGATATAGTCACACTGGGGAAATTTGGAACTGCCAGCGTTCGAGGCTCGGATCGGCCGCGATGATGATCTTTCGTCCCGATCCCTGTTCGAGCGCACGCACGGCGTTTGTCGTATCGCCGGCCAGCGCCGCGGCGATATCCGGGGCGACGGTCAACCGCCATCGGTGCCCCGGTCGCGCACGTTCCTCCCGGCGCAGCCGGCGCAATGCTTCGTGCGCGACCGTGATCGCGGTTTTTCTCAGAAGTCCCTGAGGTGGCATTTCCAGGAGCACCTCGGCAAGAGGACGGAGGCGGCGCGGGCGGACGAGTTCGAGATGGCCGAGCCTGGTCCAGCCAAGGATCTCCGGCCGCGCCGGATCGCCGGCAAGAGCGCGAGCGAGAACGGCGCGCACCCGTTCCCGCGCGCCCCGATCGTCGAGGCCGACAAAATCGACGACGATGCTGCCGCCGAGACGGCGCAGCCGGAGCTGTCGGGCGATAACCACGGCCGCAGCAATATTGATCGCGATCGCCGTCTGCTCCGGCGAGCCGGATTCGGGCGTCCCGCTATCGACATCGATCAAGGTCGCGGCCTTGGCCATCTCGATGTGAACCGAACCGCCGCCGGCAAGCGCGATGGTCGGCGACAGCGCTTCGTTAAATAGCGTGTCGAGGTCGATCGGCCATTGGCTTTCCGGTTCATGAATGATCTCGGCATCGGGAAACGCGGCGCGGATTTCCGGGATGGCGCCGGGCTCGTCGACGAAAATGCGGTCGGCCGCGGGCAACGTGCCCGCAAGCGCGGCGGCAAAGGTCGCGGCCGGATAAAGCCGGGCCGGCGGGTCGAGGCGCGCGGCACGCTCGCCGATATCCAGCCAACGCCGTGACAAACCTTCTGTCTCCTGGATGACCGCACAGCTCGGCGCGAGTTCGAGCAGGCGGAGCCCGACCGCCGTTTCTTGCTGGGGCCCCTCACTCGTCTCCTCACCCGCCTCCCTTCGGGTCGGGGAGGTGAGGGGCCGGACAATTTCCAATAAACGGGTGCGCGTCTCGGGGGAGAGTGTGTCGCCCCCGCTGAGCCCGGACCGACCCGCCAGCAGCTCGACAGACCTGCCGCGCAACACGCTGCGCAGCGTCGCCTGCGCCGCCTTGCCGCCCTGCGTCTCGCGACGGATCTGCACGACGACCCGCTGGCCCTCGTCGAGCCGCCGGCCGCGCGGGACGATTTCGCTCTGTGGTAGAAAGGCCGGCCGACCCGCGCCGATATCGACCAGCGCCGCACCCAGCGCCGGCAGCAGGCGCCGTACGCGACCGAGATGGATGCTGCCAGCCTCCAAACCCTCCCCGCGTTCGATCTCGACCTCGACAGCGACGCCGTCTTCAACGCACGCCGCCCGCCATTCCCCGGGGAAGGCGGAGACTATTAGCTTGCGGCGCATCGCGGGCGATAACCGCGGCCGGCGAGCAGCTGAGCGGTCTCGAACAATGGCAATCCGACGACATTCGAATAGGAACCGGAGATAAAGCGGATCAGCGCCGCGGCGCGGCCCTGGATCGCGTAGCCGCCAGCCTTGCCCTGCCATTCTCCACTCGCCAGGTAGGCCGCGATCTCGTCCGCGCTCAAGCGCTTGAACGTAACTTGGCTCTGGACATGGCGCAGCGACACATGCCCGTCGGGACCAGCCAAAGCAATGCCGGAATGAACGCGGTGGCGCCGCCCGGACAACAATTCGAGACAGCGGCGCGCGCTCGCTTCGTCCATTGTCTTGGGCTGGATGCGCCGACCGCAGGCGACGACCGTGTCGGCGGCGAGAACATAGGCGCCGGGATGGCGCGGCATTACGGCGCGCAACTTTTCGTCGGCGAGGCGCAGAGCGTGCGCCGCCGGCTCCTCGTCTCGACGGGGCGTCTCGTCGATCTCAGCCGGATCGACCCGGTCGGGCTCGATCCCGATCTGCCGCAGCAATTCGAGCCGGCGCGGCGAAGCCGAGGCAAGCACCAATAGCGGCGCCGTCACCGCTCGCTTATCCGCGCAGATGGAGCACGCAGATCAAGGTGAATAGGCGCCGCGCGGTCGCGTGATCGATCGCGACCTTGTCGGCGAGCCGCTCCGCCAGCAATTCCGAGCCTTCGTCGTGCAAGGATCGCCGCCCCATGTCGATCGCCTCGACCTGAGCAAGTCTCGAACCGCGGACTGCCTGGTAATAGCTCTCACAGACCATGAAATAGTCTTTGACGATGCCGCGAAACGGGGCGAGCGGCACGACGATGGTCTCGCTCGACCCATCCGCCCGCGAGCGAATGTCGAGGCTTAGGCGGTTTTCTCCGATCGCTAGATGAAGGTCGAACGGCCCATCCCTCCCGGAGGCCGGAGCGAAGTGGTTCTCTTCCAGCAGGTCGGCGATCGCGGTCGCCCGCTCGTGCTCGATATCGGCGCCGCGTCGCACGACCGTATGCTCATCAAGCGTGATCTCAGCAATACGCTGATCGCCGCCGCTGTCGTCATTCGACTTGTTCATGGCAGGCTCACACCGCCCGCTGCTGATCGAGTCGGATCGACAGGGACAGCGCGTGCGCGTCGAGTCCCTCGGCCTCGGCGAGACGGATCGCCGACGGGGCAAGGGCGGCGAGGCCCGCCGCGTCGCAGCGGACGAGCGAGGTTCGCTTGACAAAATCAAGAACGCCGAGGCCCGAGGCAAACCGCGCGCTGCGCGCGGTCGGGAGCACGTGGTTGGGTCCGGCGATGTAGTCGCCGATCGCCTCCGGCGTCCACCGGCCGAGGAAGATCGCGCCGGCGTGGCGCACCTGCTCAGCCAACAAATCGGCCTCGTCGAGCGCCAGTTCGAGATGCTCTGGGGCGATGCGGTCGATTAGCGCCGGCGCCTCAAGCCAATCGGCGACGATCAGGACCGCGCCATTCGCCTGCCAGCTCGCCCGCGCGATTTCAGCCCGCGGCAGCTGCGCCAAATGGCGCTCGATCGCGGCCTCGACCGCCGCGGCGAAACCATTGTCGTTGGTAACCAGGATCGCCTGAGCGGCGGTGTCGTGCTCGGCCTGCGACAACAGGTCGGCGGCGATCCATGCCGAGTCGTTCTCTCGATCGGCCACGACCAGGATCTCCGACGGGCCGGCAATCAAGTCGATCCCGACCCGGCCGAAGACGCGCCGCTTCGCCGCTGCAACATAGGCATTTCCCGGCCCGACGATCTTGTCGACTGCCGAAATCGTCGCTGTGCCGTAGGCTAGCGCCGCCACCGCCTGCGCCCCGCCGACCCGGTAGATTTCGTCGATCCCGAGCAGCTGGGCCGCGGCGAGGACGAGCGGGTTGAGAACCCCGCCCGGCGCCGGCACGGTCATCACCAGCCGCTTGACCCCCGCCACTTTGGCCGGGATCGCGTTCATCAGCACCGAAGAGGGATAGGCCGCGGTGCCACCCGGAACATAGAGCCCGGCGGCCGCGATCGGGCGCCAACGGGCGGCTAGCCGGATCCCGAGTGCGTCGACATAGTCGATATCCGGCGGCAACTGACGGCGATGAAAGCTCTCGATCCGCTCGGCCGCGAGCCGCAATGCCGCCACCGTCTCGGCCGGCGCCGCCGCGGCGCCCTCGGCAATTTCCTGGTGCGACAGCCGCAGGCCCGCTGCCGTGAGGCCGATCCCGTCGAAGCGGCGCGTGTAATCGACAAGGGCGGAATCGCCGCGGCGGGCGACATCGTCGATTATCGCCGCGACGGCGGCATCGATGTCGGCGGCAACTTCGCGCTTGGTTTCGACGAACCGCTCGAATGCCGCCTCGAAGCCGCGATCTCGGGTCGAAAGCCTAACCGGCATCAGTACCTGCCCCGTCAAGCGGGGGCCCGTCACCCTTCCCATCGCGCCCGCGATGGACCCCTTCCATCTCCCGTAATGCGGGAGAGGGTTTCGCGCGGCGTGCGGCGGATGAGGGTCCGGCATCGGACGAGAACCGCGTTCCGGCGACCGCGGCGCGGAACCGCTCGACCCAGCCGCCGACCTCCTCGGGCCTGGTCTTCAGCGCCGGGCGGTTGACGATCAGCCGTGAACTGACCTCGGCAATTCGCTCGATTTCGACAAGTCCGTTCGCTTTCAATGTCGCCCCGGTCTGGACCAGATCGATGATATGGCGGCACAGGCCTAGGCGCGGCGCCAGCTCGATTGCGCCGTTGAGCTTGATGCATTCCGCCTGGATCCCGCGCGCGGCGAAGTGGCGGCGCGTGATCTCCGGGTATTTCGTTGCTACCCTGATATGACTCGGCTGACTGCCGTCCTCGCGCGCGACCCAGTCGATCGTCGCGGCCACGGCGATATGGCAGCGCCCGATCTCAAGATCGAGCGGCGCGTAGATTTCCGAATAGTCGAATTCCATCAGCACGTCGTTGCCGGCGACGCCGAGCTGAGCCGCGCCAAAGGCGACAAAAGTCGCCACGTCGAAACTCCGCACGCGGATCAGATCGAGATCAGGCTCGCTGGTCGCGAAGCGCAGCCGGCGCGATGCGGGGTCTTCGAAGGCCGGCTCGGGCTCGACCCCAGCCCGACGCAACAGCGGCATCACCTCGGCAAGAATACGGCCGTTGGGCAACGCCAAGATTAGCCGGTCGTCGGCCTTCGCAACCACCTAGAGCTCCTCAGCGTCGTGGCGCGGGTGCCATGGGGTCGGCCAGGGCTCGCCCAGATCCTTGGCGCGGCATTGGATGCGCGCAACCTCGAGCCGGATTGCGGCATGCCCGGAGAATTCGAGGAGGATCGCGGTTGCGCCGACGCTCTCCGCCTCTGCGCGGATCGCCAGCAGCGCGAGGATCCTGTCTTCGTCGCTGCGACGAAAGCCCCGGTACGACACCCCGGCGACCGCGCTAAAGGTGACGGCACACAAGATCCGCTGGCGCTCGCTCGGCACCGGGCGTGAGCCGCTTTCCCAGCGGAAGCGGTTCGCGACAAACACGAAAATCTTCTGGTCCGAAACATAAGCAAGGTCGCGGACCGGAACGAGCGCGTCCTGCAGACAGGCTGACAGCACTGCCAGATCGTCGGCATCCTCGGCGCGCAGCTTCAGCGCGGCACCCGCGTCGTCAGGCGCCATCGCGCAGCCTCTCGATTCGGGCGCCGCAGGCAGCGAGCTTTTCCTCGAGACGCTCATAGCCGCGGTCGAGATGGTAGACCCGGCTGATCACCGTCTCGCCCTGCGCCGCCAGACCGGCGACGACCAGCGAGACCGAGGCACGCAAATCGGTCGCCATCACCGGCGCCCCCATCAGCCCCGGCACACCGCGCACCACGGCCGAGGAGCCGTGCACGTTGATGTTGGCTCCCATTCGAGCAAGCTCGGGAACGTGCATGAAGCGATTCTCGAAGATCGTTTCGGTGATCGTCGAGGCTCCGTCGGCGATCGCCATCAGCGCCATCACCTGCGCCTGCAAATCAGTCGGAAACCCGGGATAGGGCGCGGTAGCAATGTCAACGCCGGCCAGATCACCGTTGCGCCGGCGCACCGCGAGCCCGTCCGCAGTCTCCGATACCGCGACGCCGGCGCCGTCGAGGACGCTCGCGACGGTGGCAACGAGATCGAGCCGAGTGCCGGTCAGCCGCACCTCTCCCGCGGTCGCCGCCGCTGCCATCATATAGGTCCCGGTTTCGATCCGGTCGGGCAGAATGCGGTGGCAGACGCCGTGCAGCCGACCGACTCCGAGGATCCGCAGGCGGTCGCTGCCGACCCCCTCGATGCGGGCGCCCATCGCCTGGAGGCAGGCCGCGAGATCGCCGATCTCGGGCTCGCGTGCGGCATTGACCAATACCGTCTCGCCCTCGGCCAGCGACGCGGCCATCAACAGGTTTTCGGTGGCGCCGACCGAGACCGAAGGAAAGACGATTTCGGCGCCGCGCAGCCCTTTTGGCGCGCGCGCATCGACATACCCCTCATGTAATTCAATCACGGCGCCGAGCTGACGCAGCCCTTTGATGTGCAGATCAATCGGCCGCGTGCCGATGGCGCAACCGCCGGGCAGCGAGACGCGCGCCCGCCCGCACCGCGCCAATAGCGGCCCCAGAACCAAGACCGACGCGCGCATCTTGCGGACGAGGTCATAGGGAGCGGTGATCGAGGTGATGTGCGCTGCCGACAGATCAAGCCTACGCCCGCTCGGCGCGCCGTCCCCGGCCATGGCGATTCCTGCGCCGTGCTGGACGAGAAGGTTCGCCATCGTCGCGATGTCGGCAAGATCCGGGACGTTTTCGAGGCTCAGGGTTTCCGCGGTCAGCAGGCTGGCGGCCATCAGCGGCAACGCAGCGTTTTTGGCGCCGCCGATCGCTATTACCCCGTCAAGCGGCACGCCGCCCGTGATGCGGATCCGGTCCATCGCCTCGGCTCTGCGCGCGGCCGATCACCCAGGTGGTCCCGGGGCGGCAGCGAGCCATCAATCGGCGGTCGTCCCGCCGTGGCGGTCGGTTTTACCGGAGAGCGGTGCGCCGCTCAAGCCGTCGCGGACATCGGCCGGATCGGGCGCGCGCTCGGCCTGCACCCGCGCCTGTTCCTTGCGCCGACGCAGATTGTCGCGCAACGCCTGGGCCAGCCGTTCGTTGCGCGCTGCCCGTTGCTCCCGCTTTCGCGGCGACGGATACGGAGGCTCGTTCATTCGCCGATGCAACGAGCGGACAGCGCTGTTGTCAAGCGCAACCCCAACCGGCGCAGCAACTCGTGCTCGTAACCACCCGGCGGTTGCCTATAGGCGGGCAGGGCATGCGGTCGAATTGACTCGGCGCCGGACGGCGGCTAGAACGTATGGGCATGCGCCGTGTCGACCCCACTCATCGGTGGAGGGGTGGCCGAGTGGCTGAAGGCGGCGGTTTGCTAAACCGTTATAGGGTTAAACCCCTATCGTGAGTTCGAATCTCATCCCCTCCGCCACCTCGTCATCTTGCGCTTCACCCGCGCGTCCGATGGTGCAGCGTCGCCCAACCCAATTGAAATCATGGCGTCCCCGGCGTGACTCGAACACGCGACCCACAGTTTAGGAAACTGTTGCTCTATCCGACTGAGCTACGGGGACACTCAACGGGCTTTCGTTCTGCTCGGCTCCGTGGGATGGCTGACCCTCGGTGCAATCCTCTTTTTGTGGAGACAGGATAGCGCGCGGCGATCGCCCGCACAATCTGCGCCTTCCGTGGATATTCCGTCGCGGCCTCTTCATCACCATTCGGTCCGTTTGGTACGACGGAACTGCCCGTGCCCAACCGGATGCTTGGCCCCAATTCGGGGCCCACCACCGGTGCCGTTGTAGAAATTCGCGAAGCGACAGATGAGACGAATATAGAGCACCTCTCAAAGCGCACCGCTGATGGTGTATCCCCTGTGTGATTCAAAGGCGCAGCGTTGTCCCTGAGAGCTCCCAACCTTGGTGCAGTGCCCATATGTCCACAAAAAGGGACGTAGAAATGCCTGCTGAGGCCTATGCCGTCATACCTTCGTGAGCAATGTACTTCCCGTCGCGCCTTACGACTTGGTTGGCCTTCGACAGAGCGGTAAGAGCGTTCGATACCGACATGGCGCCGGACTTGTCGCCCTTGAGCCCCATTTTTTCGAGGATCTCCCCCCGAGTGAGGCCGCCGGGATTGCTCTTGATAATTCCAAGCAACGCGTTTCGCTTACTCCCTCGGCGGCCTTGCGGGGCACGCCGCTGTCGTGTTTGAGACGGTCCCTTGCCCTGCTTGGCTGCTTCATAAGCGTTTATCGCCGAGAGTTCCCGGCCGATCGTGGCAAGCTGCTCTGCGAGCGCTTGCTGCTGGGCGATGATCGTGCTGCGTTCTTTGGAAAGACGCTCACGCTCCTGATCTATGAAGGTCTCAAAGCTTTGTGCCATTCGTGCTCTCCGTTGTTGATCGGAGAGATAGTAGCCAGCTTTTTTAGCGATGCATAGTCTCGCGCATTTCGCGGGTAGGTGTGCAAGTCGTAGATGCGCCCGATTGGATCTTCAGCCGTAAGCGCGCGTTGGGTTGTCCCTTATCCAACAGGGACCACGTGTGTTTGCCGCGAGTGTGCTATTTCCTTCTAGTTCCGCCGCGCGGTGAGGATCGCCACCGGATAGGCGTATTCGAGGCGGTCGCCGTCGCGGCATACCGGGATGCCGAGGCGATCGTCCGCGACCGAGGCAACGAACATCTCGGTGACTTTGGTCTCGTCGCCCGGGTTCGGGAACGAGCGCGCCAACAAATTCTTCACCTCGTCGCGCATTTCGTAAAAGCTTGCTTGCGGCTCGGCGAGGCCGGCGCTGGTGAACAGACCCTTCAACTCGGCCAACGGCAGCACGCGCGCGTGCGAGGGATCGCGCAGTTTTTCGAGCCGGTTGAACGCTGCGGCCTTGGCGGGGTCGGCCGAGGCGCAGGTGTCGATCACGACGATCCGGCCGCCTGGCGCGCAGACCCGCACCATCTCGCGCAATACCGCGGAGGGGTCTTGGAAGTGGTGCACGGCAAAACGTGTGAGGACAATCGTAAATGACGCTTCGGGCCAGGGCAAAGAAGCGACATCGCCTTCCCGCCATGTGACGTTGGCGATCCCTTTTTCGGCCGCGAAGCCGCGGGCGCGATCGAGCATCGCCGGCGTCATGTCGATACCGGTCGCATGGCGCACATGGGGAGCAAAGGCGCAGACGACGATGCCGCCGCCGCAAGCGACATCGAGCAATATGTCTTCCGGCCCCGGCGCGGCAGCCTCGACGATCATCTTCAACGCGCCGGCGTCGGTAATCGGCGTCGCGGTGCTGAACGGTGTCGCCTGGCGGGTGAACTGATCGCGAATCAGACTGTCGTGAGCTTCGTTGGTCATCGCCCGACTACTCCTCCAATTCCGCCGCGATCTGGCAACGGCCAGCGCTCAACGGCATACCGGCATGTTAGCGCCATTTGTGGTACCGAGGCAGCGCACCATCTCTCTTCGGTGTGATTACCCGCCAGGCATCGAGAGCGATGATCGACGTTGTCCATTCCCTCCCCGTTCTGTTGGCCTCGTTCTTGGCCTCGTCGGTCGAATGCGTCGAGGCCCTGACCATTGTGCTCGCGGTCGGCTCGGTTCGCGGATGGCGGCCGGCACTTTTTGGTGCGGGTTTGGCGGCGGCGTTGTTGGCGGCGCTCGTCGCTGTCTTCGGCGCAGAGCTCCAGCTGCTCCCGCTCGCCTCGCTGCAGACCGCGATCGGTGTCTTGCTGCTGCTCTTCGGGATGCGCTGGCTGCGCAAGGCGGTTTTGCGCGCCGGCGGGGTCATCGCGCTGCGCGATGAGATGGCTAATTACGCGAGCGAAACTGAGACCTTGCGAGGTGCGCCCAGGGAAGCCCGCAAATGGGACCCGCTTGGCATCGCGACAAGCTTTAAAGCGGTGAGCTTGGAGGGGATCGAGGTCGTGTTCATCGTCATTGCGATAGGCGCTGTCGGCGGCGCACTGGTCCCGGCGACTGTCGGTGCGCTGGCAGCAGCCGCGTTGGTGGCGGCAGTCGGGCTGGTGCTGCACCGACCATTGGCGCGGGTGCCGGAAAACATGCTCAAATTCGCAGTCGGCGTCATGCTGTCGAGCTTTGGCACCTTTTGGATCGGCGAAGGCTACGGCGTCCAATGGCCTGGCGGTGATCTGTCGGTGCTCGGGCTGGTTGCCGGCTTCCTGGCCGTTGCCCTGCTCAATGTTGGGGCAATTCGACGCGTCCGCCGCCAGGCTGCACTGTCGCTGGGAGCTTGAGGAGCGGGTTCGATGGACCGGATCAAAGCGATCGGGCATGAAATCCTCGGCCTGTTCGTCGAGGACGCGCGGTTTTCTGCCGCGCTCGCCATCTGGATCGCCATATCGGGGGCGACCCGACCCTGGTGGCAGAGCGCGCCGCGCTTCAGCGGGATCGCGCTGTTCGCGGGCTTTGCCCTCATCCTATGCGAAAACGTGCTGCACGCCGCCCGACGCGGCTGAGCGGCTATGGCAGCGCATTCTATTATGAATTTCGTGCATAATCATTATTCACGTATATGAGATGCGCAAGGCAGCCATGCCGGGGGTGGCCTATCTGGGTCGGAGGTATTTGCCTACATATTGCGTTGCAGCAAGAGCGTGTAGGTGTTTGCTATGCCGGACTACATCGAGGAAGAGGGCGAGCGGGGGTTTGCAGAGCGCTATTTGGGCGGTTGGCGGGTGATCGCCTCGGCCTGGGTGGTCGCGATCGTCTTCGTGGCGCTGTTCGCCGGGGTTCAAGCCCTGGCCTCGCTGCACGGGACCTCACCGCACCAAGCAATGCTCGTGGGCGCTGTCATTCCGCGGCACGATCCGAGCTGCGCTGGAGCGGTCGAGCTGACCAAACCGTCCTCGCCGTCATGCGAGGTCGACTTGCAGGACGGGATCGAACGAGCCGAGGCCTCCTATTACGGCTGGTGAACCGCCGCGAACGGCGGCTCGGCTGACGCGGCGGGAGACTGCGCCGCATTTTGCTGGGCATCGACGGCGGCGAGCTGCGCCGCGATCTGTGCGGCGGACACGTTGATCGTCTTCTCGTCGCCGGCATGGTCGGTGAAGATCACCGATAAGCCCGTCGGGCTTGCCCGCAACTCGCTTTCGGGGATATTGGCGGCGAATTCCTCGACATAGGAACAGCCGTCGTCGCAAGTGATTTCGTCGCGGCTGATCGGGATAAAGACCCGCGCGCGCCCCGCGTCGTCGCGTGCGGCGTCCCAATCGCGTTCGGCCCCATCATAGCTGTCGGAAACATAGAGCTGATCGGCAGTCTCGCCGGTTTTGCGATCGACGAAGCTGCGCAGGCAATAAAAGTTGGTCCCTGGAGTGCCGAGATAAGGTGGCGCATGCTGTGCTCTTGGACCGACCAGCGCGATAAACCGTCCTGACAAGTGCTCGCGTACCTCGACCACGGGGGCTTTGCCTCCGGCGCTTGGCGGGGATCCCGGTGCAGCGAACTGGGAGCATGCGCTTAGCACCGCGCCAAAAACGAGGGGGAGGCTTCCTCGTCGGCAGATGGTCATCAACCGCCGAGTATTTCGATGTTGTCTTCCCCGAGGGCCGGGGCTGATTTGGCGAACGGCGGGCGGATGCCGTCGAAGGATAGCGGCAGGCCCACCAAGGACAGTGGCCGGGGTGGGGTATTCACCGACAAACGCTGGATCAGGCCGAGGGTCGCGGTCTGCGAATCAGCGACCACCTGGTCGACAGTTTGCATCGGGCCATTCGGGATTCCGGCCGCATCGAGCTTGGCTGCCCAGGTTGCGATCGGCTCGGCCGCGAAAATATCTTCGAGAATCGAGATCAGGCTTTGGCGGTTGACCACCCGGTCCTTGTTGGTGCGGAAGCGCGGGTCCTCAACGAGACCGGGGCGGGCGATCGCCGAGCACAGATGGCGAAACAAATTGTCGTTGCCGGCCGCCACCATAATGTAGCCATCGGCCGCGGCAAAGGCTTGGTAAGGCACAATCATGTCGACCCCTGATCCCTGGCGCGTCGGGATCTCGCCATTGACTAGATAGGCCGCGATCGGGATCGTCATCCAGGCGAGTGCTGTCTCATAGAGAGAGGTGTCCACCACCCCGCCCCGACCGGTGCGCCCACGTTCCTGCAGGGCCGCGAGAATGCCGATCACCGACCACATCCCGGTGGCGAGATCAACGATCGACACGCCGACTCGCACCGGCGGTCGCCCGTCCTCGCCCATCAGGCTCATCAAGCCCCCATAGGCCTGCATCAGCGGGTCGTAGCCGGGTCGCTCACGCAGCGGCCCGACAGCGCCGAATGCGCCGAGATTGCAATAGACGAGGCTCGGCTTCTGGGCGGTCAGCACTTCAGCCGACAGACCGTAACGGTTGAGCGCGCCGAATTTGAGATTGTGAAGTACGACATCGGCGCGGCCGAGGATCAGCGCCTTCAACTGTTCGACTTCGGCCGGATCGGCGAGGTCGATGGTGATGCCATGCTTCGCTCGGTTGACCGCGTGAAAGCAGGTTGCAGCACCTTCTGCGAAGGGCGGGCCCCAGCCGCGGGCGGCGTCGCCGGTGCGCGGGTTCTCGACTTTGATTACCTCGGCGCCGAGTTCGCCGAGGATCATGCCTGCATAAGGCGCTGCAACACTCTGACCGATCTCGATCACAACGAGGCCGGAAAGCGGCGTGGTACTGGACATCGAAACTTGCTCCTCGACGACGCCCTGGCGCCGATCATCATTTGCGCCCGGCCTCAGAGCTGGGCACATCCTTTTAACACAACGGGGCAGGGGTGGCTGAGCATGGAAGCGATGCGGACCGGGCAGAAACGGTTGCCCGCGTCAACTCGTGGGTAGGGCGATCCCGGCTGCACGGCACACGTCAGCGCAGGGCAGTCGTCACCGACACGTCGCGCTTAGAACTCCATGTCGAGTTCTTCGAGTTCGTCGGGCTCGACCAGCGCGGCCTCGCGCCAGGCGATCATGTCTGGTAACGCCATGATGCGCTCGCAATACGCACTGCAGTCGTGATCGAGTTTAACGTCGTAGGTCTGAAAGCGGGTTACGACGGGCGCATACATGGCGTCGGCCATCGTCAACGTCCCGAACAAATACGGCCCGCCATTCTCGGCAAAGCATTCGCGCCAGATCGTCGCAATACGGTCGATATCGGCCTGCGCTCCCGCCCATACCTTGAAACCGGGGTGGCGCGCCTTGAGGTTCATCGGCAAGGCCGAGCGCAAATTGCCGAAACCGGAATGCATCTCGCCGCAGATCGAGCGGCAGCGGGCGCGCGCCGCGCGCTTTGCCGGTAACAACCCGGCTTTAGGCTTAAGTTCATTGAGATACTCGGCAATCGCCAGCGTGTCCCACACCCTGATTCCGTCATGGGTCAGGCACGGCACCAGGATCGACGGTGACAGTAGCAACAGCTCGGCGCGGTTAGACGGGTCGTCGACCGGCACTGCCTGCTCGGCGAATTCCAATCCCGCCATCTTGCACAACAGCCAGCCGCGCAGCGACCAGGAGGAGTAGTTCTTGCTGCTGATCGTCAATATGGCCTCGGCCACTGCCGTGCTCCTTTCATGGCATGGATACCTGGCGTCCACCTATCCTCCCACACCCGCGGGCACCGCGCCAAACCTTCTCGCACATAGCGATTAAATCCTCTAATCTCTGCAGTTTGGCCGAAGAGCGGATGGCGCAGGACGATGTACCAGAATTTTCAAACCTACACCAACTCGGTCGCGCCACTGCGCTCCTTGGCTAATATTGCTGCCGCGGGGCTGACGCACCCGCTGCCCGGAATTTCCCGCAATGTGGTGCATCGGGCTTTCCACGCCCTCTATGAACTGATCGCGCGCACCGGGTTGAGCCACCGCCGCCCGGCCTTTGGCATCGACCAGGTCGAGGTCGCCGGCCAGCCGGTCGCAGTGCGCGAGGTTGCGGTTCATCGGACGCCGTTCTGCACCCTGCTGCGCTTTGAAAAAGATATTCCGGCGCCGCAGCCGCGAGTGCTGCTGGTGGCGCCGATGTCAGGACATTTTGCCACACTGCTGCGCGGCACGGTGCGCACGATGCTCTCCGAGCACGACGTCTATATCACTGATTGGCACAATGCTCGCGACATCGGGCTGCAACACGGCAGCTTTGATTTCGACGACTTCATCGAACACGTTATTACTTTCCTCGAAGTGCTGGGCCCCGGCGCGCATATCGTCGCGGTCTGCCAGCCCTGCGTCGCCGCACTGGCGGCGGTCGCTATCATGGCCGAAGACAGTCATCCGGCGCAGCCGCGCAGCATGACCCTGATGGCTGGCCCGATCGATACCCGGATCAACCCGACGGAGGTCAATCGGCTGGCAACGAGCCGGCCCATCGGCTGGTTCGAACGCCACCTGATCGATACCGTCCCATGGCGCTATAACGGCGCTTGGCGGCGCGTCTATCCCGGTTTCACCCAGCTTGCCGCGTTTATGAGCATGAACCTTGACCGGCACGTCAAGGCGCAGATGGACCTGTTCTGCCATATCGCCAATGGCGAAGGGGAAAAGGCGGCGGCGATCCGCAAATTTTATGACGAATACCTGGCGGTGATGGATCTGCCGGCCGAATTCTATCTGCAGACCGTACAAAGGGTGTTCCAGGAGCACGCTCTGCCGTTAGGCAAACTCGAATGGCGGGGACGGCGCATCGATCCGCGGGCCATCCGCCGCACGGCGCTGTTCACGGTCGAAGGCGAACGCGACGACATCTGCGCGGTCGGTCAAACGCTCGCCGCCCAGGAGCTCTGTACCGGCCTACGGCCCTACATGAAGCGCCATCATGTGCAGACCGGCGTCGGCCACTACGGCGTCTTCAACGGGCATCGCTGGAGCAGCTATATCTATCCGATGCTCAGAAGCGTCGTCTACGCCAGCGACTGAGGCGCGTCCGCTGGTGGGGAGTGCCCTGCCCGCTAGCGCGCGGCGACCACGGCCGGTTGCGTGATCTCGGTTGTCACGAAATCGGCCGGGGCGATGATCTCCATGAATTCCATATCGTCCGACCAGTCATAGAGATTGTGGACGATGCCGGGCCGCTGGTGCACGCAATCTCCAGCCTCGACCAGGGTGTCGACGCCGTCATAGTCGAACTTGGCCCAGCCGCGGACCATGTAGACGACATGCACATCGGCAGTGTGCATATGAAAGCCGGTGCCGCCCTTGGCCTCCGAGGCCTTGCGCGCGGCGCGGACCAGCTGGACGCGCAATCTGCCATGGGTTGCGTCGATGATCCCCATGTCGCGGTAGGCGAAAAAGGCCCGCAGGCCGTCCTCGGCGTACCGGGCCTCGGGAGCATTCGCTTTCTGGTGCGTAAACAATGTGTCGGTCATGTCCGGACCTCTTATCCCTGCCTGTCGGTAATTATCCCCGAGTTATGCTGCATCGCAACAGAAAAATTCTTGCTTTAAAGCAATGAATAATGACCATCTAGAATGCATCGCACAAAAAATGAGCAGGAGCGCTGAGCGCGAGCCGCCCAAAGGCCCTGCACCGGGTAAAGTGTGCTAAATGATGACGACGGCGGCCGGCAACGACGCCAGACACCCGCGCGGGAATGAAGATATGACAACCGACTGGACCAAGCTCGTCGCCGATTTGGAGCGCCTGTTGAAGCTGCGTTCGATCCCGTTCGGCATGAAATTGTTCGAGCGCCGCGAGGAGATGGAGGCGATCCCGAAGATCCGCCGGCCGAAAGCCGTGCACACGCTCGACCAGATCGTGGCCCAGGCCGCGCGCCTCGGCTGGACCGTGGGCCTGACCAGTGAAGATTTGGTCGGAGCGCAGTGCCGGGCGGTGGTCGGGCTCGGCCTCGCCAAGGATGACACCTGGTATTCGGGTCAGCACATGGTGGGCGTGTGGTACAGCTCGCCCGACGACGCCAGCGCCCATCAGGCGGCAATGGAATGCGTGCCCGACGGCCGCTTCGAGGCAGTGGCGGTGGCGCCGCTCGCGTCGGGCCGGCTCGACCCGCCCGACATCGCGCTGTTTTACGCGACCCCAGGGGCGATGATCTATTTCATCAACGGGCTGCAATGGGCCGGCTACAAGCGCTTCGACTGGAGTGTGGTCGGCGAGTCGGCCTGCGCCGATTCCTGGGGCCGGGCGTTGAAGACCCGCGAGCCGAGCCTGTCGATCCCGTGCTTTGCCGAGCGCCGCTATGGCGGGGTGCTCGACGACGAAATGCTGATGGCTCTGCCGCCTGACTACCTCGCCAAGGCGATTGCCGGCATGGAGGCGCTCGCCAAGAACGGCCTGCGCTATCCCTTCCCGCAATACGGCATTCAGCAGGACGCCCGCGCCGGCCTCGCGGTGAGTTATCCAGGCCGATAGCATCCCACGGTAGACGGCCACAGGGAGGAAGAGATGCCGTTCATCGCGTCGAATGGCCTGACCGAGGCGGGCACCGCTAAGACCATCACGGCCGGCGGCATGAATGTGCACTACCACGATGTCGGCGAGGGCGAGCCGGTGCTGTTCCTCCACTCCTACGGCCCCGGCACCACCGCCTGGATCACGTTTCACAAGGTGGTCGGCGCGCTGTCGCAGCATTTCCGCTGCATCCTGATGGATTTGCCGAATTTTTCGAAGACGGGTCCGATCGTCTATCGCGAGGGGTTGCACGCGGTGCAGGCGCGCACCGCGGTGGCGCTCCTCGACGCTCTCGGCATCGCGCGGGCACGCTGGGTTGGGAATTCGCAGGGCGGCCAGTCGGCGATGGTTGCGGCCATCACCTACCCCGAGCGTGTGCAGAAATTCGTGATGGGCGGCTCGCATATCGGCACCGGCGGCGACCGCTACCTGATGGCCAATCGCCCGTCCGAGGGCAGCCGCGCCACGCAGCAGGCCATCGCCGATCCGAGCCGTGAGAACATCCGCCGCTACCTGCGTGTGCACATCGACGACGAGAGTCTGGTGACCGACGAGCTGGTCGACTACATCCACCGCGCGCACACCTGGTCGCCCGAGTTTATCGAGGCGCGGCGGCAATCGGTCAGCGTGCCGCACGATTACACCCCCGACCTCGCCGGCATCCAGGCGCCGGTCCTGCTGATCCACGGGCGCTACGACCGGATGGTGGCCTTCGAGGTCTCGATCGCGATCCTGAACCACATCGCCGACTCGCGCCTGGTCCTGCTCAACAATTGCGGGCACTGGCCGCCCTTCGAAAAGCCGGCCGAATGGACCGCGCACGTCCTCGCGTTCCTGCGCGGGTATTGAGAGCGCCGGCAAGGGTCAAAACCCATCAGTCCGACGATTGCAATTCGAGAGTCCGGGGTTAAGACCGACCTCCGCCGCTCCTCCGACGACACCCTCGCGTGCCAACTCCGGCCGTTCGCTGCACCCTGGATCGCAGCGGAAGCGCAACCTTTTTGGAGGCTCAGTCTGGTGCCGGGGTGGCAGCGCCGACATCTCGCGAAAGGCGTTCGCCGTCAATGCAACGGCGGGGCGGCGGCGGGTACCGGCTTTCGGAGCAGCAGCACCAGCGGGATCATGGCGACTAGCACGGCGCCGACCAGCCAGAACGCGTCGAGATAAGACAGCACCGCCGCCTGCTGCTGCACGATCGCGTAGAGCTCCGCCTGCGCCTGATGCAATGCGCCGCCCGCGCTGCCGTGCGCCGCGACGAAGGCCTGCTGCAGTTGCTTCAGCATCTGGTTGGTCTGAAAGCTGTAGGGGGTCACATGTCGGATCAGCGTGACCTGGTTCGCCTGCTGGCGTCGCGCAATATAGGTACTCAGGATCGCGATGCCGACGCTGCCGCCAAGGTTGCGCATCATGTTGATGATTGCCGAGGCGTTGGCATTCTTCTCGGCCGTGATGCCCTGATAGGCGGCGGTGTTGATCGGGATGAACAGCAGCGCCAACCCCAGGGACTGATAGACCCGCGCCCAGGCGAGCGTCGAGAAATCGACGTTCAGGTCGAAGCCGGACAAATGGAACATCGCGATCGCGGTGCCGATCAGCCCGACCGTGATGAGCAGCCTCGCGTCGATCCGCCCGGACAATGCCCCGGCCACCGGCATCATCAACATCGTCGCGAAACCGCCCGGCGACAGCACCATGCCGGCCTGCTCGGCGGTGTAGCCGAGCAGCGTCTGGACGAACAGCGGCAGCACTACCGTCGTCCCCATCAGCGCGAAACCGAGCATGAACATCAGCAGGTTGCCTGAGGCGAAGGCGCGGTCGCGGAACAGGTGCAGGTCGACGATCGGGTCGGCGCGGCGCAATTCCCAGACGACAAAGGCGATAAGCGCAACGGCCGCGGTTACGACCAGATCGGTGATCAGCGCGGAACCGAACCAGTCGTCCTCCTGGCCCTTGTCGAGCACGAACTGCAACGCGAACATGCCGATCACCAGCAGGGCGAGGCCGATATAGTCGAGTCGCAGGCCCTGCGCCGACCGCGGCCGTCTGGCGGCAATCTCCCCCGGCGGATCGGCGAGGATGAGCATCGCCAGCGCGCTGACCACGATGCCGACCGGTACGTTGATCAGAAACACCCAGCGCCAGTTCCAATTGTCGGTGATCCAGCCGCCGACGGTCGGGCCGATCGCCGGCGCAAACACGACGGCGAGGCCGTACATCGCGAACGCCATGGCCACGCCGTTCGGGCGGAAACGCTCGGCGAGGTAGGCCTGCGCAGTCGGCTGCAAGCCGCCGCCGGCGATGCCCTGCAAGCCGCGCGCAATGATCAGCAGCGATAGGGTCGGCGCCAGACCGCAGAACAGCGAGGTGATGCTGAAGCCGATGATCGAGCCGAGAAAATAGCGCTTGCGGCCGAACGTCTCCGACAGCCATCCGCTGATCGGCAGGACGACCGCGTTGGTGACGAGATAGGCGGTCAAGATCCAGGTAGCTTCGTCCGGTGTCGCCGCCATGCTGCCGGCGACATGCTGCAGTGACACGTTGACGATCGAGATGTCGAGCACTTCCATGAATGCCGCCAGCCCGACCGTCGGCGCAATGAGCCACGGTGAAACGCTGCCCGCCATTGTCGGGCGGGAGCCGCCGCCTGTTGCCTCGGCAATCGCGTTCATCTGATTCTCACATAGGGCTCGACCGACATGCCCGGCCCGAGCAGCCAATGCGCGGTGGGGTCGCCGTCGAACACGATCTTGACCGGCACCCGCTGGACGACCTTGACGTAATTGCCGGTCGCGTTTTCCGGCGGCAACAATGAGAACGCAGCACCGCTGCCGGCCTGGAAGCTCTGCACCTGGCCGTGGAAGACATGACCCGGATAGGCGTCGACATAGATGTCGACCGGATCGCCGGTCCGCATCTCGCCGATCTCGGTTTCCTTGTAATTGGCGGTGACCCACACTTGGTCGGGGACCAGCGCCATCAGTGCCTGGCCGACCTGAACATAGTTGCCGAGCGCCACGCTCTTGTTGGTGATGTGGCCCGTCTCAGGTGCGCGGATCACGGTATAGGACAGGTTGAGGCGCGCCTGCTCGACCTGGGCCGCTGCGGCGCGCACGCCCGCTTCGGCCGTCTCGATCTGCGTTTTATTAAGTGCCAGTTGAGCCTCGCTCGCAGCGACCTTTTTCTGCGCGGCGGCAAGATTGGCGGCGTCGCTCCGCTCCGTCGCGGTGTCATTGTCGAGCTGTTGGTGGGAGACGGCCAGCCCGCCCATTTGCTCCAGCATCTGATCGCGTTTGAGGTTGATGTCGGCATTCGTGGCGGCCGCCTGGGCGACCGCGACTTGGGCCCGCGCCTGATCGAGATTGGCTTGCGCGACCGGCAGCTGCGCCTTGGCCTGTGCCAATTGCCCTTGCGCGCTCTCGTGGTTGGCCAGCGCCTGGGAAAGGGCTGCTTGGAAGTCGGCCGGATCAAGCTCGACGAGCGGCTGGCCGGCATGGACTTCCTGATTGTCATTGGCCAGTACCGTCTTGACCCGGCCGGCGACCTGCGCGCTGACCTGCACGGTGTGGGTGTCGATGAAGGCGTCGTCGGTGCTGACCCAGTTGCGCGCATAGAGCCACCAGTCCGCGCCACCGCCGATGGCACCGATCACGAGGATCGCGATCAGCGCGATCAGCCACCAGCGCCGTCGTCCGCGCGGCCGTGCCGAGGCCCGCGCGGACGGGGTCGGCGCCAGGCGGTCGTCCGGCCGGCGCGCTTCGATGAGGCGCTCCGCCGGTTCTTGCCGCTCGGCTTGAGTTTCCGGCTTCGCCCCGGTTAGGCTCATTGCGCGGCCTGCTTTCTGATTGTCCCCTCCCTAACCCTGGTGCCTTGCGCAGGACGGGCGGGCGGGGGGTCGCGACCGGCGCCGGCACCCGGTGTTGCGGTCCGCTCGGTTCTTTGGACAACGGGCGCCGCCGGCCGGAGCGCCAGCCCGTCCAGCAGCAGTTTGAGTTGCATCTCGCAGATCGCCTCCGGGTTGAAGCGGTCCACCTCCTCATGGCGGCCGAGCGAATGGCGCCATAGGATCGCGAGCAGCAGCGGCGCGCAGATGCAGCGAACCGCGTTGTCGAGATCGTCGAGGGCGCGAAACTCGCCGCGCTCGATGCCGAGGCGCAGCACGCGGCGCATCAACCCGATGCCACGATCGACGACCTCCTCGCGGTAGAAGCGCGCTAGCTCAGGGAAATTGCCTGCTTCGGAAATGATGATCTTCGGGATCGCTCCGGCCGGCGATAGTGCCAGTTCGGCCCAGCTGCGCATCAAGCGTTCCAACAGCAGCGCCGCCGGCTCGTCGGCCTCGTCCAGCAATGCCTCACCCCGTTCGAGGTTGGGCACCAGCGCCTGCCGGACCACCGCCTCGAACAGCTCCTCCTTGTTCGGAAAATAGAGATATAGCGTGCCCTTGGTGACCCCGGCGCGGAGCGCCACATCGTCGAGCCGGGCCGCAGCAAAGCCGCGCTCGGCAAACAACGCGAGCGCGGCGGCGAGAATCTCCTTCGGCCGCGCCTCCTTCCGGCGCCGCCAGCGCGACGCCCGCTCGGTAGGATCACTGCTCACAAGTTACCTCCCGGTCAGTTATTAGAATACTAATGACTGGCTGGTTAGATATCAAGATCAGCTGAGCGCAATCAGCCTGAGAAGGCGTCGGCATGCCGACCGCATCCCGCCGAGACGGCCGCTGTCCTGTACCGGACCGACGCCCGATCGCGGATGACTAGCCCGCTACTTCAGTCGCGGGATTGGGTGCGACGATGAAGACAGAAAGAGGGGTTGACCCTACAGAAAGACGCTGAGGTTCTTGTCGAGGAGGACGTTGGCGTCGAGGACGATCGTGCGCCGCGCCACCTTCCACGCGCCGTTCACCTTGCGCAGCACATCCTCGCGGCAGCCGGAGAGGAGCTGATGGTCCGTCTCCAGGTGCGAGCGGTACACCAGAAACGCGGTCCTGGCCTCGACCTCGCCGTTCTCCAGCGGTACCGCCTCGAGATTGCCGATCAGGTGACGGGTGCGCGACGGGGGATCCTCGGCCCAGGCCATCCCGGTGTCGAGCCGGGCCACCCGCATCTCGAGATAGCGCTTGTCCTCCTCGAGGATCGCCAGATCGCCGAGCGGCGTGAGCTCGCGGTGCGCCTCCCGGCGCGGGACGTTCTTGCGGCGGGGCATGAAGTAGAGGACATCGTCGGTGAAGAGATCGAGCCACTCCTTGAGCTTGCGCTCGTCGAGCAGCCAAGCCTCGCGGATGTAGAATTGCATCAGCTCGAGCCACAGCGCCTGCTGCGCTGTCAGCGCCATGGGCTTGGCCGCTTCCGGCGCGGGTTTGGTTTTCACCGGATCGCCGCCCGGCGAGCAGACTTGGCGGAGCCGACCCGCGAATCCCCTCTCCGCCCTTCGGGGGGAAGAGGAGGGGCCCATCGCGAATCGATGGGGGAAGGTGAAGCGGGTATTGCCGCGACTCGGCGTGTCGGCCCCCCTCACCCTGCCCTCTCCCTCCGGCCGGGGGAGAGGATAAAACTGGGCAATCGGCTGTGATCCATTTCTGAAAAGCCCGCTAGCCGCGCATGGTCGCGGTGCCATCGAAGTGAGCGGTGATCGGGTCGAGCGGGATGTCAGCCCAGCTCCGCGCGTTCATGAACTCTTCCCAGCGCCGATAGAAGAGGCGCTGGTTGTTCTCCGAGATGTAGCGCTCGGAGACGAGCCCCGGATAATCCGGATGCGGCCCGGCGTGCCCGAGACCCATCGACAGATCCTGCGGGTGCCGGCGCCCGAGGCGGCTGGTACTCGCGGCGGTCACCTGACGCCAGTTGTCGACGTCGTCCTGCTCGAACATGCCCGCCGCACCGTTGTTCGCTTGGCTGCCGATACGGACTGCGCGCTTGACCTCCTCCGGCATATCCCGGTCCACCAGCACGAAGTGCCAGAACTCGGTCTTCAGCGGACCGCGCGGCAGGGCCAGCCGCAGCCCGAGGATCCCGTTCGGGAAGATCGAGTGGTTGCCGAGCTGCACCCGGCGCGCGCGCAGCTTGCCGAGCCGCCGTTCGACCTCGGGCATCGTCGTATCGTGGTATTCCTGGAACAGCCGGAACGTGTCGCTCCGACATGCCGTGCACATAGCGGGGGGCATTGTCGTCCGCGTCGCGGAAGGTGATCGAGTGCCCGTTGACAAAGGCGTGCTTGTTGGGGCTCTCGAACTGGTCCTCGTGCGACAGCCGCGGGCGGCCAAGATAGCGGCTCTGGACCCGGGCGCTGGAGAGATGGCTGGTCGGGACGTGGTAATTGTCCGAACAATTGTCCGCCATGGTCTTCCAGTTGACGGGCTCGAGCCATTTCATCGGGCCAAGCGCCTGCATGCCGCCGTCCCGCCGATTGAACACGGTGTCGAGATACCAGCGCGCGTCGCCCAGATAGGCATCGAGGCCTGGGGCGTCCTTGGCCCAGGTCGCGAAGACGATGCCCGCGTAGGTCTCGACGCGGGCCTCGATCAGACCGAGGGACGGCCGGTCGAGCGCGTCGTAATAGGCCTCGGACTCGCCGGGGACGTGCTCGAGCGCGCCGTCGTTGCGGTAGGTCCAGCCGTGATAGGTGCACATGAAGCGCTTGGCGTTGCCGTCGTCGACGCGGCACACGCGGTTGCCGCGGTGGCGGCACATGTTTAGGAGCGCGTGGAGTCGGCCCTGCCCATCGCGGGTCAGGATGACCGGGTCCTCGCCCATATAGGTGTGGAAGAAATCGTCGACCGCAGGCACCAGGCTCTCATGCCCGATCATCAGCCAGGCGCGCCCGAAGATCTTCTCCATCTCGTCGTCATAGATCGCCTGCTCGCTGAAGATGCGACGGTCGATTTTGCCAGTGGCCGGGTCGATCACGACGTATTGCGGGGTGGTGCCCATACCCTGATCCTCCCTGCGGCTCAGCGCGGCGCGGCGGCGAGGTTGCCGCCGTCGACGGTGGCGAACGATCCGGTCGTGCTGCGCGCCAGAGCCAGCGCCAGAAAGGCTTCGGCGACGTCTTCGGCGGTCACTTCGCGGCCGAGCAGGTTGCGCCCCATGTAGGCTGCCTCGCTGATCCCGTAGGCGGCGGCTCGCGTCTTGATGTAGTCGGGCGTCATGATCCCGCTGCGAATGCCGTCGGCGTTGACAGCGTTGGCGCGGATGCCGTCGGACCCGTATTCGAGCGCGTATTGCTTCATCAGGAACAGGGTTGCCGCCTTAGGCAGCCCATAAGGGCCGGCGTTCGGACCTTGGGCGACCGCCTGTCGCGACACATTGAACAACAGGCAGCCGCCGGTTCCCTGAGCCAGCATGATCCGGACCGCGTTCTGGGCGACGGTTTGATGGGCAAAGAAGTTGAGCTCGAAGCTCTGGCGCAGCACCTGGTCCTCGACCTCGCCGATGCGGCCTTGCCAAGCCGCACCCGAATTGGAGACGACGATGTCGACCCCGCCGAAATGCTCGACCACGCGGTCGAAAGCCCGGCGAACCGCCGCGGGATCCATCACGTCGCACTCGATCCCGAGAGCCGCCCCGCCGAGCCTTTGGGCTGCGGCCGGGGCGCCTTGGATATCGAGCACCACGACCTCCGCACCGGCACCGCTCATCGCGCCGGCCGTGGCAAAGCCGATCGTTCCGGCGCCGCCGGTAACGACCGCGATCTGCCCGGCGAGCGGTTTCTCGCTGGTATGACCGAGCTTCGCCTGCTCCAGCGACCAGTATTCAATGTCGAAGAGATCGGCCTCGCTGACCGATTCGAACCGGCCGACCGCCTCGGCGTCGGCCACGGTCTCGATCGTCGACAGAGCGAGGTCGGCGGCGACTCGGGCATCCCTGGCATTGCCGCCGAGCCCGAAGATGCCGAGCCCCGGCACCATGATGACCCGCGGCATCGGGTCGAGCTCGCGCTTCGACACCGCCTGGCGTGCGTTGTGGCGGGCGAAATAGGCATGGTACTCGGCAGCGAAACGATCGACCGTCTCGCGCACCGCGGTCTTGAACTGGTCGAGACAGCCGGCCTCGGGCGGCGGCACGATCAGCGGGTAGTTCTTGGTGCGGATCGTGTGGTCGGGGGTGGCGACGCCGGCTTGGCCATAGCGGCTCAGCTCCGCGCCGTTGACGTAGTCGAGCACCGCCGGGCCGGTGCGGAAGTCGAGGATGAAACGCTTATACACCCCGGCATCGGTTAGCGAGTGGATGGCGCAGGCGCCGCGCAGGATCGGTGCGACCTCGGCTGCGCTGGCGATCGCGGCAGGTAGACTGGCGGCAGCAAACACACTCTTGCGGTGCCGCGCTAGGCACTCTTCGGCCAGCGAGACCGCGGCGATCATGCGCTCATAGGCCTCGCGCGCGTTTTCGCCAAAGGTGAAGATGCCATGCTTCAATAGCACCAACCCCTCCACCGTGGGATCGGTCTCGAAGATTTCGGCCGCCGCCTTGGCCAACAGAAAGCCCGGCATGATGTAGGGCACGAGCCCCATCCACCTTCCGTAAAGATCGGCGCAGCGTTCGGCCGCGTCCGGCTGGTCGGCGAGGCTCAACACTGCGGTCGAATGGGTGTGATCGACGTATTTATGCGGCAGAAAGGCGTGCAATAAGGTCTCGACCGACGGGTTGGGCGCGCCGGGATCGATCAGATTGGCGCGCTGCACCCGCACCATCTCCTCGTCCGACAAGGTCTCGCGGGCGCGCAATTTGCCCAGCGGGGCGAGCCGCACCG
This sequence comes from uncultured Alphaproteobacteria bacterium, assembly GCA_963733945.1. Classification (GTDB taxonomy): domain Bacteria; phylum Pseudomonadota; class Alphaproteobacteria; order ATCC43930; family CGMCC-115725; genus AP-15. The sequence continues at coordinate 26,572 of CAVTFD010000021.1, read as the reverse complement.
CCGGGAGCCCGGCCGGCTCGATTGCCGCCATGTCCCAGCCGCTGCCCTTGACGCAAAGCACCTCGGCCTCCTCGTTAAGAAGGTCTCTGACGACGGTCTTGACCGAGGTGTTGCCACCCCCGTGCAACACGAGCTTGGGGTCTCGGCCAAGCAGGCGCGAGGTATAGACGCGCAGCGCGAGATCGCGCCCGACGGCCCGACTGGCGTAGTCATCAACCAACCGCTCGGCCTCTGCATCCGACCATTGGCTTTGCATCGTCCTCACCTTCGCGCGCATCGGAGCTCGATTATGAATCAATGCAACGCCCGGTCCGCAGGCACAAGTTCCAAAGCAGGGGCTGGTCGACGGGATCGGACGCTGGCGGTGGAACGCGCTACCCTCTCAGGGTTCGCGGTAGAGAATACCTATATGTTTTCGCGGGCAAAGAACGGTAGCCACAGCATCCGGTCGAGTCGCTGAAAATATGGCTCGCGCAGGCGATCGATGCCGAACTCGATTGCCTCCTCGCCCAATTCGGGTTCGCTGCGATAAGTGTCGAGCAGCCGGTCCCACACCGAGAACACCAAACCATAATTGGCGGCAACGTCAGCGGGGTGGCGGGAATGATGCACTCGATGCAATACCGGTGTGACCACCAGCCAAGCCAAAGCATTCGCGAGACGGGCCGGTAAGCCGACATTCGCATGCGCGAAGAACTGCACGACGAGATTGAGCGATGCGTAGAGCCCAATCACGAAGGCCGACAGTCCGACCGCGCCAGCGAGGACGCCGACGGCAAACCCCATCAACAGCGCTTCGCCTGGGTGATGCCGAACGGTAGTGGAGACATCGAGTTCCGGGTCGGAATGGTGCAGCGCATGGAAACGCCAGAGAATAGGGCTGGCGTGGAACGCTCGATGCAGCGCGTAGCTCAACGCGTCGAGAGCTGGGATGCCGACCACCAACTGCACCCATAGGTGCATCCCGCTGTTGAGGCCCGCCAACGCCACGATCGCGATGATCGGAACGAGCAGAAAGTTGAGACCGATCGCCAGAACGAAGAGCGCGAGGTTGCTCAGCCAGCGCGTCAGCGCGAAGGTGGGCAGGGGACGCCACGGGCGCATGGTTTCGACGGCTGCGGCACACAGGAAGGCGCCGAGCACGGGAACAGCGCTGCTCAAGAGGTCTGGAACCCCATAAGCAGCTGAGAAGGCCGCCGGCTACTTCCGTCTGAAATATTTGACGGCGGCAACACCACCGAAGCCTACGGCGAGCAACGCGAGGGTCGTGGGTTCCGGGACCGGGATATGGACGCCGGCAAATGCACTGCCGGACAATCCCATCAACACCGTCACAGCGATCAGTAGTACGTAAGCCATTCAGGATCCTCCTTCTCCGAAGCTGTATTAAGAGGCCTGTAACCCCATAAGCAGCTAGGAAAGCCGACGGCTACTTCCGTCTGAAATATTTAACGGCGGCCACCCCGCCGAAACCGGCAGCAAGCAGCGCGAGGGTGGTGGGTTCTGGGACCGGAGTAGGGGTGCCGGCAAATGCACTCCCGGATAGTCCCATCAACACCGTCACAGCGATTGATAGCACGTAAGCCATTCAGGGCCCTCCTTACTTCGCAAAGCAAATTTCATGCCATCTTGATATTTCAATAGCTTGCTGGGCCAAGACCAAAGCATTTGTAAATTTTTTCGACAGGTTCGCGAGCACTTTTGACAAACCCTCTCCCAACCGGGATCTTTCAGCGGTTTCAATTCGAAGCGATTTCACTGATAGCCGACAGTCGAATTTGGGCCTCTCGCACCAATTGCAATCTTTTGACGTAATGCCCGAACGCGACGTCCGGCCTGTAAGCTTTTCCGACAATTCTTTAACCGCCCAGACGGAACACGTCGATCAGACCACCTGCGAGGCGTAGCGCTCCTTTTTGAACAGGCCGCGCTGGAAGGCGAGGTAGGCTTCCTTGGTCATCGCCGGCGCGAAATTGGCGAGGATTTTCTTGGCCGGTGCGGCGTCGCCATAAAGCAAGTCGATCGCGGTCATCGCCAACAGCTTGGCCGGGGTCAGGTAGCCGTGTTGCGGCTCGTTGATATGCCAGTCGGCGGCGTGGGCGCGGCCTTCGGCGGCGACGACATAAGGATGGATGACCGGCATCAGATGCGCCAGATCGCCCATGTCGGTCGAGCCGGTGCGATGGCCGCCGATCGCGAACTCGCCCGGGCCAAAGATGGCCTCGACGTTGTCTCCGAAGATGCGCGCCAGCCCGACGTCGTTGCGCTGCGGCAGATAGCCGGGAATCGTGTGGATCTCGACTTCGGCTCCCATTGCCATGGCGCCCGCGCGCAGACAGCGGTCCACCTTGCGGTTGGCGTCGACGATGGCCTCGAGGGAGGCGCCGCGCACGAAGGTCTCCATCGTGACCTCGGCCGGGACGACGCTGACTGCATCGCCGCCCTTGGTGATGATCGGATGGATGCGGATCGTGTCCTTTTCCCAAAAGGTCTCACGCTGAGCAGCGATCGCGTTCATTGCGATCATCGCCGCGTTGAGCGCGTTGATACCGCGCTGCGGCGCCCCGCCGGCATGCGCCGCCCGGCCGAGAAAGCGGATCTGCTTGACCACGGCGCCGTTCGACGATTCGGCGATCGCCGAGCGCGGCTTCTGCCCATCATGCGCGCCGGTGTGGATCATCATCGCCATGTCGACATCGTCGAAATGGCCCTTGGCGACGAGTTCGGGCTTGCCGAGCATGAATTCGATCTCGCCCTTGGCGACGCGGCCGAGCCGCTCCTCGACATCGATGAATTCCTCGGCCGGGACCGCGAAAAAAACGATCTCGCCGGCGAGATGGTCGGCTATCTTGGCGTCAGTCAGGGCCATCGCCGCACCCAACATCCCGGCGATTTGCGCGTTGTGGCCGCAGCTGTGCGCCGCACCTGTCGCCGGGTCGGCGAGCGGATGCTCCGTGGTGCGCAGACTGTCGAGTTCGCCGATCAGGGCGAGCCGCGGTCCCGGCACGCGGCCCGACAACCGACCCTTGACCCCAGTCAGCGCCAAGCCGGTGCGCGGCGCCAGCCCAAGGGCAGTCATCCGCTGGGCGACCAGAGCGGCGGTCTTGACCTCGTTGAACCCGGTCTCCGGGTTGCGCAGGATGGTTTCGCCGAGATCGATGATGGCGTCGGCGTGGCGGTCCACTGCCTCGCACACCGCGCGCTTCAATTCGTCCTTGCTGCTCATTCGCGCCCCCGGTTCGGGATGTTTCGGCCAACGTGCTGTTTGCAGTAGTCCAGCCTGCGCCGCAAGGCGAGCTTGGCGTGGCTCGTTCGAACCGCGGGCGTCGAAAATTGAAACCAGCAGCCGGCGCGGTGCACATAGAGCGGTAGGGTCCGAGGAGCGCGCCCCTTTGCAGCGCGTTTGGGCTCGTCGCGGTAGCACTCATGGTTCCAGCCGTCGGCTGCCGTCAGTCCAATTTTCGCATTCATCCTTGCCCTCGTCGGCCATCTCAAACGGAAGCGCGTCGAGCAACCGGTCGATACGCCTTTGGCGCGATACCGCCACGGCTGCGATGGCGCTGCGATCAGGCTTGATTTGGCGACGAGAGGAGAGCCGCTAAGCTCTCGGCGCGGCCCAGCTTCGTCCAGAACACGTCAGTAGGACGTCCGCAATCGTTCGGCGAGCAACCCTTTACTCACGAAGGCATCAATAATTCGTCAAATTAAGGTCAGGTACCGCACAGACAAACGAGTCATATTTATTAAATATGTTGTTACGATGATCGCGCTTTAGTTGTTTTCGGTAAATTAATTATTGACTTTCTACCGAAAGATGGTAATATTCTAGCAACTTCTTAGCGATCGCCGGGGCCGCGAACCCGCCGGCAACTGCAGTCCTAGACAGAGAGCATCGCGATGAGCCTGATCTATCCGAACATCGTTCCAGAGAACAACCTGCGCCTGCTGGATGCGCTGACGATCAAATACGGGCCCGCCCCGTTACTCGCGCGCTTTGTGCTCGAAGGCGATAAGGCGGCGCGACAACTGGGCATCCGCTTGCGGCTGCGCCACGATTTCGACGAGCTGCAATATATCAACAAGCAAGAAGTTACAAATCAAACCTGGTTTCCGTTGGTTAAAATGTACAATCCCGAATACACGGAGCTGTCGCCGGAAAACGCCTATTGGATTTCAGGTGAGAACGACCACGGCGATATCGTGCTGACGCAGGCGGGCCGCGTCCATTACTGGCCGGAGACGACCCTGAAGCAGGAGGCCCGGTTAATGCTGTACGGCGGGCGCGATGAAGGTCAGCGCTGCGTGGTTACAGCCTCAGCGGCGCAATCGATCTCCGGCATCGTGCTGTGCGCCGGCGCGCATTGGATCCGACCGGATTTCCGCGGTCTGCGTCTGTCGCATTTAGTGGCGCGGTTGGGCCGAGCCTATGCCGCTTCGCGATGGCCGGTCGAATGGGGGATCGCGATCGTCGCTCCTATTCTCGTCGAGAAAGGAGTTGCCTCCGGCTATGGCTACCCACATGCGAGCCGCAGTATCTTCTTTCCGGGTGCGCCTTCCGGGGCAGTCGAAAACGTCCTCGCCTACATCTCCGGAATTGAGGCTTATGAGGACCTTGCTGAGTACCTGAGCAGAGTGCTGTCCGACTCGGCAAGCGATCCGTTGCCGACCCTGTCGTCCCGCAACCCTCGCGAGGAAAGCGTCACCAGAACTTCGTCCGACGACGTCTTCCACGGAAGCAACAGTCTTTCGTAACGCGTCATAAAGGTGCCTGGGGAGCGCTGGATGGAGGCCGTGACGTAGTCGTAACGCGGCTGCCCGGTGCTGGCGACGCTTTTATAAAATTGAGAGACCCAACGTCCATATTCCTTGTCGGGCTGGTTTTCCATTTTTTCACCGATCGCATGCAGATGGTAATCGCTGTCGAGCCAATTCCCGTGGCCATCTCCGATAAAGCGGAATATCGGCTCGGATCCCGGCGGCTTCACGCCGGCGATTATCATGCGCGACAGAAGTTGCTGCTTGATCGCGAAGGAAATCACACTCGGATCGAAATGACCGAACGACATTCTCCACTTTTGCGCAAGAAGGTGGAGCGGACCCTCGGCGCCATCGTACAGTTTGGAGTAATCTTGGGGTTCTACGAGAAATCGATCCTTGGCCGCGGGGACAAATTTTGGCGCGCACAGTTCGGACAGTCGTGACACCGCGAGATCCGGCGCGGACAGAATCTCGGATTGCCACGACGTCGTGAAATATCGGATGCGGAACAGCCGGACCGTCGACGTCAACAATTGCGTTTGCACCGCGAGCAGCGCCGGCAGTTCGACATTGTCAGGGTGCAGCTCGATCTCGATCACCGACTGGTCGAGCACCTGGAATTTAACAAAGCCGAGATTCTTTACCGCAAACGACGCGGCGTCGTAATCCGGACTGGGGTCGCCTAGGGCAGAGAGAAACTCGGTGCTGTCCTCGAGAACCCAGCGCCCGTCGGGGGTTACCAACATCGTAAGGCGTTTCACGGAAGCCCTCGCAGCACTGCCACAAATCCTCGGACGCGCGGTCGCCGATCTCTTATGCTAGACAGCTCCGGGTTAACCAAGACTTAATCTGACCACCCTGACGACAGCAGCGCGGCCGGCAGCGTTCTCACAGGCGACGTCGCACAGTATTTCTTAAGAGTTTTGCGGCCTACTGCGGGCCATGGTCGAGATCGTCGGTTTCCCGATACCGAGGCCCGCGGGCTCTCGCCTGGCCGTTCTTGCCGCCGTCGCAGCCGCCGGCCTCGCACCGCCGCTGGTCGGCGTTCCGCTGGCTCTCGGCGTTGCCGGCTATCTCACAATTAGCTTGAGCAAGCCGAACAGGATCGTCCGCGGTCGCTCCCTCTCCGTGACGCAACATCGGCGCGCCGCGATCATCGTCGGCAGCGTGGTCTTCGGGATCGCAGCTCTGTTCAGCGCAATGCTGGCGGGTTTCGATCTCGCGGTCAGGCTTGAAGCGCAGCTCTACGACCGCATCGAAATCGCCGCAGGCGACGGCTCGCTAAAGTTCGGCGAGACGTTCGCGCAATGCGAGGGATTTGCCTGCGCGCGCGCAACGATCGTCAAGCTTGCCACCTTCAGAACGCTAGGGTTGGCGCAATTGCATGGCTTCACCATGCATGATGTGCGCGCCTATGGGTGGCGTCAGTCCATGGGCCGGGGGAATAGCGATTGGCCGGGCGAAGCGCTGCGGGCGCGATGACCGGCCGAGGTGAGGCGAGGCCGGACACCGGCGGATCACTATCGAGAAAGAAATCCGAACTTGACATCGCTATGACGCCCGCTGGGGCGGTTTTCTGACGCGCGGGAACTAGCCTCTGCAGATAATCAATAAATCGCGGCGGTGTCAAGAAACAAAGTCACGGTTAGAGGCCATTTTATGAGCATACCGGAGTTATGGCATCACGATGAAGCAGCATCACCCAACAACTCGAAAAACACACACTACTACGAATGAATGCGTATCCGGTTTTTACCGAGGATGATCCTTTCGGGAGGGGCCGATGGAACGTCCGTGCCGCCCGGTGGACCACATTACTCTGCCGTCTCGTGACCAAACGTCGCTGATCTCGCGATGAAGCTTTTGCGCCGCTCTGCTCGATGCGGCGCAACGACGGGTGCGGCGCCGGCGACTGAATGGCGGGACGTGAAAATCCGGATCGGCGCGGAGGCGGGCAATTTATCGAGGTCGGCGCGGCGTCAGGCCACTATTGCCCTGATGCTCGCAACGGCGATGCAGGCGTTTGACGCCACCATTGCAAATGTCGCGCTGCCGCAGCTCGAACGCAGCCTGGGCGGCGGGATCGATCTCGGTTCCTGGGTGATGACGAGTTATCTGTGCGCTTCTGCGGTAACGGCAATAATGACCGGCTGGTTTCGGCGGCGGTGGGGGGCGCGGCCGGTATTTACCGTCGCGATCGGACTGTTCGTCGTCGCCTCCTCGCTCTGTGCACTCGCCCGATCCGCGGACGCGCTGATTTTCTTTCGGCTGATCCAGGGCGCCGCGGCCGGCATCATTCAGCCCCTGTCACAGGCGATCGTCCTCGACCTCTACCCCAAGCAGGAACACGGCCGCGTGCTGGCGATATGGGGGGCGACGATCATGGCCGGGCCGATGTTGGGCCCGGTGCTCGGCGGACTCATTACCGATCTCGCCTCATGGCGGTGGATCTTCGCCGTCAACGCGCCGATTGGTGCGATCGCAGTCTTAGGATTGGGTTCGGTCCCGTCGCGTGCGGCGCCTAACGGTGGCGGAAGGATCGACGGGATCGGGATTACCCTGCTGGTCATCGCGGTGGGATCGCTTCAACTGGCGCTCCAGCGCAGCATTGGCCGAATCTGGCCGCCCGCGCTGGAAACCATCACCGAAGTCGCCACGGCCGCGGTTGCCTTTGCCGCAATCGTGGTTCAGAGCAGACGATCACGGCTTCTTTTGTTCCGATTTGAGGTTTTCCGGGACATCAATTTCTCGGTCGCCGCCGCCTACAACTTCTTGGTCGGCGCCATGCTGTTCACAACAATCGTCTTTGTACCGGCCTTGAGCGAAGGCCCGCTCGGCTGGAACGCGACGCAGGCTGGCTTAGCAATTGCTCCGCGGGGCGTCGCGACGATGGTGACGATGCTCGCCATGCGCCAGGTGATCGATCACGTCGATCATCGCGCTTTGCTCGCGATGGGCCTGGTCATCACGGCAGGCGCGCTCGAGCTGATGTCGCATGTGTCGCCCAATGGGGGAGAATTGTGGCTGGCCGCAACGAGCGCGGCGCAGGGCGTCGGCGTCGGGCTGTTGTTCACCCCCCTCAGCACTCTCGCCTTCTCGACCCTTGGCTCCGAGTTGCGGACCGACGCCGCCGGCGTATATAATCTGGCGCGCCAACTTGGATGTGCCGCCGGAGTAGCGACGATGACGGCGGTGCTGCAGGCCAGGATCGAGGGCGGCTTGAGTGCGCTCGACCAACATGGCGGTATCGCCGGAACCTCGCCGATGCGCGGCTTCCAGACGGTTGCCTTCGCGGCTTACACGGGCTGCTTCCGAAGCTTGGCGATCGCCGCTATGGCGATGATCCCGGGGATTTTTCTGTTCCAGGTTATGGCGCGGGAAAAGCCGACGACCACGATCGCCTGAGGCGGGCGGCCGGCCGGGCCCTCACCAGAGTGGTAAGTCTCCCGGATCAACCGGCGGCCGCCGTTACCCGACCGATGCGGTGTCCGACCGCGTCGCCGATCTCTCCGCAAAGACCGGACTTGGCGCTTCGGTTGGCAGCACCAGCCGGACTGTCGTGCCCTCGCCCAACCGGCTGAGGATCGTCAGGGTGCCGCCATGCGCCTCGATCAGACCCTTGGTAATCGGTAGGCCCAGCCCGGTGCCGCCGTAATTACGCGTCGTCGCCGGCTTCGCCTGCCCGAACGGCTGCAATGCGCGCTCCTGCTCGGCCGTATCCATGCCAATGCCCTGATCTTCGACCTCGATAACCGCGAAATCGGGCTGCCGGGTGGTCACCCGGATGCGCACCTTGCCACCGTCCTTCGAAAACTTGATCGCGTTCGATAGGAGATTCAAAAAAATCTGCTTCATCGCGCGCTCGTCGGCCCAGATGACGATGGCTTCGTCGGCCAATTCGGAGACCAATGCTATCCTGCGGCTGCTGGCTCGCTCGTGCACGATGCGGATGACGTCCCCAATCACGTTTTGCAGGGTGACTTCCTCTTTCTGCAACTCCAGCTTGCCCGCCTCGATTTTCGACATGTCGAGGACGTCGTTGATGATCGACAGTAGGTGTAGGCTGCTGGCATGCACGTCCTTAATGTATTCGAGATATTTCTCGTTCGCGACCGGCCCGAACAACTCTTGCGAGATGATTTCGGTGAAGCCGATGACGGCATTGAGCGGGGTGCGCAATTCGTGGCTCATATTGGCCAGGAATTCGCTCTTCGAATGGTTGGCTAGTTCGGCCTGGCTGCGCGCCTGCAGCAGTTTGGATTCGCCGGCCCTGACCTCGGTGATGTCCGAATAGACCGAGACCACCGCGCCGCCGGGCATCGCGCTGCGCCGGATTTGCAGGATCCGGCCGGTCGGGGTCACCCGCTCCTTGACCGTGGGCACGTCGCCGTAAAATTGCTCGAGACGGCGGGCGACTTCGGCCTGCGGTTCGGCGTCGCCAAAATCGCCACGCACCGCCTGACGGGTCAAGATCTCGCTGAGCGGCGCGCCTATCGCCAAATCGTCAGGCATATCGAGGAGCTCGCAAAAGCGGCGATTGCGGGCGATCAACCGTTCGCGGGCATCGAAAACCGCGAGGCCCTCACCGATGCTTTCGAGGGTGTTTTGCAGCAACGCGCTCTGGCGCTTCAGCCCTGCTTCGCTGCGGCGCAAATAGGCCGCTGCGAATTGGCCCGCCCGCAGCGAACGAACCGCGAGCCAGGCGAGACCCCCGACGGTCCACGCGAACAGCGCGAACTCCGCCAGCGAGGCATTACGCTCGCGATACCATCGGCGCAGGATTTCCGCGTGGTCGCGTGCTGCCGTTACAATCAATGGGCGAGCCGGGACCCGACGGAAGGCGCGTAGCGTCTCGTCGCCTCCGGCGCCTGCCCACGTCTCGATGAGACCCGCTTGATTATGCGCCGCGGCTGCCAGCAGCGCCGCAGCCGAGGCGGGGATACCGCCGCCTATCGCGCCTCGAGACGATCCACCTGTGGCCAACGCACCGTTGTCGAGCAGCAGAGCAATCCGGGTGTCGCTATTGGCTGCGATCGCATTATAAAAATTGGTGAATGTGGCGACTGGGACCTCCGCCGCAATGATGCCGAGCATGACGCCGTTGCGCGTCAGCGGCCGGCTCACCATGATCCTCCATCCCCCGTCAACTGGGCCTGGCCCCAGATCGCCAATGAACAGGGTTGCCGGCGCGCCCGGGCGGTGTGCGGTGAAAAAGGCTCTGTGCCGATCGTTCCGGGTGCGGTCGGGGATCGCGTTCGCCCGGTTCACCTCGTTGCCGCTTACATCCAGGATCAGGATGTCGCTGACCAACAAACTCTGGGCGTTGAATTGACCGAGCACGGTTTTGAGCACCGGGCTGTCGAGCGGCGTTGTCGGCAACACCGCGGCAACGATCTGCTCGATGCCGAGAAGCATAGCGTCGACCTCGAACAGCGATCGGGTCGTACCGGTCTCGGCGGATCGCGCCATGCTTTCGAGCGCCGTGCCCGCCGCGCGCAGCGCTTGGTCGTGTGCCCGCTGAAGCGACCAGAGGGTGCTCGCGCCGTAAACGGCGATCAGCGCCGCGCTAAGCGCAATCACCCCCCGCTGGGGTCGAACGCGCCGCTGTCGCGAAGGCGCCAAAGGGGGGAGATGCATCGTCTCTATTCACGTTCCCGGCGAAACGTTCATTCGCGCCAACGATCCTGGTTGGCTGGAACGGCCGGAGAACCGGCCTCGTTGCGACGCACCGCCACGGCCACGGCCACTTTTCGCATCGCTCCGCCTTCTTGCAAATCAGTAATCCCCGGTGAGGCTGGCATCGACCGATCCAACCGGTTCCAGCAATCGAGGAACTGCGTCCGAACGAATTCCCACTCGGTGCTAGAGGATGGGGGTTAAAATTTTGCGACGGCGAAGCAGTGCTTCTCCGCTGCTGATCACTTTGCTGGCTGCAAACGCTGAAAGCGCCGCCGGGCTCCTTCGGCGGCCTTGTCAAAAGCGCGCATGCACCGTAAGTAATCGTTGCTCGATACCTCACGCAGGGCTGCGGTCGCTACCGCGCGGAGTTTCCGCGAGAGTGACTCGCTCCGGTGTCGGTCCCCGGCGCTGCCGGACAGCCGATTACTCCTGCGGCGGCTCAACCGGAAAAGGACTTGTTATGGCGTTACCGACCTATACGATGCGTCATCTGCTCGAAGCCGGGGTTCATTTCGGTCACCACACGCGGCGTTGGAACCCGAAAATGGCGCCCTACATCTTCGGTGCCCGCAACGGTATCCACATCATCGACCTCGAGCAAACGGTGCCGATGCTGCATCAGGGACTGCAGGCCATCCGCGACGTGGTCGCCGGCGGTGGACGGGTGCTGCTCGTCGGCACCAAACGCCAAGCGCAGGAGCCGGTCGCCGAGGCTGCCAAGCGCTGCGGCCAATATTACGTCAACTATCGTTGGCTCGGCGGCATGCTGACCAACTTCAAGACGATGTCGCAATCGATCCGACGGTTGCGCGAATTGGACGAACGGATCAACAACGACCAGAGCGGGTTGACCAAGCGCGAGCTGCTGGAGCTGACGCGCCACCGCGACAAGCTCGAACGTGCGCTTGGCGGCATCAAGGAAATGGGCGGACTGCCCGATATCTTGTTCGTCATCGACACCAACAAGGAAGCAATCGCGGTCGCCGAGGCAAATACACTCCACCTGCCGGTTGTTGCCATCCTCGATTCGAACTCGTCGCCAGAGGGGATCGCCTATCCGATCCCCGGGAATGACGACGCGATGCGGGCAATCCACCTCTACTGCGACCTCGTGTCGAGTGCTGTTCTCGACGGGTTGCAGGCCGAACTCGCCGCCTCGGGCGTCGATATCGGGGCCCGCGCTGAGCCTGCCGTCGACAACTTATCCGACGAGGCGGCGGGGGAAACCGGCGCGCCGGCCGAGGGTGAAGGTTCAATCATGCCGGCGTTGAAAGACGAACTGGCAGCAGGCGAACCGGCGGCAGCGGACGCTTGAGCCTGAGCCGAGAGGCGGCCGAGGGCCGCGCTGATTTGAGCTGCCAGCCTGTTACGACAATGGCCGGCGAAAGACGAGAGGGTAGACGATGGTCGAGGTGACCGCGGCGCTGGTCAAGGAGCTGCGCGACAAGACCGGCGCCGGCATGATGGACTGCAAGAGGGCGCTCGGCGACAGCGGCGGCGATATCGAAGCGGCGGTCGACTGGCTGCGCAAAAAGGGGCTGTCCGCCGCCGCCAAAAAGGCCGGCCGGGTCGCCGCCGAGGGGCTGATCGGCGCGGCCACGCGCGGACCGGCCGGCGCCCTCGTCGAGGTCAATTCCGAGACCGATTTCGTCGCCCGCAACGAGGCCTTTCAGAGCTTCGTGAAGGCTGTTGGCGAGCTTGCGCTCGATGGCGACGGGGAGCTCGATTCGCTGACCCGCGCGCCATATCCGGGTTCGGGCCGCACGGTCGCGAGCGAACTGACCCATCTGATCGCGACGATCGGCGAGAATTTGGTGCTGCGCCGAGCCACCCGGCTGACGGTTTCGCGGGGCGTCGTCATCTCGTATGTGCACAATTCGCTGGGGCCGGGGATCGGCAAGATCGGCGTGATCGTAGCGCTCGAATCGAGCGCGGCTGCAAGCGCGCTCGCCGATATCGGAAAGCAGCTCGCGATGCATGTCGCGGCGGCGAACCCGCTCTATCTCGACATCGACTCGGTGCCGCACGCAGCGCTCGAGCGCGAGCGCAACGTGCTGCGCGAACAGGCGCGCGCCAGCGGCAAGTCCGAGGACATCATCGAGCGCATGGTCGACGGGCGGCTTCGTAAATTTTACGAGGAGGTCGTGCTGCTCGAACAGATCTTCGTTGTCGATCAGGAGACACGGATTTCGAAGGTGGTCGAAAACGCCGCCAAGGCAGCCGGCGCGCCGATCGGGATCGCCGGCTATGCCCGCTTTGCGCTGGGCGAGGGAATCGAGCGTCCGCGCACGGATTTTGCAGCTGAGGTGGCCTCGCAACTCGCGCCCTGACGCCAAGATCCGGCGGGTCTCCCGCGAGCCACCTAGAGAAGCGCGCTAGGAGCGCGACGTCGCGGTTGATTTAATGTATGCTCGTTGCGCCGGCGGCAGCGGCGCCGACAAAGATGAGCGTGGGCCTAATGGCAGCCGATCTGAGGTATCGCCGCGTTCTTCTGAAGATTTCGGGCGAGGCCCTGATGGGTGGCGGCGAAGGCGGCCTCGATCCTGAGGTTGTCGCCCGCATCGCAGACGAAACCCAATCGGTACACGCGCTCGGCGTCGAACTGTGCATGGTCATCGGGGGCGGCAACATCTTTCGCGGCGTGTCGGGGGCCGCGGCGGGAATGGAACGCGCGTCGGCCGACTACATGGGAATGTTGGCGACCGTGATAAACTCGCTGGCAATGCAGAACGCGCTCGAGCAACGGGGGGTGGCGACGCGGGTGCAGTCGGCGATCTCGATGCAGGCGGTATGCGAGCCGTACATCCGTCGAAGGGCATTGCGCCACCTCGAAAAAAAACGCCTCGTCATATTTGCCGCCGGCACCGGGAACCCATTCTTTACGACCGACACCGCCGCCGCGCTGCGAGCTTCGGAGATGGGCTGCGACGCACTGCTCAAGGCGACCAAAGTCGACGGTGTTTACGACGCCGACCCTCATCGCGTACCCGGCGCCACCCGATTCGAACGGCTTGATTATCGTGAAGTGCTGGCGCGCGACCTGCGCGTAATGGATGGGGCGGCAATCGCGCTGGCGCGCGAAAACCGTATTCCGATCCTGGTATTCTCGATCTTCGAGAGCGGCGGGTTCGCGCGGGTAGTTCGTGGCGAGGGAAGGTTTACGATTATCGACGGTGGGCTTTAGTCATCGACAGGGAATGAGGCCATGCCCGAAAACTCGCTGCTGAAAGATCTCGGTCGCCGGATGGACGGCGCCCTCGACGTGCTCCGCAAGGAATTCGGCGGGTTGCGGACCGGGCGGGCTTCGGCGAGCCTACTCGAACCGATTATGGTGACCGCATATGGCGGCACGATGCCGATCAACCAACTCGCGAATGTCAGCGTTCCCGAGCCTCGGATGATCACGGTGCAGGTATGGGATCGCGCCATGGTCAAAGCGGTCGACAAGGCGATTCGGGAATCGGGGCTCGGGCTCAACCCGCAAACCGAGGGTCAGGTAATGCGGGTGCCGATTCCGGATCTGAACGAGGAACGGCGGCGCGAACTGACCCGGGTCACGGCGAAATATGCCGAGCAGGCCCGGGTGTCCGTGCGCAATGTGCGCCGGGACGGCATCGAGGCATTGCGCCGCCAAGAGAAGGACGGCGCGATCTCGCAGGATCAGCAGCGCAAGTTGCAGCAGGAGATCCAGCACCTGACCGACGACGCGATCCGGCGCATCGACGAGACCTTGGAGCAAAAGGACAAGGAGATCATGCAAGTCTGATGGCCAATCCGATCAGCGCTGCCGCGAGTGCCGCACCGCGCGCGCTGCCACAGCACGTCGCGATTATCATGGATGGCAACGGACGTTGGGCGCGCGCCCGCGGCTTGCCGCGTATCGCTGGCCATCGCCGTGGCGCTGAGGCGGTGCGGCGCACCGCCGCCCGCGCGTGCGAACTCGGCATCCCGTACCTGACCCTATTCGGGTTCTCGTCGGAGAATTGGCAACGCCCGTCGAGCGAGATTCACGATCTGATGGGGCTCTTGCGCCATTACCTGCGGGCTGAGATCGCCGAATTGTGCCGCAACGGCATCCGCCTAAAGGTTATCGGCCAGATCCGCCGTCTCGCCCCCGACATCGTCAGCCTGATCGAGCAGGCCGAGGAGACGACGCGAGATAACTCTGCCATCACCCTGACGATCGCGTTGTCTTATGGGGGTCGCTCCGAGATCGTCGCCGCGGTGCGTGCGATCGCGGCCCAGGTGCGAGCCGGCAGTCTCGCTATCGACGCGGTGGACGAGGAATGCCTGGCGCGTCATCTGTTCACCGTCGACCTGCCGGATCCTGATTTGTTGATCCGCACCAGCGGCGAGCAACGGATCAGCAATTTTCTGTTGTGGCAGTGCGCTTATTCCGAGCTTGTCTTTACCAAGACGCTCTGGCCCGATTTCGCCAAGGACGACCTCGATGAGGCGATCGACGAATATTGCGGGCGCGAACGGCGCTACGGGGCCGGGGTTGGCCCGCGCTGAGCGGGGTCAGCTGCGGCTGCGGATAGCATCGGGATTGGCGCTAGCGCCATTGCCAATCGCCGCAATTTGGTTCGGCGGAGCCTGGCTGGCGTTATTGACGGCGCTCGCGGCCGCGGTGATGGCGTGGGAATGGGGGCGGCTGTGCCGGGGCGGCGGCCATAGCAACACGTCTAACGGCATCCCGATCGAGATCGTGCTCGTCGGGGTGGTGGTTGCGACCGTCGCGATCTCGGCGCTCGGCACCACCGGGTTTGCCGTTGCAGCCGCACTTATTGGTGCCGGGATTGTTTTTTGGGCGGCGCGCCGAGAGCCGGACATGAAACCTCAGTGGATGGCCCTGGGTGTGCTGTGGGTGGCGCTACCCTGCATCTCTCTGTTGTGGCTGGCCCGTCAGGAGGCAGGCGGCCGCCCCACCTTGCTGTGGCTGCTCGGGGTGGTCTGGGCGACAGATATCGGCGCGTACGCCGTCGGACGCAGCCTCGGCGGGCCGCGCCTTGCGCCGCGCTGGAGCCCCAGGAAGACCTGGACCGGGTTCGTCGGCGGAACGATCTGCGCCGCGCTCGCCGGCGGGGTGACCGCGGTGACGCTCGGGGTCGCCTCCACTGCGCCGCTGATACTGGTTAGTGCCGGGCTTGCGATTGTCGCGCAGTTCGGCGATCTTGCCGAGTTGCTGGCGAAACGCAGGTTCGGCGTGAAAGACTCGAGCGGCCTGATCCCTGGGCATGGCGGACTGCTCGATCGCCTGGACGGCTTGCTGGCGGCGATACCGGCAGTGGCGCTCTTGACCCTGATTGGCGGCCACAGCGTTGTAACGTGGCAATGAACTTCTTCGCCGGGGTCTCGCCTTTGGCGATGCCGCCCGCCGGCGCCACAGCCCGGCGGCGACACGAACGGGAGTGACGGCATGCGACGCGTCACGATACTCGGTTCAACCGGCTCGGTTGGGCAAAGCACCGTCGATCTGCTGCTGCGCAACCCCGACGCCTTTGTGGTCGAGGCGCTGACCGCAAATCGCAATCCCGCCCTTTTGGCCGAGCAGGCGCGCGCCTTGGGCGCGCGTTTTGCCGCGATTGGGGAACCCGACCATTATCCCGCGCTGAAGGATGCGCTTGCTGGAACCGGCATCGAGACTGCGTGCGGTCCAGCGTCTCTGGTCGAAGCGGCGTTACGGCCGGCGGAATGGGTGATGGCCGGGATCGTCGGCGCGGCTGGGCTGGCGCCGACCCTCGCGGCGATCCGACGCGGAGTCATTGTAGCGTTCGCCAACAAGGAGGTGCTGGTCTGCGCGGGCGCTCTCGTCATGCAGGAGGTTGCACGTTGCGGCGCCACGTTGCTGCCGGTCGACAGCGAGCACAACGCGATCTGGCAGTGCTTTGACCGCGAGCGCACCGAGACCATCGATCGGATCATCCTGACCGCGAGTGGCGGCCCGTTTCGCGAACGCGCGATCGAGGAGATGCGCTGGGTCACGCCGCAACAGGCCGTCGCCCACCCAAACTGGAGCATGGGAGCGAAGATTTCTGTCGATTCGGCGACGATGATGAACAAGGGGTTGGAGCTGATCGAGGCGCATCATTTGTTCCAGTTGCCGCCGGAGCGGGTGGACATCGTCGTGCACGCGCAATCGATCGTCCACGGCGCTGTGGTCTACCGCGACGGCTCGGTGCTGGCGCAACTCGGCTCCCCCGACATGCGCACGCCGATCGCGTATGCGCTTGCCTGGCCCGGGCGCATCGACGCACCAACGAAGCGGCTCGACCTGGCGGCGATTGGCCGCTTGACCTTCGAGGCCCCCGACGAACATCGGTTTCCCGCCCTGCGCATCGCACGTGAAGCATTGATCCGCGGCGGCGGCGCGCCGACCGTATTGAACGCGGCTAACGAGACTGCCGTGCACGCCTTTCTCGAAGGCCGGATCGGGTTCCTGGAGATCGTCGAGACTGTCGAGCGCACGCTCGAGGCAATCCCGGCCGATAACCTTAAATTGCTCGAAGATGTCTATACTTTCGACAAAGCGGCGCGGCAGGTGGCGGCTCGTCTGTCGGGTCATAACGCTCCGGCGCGCGCCGCCGCATCGATGGGTTTATGATGATCGGGTTTCTGCACCACGGGCTGGGCTATATCGTTCCGTTCTTGTTCATCCTGACCGTGCTCGTCTTTGTCCACGAGTTCGGTCATTATTTTATTGCTCGCCGCAACGGCGTTCGGGTCGACGTGTTCTCGATTGGTTTTGGGCCAGAGGTATTCGGCTGGCACGACCGGGCTGGCACGCGCTGGAAATTCAGCGCGATCCCGCTCGGCGGTTATGTCAAGATGTTCGGCGATAACGATGCCAGCTCCGG
The DNA here is from genome assembly GCA_963733945.1 of uncultured Alphaproteobacteria bacterium. Classification (GTDB taxonomy): domain Bacteria; phylum Pseudomonadota; class Alphaproteobacteria; order ATCC43930; family CGMCC-115725; genus AP-15. Next base: position 9,278 of record CAVTFD010000021.1, on the reverse strand, counting down.
CCTGCCGGCCGCGGGCCTCAGCCGAATGACCCCGGCCGAGCGCGAGGTTTCGTTTCATTACAAGCGGCTCGGCCAGCGGGCCGCGATCGTCGTGGCCGGGCCGGCCGCCAATTTCGTCTTCGCGATCGTCGTACTGGCGATCCTGTTCATGACCTTCGGTCAGCCGTTCACCCCGGCGCAAGTCGGGCAAGTTCAGCCGGGCAGCGCGGCCGAGCGCGGCGGTATCAAACCGGGGGACGTCATTGTTAAAATCAATGGCGCTTCAGTCCAAAGCTTCGAGAATATTCAGCAGGATGTCCGCCTTAACCCCGGCGTGCCCATGGCGATCGTGGTCAAGCGAGACGGCCGCGAACTCACCTTTCACGTCACGCCGACCAAAACCGAGCTGACCGACCGCTTTGGCAACCACTACGAAATAGGATTGCTCGGCATCGCTCGGAACGGCGTCGACTATGTCAAGCGCGATCCGGCAACCGCATTGCTGCAAGCTGGCGCGGAGACCTGGACCTTGTCGGCTGACACGCTACAGGCGATGTGGCAGATCGTGATCGGAACGCGCGGCACCGACGAGCTCGGCGGGCCTTTGCGGATCGCCCAGATGTCGGGTGACGTGGCTCAGGGCGGGATTGTCGCCGTCGTCTGGTTCATGGCGGTGCTGTCGATCAATCTCGGGCTGATTAATCTGTTCCCGGTCCCGGTGCTTGACGGCGGGCATCTGCTGTTTTATGCGGCGGAGGCGCTACGGGGGAAGCCGTTAGGCCAACGCGCTCAGGAATATGGTTTTCGCATTGGGCTGGCTTTGGTGCTTACCCTAATGGTGTTTGCCACCTGGAATGACCTCGTCCACCTTCGGATCGTCGAGTTTGTAAAGGGCCTTGTGACCTGACGCGAGCGTAATTCCGGGGGATGGGGGTTGGAGCCGGGGGTGGGGTGTTTTGCGTTTTAGCAAACGGATTTGCGCGCCATGGGCGATTGTCGGCGTCATGGCGGTGGTCTCGGCTGTGGCGCCCCATTGGGTCATGGCGCAGCCAAGCAGTGGCGCGACGCAGCCCGGTGCCGGCCCTGGTGGCGGCAACCAGAACGGCGGCGGCGCGCCGGTGCCGCAACAGCCGGGATCCCAGATGGAAAGCGGCATGACGCCGCCAAACCAGAGCACCGGGAGCTCGACGCCCGGCCAGACCGGCGGCGCACCTGTAGGATCTCAGCTTGAGAGCGGCATGACGCCGCCAAACCAGAACGCCGGGAATCCCGCACCTGGCCAGACCGGCGGCGCGCCGGCGACCGGACAACCGGGATCCCAGTTTAAGAGCGGCATGACGCCGCCAAACCCGAACACCGGTAATCCGGCACCTGGCCAGACCGGCGCTGCGCCGGCGCCCGGACAACCGGGATCCAATTTTGAGAGCGGCATGACGCCGCCAAGCCAAAACACCGGGACCCCGACACCCGGTCAGACCGGTGGCGCATCGGCAATCACGCCGCAGGGGGGCATCCCGCCGGTTGAGACAGGCGGGCGACGCCGATATCGCCAAACCGGTCCGAACCCGTCAGCCAATCGGACGGGCGGCGCGCCGGCGCAGCCGAGTGGCGGTCCGCCGTCCGCGCGCTCTGGCGCCGCGCCTCTCCCCGGCGGAATAGCGGGACCGGCGGTCCCGACCATGGGTGGAGGCACCGTCACCGACATTCGGGTGGTTGGGACGCAGCGGATCGAACCCGAAACCGTCCGCTCGTACCTCCAGCTCCAGCCGGGCGACCCGTGGGACGACGAGAAGGTGAATGCGTCGCTGAAAGCGTTGTTCGCGACCGGACTGTTTGCCGATGTCCGGCTGAGCCGGGTGGGCAACACGCTCGTCGTCAAGGTGGTCGAGAACCCGATCATCAACCGCATCGCCTTTGAGGGAAACCACAAACTCGACGACAAGGAGCTCAATGCCGAGATCCAGTTGCGCCCGCGCGTCGTATATACCCGCACCCGGGTGCAGAGCGACGTCAAGCGCATTCTCGATCTTTATCGCCGGCATGGCAGGTTCGGCGCGACGGTGGAACCCAAAATCATCCAGCTCTCTGAAAATCGGGTTGATCTCGTCTTCGAGATCAACGAAGGCGAATTCACCGGCATCCGCAGCGTAAATTTTGTCGGCAACAAAGATTTCAGCGAGAGCAAGCTGCGGAGCGTAATCGCGACCAAGGAGAGCCGCTGGTACCGGTTTTTGTCGACCGACGACAGTTACGACCCCGATCGGGTGACTTACGATCGCGATCTTTTGCGAAAATTCTATTTGACCGAGGGATATGCCGATTTTCGCGTGCTCTCCGCGGTGGCTGAACTGACCCCGGAGCGCAACGGCTTCATCCTTACTTTCACCCTCGACGAGGGTCAGCGCTATCGTTTTGGCAAAGTCGGCGTCAACATCAAGCTCAAGGACCTGCCCGCCTCGGCGGTCGAGCCTTTGCTGACGGTCCGTTCAGGCGATTGGTACAATGCCGAAGAGGTGGAAAAGTCGATCACGGTATTGACCAACACCCTGGGCACTCGCGGCTACGCCTTTGTCGAGGTCAAGCCGGAGATTACCCGCAACCGCAAGAGCCATACCATCGATATCACCTTTGATGTTCAAGAGGGACCTCGGGTCTACGTCGAACGGATCGATATCGTCGGCAACGTGCGCACGCTCGACAAGGTGATTCGCCGCGAGTTTCAGCTTGTCGAGGGCGACGCTTTCAACACCGAGAAGATGCAGCGCTCACAGCAGCGCCTCAAGAATTTAAGCTTTTTCAAAAAGGTCGAGGTCACCAACGCACCAGGCTCAGCCCCGGATAGGACGGTGGTCACCGTCGAGGTCGAGGAGCAGTCGACCGGTGAGCTGTCTTTGGGGCTCGGCTTCTCGACCAGCGACGGCCCGCTCGCCGACATCACCATCCGCGAGCGCAACTTTCTCGGCCGCGGCCAGGATCTGCAAGTCGGAGGCGTTGTCTCGTTTCGCTCGCAGCAAATTAATCTCAGCTTTACCGAGCCGTATTTTCTCGATAAGAACATCGCCGCTGGCTTTGATCTTTTCGAAATAAAGACCAGCCCGACTTCCTCGTTCTTCTCCGGGGTAACCCCGCCCTACCAGCAATTCTCCTATGGCGGGGCGTTGCGCGCCGGGTATCAGATCACCGATAACCTACGGCAAACTCTGACGTATACCGCTCGCTCCGATACCATCGAGAACATTCAGAGCGATGCCTCGCTGTTTATCGCTCTGCAGGCGGGGCAGCACGTTACCTCCCAGGTTGGTCAGGTTCTACTCTACGACCGCCGGGATGATCGGCTTGACCCGACGAGCGGCTATTACGCGTCGCTGGGCAATGATTTCGCCGGTGTCGGATTTGGTGTGGACTTTGTACGTTCAAAGGTGAATTTTGGCTATTATTACTCGGTTGCACCGGAATGGGTATTGGGTTTTACTGGTGAAGCGGGCTACATCTTTGGCTGGGATGGCCAGCAGGTGCTGCTCCAGGATCGTTTCTTTGTCGGAGGTGACAATTTACGCGGCTTTCAGAATGCCGGGATCGGGCCGCGCAACTCGGTCACTGATGACGCCTTGGGCGGCCAGAAATACTACGTCGGCTCGGTGACCCTGGGTGTGCCGCTCGGCCTGCCCAAAGAACTCGGCATCAGCGGCCGGGTTTTCACCGATTTCGGCACGCTCTATTACCTCCAGCCCACCCAGCTCAACTTGACGCCGACGCAGCTGGCGACGACTGGCGGAGTTCAGCCGGTGGTTGAGGATTCTCCGGCGATCCGGGTGAGCACCGGGGTCGGCGTATCGTGGAAATCTCCGGTCGGTCCGATTCGGCTCGACGTCGCGTACCCGATCAGGAAGGAAAAATTCGATCAAACCCAGTTTTTCCGGGTTAGTTTTGGGACAAAATTCTGATGTTGACATCCTTGGTTCGATTGACGGCCCTAATGTCGGTGTTGTGCTGCGGATTTGCCGAAATCGCGGTCGCCCAGAAGCCACCGGCCGCCCCGCCCGCACCCCCACCGGCTCCAGCACCTTTGCCCACCGCGCAAAATCTGAGCGTGCTGGTGGTCGACGTTCAGTCGCTGCTGCAGAACGCGAAAGCCGCCAAGATGGTGCGCAACCAGATCGAGCAGAAACGTGTCCAATATATGAACGAGTTGTCCCACCAACAGGACCTGCTGCGGGCCGAGCAGGGGGCGCAGCAGAAGCAGCGCGCTTCCCTTTCGGCGGAGCATGACACGCTGGAGCGTCAACGGGCTTCGCTGTCTGCGGACGCCTTTGACCAAAAGAGGCGTCAATTTGAACAGAAGGCAAATGCATTCCTCCAGAAGGAACGGGATTTGGATGAAAAAATTAAAAATTATCAAGAGAATGGCCAGGAATTGACCCAAACCCTCGCCAAATCCGCTAGCGACGCTCAGTCCAAGATCAACGAAATAATAGTTAAAATTACCGAGGATATCGCCAAAGAACGGAAAGCAAACCTGGTGTTCCAGAGTACCGACTTCGTAGCGTTCGACCGATCATTCGACGTGACCGACGAGGTCCTACAGAAGCTCGACGAAGAGTTGCCGGTACTAAACGTCAACTTTGCCACACCGGCGCCGCCCTCCACCGGCGCGGCGCCCGCTGCAGCCTCCCCGCCCTCCGCCACTGCTCCGACCGCCCCCACCGCCCCCACCGCCAGGGCGAAAAGGCGGTAGGATTGGCCGCGCCTTGATCCGGCAAATGGCTGACCCTCGCTTTTTCGATCGCAACGGACCATTCACGCTCGCCGAACTCGCCCGGTTGAGTGGCGCAAAGCTGTTACGAGGGGACCAGGGCGAACGCCTGTGCCTCGATGTCGCGCCACTCGAAACGGCTGGCCCGGACGAGGCGAGCTTCCTCGACAATCGAAAGTATCTCGGCGTCTTCTGTACTTCTCGCGCCGGCGCGGCCTTCGTAGACGAATGGGCGGTCGAGCGCGCTCCGCCCGGCATGGCGCTACTGGTGAGCGGCGCGCCCTATAAGGCCTATGGACTGGCGGCGCAGGCCTTTTACCCGGCGCCGGTGGTCGCCGGCAGCCGTGCGCCTTCAGCGCTGATCGATCCGGCGGCGATCGTGCCCGAGGATTGCGCGATCGGCGCGCACGCCGTCATCGAAGCGGGAGCTCGGCTCGGTCGACGCTGCCAAGTCGGCGCCAATACCGTGATCGGCGCCGGCGTCGAAATCGGCGAGGATTGCCGCATCGGCGCCAATGTCACGGTCAGCCACGCGCTGATCGGCGCGCGCGTCGTGCTGCATCCGGGGGTGCGCGTCGGCCAGGCGGGCTTCGGCTTTGCCCCGGACCGGGTCGGGCCGGTCAAGGTCCCACAACTTGGCCGCGTCGTGATCGGCGACGATGTCGATATCGGCGCCAATACCACGATCGACCGCGGCTCAGGTCACGATACCGTGATTGGGGCGGGCTCGATGATTGATAACCTGGTTCAGATCGGACACAACGTGGTGCTCGGTCGGTGCTGTATTCTCGCTGGACAAGTCGGTATCTCCGGCAGCACGAAGCTCGACGATTTTGTCATGGTCGGCGGACAAGGCGGGCTTGCGGGCCATTTACATATTGGTAGCGGGGCCAGGATCGCCGCCAAAGCCGGGCTTATGCGTGACGTTCCGCCCGGAGTGACGGTGTCGGGCATCCCGGCGGTGCCGATGACCGAGTTCATGAGACAGACCGTAGCGTTGCAGAGGCTAGCGAAAAAGAGGGACGGACGATGATCGATCCGCTCTGCACGGAGAGCGAGGCCTCCCAGATCGATATCCAGAGGATCATGGAGATGATCCCGCATCGCCATCCTTTTCTAATGATCGACAAGGTCGTCGATGTGGTCGCGAACGAGCGGGCCACCGGGATCAAAAACGTCTCGATCAACGAAAATTACTTTCAGGGCCATTTCCCCGCGCGGCCGGTGATGCCGGGGGTTTTGATCATTGAGGCCATGGCGCAGACCGCGGCAGTGCTGGTGGTTCATACCCTGGGGCCTGAATCGGAGGGCAAGCTCGTCTATTTCATGAGCGTCGACAATGCCCGGTTCCGCCGCCCGGTCGTTCCTGGCGATCGGCTCGACGTCCACGTCGTCAAGCAGCGCAACCGTGGCAATGTGTGGAAATTCGAGGGCCGGGCCAAGGTCGGCGCCAATCTGATGGCCGAAGCCGTGTTCGCCGCAATGATCCTCGACGAGTAGCGAACTAGCGATGGCAGAGATCCACTCGACGGCCATCGTCGCGCCGGGAGCGAGTTTGGCGCGCGATGTCGTCATCGGGCCGTTTTGCATCGTCGGCGAGCACGTAGCCCTGCACTCCGGCGTCACATTGCGTGCGCATGTCGTCGTCGACGGGCATACGACGATTGGCAAAGGGACGCGGATCTTTCCCTTCGCCTCGATCGGCCTCGCGCCGCAGGACCTCAAATATTGCGGCGAGGCATCATCCTTGATTCTCGGCTGTCGCAATACGATCCGCGAATATGTGACGATGAACCCGGGAACGACCGGCGGCGGCATGGTCACGCGCATCGGCGACGATTGCCTGTTCATGGTCGGCGCCCATGTCGCCCACGACTGCCAGATCGCCGATCATGTGATCATGGCCAACAACGCGACCTTGGCGGGTCATGTGGTCATCGATGATTATGCCTTTCTCGGCGGCTTGTGCGCGGTTCACCAGTTTGTCCGCATCGGCAAGCACGCGATGATCGGCGGCATGTCGGGGGTCGAACGTGACGTGATCCCCTATGGCCAGGCGATGGGCAATCGCGCCCGGCTCACCGGGCTCAACATCATCGGCATGCAGCGCCGCGGGTTCAGCCGCGAGGACATCCAAGGGTTGCGCAACGCCTATCAATTTTTGTTCCATTCGCCGGGAACGTTGAGCGACCGGGTCAACGAGACCGCGGAGCGCTTTGGGGGGATCGGGCCGGTGGACGACATCATCCGCTTTATCCGCGCGGATTCGAGCCGGGCCATCTGTCAGCCAGTCGAGGCGAATGGCGGATAGGGTAGGGGCGGGAAACCCCACGGCGCCTCGGCTGGGCCTCGTTGCCGGCGGCGGCGGGCTGCCGCGACGCCTCGTGGATGCCTGTCAGGCAACCGGGCGCGAGGTGTTCGTTCTGGCACTCGAAGGAGCGGCCGAGCCGGCGACTGTAGAGGGGGTGGCGCATTCCTGGTGCCGGCTGGGCGCCGCCGCCCGCGGCCTCGCGCTGTTACGCGAGAACAATGTAACCGAGCTGGTCCTGGCCGGCGGAGTCCGGCGGCCTTCGCTTAGTATGCTGCGTCCCGATTGGCGGGCGGCCAAGCTCTTCGCGCGGATCGGCTATAAGGCCCTGGGCGATGACGGGCTGCTGTCGGCGATTGTCGCCGAGTTCGAGCGCGAGGGGTTTCGAGTGATCGGCGCGGATCAGTTGCTCGCGGCCGGGCTGGCGCCCGAGGGCGCTCTCGGCGGCCTGCGTCCTGACGAACAGGCGCTGGCGGATATCGAGCACGGTCAGCGGATCGCCCGGGCGTTGGGCGCCCTCGATGTCGGCCAGGCGGTCGTCGTCCAGCAGGGTCTGGTTCTCGGAGTCGAGGCGATCGAGGGCACCGACGCGTTGCTGCGCCGCTGCGCCGAGTTGCGCCGCGAGGGGCCCGGCGGCGTCCTCGTCAAGATCGAAAAGCCGGGCCAGGAGCAGCGGGCCGATCGGCCTACGATCGGGCCGCGAACCGTGGCCCTCGCCGCCGAGGCCGGACTGCGCGGCATCGCCGTCGAAGCCGAGGCAACGATTGTGCTCGACCGCGATCAGGTCGTCGATGCCGCCGACCGCGCCGGGCTCTTCGTCGTCGGCATTCGCCGGGTGTGACCGGCAGACGTGACCGACACTGAGGCGCCGTTCATTTTCATCGTCGCCGGTGAGCCCTCGGGCGACGCGCTGGGCGGCAGTCTGATCGCGGCGCTGCGGCAGCGCACCGGTGGCAACTTGCGAATTGCCGGGGTGGGCGGGGAGCGCATGCGCGAACAGGGTCTCGACAGCCTAGTTCCGCTCGACGATCTCGCGGTCATTGGGGTGGCCGAGGTGTTGCCGCGGGCGCCGGTGATCTTGCGCCGGGTGCGCGAGACGGTGGCCGCGGTGCGCGCGCTCAAGCCCGATGCAGTGGTGACGATCGACAGCTCAGGGTTTAGCTGGCGTATCGCGCAACGGTTGCGGCGACAAGGCGAGAGCTTGCCCTTGATCCATTATGTGGCGCCGATGGTCTGGGCATGGCGCGCCGGTCGAGCTCGGCGCATGGCGCGCTGGTATGACCATCTGATGGCGCTACTGCCGTTCGAGCCGCCCTATTTTCAAAGGGCCGGATTGGCATGCTCCTATGTCGGCCATCCGATTATCGAAAGCGGCGCCGATCGGGGCGAGTGTGAACGGTTTCGTGCCGAGTACGGACTCGTCGCGGACGACGTGTTGATTTGCGTGCTGCCAGGCAGCCGCAGCGGCGAGGTACGGCGGCTGTTGCCGATTTTCGGCGCGGCGCTGGAACGATTGGCGCAAATGATCGGGCCTTTCCGGGTCGTCGTGCCGACCGTCGCCACGGTTGCAGCCCGGGTCGCCGCCGCCGCACGCAGCTGGCCTGGAGCGCCGATCTTGGTGCAACAGCCGCGAGACAAATACGACGCCTTTGCCGCGAGCCGCGCGGCGCTGGCCGCGTCGGGCTCGGTAGCGCTGGAATTGGCGATGGCGCGGCTGCCGATGGTGGTGTGCTATCGTCTGAACCCGATGACCGAAGCGTTGCTCGACCGGGTGGTAAAGGTACGGCAGGTCAATCTGGTCAATTTGTTGCTTGAAAGGCCTGTCGTGCGCGAGCTCTTGCGCGGCGAATGCACCCCTGAGGGACTTGCCGCCGAGGTCGCCCGGCTCGTGCAGGACGAACAGGTTCGCGCCAGGCATCTTGCGGGGTATGATGAAGCGATGCGGCGCCTCGGGGCGGGCGGCCGGTCGCCGAGTCTGCGGGCCGCCGACCGGGTTCTCGCGATTGTCGCGGCGCGCCGCTGCGGTGGCCCCGCTCCCAAGCAAACCTGAGGAGGAATTTACCATGTCAGTGACCGATGTGGCGGAAACTAAGAAGCCAGCGGGCGAGACCGACAAATATCGCTATCTGCACACGATGATCCGGGTGCGCGACCTCGATAAATCGCTAAAATTCTATACGGATCTGCTTGGCATGAAGCTGCTGCGTAAGCGCGACTACCCGACCGGCAAGTTCACCC
>CAVTFD010000020.1:0-42961 GCA_963733945.1 uncultured Alphaproteobacteria bacterium | reverse complement strand
CAGCCCAACTCCGCCCCAGGCGGCGTATTCCAGTAAACGCCCGACCATTCTGCGATAAAGTGGCCCCGCTCCGGGACCAAGTCATCCTGGCTGCGGCTGGCGAGGTGGCAGTAACTCTATTGGCGCCGTCAAGGGGAGTGAGCTGGCGCCGACGGTCGGACATGACTTATTTGGCGGCTCCAAGCAGGATGAAGCCCTGCTGTTCGAATGCCGGCCGCGCCGCCGGCAATTCGAGAAACTGGAGGAACTTCGCCGCGTCGGGGTTCTTGCTCGCCGCGGTGAGCGCAGCCGGGTAGATGATCGGCGGGTGGGTATCCTCGGGAAATACCCCGACGATTTTGACCTTGGGATCCGACGCTGCGTCGGTGGCGTAGACGATCCCGAGCGGTGCCTCCTTGCGGTCGACGAACAACAACGCGGCGCGCACATTTTCGGCGCCGGCGACGTGCGGCTGCACGGCATCCCATACGCCGAGCTTTTGGAGCGCCGCCTTGCCGTATTTGCCGGCAGGAACGCTGGCGGGATCGGCCATCGCCAAGCGCCCGCGATTTAGCAACCCGGCGAGATCGAAGCCGGGCTTGATGTCGACCTTGACGTTGCTGTCCGCCGGCGCAACCAGCACGAGTTGGTTGCCGAGCAGGTTCTTTCGCGTCGCTGGCCGTATCAGATTGCGCTTTTGCACGTAATCCATCCAGGCGAGATCGGCCGAGATGAAGATGTCTGCCGGGGCGCCGCTCTCGATCTGCTTGGCCAGTTGTGAGCTGGCCGCATAGGAGATTTTGACCGACGCGCCACCTGCGCCTGCGAACGCGTGTGAAGCGTCGTCGAGAGCATTTTTGAGGCTGGCGGCCGCGAACACCACGACATCGTCCGCCCATGCCGCCTGGACCGGCCCGAGCGCCGTCAGGACAGTCAAAACGACGGCGGCGACACTAGACCGCATCACGATGCGCATGGGCTTTTCTCCGTAACTAAGTCAGGGCGAAAGGCTGATCCATTTGCCCGGCGCCACGCCGCTTGCTGGGAGCGAACAGAGGTCGAAGTCGCTATATATGAAATTATATATCGCGACGATAGAAGCTGCCGACATTCAGCGTCAAGCGCTAACCCACAAGGCGATAACAGGCCTACGCGAATTGCCTCTGACGCTCTCGATGCGAGGGTTATATTCTTTCAGATATCTCGAAAAGCCGAGGGTTGAGACGCAGGCCGAACTTTTCTAACGGGGGCAAAAATGAGAATGTCACGCGTGACTTGGCGCGCCTGCACCGTCGGGGCGGTGCTTCTGGCGGGCTCCGGGTGGCATGCCGACGCTGGACCGGTGATGACACAGTTCACCGTGACCGGCGCCGTCACGACGCCAGCAACCTATGCCTCATCGACTTTGTCGGGGTTGCCGGCGACGACGGAGTCCGTCACCTATCAGACTGGTAGCGGTACCCAGATGGGCACGTTCACCGGGCCTACCCTCTGGTCGTTGCTGAATACCATCGGGTTGATAACGCCGCCCCCGCCCGTGAAGAACGGCGTGTTGCTTCAGTATGTCGTCGCCACCGGCAGCGACGGCTACAGCGCATTGTTTTCGCTGGGTGAACTCAACCCCAATTTCGGCGGGCGCTATGTCTCGAATCTGGACAATCTGCGGGTCGGCAATGCCCAGGGGCAGACGTCGATGGGTGGAGGTGAGACGAGCCAATTCTCGTTGTCCGGAGGTTAATCTCGCAGTTATCGATGCCGTTCCGGAGCCGGCGTCAATTATTTTGCTGGCGGCGGCTCTTTTGGCGCTAGCCTTGGTTAGGTCCGTTCGTTTGGCGGCGGAGCCGAGGAACGGCTCGGCCGTGCAACCCGGCTGCGCTCGCCTTTCGCATCGGCTATACTGCCCCAATGGCGAGGCTCACCTTGCGTCTCGATTTCGGACCCGGACAGGCCGTTGGCCATGGCAAGATACGGCTGCTCGAGGCAATCCGTGATCATGGCTCGATTTCGGCGGCCGGGCGTTCGATGGGGATGTCGTATCGCCGGGCCTGGCTGTTGGTCGATGCGCTCAACGCCCTGTTCGATCAGCCGGTGATCGCGACCAAGCATGGCGGCCAAGGCGGCGGCGGCGCCGAGCTGACGGCGTTCGGCTCTCGTGTCGTAGAGCGATACCATGCGATCGAGGAGAAAGCGCACGCGGCGGCTGCCGCCGACCTCGCGGTCCTCGCTGCGGCGACGGTCAGGCCGGCGCCCGATCCCTGAAGTCCGGACAACCTAGGTTTCGCTCGATGCCGTCGCGCTATTCCGCGACCAGCGCGCAGGCTTACGAGCGGTTGATGGGGCGCTGGAGCCCGCTGCTGGCGCGCGAGCTGATCGCCTGGGCCGGGATCGCGCCTGGCGAGCAGGGTGCTCGATGTCGGCTGCGGAACCGGCAGCTTGGCCCTCGTGCTCGCTGCCCGTTCCGAGCCCGCGGAAATCCTCGGCATCGACATCGCCGCACCTTATGTCGCCTATGCAGCAACGCGCTCAGCTGATCCGCGGCTGAGCTTCGCGACCGGCGATGCCGTTGCCCTCGACCTTCCGGACGCTAGCTTCGACCGCTCGTTTTCGCTGCTCGCCCTCAATTTCGTGTCCGATCCGATCCGCGCCCTCGCGGCGACGCGGCGGGTCACCCGTCCGGGCGGGGTGGTCGCCGCTGCCGTCTGGGACTTTCCCGGCGGGCTGATCTATCAACGGATCTTCTGGGACACCGCTGCCGCGCTCGATCCGGCGGCAGACCGAGCCCGAGCCCGTCACTATTCGAGCCCGCTCACCGGTCCCGGCGAACTCGCCGCGGCCTTTCACGAGGTGGGGCTCGGCGAGGTCGACGCCTGCTCGCTGACCATCCGAATGGAATACCGCGACTTTGCGGATTATTGGGAGCCGATCGAAAACGCCCAGGGGCCCGTTGGAGACTATGTCAAAGGGCTCGCTCCGGAGCGGTTGGACCGCCTTGCTGCGGCGGTGCGCCGCGCTTATCTGGGCGGCGCCGCGGATGGCCCGCGCGCAATGGCGGCGACCGCCTGGGCGGCGCACGGTGTCGTTCCCATGCGGACTTAACTTGCCCAGCCCGGATCACGCCCGGTCCGCGCAATTGGCGCAGAAGGCGATCCGCCGTATTGCTCAGCGGTCCGGCCGACCGCTATAAATTCACAATGGATCGCTCGCCCAAGAAGCCGCAACCGGTTCACGGCGCGGAGGTGATGGTCGTCCACAGCTCCGACATCCATGTCGACGAGGGGCGCGTTGCCGCGGCCCGCGATGGCGGCGAGACCGGAGGGCTGTGGGCGGTGCTGGAAACCGCGCGGGCGCTGAGGGCGGACGTTGTACTGCTCGCCGGTGATACCTTTGAGAGCAACCAGCTTGGCGTGGCGCTGCTCGACCGCGCCAAAGGCCTGCTGGCCGACGCCGGCATGCCGGTCGTGATCCTACCCGGCAACCACGACCCGGCCATGCCGAACTCGGTTTACGTCCGCGGCCGGTTCGCGCAGATTCCGAACCTCGCCATTCTCGGCGTCACGCATGACGAGGCCGTACATTTCGCGGCGCACGATCTTGAAATCTGGGGGCATTCCCATCGCGACTATTTCGACATGCCGCCGTTGCGCGGGCCGCGGCCGCGCTCGACTCGCTGGCAGGTGGCGATCGGGCACGGGCATTACGAGCCGCCCACAACGCGCGCCAATCCGCTGCGCCCGTCCTGGGTGTTCGGCGACGAGGAAATCGCGGCGACCGCGGCCGACTATCTGGCCCTCGGCCATTGGGACAGGCCGATGCAGGTCGGCAATGGTGTCGTGCCGGCCTATTACTCAGGCTCGCCCGAGCTGGCGCAGACCGTCAACCTGGTTCGGCTGACCACGGCGGGCGAAGTGGTTGTCACCCGCGAAGCACTCTCGCGTTAGAAGCGGCCATGGCGCTGCCGCCGCGCACCGGAATGCCATTGCACTTCGGCATTCGCATCACCTCTGCCGATAAGGACAGGATCGTCGGCGAGATGGATGCAGACGAGCGTCACTTGAACGCCTTCGGCATTTTACATGGCGGCGCCCTGATGGCCTTTGCCGACGATATCGGTGGGTCGGGGTCGCGCTTTCACATTCCGCCCGGCGCACGGACGACGACCATTGAATCGAAGACGAACTTTTTCCGCTCCTGCGCCCCCGGCCGGGTCACCGGCGAGTCGGTGCCGCTCCACATCGGCCGCCGCATGCTGGTGTGGCAGACCTCGATCTATGGTCCTGACGGAAAGCGGGTTGCGCTGGTGACCCAGACCCAGCTGGTTCTGCCGGCCGAAGCGACGCCGTCCGAGCAGGGCTAGCCGCGGAAGGCCGCAATCTCGGCCGGGGTGTAGCCGAGTTCAGCGAGGACGGCCTCGGTGTGCTCACCAAGCGCGGCGACGAAAGGTTGCGCGGCGGTGCGTGCCGCGGAAAGCCGGAATGGCGGATTGAGCGCTCTAAACGTGCCGCCGGCATCGGTGATGTCGGCGAAGGCGTTCCGGTGGGCGAGCTGCGGGTCGGTCATCGCTTCTTTGACCGTACGATAGGGCGAGGACGGCACGCCATGGCGGTCGAAGATCGCCTGGACCTCGACGGTCGTGCGTTGCTTCGACCACAGCTCGAGCTCGTCGACGAGATCGCCCCAATGTCGGCGCCGGTCGGTATATTGCGCGAACCGTGGATCGGTGATCCAGCCCGGATGGCCGCTGCCGGCGGCGAGGTTCTGGAACGTCCGCTCGCTGGCAATCGCCAGCATGATATAGCCGTCCTTGGTGGCGATCGGGCCGAAGATCGGCCGCCCGGGCGGCGCCACCGCGAATTGCGCGGCCTGAATTTCGCTCAAGGTCAGGCTCAGCATGCTTTCGAGCATCGATACGTCGATCATCTGGCCCTCGCCGGTCATTTGGCGCTGGTAGAGTGCGGTCATGATCGCGCCAAAGGCGTAGGTGCCGGTAAGCACGTCGGCGATGAAAATGCCGCAATAATCCGGGCGCCGCGCTTCTTCCTGATGGGCGATCTGGGCCAGATCGTAGCCCGAAGAGGCATGGATCACCGGCGCATAGGCCGGCAATTCGGCCGAAGGGCCGGTCTGGCCATAACCGGAGATCGCACAATAGACGAGGTCGGGCTTGATCTCCTTCATCGCCGAGTAATCGAGCCCGAAGCGCCGCATGACGCCGGGCCGGAAATTCTCGACCACGACATCGGCGGTGGCGACGAGCCTGCGCGCCGCCTCGACCCCGCGCGGCGATTTCAGATCGAGGGCAACGCTCTTTTTGCCGGCGTTCAATTGGCCAAAGCTGGTGCTGGCGCCGCTGCGCAAGCGGAGGCCGGGTGCGCATCATGTCGCCTTCCGGCGCCTCGATCTTGATCACCTCGGCGCCGAGATCGGCCAGCATCCGCCCGCAATGCGGCCCGGCGATCGTCGTCGTAAAATCGAGCACGCGAAGCCCACCCAAGGCGCTGTTCATCCGCTTTCTCCTCCCGCACCCCGATCGTGCAGGGTTGGAACGGCTGCGGAATTGTCAAGCCACGATAACGATGGCCTCCGACACGCGGCTTGCGTGTCGGCGGGTTCGGTGCGAAGAGAGCCGCTGTCAATCCGAGGGAGGGCTAAGATGGCATTTCGCAACATCCAGGCGGGAATGGCGCACTATCGCGGCCACGGCGGCGAGCGTGGCGAGGCGTATTACGCGCACCCGAGTAATGACGGGCCGCATCCCGGCGTCGTCGTGATCCATCACATGCCCGGTTGGGACGAGTGGACCTGTGAGGTCGCCCGCAAATTCGCTCATCACGGCTATGCCGCGGTGGCGCCGAGCCTTTATTTCCGCGTCGGCGACGGCGCCGAAGAAGCGGTGGTCGCCAAAGTGCGCGAGGGTGGCGGCGTCCCGGATGAGCAGATGCTCGGCGATGTAACCGGAGCGATCGACTTTTTGCGCTCGCAGCCGCATGCCAGCGGCAAGGTCGGGGTGATCGGCTTTTGCTCAGGCGGGCGCCAGACCTATCTCGTCGCCTGCAAGCTGTCGCATCTGATCCAAGGGGCGGTCGATTGTTGGGGTGGCAATGTCATCGTAGACGACAAGTCGCGGCTGACCAAGGCCCAGCCGACGGCGCCGATCGAGTTCACCTCGGGCATCAATACCCCGCTGTTGGGCCTGTTCGGCAATGAGGACCCGAACCCGTCGGCCGACCAGGTCAACCGCACCGAGGCGGAGCTGAAGAAGCACGGCAAGAATTACGAATTCCATCGGTATGACGGCGCCGGCCACGCGTTTTTCGCGCATTATCGCCCGAATTACCGGCCCGAGCAGGCGGTCGACGGCTGGCACAAGGTCTTTGCCTTTTTCCACAAGCATCTCGGCGCTCCGCGCACGTAGCGTTCCACCTAGCCGGTCGACGATCGACGCCGCAATCGTCGGTCTCGACCGGTGGGGCAAAGCTCTCGTCGAAGCGGTTCAGGGCAGGAGCGGCGGGCTGCGCTTCCTCCGCGCGGTCAGCCGTGATCCTGGCAGCCATGCCCACGCCGTAAAATCCGATCTGCCGGTATTTGCGGTGCGGGCTGCGCGACCGGCTATCTCGACCGGTCGGGCCGCCGATCATGCTTATCGCCGATCAGTGCGAAGCCGCCGGCGATCAGCAGGGTCATCAGCGCATCGGTGATTTCCGCCGAGCGATCCGGCAGATAGGTTTCCGCCCAGCTGGTCGCGAACAGCGTGCCGGCGACGAGGATGGCAGCAAACGCCGGACGCATCCCGGCTCTGCCGAGAAGGAAGAGCAAGCTGCCGTACAGAAAACATTTTTCCATGAACGACAAGACGTCGATCTCGGTCGACCCACTCATGAAGCTGTTAAACGGCACCCAACCGAACGGACGGGCGAAGGGCTCGAATTGAAAGGGTTCAAGCCGCTCCATGACAACGTAGCTGCCGAGCAGCAGAAACACTAAAGCGGTTCGAAGGCGCTGATTGAGGCCAAGGAAGAGCGGCCAAACACAGACCGCAACCAACGCGCCGACGACCTCTGCCGCGCTGAGGATTGTCGAGATGATCAGCACGCGGGCAGAAAGAACGAACCCGGCAAACAGCGGCGC
Source organism: uncultured Alphaproteobacteria bacterium (assembly GCA_963733945.1). Lineage (GTDB taxonomy): Bacteria > Pseudomonadota > Alphaproteobacteria > ATCC43930 > CGMCC-115725 > AP-15. The sequence goes on along the minus strand of CAVTFD010000020.1, from coordinate 35,857 downwards.
AAGCATGGCCGAGCGGCGACGGCCGAAGATCGATTCGATCAAGACGAAAAGTGTCAACCAAATCGAGGTATGCCGGTAGAGAGGGTAGGGCGCCGGGATCGGGTCGAGGATCACCGGCCTCAGCGCGTGCCAGTATTTGTGGAGGTCGATTGTCGGTACAAAGGGATAAAAGCGATACCCGATCCAGGCCGCGATGAGCAGCGTCGGCACGGGTCGCCTCATGATTTCTGGGAATAGTGGAAGGCTGACGCGGTCGGAGAACAGTATCGCGACCGAAGCGCCAATCAATGTGCCGAACGTGTTTGTGTAGACATCACTGGCATTGGTGACGCGGCCGGCATCGTAATATTGGATCAACTCCATCGTCACCGACAACGCCGCCCCGCTGGCGACAACCAGGAGGAGCCGGAGCCAAAATCCGGCACGTCGGGAAAACGACAACATGCCGAAAAATCCCAACGGCATGTACAGCAGGATATTAGCCAGGAAGTCGCCGCGCGAAGGCCGGTTCGCCCAGCTGTCGAGCAACACACTTACCGGACCGCTTCCGCCGGTCGGCACGCTGAAGTCGAACGGGTACAGCGAGCCGTAGATGATCACGATCACCATGACCGCGGTAACGATGGCATAGTTGCGCGGGCGTCGCGATAAGTCGGTCGGTTCAACCGGCATGGTTAGCTGCTGCGGCCAAGCGTTATCCGGCGATCCTCGTCGCTTAGGCTGGCGTTGGCTATGGCCTTGGCGGCGTGAGACAGATCAGCCGAGCCGCCCCTTTTTTCCAACGGGCTTGGCGGGTCTATACGGATTGGCCACATTAGGCTCGCGATCTAACCGAGGAATGCGATGGCGAGCGAGACGGCAACGGCGGGGCGCGACTTCATCCGCGACATCATCGAGGCCGATCTTGCCGCGGGGCGGACGAAAGAGGTCGTGACGCGGTTCCCGCCCGAGCCCAACGGCTATCTCCATATCGGTCACGCCAAGGCGATCTGCCTCAATTTCGGGGTGGCGCAGGAATATGGCGGACGCTGCCACCTGCGTTTCGATGATACCAACCCGACTAGGGAAGAGCAGGAATATATCGACGCGATCGAGCGCGACGTGCGCTGGCTCGGCTTCGACTGGGGCCGGCATCTCTACCATGCCTCGGATTATTTCGAGCAGCTCTACGACTGGGCGGAGCATCTGATCCGCGCCGGCAAGGCTTATATCGACGATCTCCCGGCCGACGAGATGCGGGCGATGCGCGGCACCCTGACCGAGCCGGGCCGCAACAGCCCGTATCGCGAACGCGACGTCGCCCAGAACCTTGACCTGTTCCGCCGCATGCGGGCCGGTGAATTCCCGAACGGGGCGCGGGTATTGCGCGCCAAGATCGACATGGCTTCGGGCAACATCAATCTGCGCGACCCGGTGCTCTACCGCATCCTGCATACCGCACACCCGCGCACCGGGACCAAATGGTGCATCTATCCGAGCTATGATTTTGCGCATGGCCAATCGGACGCGATCGAAGGTGTGACGCACTCCTTGTGCACGCTCGAATTCGAAGACCACCGGCCGCTTTACGACTGGCTTCTGGACAATCTGCCGGTGCCGTCGCGGCCGCGGCAATACGAGTCCGCGCGCCTGAACATCAACTATACGGTGTTGTCGAAGCGGTTTCTGACCGAGCTCGTCCAGCCAGGGCCGGGTCGACGGCTGGGACGATCCGCGCATGCCGACCCTGGCCGGGCTGCGCCGGCGCGGGGTGCCGGCGGCGGCGATCCGGGATTTTGCCCGCCGGGTCGGCGTCGCCCGCGCGAACAGTCTCGTCGACGTCGCGATGTTCGACCATGCCGTCCGCGAGCATTTGAACAAGACCGCGCCGCGCCGAATGGGGGTGTTGCGCCCGTTGAAGCTCGTGATCGAGAACTACTCCGAGGGTGTCGAGGAGGAGATCGACGCGATCAACAACCCGGAGGATCCCGGTGCCGGCACGCGCCGCGTGCGGTTCGGCCGCGAGGTCTATGTCGAACGCGACGATTTCATGGAAAACCCGCCAAAGAACTTCTACCGCCTGGCGCCGGGACGCGAGGTGCGGCTGCGCTACGCCTATTTCGTCACCTGCCGCGAGGTCGTGAAGAATAGTGGCGGGCGAGCTCGTAGAACTCCGCTGCACCTACGATCCGGCGACCCGCGGCGGCAACGCGCCCGACGGCCGCAAGGTTCGCGCGACCCTGCATTGGGTCGACGCGGCCAGCGCCGTGCCGGCGGAAATCCGCCTCTACAGCCCGCTTTTCACCCGCCCCGATCCCGGCGCCGCCGGCGATTTCTTCGCCGATCTCAACCCGCAATCGCTCGAAGTACTGACCGGGAGCCGGGTTGAGCCGGCGCTCGCCGCCGCGCTAACGGGCGAGCCGATCCAGTTCGAGCGCCAGGGTTATTTTTGCCTCGACCCCGAACTCGCGGCCGGGCCATCTGGTCTTCAACCGCACCGTCGGCCTGCGCGACAGCTGGGCCAAATCGCAGGCGACCGGTCTCTAGCCGAGGACGCTGACATCGTCGGGGTTGATCAGGTCGGGCGCGGTCCAGCCGTCGAGGTCGTATTCAGCCATGCACTGGTCGGCGAAACCTTTCCAGCGCTCGTACTGGCCTGAGCCGACCGCCGCCCGCAAGGCGTCGATACGGATTTCCTCGTGGCTGCCGGCGTAGTTGATTTCGTAGAGCTCGTGGCGGGCGCCGAACTCGCTGCCGATCGTATCCCACAACAGCTTCATCAGCTTGACCCGCTCGACCGCGCTGACCCCGCCGGAGCCGCGGACATAGCGGTCGAGATATTGGCGCAACTCCGGGGTCTTGAAGTCACGGGCATGCGAGTTGAGGTAGATCAGACTGCTGGCGACGGTTTTCTCGATCATTTGCTTGATCTGGACATAGGCTTCCGGCGCCAGGATGCGGTAAGCCATTGCCGGCTCCAGCGCCGGCAATACGCAGCCGCCCGCCCACGGTTCGGCGCTCTTGGCCATCGCGTCGGAAAGCCCCCACATCGTGTTCCGCCAGGCGATCACCTCGCCGATATTGGCTTCGACCCCGCGGAACCCGCGGGTGCCGGCGATCTCGGTCGCCTTCACCATCAACCCAATGATGAAGTCGAGCTTGACCGCCAGGCGGGTGCAGCCCTGCAGCATGGCGCGCGGCAGAAACCCGCTGTTGGGGAAGAACTTGTTGGCCTTGTCGATGTCGGCGTAGACGAACACGTTCTCCCACGGCACCAGCACGTCGTCCATGACGAAGATCGCGTCATTCTCGTCGAGCCGGCTCGACAGCGGGTAGTCGAACGGGCTGCCGAGCACGGCGGCGCGCTGCTCGTTCGAGACGCGGCAGATGAATTTGACGCCGGGGGCATTGCTCGGCACCAGGAAGACGATCGCGAAATTCTTGTCCTGCACCGGGAGCACGCCGGCATGCGCGACAAAGGTGAAATGCGTCAACGCCGAGCCGGTGGCGACGACCTTGGCGCCGGTGACGCGGATGCCGGCGTCGGTTTCCTTGGTCACATGGGCATAGACGTCGGTCGGGCCGCCCGGGGCGCCGGGAGCCATGTTGCGGTCGACCGGCGGTTGGACAATCGCGTGGTTGACGAACGGCACCCGCTCCTGGCTGAAGCGGTACCAGCGGCGCGCATTCTCGTGGTAGGGCTCGTAGAACTCCGCATTGGCGCCGAGCGTGGCGAGAAATGCCGCCTTGTAGTCGGGCGAGCGGCCGAGCCAGCCATAAGTCAGCCGTGACCACGCGGCGATCGCGTCGCGAGCAGCTACCTGTTCCTCAGCCGAACGCGGCGCCACGAAATAGCGGTGAGTGAAGCCGCCCCATTCGGTCGGGCAGCTCAGAATATTCTTCTTCTCGGCGTGGTCGCGATGCAGCGCGTCGTAAAGCCGCGCGATCATCCGCGATGTATTGCGAAAGGCCGGATGCTCGGTAATTTTTTTTACGCGCTCGCCGTAGATCCACACCTCCCTGCCGTCGTCGAGACTGTCGAGAAACTCCTTACCCGTATAGGGAAGCGTGGCCATGTCCGTGGTTCTCCCTGCGAGGCTTTGCCGGCCGGATATTTAATGCATTTGCCTCGAGGCGGACTGTAATAATGCCGCAAAGAAGCCGTACGCGTGCGGGCACAACCTGTTTACTGTAAGAACCAGTCAACGGGCTGCTTCATCTGTCAACGGGCTGCTTCATCTAAAGACCAGCAGGGGCGAGACGTCGCAAGGTGGCGTTGATCACCGGCGCAGCGCGCGGCAAGGGACTACGCCATTCTCGCCATGGAACATTTATTGGGAAACGCCGCAGGAGGAGCGGTTGTCGTCTCAGCCGACCGCCGTCAGCTGGAGAACGCCGAGAAGATTTCATCGAGGGCGGTCAATTGATTGCCGTTGACCGAGTTGGGGACGAGCACCGGGGTGTTGACGCCGGCAGCATACCAGGCAGCGAGCTGGTCGCGCACTTTGCTGGCCGATCCGTAAAGCGTGTTGTCGGCGATCCAACGGTCGGGCAGGTATTTCGGGATGTCGTCGCGGCGGTTTTCGGCGATTGCTGTTTCAATCGCCGCCATCTCATCGACGTACCCGGCTTCCTTCCAATAATTGCGGTAGTTCGGCAACATCGTATACCGGACCAGCCGGTGGCGATGCAGCGCCATTGCCGCGCCCTCGTCGTCCGAAATGCACACCGGCAGCATGTTGCCGACCAAAAAATTGGGGTCGGCCCGCTTGGCCGCCGGGATGACGGCCAGCGATTGCGCCATGTGCGACAGGCTGGCGTTGGCGAACAGCACGCCCTGGGCGATCTCGGCGGCGAGCGCCACCATCCGCCTGCGCAATGCGGCGAGCACAATGGGCGGCAATGCGCCGATGCCGTCATAGGATTTGAGCTTGTCGACAAAGGCGCGAGTATCGGCCAACGGCTTTCCCACGGTGATGCCGAGCCGCTGATGCGTCGGGCCATGGGCGACGCCGATGCCAAAGCGAAAACGCCCGCCCGAGACTTCGTGGATATAGGCCGCACCCGCCGCGAATTCTTCGGTCGTCTGCGCATAGATTGGCGCGATCGCGGTGCCGAACGCGATCCGTTCGGTAGCGAATGCCAGGCCTGTGCATTGCGCCATGTTGCCGAACCGGCTCGGCATATAGATGCCCGAGAAACCGCGCCGCTCGATCTCACGCGCGATATCGAGCGTCCGCAGCCGCCGCACCGGCACGGCAACGAGGCTGATCGCAGGCAACGGTTCGGGCATCGGTGGTGCTCCGTCGCGGTCGGTCGGGCCAGCAACCTATGCGGCCTCGGACGCTTGCGCAATCAGCCGACTGGCGGCAGCCATGTGCCGGTGCCGGCTAGTCCTATTCGTGGTGAGGGTGGGCCAGCAGATCGGCTTGGTAGATTGTTGGGGAGGCTTACTCACCCACCGTGTTGCAGCCAGTTGATGGCTCTTTTATCCGCCGAGGCGAGCTCCATCTGTGGTGCATCCTCGAAGACGACGCAACCCAGTCGCAGCAATTTGCCGACTGGTTTCCGGATGCTCTCTCCCTTAACTAACCGGTATGACCGATCTCGTTCTCGCGCATGGCCTCTATTTCGCCGATCTCTATGATCGCGGAGGTCTCGTTCGGGTCGATCAGGCGTTCGTGAGCCATCTGGCCGAAAGCGATGCCGGGCTGCACGACCGCCTAATGGCAGCGCGGCATGATCCGGATGGGCTCGGGCATTCGGCGGAATCGGACCTCGTCGTTGAGCTGGCGCCGCATGTCGAGGATTTCCTTGGCGGGCTGTTCAGCATCGCGGCCGACGTGCGGGCATTGCAGGCGCGTCATCACAAGTTGGCGCCGCTCTATTCGGTAAAGCGGCTCTTCGTCCAGCGCCGAGCGGTCAAGGGAGTGAAGGAAGAGGATGCCGCGGCACTCGACGGCCCGATGCTCGCCAAAGAGCTGGATGCGCTGATCGGCGGCCCGGTGGACAGCATTGCGGCATGGGAGCGACATTACGCCGAGCAGGTCACGGCGTGGCTCGACGATGAAGCCGGCAATGTCGTGGCGCTGGATGTTGCGCAGCGCTATGCCGCTTGGGCCACCGTATCGCCGGAAGGCCGAAAAAAGCACCGGCGCGGCGTGTTGTTCAAAGTGCCACACCGGCTGGAGATGCAGCATCTGGTCCCGGTCGAGACCATCGAGCGCGATGGGGTCACGATGCTGCGGCTGCCCGAGGACGAATGGCGCAGCCGCGAGGGCTTTGCGCTGACCGATCGCGGCACCGATCTGACCGGTGCGCTCGACCAGGCGAATTACTGCATCTGGTGCCACAACCAGGGGAAGGACACCTGCGCCCAAGGGCTCAAGGAAAAGGACGGGGCGTTCAAAAAGAGCGTGTTCGGAGTCACCCTCGCCGGCTGCCCGCTCGAAGAAAAGATTTCTGAGATGAACCTGGTCAAGTCGCGAGGCAACAGCCTCGGCGCGCTGGCCATCATCGCCGTCGACAACCCGATCTGCGCCGCCACCGGGCACCGCATCTGCAATGACTGCATGAAGGCGTGCATCTATCAGCGCCAGGAGCCGGTCGACATTCCGCAGATCGAGACCCGCACCCTCAAGGACGTACTCGGTCTGCCCTGGGGGTTCGAGATCTACTCGCTGCTGACCCGGTGGAACCCGCTCAATATCAGGCGGCCGTTGCCGAAGCCGGCGAGCGGCTACAAGGTCCTCGTCGTCGGGCTTGGCCCGGCCGGCTTCACCCTCGCGCACCACCTGATCAACGACGGCCATTTCGTCGCCGCGATCGACGGGCTCAAGATCGAGCCGTTGCCGCCCGAGATCTCCGGGGTGATGCCCGACGGCAGCCGCCATCCGTTCCGCCCAATCCGCGATGTCGCAAGCCTGGTCGACAGCCTCGACGATCGGGTCATGGCCGGTTTTGGCGGGGTCGCCGAATACGGCATCACTGTGCGCTGGGACAAGAATTTCCTTAAGATCGTGCGCCTGCTGCTCGAGCGCCGCGGCCAGTTCGCGATGTATGGCGGCGTACGCTTTGGCGGCACGATCACGATCGACGGCGCCTTCGCGCTGGGTTTCGACCATGTGGCGCTATGCGCCGGCGCCGGCCGGCCGACGGTGATCCCGATGCCGAACAATCTGGCGCCGGGGGTCAGGCAAGCCTCGGATTTCCTGATGGCGTTGCAGCTGACCGGGGCGGCTAAGACCAGCAGCATCGCCAATCTCAGCGTGCGGCTGCCGGTTGTCGTGATCGGCGGCGGGCTGACCGCGATCGACACCGCGACCGAGTTGCTGGCCTATTACCCGGTCCAGGTCGAGAAATTCCTCTCGCGCTACGAGACCCTGGTCGCCGAGCGCGGCGAGGAAGCGGTGCGTGCGGAATGGCACGCGGCCGAGTGCCAAGCCGCGGCCGAGTTCATCGCCCATGGCCGGGCGATCCGCGCCGAGCGCGAAGCGGCCCGACGCGACGGCCGCGCGCCTCATCTCGCTGCACTAATCGATAGCTGGGGCGGGGTGACGATCGCCTATCGCCGCCGCCTGATCGACGCGCCGAGCTACACCCTCAACCATGAGGAGGTGGCCAAGGCGATGGAGGAGGGCATTCGCTTTGCCGAATTGCTGACCCCGATTGCGGTCGAAATCGATGAATTCGGGCAAGCGGCGGCATTGCGCCTGACCCGGCCGGGGGCCCAGCCCGATCAGCCGCCTGAGGAGGTGGAGTTGCCGGCGCGCACGATTCTGGTCGCCGCCGGGACCCAGCCGAACACGGTGCTTGGCCGTGAGGACCCGGCGAATTTCACCCTCGACGGGCGCTATTTCCGCGCCCTCGACGAGGATGGCAACCCGGTAGCGCCGGAGCGGGTGGCGAAGCCCGCAGCGGTGCAGGTGCTGACACATTTGCGCGAGGATGGCCGCGCGGTCAGCTTTTTCGGCGACCTCCACCCAAGCTTTTCGGGAAATGTGGTCAAGGCGATGGGCGGCGCCACCCTGGGCTACCCGGTGGTCAGCCGCATGCTGGCGCGGCTCACGCCCTCGTCGCCGTCTCCGGAAGAGCTGCGGGCGCGGTTCGACGACGAGTTGCGTGCACGGGTGCACGAGGTGATCCGATTGACGCCGAAGATCGTCGAAATCGTGGTCCGGGCGCCGATGGCGGCGCGCGCCTTCAAGCCCGGCCAATTCTACCGGCTGCAGAATTACGAAACCCTGGCGCCGCGGGTCGACGGTACGACGTTGGCGATGGAGGGGCTGGCTTTGACCGGCGCGGCCGTCGATCGGGAACAGGGGCTGCTGTCGACGATCGTGCTCGAAATGGGCGGCTCGTCCGATTTGTGCGCCTTGTTGAAGCCGGGCGAGCCGGTGATCCTGATGGGGCCGACCGGGACCCCGACCGAAACCCCGTCAGGCGAGACCGTATTGCTAGTCGGCGGCGGGCTCGGCAATGCGGTGTTGTTTTCGATCGCCGCGGCATTCCGGGCGCAGGGCTCACGCGTCCTCTACTTCGCCGGCTACAAGACGATCGAAGACCGTTACAAGGTTGAGGACATCGAGCGCGCCGCCGATTGTGTCGTGTGGTGCTGCGACGAGGCGCCAGGCTTCACCGCCGACCGACCGCGGGATCGAGCCTTTGTCGGCAACATCGTCGAGGCGATCACGGCCTATGGGTCCGGGGCTCTCGGCTCGGTCGAGATCCCGTTGGACGCGGTCGACCGGATCATCGCAATCGGCTCCGACGGTATGATGAACGCAGTCGCCGCGGCGCGCCATCAGGGGCTGGCGCCTTATTTCCGGCCGGGGCACCGGGCGATCGCTTCGATCAATTCACCGATGCAGTGCATGATGAAGGAGATCTGCGCGCAGTGCCTGCAGCGCCATCGCGATCCGGTCACCGGGACCGAGACGGTGGTGTTTTCCTGCTTCAATCAGGATCAGGAGATGGACCAGGTCGATTTCCCCGCCCTGCGCCGCCGCCTGTCGCAAAACGGCGCCCAGGAGAAGCTGACCAAGCTGTGGATCGACCGCTGCCTCCACCACCTCGGCGAGCGTCCGGCGCTGGCGGCGGACTGAGCGCTGCCGGTCGGCGGCCCGGAGGTCCGAACGAGGTCATCCGGTGCGCCCGCGGCACGCCGCCGCGTCGCCGTAGTTAATTCAGCACAAAGCGATTTCCGTCCGAGATCGGTGGCATTCGCGGCCTTGCCAACCGCGAATCTCACAGCTAGGTTCGCGCCGCGCTCTCGCTCAGGGGTGGGTGCGGGCGCTTCACCATGCTGCTCGGCCGGACGACGCCGGCTGGTGCTGGTGGGCTCGGAGGCGCCGTTCGATCGGGGTCAACGCACTGCCAAAAAGCACCCCGATGGAGAGGGAGACGTCATGGATCTTTACGATTCTGTCAAGCCGACCCGGCGCGCGTTGTTGAAGGCCGGTGGCGGGCTCTTGGCCGGTACGGCGCTGCTCGGTCCTGCCCGCGCCGCCGATCAGCCACCGCTCGGCACCTGGCCCGCAGGATCCTCCGGTTCCTCGGTATTCATCGGCATTACCGTGCCGCGCACCGGCACTTACGCGGTGCAGGGCGAAGACGAGTTGAAGGGGTACCTGCTCGCGATCGAGCACATCAACAGCGGTGACCCGCTGATCAAAGCGATCTCTCCGAAAACCACCAAGGGCGTGCTCGGCAAGGAGGTCAAATACGGGGTTGCCGATTCCGAAGCCAAGCCGAACACGGCGGTGCAGGAGCAATCGCGCTTCATCAGCGAGAACAAGGCCATCTTGATGACCGGTTCGACCTCGAGCGCGGTGGCGGTGGCGCTGAACAAATTGGCGCAGCGCGAAAAGGTGCTCTACGTCACTGCGGCATCTCCGGCTCCAACGACACCACCGGCAAGGATTGCGTCCGTTACGGCTTCCGTCAGTGCTTTTACGGCCAGACAGCCGCCGCCGCGATCGGCCCGGTGCTGCTCAAGGCCTATGGCAAGAACAAGAAAGCCGCCTACCTGACGCCGGACTACACCTATGGCCACACCGTGCAGAAGTCGATGGAGGACTATCTCGGCAAGAACGGCGGTTGGACCACGGCGACCAATCAGGTCGCGCCGCTCGGGGCGCCCGATTACAGCTCCTACCTTCTCAATGTCGGCAATTCCGGCGCCGACTACCTGCTCAATGTCAATTGGGGCCACGACGCCGTCCTGTCGATCCAGCAGGCCGAGCAATTCGGCATCTTTAACAAGATGAAACTGGTGATCCCCTACCAGATACCCTTCCTGTCGAAAGAGGTCGGGGCCAAAGTCATGGACGGGGTTTATGCCGCCACCGATTTCTGGTGGACGCTCGAAGACAAATTTCCCGTGGCCAAGATGTTCGTCGACACATTCCAGAAGAAATACAACTACCGGCCCGAGTGGGGCGCCGAAAACGCGTACATGCAGTTCGCCCTGTGGGCCGACGCCTGCGAGCGCGCCGGCAGCTTCTATCCGCCCGATGTGATCAAGGCGTACGAGGCCGGCAATCACAACCAATCGACCGTGGGCGATGTCTATTTCCGCGCCGCCGATCACCAGCTGGTGCGGCCGGTCATCATCGTTCGCGGCAAGGCGCCCAGCGCGATGAAGAACCCGGAGGATTTCTGGGAAGTGACCGAGATCGTGCCGGGCGAAGGCTTGATGCAGGCTCCGGACGCTTTCGGTTGCCAGCTCGGCTCCTACACGTGAGCCGCGCGGCGCGGACCGGCGCGGACGCGTCCAAGGCTGGAGATTCGTGACGTTTCGGGTGTCTTTCGGCTTGTTACGCCCGGGAGCGCGGACAGCATCGGCCGTCAGCGTGCCGGGGTTGCCGGCGCCTTGCACCGCCTTGGTCCGGACCCGCCGATCCGCATGATCACCTGGCCTAATTTCGTCTCGCAACTGTTCAACGGGCTGGCGTCGGGCGCCTTGCTGGCGCTGATCGCTTCGGGGCTTACCATCATCTACGGCACGCTCGGGGTCTTGAACCTTGCGCACGGCGCAATGTTCATGCTCGGCGGCTATGCCGGCTACGTCGCGTTCGAGGCGACCGGATCCTTCGTCATCGCCGTGATCGCCGGCGCTCTGTTCCTGGCGGTGGTCGGCGGGGTCATGGAGCTGGTCGTCATCCGCCGCTTTTACAGCCGCCCGCCGGAGGATCAGATCCTGGTCACCTTCGGGATCGGCATCGTCATCGTCGAGGCGGTGCGGCTCGGCTTCGGCAGCCTGTCGCTGACCATTCCCCCGCCGTCCTGGGCTGCCGGCGTCACGCCGATCGGTTTCCTGATCTATCCGACCTATCGCATCGTCGCGCTGGCGATCGCGGCGGCCGCGCTCGCGGTGCTCTACGTCGTCCTCTACCGCACGCGGCTCGGCATCATCGTGCGCGCGGGGATCGAGGATTCCGCCATGGTCGGCATGCTCGGCATCAATGTCTACCGCGTGTTCATGCTGGTGTTCGGGATCGGCGCGATGGCTGCCGGGTTTGCCGGGATCGTCAACGCGCCGGTGGTGTCGTTGACCCCCGACATGGGCGAGTCGATCCTGGTGCAGACCTTTGTCGTCGTCGTCATCGGCGGGGTGGGCTCGTTTCCGGGGGCGATCCTCGGCGGGCTGATCGCCGGGGAAATCCTCAGCCTGACCTCGATGGTGGACCCGAGCTACTCAGAGGTCATGCTGTTCGTGGTGATGACCTTGGTGCTGCTGCTGCGGCCTCAGGGCCTGCTCGGTATCCGGGGCCGCGCCTGAGCGTGACGTTTTGATGCCGCGCCGCCGCCTTCTGCTGACCGAGGCGCTGACGGCGCTCGGCCTGATCGCCGGGCCCTTCGTGCTGCCCTATCTCGGCTTCGCGCCCGGCACGGTCAACCAGATCCTGGTCTGGGGCCTGTTCGGCGTCGGCTTCGATATTGTGTTCGGCTACACCGGTCTTTTGTCGTTCGGTCAGTCGGCGTTCTACGGCACCGGCGGCTTCATCGCCGCCTATCTGCTGACCAGTAATCTGATGTCGAGCGTGCTGGCGGCGCTGTTGATCGGCACCATCGGCGCCGCGCTGGCGGGGATCGCGGTCGGCGCGATCGCGCTGCGGCGCACCGGCATCTACTTTGCGATGATCACCGTCGCGATCGCCGAGACGTTCTTCTTTGTCGAGAACGGGCCGCTCTCCGCCTGGACCGGCGGAGAGAACGGACTGCCCGGCGTCCCGACACCGAGGTTCGAACTCGGCGGGTTCGTTTACCAAATCGGCACCGGCTGGTCGATGTACGGCTTTCTTGCCGCCTGTTACTTTGTCGGCATCGTGATCGCGCTGCGCATCGTGCGCTCGCCGGTCGGCGCTATCCTTGCCGCCATCCGCGACAATCCGCTGCGGGCGCGCGCGGTCGGCCATGCGGTCGGCCTCTACAAGCTGACCGCGTTCGTCGTCGCCGCGGCTTATGCCGGGTTCGCCGGCGGCCTGCTCGGCGTGCTGCAGGGCTTTATGCCGCCCGATGCCTTCACCTTCGACACCTCCGGCCAATTGGTGATGCAGACCGCGATCGGCGGCGTCGGCACCTTGTTCGGCCCGCTGCTGGGTGCTGCGGTCTGGCTCTATCTGCGCGACTTCCTGCAAGCGGTGGTCGGGCTTGGCAGCGCCTGGAGGCTAGTGCTGGGCCTGGTGTTCGTGTTGCTGGTGTGCTTCCTGCGCCGCGGCCTGATCGGCGGCCTGCAGGATCTGGTCGGGCGTCTCGCGGCGCGCTCGCTCCCGTCGACGCCGGTCGAGGCGCCGGCGCCCTCCGGCGCCGCCCCGCCGCTGGCCAGCATCGGCGCGCCGCGACGCCGCCAGGACACGGCTTTTTCGGGCCCGGCGCTGGAAGCGCGGGGCCTGACCAAATCGTTCGGCGGACTGGTTGCCAACCGCAACATCGATTTTGCCGTCGAGGCGGGCGAGCTGCGCGCGATCATCGGCCCTAACGGCGCTGGCAAGAGCACGTTCTTCAAGATGCTGACCTGCGAGCTGCCGCCGAGTTCCGGCCGCATCATCTACCACGGGCGCGACATCACCGGCATGGATGTCGCCGCGGTGTGCCAGCTGGGGCTGACCAAGAGCTACCAGGTCAACCAGCTTTTCGCGCGGCTGAGCGTCCGCGAGAACGTGGTGATCGCGGCGCTCGCCGAGCGGCGCGGGACCTTCCGCCTCGACCTGCTCCGTCGGATCGACCGCGTCCACGGGCTGGACATGCAGGTGGAGAGCACGCTGGCACTGGTCGGGTTGAGCATGCGCGCCGATGTGCCGGTCGCCGCGCTCGCTTACGGCGAGAAGCGGCGGCTGGAGATCGGGCTGGCGCTGGCCGCCTCACCGTCGCTGCTGCTGCTCGACGAGCCGCTCGCCGGCATGAGCCCGCGGGAGCGGGAAGAGACGGTGCAATTGCTGAAAAACCTCCGCCGCGGCCGCACACTGGTCGTTGTCGAGCACGACATGGACGCTGTGTTCGAGCTGGCCGAGCGCATCACCGTGCTGCATGAAGGCGCGCTGCTCGCCGAGGGCACGCCGGCCGAGATCCAGCGTAACAGCTTTGTGCAGGAAGCCTATCTCGGCGGGGTCGCGGCGGCGTGAGTGCGCTGCTCGAAGTCGAGCGCATCAACAGCTATTACGGCGACAGCCACATCCTGTTTGACGTGTCGTTGCGCGTCGAGAAGAGTGAAGTGGTGGCGCTGCTCGGTCGAAATGGAGCGGGCAAGAGCACGACCCTGAAAAGCTTGATCGGCTGGGTTCGCCCGCGCTCCGGCCGGATCTTGCTCGACGGCGCGCCGATCCAGGAACTACCGCCGCACGCCGTCGCCGCTCTGGGGCTGCAATTGGTGCCGGAGGAGCGCCGCATCTTCGGCAGCCTGACGGTCGAGGAAAACCTGGTGCTGGCCGGGCTCACTGCAAAATCGCGCTGGCCGTTGGAGCGTCTCTGGGAGACCTTTCCGCGCCTGCGCGAGCGCCGGCGCAGCCGCGGCACAGACCTTTCGGGCGGCGAGCAGCAGATGCTGGCGATTGCCCGCGCGTTAGTTCGCGAGCCGAAGATCGTGCTGCTCGACGAGCCGTTCGAAGGGCTGGCGCCGATCATCGTACGCGATCTCCTCGCCACCTGTCGAGCACTCGCCGCGACCGGGCAGACCATCGTATTGGTCGAGCAGAACGTCTCGGCCGCGCTGAGCCTTTCCGACCGAATCTACATCCTCAACAACGGCCACATCGTCGAGGAGATAACTTCCCAGGCCGCGCGCAGCCAGCCGGAAATCCTGCACCGTTATCTCGGCGTCTAGTCGCGGCGGGGCGTATCCTGAGCAAATTATTTCACGCCGTTCGCAATCGATAGCCGCGGCAACGGAGGATCAGGTTTCGTTACAAGAGCTTGCGAAGTTCGCAGTCGTCGAGCCCACAGCCGCTTCGAGGCGATTGCGGCGCCCTCGCTCATGGCGGCGAGCTTTTTGAACGAGATGTCGGGGTCGAGCTTGCCGTAGCCGGCGAAGGTGCCGAACCCGCAATCGGTGCCGGCGATGACCCGCTCGCGGCCGACGATGTCGGCAAAGCGGCAGATGCGTTCGGCGACCAATTCGGGATGCTCGACATAATTTGTCGAGGTGTCGAGCACGCCGGGGATCAGGATCTTGTCGTCGGGCAGTTTGGTGTCCTGCCAAACCTTCCATTCATGCGCATGGCGCGGGTTGGCGGCCTCGACGACCAAGCGCCTGCGGCTTCGGCCTTGACCAGGATCGGCGCGACCTTGGCGAACGGGATGTCGTGGTCGTGCGGGCCCTCGTAATTGCCCCAGCAGATATGAATGCGCGCGCGGTCCGCCGGCACGTTGCGCAAGGCATGGTTCAGCACCTCGACATGGAATGCCGCGCGCTTGAGGAAATCGGTCTCGTCGAGGTCCTGGAAGCTGGTGTGGTGCGCCATCGCCAGATCGGGGCAATCGAGCTGTAAGACAAACCCGGCATTGACGATCGCCTCGTATTCCTCCTGCATCACCGCGGCGATGGCTTCGACATAGGCCTCGTGGCTCGGGTAATACGAGTTGTTCTGAAACACCGGCACGAGCCCCGGCGAGGCGGCGGTCATGAACCCCTCGGCGGCCGAAACCTGGTCGAGCGCCGCGCGCAGATTGGCGAGGTCCTGGGCGAGCGGCTCGCGGTCGCGCCATGCGATCGGACCGACGCACACCGCGCGGCGTGCGACATTGCCGCCGGTCATCCGCTCGTAGGCGGCGAGGAAGTTCGGGTGATCGCGGGTATCGAGCCGCGGCTTGGCCGGCTCGTGCCCGGCAAAGCCGGTAAGACGGTCGGCGATATAGGTCGAATAGCCGGGCTTCGACATCTCGCCGTCATTGACGATGTCGACGCCGACCGCAGCCTGGCGGCGAACGATGTCGACGACCGCCTGGCGCACCAGCCGGTCGAGAGCGTCCTTGTCATAGGGCTCGCCCTGATCCTTGCGCACCAACATCTGCCGCAGCTCCGGCGGGCGCGGCAGGCTGCCGACATGGGTCGTCAGGATGCGGTCTTGGCTCGTCTTCATCGGATCCCCCGGCTGATTCTTTCGCACCGGAGCATGCGCCGCCTAGTTCCATCCGGCAAGAGGCCGGCTGCCGCCGCCGCGGATCGCGGTTGACCGGAACACCCGGAATCCTTAATCCATTTGCCGTTAAGGAAGGTTAAGCAGTAGCGCGTCTGCAGTCGCTACCGCAGAAAGCCCGAACTGCCAGAGGGAGGATTACCATGCAAAGCGCATCATCGGCGCACGCGCCGGCTGCCACACCGGCAGTGAACCGTTGGCTCCAGCTGATCATCGGCATCGTCTGCATGGTGATGATCGCCAATCTGCAATACGGCTGGACGTTGTTTGTCCACCCGATGAACGTGGCGCATGGCTGGGCGGTGGCCGACATTCAAATCGCCTTCAGCCTGTTTGTCGCACTTGAGACTTGGCTGACGCCGATCCAGGGCTGGATCGTTGACCGCATCGGCCCGAAAAACGGGCCGCGGCTGATGGTGGCCTTTGGCGGGATCCTCGTCGGGATCGGGTGGATCGTCAATTCGGGCGCCGGGACCCTGGCGACGCTCTATTTGGGGGCGATTCTGTCCGGTATCGGCGCCGGCGCCGTCTACGCAACCTGCGTCGGCAATGCCGTCAAATGGTTCCCGGACCGCCGGGGGCTCGCCGTCGGACTGACCGCCGCTGGCTTTGGCGCGGGTGCCGCGCTGACCGTGATCCCGATCCGCGCCGTCATTGCCGGGCAGGGCTATGCGGCAGCGTTCTTCTGGTTCGGTCTGGTGCAGGGTGCCGTCGTCTTTGTGCTGGCGTGGCTGATGCGCGGGCCTCTGCCGGGCGAGATGCCGGCCACCGCGCCACCCAAGGTGATGCAAACGACCGACAGCTATTCGCCACAGGCGATGCTGGCGACGCCAGTATTCTGGGTGCTTTATGTGATGTTCATCCTGGTCTCGGCGAGCGGGCTGATGGCGACCGCGCAAATCGCCTTGATTGCCCGCGATTTCAACGTCGCCAACACCGTGCTGCTGCTCGGCGGGACGACTCTGACCGTGGCGTTGCTCGTCGACAACGTCGCAAACGGCGCCGCCCGGCCGTTATTCGGCTGGATCTCCGACCATATCGGGCGCGAATACACGATGGCGATCGCCTTTGGCCTCGGCGGGATCAGTTATTGGCTTTTGGGAGCGCTCGGCACTGCACCCTGGGCCTTCGTCATCTTTGCCGGGTTGATCTTTCTGACCTGGGGCGAGATCTTCAGCTTGTTCCCATCCACCTGCACCGACAGCTTCGGCCCGAAATACGCGACGACAAATCTTAGCCTACTCTACACCGCCAAAGGGGTCTCGGCCTTTCTCGTGCCGCTGGCGAATTTGATCCAAGCCGCGACCGGGAGCTGGCATATGGTCTTCGTGGTCACGGCGATCATGAATTTCGTCGTCGTCGGGCTTGCGCTGTTGGTGCTGCGTCCCTTGCGTTCGCGCTCGATGGCATTGCACGCTTATCACCCGGCCGGCGCCGAGTGACCGCGGTTACGAGAGGTCCCAGCACAATGAAACGCAGCGTCGATCGCATCCTGACGACCCATGTCGGCAGCCTGCCGCGCCCGCCCGATTTGCTCGAGTTCCTCGAGGCCCGTGAAACCGGGCGCCCGGTCGAGCAGGCAGCGTTCGACGGCTGTCTTGCCGCCTCGGTCCACGAAATCGTGCGCAAGCAGGTTGCGGCCGGGATCGACAGCGTATGCGACGGCGAGCTTGGGAAGATCTCCTACACCTTCTACGTCCGCCATCGGCTGTCGGGCATCGGCGTCTTTCGCGGCGGCGACAACGACCAGCCGCCGCAGACCGCAGCCCATCGCGACCTGCTTGACCACCCTGACTTTCATCAGCGGCTAAATCAGAAGCGCGGCGGCACCTCGTGGTTCAGCCGCGAGGCAGTGCCGTGCTGTATCGGCCCGATCGTCTACGAGGATCGCCGGCCGCTCGCCGTGGATCTGGCAAACCTCGCCGAAGCCTGCGCCGCGGCAAACCCGGTCGAGGCGTTCATGAACGCGGCCTCGCCGGGCGTGCTGACCAAATTCGTCCCGGACCGCTACTACCGGGACGAAGACGCCTATGTCGAAGCGCTCGCCGACGCGCTGAAGGAAGAATACGAGGCGATCCATCACGCCGGCTTGATCCTGCAAATCGATGCGCCCGACCTCGGATCGGCCCGGCACAACCAGTATCAGCACCTCTCGGACGACGAATTCCTGCGCATCGCCGA
This sequence comes from uncultured Alphaproteobacteria bacterium, assembly GCA_963733945.1. Lineage (GTDB taxonomy): Bacteria > Pseudomonadota > Alphaproteobacteria > ATCC43930 > CGMCC-115725 > AP-15. The sequence continues at coordinate 18,062 of CAVTFD010000020.1, read as the reverse complement.
ACGCAATATCGCCGCGCTGAACCATGCGACCGCGAATATCCCGCCCGAGGCGATGCGCATGCATCTGTGCTGGGGCAATTACGAGGGGCCGCACACCCACGACATACCTCTTGCCAAGATCATCGACGTAGCGATGCGGGCGCGCCCGGAGGGGCTGTCGTTCGAGGCTGCCAATCCGCGCCACGCCCATGAGTGGGAGGATCTGCGCGGGGTTAAGATCCCCGACGACAAGGTGCTGATCCCCGGCGTGATCAACTCGACGACCAATTTCGTCGAGCACCCGCGGCTGATCGCCCAGCGCATCGAGAATTACGCCAATCTCGTGGGCCGCGAGCGGGTGATTGCCGGCGCCGATTGCGGCTTTGCTACCTTCGCCTTTGTCGACAACGCGGTCGCCCCCTCGGTGGTGTGGGCCAAACTCGCCGCACTCGCCGAAGGTGCGCGCATCGCCAGCGAGCGGTTGTGGGCCTGAGCCGCCGGCCCCGATGCGGCGATGCGTTGTCCGAGGAGCCAGCGACTCCGCGCGGAAAGATCGACTGCTTCTGCCCCTCAACTGCGGTTGCCGGCACATGGCGCAACGGCGAGGTCGGGGTGGCCGTGACGCCTCGTTCCCGAAGAGACACGTTGCTTGGCTTCACGAGGACCGGCCCCTGCGGGCTTTTATGTTACAGAAATCGCTACCTGGGAGATTATTCGGAATTATGTTCTTGTCGACCACGAGTTTGATCAAACCTCGTTTGTTCCGATCATCTCGGCGGTCATTTGCCGGACGGATCCAACAGTATCGTGCCGACGGTGCCCATTGGCGCCGAGACATCCACCGGCCCGGTCACAGACAGAGTGCCGCCCGACACCTCGACGAGCCCGCCATTGCCACCTTGCGGTCCGCCTTCGGCGGTGATGCTGCCCGCCATGCTGGTCTGCCCGTCGACAGCACTGTCACCCGGCCACCGTCTCCGTTGGCGGTGGCGTTGGCGGCGATTGTCGCCTCGGCCGCGATCGTCGTGTTGGCGGCGGTCAGCGTTGATGCGGTCCCTGGCCCTCCCTGCGCCCGTGCCAGCGTCGTCCCGATCGCCACAACACCGCCGCCGGCCTGGCCGGAAGCATTGATCAAAGTGGGCGACGCCACCGCAACCTTGCCGCTACCGTCGACCTGGATCTCGCCACCCGTGGTGCCGGGCGCCTTGCCCAGCGCGGATAGCTGGCCCGTCACTCTGATCGAGCCGCCGAGGCCGCCCAGCACTACCGTGCCCGTTTGGCTGCCCACACTGTCCGCTAGGATCGTGCCTCCCGCATGCACCAGACTTTGCACGATGCCATCCGCCGCCCGCGCCGTCAGCTGCGCCGTGCCGCCGTCCACGTCAACTGCGCCGGTGTTGGTCACCAGCGCCGTTACCGCCTTGCCGTTGGCACCCACCGGCGTCTGTGTCACCTCGTTGCTCACATCGAGCGACAGCAACCCGTCCCCATACAGATCCAGCGTCGCGGTCTTAGCACCGGCCAGCACGACGTGCCCGAGGTGGGCCGTGATCGACCCGGAATTCACCACCTGCGGTGCCGCCAGCGCCACCAGACCGGCTTCCCCAATGGTGGTGATGGTGCCCTGGTTCACCACCTGGGCGTTCGGATCACCAGGCTGGTCAAACACCATCTTCCCGGCCATGAAGTTCCGGTTGTTGATGCCCGCCGCGCTGACGATGAGGCTGGCGGTGTTGACCTGGGCGCCGTCGGTGTTGACCGGGGGGGGTAGAAGGTTACGCCGGATTGGTTCACCAGCACAACTTGGCCGTTTGCGTCGATCTTTCCAGCAATCTGCGTCAGGTTCGGACCAATGACGCGCACGAGCACTACGGCATTCGAACTCGGCTGTTGGAAGTCAACAGTCTGCTGGCTGCCGATGTTGAAGCTCTGCCAGTTCACCACCGCCCGTTGTGAGGACTGGATAATCGTGGTGTTGATTGAGGTGTTGCCGATCGTAGCAGAACCCGCCGCCACCGCGCCGCCTACCGGCCGTGCGTTCGGTGCGGGCTGCGCCGCACCAGCTAGCGGCAGGACCAACAGCACGGTCACCTGGAGCGTAGTGCTCACCAAAAAGGACCAACGCTGCCGACACATGAGATTGAGCAGTCTCGCTTGGTGTATGCTCGCAGGATTTGCCATCGTCATCCCTCGCTCGTTCACGGGTTTTAGTTTCTACGTCCGCTCAAATTTGACTGGATGCTAAGCTTAAGTGGTCGCGAAATGTACTCAAATCGTCATTCCATACCGGAGGATGCGGGCCAAGATAGCTCAGAACTCGACAGAGCGTCAATTCGGTCCACCACCCAACAGGGCCGGTGCTCTTTCCCACCGGCGAGGTCCGTCAAGGGCCAGGGAGGGCCGTTCCCATCGCGGCGGCTGAGTGGCCGAGAAGGGTCGATTTGAGCCGACCGATCGTCGCCACGCGAATGGCTGTTGTCGGCGCAGAAGGGTCGTTCGACGCGGAACCTGAGATAGCCGGCGCCTGCTTGCGTCACAGACATTCCGGCTGGGCACTACGCTACTGGCATATTGTCGATCAGCCGTGTCCGGCCGAGCTGCGCGGCGGCGAATACGCGGGCTGGGGCGGTGACCGCGCGCGTGACCGGCGCCAAGGTTTCGGCATCGCGGATTTCGAGATATTCGACGGCGAAGCCGGCCTCCCGCAGCTCGGCGGCGCCTTGCGCCAATTCGCGCGCCACCGCATCCGGCCGCTGCGCCACTTCAGTGGCGATCCGACACAGCACATGTGCGAGCGCGGGCGCGATGCGGCGCTCTTCCGGCGAAAGGTATATATTGCGGGACGACAGCGCGAGCCCATCCGGCTCTCGCCATGTTGCGACCCCCTCGATGCGCACCGGAATGTCAAGGTCGCGCGCCAGCCGACGGATCACCATCAGCTGCTGGTAATCCTTCTCGCCAAAATAGGCGGCGTCGGGCAGCGACTGGAGCAGCAGCTTTGTCACCACCGTCGCCACCCCGTCGAAATGACCGGCGCGGTGCGCACCGCACAGCCCCTCGGTCAGCCCCGAAATTTGGACGAGCGTGGCAAATCCCGGCGGATAGATCTCGTCGGCGGTGGGAACGAACGCCAGATCGACTTCCGCCGCCTGCAAAATGTCGAGGTCGGCGGCCTCGCGCCGAGGGTAGGCGCCGAGATCCTCGTTCGGAGCAAATTGCTTGGGGTTGACGAAGATCGTGGCGACGACGCGATCGCATCCCTCGCGCGCCGCGCGGGCCAGCGCCATGTGCCCGTCGTGCAGTGCCCCCATTGTCGGCACCAACCCAACCCGCGCGCCGGATTTTCGCCACCGGGCGATGCAGGTCCTCAAATCGGCGATCGTCCGTACAATCTCGAACGGCTGACGAGCCACTGACCTAGCCCTTGACCGACCCCGATGTCAGGCCGGCTACGTAATGCTCGACAAAGAACGAGTAGATTATTGCGACCGGGATCGAGCCCAACAGCGCCCCCGCCATCAGCTGGCCCCAATAAAATACATCGCCGCGAATGAGCTCGGCGATGACCCCGACCGGCACGGTGCGCACCGAGGTCTCGGTCAGAAAGATCAGGGCATAGAGAAACTCGTTCTGCGACAAGGTGAAGGCGAAGATGCCGGCCGAGATGAAGCCGGGGATGCACAATGGCAAAAAGATCCGCCGCATCGTCTGCAGGCGGCTGGCGCCGTCGATGCGGGCCGCCTCTTCGAGGTCCTTGGGTACGGTCTTGAAGTAGCCGAGCAGAAGCCAGGCGCAGAACGGCACCAGCATCGTCGGGTAGGTCAGGATGACCGAAGTCAGCGTGTTGCCGAGATGCAGCCGGTTGATGATGTCGGCGAGCGGGATGAAGAGGAGCGGCTGCGGCACCAGGTAGGTCGCCGCCACCGTCGTCGCGATCAGCCCGACCCCGGCGAACCGCATCCGCGCCAGCGGATAGGCCAGCATGATCCCGAACACCAGCGAGATCGCGGTTGCGACCACCGCGACCACCATCGTGTTCCAGGTCCACAGAAGAAAATTCGTCTGGCTCAGCAGATCGACATAGTGCTTGAGGGTCGGGTGGAACACGATCAGCGGTGTGATGTGCTTGTTGTACAGCTCCGAATTCGGCTTCAGCGAGGTGATCACCATCCAGTAGAACGGCAACAATGCCACGACCAGAAAGAATCCGACCGGCAGCCACACCCTGACCGCCCGCTCGATCCGCCCATAGCCCGTGACCATCACTTGCTCCGCATGTAGATGGTCAGCGCGACGATAAGCAGCGCAAGCGCCGGCAGCATCGTCAGCGCGATCGAGGCGCCGAGCCCCAATTGCCCCGCCCCCATCGCGATGTCGAAGGCGTAGGTCGCGAACAAATTGGTCGCGTTCTGCGGCCCGCCATGCGTCAACACGTAGACCAGTTGGAAGTCGGCGAAGGTGAAGATCACCGAGAACAGGGTCACGATCAGGATGATCGGCTGCAACAACGGCAGGGTGACGTAGCGGAAGCGGTGCCAGCCGCCGGCGCCGTCGATGGTTGCCGCCTCGTGCAATTCGGGCGGCACGGTCTGCAACCCGGCGAGCAAGGTGATGCCGTAAAAAGGCAGGCCGCGCCAAATGTTGATGAAGATGATCGAGCCAAGGGCCAGGTTCGGGTTGCCGAGCCAGGACGGACCCTGACCAGGCCAGCCGAGCGAGACGAGGACCCGGTTGACGACGCTGAACGCCGGATCGAGCATCCACATCCAGGCGACGGTGGAGAGCACGGTCGGTACGATGAACGGCAGGAGCAGCAAGGCGCGCACCAGATTCTTCATGCGGAAGTTCTGGTTCATCGCCAGGGCGAGGCACAGCCCGATGATGATCTTGAAGACTGTCGCGATGCCGGTATAGACGAAGGTATTGAAGCACACCCGCCAGAAGATCGGGTCGTGGAAGTTGGTGACGAAATTCTGCAGTCCGACAAAATGGCCGGCATGCGCGACCGGCCGGTCCTGGAGGCTCAGCAGGATGCCGTAAATAAACGGATAGCCGATAAAGGCGGCGAGAAACAGCAGCGGGGGCGCCATCATCAGCCAGCCGAACACTCCCTCGCGGTCGAGCCAGCGCGCGAAGGTGAACGGCCGCCGCGACCGGTGGGCAACCCCGATCAAGGTTTCAGAGCGGATCGTCATCGTCAGCGCACCATCCCGAACGAACTCCTCATCGCCCCTGGCGCAGCGATTGCCGCGGCACGGTCACGCCGCAGGGCGAGCAAAACTCGTGCCCGCCCGGCGACTGCGTGCAATGTGCACCGGCGTCGCGCGGCTACGCCACCTTGTAGATCCCCTTTAGCTGCGCCTCGGCGTTCTTGATGACGTCCTTGGTCGAACTGCCGGAGCAGGCCTTGGCGAACATGTCGACGACGACGTATTTGGCGACGCTCTCGGCCAGCCGCCGGTCCGGCGGCGCCGGCCAGCCGAACAGGTGGCTGCTGGCGAGCGCGTCGCGATAAGGGAGGTTGCGCGGCTCGACCTGCCACATCGGCGCGTTGTCATAGCCGTGCAATAGCGGCTGATAATAGCTGACCGCCGAGGCATACCACGCCCCTAATTGCTTTGGCGCCGACAGCCAGCGCAGAAACTCGTGCGCCTCCGGCTTCATCGGCGAGAAATTGAAGATCGAGTGGCTGACCGCGCCCAGCAGGTGGAACCGGCCCTTGGGCCCGGCCGGGTTCAACGATTGTTGGGTGACTTTGCCGATGTCGGGGAAATCGCGCTTGGCGACGAACAGAATGCTTTCGGCATTGTTGGTGCAGGAAATCTGCTCGGCCATCCAAGCCTTGTTGTTGCTGACGTCGACCCAGCCGAGAACGTCCTCGAACATTGTGTCCTTGAAGAACTTCCGCGCGAAATCGACCGCGCGGGCCGTCTCGTCGGAATCGATCGTCACAGTCTTGCCGTCTTCGGACACCTCGTGGCCGCCATAGGACCACAGCAGCGGATAGAGCCAGCCGTGGTTGTCGCCAAAGCCGTGGCCCAATTCAAAGCCGAATGGGTGCCCGTTCTTTTTCAGCTTTACGCCCACTTCGTAGAGTTCGTCCCAGGTGCCTGGGAATTCTTTGACCCCGACCTCGGCAAACCAGTCGCTGCGCCAATTCATCAGCTGGCCGATCGAGCAGAACGGGATCGCCTTCCATTTGCCGTCGACGACGGCCATTTCCTTGCCGGCGGGATACCAGCCGCCCTGTTGTTTGCCCATCTCCTCGGCGATGTCGGTGACGTCGGCGTATTTCTCGCCGAACAGGAACGGCATCAGCGAGATGTTCATCGTGATGTCGGCGCCCGAGCCGGTCTCGGCGATCGCGCTGACCCTCGTCGGGATGCTGCCGACGCTGATCAGCTGATAGTCGATCTTGATGCCGGTTTCCTTTTCATAGGCCGGAGCCAAGGTCTTCTGCATGTACTCGTCGAACGGCTTGATGAACGAGCTCTCGTGCAGCAGCGTGATCGATTTCTGCTGTGCTGCAGCATTCCGCGACCCGATTGCGGCACCCATCGTGCCAAGCCCTGCAATCTGCAGAAATTTACGGCGCGATGTGCCGTTCATCAGGTCACTCCCTCTTCGGCGGATGAGCCGGGTCATCTGAACCGGGACTGAATTCTGGCTTTGTATAGGCGGCACTCCCGCGCTGCAACACCCGCATGGGGCAAATCAAGAGGCGGCTACACAGTCGCCCGCTGTGGCTGTCGCCCATTCCTTCGATCGTTTGCCGGGCTGTGGATAGCAAACACCGCGGCAAGGCACTATGGTTCGCCCTTCTTCCGCGAACGGTTCGGGAAAGCGTTGATGCAAAGGGTCGCCGTATTAAACATTCAGCACATCAACGCTGCGGATCGAGCGAAGATCGAGGCGGTCCATCCGGCGATCCAATTTACCGATGCCGGGGGTCGGTTCGACGGCGAAATTCGGGAGACCTGGCCGGCCTACACCTCCGCGCGCTATCTGCCGCCCGGTTCGAAAGGTTCTGGAACCCGCGAGGAGCGAGACCGTCTCCTCGCCGAAGCGGAAATAATCCTTGGCGGCTTTCCCTTTCCGCTCGATCTGCGCGTCCGGGCGCCACGGTTGAAGTGGTTTCATCAGCGGCCCGCCGGCGCGAGCAATTTGCTCAGAGGCGATCTGTGGGGCAGCGACGTGGCGGTGACGACCTCGCGCGGCGTCGGCAGTACCTTGGCGATGGCGGAATACGCGGTGGCCGGCGTTCTGTATTTTGCCAAGGGCCTGCAGCGCGTCGCCATCGATCGTGAGGCGGGCGCGTTCTCTCCTCGCGCCTATCGGCCGCTGCTGTTGGACGGCAAGACGGTATGCGTCGTCGGCGCCGGCGGGATCGGACGGGATGTCGGCCGGCTCTGCGCCACGCTCGGCCTGCGGGTCGTCGGCACCCGCCGCCAGCCGCACCCGGACGAGCCCCTGCCAGCGGGGTTCAGCGAGCTCGGTGGTCCCGAGGACCTCGACCGGTTCCTGCCAAATAGCGATTTCGTCGTGATCTGCTGCCACTGGACGCCGGAAACGACCCGTCTCTTCGACAACGACCGCTTTGCCGCGATGAAAGCGGGCAGCGTGCTCGTCAACCTCGCCCGGGGCGAGATCGTCGACGAGGACGCGCTGACCGACGCGTTGCAGCGCGATCACTTGCGCGGCTTCGTAGCGGATGTTTATGTCGGCGAGTTCGAGCACCCGCCGCCGGCCCGGCTGTGGTCCGACCCCAGGGTGGTGATTACGCCGCATGTCTCCGGCGCCAGTGACGACAACCGGCATGGAGCCATCGATCTCTTCTGCGACAATCTGCGCGCGTATATCGACGGCCGGCCGCTGCGCAATGTGATCGATTGGGAACGGGGCTATTAGACGCCAGCCGGACTTTGGAAGGAAATTCCTATGGCTATCGCGGAAATTGACAGCGTCTGCACCTTCGATTGCCCCGACACCTGCAGCCTGACTGTCGGCATCGATGATGGTCATATCGTCAGCGTGCGCGGCTCGAAAGCGGTGCCTTACACGGCCGGCGTGATCTGCAACAAGGTCGCCCGCTACACCGAAGATTTCGTGCACGGGCCTCAACGGCTTCTATACCCATTGCGCCGCATCGGTCCCAAGGGTTCGGGGGAGTTCGCACGCATCTCATGGGACGCCGCCTTGGACGAGATCCATAAGCGGGTCAGCGAAGTAATCGGCCGGTGGGGACCGGAAGCCGTGATGCCGCTGAACTATGCCGGCCCGCATGGCTTGCTCGCCGGCGACAGCATGTCTCTGCGCTTCTTCCATCGGCTGGGCGCCACCCAGCTCTATCGGCGGGCCCTGTGCGGGGGCGTGCGCAGCGAGGCGTGGGCGGGGACCTATGGAGCCGTACCCGGATGCCCGCCGGAATTTGCCGAAGCCGCCAAGCTCAACGTCGTCTGGGGCAACAACGCAACGGTCGCCAATCTGCACCTCGTCCGCAGCATCAGCCATGCAAGGCGCAAGGGCGGCAGGCTGGTTGCCGTCGACCCGCTGCGCACCAAGATTGCCGAGCAGGCCGATCTGCACCTGCAATTGCTGCCCGGCACCGACATATTGCTCGCCTGGTCCGTCGCCGCCGAGCTCGAACGGTTAGGCAAGTTGGACCAAGCCTTCATCGCCGCGAACGTGCTCGGCTTCGAGGAGTTTATGGCGCTGGCGCGCGACTGGCCGGCGGCCCGGGCCGCAACGGCTTGCGGGCTGCCGGAGGACCAGATCCTGACCTTCGCGCATTGGCTCGCCGAGGCCGAGCCGCTGGTCCTGACCCCCGGCAACGGGCTCGAACGCGGCCGCAACGGCGGCAGCGGCATCAGAGCCGCGATCGCTTTACCGGCACTGCTCGGCAAGCTCGGCAACGCCGCTGAACTATGCCGGCCCGCACGGCTTGCTCGCCGGCGACAGCATGTCGTCTGCGTTTCTTCCATCGGCTGGGCGCCACCCAGCTCTATCGGCGGGCCCTGTGCGGCGGCGTGCGCAGCGAGGCGTGGGCGGGGACTTATGGCGCCGTGCCCGGATGCCCGCCGGAATTTGCCGAAGACGCCAAGCTCAACGTCGTCTGGGGCAACAACGCAACGGTCGCCAATCTGCACCTCGTCCGCAGCATCAGCCACGCAAGGCGCAAGGGCGGCAGGCTGGTTGCCGTCGACCCGCTGCGCACCAAGATTGCCGAGCAGGCCGATCTGCACCTGCAATTGCTGCCCGGCACCGACATATTGCTCGCCTGGTCCGTCGCCGCCGAGCTCGAACGGTTCGGCGCGTTGGACCAAGCCTTCATCGCCGCGAACGTGCTCGGCTTCGAGGAGTTTATGACGCTGGCGCGCGACTGGCCGGCGGCCCGGGCCGCGACGGCTTGCGGGCTGCCGGAGGACCAGATCCTGACCTTCGCGCATTGGCTCGCCGAGGCCGAACCGCTGGTCCTGACCCCCGGCAACGGGCTCGAACGCGGCCGCAATGGCGGCAGCGGCATCAGAGCCGCGATCGCTTTACCGGCACTGCTCGGCAAGCTCGGCAACGGCAGCGGCATTGTTCTCGGCGCGGGCAACGCCTTCCCCAAGACCCCGGCCAAATTGCAGCGGCCGGATCTCGCGCCCGCAGGCACCCGCACGCTCAACATCAACGATATCGGCCGGCATCTGGTCGAGGAGGACATCGACCCGCCATTGCGCGCGCTGTTCATCTACAACCACAATCCGATCGTCGTGCATCCCGACCAGAACCGGATGCGCAGCGGGCTCGCCCGCGAGGATTTGTTCGCGGTCGGCATCGATTTGGCGATGACCGAAAGCCTGACCCATTGCGACGTGGTGCTGCCGGCGGCGACCCATTTCGAATGCGCCGACCTGTATCCGTCTTATGGGCATCATTGGCTGCAGCGGGCCGCGGCGGTGATCCCGCCATTAGGCGAATCCTTGCCGAATACCGAGATCTTCCGCCGCCTTGCCGCGCGCTTTGGTTTTGCCGAGCCGTGCTTCGCGGCCACCGATGCCGAGTTGATGGACGATGCGGTCGATATGGCCGATCCCCGGCTCGCCGGCATCAAACCCAGCCGGATCTCGACCAAGAAAGCGCTGCAGATGACGGGACCGGACGGCAAACCGCTGGTCCTCTACGACAACGTCTTTCCGGCGACGCCATCGGGCAAGATCGAACTGAAATCCGAGACTTTGGCCGGGCGCTGGGGCGCCGCGGCCCTGCTGCCGGGCTGGCGCGAGCGGCAAGTCTCGCATCCGCTGATGCTGATTTCGCCGGCTTCGGACAAGCGCATCTCCTCGACCCTCGGAGGTCTTGCCGGCTCGCGCCGCGCGCCGCCGCTGCTGATGAACCCCGAGGATGCTGTGCAGCGTAGCCTCAAGCACGGCATCGAGGTGCGGGTGTGGAACGACCGTGGTGAGGTCATCCTGCCGCTCGAAGTGACCGACAAAGTGCCGCGGGGGGTGGTGGCCAGCGAGAAGGGCGCGTGGCTCGAGACGAGCCGCACCGGGCAAACCATCTCGGCCCTCGTCTCCGCCGATCTCCGCGCCGATCTCGCCGAAGGCGCCTGCTTCAACGACACCCCGGTCGAGGTGAGCCGCGCTTGACGAGGGCGTGGAACACACCGGCCCGCGGCGGCACAGTTCGCCCGGGATCGGCGACCGCAACCGCGCAAGAGGAGCTGATGGACACGATGGCCGAAGAGACGCGCTTGCCGGCAGATATTGACGCACAACCCCTGGTGCAGGCGGCGGCCGCGCTGCAGCCGGCGCTCCGCGACTACCATGACGAGATCGAACGTGAGCAGCGTCTGCCGAAGGCCTTGGTCGAGCGATTGCGTGCCGCCGGGTTCTACAAGATGGTGATCCCGCGCGCGCTGGGCGGCCTCCAGGTGGACCCGCTGACCTATCTGCGCGTCGTCGAGCTTTTGGCTGAAGGCGCCGGCTCGGTCGGCTGGAACCTCGCCAACAACAGCATCGGTCAACTCGTGACGCTCGGGCTGCCGGACGAGGGTGTGCACGAGATTTACTCGCGCGACGCCGACACGATCATCGCCGGCACCGCGGTGCCAGGGGGCGGACAGGCGACGCCGGTCGCGGGCGGCTACCGCGTCAGCGGGCGCTGGCAATTCGGCAGCGGCTGCCAGGAGAGCGCCTGGATGCTGGGCAGCTTTCAAATTCTTGACGACGGCCAGCCGCGCCGCCGCCCGGATGGCGGCTCGCTCTATTGGCGCGGGGTGTTTCCGCGAACGGAAGCGGAAATCGTGCCGGGGAGCTGGGATGTCGCCGGACTGCGCGGCACCGGCAGCTTCGACTGGACGGTCGAGAATGTCTTCCTGCCCGAGCGGCGGACAATGCCGCAAGTCGGAATCCCGCTCGACAATCAGTGGGAGCGCTGGCCGGGGATCACCTACGCCCTGCCGGTCCAATGCTGGGTCGGGCCGCACCACAGCGCGGTGATCACCGGGATCGCGCGGGCCGGGATCAACGCGCTGATCGAACTGGCGGTCGAGAAAACGCCGCGCGGCCGGACCGGCATGCTGTGCGAAAACCCCCAGGTGCAGGACGCCGTCGGACGGGCCGACGCGATCTTGAACGCCGGTCGCGCCTACCGCAGCGCGCAGATCGCCGAGCTGTGGGCGACGGTCGCCGCCGGCAAAGACACCACCCTCGAGCAGCGAGCGCGCTGCCGGCTCACGTCCATCTATGCCGGGGACAGCGCGCGCGAGGCGATGGATCTGGTGTACCGGCACGGCGGCAGCACCTCGTTCAAGCGCGCGAGCCGCCTCGCCGAATGCTGGCGCGACCTGCACGTTGTCGGCCAGACGGTCACGATCGCGCCCGAGTGGTACCCGATCGGCGGCCGGGTGTATCTGGGGATGGATCCCGGGCCACGTCTGCGCTAGCTGTTGAAGCCAAGAACGTTGTTCAGCTTGGAGGCAGGCGGTTGCCCGCCGAGGGCTGAGTGTGGGCGGGTATGGTTATATTCGGCGATCCAGGGCTGCATGGCGTTTCCTCGCTCGGCGGAGGATTGGTAGGCACGGGCGTAGGCCCACTCGCGCAAGCTCGTTTGGATGAAGCGCTCGGCCTTGCCGTTGGTGCGCGGCGTGTAGGGCCGGGTGCGGATATGCTTGAGCCTGGCCTGGGCGCAGGCGGCGCGGAAGTCATGGCTCCTATAGGCCGAGCCGTTGTCGGTCATGATGCGTTCGACGGCGACGCCGTGACGGGCGAACCAGTCGAGCGCGCGGCCGAGGAAGGCGATGGCGCTTTCCTTCTTCTCGTCCGGCAGGAGCTCGGTGTAGGCCAGGCGCGAGGCGTCGTCGATGCAGACGTGCAGCACCTCCCAGCCGATGCCATGGTGGCGATTGATGGCTCCGGTACGGCGGCCGGTAATGCGGTGGCCGACTCCGCCGATGCGACCGAGTTTCTTGGTGTCGAGGTGCAACAGCTCGCCGGGCCGCTCGCGCTGGTAGCGCACGATCGGCGGCGGCGGATCGAGCGCCTTCAGGCGGCCGAGACCGAGCCGGCGCAGGACCGCACCTACGGTCGAGCGCGGCAGGCCGAGCTGGCGGGCGATCCGATCGCCTGTCAGGCGCTGCCGGCGCAACCGTTCGATCTCGCCGTCTCGTTCGCTGGGGGCGCGCTCACGGTATCGGCCGGGCGTCGAGCTGCGGTCCTGCAAGGCGATCTCGCCGCCCGCCCGATACCGCGCCAGCCAATGGTATGCACGGCGCTGCGACAGACCGGCTGCCACCGCGGCATCAGCAACCTTCCAGCCCTCATCCTCGATCCGCAAAACCATCAAGAGTTGACCCTGCGGCGTCAGGCGCGCATTCTTATGGATGTTCATCCGGGGCTCCGGCATAGGGCTGGTTGGCTTCGCAACCCCAGCCTCACACCCCAGACCCGGATGAACAACCTTCATAGCTTCCACAGCTAGCTCACCGGCGCGGCGGTCGCCTGACCCGACGCGGCTGACCGACGGTAAGGTGGGCGCGCCCGGCCTCGGCCGAGCAAAACTCCCGTAGAACCGGAACAATCGGGAATTTAGCCGGGAATTTCTTGGATTCGGCCTCGGAGCCGCCGATCTTTGCAAGGATATATGGGATAAATCAATGTGTTGCGCAGAAAATCCCGTAGACAAAGAACCGGGAAGTTTTTCGGCGAACCGGGAATTAATTCCGCATAACCGGGAATTACGGGAAACCATGTAATCGCCGCCCCGCGAAGCCTAGATCCCCGCAACCAGCCGAGCAGGACGCGTCCGAGAAAGGCAACGAAGATCCGTAATCCCACGCAATTTGCGGCTATCATAAGCCGACATGTTGACGGGAGCGTGGCGGACTGCCGCGCTGTTGTCGGATCACCCCGCCTAGCGCTCAGACGCACTCGGGTGTCGCAGTCTCACTGCACTCGTCATGCCCGGCCTTGTGCCGGGCATCCACGGACATCGGCAAAGCTTGCGTTGCTTCTCGTGGATGGCCGGAACAAGTCCACGGCTGTCCGGCATATTTTGTGCTGTGGGTGGCGCATGGCGCTGTATTTATTCGTGGTTGGACGTCGCCAAACGTTCCGGACACGAAACGAGGGTCAGCGCCATGCGCCATCACAATAGCGTTTTTCATCAGTTGCTGAAGCATGTCCCGTGGGCGGAATTCGACCGGCTGGTCGGGGCGCACCGGGCTGACGCGCGGGCCCGCCGGTTGACCACCAAAAGCCAGTTTCTGGCGCTGCTGTATGGCCAGCTGGCCGGTGCGGCGAGCCTGCGCGAGATCGTCGGCGCGATGCAGAGCCAGCGGGCGCGGCTTTATCATCTGGGAGCCAGCCTGCCGCGGCGCGCGACCCTGGCGGACGCCAACCACGACCGGCCCGCCGATTTCTTCGCCGCGCTGTTGGCGTTGATGATCAGCCGCGCCGATCGCGGGCTGCGCCGCTCTCTGGCCGACACGACTTATCTGATCGATGCGAGCGGTCTGCGGCTCGACGCGCGCAGCCGCGATTGGGCGCAGTTTTCCGCCGGCGTGTGCGGCGCCAAGCTGCACGTCGTCTACGATCCCGACGCCGACCGGCCGATCTATGCGGCGATCACCGCAGCCCGGGTCAACGACATCACCGCCGCGCAGGCGATGCCGATCGAGCCCGGCGCCACTTATGTCTTTGATCTCGGCTATTCCGTTATGCGTGGTGGGCCAAGCTCGACGCCGCGCAATGCCGCATCGTCACTCGCCTCAAATCCAACACCCCGCTGACGGTGGTCGAAGAGCTGCCGGTGCCGGCTGACGGCGCGATCCTGTCCGACCGCATCGGCCATCTGCCGGCGCGCCTGAGCCTGCCCCTGGCATGAACAGGGGGCAGCGGCCGCCGCAACCCGTTTCAGGATCCGGTGCGCGAGGTCCGCGTCACGCTCGATAGCGGCAAGCTGCTGCGCATCCTGTCGACCGATCTCGACGCCACCGCTCAGCAGATCGCCGATCTCTGCAAGCGCCGTTGGGCGATCGAGCGGTTCTTCCGCTGGGTCAAGCAGACCCTCAAAATCCGCCGCTTTCTCGGCACCTCGGAAAACGCCGTGCGGATCCAGATCGCCGTCGCGCTGATCGCCTTTTTGCTGCTGCGGCTGGCCCAGGCCGGACAGAAGGCGGTCACCAGCCCGCTCACCTTCGCCCGCCTGGTGCGCCTCAACCTGATGCACCGCCGCCCGCTCCACCAACTGCTCGACCCCGAACCACCACTTCTCGCCAACCCCGCTCAAATGACCCTGCAGTGGAACCCCAGCTGAACCGGACAGCCGTGGGACGAGCCCGGCCATGACGGCGCAAGTAAATCTTATGTCTATATCTGAGCACTAAGGGCAGGAGCGAATAAAATGAAAGCGATTCTCCGTAGCGGTCTCATAGCTGTCGCGTTGGCGCTGTTTGCCTCGTCGGGGCTTGCAGCCGAGAAGTCGGCAAGCCATCGCATCGTGATTCAAGTCAGCCAGAACGATCCGGAGCGGATGAACCTCGCGCTCAACAACACCGAAAACGCGATCAAGTACTACAGCGGCAAGGGCGAGAGCATCGAGGTGGAAATCGTCGCCTACGGGCCGGGCCTCAACATGCTGCGGGAAGATACCTCTCCGGTGAAGGACCACATTAAGACCCTGAAGGCGTCGAAGGTTGGCGGCGATGTCAGCTTTTCCGCCTGCCACAACACGCAGATGGCTATGGAGAAGCGCGAGGGCCATCCGATCGAGATCATTCCCGAGGCTACGGTCGTGCCCGCGGGAATCGTGCGTTTGACGCAGCTCGAGGAGCAGGGCTGGACCTACATTCGCCCATAGCCGAGTACCGCTTTCAGCAGGCTCAGAGTCAGTGATCGATCAGATGGTGCAGCCATTTTTTGGAATGAGCATGGCGGTGCCGCCGGGCGCATCGGCGGCAAAGCTCCGAGGGTGTTCTTTACCCGCGTTGCATCGTTCAGAAGCCAAATTCGGCTTGCTGGTTGGCGCGCAGCAGGGCGACGTTGGCGGCGCCGAGCGCCGTGGCGAAGCTGGTATCGCCGCCATCGCCGAACATCAGCACCTCGCTGATCTGGCAAGTGCACGAAGCTTCCCCTGTGGAGGTGGCGCCGATGCCCATCCCAGCGGCACTGAACCCCAAGGTCGTCGTGGTCGGGGTGCTGGCGTAGCCGTCCGAATAGAGCACGATCGAGGGTGTGGTGGCCCCGTCCAGGGTCATGCTGTGGATGGTGTTCTCGGCGCAGCCGGTCGATAGGGTCGGGCCGCCGCCGCCATTGTGCATCGCGCCCAAGCAAGTATTGGCGGTGTTGCCGAAGCCCAAGAAGGTCTCAGGACCCGCGCCGATGGCCGAGCTAATGATGCCGCTTGGCGTGGTGAACGAGCCGGTACGCTGCGCCACCGCCGAGAGCGCGTAACCATTGATGCCGGTGTACAGGCTGATCGCCCCGCCGCCGGTGAAGTAGCGAGTCGGGCTGGTGACGATGCAGACCGTGATCTTGGAGGTCCCGCAACCGGAGAAAGCGATCGCCGGCCGCGCCGAGGTCGAAACCGCGGTGAAATCGAGCGCCGAGTTGCCGCCGCCGACCGTGGCGTTTTGATTGAGCGCGCTGTTGTACCATATCTGCACGGTGCAGTTGTTGAGGCCGCTGACAGGTCCGCAGAAAGCGGACAAGGTCGTCGTATCGATATCGTTTCCGCTCAGCCCGATGTCCTCGCACGGCGAATTGGGACCCTGTCCCTGACAGGCGTTGAGCAATGGTCCCATGTAACCGGCATAGGGTTTGCGCAGAGTGTAGGCGGCGGCCAGGTACTGCATCTGACCAATATGCCCATGGGTCACGTTCGGCATAGTACTGTACTCTCCGAACAAATCGCCCGGCCCCTGATAACCTAAGGTCAATGTCGCTTGGAACGCCGCCTCGTTGGCGTAGAGGGCTGCCGCTTGGCTGGAATTCAAGTCCGACGTGTAAAATGCTTCGGATCTATTTATAGCGGGTCCATTGTATTCGTGGTCACCGGTAGCCCCCCATGTCATCCGGCCTTGCGTGACGAGCGGATGGGGAACGGTAACATTGGCCACAATCTGCACGTTGTTCGCCCAGGCATTATTTGGACCCCTCCCCCCGGCGGTAGCGAGCACCTGGATCAGATCGCCGTTCGAGGTCGGAGTGAAGGGGCCCTGTGGTCCCTCGCCTTCGGTGTCAAAAGCGCCGCAATATCTGCTAACCACGCAAGCGCCGAATTTAACCCCGAACCCGACATAGGCCGAGAACATCGATCCAAAAGGGAAGGGAGCTGGAGTATTCTCATTGAGTCCAGCCTGTCCGCCGACCACACTCCAATAAAGATTGCTGCCCGAATAGAACAGGGATTGAGCGCCACCGGTGAGCGCGGTGCACCCCGTTGTGTCCAGGTAGAAGTTCGTACCGGTGCCTTGCCAGCCTTTCTGGAACTGCGGCAGGTTGCTGTGAGCGGGCCAGGTCAGGTAGGTCGGCATGGCCGAGGGCGTTGCGTTGGTGATGTCGCAACCGCCCGTCCCGCCGTGAACTGCCTCGTAGGCTTGGTCGTAGACCGTCGACAGAAGGCAGTTCCGCGATATCACGCCCGAAACCGCTGCGTTGCAGAAGGCTTGGACCGCCGCCGTGTCCGTTTGCCCGTTGCTGGTGAAGCCGATGCGCTGCGTCATCCCATCGACCGATCGGTAGACGGCTATCCCCGTCGTCGCCCCGGCGACCATCTGGCGCTCGGTGGAATAGGCATAGGTGCAGGTCGGGTTCGATCCCCCGCAGAGAGGCGTGTACGCGACGGCTGCGGCCGCAGCCCCCGATAGAGCGCGACCGCGGTCGCCAGGACCAGGAAACACCGCATCGCGGACTATTCCTCCGTTATCGATCAAACGATATCAATTGGTTGCGATAGGGTCGCGCGATCGACCCACGAACCAAACCACGAGCCGCCCGCATGCGATCAGCGCCCGCGAGAAGAAACTAACGTCGCAGCGGTCCATTAGTCGATATCCTCTGTCTTCGTCCTGTGACGACGTTCACGGGTCAAATGAAACGTGATGTTGCGGCCGGTTTCGGCGCTGGTTATATGCGTTTTAGGATCTTAAGGTGCGTTCCCCACCCGGTTGCCGAGGATGGCGCATAACCCCTTTATGGAAAATCACGCCGCCTAAGTGCGATTGGGAAAATTAACGGTGGGGCCGCGGTTCGTCGTGGTGCGGGTGTCGATGTCTCTGTCGGCATAGGAAACGTGTTCGCCTCCACAAAAACCCCAACTTGAACCTTCGCCCGGTTTCCGAGGAGCATCGGAACCACTCACGCCAGACGTAACCAAGAGAAGCCATTTCACATCGATTGCTTTCCTCAGTTCCCCCTCTAACTCTCCAGCTTCTACCCCATTGATGACGCGACATCTACACGGAAGCCCATAGTATTTGTTGTCGATTTCGCCGTAAAACACGAATAAAGTTTTTCCCTTCGCAAAAATAGAACGCCACAATATTCAGGCTCAAATATTCTGGTGACATCTGTGCCACTGAATACCGGAGATGCTTT
>CAVTFD010000019.1:0-180542 GCA_963733945.1 uncultured Alphaproteobacteria bacterium | reverse complement strand
AACGATCAGCGCCTCGGTCCAGGCGCTCCTTGTTCCGCCCAGCCACAACGCTGTCATCTACTCACTGGCGACCGGGGGCACGATTTCGATCATCAGCCTGTTCATGGCCGGGGTGGTCCCAGGGCTGTTGCTCGGCGCTTCGTTGATCGTGCTGTGCCTGGTGCTGGCCTACCGCAACGGCCACCCACGCGGCGAAAGGATCGCCTGGCGGCAGGCGGCCAGGGTTGCGCTCGACGCGTTCTGGGGCCTCGTCACTCTGGCGATCATTCTTGGCGGAATTCTCGGCGGCGTCTTTACCGCGGTCGAGGCGGGCGCCGTCGCCTGCCTATGGGCCTTTTTCGTCACGATGTTCATCTATCGCGACTACCGCTGGCGCGAACTGCCGCTGTTGGTCGAGCGCACGATGCGCACGGTGGCGATGGTGCTGACCCTGATCGCCTTTGCCGCCAGCGTCGGCTATGTGATGGCGCTGATGCAGGTGCCAGCCCGAGTCACCGCCCTACTACTAAAGCTGTCGAGCGACAAATACGTCATTCTGTTCCTGATCAATATTCTCTTATTGGTGCTCGGCTGCGTGCTCGACATGGCGCCATCTATTTTGATCGTGACCCCGATCCTCTTACCTGTGGTCACGAAGTTCGGCGTTGATCCAGTTCATTTCGGCATGATTCTGCTCTTGAACCTCGGTATCGGGCTGTGCCACCCGCCGGTCGGATCAATTCTGTTTGTCGGTTGTGCTGTCGGGCGGGTGACGATCGAGCAGGTCGTGCGCGAGATCTGGCCGTTTTATGCCGTCATGTTCGGGGTGTTAATGCTGGTCACTTACATTCCCGCGATTTCGCTGTGGCTGCCGCGTATGCTGTCGTTGTGAGGCAGCGAGGGAGGGGGTTGATGGCGGCGCCGAAGAACATCCTGTTCATCATGTGCGACCAGTTGCGCTTCGATTATTTGGGCTGCTACGGACATCCGCGCATTGCTACCCCGAACATCGACGCGCTGGCGGCTCGTGGCGTGCGCTTTACCAATGCCTATGTCCAGTCGCCGATCTGCGGCCCTTCGCGCATGAGCTTTTACACCGGCCGCTACATGCGCTCGCACGGCTCGAACTGGAATGGCTTTCCCTTGCGTGTCGGCGAGCCGACCCTGGGAGATCATCTGCGCGAGATCGGCGTGCGCA
The DNA here is from genome assembly GCA_963733945.1 of uncultured Alphaproteobacteria bacterium. GTDB lineage: Bacteria > Pseudomonadota > Alphaproteobacteria > ATCC43930 > CGMCC-115725 > AP-15. The sequence goes on along the minus strand of CAVTFD010000019.1, from coordinate 179,365 downwards.
ATGTACTGGTCGGCAAAACCCATATGGCTGCAGACATCGAGGGCATGGCGCGGCTTGGGATCGACCCCCTCTCGGCAAACGGCATTCACCTCGCGCAGTGCGGCTTTGAGCCGTACGAGCGTGACGACGGTTTGCACCCCACGGGCCGTCCCCGGCCGCCGTACGAGGCTTATCTGAGAGCACAAGGTTTTGAGGCTGCCAACCCGTGGGAGGAATGGGCCAATTCTGCCGAGGGCTACGATGGGGCGGTCCTGAACGGCTGGCTGTTGGCCCATGCCGACAAGCCAGCGCGTATCCCCGAAGAGCACTCGGAAACACCGTATACGACGCGGCGCGCGATGGCGTTTATTGACGAAGCATCGCGCGACGGCCTGCCTTGGTGCCTGCATCTCTCCTACATCAAACCGCACTGGCCCTATATCGCGCCGGCGCCCTACCACGCGATGTACCGCGACAGCGACATTCTGCCCGCGCTGCGCAAAGAGGACGAACGCGCCGATCCTCATCCAGTCTACGGCGCCCTGATGGCGATGCGGCCGTCGCGCAACTTTTCTCGCGCTGAGGTCCGCGCGCGGGTGATCTCAGCCTATATGGGCCTGATCAAGCAGATCGACGATCAATTGGGCGTGCTGTTCCGCTTTCTCGACGAGCGTGGCCTCACCAACGACACCATGATCGTCTTCACCTCCGACCACGGCGACTATCTCGGCGATCATTGGCTGGGCGACAAGGATTTCTTTCACGATTGTGCGGTCAAGGTGCCGCTGATCGTCACCGACCCGCGCCCGCAGGCCAATGCTGCGCGCGGTACGGTGTGCGAGGCATTGGTCGAGGCGATCGACCTGGTCCCGACCTTTCTCGAATATTTCGGGACTGAATCAAAGCCGCATGTCGTTGAAGGACGATCCCTGCTGCCGTTCCTGCACGGCGAGACGCCGGCCAAATGGCGGCAATGCACGTTTTCCGAATACGACTACGCGATGCTGGAGGCGCGGCTGACCTTGAATCAGCCGATCGCCGACTGCCGGCTGTTTATGGTGTTCGACGGACGCTGGAAATACATCCACGCAATCGGATTTAGACCGCTGCTCTACGATCTTGCAACCGATCCCCAAGAATTTCACGATCTCGGCGCCGATCCACGGCACGCAACAGAAAGCGCCCGACTACGTGAGGCGCTGTTCGATTGGGCCCTGCGCGACCACACGCGGATCACAATGCCGGATCAGAAAATCGCCGCCTATGCGCACGGCCAGCAGCTTAAATCAGGGGTTCTGATCGGCTACTGGGACGAGATGGAACTCGCCGACGCCAGAGCCAAGATTGCACCTGACTGACGCGCCGACACCCGGTTCAGCGGCGTGTCACCCTTATTCGTGGTTAAGTTCTCAAATATGAATTGCAACGGGGATCGAAACACCGCAATATGTTGTCGGCATCGTTATGTCCCCCCAACGATGCATTCGCGCCTGTCGGCAGGGCAAACCGGCAGACGAGCAGAAGCCCCGGTCTCCCCCGACCGGGGCTTTTCTGTGCCGGCCCGTGGCCAGCGGGAAACATCATTCTCTAGCGCCAACCATTCGGTGATCTCTACAATGGCTGGCGACATCTTGTCAGACAAGGAATTGACAATGGCGCTCGATCCGGATGCCGAGCGGGTTCTCGAAATGGTGCGTCAGTCCGGCAGGCCGCCCTATGATCAGGTGACGCCCGCCGTAGCACGGGCCCTGTTCCGCGCAGCCAGAGACGTGCTCTGTCCAACACCGGCGCCGGTGGCCGAGATCCGCGAACTCGCCGCGCCGGGACCGGATGGGAACGTGGTCCCGCTGCGGCTGTATCGCGGAGCGGGGACGGAGTCGGAGGAAATATTACCGGCCCTCGTCTATTTTCATGGCGGTGGCTGGGTCGTTGGCGACCTTGATTGTTATGACGCTCTGTGCCGCCACCTCGCCAACGCCGCCCGCTGCGCGGTTCTTGCGGTTGATTACCGCCTGGCGCCCGAATACAAATTTCCGGCGGCCGTCGACGATTGTCTCGCCGCCACCCGATGGGTCGGCGAAACGGGTGCCGCGATAGCCGTCGACAGCAACCGGCTCGCGGTCGGTGGCGACAGCGCCGGCGGCAACCTTGCGGCCGTAGTCAGTCTGTTGGCGCGCGATTGCGGCATGCCGACCTTGCGGGCTCAGCTGCTGCTCTACCCGGCGGTCGATTTCGCAATGAACCGGGCCTCCATAGAGCGGTTTGCCGAAGGCCATCTATTGACCTTGGCGACGATGCGGTGGTTTGCCGGGCATTACTTGCGCGGAACCGAAGACATCACCGACTGGCGCGCCTCGCCGTTGCGCGCACCCGATCTTTCGCGGGTCGCGCCGGCTTTCGTGTTGACTGCGGGTCACGACCCGCTGTGCGACGAGGGGCAGGCCTACGCCCAACGCCTGCAGGACGATGGAGTCGCGGTCAGGCAGCTGCATATTCCCGATCAGATCCACGGCTTTCTGACGATGGGCAGGATCATTCACGCCGCCGGACCAGCCCTCGACGCGATCGGAGCTTCACTGAAGGCCTCATTCGACGAGAGTTGAAGCAAATCCCTCCACGCGATCGCCTTCGTGCATTAGCCGATCGCCGGCAGCGGCGCGAACCCGGCGCGGCTGAAAATGACCGCTCGCCAATGGCTGCGTTTAATGCTGGTGGGGCTGGGCGCCTCGATCGTGCCACTCGATACCGCCGTCAATATCGGCTTTCCCGACATCACTCAGAGTTTCGGCTTACCGATCCGGATGATCCAGTGGGTCGTGATCTGCTACGTCCTGACCTACGCGAGCCTGATGCTGGCCTTCGGCCGGGTCGGCGACATTTTTGGCCACGCCCGGGTGTTTCGCGCCGGCCTTGCTTGGAGCGTGGCGGCATTCCTGCTGTGCGCTGCCGCGCCGGCCTATGGTTGGCTGCTGTTCTTTCGCTTTCTGCAAGGGATCGGCGCCGGCTTGGTGATCAGCGTTGCACCGGCCCTGGTGACCGGGCTGTTTCCCGAGCAGCGGCGAAGCCGCGCGGTCGCCGCGTTCACGATGATCTTCGCGCTGAGTTCTGCGGCAGGTCCGCTACTCGGCGGAGCGCTCGTCGGCATCTGGGGCTGGCCCGCCGTTTTCTGGTTCCGCGCGCCGATTGCTCTAGCGGCGCTGCTGTTTGTTAGAGGATTGCCGCCGCCATCACGCGCCAGTGCGCGCGAGCCGCTCGACCTGATCGGGGCCGGTTTGCTGGCGCTGGCGATCAGCACACTGCTGCTTCTGATCAACGCATTGCAGCGGATTGGCCAGGGCGACTACCTGGCGGTTCCACTCTTGGCGCTCGCCCTTGCCAGTTTTTTCTTATTTCTGCGCCGAGAGGCCCGCATTTCTGCGCCGGTTATCAATCTCGAGTTTTTTCGCAGCCGCGGCTTCGTAATGGTCAATCTCGCCAGCGTGCTGATTTATCTGGTCAGCTTTTCGGTGCTGCTGTTCGCGCCCTATTACCTTGTCCGCTATACCGGGCTGTCGTTGCCGCTGGCCGGGGCCGTGCTGGCGGTTTCTTTTGCGGGAAGTATCGCCGCATCACCGCTGGCCGGTCGGATGATCGAGCGTCTTCCAGCCGAGCGCGTTGCCCTACTCGGCGCCGTATTGGGCGGCGCCGGGCTATTTCTGATCGGCAACTGGAACGCCGCCCCGCCATTGTCCGTGATCCTGGCGGGTCTGGCGCTCCAAGGGTTCGGCGTGGGCCTGTTCCAGGTCGCCTATATGGACGTGGTGATCGCGGCGATCCCGCGGCAGCATCGCGGTGTCGCCGGCAGCGTGGCGATGCTGACCCGCACCCTCGGGATCGTTTCGGGGGCCACGCTGCTCACGCTCGTCTTCCACGGTATCGAGACCTCGGCGCTTGCCGGCGGGCGCAGCGCAGCCGACGCTTTTCTCGATGCTTTTCGCACCACTTTTCGCCTCGCCGGACTGTGTTCGGCATTGACCGGCGTTGCAATGGCGCTGGCGGCCCGAGCCCGCTGAACGCAGCCGCGGATCACTCGTCTTCGAGCGTGAACCCGACTTTCAAGATCACCTGGTAATGTGCGACCTTTCCATCCTCGACGTGGCCGCGAGTCTGTAATACCTCGAACCAGCCGACTTGGCGCAAGGTGCGCGATGCCCGGCCGACGGCGTTCTGGATGGCGTCCTCGATGCTCTTCTCCGAGGAGCCGGCGACTTCAATGATCCGGTACACATGGTCAGGCATCTGCATCCTCCTTGGGGGTGCGCCCCGGTTGATCCCGAGGTAACGTCCGCGCGTCTACTTCGTCCCGCCGATGCCGATTTTAAAGCCCTGCAGCCCGGCCATCAGCGCGCTATCCTGTCGAGGCGCTTCGACACCTAAAGCGATGGAGGACCGAAATGGCAGTGACGATGTATCACAACCCGCGCTGCAACACCTCACGCAAGACGCTGGCATTGCTGCGCGAAAAGGGGGTCGAGCCGGTCATCATCGAGTATTTGAAGACGCCGCCCTCTGCTGCCGAGCTCAAAAAGATCCTCGGCCAGCTGAAAATGCCCGCGGCCAAGCTCGTGCGAAAAAAGGAGGCTGCGGCGGCCGGCATCGACCCGAAGGCATTGTCCGAAGACGCGCTGATTGCGGCGATGGTCAAGAACCCGATCGTCATCGAACGGCCGATCGTGATCTCGGGCGCCAAGGCCGCCCTCGGCCGCCCGCCTGAAGCCGTGCTGTCGGTGGTGTAACGCCTTATTAATCGCGCCGCGTCCTCGCCGTGTATTCGGCTGCGGGAAAAGTGCCGCCCTGGTAGTGCTCGGCGATCGGGTCGGCCGGCTGGCCGGCTTCGGCCGCCAGCACCGCGTCGGCAAAGGGCTCGGAATCGTCCTGCGGCTTATAGCCGAGACGATAGGCGTTCGAATTGTCGTACCACGAGCGCCGGTTGTTCGAGACGCCATAGACGATCTCGTAACGGACCTCCGGGTGTTCGAGCCCGATGCGCACGAGCTGGGTCAGGTCGCGCGGGCTGATCCAGATCGACAGCCGCCGCTTGTCGATCGGGCGCGTCGCGAAATTGCCGATCCGCACGCACAGAAACCCGATCCCGTGCTTGTCGGAGTAGAGGCTGGCGATCGCTTCCGAAAACGCCTTGCTGAGCCCGTAACGACTGTCCGGCCGCGGCACGACCCGGTGGTCGATTGTCTGCGCCCGCGGGTAAAAGCCGACCGCGTGATTGCTGGTCGCCATGACGATCCGCTGCACGCCCGCGCGCCGCGCCGCCTCGAACACATTGTACACGCCGACGATGTTCGATTGGAGGATCACATCCCAGGTGTTCTCGCCGGAATTGCCGCCGAGATGGATGATGCCGTCGACCCCCTCGACCATGCGCTCGACCGCCGCCATGTCGGAAATCTCGGTCTGGTCGACCTCTTCGCCGTCGCGCGCCGGCGCGAGCGCCACCCGATCGGACAGCCGCAGCACCGGATAAACCCCGCGCAAGGTCTCGCGCAGCGACCGCCCAATCCCGCCGCCCGCCCCGGTAATCAATACCCGGTTCATTATTTTCGCTACCGCGCCATCCGCACCGGCGGCGTCTGGTCACCCACGATCAGGTTGCAGCCGGTCGCGGCTTTGACCTCGTCGACCGTGACGCCGGGGGCGATCTCCTTTAGCGCCAAACCCTCCTTGGTTACCTCGAACAGTCCGAAGTTGGTGACGACGAGGTTAACCACGCCGCGTGCCGTCGCCGGGATCGCGCAGCGTTGGACGAGCCGCGGACTGCCGTTGCGCGTCTGATGCTCCATCGCGACAAAGACGTGTTTGGCGCAGGAAGCGAGATCCATCGCCCCGCCGATGCCGCCGCCCTGCTGGCCGGCCATCTTCCAATTGGCGAGATCGCCGTTTTCGGCGACCTCATAGGCGCCCAGTACGGTCACGTCGATCCGGCCGCTGCGGATCAGCGCAAACGAATCCGCGTGATGGACAATCGCCGCTCCCGGCCGCAGGGTCACGTGCTGACCGCCCGCATTGACCAAGTGCATATCCTCCTCCCCGGCCGGCGCCATCGGGCCGTAGCCGATCACCCCGTTCTCCGAATGAAAGATGATCTCCTTGTCGCCGAAATCGAAATTCGAGCACAAGGTCGGGATGCCGATGCCGAGATTGACGATCCAGCCGTCGCCGAATTCCATCGCCAGCCGGTCGCACATCTGCTGGCGGCTCAGCCCTTTTGCCCTCTCGCTCATCGTGCGGTACTCCCCCCAGGACCAGGCGGCAGTTGCGGCCACCATCCTTCGGGTGGCGGTGGAATCTTGACGATGCGATGCACGAATATCCCCGGCGTGTGCACATCGTCAGGGTCGATGGCGCCCACCGGCAGGATGTCCTCCTCGACCTCGACGACCGTGACCCGCGCCGCCATCGCCATGATCGGGTTGAAATTGCGCTGAGAGCGGCGAAACCGCAGATTGCCGGCGGCATCGGCCTGATAGGCGCGGATCATCGCGTAGTCGAGCGGCAGAGCGTGCTCCAGCAGATATTCGCGGCCGTTGAACATTCGCGTCTCGCGCCCCTCGGCGAGTTCAGTGCCGACCGCAGCCGGCGTGTAAAACGCCGGGATGCCGGCGCCGGCCGCGCGCATGCGCTCGGCCAATGTCCCTTGCGGCGTCAGTTCGGCCTCGATCAGACCCTTCTCGACATATTCCGTCAGGATCAGCCGCTGCGAGGCGCGGGTCGGCGCGGTAAAGGCGCAGACCACCTTTTTGACCTGCCCGTTCTGGATCATCTGGCCCATATCGGGGGCCTCGGGCGGCAGGGTGGCGCCGCCGCGCGTCGAATTCGACACGCAGGTCAGCCCTTTGGCGCCCTGCGCCGCCACCGCCCCATAGAGGTTGATCGGCACGCCGACTACCGCGAACCCGCCGAAGCCGATCGTCGCCCCGTCGGGGATGTCCCGCACCGCCTCGGCAAAGCTCGGAAAAATCTTGCTCCTGGCGCTCATTCCCCCAGCCTCTGTTTTTCCGGAGCCATCATGCGGCAGGCGCAACGGGTCGGCAACACCGGCAAACCGATTGCCTCGGATGCCGTATCACGAAGGCGGCTGGTCTCTCCATCAGACCTGGGCCAATCAATTCAGTCTGGCGTAACGCAGGGAAAATCGCGAGACTGGTGGTGAACGTCCTCGTCAGAAGGGATGATAGAGAAATCAGCTTAAGCGCTTTTGGAGACGTCATGACAGCCGACAGCCACGCCCCTGCCCTCGTCCGCGCCAAAGCGTCACTGACGCGGGTCATCGTCGCCGCCTCGCTTGGCAATGCGCTCGAATGGTTCGATTTTCTGCTTTACGGCTATTTCGCGGTGACGATCGCAAAGGTGTTCTTCCCGACCAGCAACGAAACCGCATCGTTGCTGCTGAGTTTTGGCACGTTCAGCGTATCGTTTCTGGTGCGCCCCTTTGGCGCGATCCTGATCGGCTCCTACACCGATCGCGCCGGCCGCAAAGCCGGGCTCACCCTGTCGATCCTGTTGATGGTCGTCGGTACAACAATGACAGCGTTGACGCCGGGCTATGCGACGATCGGGCTCGCGGCGCCGATCCTGATGCTGGTCGCGCGCCTGCTGCAAGGGTTTTCGGTCGGCGGCGAGTTTGGCAGTGCGGTTACCTTTCTTTCCGAACAGACTAAATCGCGCAAAGGCTTTGTCGCGAGCTGGCAATGGGCCAGCACCGGGATCACGAACTTTCTCGCGTCGGGTTTCGGGCTCATCCTGGCAAGCACGTTGTCGCCGGCACAGCTCAATGGGTGGGGCTGGCGCATCCCATTCCTGTTCGGCCTCCTGGTCGGCCCCGCCGGTCTCTACATTCGCCGCCGTCTCGACGAGACGCCCGAATATGTCGAGATCAAGCCGACCCGCACCCCGGTGCGCGACATGCTTCGGCACAATCCGGTCGAGTTCGTACTGGCGATGGGCGCCTCGGCGATCTCGAACAGCTCGGCCTATATCATCCTCTACATTCCGACCTATGCGGTCAAAGAACTGCACTTGCCGCAAGCAACCGGATTTACCGCAACATTGGTCGGCGCCGTCATCCTCGGCCTCGCCTCACCGCTCGCCGGGCACCTCTCCGACAAGTTCGGGCGCGGCGGGCTGCTGCGGGGTACCGCCTGGCTGTTTATGCTCTCGACCTATCCGGTGTTCTTTCTGATGGTGGCTTTTCCGTCGCTGGCGACCGCTATTTTTGCCGCCGGCTGGCTCAGCCTCGTCAAGGCCGGTTACAGCGGGGTATTGCCGTCGCAGCTGGCCGAGCTGTACCCGACATCCGTCCGCGGGATCGGCGTGTCGTTGAGCTTCGCCGTCGCGGTAACGATGTTTGGCGGGTTTACGCCGTTCGTTGCAACCTCGCTGATCGCGATAACCGGCAACAGGCTGTCGCCGAGCTTCTGGATCATGTTCACCGCGGCGCTCAGCATTCTTGCACTTGTCTTCGTGCAGCGACGCCGCTACCCGCGCGAATATTCGATCAGCCGAGAGGTCGGCAGCGTCCAGCAAAGCGCCAATTAGCCGACAGCGTCAGCGCAAATCCTGCCCGGCGGCGTCACCGGCGAGAAAAATGTTCGGCTTCAGGAAGAACGACAGCACCAGCGCGCCATGGGGCGAGCGCGCCATATGCCGGTTTCCCTTGGGTCGCCACACGTAATCGCCGGCGCGCACCTCGCCCTCGTCATCAACGAGGCTGCCTTCAAGCACAAAGGTCTGCTCGATCTCGACATGCTCGTGGAGCGCCAGTTCGGCGCCGGGCTGCCAGCGGAACAGCGCGGTTAAGAGGCCGGTTTCGGGCTCCTCCATTAGCACCTTCATGTCGATGCCGGCGCATGGTGTGGGCTTCCACGGCAGGCCCTCGACTTCCACATAACGCGAGGCCAGCGGCCCCAGTCTGTCTGCATTTTCTAGGAAGGGTGTGGTGGCGGTCATCGTCGCTCCCCGGGGTCCGGATAAGAGTTGATCATAGCACAAGACCCGGTGGGCAATGCAGACGAACCATTTCGGTAGTTCGGCGCAAATGGTGGTTCTGTGGCGCTTCGGAACGTTAACGATACATTGACGTTTTATCGATTCAGACGCCCTGCCGGAACTCGCTCAATATAGCAGACGAGGACCAAAAGTATCAGGCAAGGGACGAGATGCCACGAACACAACAGTCGATGAGCCATGGAATCACCAAGCTGCTGATCGTCGCGGCGGCTCTGGCGATCGCGGCGGCCCCCCTGGCCCAGGCAAAGCCTGGCGAATGGGGCGGGGCCGGCCATGGCGCGGGTGGCTGGCACGGCGCGGGTGGCTGGCACGGGGCCGGCGGCTGGCATGGAGCGGGCGGCTGGCATGGAGCGGGCGGCTGGCACGCGGCGGGCGGCTGGCACGCGGCGGGCGGCTGGCACGGGGCGGGCGGCTGGCACGGAGCCGGCGGTTGGCACCGGGCCGGAGGCTGGCACGGCAGCAGCTGGCACGGGTCCGTCGCTTCGGCTGGAGTCTTGGACGGCGGATGGGATCGATCCGGCTTCGTCGCCGGGGGCGGGGCGGATTGGTTCCACGCTTGGGGTTGGGGCGGCTGGGGTTGGGGCGCAGGCTTTTGGCTGTGGCCCGGTCTGCTGGTCGGCGCATCGTTCGGCGTCATCATCGCGCCGCCGGTGATCATCGCGCCGCCGCTGATTTACGCGGCGCCACCGCCAATCGTACTTGGACTGCCGGCAATAGCTCCGGCGCCGATCGCATCGGTCGCGCCACCGGTGGTGGCTGCCGCTCCAGCGGCCGCGGTCCCGCCACCGCCATCGACTGGTGCGCTGATAGGTGCGGCGGTGCCGCCTCCGATCGTGGTCCTGCCGCCGCCTATCGTCATCGCGGCAGTCGCACCGCCCCCGGTAATCTTTGCGCCGCCAGCCCTCGCTATCGTGATCACGCCCCCGGTCCTGGCGTTCGCAGCGATCGAACCCTTCTGGTGGGCGCCTGGCTTCATCGATGGCGGCTGGCACGAAGTCGGATGGCGCGGCGGCTGGCACGAAGTCGGATGGCGCGGCGGCGGATGGCACGGAGTTGCTTGGCGCGGCGGTGGTTGGCATCAAGAGGGAGGCTGGCGCGGGCGAGCAGCTTGGCATGGCGGCGGCTGGTACGCGGCCGGCGGCTGGCATGGCGGTGGGCGCCAAGCTTGGCGCGGTGCTAGCTTTGGTGGTTGGCGCGAGGCGCGGCAGGGCCGCGGTTTTGGCGGCTGGCAGGGTCACGGCCGCTAACCAATCGAGAGGTCGATATGTTCTCGCCATCAGTATCATACGGCGTCGTCTTGGCGATCTTACTGGCGCCGGCCATCTGCTTTGCGCAGGCGGGGTCGACGGCGGCCGCAATCCCACCCGCCCCGACGGCCGCGCCTCCGACGGCGTCGCCTCCAGCCGGGGCCGCCGCACCAGCCACTGCGCCATCGGCGCCGCCGGAAATGTCGGCCGCGACCAGAGCCGCCGTCGACCAGCGGATCCGCACGCTGCAATCGCAGCTCGGCATTACCGGGGCGCAGATGCCGCTGTGGTCCGCCTTCGCCCAGACGATGCGCGACAACGCGGCAAGCACCGATGCGCTCTTTGCCCGGCGCGCCGGCGACGTGTCAGAGATGAACGCGATCGACAACATGCATTCCTACGCGCAAATCGCGCGCGCTTATGCTGACAACACCGAACACCTCGCGACCGCCTTCGACAGCCTTTACGCGAGCCTGTCAGACGTCCAGAAACGGGCCGCCGACACGTTGTTTCGTCAGCCGGCCATCGCCGCCTCCAAGCGGCAGCCCCGTCGCTGACGGACGGACCGTCCTAGCAATCGGGTGTGGTCTCGGCGATGATGCGACGGGATTTCAGGAGGAAACGATGGCAAAGGGCATCCTGATCGCGGCAATGGATTTCTCGGCGGCGCCCGAGGACGAGTTTCACGACTGGTACGATCTCGAACACGTGCCGGAGCGGCTGCGGGTGCCGGGGTTCATCAACGCGGATCGCTGGATCGGCATCGAGAATCCGAAGGTCTCGATCGCGACCTACGACCTCGACAATGTCGGCGTTCTGCACAGTCCTGCCTATCTCGCGGTCGGCGGCGACAACGGATCGCCCTGGACCAAGCGCACGGCCAAGTTCCGTAAAGGCATCCTGCGCTACGAAGGCGAGCAATTGTTTCCGGGCGACCGCACAGCGCCGCCCAACGCCGCGGCGTTGATGATGATCGGGATGAACGTCGCCCCCGAGCACGAGCACGAATTCAACGAATGGTACAATACCGAGCATGTCCCGGCGTTGGGCTCTGTCCCGGGCGTGGTGTGCGCGCGGCGCTATCGTGGCGCCGGCGGTACTCAGCGCTATGTCGCGCTCTATCACCTGGAGGCGCCCGAGGTCGTGCGCTCGGATGCCTGGCGAAAAGCCGCCGACACCCCCTGGACGCAAAAGCTGCGGCCGCATTTCCGCGACCACTTGCGCTTCGACTGCCGCCGCTACGTGCGCGCGGCGTAGCGCTCCTTTTTTAATCGGAGTGCCTGCCGGCAAGCCTGGCGTGTGGGCGCCGGTTTCTTATCGAAGGCAGACTCTGCCCGCAGTTAACGGGTGGACTGGTCTGGGTGCGTCAAGCCGCAGATGATTTGGGCGTTGTGTTCGCTTGAGGTTTTATTCCAGGAGCTTTTGGCTAACTGAGCGCGGAACGCGGTGACCCTCAAGCTCCGCCTCGCCGGTCTTGACACCACGATACGGCCTCGGGTCCATCTCGGAACGGTGTCCCGTTTTCGGACCACTCCCGGCTTGCTCGCGGCGCAGTTCTTCCAAGCGTGCTCGGATTATCGCAAAATCATCAGCTGCGTATGGTTGGCTCATGGTTTCCTCCTGCTCTTACGAGGCAATCGGAGTAGCCCCGACCGCCGCGGACAGCGAGAAGGGCGCGGCCATTCGGCCACGCCCTCGTCCTTTGACGGAGGTTATCTCCGCCGCGCGGTCCCGCTTCGTTCGAGCTCCTGCTGGACATCCTGGCTCGACTTGCTCAGCCGGACCGTTTGCCCCTCTACCGAAGCGACCCAATCGAGCGGAACGAAATGATCCCTGCCGTCCGCCGTGCCTTTCGGAGCGAACTTGATGCGCGAAGATCCGTCGATCCGTTCGACCGAGCCAAGTTGCTGCCCGTCAGAACCGACAATTTGCATGTGGTCCTTGATCTGCGAAGCCTAAATCATCGTAGTTCCTCCTTAAATTATGACAATAGAGAGCTTGGATATCGCTTTATAGGCGAAGCGTAAGCACCAAGCTCTCTAACATGTCGATACCCCGCTGGAACTTTACAGGGCAGAGGAACGCTGAGCGTCGTTTGTGACGACAGTTTGACCATTATGGTTCAATTCAGTGAAATCGACGCTTTGGCCAAATTCGCTTCAAGCTCTTCAAATATCATTTGATTAAGCGAGATAGCGCTCGTTCCACTCTTAATCCTTCACATCAGGAACACGCCCTTGCCGGTGGTCTGGGTGTCGAACAGGCGATAGGCTTCCTCGGCCTGATCGAGCTTCCACTGATGGGTGAACAGGCGATCGACATCGACTTTGCGATCGACGATGAACTGCGCACACTCGGCCTGGCCGATCGACGAAAAGGTCCATGAGGCGACGATCGTCAGCTGCTTGCGCAGCATGTCTGGGCTGACGTCGATCGTCACATTGTTGCGTTCGCCGACAAAGCACACCGTGCCCCACACCTTGGCGCTGCGCACCGCGGCGATCCGGCCTTCGGGCTGGCTCGACGTGTCGAGAGTGTAATCGGCGCCGCCGTGGGTTAGATCCTTGATGGCACCGATCGGGTCGTTCGAGCGCGGGTTTACGGTTTCCCACGCGCCGAATTCCTTGGCCCGGTCCAGCCGCTCGGGACTGACATCGAGGGCAATGACCCGCGCGCCCATCGCCGCCGCGAGCTGGGTCGCAGACAGCCCGACCGGCCCCTGGCCGAACAATGCAATTGTGTCGTTGCCAGAGAGCTTCAACCGGCGCAAAGCGCCATAGGCGGTGCCGGTGCCGCATGAGATCGCCGCCCCGGCGGTAAACGACAGCTCGTCATGCAATGGCACCAAGGTGAAAGCCGGCACCTTCAGATAGCGTGCGTGTCCACCATGCGCGTTGTTGCCGTAAACCAGGACTGGCTCCTCCTGGCACAGCTGCGACCAACCCGAGCGGCAATGGTTGCATACGGTGCAGCCCTTGTAATGGTGCACCATCACCCGCTGGCCCACCTTCGCCTGCTTGTCGCTGACCCCCGGGCCAATTGCGGATACGATGCCGCAAGGCTCGTGCCCGCCGATGACCGGATTGGGATTCACCGGTAAGCCTCCGATCGATTCGCCGCCGGATTTTGGGCGGCGGTACTGGTGCAGATCGCTGCCGCACATGCCGGACGCCTTCATTTCGACGACGACCTCACCCGGCCCTGGCGTCGGATCCGGAAACTCCATCATTTCGATCTCGCGATCGCCTGTGAAGACTACGCCGCGCATCGCTTCCTCCGCTTACTTGCTGCCAAGCTCGATGCCGAGCCTACGCCCTTTCGCCGTCGTCTGGTATCGTGGGTTAGGCACGGTCTGAGATCCACCTCGGACGCGAGATATGCCGAATATCCGAACGGCAGCTGGAGGAAGTATGACCAGCGACGATGATCTCGCCTATGCGACGGCGGTTGCGCTGATCGAGGGCTATCGCGCCGGCGCCTTATCGCCGGTCGAGACGACCAGGGTGCTCCTCGATCGTCTCGATAGGTTGCAGCCCAGACTCAACGCCTTCTGCGTCGTCGACCGCGCCGGCGCATTGTCGGCGGCTCGCCATTCCGAGGAGCGCTGGCGACGCGGAGCGCCCGTGGGACCGCTCGACGGCGTGCCGGTGACGGTCAAGGATCTGATGCTGATGCGCGGGTTTCCGACCTTGCGCGGTTCGCACCTCGTCGATCGCGATCAGGACTGGTCGGAGGACGCGCCGGCGGTGGCCCGGCTGCGCGAGGCCGGGGCGGTCATCCTCGGCAAGACCACGACCCCGGAATTCGGCTGGAAGGCATTGGGCGACAGCCCGCTGACCGGCGTCACCCGCAATCCGTGGGACTTGTCGCGCACCTCCGGCGGCAGCAGCGCCGGGGCAGCCGCCGCGGCCGCGGCCGGGATCGCGCCGTTGCATCTCGGCAGCGACGGCGCCGGGTCGATCCGCACCCCGTCGGCGTTCTGCGGGATCTTCGGGCTCAAACCGAGCTTTGGCCGAGTGCCGGCCTATCCGCTCTCCTCGCTCGGCCTGCTGGCGCATTTGGGGCCGATGACGCGAACTGTCGCCGATGCGGCATTGCTGCTCGGCGTGCTCAGCCGCCCCGACCACCGAGATCCCTACGCGCTGCCGCCCGACGACCGTGATTGGCGCGATGGGCTCGACGGCGGCGTAAGGGGTTGGCGGATCGCCTTCAGCCCAAACCTCGGCTACGCGCGGGTCAATGGCGAGATCGCCGATGCAGTGGCCGCCGCAGCGCGCCAGTTCGAGGCGCTTGGGGCCGTCGTCGAGCAGGTCGATAAAATCTTCGAGTCTCCGCGCGATGCGTTGTTCACCTTGTGGGCGGCCGGACTGGCCGTACTGATGCGAACGTTCCCGGACGAGCGCAAGAGATCGTCCGATCCGGGACTCCTGGCCACAGCGGCGGCAGGCGAGACATTGAGCGCCGTCGACTGGCTCGGCGCCGACCTCGTCCGCAACGCGCTCGGCCGGACGATGGGCGCCTTTCACCAGCGCTATGACCTGCTGCTGACCCCGACAATGCCGATCCCGGCATTGCCGGCCGGACAGGATCTGAACGATCCGGCGAGGGAGCGTCACTGGATCGACTGGTCGCCGTTCAGCTATCCGTTCAACATGACCCGCCAGCCGGCGGCGAGCATACCATGCGGGCTGACCGCTGCCGGATTGCCGGTCGGCTTGCAGATTGTTGGCCCGCCCTATGCCGATGCGCGGGTCTTGCGCGCCGCCCGCGCCTTTGAGGCGACGCAATCCGAACACCGCCCGCCGCTCCTCCAGCTGTCTTGAAAAGCTTGCGCCCGCGAACACGATCGAAGGCAGCAGATTAGCCCAACCGGGCTGCCGCCGCAGCATCATGCTAGACTGCGCCGATGCCGAGCGACGTCGTCGATCTGCGGGATTTCTACCTGACCGGCCTGGGGCAAGTTGCGCGCCGCATGATCCGCCGCGCGATCCGCCGCATTTGGCCCGATTTGCGCGGCATGCGCCTGCTCGGCATAGGCTATGCGACGCCGTTTCTGTCCGCAGTTTCGGCCGAGACCGAACGCACCGTGGCGTTGATGCCGGCCTCGCAGGGCGTGCTGGGCTGGGCGCTCGACGGCCGCAACCTTGTCGCGCTGGCCGATGAGGGTGAATTACCCTTCGCCGATTATTCGATCGACCGGGTGCTGCTGGTGCACGCTCTCGAAACCAGTGAGCCCGCCGGACCGATGATGAAGGAGATCTGGCGGGTGCTGGCAGGCGGAGGCCGGCTGTTGATCGTCGCCCCCAATCGGCGGGGCATCTGGGCGCGGCTCGACCGCACGCCGTTCGGTTCCGGGCGCCCCTACACGATGTCGCAATTGTTGCATCTGCTGCGTGAGGAGATGTTCACCCCGGTCGAGACCGACACCGCACTGTTCGTCCCACCGGCCGGAAGGCGAATGATTCTGCGCTCGGCCCCGGCCTGGGAGCGGATCGGCAAGCGCTGGTTCCCGCGCTTCGCCGGGGTCGTGCTGATCGAGGCGACGAAGCAGATTTACGCCAAGCCGGCGGCCGCGCGCGCTTTCCGCCGGCTCGTCTACGCCCCGGCAACCCCGAGGCTGTCACACCGCGAGGGATTGTAGACGGCACCCTATCCGGGCCGCGCCCCGGACAGGACAAAGACCCCCTGCTCAGCCAGCATATTGGCGAGGCTGCCATGGGGGTGGAGCGCATAGGGCCGCCCGTGCCGGTCCAAGGTGACGCTGCGCTCGACGGTAACGCCGAGCTCGTCGCACAGTGCGGCAAAGTCGCGGATCGTGCACAGGTGGATGTTCGGGGTTTCGTACCAGGGATGCGCGAGCAGATGCGACATCGGCATCCGGCCGCGCAGCATCAGGTGCAGGCGAATCCGCCAGAACCCGAAATTCGGGAACGAGACGATCGCGCGCCGGCCGATGCGAACCAAGGCCTCGAGCACTCGGCGCGGCTCTCGCGTCGCCTGCAGGGTCTGGCTTAGCACGACGACGTCGAAGGCATTGGTCGGATAGGCGTCGAGATCGCGGTCGGCGTCGCCCTGAATGACCGACAGGCCGTGGCCGACGCAGGAATTGACGCCGGACTGGCTGAGCTCGATGCCGCGCCCGTCGACCTTCTTGTGCCGCGCCAGATAGGCGAGCAGCGCGCCGTCGCCGCAGCCAATGTCCAGCACCCGCGCGCCCGGCTCGATCATCTCGGCGATCAGCCGCAAATCCTGGCGCAATTCGCCGGCTTCGAGCGCTTCGGCCGCCGGCCGCGTCGCGGTCTCGTCCAGGCTCAGAGACGCTGCCATTGCTCCACCATTACCGCCGGCCCGGCGCCTCTAACGAGTGAGGCCGCGATGCTCGGCGCACCCGTTCAAGAAGCCGCGCAAGGTCTCGAACAGTTCGGGTTCGTGCAGCAGAAAGGCGTCGTGGCCGTTTTCGGTTGCGATCTCGACAAAGCTGACATTGGCCGCAACTGCGTTCAGCGCATGGACCAGCTCGCGGCTCTCGGAGGTCGGGAACAGCCAATCGCTGGTGAACGAGATCACGCAAAAGCGCGACTGCGTGCCGGTGAAGGCACTCGGCAGAGAGCCACCTTGCTCTGCTGCAAGATCGAAATAATCCATCGCCCGGGTGATGTAGAGATAGGAATTGGCATCGAACCGGTCGACAAAAGTGCTGCCTTGATGCCGTAGATAGCTCTCAACCTGAAAATCGGCGTCGAAGCCGTAAGTAACCGCGCGGCGGTCTTGCAAATTACGTCCGAACTTGTGGTGCAGCGCCGTTTCGGAAAGATAGGTGATGTGGGCCGCCATACGGGCGACGGCGAGGCCGCGTGCGGGTTTGCGGCCGAGGCTCAGATAGCGCCCGCCGCACCAATCCGGATCGGCGATGATCGCCTGGCGTCCGACCTCGTGAAAGGCGATGTTCTGCGCCGAATGGCGCGACGCGGCAGCGATCGGCACCGCGGCAAAGACGCGTTCGGGATAGCTCGCCGCCCATTGCAATACTTGCATGCCGCCCATCGATCCGCCGATTACGCAGAACAGGCTGTCGATGCCGAGATGATCGAGCAGCAGTTTCTGCGCGCGCACCATGTCGCGAATGGTGATCACCGGAAATGACAGCGCCCAGGGCTCCCCGGTTGCAGGATCGATATCCTGAGGTCCGGTCGTCCCCATGCAACCACCCAGCACATTGGCGCAGATCAGGAAATAGCGGTCGGTGTCGAGTACCCCGCCGGGGCCGATCAGGGTCTCCCACCAGCCGGGCTTGCCGGTGATCGGGTGCGGGTCGGCGGCGTATTGGTCGCCGGTCAGCGCATGGCAGACGAGGATCGCGTTCGACCGATCGGGATTGAGGGCGCCGTAGGTCTGGTATGCGATCGTAAACGGGCCGAAGTCGATCCCGCAATCGAGCCGCAGCGGGTCGCGCACATCAAACCGGTAGCCGGGCCATTCCTGGTCCGAACGCGAACGCGGGCGGGGCGATGTTACGGTCGGCACAAGATTTCTCAGCAACCCGGTTGCGCGGCAGCCGGTCCGCATTCGAGGCGGGCCATTTGCGGTTGTCGATTCGGGGGCGTTAGCTAGGGAGCGGAGATAGGGCCTGTCAACGTTTTCTTTGATTTCGCTCGACCGGGCTTCTACTACTACCGCCCCCCGACCATGAACGAGACCATGTCCCTCATCCCGTCTGATCTCGCAGATTTGCGCCGGCATATCGACGAGATCGACGACCGGCTGCACGATTTGCTCATCGAGCGGGCCTCGATCGTCGGCAGGGTCGCGGCCAGCAAGAAGGACGGCGATGTGGCCTTCTACCAGCCCGCGCGCGAGGCCGAGATTCTTCGCCGGCTCGCGGCGCGGCACCGCGGTGAACTGCCGTTTGCGAGTGTCGTGCGAATCTGGCGCGAGATGCTGGCGGCGACTGTCCGAATCGAAACGCCCTTCGCTGTCGCGGTGTTGGCCCCGGCCGAAGCGCAAGGTTTCTGGGATCTCGCCCGCGACCATTTCGGCAGCCACACCCCGATGTCGGCCTATCGCTCGATCGGCCAGGTAATCCGTGCCGTGACTAAGGGGCAAGCCTCGGTGGGCGTTTTGCCGATGCCACAAGAGGGCGAGCGCGACCCGTGGTGGCGGCATCTCCTGTCGGAGGACGACAATGCCCCGCGGGTGATCGCTCGCCTGCCGTTCGGCGTGCGCGGCAATGCGCGTAGCGACGGCGCCGACGCGCTGGCGATTGGCCCCGGCAAACAGCTGGACACCGGCGCCGACCGCACTTTCTTCGCCGCCGAGTTGGCAGCCGACATCAGCCGGGCGCGGTTTCTCGGAATGCTATCATCGCTGGATCTCGTCTGCACATTTTTCGCCTCTTGGGAGCATGCCGAAGGTGCTGTCAATCTGGTCGAGATCGATGGCTTTGTGCTGCCTTCCGATCCCCGTCTTGCCGCCTTCCGTGCGCGGCTTGGGAAGACGCTTTATCGCCTGCTGCCGCTTGGCGGTTATGCCGTTCCGCTCCCCGCGGCGTGGCTCGCGTCCGGCTCAGGGAGAGGCTGAACCCCGATGACTTGTACCAACGGCCCGGTCCCGCGCCCGGGCATCCTCGATATCGCCCCCTATGTCGGCGGCGAGGCCACCATCGCCGGGGTCGAACGGCCGATCCGGCTTGCCTCAAACGAAAGCGCGCTTGGACCGAGCCCAAAGGCGATGGCCGCCTTTCGGGCACTCGCCGAGGAGATCCATCGCTACCCCGAAGGCAGTGCCGAACCATTGCGCGAGGCGATCGGCCGGCGTCACGGTCTCGATCCGGCGCGAATTGTCTGCGGCGCCGGCTCGGACGAGCTGATCGCGCTGTTGTTGCGCTGCTATGCCGGGTTCGGCGATGAAGTCCTGTATAGCCGCCACGGGTTTCTGATGTACCCGATCGGCGCGCAGTCGGTTGGCGCGACGCCGGTCGCCGCCCCTGAGCGGTCCTTGACGGCCGATGTCGATGCCCTCCTGGACCGCATCACCCCGCGCACCCGGTTGGTTTTTATCGCCAATCCAAACAACCCGACAGGCACCTATCTCGGGGCGGAGGAACTGGCTCGGCTGCATGCCGGATTGCCGTCCTCGGTCGTGTTGGCGATTGACGCCGCCTACGCCGAATTCGTCAACCGCAATGATTACGAAGCCGGAGCCGCGCTGGTCGACCGCGCCGACAATGTCGTCATGCTCCGGACCTTCTCGAAGATTTATGCACTAGCCGGGCTGCGCCTCGGCTGGGGTTATTTTCCGCCAACTATCGCCGACGTCCTCAATCGCGTACGTGGGCCGTTCAACGTGTCGACGCCGGCGGTTGCGGCGGGCATCGCAGCGGTCGAGGACACGGTTTCCCTCGGCCGGGCCCGCGCCCACAACGACCGCTGGCTACCGTGGTTTTCAGAGCGACTCGCCGCCCTCGGGCTGCCGCTAACGCCAAGCGTCGCCAATTTCGTGCTGCCGCGCTTTCCAGACGAGCCCGGCCGCAACGCCGAAGCGGCCTTCGCTTTTTTGCAATCCCGCGGCATCTTGACCCGCAAGATGAGCGGCTACGGGCTGCCTCAATATTTGAGAATAACCATCGGCACCGGCGAGGAGATGGAAAAAGTGGCGGCGGCACTCGGCGAATTCATGGGTACGCGATGAGCGAGAAACTATTCGATCGGGTGGCGCTGATTGGGATTGGGCTGATCGGATCGTCGCTGGCCAGGGTCCTGCGCCGCGACAGCCCTGGTACGAGCATTGTCGCCTGCGCGCGCCGCGCCGAAACCTTGGCAGCGGTCGAGCGCCTCGAACTCGCGGACGAAACAACGCAAGACCCGGTGGAAGCGGTAGCGGACGCCGATCTGGTGGTAATAGCGACCCCGATTTCCGCCTATGCGGAAATCGGGCGCCGGATCGGTCCGGCACTGAAGCAGGGCGCCATTTTGACCGATGTCGGCTCGGTCAAGGAAGCGGTCATCCGTGACCTCGGCCCGCATGTTCCGCCGGGCGTCCATTTTGTGCCCGGTCATCCCGTGGCGGGCACCGAGCATTCCGGTCCGGAATCAGGCTTTGCCGAGCTGTTTCGCGACCGCTGGTGTGTCCTGATCCCGCTGCCCGAGACCGATGACGCAGCCGTGGCCAAGGTCGGCACGATGTGGGAACAGGCCGGCATGCGCGTCGTGACGATGAACGCGGCGCATCACGACCGGGTGCTGGCGATGACCTCGCATCTGCCGCATCTGATCGCCTATACGATCGTCGGCACCGCGACCAATCTCGAGGAGAGCCTCAAATCCGAGGTCATCGCATTTTCTGCCAGCGGTTTTCGCGATTTTACCCGGATTGCCGCCTCTGATCCCGTCATGTGGCGCGATATTTTTCTGAACAATCGCGAGGCCGTTCTCGAGATCCTGCAGCGTTTCAGCGAGGATCTGACCGCGTTGCAAAGGGCAATCCGCTGGGGCGAGGGCGATATTCTGCAGGAGCTTTTCACCCGCACGCGGGCAATCCGACGCTCGATCATCGAGGCGAAGCAAGCGTAGGAGGCGACTTCGGCACGTACGCGCACGCCGCGCTTGTCTCTTCCCAGCAACTTAGATGCGGTCGTTCCTGATCTCGGCGATCTGCGCAGCGGCTCTCTTCACCCTCGCGGCTTTGCAGGCGGTGGCAGCCCCACCCGTTGTGGTGTCGTCGAAGATTGACACCGAGGGAGCACTTCTCGGCAATATGATCCTGTCGGTACTGTCGGCTCGGGATATCTCGGTGCGCAACCGGCTGCAGCTCGGGCCGACCAACATTGTGCGTGCCGCAATACTCGCTGGACAGATCGACATCTATCCCGAATACACCGGAAACGGCTCACTGTTCTTTCATATGGAAAACGACCCGGTGTGGAAAAACCGGGAGCGCGGCTATGCCGAGGTCGCCAGGCTCGACCGGGAGCGCAACCACCTCGTTTGGCTCGCCCCGGCGCCGGCCAACAACACCTGGGTCATCGCAATGCGCAAAGATCTGGCCCGGCGCGAGCACTTGGCGACCATGAGCGATTTCGCCCGATACGTTAATGCCGGCGGCGATATCAAGCTCGCAGCCTCGGCCGAGTTCGTCGAAAGTCCTTCGGCCTTGCCGGCGTTCGAGGCGAGTTATGGTTTTCGCCTGACCGACCGGCAATTGCTGACCCTGTCGGGCGGCAACACTTCCGCCACCTTGCGCGCCGCGGCAGAGGGGATGTCCGGTGTAAACGCCGCGATGGCCTACGGCACCGACGGCGCCATTGCCGCCCTCGGCCTCGTCGCACTCGATGACGATAAGCGGGCGCAAATCGTCTACGCGCCGGCCCCAGTAATTCGCGAAGCGGTGCTCAAGCAATCTCCACAGATCGCCGGCCTACTCGACCCGGTCTTCGCCAGCTTGACCCTCGCGACGTTGCAGCGGCTAAACGCGGAGATCGCCATCGACGGCAAGGACGCCGGCGCCGTTGCGGTGTCTTATCTGAAATCGAAGCATTTTCTGCCGTGACCTCGCCCCCCGGTCTGGCCACACAGCGCCCTTCCCCTTCCCTCTCCTTCCCGATCATCGTCCGCAACCAGGTGCTGTTGGTGTTGGCGCTCATTGCGGCGATCGCGGCATTGACATCAGGGTTTGTCGTTCTGGCGCCAAACCGGTTGATCTCCGGGCGGCCGATTGCGTTGTGGTCGGCCGTTGGCGGCGGCTGGATGATCGGGTTCGCGGTGCTGGGCGCGCTGCTTTTGGCCGCTTCGCTGTCCCCGCTGGCGAGGACGCTGCACGTCGCCGTGGCCTTGATCGCCGGGCTGCTGTTGCTGCTGACATTGGCCGCGGCGGGACATGCCGCGGGGACGCTCGCCGCGGGCGCCGGCCCGGCGGCGCGGATCTCGCTCGGCGGGGCGTTCTGGCTGATCGCCGGCTGCGCCGGACTTGCCGTCGTCGACGCGTTGCAGCGCCTCGGCGCCGGACCCGCCCAACGGGTGCTGGCTGTCGTCGCGATCTGCGGCGGCATCGCGGTTTTGGCGGCGGCCGGGGTTTTTGACGAGTTGTCGATCGTGCGCGAATACGCGGGTCGCCGCCAGCTCTTCGCCGAGGCGCTGTTGCGTCACATCGCCCTGGTCGCCGGGTCGGTCGGACCGGCGCTGGCGATCGGCTTTCCGCTGGGGATCGCCGCGGTCCGGGTTCCGCGCGTGCAAGGGCTAATGTTCGCGGTGCTCAACATGTTGCAGACAATCCCTTCGATCGCGCTCTTTGGGCTTCTGATCGTGCCGCTTTCCGCGCTGGCGACAGCCGTTCCGCGGCTTGCCGCACTTGGCGTTGGCGGCATCGGCCCGGCGCCGGCAGTCATCGCGCTGGTGCTATACGCACTCCTGCCGATCGTGCGCAATACCGCGGCGGGGCTCGCCGGCGTCGACTGGGCCGCCATCGACGCTGCGCGCGGGATGGGGCTGACCAGGCATCAGCTTTTTTGGCAAATCGAGTTGCCGCTGGCGCTGCCGGTATTGCTGGCCGGGCTACGCATCGTCGTCGTGCAGACGATCGGACTCGCCGTCGTCGCTGCTTTGATCGGTGCCGGCGGGCTAGGTACCTTTGTTTTCGAAGGGCTCGGCCAGTATGCGCTCGATTTGGTGTTGCTCGGCGCATTGCCGGCGATCTTCCTAGCGCTCGCCGCCGATTTTGTGCTGCAAACCCTTGCCGCCATGCGGCCTCGACTGATGCCCGGATGATCGAACTCGGCCACGTCACCAAGCGCTACGATAACCGCGCGGTCGTCGATGACCTCTCGCTCGACATCCCCGCAGGCGCGTTCTGCGTATTGCTCGGTTCCTCGGGCTGCGGCAAGTCGACGACATTGCGCATGATCAACCGGCTGGTCGCGGCCGATGGCGGCACGATCCGAGTCGGCGGCGAGGACGTGACACGGATTCCGGCCGAAATGCTGCGGCGGCGCATCGGCTACGCGATCCAGTCGACCGGTCTCTTCCCGCACTGGAATGTCGAGGACAACATCGCCACCGTCCCCCGCCTGCTCAAATGGCCGGAAGCCCGGGTCGGTGCGCGAGTGAGCGAGCTTCTAGAGCTGTTTCGGCTTGATCCCGGCAGCTACCGCAGCAAATTTCCGCACCAGCTATCGGGCGGCGAGCAGCAACGCGTCGGGGTAGCCCGCGCACTCGCCGCCGATCCCGAGCTGCTGCTGATGGACGAACCTTTTGCCGCGGTCGACCCGATCACCCGCGACGCGCTGCAAGCCGAGCTGGCGCGGATCCACAAGGCGACGCAAAAGACGATCGTCTTCGTGACCCATGACATCGAGGAAGCGCTGCGGTTGGCGACCTCCATCGCGATCATGGACAAGGGCCGCATCGCCCAACTCGGCGCCCCGCTCGATCTCCTCGAACATCCGGCGAGCGAGTTCGTCAGCGATTTCATCGGCCGCCAGGGTCTCGGTCTGAAACTGCTTTCGGTGCGAACGGTCGGCGACCGCGATGCGCCTTGGCGAGAGCGCCGAGGGCGAACCGCTGCCGGTCACTGCCTCGCTGCGCGACGCTCTCTCGGCGATGACCGCACGTCGCATCGAGCGCGTACCTGTCGCCGATGCCGAGGGCCGCGCGATCGGGGTCATCACCCTGTCGGACCTGGTGCGGTGAACCCCGCACGCAGCGTTAGGTTCCTGGCTAGCCCAATTTTCTGGGTCGGACTGCTGTTTGCCGCGCTGTTGTTGCGGATGGAATCGTTGCGGCCGCTCTTGCGCTGGGCTTTTCCCGGGGTCGAGCCGGTCGTCTACGACCGTGCCAGCTTCGTCGAGCTGTTTTTGTCGCATCTAGAGCTGGTTGTGGCGGCGAGCCTCGCCGCCACCGCGGCCGGCGTGTCGCTCGCGGTCTTCGTCACCCGCCCGGCCGGCCGCGACTTTCACACGATGGTCGATGCACTAGCAGCAGTCGGACAGACCTTTCCGCCGGTCGCAGTACTGGCGATCGCGGTGCCGCTGATCGGCTTTGGCGCCCGGCCGACCGTCATCGCGCTGTTTATCTATGGCCTGCTGCCGATCATTGAAAATGCGGTCGCCGGCTTGGAAGGCGTGCCGCAAGCCGTGCGCGAAGCCGCAGAGGGCATGGGCCTGTCACCGTGGCAGCGCCTGTGCAAGGTGGAGCTGCCTCTGGCCGCGCCAGTCATCCTGGCGGGGATCCGGGTCTCGGTCACGATCGCCATCGGCACCGCGACGATCGGGTCGACGGTCGGTGCATTGACCTTGGGCACGCCGATTTTCGACGGCTTGGTCGCCGACAAGCTGCCCTTCGTCATCGAAGGTGCTGTGCTCGTCGCCCTGTTCGCCATTCTGACCGATATGCTCTTCGCCCGCCTCGAGCTCTGGCTGAGGCGCGGTGCGGCCGGATAAGTGCGGGAGGCGCCGGACTATGTGCTGCCGGGCGCCATCGTCCGAGCCGCCAGCGCGGTCATGACCAGCGACAGCCCAACAAACACCATGTTGATGCCGACAAGCAATCCGATTGCCCAGGCGGCCGAACTCGGCCAGCCGTCCCAGATCAGATAGGCGAGCAACAGATCGACCAGACCGCTGAGCAACACCCAGCCCCAGCTCGGCAAATGGCGGCGGTGCTCGATCGCCAGAAAGATCGCGGCGATCCCCTCGATGATAAAGAACACGATCAGCCAGATCGTCAGGGTCAGCGCGCCGGCAATCGGCCGGATAATCAGGATGAGGCCGAGCAGGATCGCCAGCACGGCGATCAATAATGACCAGGCGAAGCCGGGCATCGCTCGATGCTGCAGCACCGATATCGTGCGGAAGATTCCGCCGATAAAAAACAGCCAGCCGATCAAGAGGGTTATCGCCAGGGTCGCGACTTCCGGGACGGCGATCGCCAGCAGCCCGAGAACCATCATCACGATGCCTTCGGCGAGAAAAAGTTTCCAATGAGCATGGATTGCCGCGGCAAGCCGACTTTGGATCCCGTCGAGACCGGGGAGGGCCTGGTTGCTCATCCTGGTTCACCTGCGAGTGGTTGAGCGGGTTAACTGGGCGAACAGCGCGCTCGCTCCGCTCAGCTGTCGTTGCCGGCCGCCCGCGCCGCAGCCCTGGTCATCAGGTCGATCCGTTGCCGATCGGACCTGGCGTTGGCGTCGACCGCGCTGCTCCCGACTACGGCAAATACCACAAATCCGCCTTTACGGCGCGGGGCAATAAAATATTCCGCGGCGCGCTCCTCGTTTGATTCGGTGCACGACAAGACGGCGCTTAGCACCATGTCGCCGTTGACGTTCGTGCTCGCTCGCGCCGAGGCGAAATTCCCGTGGCACATCCGCGGGTCGACGGCAATCAGATCGGATGCGATACCAATGCCGCTGACATCGGGACCCGGCGCGATGATTTTGACGGCGCCGGCAGCATCATCGGAGCGCCATACGGCGGTGAAACTGGCAAGCGCCGCCGGCTTGTCGGTAACGATGAGACGCGCATTCGGCAGCTGCGCCGTCGTAAAGAAATCCTGCGCCAGCCTGACCTCCTCGAGATCGGACCTGGCGGCGGGCGGTACCGCCTCGGTGGTCGGTGGTGCCGGCGAAATCGCCGGCCCGGGCGTGGTGACCGGCGGTCTCGGCATATCGAGCGCCGCTGAAGCCGATGAAGCCGCCACTGGGGGCGCGGCAGCCGATGGTGGCGGTATTTTTGGCGCCTGAGGCTCTGTGCTGGCCGGCGATAGGGCCGGCGGGGGCGCAGCCTGCGGCGGCGGGGTCTCCAGCGACGCTGGCTTGGCATCTACCCCTGCCGCGGGAGTTGTAGCGGTCGAGAGTGCGGCCGCGGTGGTGGTCGTTGGCGCGGTCGGCGCAGTCGCCTGGAGTGCGAGCGATTTCTGCACGCAGCTTTTCAATTCGGCCGTAACCGCGGGTGTACCGCTCAACTGAAAAAAGAAGGATTGCCTCTCGGCGACCAGAACGAGCGCCGCGCTGCGGCCGAGCCTATCGATCAGCCGGGGGTCGCTCGGCAACGGGACGAGCACGATCAGACGGCTAGGAACCGTAGCGGTCACAGCCAGGCGAGGTCCTCCGTCGAATTGCAGCTCGACCGGCATCTTCGCGTTTGAAGCAAATGACCATCGTGGATTGATGAACCCGAGCCACCAACGATGGTCGCCGGTGACCAGGATGAACATGTTGATCCCGCTGTCGTAGGCAACGCCGGCAGAACAATGGGTAAAGTCGCCGGTGCGGTCGTCGGTGTAGGCGCCGCCGGTCCAAAGGCCTGCTTGAAAGCCTCGAAGCGGCCCGGCTGCGTTCGCCGAGCTGCCCCACAACAACGATGCCGCGGCGATGATCGCCGCGATACGAGCGAAAGACATCGCACCTCCTTCGTTCTTTCGCAAAACTATCACATTTTCGCGAGTATGACCCTTTTTGGGGATGGTTAATGGGGCCGGTCCCCGGTTCCGCAGACCACGCCGATCCTGCGCGGCCCTTAATGCGAGAAAACTCTGGATGGGAATTTCATGTAGTCGGCGGTGTTGACGACCGAGAAGGGCGTCCGAGAGCCTGGACGCCCGTATGTCCTGGAGGAACAGATGAGGCATACGATCCTCATGGCCGGCATTTCGATGCTGGCAATCAGCGGCTCAGCCCTCGCCGCAAGCCCAATCCCGCCGAATAGCGCCGATCTTGCGGCGCCGAAGGTCCAGCTCGCGCAAGTTCAGGTGCAGGTGCCGGCGGCGCAACCATCGCCGTCGGCTACCATCGTCACCACACCCAGCTCGCCGCCGGCTGCTGTGGTCACCACGCCTGGCTCACAACCATCTGCTGTGATCACCACACCAAACTCGCAACCATCTGTGGTCACGACCGCGCCGAGTGCGACTCCAGCATCGACGACGGTCGTCGTCGCACCGACAGCGCCTCCGCCGCCACAGGCCGAAAACCCGCCCCCGGCGCCTGGCCCCACCTATGTCTGGGCCCCAGGGCATTGGTGGTGGGACGGCACGCAATACGTATGGAAGTCCGGCAGCTATGTTGTTCCGCCGACGACGGTCGCGCGCTGGACACCGGGATATTGGCAACAGGGTCCGACCGGCCGGGTTTGGATCGACGGCAGCTGGAATTAAGCCGCCGAGGAGCAGGTTCAGACGGCCGGCCGCGTCCGAACCTCCTCCGGAACCTTGCGCGGGAGGAATTGGCCGTCTTTGAGATCGCCGGAAAAGGCGCCGCCCTCGACCACGGTCTTGCCGCGCAGCATGACGAGTGACGGCCACGCGGCGAGGTCGCGGTCTTCCCACGGGCTGTAGTCGGCCTCGTGCATTTCGGCGGCGCGCACGATGTGGCGACGCCGTGGGTCGAGCACGACGATATCGGCGTCGGACCCGACCGCCAGCGCCCCTTTGCGAGGATAGAGGCCCATGATCTTGGCGGCGTTGGCCGAAACCAGTCCGACGAAATCGGTAAGGCTGCGGCCGCGCTTTTCGACTGTCTCCGTGTAGATCAGCGACACCCGCGGCTCGACGCCGGCATTGCCGCCGGTGGTGTCGTCGATCCGCCGCCCCTGCAATTTGATCCGCAGCGGACAGCAGATCTCGTCGGTGGCGACGGTCTGGATCGCGCCGTGGTCGGTCGCCGTCCACAACGCCTGCTGATCCGCTGGGAATTTCAGCGACGGATAGGTATGGTAGATCTGCCCGTTCGGGCGTTTATAGTCATCGGAATTATACATTAAATACTGGTGCAAGGTCTCGCCGTAGATCGGCACGCCCTTGGCCCGCGCTGTGGCGATTGCGGCGACACCGGTCGCAGCTGAGGTGTGCATCATATAGAGGGCGGCACCCTCGATATTGGCGGCGAGCCGGATTACCCGGTTGAACGCCAGATCCTCTGACAGGGTGTTGTGCACCTCCGCCATGTTTTCGAAGCCGGTCCGGTCCTCGCGGAACAGCTTCTCGTACATGTGCATGACGAGGTCGTTGTCTTCGGCATGGATCGCAGCGATGCCGCCGGCCTGCGCCAATACCTTCAGCACCTCCCAGATGTCGCCGAAATCGACCATCCGGCCCTTGCGGCTCGGGGTAATGTCGGTCGTGAAGATCTTGACGCTCGGGTGCCCGGCCTGGACCGCCTCGGCCAGCTGCGGCAGCAACTCATGCGGCAGCTTACCCTGCACCATCGTGTGAAACGCATAGTCGCAGTGGCAATCGCCGGCCCATTCCTTCTGCCGCCGCTCGATCGCCTGCTGCACTGTGTCGCCGTCTCCGACCAACGCGAAATCGAGGATCGTCGTTGTGCCGCCATGGAGCGCCGCCTGGCTGACCCGCGCCGGTCCGTCGGTCATCTGATGCTGGGTGGTGCCGGGAACCACGATCGGCCAGCGACAATGGACATGCGGATCGATCCCGCCGGGAATGACGATCTGCCCCGACGCGTCGACGACCCGTCCGGCCCCGAGAGTGGCGAGGTTCCCCGGCGCGCCGATCGCAGTAATCTTGCCGCCCGACACGCCGA
Source organism: uncultured Alphaproteobacteria bacterium (assembly GCA_963733945.1). Taxonomy (GTDB): domain Bacteria; phylum Pseudomonadota; class Alphaproteobacteria; order ATCC43930; family CGMCC-115725; genus AP-15. The sequence continues at coordinate 150,554 of CAVTFD010000019.1, read as the reverse complement.
TATCGACGGGCTCCGCCCCGGTGGGAAGGACGGCAATACCGTTGGCGACGACGATGTCCAGCATCCGCTTACCCTCCCCTTCGTGATCTTGCAGCGCAATCCCTCTCAGCCCGACCTAACTCCGCCGCATTTAGCCTTCCCGGCGCAGGCCGGGATCCACCTCGGCCGTGGACACCGGCCTTCGCCGGTGAGACGAGGAAGTAAAAGCGCCTTGAACGAAGCCGTCTAGCCTTCAAGCGACGCGGTAGCGGTCGATCGTCGCCTGGTTGAATTTGAGCCCGAGGCCGGGGGCGGTCGGCATCACCAGCTCGCCGTTCCGCTGCTCTGGGACTTCCTCGAACAGCGGCGCCAGCCAGGGCATGTATTCGACCGTCAGCCCGTTCGGGATCGCGCCGATCAGATGGACGTGAACCTCCGGGATCAGGTGGCTGACGACCGGTAGGTTGAACGCCTCGGCCATGCCGGCGACCTTGAGCCATTGGGTGATGCCGCCGACCCGCACCAGATCGATCATCACGACATCGACCGATCGCGCCTCGACCATATGACGGAACGGCACGATGCCCCATACGTACTCGCCGCCAGCGACCGGGGTCGACAGCGCGGCCGTGACGCGGGCGAGGCCGGCAAAATCATCCGCGGTCGTCACGTCTTCGAGCCAGAACAGCCCGACCCCGGCATCCTCGACCCGCTTGCCGATATCGATCGCCTGCTCCGGGCGCCAGCGCTGATTGATGTCGCACATCAATTTGATGTCGGGGCCGATTGCCTCGCGCACCCGGCGCATGCGCTCGACCTCTTTGGCCGGCGTGGTCTCGCCGGGCAGCGCCATCTGCGTCTTCATCTCGCGCCAGCCACGATCCTTGAGCGTCGCCGCCGCTTGCACGACCCGGTCGAGCGTCAGGCCGCGCATCAACGCGCCGCTGGCATAGGTCGCAACCCGATCCCGCGCACCGCCGAGCAACTTCCACAATGGCAAGTTCATCGCCTTGGCGCGCAAATCCCACAACGCCGTGTCGAGCGCGGAGTGAGCCAGGTTGAAGATGCCGCCCGGCCCGGCCGAGCCCGCCGCCGCGCGCAGTTTGGCGGTGACGGCCTCGACCCGCACCGGGTCCTCGCCGACGCACAGCGCGCCAAGCTCCTCGACCGCGCTTTTGAGGGTCCCGGTCAGCGCGCCACCGAAATAGGTCGCCCCAACCCCGATCGTCCCGTCATCGGTCTGGATTTCGAGGGTGACGATCGGACGCTTGCCGTTCGGGTTTTCCGCGGCGCCGGCGAGCGGCTCGTCGGCCGGAAGCGCCACGATATTGGCGTGGATGCCAGTAACTTTCATCGGATCAAGCCTTTCGCCCAAAAACCGGCTCGCGACGAAACGAGTTGTCCAAATAAGCCTTCGTCGCCCCGCGTGCCTTCAGCCCATGGGCTCGATGGGACGTCCAGGGGGCCCATCGTGACAAATCGCGAAAATTACTTGGGCAAATCCGCGATTCGATTGCCCCTCTTTCGCGGGAACGACCAGGTTTCGCCGGCGCGCTGATTTCGCAAGAAATGCAGACGGCCGCTTATCTAGTCCGCCGCCTCTTTGATCTTGGCGGGGAGTGGCTCGGCCCCTGCCCAGCCGTGCTCGGCGATGTCGAACAGGATGCCTTCCGGGCCAAAGAACTTCTTCTCGAAATAGCCGGCCTGATGCCCGCCTTGGCCCTGATCGATGTAGTGCTTGGCGCCGAGGCCTTCGAGCTTCTTCGAGAATTCGTCGACGTCCTCGACCAGGACGCCGAAATGGTGGATGCCGCGGTAGTCCATGCCTTTGCCGAGTTGGTCGGTCTTGAATTTGAGGATCGCCATGTTGAGCGTGCCGTCGCTCAGAAACACGCCATCGGCAAGCACGCCGTTCGGCCGGCCGACTTCCTCGAAGTCAAACGCTTTCTTGTAGAATTCGGCCATCGCTTCGGGGTCTTCGGCGGCGATGGCGATATGGCGCAGCTTGGGCATTGGCGACCTCCTGATTGCTGATGAGCTACCTTATCACGACCCCCAGGTCATTTCGAAGCGCCGTGTGGGATGGTCGACAAAACCCGCGCCATGCTCTTGCCGACCCGGCCTAGCGCTTCGTCCCACGGAAACAGGCCAAAGCGGTCGAATTCGGGCAACAGCGTGCCGTCGGGCAGCGCAAACCGCGAGGTGCAGACCAAGCGCTTAGGATCCGGCAAAACCGGGGGCGCCCACGCGAACAGCGCCAAATCCTTGCCGCGCAGATAAGCATGCACCCCGAGTGCGGTAAGCTCGCCCGGCGCAACCGTGAGGCCGGTCTCCTCGTGCAGTTCGCGCGCGGCGGCGGCGGCAAAATCTTCGCCGGCCTCAGCCTCGCCCTTGGGGATGTCCCAGCGCGGCGAGCGGGTGGCGTGTCCGAGCAGTATGCGCTCCCCGTCGCCGACGATGACCCCACAGCTCGTCTTCACCGCGTTCACGGATGGGTCCAGCCACCTGACATGCCGCTGTAGAAACCGCTGTTTTTGGCATTGTCCGAATTATTGCCGCTGTTGCCGTCGGCGCACCCGGCGACCAGCAGCAGGCCTATGAGGGCGAACCACACCGTGATCTTCATCCTCAAACGCTTTCCCATCTCCAACCCGTTTCTCCGATAGTATGCCATGCTTGACAACGCAGGAGACAGGAAGTGGCTGCTGAGATGCGCTCCTACCGGCCGCTCGCCATCGGGCGGCGCGGCGCCGTCGCGGCGAACCATCCGCTGGCCGCTCAGGCCGGCCTCTTGGCATTGCGGGCCGGCGGCAACGCGGTCGATGCGGCGGTGGCGACGGCGATGACCCTCGCTGTTGTAGAGCCGATGATGTCGGGTCTCGGCGGCGATGGCTTCTATCACGTCTATCAGCAATCGACCGGGCGAGCAGTCGTGATCAACGGCACCGGCCCCGCCCCCGCTGCTGCGACCCCCGAGCGCTATGCCGGCGGCATTCCCCGGATCGGGCCGCTGTCGGTCTCGGTTCCCGGCACCGTTGCCGGGCTCGACCTGATGCACCGAAGGTTTGGCCGGCTGCCGTGGCGCGACCTGTTCGCCGAGGCGATCAGACTTCGCCCGCGACGGGTTTGGCGCCACCCGCGCCTACAGCCATTTCGCCGCGGAATCCCAAGCGACCCTGACGATCGACCCGCGAACTACCGCGATCTTCCTCATCGATGGCAAAGCACCGCCGCTTGGCGCCCTGATCATCCAGCCCGACCTCGCCCGCTCCCTCGAAGAGATCGCGACCGACGGGGCTGAGACCTTCTATCGCGGCAGGTTAGCAAGGCGGCTGGCGGATGGTCTCGACGTGGCCGGAAGCCTGGTCCGTGCGGGTGACCTCGAAGCCTTCACGGCCGAGGAACAGGCGCCGATCGCGATCGATTATCGCGGCTACACGGTGCTCGAAGCGCCACCAAATTCGACCGGCTTCGTTCTGCTCGAAGAGCTGAAGATCCTCGAGCATTTCGAACTGACGCGGATGGGCCTCTCATCCGCCGATGCGGTCCATGTCATGGTCGAAGCCAAAAAGCTGGCCTTTGCCGACAGGGAGCGCTGGGGCGCCGATCCCCGCTCGCTCGACCCGCCCTTCGCGGAGCTGCTGTCCGCCGAGTACGCCGCCGGGCTTGCCTCCCGGATCGATATGCGCCACGCGGCGCCGACCCTGATCGCGCACGAGGCGGCGGCGGGCGACACGACATATTTCTGCACCGCCGACGGTGAGGGCAACGCTGTCTCAGGCATTCAAAGCATCAACAGCGGCTTCGGCTCGGGCATCATCGCGGGCGATACCGGCATCCTGCTAAACAACCGCATGGCCTATTGGCACCTCGAACCGGGGCATCCCAATCGGCTTACCCCCGGGCGGCGCGTGCGACACACCATGAACCCGCCGATCGTTTTGAAAGACGGCGCGCTCTGGTGCGTCTTCGGCACTCCAGGCTCCGACAATCAGGTGCAGGTCAATCTGCAGGTATTGACGGCGATGACCGATTTCGGTTTGGACCCGCAGCAGGCCGCCGAGATGCCACGCTGGAGCTCGAACCTACCCGGCCAATACGCCAACTGGCCGCATGACGGCGAGGACGCTCTGACGATCGAGCAGCGCTTTCCGGAGGACGTTCGCGACGATCTCACGCGCCGTGGCCATCCGGTCCATCTCGTCGGCGACCTCGACGGGCCGTGCAGCGTCGAGATCATTCGCCGCGACCCGGCCACTGGCATGCTGCTCGCCGGTTCCGACCCGCGCCGCGACGGCTGGGCGCTGGCATGGTGAGGGGCACCACATGAAAATCCGCGACATCGAGGTTTTTCAGGTCGCCTGGGCGCCGGCCGACAGACCGGAGCAGCGCAGCGCCTGGGTCAGAATCCGATGCGATGACGGTCTCTTCGGCATCGCCGAGGCGTCGCCGATGCAGGGCGGGCTCGCCTCGCTCGGCATCGTCGCCCGCAATCTGGCGCCGCGACTGATCGGCGCGGACCCGCTCGACCATGCGGTGCTGCTCGATTCTCTGCTGCACGAATTCGTCAAACTCGGGCCGGAGGGCGCGCTGACCGGGGCGCTGGCCGCGCTCGACATCGCGCTGTGGGATTTGAAGGGAAAGCTTTTCAGCCAGCCGATCTACAAGCTGCTCGGCGGCGCCTGGCGCACAGCCTTGCCTTTCTATGCCTCTATCGGCGGCAATGGCGAGCGAACCGTCGACGAGGTGCTGCGCGTCGTCGAGGCGCGGCTGAAGGACAAACCCGCGGCGGTCAAGATCCGCTTCGACGCCGACCGCACCAGGCCCGACAATGATATTCCCGGCGACATCGCCAAGGCCCGCGCGGTGCGGCAATTGGTCGGAGATGGCTTACCGCTCGCCTTCGACGCCAATAATGGCTACTCGGTCGGCGGCGCGATCCGCGTCGGGCGGGCGCTCGAAGAACTGGGCTATTGGTGGTTCGAGGAGCCGGTCCAGCACTACCATGTCAAAGCGATGGGCGAGGTAGCGCGCCGGCTCGACATTACCGTCTCGGCCGGTGAGCAGACCTATACATTGTCCGGGATAGCGGATTTGATCGACGCCGGGGTGCGGATGGTCCAGCCCGACATCGTCAAGATGGGCGGCATCACCGGGCTGATGCGCTGCGCGGCGCTCGCCCAGGCGCATGGCGTCGAACTGGTCCCGCATCAGACCCAGCCGACGATTGGCCACATGGCCAGTCTGCATTTGGCGGCGAGCCAATTGCAGGCAACCAAGCCGTGCGAGCTGAACGATCCCTCGCCGCGCCAGCATGCGGTGTTCGAAAATCCGCCAAAGCCGGTCGATGGCCTCTTCCGCTTGCCGGCTGAACCCGGCCTCGGTCTGCGGATCAACGAGACGGAACTCGCAAAGCGGCGCGTTCCGATCGGATGATCCGACTCTTACCGATCGGTAGGCTCGCGCAGACGGCGTCCGAGATAGAGCGGCAGGATTAATGCCGGACGCCCGTCATGCAGCACCGTGGCCGGCGCCAGGGTGTCGATCGAATCGAAAAGCTTGCCAAAGCGGGCGGCGATTGCGTTTGGCGAGATACCGGGGGCAACGATCAAGACATCCGCGCCGGCATAGTCGGCAACCGGCGCGATAATCCCGTATTCCCGTGGATCGCTGCCGAGGCAGATGACTGGTACCCGGCCGCGTAACGCGTAATCGATCTTTCCGGCATCCAGCCATCGGGTCGCCGCAACCACCACTCCCGGCCGATCCAGCAGGCCCCGCTTGTCGAGCTCTTGGCGCAGCGAATTCCAGTCGACCGCCGCGAGGCCGGGGTCCTCGCCGAGCCGAAAATCGCCGATCGTCAGCGGCAGCCAGTTGAACCGAACCTCGCTGCCGACGAACGCCGCACCGACGACGACAACAACTGCGGTCGCTGCAAGCCACCGACGGCTCCGATGGCGTCGGGCGATGGCGTCGCCGAGCAGCGGCACCAGCATCAGATAGCCGGGCGCGGCCCAATGAAACAAAACCCGGCCCCACAACGAGATCAGCGTGAAGAAGATGATCGGCGGCGCCGCCAAGCATAGGAAAAGCCAGCGCCCTTTGTCGGCCGGTCCTCGGCGCAGCGCGTCGAACCCGCACACGACCAACGGCAGCCATATCCACGGCAGCAGGAACAGCGCGCCGCCGGCGAGCGTCAAGACCGGCCCGAGCGGGTTGAAGCGACCCTCCGCCCGACCGCCCTGGAACAGAAACGACACCCAGCCGTGCCGCGCATTCCAGATCAGGACCGGCGTGAACACCACCAGCGCGGCGAGACCGGCGACATAGGGATGCGGTCGCAACAGCCAGCGGCGGCTTTCCCGCTCGGTCAACAGAAAACCGATCGCGCCGAAGATCGTCAGAGCCGCCGAATATTTGGAGGACAGCGCCAGACCCGCGCAGATGCCGGCGCCCAACCACCAGCCCCAGGCCGCCCTTCCCTCGGCGGGTAACGCCGCGATCAGGCAAAGGGTCGCCCCGAGCAAGGCGGCGAATAGCGGGCCATCGGGCAGCACCCAAGTACCGGCGGTGACGCCGATGACCGGGCACAAATTCGCCAGCACCGCCGCCCACAGCCCCGCCCGTGCGCCGAACAGCGCCGCCGTGACGCGGTACATCAACCATGTCGTCAGCGCGAACAGCCCGATGAAGGGCAGGCGCACGACGATCGGACTGTCGCTGCCGGCCAGGTGCGCCGCCGCCCAGGCCAGCCACCAGGCGATCGGCGGATGATCGAAATACCCAAGCCGGAGCTGACGCCCGGCCGCCACCATATAGCTCTCGTCGATCCCAAGACCGAGAGAGGCCGCGAACAGCAGCCGAGCCAGGAACGTTGCGAGTATTAGCAGGGTGACGCCACCCGCCGGCGTCTTGGCCCAGGCCGTCGCCGCACGCAGCCTTCGCTCGGCCTGCGAGGCAGCAGAGATGTCGGCAGGAGCCGCCATCGGAAGCGGTTCGCCGACCGCTACCGCGGACGAAAATATTCCTCGTAGGGGGTGTCGTTCTTGATCAGCAGGCCGCCATCGACGGTCAATGCCACGCCGGTGATCATGCGCGCCGCGTCGCTCGCCAGGAACAGGATCGGGTCGGCGATGTCCTCAGGTTCGCACATGCGGCCCAGCGGAATTTTGCGCGCGCGCTCAGCCTTGCTTTCGGCGGTCGGCATCGCTCCGCCGAACGCTGTCGCCGTCGCGCCGGGGCAGACGGCATTGACCCGGATGTGATCGGGGGCAAGCTCGTAGGCGGCATGGCGGGTCAACCCTAAGAGCCCCGCCTTCGACGCCGAATAATTCGCGGTCCCGCCAAACGAGATCCGCTGCCCGGCGATCGAGGCGATGTTGACGATGGCGCCGCCGCCGCGCGCCCGCATATGCGGCAATACCGCGCGAATGCCGTTGAACGCGCCGGTCAGGTTGACGGCGATGACCCGGTCCCAATCCTCGGCGCCCATCTCGCCGATCATCCGGCGCACGGTCACGCCGGCGCCGTTGACAAGAATGTCGATGCCGCCCGCGGCCTCGGTGATCCCCGCGGCAAGACGGGCGAAGCCCTCGCGGTCGCTGACGTCGAGCCCATATGCTTCGGCCTTGCCGTTGCGCCCGGTGATCTCGGCCGCAACCCGTTCCGCCGCCGCCGCATCGCGATCGAGGACAACCACCCGTGCGCCGGCGGCGGCGAAGGCGCGGCACGTCGCAGCGCCGATCCCGTTCCCCCCGCCCGTGACCAGAGCGACCTTCCCCGAGAAATCTTCGGCCATCGCACCCTCCTGAAACGGCTCGACGAATTCTACAGCCGATGGAGATTGTCGAGAACAGCCGCTGCGAGCGCGTCGGCGATCTGGACGACCAGTCTCTTACGCTTTCTCCGGGGAAGCGAGCCCGTCGCGTTAAAAAGGGGGGGGGGTGAAAATTATACCCTTTCCACCGAGGCTGTGTGAGAACGCGCGCGCGCACCAAGGTGTTTTCGCGTTCTAAGCTATCGCAGACTCGATTTCATCTCAGTTCCGCATCGCCGCCATTAGGCTTCCGATCAGGTTGAATAGCCGGCTTGGTTAAATACAACTTAATCGGATCGATGATTCCTGGTAAACGTCAAAAATCCGATACGTTGCAGTCGACGGATCCCATTATCTTGTTTAAGTGTAGTCAACAAATTTTAGGATTTCTGCATGTTCCGTTTCTAATTTCCGAAAGACTACTGTTCATATCATCCGTTTTTCTTTTCAATTCAGCCAGATCGCTTTGAATAGCGAGTAGCCTACCGTATACGGATTGCAAGGTGTACCCACGAGTTTCTTGTACAATGCAGGAGTTACTCGCGGGGACAAGAAATTTGCCCAAAGTCCAAAAGCTATTGCAAAGAGAAGAATCGAGATCGTCCTACCGGTCATGTGGTTCCTCGACACAATTATCCCGCATGCGTGCGAGATTATCGCAAGCGTGGACTATACCCTCGTCGACGGTCCTTGACGACCACCCCAATCGCTCGAGGTCGTCGATCAGCTGCAGGGCGGCCTGCGGACGCGCGCTGTAGGGGATACGCGCATGCTTCACGGCCTCGGCGAGCGGCGCAATTGGCACGCGCGTTGCGTGCATGCGATGAAGCTGCAGACCTCAGGAGGGGCCGATGACCCGTGACGAACTGACTCGCAAGATCCTCGCCGCCAAGCGCGCCAAGGGCCTGACCTGGAAGACGATCGTTGCCGAGATTGGCGGCGGCACGGCGGTCTATCTGACCGCGGCGTTGATGGGGCAGATGAAATTGCGCCCCGAGCAGGCCGAGCGTGCGGCAAAATTTTCGGGCTCGATGCCGAGGAGCAGAGCTCTGCTTCAGGAGATCCCTTATCGCGGCTCGTTGCCGACCCCGGTGCCGACCGACCCGCTGATCTACCGGTTTTACGAGTTGGTCCAGGTCTACGGCACGACCTGGAAGGAGCTGATTCAGGAAGAATTTGGCGACGGCATCATGAGCGCGATCGACTTCGACATGGCGATCGAGCGCCAGCCCGACCCAAAGGGCGATCGCGTCAAGCTGACCCTGAGCGGCAAGTTTCTACCGTACAAGGAGTACTGAGTACCCAGACGCATACCCAACGAAATTTGAGATCGCTGTGGCCGGGCTTGACCCGGCCATCCACGTCTTTGCTCCGCCGGCTCAAACAGCCGCGAGCACGCGGATCCCCGCCATCACGCCTGCCGGCCCGTCAGTGCAGTTGGTCGAGCGCGAGGTTGAGCTTGAGCACGTTGACCCGCGGCTCGCCGAGAATGCCGAGCAACCGGTCCTGGGTTTGCTCGTCGACCAGCGCGCGCAGCTTGTCGGGGTCGAGATGGCGCGCCTTGGCGACCCGCGGCACCTGGAACAAGGCGGCGGCCGGGGTGATGTCGGGGTCGAGCCCGCTCGCCGAGGTGGTCACCAGATCGACCGGGATCGGCGTTCGCCGGGTTCTCCTTGGCGAGCTTGGCGGCATCGCCCTTGACGCGGTCGATCAGCGCCTGCGCGGTCGGCCCGAGGTTGGAGCCGCCCGAATTGTCGGCGGCATAGGGCACCGGCATCGTCTTGGTCGCGTCCTTCGGGTCGGGCTCGGTCGTCGCCGACGGCCGGCCGTGGAAATACTTGTCGGTCGGTGAAGTTCTGGCCGATCAGCTCCGAGCCGATCACCTTGCCGTTCTTCTCGATCAGGCTGCCGTTGGCCTGATGCGGAAACATCAGCTGGGCGATGCCGGTCATGCCAGCGGATAGACAAGGCCGGTGATGACCGTCATGACGACGATCATCATGATGGCGGGGCGGATTTGCCGCAGCATGGGATGGGTTCCTCAGGCGAGGCCGATCGCGGTGACGACGAGGTCGATCAGCTTGATGCCGATGAACGGCACGATGATGCCGCCGATGCCATAGATCAGCAGGTTGCGGCGCAGCAGGCTGGCGCGCGCCGGCCGGCCGGTATGTGCACGCCGCGCAGCGCCAGCGGGATCAGCGCGATGATGATCAGCGCGTTGAAGATGATCGCCGACAGGATCGCGCTCTCGCGGCGTGTGCAGGCGCATGACGTTGAGCGCCCCGAGCTGCGGGTAGAACGCGACGAACATCGCCGGGATGATCGCGAAATACTTGGCGACGTCGTTGGCGATCGAGAAGGTGGTCAGCGCGCCGCGGGTCATCAGCAGCTGCTTGCCGATCGCGACGATCTCGATCAGCTTGGTCGGGTCGCTGTCGAGATCGACCATGTTGCCGGCCTCGCGCGCCGCCATCGTGCCGGTGTTCATCGCCACGCCGACATCGGCCTGCGCCAGCGCCGGCGCGTCGTTGGTGCCGTCGCCGCACATCGCGACGAGCTTGCCCTTGGCCTGCTCCTCGCGGATCAGCTTCGAGCTTGTCCTCGGGCGTCGCCTGGGCGAGGAAATCGTCGACCCCGGATTCGGCGGCGATCGCGGCGGCGGTCAGCGGGTTGTCGCCGGTGATCATGACCGTGCGGATGCCCATCTGGCGCAGCTCGGCGAAGCGCTCGCGGATGCCGCCCTTGACGATGTCCTTCAGGTGGATGACGCCGAGCAGCCGGTCGTCCTTGGCGACCGCGAGCGGCGTGCCGCCCGCTGGAGATGCGCTCGGCGATCAGGGTCGTCTGGCGCACCGCATCGGAGCCGGCGCCGCGCGCAGGGCCGCCTGCGCGCCCGCGACGGCATTGCGCCATACCGGTCCGGAGCTGCCGCCTTCGGCATAGGCGAGGATCGCATCGACCGCGCCCTTGCGGATCGACGAGCCGTCGATATCGATGCCGCTCATCCGCGTCTGCGCCGAGAACGGGATGAACTGCGCGTTGAGCGGCGCCATCTCGCGGCCGCGGAGGCCGTATTTCTCCTTGGCCAGCACGACGATCGAGCGGCCCTCCGGCGTCTCGTCGCGACAGCGAGGCGAGCTGCGCCGCATCGGCCAGCTCGCGCTCGTCGACGCCCGGGCAGCGGCGATGAACTCGGTCGCCTGGCGGTTGCCGAGGGTGATCGTGCCGGTCTTGTCGAGCAGCAGCGTGTCGACATCGCCCGCCGCCTCGACCGCGCGGCCCGACATCGCCAGCACGTTGAAGCGCACCAGCCGGTCCATGCCGGCGATGCCGATCGCCGACAGCAGCGCGCCGATCGTCGTCGGGATCAGGCATGACGAACAGCGCGACCAGCACGACGACCGACGACCGCGCCGCCGGCATAGGCGGCGAAGCTCGGGATCGTCACGGTGGCGAAGACGAAGATGATCGTCATGCCGGCGAGCAGGATGTTGAGCGCGATCTCGTTCGGCGTCTTCTGCCGCACCGCGCCCTCGACCAGCGCGATCATGCGGTCGAGGAAGGTCGAGCCCTGCGCCGCGGTGATCCGCACCTTGAGCCAGTCGGAGATGACGCGGGTGCCGCCGGTCACCGCCGAGCGGTCGCCGCCGCTCTCGCGGATGACCGGCGCCGACTCGCCGGTGATCGCCGATTCGTCGACCGAGGCGACGCCCTCGATGACCTCGCCGTCGCTCGGGATCAGGTCGCCGGCCTCGACCAGGACGAGGTCGCCGGGCTTGAGCGCCGCCGCGGCGACCAGCTCGAACGCGCGCGATTGGGCCGCCGTCGAGGCGCTTGGCCTTGGTCTCGGTCCGCGTGCGGCGCAGGGTGTCGGCCTGCGCCTTGCCGCGGCCCTCGGCCACCGCCTCGGCGAAGTTGGCGAACAGCACGGTGAACCACAGCCAGACGGTGATCTGGCCGGAGAACAGCGCGCTGCTGCCGACGACCTTGCCGCCGCCGACGAAGAGGTCGCGCAGGAAGAAGATCGTCGTCAGCACCGAGACGATCTCGACCACGAACATGACCGGGTTCTTGACCAGGGTGCGCGGGTCGAGCTTGCGGAACGACGCCCAGATCGCCGGCACGATCAGCGAGCGGTCGAACAGCGCCATCGGCCGCGATCGCGCTTGTAGAGCCCGCTCGGCGGAATGCCGATGATGGGAGAAAGGTCGGTCATCGTGATATTCCTTGGGACTCAGCGGCTCACGGGCCGGTAAAGAGCTTGCCGTGGTTCATCGCGACCTGCTCGACGACCGGGCCGAGCGCGACGGCCGGGAAATAGGTGAGGCCGCCGATGATCAGGACGACGCCGACGAGCAGGCCGACGAACAGCGGCGCTGTGGGTCGGGAAGGTGCCGGCCGAGGGCGCCAGCATCTTCTTCTGCGCCAGCGAGCCGGCGACCGCCAGCAGCGGGATGATCGAAGATGAAGCGGCCGATCAGCATCGCGAGCCGCGATCGTCGTGTTGTAGAACGAGCGTGTTGGCGGAGAGCCCGGCAAAGGCGCTGCCGTTGTTGCCGGTGGCCGAGGTGTAGGCGTAGAGGATCTCGCTGAAGCCGTGCGGGCCGGTATTGGCGATGCCGGCGAGCCCGGCCGGCAGCACCGCGGCGAGCGCGGTCCAGCCGAGGATCGACAGCGGCAGGCTCAGGAGCGCGAGCATCGTCATCTTGACCTCCTTCGCCTCGAGCTTCTTGCCGAGATATTCGGGCGTGCGCCCGACCATCAGCCCGGCGACGAACATCGCGACGATGGCGAACAGCGAGCATGCCGTAGAGCCCGGAGCCGACGCCGCCGAAGATGACCTCGCCGAGCTGGATGTTGACCAGCGGCACCATGCCGCCGAGCGGCGTGAAGCTGTCATGCATCGAGTTGACCGCGCCGCACGAGGTGTCGGTCGTGACCGTCGCGAACAAGCGCCGAGATTGGCGATGCCGAAGCGGACCTCCTTGCCCTCCATGTTGCCGCCGGCCTGCATCGGCGCTCGGCGCCTGTCGACGTCGAGCGCGGCGAAGGCGGGATTGCCGTGCGACTCCGCCCAGTAGGCGGTCGCGACGCCGGCGAGGAACAGCACGCCCATCGCGGCGAAGATCGCCCAGCCCTGGCGCTCGTCCTTGACCATCCGGCCGAAGCACGTTGGTCAGCGCCGGCGCCGATCGAGAAGATCGCGACCATCTCGACCAGGTTGGTGAGCGCGTTCGGGTTCTCGAACGGATGCGCCGAGTTGGCGTTGAAGAAGCCGCCGCCGTTGGTGCCGAGCTTCTTGATCACCTCCTGCGAGGCGACCGGGCCCTGCGCGATGATCTGCTTGGCGCCTTCGAGCGTCGTCGCCTCGGTATAGGCGCCGAGGTTCTGCGGCATGCCCTGCCAGACGAGGACCAGCGCGACGACGATCGAGATCGGCAGCAGGATGTAGAGCGTGCAGCGGGTCAGATCGACCCAGAAATTGCCGATCGTCTTGGCCGAGCGCCGCGCGAAGCCGCGGATCAGCGCGATCGCCAGCGCGATGCCGGTCGCGGCCGAGACGAAATTGTGCACGGTGAGCCCGGCCATCTGCGACGAGGTAGCTCATCGTCGTCTCGCGGCACGTAGGACTGCCAGTTGGTGTTGGTGACGAAGCTGACCGCGGTGTTGAAGGCGAGGCTCTGCTCGACCGCGGTCTGGCCCTGCGGGTTGAACGGCAGATACCATTGCAGCCGCTGCAGCGCGTAGAGCGTGACGAAGCCGGCGACGCTGAAGAACAGCATCGCGACGGCATAGGTCAGCCAATGCTGCTCCTCGTTCTCGTCGACGCCGCAGCACCAATAGATCGCGCGCTCGACCGGCCGCAGCACCGGACACAGGAACGTCCGCTCGCCGGCGAAGACGCGCGTCATGTAGCCGCCGAACGGGCGGGTGAGCGCGATGACGATCACGCTGAAGAGCGCGATCTGGATCCAACCGTTGACGGTCATGGCACTGCTCCTAGAACCGCTCGGGATTGATCAGCGCGTAGACGAGATAGACCGTGATCACGACGGTCACGATCGCGCCGAGGATGTAATCGATCAGCATGTCGGCCTCACATCCTCTCGCAGGCGAGCACATAGAGGATCGCGACGGCGAAGAAGCCGACGCCGTATGCGATCATCAGGAAATCGAGCATGGCAATGACCTCACAGTTTCCCGGCGGGCCTGACTGCGTATCAAGTGCAGGGTATCGCATTAGAATTCGAGACGCATCGGTCCCGCCGGGTATAAACGGCCCATAAAGATTTTCCGAGCGCCCGGCCGGCCTCTCACCAGAGTCACTATGTCCGTGTTGCTGCGAGACGTCTTTGATTTAGATCAAATAGTCTTCGAGAAATCCCGGCTCGCTGCGCACGCGGATTTGGCCCGCCCGCGGGTAGGGCAGGTGGCCGCTTTTTCGATCTTTACGTCTCGTTTGACAGCCGTTGTTCTTTTCCGCGTTGTGGCCTCCGCTATAGCCTCTTGGGCGGCCCGCGCGAGAACGTCGGTTTAGGCATCCATGCTCGACATCGGCTTTATTTTGCTGATCATCGCCGTGTGCTGGCGGTCATCGGCCTGTGCCAGCCGCTTGCCGCTTATCTGAAGCTGCCGCCCCCGGTCCTGCTTGGCGTCATCGGGGTGGCGCTCGGCGGCTTTCCGCTAGTCTTGGGCAGATTTCGGCTTCCCCGGCGGACCCGATACCTTGGCGACGCCTTTTCGCGCTCCGGGTCAGCTCGGCGGTCTTCATCAACGTGTTTTTGCCGCTCCTGGTTTTCCAGGCCGGGATCGCGACCGATGTGCGCCAGGTCATTGAGGACGCGGCGCCGATCCTGCTGCTGGCGATCGTTGCCACCCTGGTCACGACGGCGGTTATCGGTTTGGCCCTTTCGCCAATTTCCGGCATGCCGCTCGTTGCCTGCCTGATGCTGGGGTCAATCGTCGCCACCACCGATCCGGTGGCGGTAATTGGCATTTTCCACGATGTCGGCGCGCCCTCGCGGCTGACGCGGCTGGTCGAAGGCGAAACTCTGTTGAATGACGCGGCCGCGATCACTTTATTCGGCTTGTTGCTGGAATCCTGATCATTGCAGCCGATCCCGGCGCCGCCTCGGTCACCTTCGTGCGCCCTTTGTTGGCGGTGTCGCGCTGGGGCTACTCGGCGCCCGCACATTGTCTCGGTGTTGCCGTGGCTGGACGACTTGCGGCGCGCGAGGTGACGATGACCCTGGCGCTGCCCTACCTGGTGTTCATTGTCGGCGACCGGGCGCTGCAAGTTTCCGGCGTGGTGGCGGTGATCGCCGGGTTGGCGATGAGCGCGATTGGCCAGCCCCGCGTGGCGCCCAACGACTGGCGCTTCCTGCAGGATTTGTGGGAGCAGTTGGCGTTTTGGGCCAGTTCGCTGATCTTTATTCTGGCCGCCCTGTTGGTGCCGCGCCTGCTCGGGGGTCGGTCTGCACGATGTCTTGTTGCTGGGCGTACTGATAGCGGCCGCCTTCGCGGCGCGGCCCCTGGTGCTGTTTGGACTGCTGCCGACGCTGAGCGCTTGCGGCTGAGCCAGGCGGTCAATACCGTTATAAGCCGGCGATCCTGTGGGGTGGGCTACGCGGCGCCGTTACCCTCGTCTGGCGCTGGCGGTCACCGAAAACGCGCGATCGGTCCACGATCCAGCGCTTTATCGCGGTGCTGGCCACCGGCTTTGTGCTCTTCACGCTGTTCGTCAATGGCACCACCTTGCGCTTGTTGATCCGGCTGCTCGGCCTCGACCGGCTCTCGGCGCGGGATTCCTTCTTGCGCGCCCACATTCTTGCGCTGGCATACGCCGAGGTCTGCGATTCGGTGCGGGCTCTGGCGCAGCATCGCGCGCTGGCGCCCGCGGTCGTCGAACAGATTGTCGCTCCATATCGGGCCTGGATCGCCGCCGCCGATACCCGCGGCGCGGCCGAGCGCCTTTCGGAACGCGATCGGCTCGGCATTGCGCTTGTCGCCCTGGCCGATCAGGAACGCGTGCTCGCGCTCGCGATCCGCGCTGCTCGGCTCGCGCCGGCTGGGACCATCCAGACCCTGCTGCACAACGCCGGCACGCTCGTCGACGGCGCGCGCGGCGAGGGCCGAATCGGCTATCAGCGGGCCGCCGAGAAGGCGCTGTCGTTTCGACCGAGCTTTCGCCTCGGCTATACCCTTTACCGCTATCTCGGGATTCGCCTGCTCCTCGCTGAACGCCTCGCCGATCGGGTCGAATTGCTGCTGATGATGTACCTGGTTGTCGACCGGCTCCCCGAATTCAATGCCGAGCGTCTGCGCCCGATTTTCGGGGAGCGCATCACTGATCTCATCGCCGGGATTATCGACCGCCGCCGCGAACAGCTGCGTGGCGCGCTCGACGCTCTGCGGCGCCAGTACCCGGATTATCTCGCGGCCCTCGATTGCGGTTTCTTCGCCAATCCGCCATTCGCCAGGAGGTGGCGCGGTATCAATCGCTTTTCGACGACGGACTGATCCCGCAAGAGCTGTTCGACGATCTGAGGCGTGACGTTACCGTGGCGCACGCCGCCGAACCGCGACCGCGCTTCGATTCGGCTTGGACACGCGCCGTCTGATCGAACGACTCGATCTCCTCGCCGCGCTCGACCCGGCTCAGCTGGATCTTGTCGGAAAACTGTGCGGCCTCGCTTTACCGTGCCGAACGAAGCATCATCCGCGCCGGGGCCCGCAGCGACGCGGTGTTCTTTATCGCCTCGGGCGCCGTCGAGGTCAGACTGCGGCGCAACGTGTACGGCTCGGTCGCGGCGACTTCTTTGGCGAGATGGCATTGGTAACGGGTCAACCGCGACAAGCGGAGGCGCTGCTTCGCAGCATTGAGCTATTGCCGCCTTTTCGTACTCGCGAAGCCGCTTTGACCGTTTTATCACAGCCAACCCCGATGCTGACACAGTCATCGAGCGGGTTGCGCGGGAGCGACTGGCGATGAACCGGGATGATAGCGGCGGCCGGGACGACAGTGGCGCGCGCTCGAAGCGAGCTTGTGACCACAGCCTCGGGCACGGACCCGGGTGAGACGCCAGCCGCGATCGCCGCTCGAGGGTCCACTGCAGAAGACCGTGAACCGTGACCAGAACGCAGCGCAGCGCCATCACTCCGGGCAATCGAAGGGGTGTCGCTTATTCGATCTTTATACACAACGGCAGAAATCCGTCTCGAATCTTCGCCTCGCATTCGACATCTGCACGGCCGGGCGCGCAGCAAGTGAGTTGAGGAAACGATGTCCGATTTGCTGATGCTGGCGCTGATGGTCGCAGCGTTTGCCGTGGCCCAGGCGCTTTATGTCGGGTTGTGCGATGAACTCACGCGCGCCGCCCCGACTTGCCCCACGAGGACCAGCGGTGACCTGACGGCTGGCTGCAGATCGCGCTGTTCACCATTTTGTCGCCGCACGTGAGGCCGTTTGGCGGCTATATGGCGCGCGTCTTTATCGGACGGGCCACCGCGCTTCAGCGCATATCGCTCCCGTTCGAGCGCGGGTCTATCGCCTTGCCGGGGTCAACCCACGCCGAACAAGAATGGTACGCTACGCGGTCGCGTTGCTGGTCTTCCATTTGGCCGGCATCGTCGCGCTCTATGTGCTGCTGCGGCTGCAGGGCCTGCTGCCGTCTCAATCCGCAGCATTTCGACGCCGTTGCGCCCGACCTGGCGCTGAACACCGCGGTCAGCTTCGCCACCAACACCAGCTGGCAGTCCTATGGCGGCGAGACGACGCTCAGCTATCTCGCCCAGATGGCCGGGATCACCGTTCAGTCCTTTCTGTCCGCCGCGACCGGCATCGCCGTCGCCTTCGCGCTGATCCGCGGCTTTGCCCGCCGCGCGTTCGCAGACGATCGGCAATTTCTGGGTCGATCTGACGCGGGCCACGCTCTACGTGCTGCTGCCGATCTGCGTCGTCGCGGCGCTGTTCCTGGTCTGGCAGGGCGTGCCGCAGACGCTTGGCGCCTACGTCGGCGCAGACGACGCTCGAGGCGGCCAGCAATCATCGCGCGCGGCCCGGTCGCGTCGCAGGAAGCGATCAAGCTGTTGAGCGGCGACGGCGGCGGCTTCTTCAATGCCAATTCCGCGCATCCGTTCGAGAACCCGACGCCGCTCACCAACCTCGTCGAGATGCTGCTGATCTTCCTGATCGGCGCGGCCTTGACCAACACCTTCGGCCGCATGGTCGGCGATCGAGCGGCAGGCTGGGCCCTGCTCGCCGCCATGGCGTGCTGTTCGTCGCCGGCGTCGGCGTCGTCTATGCCAGCGAGGCCGCCGGCAACCCGGCACTCGCGGCCTCGGCATCGACCAGGCGGCGAGCGACTTCAGCCCGGCGGCAACATGGAAGGCAAGGAAGTGCGCTTCGGCATCGCCGGTCGGCGCTGTTCGCCAAGGTCTCCACCGCGTCCTCGGACGGCGCGGTCAATTCGATGCACGACAGCTTCCTGCCGCTCGCGCGGCGTGGTGCTGCTGGCCAACATGATGGTCGACGAGGTGATCGTCGGCGCTCCCGGCTCCGGCCTCTTCGGCATGCTGCTGTTCGCCATCGTCGCCGTGTTCATCGCCGGTCTGATGATCGGCCGCACGCCGAATATGTCGGCAACAAGATCGCCGCGACCGAGATCAAGATGGCGATGCTGGCGTTGCTCTGCTGCCGGCTTGTCATCTCGCCTCACCGCGTCGCCAGCGTCGTCTGCCGGCCGGCCTGGCCGGGCTGGGCAATGCCGGGCCGCACGGCTTCTCGGAGATTCTCTACGCCTACACCTCGGCGGCGGCGACCAACGGCAGCGCCTTCGCTGGCCTGAGCGCAAACACGCCGTTCTATAATCTGACGCTGGCGCTGGCCATGTTCGCCGGTCGCTTTCTTCGTCATCGTCCCGGTTCTGGCGATTGCCGGATCGCTCGCGGCCAAACGATCGTGCCGCGCTCGGCGGGGCACTCTGCCGACCGACCGGGTCGCTGTTCGTTCTGCTTGCTTCTCGGCGGCATCGTGATCGTCGGCGGCCTGACCTATTTGCCGGCGCTCTCGCTCGGGCCGGTCACGGAGCATTTCGCCATGCACACCGCCCGCCTTTATTAGCCAGCCCGCGCGGGCCGCGGCAAAAGCGATCGGGCTGCTCCGATTCATATGGATTCTTTATGCGGGTGCCTCCGATATAGAGACCACCGGGCGTGATCGCAGTTGCTGGTAATGGCATTGCTGCCGATGCGATGGCGCACGGGAGTTCTCTAACGACATCCGGAATGGTGAGATCCGCATGGCCGATCTCGTCGACATTGTCATTCCCGCCAACGGCCAAACAGCCGCGGAGGCTCTGGGGCTCAAGGTTCATCGCAGCGTCGCCACGGGCGCGCGGGTTCGCCAGATAACGCGCGAAGAAGCCGAGATCGCAGTCGAGTGTCTTCGCGATTGGGGCATTTCTGCCCGTATCGTGGAGAACGCGCATCGAGAACGACCTGCGTTGGAACGCGGCGCTACACCGGTTGCGCAGTGATGAGGCTTCCGTGAACGAGCAGCTCCGGCCCGGTACCTCAGCCGAGCGCACATCAGATCGCGGGAAGCGCTTACCGGCCAATTTCGTCGGCTGCACCGCCTAGCTCGACAACGGTCGGTTAGCCGTGGTGCCGCGTCATCGCCGCAGCCCTCGACTGGGTCGCCCGTTTCCCGTTGTGGCGCATAGACCCTCCGACGATCGAGGTCGACGACCCCCAAAATATGGGGGCTTCGTTCCCTTTGCGCCGCTCGGCCGCATGGGGCTGCGATGCCCTTAAGGTGAGAATCGACGCCGCATAAACCCGGTCGCATTCGGCCGCACGTTACTCCGGTGCTCGATGGTTTGCCTGTTTCACGGTGATTACGGTCCGCCCGATCTGGCCTTTTCCGTCCCCGGAGCGAGTGCTGCTGTCCACGGCTGGGCCGTCGACGCGAGCCTGCTGAAGGAGGCCCGTAACATCGGAGAGGCCGAGGCAATTCAGCGGCATGTGCTCCGCGGCAAATCCGTTTCGTGGTGCCACCAAGGATATTCGTGGGTGGACCAGGACGCCATCGGCTGGTTCTACATCGCCGCGTTCGTGTTTGTTGTCCTGCCCTATCTGGTCATGAAGATCAGGAAACTCATAACCTCTGGCTTGGCTCAGGCAAGACGCCGAGACGATCGCCGAAAGCGCCCTCTCGGCTCCGATCCTGAGCGCGGATCGCCCTCCCTCTTTTCGACAGGAGCAGCCGTTGCGCCCGCTTCGCCTGGTCCCTGACAACACCAAGATCCGCTTCATGCGCGGCCGCTTCGCCGGCCTCATCGTCTCCGCGATGCTCAGCACGCTCTCCCTCGTTCTGTTTTTCTGGCCTGGCCTCAATCTCAGGGTCGATTTCGGGGGCGGCGTCGTGGTTGAGCTCCGCGGGCCGCAGCCACTTGAGACCGGCGCGATCCGCGCCGCCTTCGACGACGCTCCACTTCGCGATCTCGGGTGCAGGAGTTCGGTTCGCCCCGAGATGTTCTGGTGCGCTTTGAAAGCAACGCCATCAGGGCGAGCAAAAATGCGGCGCAGATTGGTATGTGGTGGCGGGGATGTCGAGAATCAGGCGCGTGGAGGTGGTGGGTGCCAGGTTAGCGGCGAGGCCTTTCGCATGGGTTGCCGGCGGTCGGCCTCCTTGGTCGGGGTTCCGGTCTGCATCTGGTTCCGCTTCGACTGGCAGTTCGGCGTCGGCGTCGTCGGCACGCTGATCCTCGACATCACCAAGACCGTCGGCTTTTCTGGGGTCACTCGGTTCCAGTTCGATCTTACTTCGGTGGCGGCCTTGCTGCCTTGATCGGCTATTCGGTCACCGACAAGTCCTGGCCTACGACCGCATCCGGGGGAACCGCCAAAGATAGACGATGCCGCGGCGGCAGTTGATCGACCTCGCTCAACCAGACCCTGGGCCGTACGGTGGTGACGTCGCTGACGGTGTTGCTGTCGATCTTGCCGCTTGCGGTCCTCGGCGGCGAGGCGATCCGCGGCTTCGCGCTCACGATCATCTTCGGCATCGTCGTCGGCACCTCGTCCTCGATCTTTATCGCTTCGCCGATCTTGCTGTTTCTCGGGGAGAAGCGGCTCCGGCCCGGGCTCGCCCGGGCTGCGCCCTCCCCGCCCCAGATGGCGGCACGATCGTGTGATCCCTCGACCGCCTCGCCTCCTCTGTTTTGTTATCCTCGGGTGCCGAAAAGTCTTCGATTTTCGGTGCGCCGGATGCCGCGTGGCCCAGTTTTGGCGGTGATGGCAAACATGTCTACGAAGACGCAGTTGGGGGTCCTGGGTGCTCTTGACCCGGCATCGCGAGCGCGCATTCGGATCTTCAGCTTCAAGCTCCTTGTATTATTTCCCATTGCCACATTGTTGGCGGTGCGATATCGCCAACCCCTGTTTGAGACGATTTCTTCGTTCGCCTTGTGGTACGGCCTCGTCTCAGGCGTAGTGGCCCTCTTTCGCCGGGAGCCGGGCTCCGGACCCACCTTAAACGGATGGGATGAGGTGCTGGCCTTTTACGCTCTCAAATATCTGGCGCAATTCCTATCGGCTGTCGTCGGATAAGATCGACGGCCTTTCACCGATCACGCCGCCGATGTTCGACACCGCTTTCGTTTTGCTGGTCATCGCCGTGTTGCTGGTCGTCGTCGGCCTGTGCCAGCCCCTCGCCGCCTATCTGAAGCTGCCGCCTCCTGTTCTTCTCGGCGTGGTCGGGGTGGCTTTAGGTGGCTTCCCGTTGTTGATGACTAAACTCGACCTCGCTTTACGGTGCCGAACGAACGGGTCGTCCGTGCCGGAGATCGCGACGTTGTCTTTTTTATAGTGTCGGGGGCGGTCGAGGTTAGGCTGCCGGTGCGGCACGTGCGGCTCGGAACCGGCGAATTCTTCGGCGAAATGGCCTTGCTGACAGGCCGACCGCGCCAAGCCGACGTAGTGGCTTTGAGCTACTGCCGACTGCTACCGCGAATCCCGATGCCGGAGCCGTCATCAACTGTGTTGCGCAAGCGCGGCTCGCGATAAATCGAGATGACCACGATCGGGCCGCCGAGGTGGCCTCCTTGACAGTACGCCGCTCATTCTCACCGCCTTCCCGTTACCCACTCGCAGAACCGGCCGAAGTGGGAACGGTCTCCGCCGCCATATCCCGGCGCTCTACTAGGCAGATCAGCTTCAGGAGCAACGAGCTGCCGCGGCCAGCCATTCTCCTGATGGACCACCGCATAGAAGCCGTCGACCATAAGCTCGATCGTCGCCGGTGCCCCCGCACATTCCCGACGTGCATAGTCGACGCTTGCCGAAAGGCTCGGCAGGTGCGTTGCCGGCTGTGCCGACAGGCCGTGCACGCTCCAGCTGCCGCCAAGGTCATAGCAGATTTGCAGGCGCAAGGTCACAGCGGCCACCGCTCAGTGCAAGACGCCATATGCCAGAACGAGGATGTATCGCAGTGCCACGATGCCGAGAGCGACCAGCATCAGGATCAACATTGTTTTGCCGACCTCGACCGCAATCTCGCCTCGGCTTTGTTGTCGGTTGGTGCCAACAGTGCGGTTCGGCCGACGTTGTGCGTGCAATAAGCCCGCGGGTCTACGCTTTGCTAAATCCAATAGGGCCATAATCCAAACCCGCTAGCTCGCCGAGCGCGGCGCTCTCTCTAAGAAAGCAATCACCCGATAAGTTTTCGAGACGGAACTAAGGCTTTCTCTATAAAGGGTGCATAAATTAGCGGAACACCGATCGGACGGCGACGCGGATCTGGGGTTCCCCGGCTTCCCGAAAAGCACATTGAGCCCGCCTCGGGGTTAATCCGCACTTCTCACACTGAGTGAGTGCGTCGGGACCGCGATTAGGCAGAAAATTAGCTCTGCCCATCTTTTGAGCCAGTTGCGAAAGCCGATAGGAATTGGCGGTGCGGCCATTGCGTCGGACTCTGGAACGCTCGCCTATCCTCAGTGTGGCATGGCGCCTGCGGCCAATCAGGGTCAAAAACTGATGCCGAGCGCGCCGGCCACGAAACCCACCACCAGCACAGCCCAGAAAAGCGGACCGGCAACATCCATCGCCGCCTGCGCGACCTGGTGCGCTATAGCGACGGCCAGATCACGAGTCTCCGGCGCGCCCCGATTATAGCGAGGTTCCCAAAGGCGGCCCCGAAGATGTGCCTCGGCTGTGCCTCTGTGCATCGCCATCACCCTGTGAACTCCTATGCTCGGGGAGGGTATCGTGGCCGCTGATAAAGAAGCGATGCCGATCGGTGGCCCGGCAGATAAAAGCGGCGTAAAGGGCGATGGCCGGCAGGATGAGGAGTTATTGGCCCTAAACGGAGCCTGCGCGCCCAGCCGACGATCGTCTGCGACCGCTAGGCTGCCGCGGTCGTGGCGGGGCTGCCGCAAGTCGGGCAGTCGGGATCTTTGGCGATCCGGATCGATGAAAGCGGGCGCGCAGCGCGTCGTAGATCAGCAGCGTGCCGTCGAGGCTGTCGCCGAGGCCCAGCAGCTCCTTCAGCACCTCGACCGCCTGCAACGTGCCGAGCACGCCGGCGACGGCGCCGAGGATGCCGGCGTCCTCGCAGCGCGGCACCAGATCGGGCGGCGGCGGCTCGCGGAACAGGCAGCGATAGCAGGGATGGCCGGCGCCGAGATAGGGCCGGAAGGTCGAGAGCTGGCCCTCGAACGGCGACAGCGCCGCGGCGACCAGCGGCTTTTTCGAGCCGGTAGCAGAGATCGGTCAGCAGATAGCGCGTCGCGAAATTGTCGCTGCCGTCGGCGACGAGATCGTAGCCGGCGACCATCGCCTCGGCATTGTCGGGCGCCGAGCCGCACGGGTGGGTTTCGACCCGCACCTCGGGATTGATCGCGGCCGAGCGTTTGCGCGCGCGCTCTCGACCTTGAGCGCGCCGACGCTGCCGGTCGCATGGACGATCTGGCGCTGCAGGTTGGTCAGGTCGACCCGGTCGTTGTCGACGATGCCGATGCGTGCCGACCCCGGCCGCCGCCAGATAGAGCAGCAGCGGCGAGCCGAGCCCGCCGGCGCCGACCACCAGCACGCGCGACGCCAGCAGCCGCGCCTGCCCCTCCTCGCCGACCTCGTCGAGGATCAGGTGGCGGGCATAGCGCTGAAATTGCGCTTCGCTGAGTTCCACGCGTGCGCCTCTCACAGCCCTTCGAACAGCGCGGTCGACAGATAGCGCTCGGCGAAATCGGGCAGCACCACGACGATCGTCTTGCCGGCCATCTCGGCCGCGCTGCCGATCTCGAGCGCGGCGGCGAGCGCCGCGCCCGACGAGATGCCGACGGCCAGGGCTTCGAGCCGCGCGGCCTCGCGCGCCGTGCGGATCGCGGTGTCGTTGCCGATGCGGACGACCTCGTCGATCAGCTTGGTGTCGAGGATCTCGGGAACGAAGCCGGCGCCGATGCCCTGGATCCGGTGCGGGCCCGGCGGGCCGCCCGACAGCACCGCGCTGTCCTCGGGCTCGACCGCGATCATCTTGAGCCCGGGCTTGCGCGGCTTCAGCACCGAGCCGACGCCGGTCAGGGTGCCGCCGGTGCCGACGCCGCTGACCACGACGTCGACCTTGCCGTCGGTGTCCTTCCAGATCTCCTCGGCGGTGGTGCGGCGGTGGATCTCGGGGTTGGCCGGGTTCTGGAATTGCTGCGGGATGAAGGCGTCGGGCAAGGTCCGGGCAATCTCCTCGGCCTTGGCGATGGCGCCGCGCATGCCCTGCGCCGCCGGGGTCAGTTCGAGCTCGGCGCCGAGCAGCAGCAGCATCTTGCGCCGCTCGATCGACATGCTGTCGGGCATGGTCAGGATCAGGCGATAGCCCTTGGCGGCGCAGACAAAGGCGAGCGCGATGCCGGTATTGCCCGAGGTCGGCTCGACCAGCACGGTGCCGGGCTTGATCCGGCCGGCAGCCTCGGCCGCCTCGATCATCGCGACGCCGATGCGGTCCTTGACCGAGGCCAGCGGGTTGAAGAACTCGCATTTGCCGAGGATGTCGGCCTTGGCCCCGGCCTGCTGCGCCAGCCGGTGCAGGCGCACCAGCGGCGTCGCGCCGATCGTCTCGATGATGCTGTCATAGACGCGGCCGCGAAACTCCGCGTCCCGGGATTAGTCGCGCCGGCGGTGTCCATCAGACTTATTCTCCCCTATGGCATTCGTAATTTATGTAGGTTCGGCGACGGGCACTGCAACAAAGCAGCGCGCCCACTCAAATCTCGAAATCGCCGCATTCGGCCGCCCGGCCGGCGATGCCGGCGCGGTGGGCGCGGGTGCACAGATCCTCGAGGGTCAGCGCGTCGAGCCGCCGCATCATCTCTTCCTGCAGTTCGAGCCACAGCGGCCGCACCACCTGGTGGCCGAGCGCGCTGCCGGCCGGTCGCTCGATCGGGTCCTCGGCGGTTTCCAGCTCGCGCACGGTGCGCACGATGTCGCCGAGGCTGATCCGCCGCCGCTCGCGCGCCAGGCGATAGCCGCCGCTCGGGCCGCGGATGCCGATCAGGATCCCGTGCCGCACCAGCTCCTGCAGCACCGGCTCGAGATAGCGCCGCGGGATGCCCTGGCGCGCGGTGATCTCGGCCGAGCGCACCGGCGCGGCGCCGCCGTTATAGGCGATGTCGAGCACCGCCTCGATCGCGAACAGCAGCTTCTTGGTGAGCCGCACCATGTCATGCGGCCCGCCGCCCTAAGTTCACGATCAGTTTCGCCGCGCCGGACGCTGTCGGCAAGCGGAAGCGACACCGGTCGAGCCGAACCCGCCCGCGCCGCGTCGCCCGCCGGCGGAAAACGCCGCGACGACCGCGAATTCCGGCCGCGCGATCCGGGTGAAGACGAGCTGGGCGATGCGGTCGCCGGGCGGGATCGTGATCCCAGCGCCGCTCTGCGGCGGGTTGCGGTTCCACGCCGAGATCAGGCACGGTCCTTCGTAATCGGCGTCGATCAGGCCGACCGCATTGCCGAGCACCAGCCCCTCGCGGTGCCCGAGCCCGGAGCGCGGCAGCACCAGCGCGCACCATTCGGGCTCGCCGATGCGAAAGGCGATGCCGGCGGAGATCAGCACCGCCGGCGCCTGCGGCGCGAGGACCAGCGGCGCGTCGAGGCAGGCTGCAGATCGAGCCCGGCGGCGAGGCTCGACCCGTCATGCGGAAACCCCCAGCCGGGAAGCCGCGGATCGAGGATCTTGCAGCTCGACCTTCAACGGCGCTTCACCGCGGCCGCAGGCGCAGCGGCGATGCGCTCGGCGAGGCGGGCGGCGACCTCGCGCTTGGTCATCGACCGGCCAATCCTCGACCCCGTCGCGCGTCGACCAGGTGGATCGTGTTGCGGTCGCCGCCGAAGGTGCCGGTGCCGGGCGACACGTCGTTGGCGAGGATCCAGTCGCAGCCCTTCCTGGCGCGCTTGGCCCGTGGCGTTGGCGACGATGTTCTCGGTCTCGGCGGCAAAGCCGATGACCAGCGCCGGCCGGTCGTTGCCGCGCTGCGCGATCGTCGCCAGGATGTCGGGGTTTTCGGCGAGGCGCAGCGCCGGCGGGCCCTTGCCGTCCTTCTTGAGCTTCTGCGCGGCGACGCTCTCGACCCGCCAATCGGCGACCGCCGCCGCCATCACCGCGACATCGACCGGCAGCGCCGCCTCGCACGCGGCCAGCATCTCGGCCGCGGTCTCGACCGCGCACCAGCCTGACCCCGGCCGGGGTCGGCTCCTGCGTCGGCCCCGAGACCAGCACCGTCTCGGCGCCGAGCGCGCGCCAGCGCCGCCGCGATCGCGTGGCCCTGCTTGCCCGAGGAATGGTTCGAGATGTAGCGCACCGGGTCGATCGGCTCGCGCGTCGGGCCGCTGGTCACCAGCGCGCGCCGGCCGGCGAGCCGCGCGGTCGGCGGCCAAGAATCGCTCGATCGCGGCGACGATCTCCAGCGGCTCGGCCATGCGGCCCGAGCCGACCTCGCCGCAGGCGAGCTCGCCGGCATCCGGGCCCGACCCGCACGACGCCGCGCGCCGCCAGCGTCGCGAGATTGGCCTGGGTCGCCGGATGCGCCCACATCATCACATTCATCGCCGGCGCGATCAGCACCGGCTTGTCGGAGGCGAGCAGCGCCGTCGTCGCCGAGATCGTCGGCCAGCCCCGCCGCCATGCGCGCGATCAGATCGGCGCGTCGCCGGCGCGACGACGACGAGATCGGCCTCGCGCGACAGGCGGATATGGCCCATCTCGCTCTCGTCGGTCAGCGAGAAGAGGTCGCTGTAGACCTTGTCCTCGCTCAGCGAGGCGACCGAGAGCGGCGTCACGAACTGCGTGCGCCGCCGCGGTCATGATCGCAGCGCACCGCCGCGCCGCGCTCGCGCAGCCGGCGGATCAGCTCGAGGCTCTTATAGGCGGCGATGCCGCCCGAGATGATCAGCAGGATGCGCCGGCCGTGCAGCACATCGCCCCTCCGCCGCCATTCGCCGCGCCAGTATGCTACCGGCCGAGGAAAAGCGCGACGGCGATCGCGGCGGCACGGAGCCGCGCACCCGAAAGGAGCGGAAGCGGGAGAAGTCAGCCGAAGGCCGGCGCGCGCGGCTTTTGCGTGAAGTCGAAGCCGTCGAGAAGGTTGTAGGCCTGGGCGTCGCGCGGCTGCAGCGGCTGCAGGCCGAACCGCGCCTCGATCAGCGCCAGGACCGAAGTCGTGTCGGCGACGCGGTGGTCGACATAGCCGCGCCGCGCCCACGGGCTGATCAGCAACGCCGGAACGCGGGTGCCGCAGCCATAGGCGTCGGGGTTCGGCGGCGCCACATGGTCCCAGAACCCGCCGCCTTCGTCATAGGTGATGACGATCGCGGTCTTCTCCCACAGCCGGCTGTCGCCGATCGCCTTGAGCAGGCCCATGACCCATTCTTCGCCCCAGCGCGGAGCCGAATTCGCCGGGTGCTCGTCGCGCCCGCCAGTCGCCTTCAGAAACGAGACCCGCGGCAGCCGGCCGGTCTTCAGATCGTCGAGGAAATCCTCGCTGTCGCGCATACGGCCGGCTTTGACGTTGTTGAACCAGCTCGGGAAGTATTGGAACGGGTTGTGGTGCGGCAGATACAGCGCCGGCGTGTCGACCACGACCGAGCCGTCGCCGGCGCCAAACGCCGTCTTCATCGCCCAGGGTTTGACCGCGTTCCAGCCCTCGTTGTACCAGGCCCAGGCCAGCGAGGCGGCGTCGAGCCGATCGCCGATATTGGGATAGGTCTGCTCGTCGGGCGGCGGCGACAGATCGATCGAGCCCATAAACGTTTCGGTCGGGCCGTTCACCGGCGCCACATCGTTGATCAGGATGCCGTTCTTGTCGTAGGGCCGGTCGAAGACCGGCGGCGTCAGGCTGCCGGTCTTGGCCGCCGGCGGCTTCGACCATTGGGCCGAGCGCGCCGCCACCAGGTAAAGCGCATTGCCGGTCGAGCCGCCCGACATCGCCTGAAAGAAATGGTCGAACAGAACGTATTCGTCGGCCAGGCGATGGTAGTACGGCAGATCCTCGCGCGTGTAAAAGCCGAGCACCGCGCCGGACGGCGTCGACTGGGCAACATCATCTGGGCCGGGTCGCTGCCCGGCCCCTTGTCGAAAAACACGTGCTTGCCGGGCAGCGCCAGCGCCACGAAGCGGTCCATCTTGCCGTGATTGATCTGCGCGAACATGCGGAAGAAATGGTGCATCGGGTCCCACGGCACGTTGTCGTCGGGCGGGATGTAGGGGGTCAGATGAAACGGCCGGTTTTCGAGCACGCGCGTCGGCAAAGCCGGGGAGCTGATAGGGCACCGGCAGATAGCCGTAGGGAGCGCCGGCCGCGTTCTTCTGCAACCCGGTAAAGCGGGCGTCGACCTGCCCCTCGCGATCCAGCAGCCCTGCCACGGCGCCGCCGCCGGGCGGCTGGTAGGCCCCGAAATAATGGTCGAAGCTGCGGTTCTCCTGATAGATCACGACGATGTGGTCGATCTTGTCGCGCAGCCCTTGCAGGTCGGGCCCGGCCGGCGTCGCGGCGCGCACCGCGGGCGGCAGGCGCGACGAGAAGAACGCCGCGCCGCCGGTCGCCGCGACCGATTTGAGAAAGCGGCGGCGGCTTTGCCTGAGGATCGTCATCGTGGTCCCCCGATCGCTGCGCGCTGGCCTCGTCGGCAGCCGCGCGTCTCGCAGCAAATATCACGCTTTTATGTCAGTTGTGCGAAAGGCGTGGTCGTGCGCGCTCGCGGCTGGTCGCGGCGGCGCCTCACAAGGCAGCGAGGAGGCGCTCGAGCGCGGCGAGCGCCTGCGGTTCGACCAAGGTCGGCGCATGCCCGATGCCGGGGACCTCGACCAGCTCGCCGTGCGGCAGCGCCCCGACCATCCGCCGCGCCTGCGCCTCGGAGAGCACATCGCTCTCCGTTCCCCACACCACCAGCGTCGGGCAGGCGAGCGCCGGCAATGCCGGCCACAACGGGCCGCCGAGGCGGGCCGTGCTCGACCCGCTGCCGGATATAGGCCGGATCCATCTTCCAGCCCCACCTTCCGTCCGGCTCGCTGCCGCAGCACGCCGAGCGCCAGTTCGCGCTGGTCCTCGGCGCTCCGCCCGGCGATGATCGGCGACATCTCGCGGCGGTACGCCATGGCCTCGTCGAGCGTCGCGAACTCCTCCGGCCGGCTGCCCACCATCTGGGTGATGCGCTGGGTGCCCGCCTCGGCTTCGGGCCCGATATCGTTGATCACCAGCCCGCGCAGCCGCTGCGGGTGCGCCCCGCATAGGCCATCGCGATGATGCCGCCCATCGAGGTCCCGATCAGGACAAACCGGCCGAGCCCCAGCCGGTCGACAAACGCCGCCAAATCGCCGGCCTGGTCGGCGTATTCGATAGGCGCCGGCCGGCGACCATGCGCTCTCGCCGTGCCCGCGGACGTCGGGGGCGAGGATATGGAAGCGGTCCTGGAGGCGCCGGGCCAGCGCGTTGAACGCCTCGGCGCTCCCGGTGTAGCCGTGGACGCAGACGATGGCAGGGGCGTCGGCCTCGCCCCATTCGAGGTAATGCAGGGCGAGATCGTTGACGGTCAGATCTTGCTCTCGGGTTGCATCGGGTCGTCATCGGGCCGGCCTCCTCCAGTTTGGTGCCAGCCGCATGCTTCTCCCCCCCCACCCTGTCACGCGAGCGAGCGCTCTCGTGCCGCCGTGCCAATCTTGCCAAAGCTCGGGGCCGCCCGTACCTATCGTTAATCACCTAGGCGAGGGAGGCGCGATGCAGCTCCAGGACGAAAAACTGTTCCGCCAGCAATGCTATATCGACGGCGAATGGGTCGACGCGCTGAACCGCGGCACGATCCCGGTCACCAACCCGGCGACCGGCGAGACGCTCGGCACCGTGCCGCAGATGGGCGCCGAGGAGACCCGCCAGGCGATCGAGGCGGCCGACCGGGCGCTGCCCGCCTGGCGCGCCAAGACCGCCAAGGAGCGCGCCCAGATCCTGCGCAACTGGTTCGACCTGATGATGGCGAACCAGGAGGATCTCGCCACGCTGATGACCGCCGAGCAGGGCAAGCCGCTGGCCGAGTCGAAGGGCGAGATCGCCTATGCCGCCTCGTTCATCGAATGGTTCGGCGAGGAGGGCAAGCGCATCTACGGCGACACGATCCCCTCGCACGGCGCCGACAAGCGCATCGTCGTCATCAAGGAGCCGATCGGCGTCTGCGCCGCGATCACGCCGTGGAACTTCCCGGCGGCGATGATCACCCGCAAAGCGGGCCCGGCGCTGGCCGCCGGCTGCACGATGGTGCTGAAGCCGGCGACCGCGACGCCCTTTTCGGCCCTGGCCTTGTGCGAACTGGCCGAGCGCGCCGGCGTGCCGAAGGGCGTCTTCTCCTGCGTCACCGGCGGCGTCGACCGAGATCGGCGGCGAGATGACCTCGAACCCGACCGTGCGCAAGCTGACCTTCACCGGCTCGACCGAGATCGGCAAGTTGCTGATGGAGCAATGCGCCGGCACGGTGAAGAAGACTTCGCTCGAACTCGGCGGCAACGCGCCGTTCATCGTCTTCGACGACGCCGATATCGAGATGGCGGTCAAGGGCGCGATCGCCTCCAAATACCGCAATGCCGGCCAGACCTGCGTCTGCGCCAACCGCATCCTGGTGCAGGACGGCGTCTACGACGCCTTCGCCAAGCGGCTCGCCGAGGCCGCCGGCGCGATGAAGGTCGCCGACGGCTTCGAGCCGGGCGCGGTGATCGGCCCGCTGATCGACATGAAGGCGGTCGAGAAGGTCGAGGCGCACATCGCCGACGCGGTGAAGAAGGGCGCCAAGATCGTCATCGGCGGCAAGCGCCCCGCGCTGGGCGGCAGCTTCTTCGAGCCGACCGTGCTGACCGACGTGACGACCGACATGGTGATCACCCGGGAGGAGACCTTCGGCCCGGTCGCGCCGCTCTACCGCTTCAAGACCGAGGACGAGGCGATCAAGATGGCCAACGAC
This sequence comes from uncultured Alphaproteobacteria bacterium, assembly GCA_963733945.1. Lineage (GTDB taxonomy): Bacteria > Pseudomonadota > Alphaproteobacteria > ATCC43930 > CGMCC-115725 > AP-15. Next base: position 119,272 of record CAVTFD010000019.1, on the reverse strand, counting down.
ACCGAATTCGGCCTCGCCGCCTATTTCTACAGCCGCGACATCGGCCGCATCTGGCGCGTCGCCGAGGCCCTCGAATACGGCATCGTCGGCATCAACGAGGGCATCATCTCGACCGAGATCGCCCCGTTCGGCGGCATGAAGGAAAGCGGCATCGGCCGCGAAGGCTCGAAATACGGCATCGAGGAGTTCCTCGAGGTCAAATACCTCTGCATGGGCGGCATCGACCGGTAGTGATTAGACCCGCCCACATGATTCGGTCTCAGCCCCTCGTCTTGCCCGGCCTTGTGCCGGGCATCCACGGGACACCGGCAAGGCGTGTGCCGCAGCTCGTAGATGGCCGGGCCAAGCCCACGGCTGTCCGGTTTGGCGAGATTGATTGTACAATAGCCTTTGCCTCTACTCTCAGTTGTCATCACCGAGGCTCGTCCCGGTGATCCGCGCCTTTTCGGCCAGACCGAGGCACGTGGATGGCCGGAACAAGTCCGGCCATGACGACTGGCAAGCGAGGAAATATTTCGCATCACGCGGTCACTTTGTATGCAGATTCAAATCGGACAGCCGTGGGTAAGCCCGGCCATGACGATCGAGCAGATCGTTTACGTGGGTCTGAGCACCAGGGCATCGTAGAGGCCCGCCGGCCAGGATCGGATAAGACATCATGACCAAGGATCAGGTTAGGGCAGTATTGGAACGGGTTCCGACCTGGCCGGAGGACCGGCAGCAGGAGTTGGCCGAGCTTGCACTTGAAATAGAAGCAGAACTTGCCGGCGCCTCCTACGAGGCGACACCGAATGAACTGACGGCGATCGACGAAGGGCTTGCCGGCGAAGCCGCCAGCGAGGAGGAGATCAAGGCGGCATTCGCCACCTTCCGGCAGGCATGAGGGTCGAGTATTCGAAGCGGGCCCCCGCCGATCTTCGACAATTGCCGCCTATTACGCTCGGTCCGGTAATTCGGCGATCGCCGACAGGATCGCAGAGCGCATTCAGCAGGTCATCGATGGGTAGCCGTATCTCCATCGAGTGGCCGAGCTGTCGTCCGGAGGCCGGGCGTCCGCGTCGCATTGCTCCCCGGTTATCGTTACAAGATCTTCTATCAGGTCGCCGGGGAACGGATCGTGGTCATCCACATGTCGAACGGGGGCGTGCCAAAAAAAGCGGGCCTTATAAGGCCCGCCCAATCTATTCCCGGTGGGGCTTGTTGCAGCGTTGCCAGCCAGAGGCTCGTCCCGGGAAGCGCATGGAGCCGAGGCTAGGTCAGGCGCAAATTTGACTTTGGGAGGCCCTGTCCGACGGGAACCGTGAAATTCTGTCCCTCCACAGACAGTTGGCCTTGTCCGGATGTAGAGGTGTAGAACCGATATTCTCCACCGGCATCGGTGAATTCGGTCAGCTTATTCGGGCCGACGGTGAGGGTCACGGCTTTGTGCCCGGCAGGTTTGCCGGACTGGTCGGCAACAACGCCCGCTGCGGCCGGCGCCTCCGGCGGGAACGCGAACAAGAAGGAGTTGTAGATGGTGTCCCAATAGACCAGAAGATCGACCGGGCCATCGTAGCCGTATGCCGGTCCGCCTATTGTGACTGTGGCCGACTGGGTCGACTGGGAGCTGGTCGATGACGAGGCAGTGTTCGTCCACTCGAAGCTGCCCGTGGTCTTGAGGCTCGCGCTAAACGGACCTCCGAAGCCGGCTGAGACGGTGACGCTAACCCCGTACTGAACTTGGTCCGTGTTGGTGGTCGTGTTGGTTGTCGTATTGCTTACGGCGTAGTATCTGTCGGGGGCGTGTCGGAAGAGCTGTATGGTGGTTCGTAAGGAAAACTCTGGTTCAATTGTAAAAAGCGGTTCGGATCGATCACAGTCCCATCCGAGCTAAAAGGATTTACAGAGAGGATTTTTGGGTAGTCGTCTTGCGGGCTGATGTGAGCGTTGTCGAGCTGCTGTTTGATTCCAGCAGGCATCTTGCTGGATCCTTTAGCCAGCCCGCATAGACATATTGGATAATCATATTGGGGCCGTTGACCCCCAATTCCCAATTCAGATTGTTTTCCGGATCGATCGTTACGTTCAGCATTGGGTTTAGCCAGAGATAGAAGAGGTCATAGTCATGATCGATGCCGTTCACGCTGGGGCCCGTCACCATGATCGTGGAGGTCGCGGTCTTCGTGACCGCATAAGAGGAACTGTTAGTAGTCGTGTTGGAGTAGTTGAAGTCGACGTTCGCGCCGACGCTCGCGCCCGGATGTCTAGACCCGCTGAGACGTTCACGTTAACCCCAGCCTGGAACGAACTGCTTATAGAGGTCGTTGTGCCGGTGGTACTGGAGGCTCCATAAACTACTTTCGACCCCGAACTCCCCCCGCTGCTAGCGGTCCCGGGCGGCGCGTAAACCACTGTCAGGATCCGCAGCGTGGGACGACAGTCCCGATCTGCGGTTGGTTGGCGGGCTGAATGACAAAGGGGGGGATGCCGTATTGTACCCGCCAAGACGAACGCCGCCGCTGCCGTCAAGATTTATTCGCCATAGCGAATTGTCGGTGCCTTGAAAGAACACAAAATTATCTGCTACCTGCCCTGAATTGATGAAACTGGTGACGACCGGGGTTGAGTAGGTCTTGTATCCTCCCAAATTTATGCCCTGTGTGCCATTCAACGTGATTTGCCACAGCTTTTCATCCGTGCCGCGGAAATATATACATAGAACCGGCAACAACCGGGGTCGACCAGGTATCATAGCCGCCCAGGTGAACCCCACCCGACGATCAAGATTGATCCGCCAGAGAGTGTTATCAGTACCTTGAAAATATATGTAATTACCAGCGACAAATGGCGTCCTATCTGTCTGATAGTTTCCCAGATTTACACCCTCCGAACCGTCGAGGTTTATTCGCCAAAGCTTGGAGTTGGTGCCTGCAAAATAGACGCAACCGCGGGTCGGCGCCATCCGGCTGGACATTCAGCCGTTTCCCCAAGTTTATTATCATTTCCTGGAAAAAATATGTAACCCGCGGTAAGACAGGGGGTGGACTTGGTCTTATAGCCGCCGAGGTTCGTGCTGTCGCTGCCGTTTTGCTTGACCTTCCACAGTTTGTCGTCGGTACCCTGGAAGTAAATATAATCTCCAAAGACTACCGGTGGCGATGCGTCTCGAGCCGCCAATATTCACACCATCCGTGCCATTCAGGTTTATACCCCAGGTTTGTTATCCGTTCCTTGAAAATACACTTGACGGTACATCGCCATTTCTCCCTCCATCCAGATTGTTGAGCGCGGGGATCTTGGTAACGCGACAGCCTGCGGACTATGTAATTTAAGGTTAATTTAGCAATTGGTGTCGCCCTACGCCAGCCAGACGGTCTAGAATTTTTTGAGAAATTTTTGCCTCGGCTCGTTGCCGCCCCCTTCCACGGCGAGCGTGGTGTACGGCGTTTATGACGCGTTTACCAAGCGCTTGGCCGAAACCGCCGGGGCGATGAAGGTCGCCGACGGGTTCAGCCAGGTTCGGTGATCAACCCGCCCATCGACATGTAGGGGGTCGAAAAGGTCGACGCGCACATCGCCTATGCGGTCAAGAAGGGCGCCAAGGCGTCGGCATGGACGAAGGCATCATCTCGACCGCAATCGCCCCTTCGGGGAATGAAGGAAAGCATCGGCCCCATTCTGCGGGGTCACTGGGCACCAAATACGGCATCGAGGAATTCGTGGAAATCAATGAGATCGGCAGGCCGGCCAGGGTCGTCGGATTTTGACGGCTCGTCGAAATGCCGTTGAGCGATCCTACTCCCGCCAAATTGTCGCCTCGGTCCATCCGAGCTCGTCGAACTCGGTGGCGCGCAGCGGCGCCTCTGCGACCGAGAAGAACTCGTCGAGCTGCGGCGGCGGTACGGCGGTGCCGCTGAGCATCGCGTGCGCCTGGCCGCGATGATGGATCTGGTGCTGGAACAGGTGCAGCAGAAGGCGGTCGGCCCGCTCCGTCTGCACGCGCGTGCCGCGGTGCACGCGGATGATCCGGTCTGGCCCGGCTTCGTCCAGCGCCTCGCACCAGGCGATCAATCGACGATCGATCGCCGCCTGGGCGGGCCGCAGGTCCGAGACGGTGGGAAAGGGAATTGGATCCGCCCACGCGGCCGGGCCGAGCGTGCCACCCTCGAGCGCATCGACGTAGAACCGGTCGATGATCAGGATGTGGTTCAAGGTGGCCTGGATCGACGGGAAAAAGCCGGTTCGCGGCGCTTCGAACTCCGCTTGTGTCAATCCGGCACAGGAAGCGAGCAAGCGATGGTTCGCCCAGGCGTTGTTGTACGCCATCGCGCGCAAGGTCTGAAGGTGTGAGGCAGGCATCCAGTCCTCCGCGTTCGTCACCACACTTTCGCTGGTCAGCGCGGTTCCAGCCGCAACGTGGTCGGCAGCACCTCGGCGCGAACCACCGACTGCGCGTAGGGACTCGTCTCGTATTTTCGCAAGTATTCGCGGCTGGCCCGCGCGATCGCATCGGCGTCACTCACCGGGACCGCCTGAACCACCAGCCGGCGGCCGGCAAATTCCAATGTGGCGGACCCGCCCGTCGCGATGTCCCTGTACCAACGCCCCTTGCTGCCGCGCACCGAGCGCACGAAGACCTCGTCGTCGGCCACCACCACCCAGATGACCACCGCACTATCCGGGTGTTTCTCGGTCCGGATCGAGACTTCCCGGAGATCGCGCAAGTCACGCAGGGTGTCCGCATCGAACTTCGCCATTGCCTTTCTCCCTTATGTCGTCGTCGCTCTTAGCTCCTGTGGGCCCTCTAGGTGTTGCCCAAATCGTTGGCCTCCGGGCCCGTCGCCCGCTCTACCGCTTCAGGACCGAAGCCGACGCGGTCAAGATGGCCAACGACACCCCCACCCTAACCCCTCCCCGCTCGCGGGGGAGGGAAGGGAGGGGGCTCGCCGCCTATTTTTACAGCCGCGACATTCGGCCGACTCGGCGCTTTAGTTTGAAAGGGCGCTTTCGAGGTCGGTTTGCGAGAAATCGTCGCCGACATAGAGCAACGGGCAAGAGCGTTCTTTGGCGACTTCGTACGAAAAGCAGTCGCCAAAGTTCAGCCCTGCGGGATGCGCGCCCCTTCCCCATAGCGCATAGGCCGCGGCGATGCGGCGTGCCGAGGCCGGCGTCACCGACACGATTTCAAAGCCTAGCCCGTCGATCATGCGGCTCATTTCTTCGCCGACATTGCGCCGGGCTGCGACGATCAGGGCTTCCGCCACGGTTCCAGCGGAAATCGCGACCTCGGTCTCGGTTTCCAGAACCCTTATGCAGGCATCCGCTCCGGTTTCGCCGAGGGCGATCGCCATCAGCGCCGAAGTATCGACGGCGATCATCGAGGCAGACCATCCGGCCCAAACAGGAAGTCCTGGCTTCTGGCGGCACTTTCTCCGGGGCGTGCCCTGGCGGCCCCAGATGCCCGTACCGCTTCAAGCAGCTTCTTGCGGGCTGCGGGTGCCACGGCGGCTTCGACCGGCACCAGACGCACCACCGCCCGGCCGTGCCTGGTCAGCACGATCTCTTCTCCCGCTTCGGCGCGGTGGATCAATTCCGTCAGCTGCCCCTTGGCGTTGGTCACCGCAATCCGCATCGCTCACCCGCTTCTGGCCAGACGATCAGTGCACATGGACCAATCTCTGGTCCATGTCAATCCAGGCGGTGGCTTGACGGCGCTGATCGCGGGACATTGCCTTTGCACAGCTGGCTAATATAGCTATTTATAGCTAGGACAAGCGGAGGTCGCGATCTTGCAGGTAAACATCTTGGAAGCCAAGAACCGCCTCTCGCAGCTGATAAAAGCCGCTCAGGCCGGGGAGGAGGTGATCATCGCCAACCGCGGGGAACCGTGGTTCGACTCGTGCCCGCCGGACCGGCGCCTGCAGCGAGCGCAGATACGGGCAATGCCCGGGTTATTCTCGACTGGGTCGGGGGCCATCCGCTGCCAGCCTACGCGCGACGTTCGGCCGAGGAGATCGATGCCGCGATCCGACTAGAGAGAAGCTCGTGGGATTGATCTACCTCGATGCCTGCCTGGTGATTTACCTCGTCGAGCATCATGCGCGGTGGGGCGAGCCCGTCGCCGACGCCATCGCCCAAGCCGCAGAAGCTCGCTTTGGCATCTCACCGCTGGTCAAATGCGAGTGTCTGGTCGGGCCAATCAAGCGCGGCGACCCGGTACTGCAGCGGGCCTATATGGCGCTGTTCGAGCGGTTCGCAGCATTGGACATGCCCGAACCGGTCTACCTGCAAGCCGCTGAACTCCGCGGCCACTTTGGCCTGAGGACATCCGATGCGCTGCATCTCGCCTGTGCGCAGCATCATGGCTGCGATTCCTTGTGGACGAACGACGACCGGTTGGCGCAAGCCTCGCACGGGCTCGTCCACAATATCTTAAAGTAAGAGTTGGGCGTATCGCCGGCCGGTGGTGCGGCCGTTGCCGCCCGGTCGCCACGGTTTGGCCGTGAAAGGGGCATATGGTCCTCGGCATGGTCTGCCGTATGATATGACGATTGTCGGTGATCGCGATCTCCATTGTCTGCGGCTTGGTCGCCTCGATATCCGAAATCTGGCTGCGCAGGCGGTAAATCTCGCCCGCTCCGGAATTTCCCGTTTCCGTCGATTTAATTCCCGGTTCGGCCGATTTAATTCCCGGTTCGGCCGAAAAACTTCCCGGTTATTTGCCTACGGGAAATCGCCGACAAGCGCTTGTTTTTGCATATTCTTTTCTTACCGAATCAGGGCTTGCAGGGCCAAAATCGCAAAAATTCCCGGTTATTTCCGGTTCTACGGGAATTTGGCCGATCGCGGTTGGGCAGTTGATCGACCTTCCTGACCGGCCAGAGCTGGAGTTTCGAGCCCCTACCGACTGACGAGTTCATCGAGCGCGGCGCCGAGGCGAGCGAGGTCGGGACCGGTCGACAGCCGGTGATCGCCGTCCTTGACAAGGGTCACCACGACGTCGCGGCTGCGGAACTGGTCGGCGAGCCGCAAGCTGGTCTGCCATGGCGCCGAGTGATCGCGCATGCCATGGAGCAGCCGCACCGGGCAGTCGAGCGCGATGTCCTCGCGCATCACCAGATGTTGCCGCGCCTCGTCGAAAAAGCTCATCCGATAGGTATAGCCGGCTGGGTCGTAGTCCGAGGGCAAGGTGATGATCCCCCGCTCCCGGAACTCCTTCTGTTGCGCCGCGTCCAGCCGTTCCCAGAACAGATCCTCGGTAAAGTCCGGCGCGGCGGCGATGCCCACGAGCGCGCGGATTCTCTCGGTCCGGGCCAGGGCCGCCAGCAGCATGATCCAGCCGCCCATGCTCGACCCGATCAAGATCTGCGGGCCTTCGGTCAAATCGTCGATGACGGCGATCGCGTCCTCGGCCCAGCGGCCGATCGTGCCAAGGGCGAAGTCACCGTTCGACGCCCCATGGCCAAAATAATCGAAGCGCACAAATGCGCGGCCGCACCGGCGGCAGTATTCCTCGAGAAAGAGCGCCTTGGCGCTGGTCATATCCGACCGAAAGCCGCCCATGAACACGATCCCGGGAGCCTCGCCGGCGAGCCGGTGGTAGGCGATTGTTGCACCGTTGTGACGTGGTAGGATCTGGGACGGATTCATCGGGAGCTCGTGGCAGACCGGAAATGGGCGGCGACGATAACACCATGCCCCGACCGCCAGTAGCCCAGCTACCGGAAGGCCGCCCGCCGGCGGTTCTGCAGGTTTTGCCGAGCCTTGTTTCGGGCGGGGCCGAGCGCGGCACGGTCGAATTGGCGGCGGCATTGACCGCGGCCGGCTGGAACGCCTATGTCGCCTCGGCCGGTGGCCCGCTTGAACGCGAGATCGCCCGCGCTGGCGCAACCCATCTGACCCTGCCGCTCGCTTCGAAGAATCCGCTGGTCCTGCGTCGTAATAGGACAGCGCTGGCCCGCGCGATCCGCGCTCTCGGCATCGACATCGTCCATGCCAGGAGCCGCGCTCCGGCGTGGAGCGCGTGGTCGGCGGCACACGCGACGGGCCGGCATTTCGTGACGACGTTTCACAATGCCTACGGCGCAGGCTCGGCTCTCAAGCGCTGGTACAACTCGGTCATGGCGCGCGGCGAGCGGGTCATTGCTATTTCCGATTTCGTCGCCGACCATGCGGCCAAGGTGTACGGCGTTAAGCCGGATCGCCTGCGCACGATCCCGCGCGGCGTCGATCTCGATATTTTCGATCCGAGACGGGTTGGCGGCGAGCGGATCGCCAGCCTCGCACGGCAATGGCGGCTCCCCGATGGGGTGCCGACGGTCATGTTGCCGGGCCGGCTGACCAGATGGAAGGGCGGGCTCGATTTTATCGCTGCGGTTGCCACACTGGGCCGCCGGGACATCTGCTGCGTGCTGGTGGGCGCGGAACAGCGGCGCGGTTTTCGCCGCGAGCTGGAAACGGCGATCGAGCAGCGCAAGCTTGTCGGGCTGTTCCGCATCGTCGAGCACTGTCCGGATATGGCCGCCGCCTATATGCTGGCCGATGTCGTCGTCTCGGCGTCGAGCGATCCCGAGGGTTTCGGGCGGACCATCGTCGAAGCACAGGCGATGGGTCGGCCGGTGGTCGCCACTGATCATGGCGGCGCCCGCGAGACGATCGTGCCCGGTGTGACCGGCTGGCTGATGCCGGCGCGCGATCCCGCCGCCCTCGCCGCGGCGATCGGCGCCGCGCTGTCGCTTGGTCCGGGCGAGCGGTTGCTTCTCGCCAAGCGCGCAATCTCGCACATCGCGGCCAACTTTACCCATGAGGCGATGTGCGCCCGCACGATCGAGGTTTATGAGGAATTGCTATTTCCCGAGAAGGACCCAGCCGCGACCGGGATTGCGCCAGTGGCCCTGCGGGCGTAGGCGCCAAAAGCAGCGAGGAGGAAGATGCCGACCGACGACACCTACGATTACATTGTAATCGGAGCCGGGTCGGCGGGCTGCGTCGTGGCTGCGCGGCTCAGCGAGTCCGGTCGCTATCGCGTGCTGCTGCTCGAAGCCGGTGGCGAGGATCGCTACCCCTGGATCCATGTGCCGATGGGCTATGGCCGCCTGTTCAGCAATCCGCGCGTCAACTGGATGTACGAGAGCGAGCCAGAGCCCGAACTCGAGGGCCGATCGATGTACCAACCGCGCGGCAAGGTCTTGGGCGGCACCAGCTCGATCAACGGCATGGTCTATATGCGTGGCAACCCCGCCGATTACGACGAATGGCGCCAGCGCGGCTGCACCGGCTGGGACTGGGACAGCGTGTTGCCGTACTTCAAGAAGGCCGAGGATCAGGAGCGCGGGCCGGATGCGTTTCATGGAACCGGCGGGCCGCTACGCGTCTCCGATCAGCCAGCGCGCTTCGAATTGGCCGAACACTGGATCGCGGCGGCGATCGAGGCCGGATTGCCGGCCAACAACGACTTCAATAACGGACAGCAAGAGGGCGCCGGGCCGTTCCAGAGCACGACCAACCGGCGCCGGCGCTGGAGCACCGCGGCGGCCTATCTGCGCCCGGCGCGCGACCGCAAAAACCTCACCGTTGCCACCAATGCGCTGGCGACGCGCGTGGCGTTCGAGAACGGCCGGGCGACCGGCGTCGAGTATCTCAGAAACGGGGCGCCCCAAATCGCGCGGGCACGCAGCGAGGTAATCGTCTGCGGCGGCGTCTTCAATTCGCCGCAGCTATTGCAATTGTCGGGGCTGGGACCGAGCGAGCTGCTGCACAGCCTCGGCATTCCGGTAGTGCGCGACATGCCGGCCGTCGGCGCCGATCTGCAGGATCACTTCTACGTTCGGCTGGCCTTTCGCTGTACAAAGCCGATCACCCTGAACGATGTCGCCAACAACCCGCTGCGCAAGGCTATGGCCGGGGTGCAGTACATGCTCTTCCGGACCGGGCCATTGGCTACCAACGGGATCTGCGCCGGCGGCTTTGCACGCAGCGATCAGCGTCTGGAACGACCCGACATCCAGCTCAATTTCAGCTTGTGGAGCTTTGCGGAGCGAACCCGGAAAGGCGTCTATCCGCATCCCTTCCCGGGCTTCACGGTCAGTGCGGTGCATCTGCGCCCCGACGCGCGCGGCGAGGTCCGGGTAAAAAACGCCGATCCGCTCTCGGCTCCGGCGATCCGCTTCAACTTCTTGAAGACCCATTACGATTTGCAAGCGCTGACAGCCGGGATGCGGCTGGTGCGCAAGATCGTCAATCAACCGGCACTCTCCGATTATGTCGCCGCCGAACTGATCCCGGGTAAAGACGTCAACACCGACGCGGAATTCGAGGCCGCCATTCGCAAAAATGGCATCTCCAACCTGCACCCTGTGGGCACCTGCCGCATGGGGACGGATGAGGTGGCGGTGCTCGATCCGCGGCTGCGGGTGCGCGGCATCGGCCATCTGCGCGTCGTCGACGCCTCGGTCATGCCCTCGGTCCCTGCCGGCAACACCAACGCGCCGTCGATCATGATCGGCGAAAAAGCCTCCGACATGATCCTCGAAGACGCCCGGGTGATGGCGTGAAAGACCGGCATTCTCCCCGTGATATTTCTCGCACTTTGGCTACTCGCATTGATCGGGGCGGCGGTCCATCTCGGCATTCGCCGTCAGTGGTCGCAGGGCGAACTGCGAACGCGCGTGTTCCTCTATTATCAACTGACGATCGCCCTGGGCCTGAGCGGGATCATCGTTTTCGCCGGGCACGCGCTGCGGCCGGCCGAGACGGCGGCGCGGATCGGCTGGCCGACAAGTCCAAATTTCCAATTTGAGCTAGGCGGGTTCGGACTCGGCGTCGGCATAGCGGCACTGCTTTGTCTGATGATCCGCAACTGTTACTATTGGCTTGGTGTTGCTTTGGCGCCGTCGATTTTCCTCGTAGTTGCCGGGCTCAATCATCTGCGCGAACCGCTGAACGGAAACCTGTCGCCGTACAACGTAGTGACGGCAGCGCCCGATTTTCTGATCCCATTGACGCTCGGCTGGCTGTTCTTGCAACTCTTCCGCTTCGCACCGTCGGTCCGTGCGAGCGTCTGAGAGGACGGAGCTGGCGGCTGCGACCCGCAGCGCAGCATGTCGTCTCCGGCTATTTCGCTTGTGCCGCTGCGGCTTCGCTGCGCCGCAAAACCGCGTTGCAGTTCGGCGGCAATTGCCAAGGGGTACTATTCGCGTTCACCGGCATTCCGGCCAAACCCGGGTTGCGCATCGCCTGCAGGACACGCAGGCCGAGCGGCCACCGTGCCTTGATAAAGGCGACAATCGCGAGGATCTGGCGATCGTTCAACCCGTCCTTGAACGCCGGCATAGCGGAGGCGGCGACAGGCGGCATTCCGGCCGAATTGCCGTATTTGGTCATGTGGAAAATATCTTCGTCGGAATGCTGCCAGGTGTAGCCGCTTTCGTCCAAAGCGGGCGCGCGCCTGCCGGTATAGGCATCGACGATTTGCCACAATGGCTGGCCTTGCAGGTTGCGGCCATGGCAACCGGCGCAATTGCCGAGGTAAAGCTGCTTGCCGAGAATAACCGAGGCGCGGTCATCGACATCGGCGATATGATTATCGATGGCTTGGCCCGCCTGGCCGAGAGGCGCGCCAGCGGCAACCAATGCGATCGCGGCAGCGACGCCGAAGACCCTTGGGCGCAACTTCATTTGATCAGGTCGCGCAGCGCCGCCGCCATCGAATGGGCGGGCAGGTTTCCGGTCAGCAGCTCGACGACCTGACCGGCGGGGTTGACGACATAGACAAACGAGCTGTGGTCGATCGCGTATTCGTCGTTACCCAGCTTTCGCACGGCATAGTAGACATGAAAGGCTTTGGCGGCGGCGGTGGTCTGGGCGTCGGTTCCGGAGAGGCCGAGAATTCGCGGATCGAAGGCTTTGACATAGTCGGTCAAGGTCTGCGGCGTGTCGCGCTGCGGATCGACCGTAATGAAAAGCGGCTGGACTTTGACAGCAAGCGGCCCCAATTCGCCGAGCGCGCCCGCCATCGCGTTCAAAGCGGTCGGACAGGCATCGGGGCACAGCGTGTAGCCGAAATAGATGACGAGCCACTTGCCGGGAAAGCTCGCCTCGGTGACGTCGTGGCCGGCCGTCGTTTTGAGCGCGAAGCGGCCGGTCATGCCGGGTATCGACGGCATGGTCACCCTGTGTGGTTCGGCCTGCGCCGTCGCCGGCGGCGCTGCGGCGTCGAATGTAGCGATGGCTGCGATGATCGCGGCGATTAACTGGCGGCGCGTCGCAGCACACCCGCGGGGCATCCTCACGTTTTCGGACGCACCTTTGGAAGCACCCGGATGATCGCCATCATGCCGTTATCCTCATGGCCGAGGATATGACAGTGATAGACGAAATCGCCGATGTCCGGCCCGCGGAAATCCATCCGCACCTTGACGCTCGGATAAGGCCCGGTCCCGGTCCAATAAGGAACTTGGATCATGTCGAGGAACTGGCGCTGCTGCGCCGGCACCGGAACCCCGTTCTGTTCGAGCAGCAAAAAGTGAATCTGGTGCATATGGAATTCGTGATTTTCCATAGTGCGGTTCTGGACTATCCAATCCTCGACGGAGCCCTGCGTCGTCTTAATCGCCGGCGGGTTGTTGGGGTCAAACAGCACCGGTGTCGCGCCGTCGACCGTGATGAAAAAATTCGTCGGGCTCGCCGGGTTGGTCGGGTCAGAGAGTACCTCGGAGAAGTAGAGCGTGCGTCGCGCGGTGACCGGGGCGGCGGCGAGGCCTTCGAAGAGCTGCGGGTAGGGCGCCTGCGACGGTGCCGGGATCACCGGCAGCGGCGGCGGCGCCGCCGTGGTGACAATGCTGGCCAGGGGGCGCGCCGGATCGCTGTCACCGCCGGGGCCGGTATCGATATTGAGAGTCTCAAATGTCGCCTGATTGACCGTCGCCGATGGACCGGTGACGATGAATTCGGCGCGCGCCGCGGGCGCCACCAGAATATCGGTCTGAGTCACCAGCTTGCCTTGCCTGGTGCCGTCCTGCGATCCGGTCGGCACGCCGTCGAGCGCCACCACCTGCAGCGGTTGCGCCACCCCGTCATATTGCAGTTGCAAATCGAGGATCGTGTCGGCCGAGGCGTTTGCCACCCGCCAGAATTCCTGCTGACCAGGCTTCATCTCGATGATGGCCGGCTGATAGCTGGTATGCGGCAGCGGAAGGTAAGAAATCGGGACATAATTCAGCGACACGTCCCATGACGGCACCCCTCCGCCGGGCATCGGGCCATTGGGTATCGTCTGGTCACGGACGATCAGCACGCGTTCCGGCAATCCGGCGACCGCAGGTTGGATATTCTCGATCCCCTCGACGACAATCGCTCCAGAGGCACCGCCCTGAACTGCCGCTTCGGCAATCCCGTGAACGTGCGGATGGTACCAGTACAGCCCGGGCGGCTCGCTGGTCGGAAATTTCAGACTGTAGATGAACGTCTGGCCTGAGTTGATCAGCGTGTGGATCACCTGATCGCCATGGCAGCGCGGCGAAGTGTTGGTGCCGTGAAAGTGCACGTTGAGCGAGGTGATCGTCATCGTCACATCGCCGCAAGCATCCGACGCGTTCGATACGATCTCGGTCGGCGACCCTGCCGGCGGCGGCGGATTGAGGTTGGTCACCAGCATGTTAAGTGTGTCGCCGGGATGGAGATACAAAGTCGGCGACTCGAGCCCGTCCGGTGTAACGAAGCAGAACAACGTTCGCCCGGCCGCATCTACTGTAGTGTAATACTTGAAGTATACATTCAGCACGCCGCCTTTGCTGTACAGGCTCGGCGGTTGCGCGGCCACACTTCCCGCCGCAGGGCGCGGACAGGACGCAGTGCTGTGCGCCGCGGCGATCGTCGGTAAAATTCCGCACGCCGCCAACAGTACGACGAGGCCGCCGAACAGCTTGGTCATGATCGCATCCGACTACCAATTTCAGAATGCACACCGTTATTAACCTTAACGCACATTGTCAACCTGCACCTCGCGCGGCCTGCGTGAATTTTTTGCGTGTTTCGGACGCAATGCGCGATGGGCGGCATCGGCCAAGGAATGCCGCAGCTCGGCCGACTGCCCGCAGCCGCGCAGGCAAACATCGAAGGTCCGTAGTTGAAAATTCGCCGGTACACCGAAGCTCGGCCGCCCCTTTTTTAGCTTGCGCCGAACAGCCGCTGTCCGACGAATTCCCCTTGCGCGACGCCGCTGGGACAGGCGAAGAGACCGCCGCCGGTGTGAGTCGCGAATTGATTGAGCATGTCGAATTTCGCCATCTTGTCGAAGATCTTTATGAACCCGGTCCGCGGATCGCGCTGGTAGCAGACGAAGAACAGACCGGCGTCATATTCCATTCCCTGCCGCCAGGGCGGCCAGCGCTCGGCGGTGAAATTGACGCCGTCATTGTATGAATAGGGCCGCCGCAGGATTTGCGCGCCATCGTTACTCGCCGCGGCGGCGAGACGGACATGGGCGCTTTCGGGAATGACCGGGTTCCCGTCCTTGTCGTTCGCATTCAAGTCGAGCGGATCGAACTCGTTTTTCAAACCCAAAGGCGCGCCCGAATATTTGTGCCGGCCAAAGGTCTGCTCCTGGAAATCGACCTTCATGCGGTCCCAATGCTCCAGCGCCATTCGGATTCGCCGAAAGACCACGTAACTCCCGCCCTGCATCCACGCCGGGCCTTCCTCGCCGACCCATACGAATTTCCCCATGATGGCAGGGTCGCCGACCGATGGATTGTTTGTCCCGTCCTTGAAACCCATCAGATTTCGCGGTGTCTGCTTCGGGCCGAAGTCGGCGGTGAAGCCGGTCTGCGCCCAGCGCATTTCAGCCGCGCCATAGGCGAGCCTCACCAGTTCGCGAACGGCGTGGAAGGCGACCTGAGGATCGTCGGCGCAGGCCTGTATCGATAAATCGCCGCCGGTACGCGTATCGAGCAATTGATCGCCGTTGAAGCGGGGGAGATCGACCAGCGCCGGCGGCCGGTGGGCCGCGAGACCGTAGCGGTCCTTTCCGTCCTTGACGAACAATCCGCCGCCGAACCCGAAAGTCACCGTCAGCCGCGCCGGCGGCAAGCCCAGCGCCGCCCCGGTGTCGAGGCCGGGGACCGCGGCGTCCCGCCCGATCGGCTCGGCCGACTGACCGGCGGCCATCCTGGCGGCGGCAGCGGTCCACCCGCGCAGCAGCCCGATCAGATCGTCGCGCTTGGCCGTCTGAAGATCGAGTGCAGCAACATAGGTGTGACTCTGTGCCGGCGTCGTGATCCCGCCCTGGTGCTTGCCCCAGAACGGCTCGACCGCACTCTTGGCGTCATTTCTGGCGGCGGCCCCGCTCTTCGTCTCGACCAGCGCTTCAGCAACACCGCCAACGCCGAGACCCGATCCGGCTACCGCTGCGAGCCCCGCCGCCGCGCGAACCAGACCGCGGCGGGTCGGACGCAACCCTTCGCTGTTTCCTCGGCTCACCGCGTCCCCTCGACCAAGGTGTTCATGTCGTCTTCGACATAATAAAAGCTCTTACCGTCCGGGCTCATCGCGAGGCCAAAGAGGTCGCCGCTGCCAGGCGGGGATTGCGCCTGGTTCGCGTCGATCCATTGGGCATAGAGCTGCCTGCCGGTGGCCGGATCGATCTCGACGACCTGCCCGTTCAATCCGTTGCAGGTTAAAAGATGACCGTCCGCCGTCATCGCCAGGGCCAGCGGTCGTTTCAACAGCCCGTCCTTGGTCACCTCGCGCCCGGTGCCAGCGCTGCTGGTGCGCGTCGTCGCGTCAGAGATGGCAACGATCTGATCGCCAAGCGCATCCGACACATAGAGCGTGTTATCCGAGCCGAGCGCCAACCCCGTCGGGCCGATGAGAAACACATCCTTGTCCGCTCGCTGGCCGAAACCATTCGCGACCACGGTCTGGTTGGTGATCGCCGGCGGCTGTCCCGGGGGGATCGAAAGCTGAAGGCGCAGGACGGTCGCCTTGTTTACGACCACCGATGAGCCAGTGGCATCGTGGACGTCCGGACCGGGTACGTCGAACCCTGCCATGCTTATGAACAGCGTGGCGGTCGAGCCATTGTCGACGGTCGCCATATTGCCCCACGGACCATTGATCGTGGGGCCGCCCCATACCGTACTCAGCTGACCGTTGGCATTGAGCACCAGCAGGCAGCCATTGCCCTTGGTGCGGGTGGTCCCATCGGTGCTCGGTGTGCTGCCGACGATCACCCAGCCGCTTTTCAGCGCCGTCATCGCCGTCGTCAATCCGGTGCCGCCAGGACACTGGGTTATGTTCTGGGGCAATTTGGCAAACAGCGTCGTCGTCTTGGTCGAAGGACGATAGCTGATGATCGTCGTACCGGTACCTTGCAAATTCGACATATTGTTGAAATTGTCAACAAGGACATCGCCCTGTTGGATTTTTCCGACAGTGGTAGAAGCGACGACAACCGCATAAGGATTGAGATCACCATTGTTGATTATGGTGGTGGTCACCGTGACATGCCGGTGGATCGTGTCGAGCAAGCCCGGAGTGTCGGCCGATCGTGCAGCGCTGATCGGCGCCAGGGTCGCCGCGAGCAGCATGGCAGCGGCGCCCAATCCCGCCCCCAATCCAACTCCTTCCCTGCGACGCATCATTGGCCTCTCTCGCTAGCTCTGCTTGCGAATGACTCGCATTCACATACCTCCGTTGATCGAGCCTCGTCAAGATGCTATCCTGAGCGATCGTCCCATAGCGTGCCCGCGCTACCGAGATGCGCGCCGCAAGGCCGAAGATGCGCAGTACGCGGCCACCAGTCGTTATGCAAACGATTGGCGCTGATACCTTGACGCCGCACCGTCGGTTCGCGATATTGCGCGCATGAGTGTAAGCTGCTGGAACGTAACCACGACTACCGCCACTCCTTGTGGCGGGGTGCCGGGAGGTCGTGTACGCTGATCCAGCGCCAAGACTTTGACCTGATAGACCCCGCCGGAAAACGGACGGGGTCTTTTCGTAACCACTGGGCCCCGTCCGAGCGGCAGATCGACGGAGCGCAGAATGAGGAACCCACGAATAAAGCGTGCCGTGCGCTTGGCGCGATGGGTTCGTCGTTTGTTCGCAGGCGGTGAAATGGCTGAAAATCTCGACGATGGACGACATCCGGGCCCGTCGGCGCCGATCGTCGTGACCTTGCCTGATGGCAAGCACCGCGAGTTTAGCGCGCCCGTCACCGGCGCCGAACTCGCGGGCGCGATCGGACCCGGGCTTGCCAAAGCGGCGATCGCGATCCGGGTCGACGGCCGGCCGCGTGACCTTGCCAGCGTGATTGACCATGACGCCGCGGTCGCAATCATCACCCGCGACACCCCCGAGGGGCTTGAGATCCTGCGCCATGATGCCGCCCACGTCATGGCCGAGGCGGTCAAGGAGCTTTATCCCGACACCCAGGTCACCTTTGGCCCCGCGACCGACACCGGCTTCTATTACGATTTCGCTCGAGCCGACCCCTTCACCCCCGAAGACCTTGAGAAGATCGAAGACCGGATGCGTGCGATCGTGCGCCGCGACGAGAAGATCAGCCGCGAGGTCTGGGAGCGCGACGCCGCGATCGCCTTCTTCGCCGGCATCGGCGAGCGCTACAAGGCCGAGTATATTGGCGAGATCCCGGCAGGCGAGGAGATCAGCCTCTATCGGCAGGGCGGCTTTGTCGATCTGTGTGTAGGGCCGCATTTGCCTTCGACCGGCCATCTCGGCCAGGCGTTCAAGCTGACCAACGTGGCAGGCGCTTATTGGCGCGGCGACGCTCGCAACGCGCAATTACAGCGGGTCTACGGCACCGCCTGGGCGAGCCAGAAGGAACTCGACCAGTACCTGTTCCGGGTCGAGGAGGCCGAGCGCCGCGACCATCGCCGTCTCGGCCGTGAACTCGATTTGTTTCATCTGGGCGAGGAGGCGGTCGGCAGCATCTTTTGGCACCCGAAGGGCTGGACGCTGTTCCGCATCATCGAGGCTTATATGCGCCGGCGCCTCGATGCCGCTGGCTACTCCGAGGTCAAGGGTCCGCTGATGCTCGACCGCAGCCTGTGGGAGGCGACTGGCCATTGGGAAAATTTCCGCGAGAACATGTTTGTTGCCGAGAGCCGCGACGAACGGGTTCTCGCGGTCAAGCCGATGAACTGCCCGGGCCATGTGTTGATCTTCGCCAACAGGCTCAGAAGCTACCGCGAATTGCCGCTGCGACTTGCCGAATTCGGAAGCTGCCATCGGAACGAGCCGTCGGGCGCCCTGCACGGCATCATGCGGGTGCGCGGCTTTACCCAGGACGACGCGCACATCTTCTGTGCTGAGAGCCAGGTGACCGGGGAAGCAATTGCGTTTTGCGGGTTATTGCTGTCGATTTACCGCGATTTCGGCTTTGAGGATGTCGAGATCAAATTCGCCGACCGGCCGCCGCAGCGGATCGGCAGCGACGCCGTCTGGGACCGCGCCGAGCGGGACTTGAAAGCGGCAGTCGAACAGGCCGGGCTTGCCTATGCCTACAGTCCCGGCGAAGGCGCCTTTTATGGCCCGAAGCTTGAATTCCATCTGCGCGACGCGCTCGGCCGGCAATGGCAGTGCGGCACGCTGCAGCTTGATTTCATGATGCCGGAACGGCTCGGCGCCGTTTATGTCGGCGAGGATGGCGGCCGCCACACTCCGGTTATGCTGCACCGCGCGATCCTCGGCTCGATGGAGCGCTTTATTGGGATTCTGATCGAGCATTATGCCGGGCGGTTTCCGCTGTGGCTGGCGCCAGTGCAGATCGTCGTCGCCTCGATTACCGAGGAAGCGGCCGATTACGCCGCCGAAGTCGTCCGCGCCTGCTCCTCCGCCGGGCTCAGGGCGGTCCTCGATGCCGGCAACGAAAAGATCTCGTACAAAGTGCGCGAACACAGCCTCGCCAAGGTGCCGATCATGCTCGTCGTCGGGGGCGTGAGGCTGCGACGCGAGCAGTGGCGTTGCGTCGACTCGGCGGCAATGCGCAGGAAGCTCTTGCGCTCGACGAAGCCGTCGCTAGATTGAAGCAGGAGGCGGCGGTTCCGTCGTCGCCCTAACGTAATCGGCAAAGTCGGATCGACGTGCCTCAACCAGCTAGAGGAGAATATAGATACCCAGACCACCGATGAACCTCACCCCGACCCGCGAAGGGCCCCGGATCAACGACGAGATCGGAGTGCCGCGTGTGCGCCTGGTCGATGACCGGGGCAATATGGTAGGGGTGGTCGGGCGCAACGAGGCGCTCACTATGGCGGCGGATGCCGGTTTCGACCTCGTCGAGATAGCGCCCAACGCCGATCCTCCGGTCTGCAAGATGCTGGATTTTGGCAAGTATAAATACGAAGAACAGAAGAAAAAAAACGAGGCCCGGAAAAAGCAGAAAATCATCGAAGTCAAGGAAATCAAGCTGCGCCCCAGCATCGACGATCACGATTACGACGTAAAGATGCGCAGCATGATCAAATTTCTTGAGGAAGGCGATAAAGTCAAGGTGACGATGCGGTTCCGCGGGCGCGAGTTGGCGCATCAGGAGCTGGGCATGGACGTCCTGATCCGAGTCCGCGACAATCTGCAGGAACTCGCCAAGGTCGAGCAGATGCCGCGCATGGAAGGCCGGCAGATGACGATGGTGATCTCGCCGAAATAGTCATCCTCTCCCCGACTTGCTTTCGCCGGGGGGCATCGCTATAAGGCGCGGCTCGAATGGGCGGCGGCGCGCAGCGCGATGGCTCGCCTCGTCGTCGCAACGTCGGCACGGATCGTGAAATGCCCAAGCTCAAGACCAAGAGCGGCGCCAAAAAGCGGTTCGGCCGCACCGGCACCGGCAAGATCAAAGTTGCGCACGCCTACAAGCGCCATCGGCTGATCAGCAAGGACACGCAGGCCAAGCGCAAGGCGCGCGGCACGCAAACCCTGGAGAAGGGCGACAGCAAGCTCGTCCTGACCTACATGCCTTATCTGCGGGGCTGAGCCGTGGCGCGCGTCAAACGCGGGGTTACCACCCACGCCCGCCACAAGAAGGTCCTCGAACTCGCCAAGGGTTATCGCGGGCGGGGCAGCACGGCCTATCGCATCGCGATCGAGAAGGTCGAGAAGGCGCTGCGTTATGCCTATCGCGACCGGCGCAACCGCAAGCGCGATTTCCGCGCCCTGTGGATCCAGCGGATCAATGCGGGTGCGCGCGAGCACGGGCTGACCTATTCGCAATTCATGCACGGGATCAAACTCGCCGGGCTCGATCTCGACCGCAAGGTCCTGTCCGATATTGCGATCCGCGAGCCCGAGGCGTTCGCCGCGGTGGTCACGACCGCGCGCGCGGCGCTGGCCGCCGCACCGGCGACGGCGCAAGCAGCTTGAATCCCACACGAGATATGAAGAGATCGCCGCAGCACCCCTCCTCAGTCATCCCGACGAATGTCCGGACCCATTTTGGCCACGGGTACCGGCCTTCGCCGATATGACAATGAGCGTCGGCGATTTATTGTCGGGAGTCATCGCTAGGCCCTGTGCGAAACAATTGCGAATCGCAAAGGGGCCTGCGAGGCCCCTTTTTATTTCAAATATGCTGTCACGGGTAAAGCGAATGGAAGATGCCAGCCAATTAATCAATGCCGCCGCCCAGGACGTCGAAGCGGCGACATCACCGGACGGTCTCGAAGAAGTCCGCATCAAATATCTTGGACGGCGGGGCTCGCTGACCCTGGCGATGCGAGAGCTAGGCGGGCTCGATCCGGAAGCGCGCCGCCGCGCCGGCGCGGAGTTGAACGCCGCCAAAGACCAGATCACCGCGGCCCTTACCGAGGCGGCAAGCCGGCTCGGCCGCGCCGCTCTCGAACGGCGGCTCGGCAGTGAGCGCGCCGACGTGACCTTGCCGGTGAGTTTTGCCGGAGAGGGCCGCGTCCATCCGATCAGCCAGACGATCGACGAGATCGTCGCGATTTTCGGCGAGATGGCTTTTGTCGTCGCCGAGGGGCCGCATATCGAAGAGGATTTCTACAATTTCACCGCACTCAACATCCCGCCGGAGCATCCAGCACGCCAGGAGCACGACACCTTCTACCTGCCCGAGCGCGCCGACGGCACGCGGCTGGTGCTGCGCACTCATACCTCGCCAGTGCAGATCCGCACGATGCTGGCGCAACAGCCGCCGATCCGGATCATCGTGCCGGGTCGCACCTTCCGCTGCGACCACGATGCGACGCACTCGCCGATGTTCCACCAGGTCGAGGGGTTGGTCATCGACCGAACGACCCATATGGGCCACCTCAAGGGCTGCTTGATCGAATTCTGCCGCGCCTTTTTTGGCATCGACGATCTGCCGGTCCGCTTCCGCCCGAGCTACTTCCCGTTCACCGAGCCCTCGGCCGAGGTCGATATCGGCTGCTCGCGCAAGGGCGGACGGCTCGAAATCGGTGCCGGCGGCGACTGGCTCGAAATCCTCGGCAGCGGCATGGTCCACCCGAAAGTGCTGGCGAATTGCGGCATCGACCCCTCCGAGTATCAGGGCTTCGCGTTCGGCATGGGGATCGAACGGGTGGCGATGCTGAAATATGGTATCCCCGATCTGCGGGCGTTTTACGATTCGGATCTGCGGTGGTTGCGCCACTACGGCTTTCTGCCGCTAGACATTCCCTCGCTGGTGCGCGGCCCGCTCAGCGGAGGTGCTCCGGCATGAAGACGACCCTCGCCTGGCTCAAGACTCACCTCGATACAGATGCGTCGCCGGCTGCGATCGTCGAGCGTCTGACCATGCTCGGCCACGATGTCGAGGCGGTAGAAAACCGCGCCGCCGGGCTCGAACCCTTCAATGTTGCAACGGTCGTCTCGGCCGAGCGCCATCCAAACGCCGATCGGCTCCGGGTCTGCGTCGTCGACACCGGCAAGGAGCAGGTCCAGGTGGTTTGCGGGGCCCCTAATGCTCGCGCCGGCATGAAGGGCGTCTTTGCCCCCGCTGGGATAATAATTCCGCGCACTGGCGCGATGCTCAAGGAAAGCGTGATCCGCGGCGTCGCCTCGCGCGGCATGCTTTGCTCGGCCTATGAGCTCGGCCTCGGTGACGACCATGACGGCATTATCGAGGCGCCGCAGGACGCGCCGATCGGCGCGAGATATGCCGATCTGCTCGGTCTCGGCGATGCGGTCATTGACATCAAAGTAACGCCGAACCGCGCCGACTGCCTCGGCGTCCACGGCATTGCGCGAGATCTTGCCGCATCTGGGCTTGGGCATCTGAAGCCGCTCGATGCGACTCCGGTTGCCGGCGATTTCCTCTCGCCGATCGGCGTCCGCATCGAAGACCGATCGGCCTGCCCGCTGTTTCTCGGCCGGCACCTCCGCGGCGTTCGCAACGGGCCAAGCCCCGACTGGCTGCGCCGCCGGCTGGAAGCGATCGGACTGCGGCCGATCTCGGCGTTGGTCGACATCACCAATTTTCTGACCTTCGACCTCAACCGGCCGCTGCATGTGTTCGACGCCAGTCGGCTCGTCGGCGATCTCGTGGTTCGATTGGCGCGGCCGGGCGAGACTCTGCTCGCGTTGAACGGTCAAGAGTACGCGCTAGACCCCGAGATGACCGTCATCACCGATCGGGTGAGCGTGCGCAGCCTCGGCGGAGTCATCGGTGGCGAGACGACCGGTTGCACCGAATCGACGAAGGAGGTCTTTGTCGAGGCGGCTCTGTTCGAGCCGGTGCGCACCGCCGCCACCGGCCGGAAACTCGGCATATCGAGCGACGCGCGCTATCGCTTCGAGCGCGGGCTCGATCCGGCCTTTGTGGGGGACGGGCTCGAAATCGCGACCCGGCTGATGCTCGAATTGTGCGGCGGCGAAGCCTCCGGGATCGTGACCGCCGGCGCGGTGCCGCAGTGGCGCCGTCATTATGTGCTGCGCGCGGGGAGGCCGGCGAGCCTCGGCGGTCTCGATGTAGCGCCTGAGGAAAGCGCCACAATCCTGAAGGCCCTCGGCTGTACCGTCGAGCGTTTGGCCAGCGGCGATCTGTCGGTAGAGCCGCCCTCCTGGCGCGGCGACATCGAGGGCGAGGCTGATCTCGTCGAGGAGGTTCTTCGGATCAAGGGCTATGACCAAATTCCGGCCGTGCCATTGCCGCGCGAGACGCCATTACCGCGACCGGCGCTGATCCCGGCTCGACGGCGCTCGGAACTGGTGCGGCGCGCCCTCGCCGCCCGCGGGCTGACCGAGGCGGTGACGTTTTCGTTCATCTCGGCGCGCGAGGCCGAGCTGTTTGGCGGCGCTAAACCCGAGCTGCGGGTCGTCAACCCGATCAGCGCCGATCTCGATGCGATGCGGCCGTCCTTGCTGCCGGGCCTCACCGCCGCCGCGCGACGCAATGGCGATCGCGGCTTCGCCGATTCGGCGCTGTTCGAATTAGGGCCGTTCTATCGCGACGACACTCCGCAGGGTCAAGGGCTGGCCGCCGCCGGGCTGCGCGCCGGGCGATCTGGTCCCAAGCATTGGCGCGAGCCGGCGCGGATGGTCGACCTCTATCAAGTCAAGGCCGACGCGCTGGCCGCTCTTGCCGCGATGGGGGCGCCGGCCGAGAACGTGCAAGTCAGCGCCGACCCGCCCGCCTGGTACCACCCTGGCCGGTCCGGCACCCTGCGCCTCGGGCCCAAGGTGCTGGGCGCCTTTGGCGAACTGCATCCGGCGGTGATCGAGGCGATTGACTCCAAACCGCCGCTCGTCGCGTTCGAGGTCTTTCTCGATGCCGTCCCCGAGCCGCGCGCAGGGCGCTCCAAGCCGCTTCACCTGCCGGTATTCCAGCCGATCGAGCGCGATTTCGCCTTCATCGTCGACCGCGAACTGCCGGCCGAGGCGTTACTAAGAGCGGCTCGCGGCGTCGATCGTAAGCTGGTGACTGAAATCCGCCTGTTCGACGTCTATGAGGGGGCTGGTCTGCCGCAAGGCAAAAAGTCGCTGGCGATAACCGTCGTGCTGCAACCTCAGGAACGGACTCTGACCGATTCCGAGATCGAGGGTTTTTCGAAGCGCCTTGTCGTCCAAGTCGAAAAGGCGACGGGAGGCGTATTGCGGGGCTGAGACAGTGCCTGGCGACGGCAGCGGAATTGCATTTTCGGGGTCGCTTGACGAGACTGCGCCGAGGCACCTGAAGGAGGGCCCGCCGATGGCGCTGGGAAACGAGCGTGTCGCCTGGTTCAACGGCAAGATCGTGCGCGAGAGCGAGGTCCTTATCCCGTTCCGCGATCAGGGTTTCCTGCGCGGTGACGCGGTCTTCGACATGACCCGCAGTTTCAACGGCGCCGCCTTTCGCCTCGAGGAGCATGTGGCGCGGCTCTACCGCTCGCTCAAATATCTGGACCTCGACCCGGGCCTCACTCCGGCGGAGATGGTCGCAATCAGCGCCGAGGTGTTGGCCCGCAATCGACACCTGCTGGGGCCTGGCGAGGATTATTGGCTGGCCCAACGGATCAGCCGCGGCGTCAGCCCGGTGCCGGGCGATAATTGGGACCATTACGGTTCGAATGTGATCGTCGAATGCGTGCCGCTGCCATTCCGTGAGAGGGCCAAGCATTTCCGCGACGGCATCGATGTGATCACGCCGTCCTTGCGGCGTACTCCGCCCGATTCTTTGTCGCCGCGCGCCAAGATGCACCAGTATTTGAACCTCGTCCTCGCCGACCGCGAGGTCAGGGCGCAGAACCCCGCCGCCTGGGCGGTATTGCTCGACGTCAATGGCAATCT
Organism: uncultured Alphaproteobacteria bacterium; assembly: GCA_963733945.1. Lineage (GTDB taxonomy): Bacteria > Pseudomonadota > Alphaproteobacteria > ATCC43930 > CGMCC-115725 > AP-15. Next base: position 94,552 of record CAVTFD010000019.1, on the reverse strand, counting down.
CGCCGAGGGCCAGGGCAGCAACATTTTTCTGGTTCGCGACGGCGGCTTGTTGACGCCGAGGGAGCGCTTTGTACTACCCGGCGTCAGCCGTCAGGCGGTGATCGACCTCGCCGGCCGGCTAAGCATCCAATGCAAGGAACAGGATCTCGATCTCTACGACGCCTACACCGCCGACGAATGCTTTTTGACCTCGACGAGCTTGTGCATCTGCGGGGTGCGCAGCCTGAACGGCCGCACTTTCGCTGCTGGCAAGGTGCCGGGGCCGATCACCCGGAAGCTGATCGACGCGTACAAGGAATTGGTCGACTGTGATTTTGTCGCACAGTATCTGCAGCGGCTTGAGGGCTGAGCCGGCATCACGGGGATCGTTTCGTCGGCCGCTGCATATTCCTTCGTCGAACACGGCTCGGCATTCGAGCCGCATCTCGACGGAGGTCTTAGTGAGAAGGATGCTGCTCGCCGCAGCTTTGGCCGCCACCGCGGCGATAGCCGTACCGGTCTTCGCCCAACAGGGCGGGAATACCGAAACCCAGACAAATCAGGCCGCGCCGGCAACCCAGCAAGCGGGTGGAGACCAAGATGCCGGCAGCCAGTGGACGCGCGGCCGGGGCGGCTGGGGAATGCGCGGATGGCCGATGATGCGGCGCGGCATGTGGCGCCGCGCGGCGATGCGCACCGATCCGCAGCAACGTTGTATCGACCGGCTCGCCTGGCGCGCCGCCCATCGCGCCTATCTCGAAACCGAGCTTGACCTGACTGCCGAACAACGCCCGCTCTGGGATAAGCTGCAGAGCGTTGCGCAGGCCGAGCAGCAAAAAGAGCGGCAGTGGTGCCAGCAACTCAAGCCCGGGCAGCAATCGACCGCGCTCGACCGCATGGATCGTGCGCAACAATTCCTGTCGGCGAGGCTCGACGCTGTACAATCTGCAAAGCCGGCGCTACAGGCGCTCTACCAGGCGCTGACCCCGGAGCAGCGGGCGATCATGGACCACCCGTTCCGTCGGCCATAAGCCTCGTAGACCGTTGGTCGGAGCTTCTCGCCGGAAGTCTTGTTCCGCGGTCTGTAAGCTCGCTAAGGTGGCTGCGAGGCTTCCCCGCCGCCAGCAAGGCTTCCAATGCCTTTTGACAACGATACCGCACCCGGTCTGGAGGCGCGGCTGCGCCGCGAGATCCGCGGCGAGGTAATGTTCGATGCGTTCAGCCGTGGGCGCTACAGCACCGATGCGTCGATTTACCAGATCGAGCCCTTAGGCGTTGTTGTGCCGCGCGGCCGAGAAGATGCCGCGGTCGCGATTGCGATAGCCCGGGAAGAGGGCGTGCCGGTGTTGCCGCGGGGGGCTGGCACCTCGCAATGCGGGCAGACGGTGGCGCGCGCGCTTGTCCTCGATTGCAGCAGGCACATGGACCAGGTGATCTCGGTCGACGTTGAAGCGCGCCGTGCGCGGGTCGAACCGGGGGTTGTTCTCGACCGGCTCAACCGATCGCTCAGGCAACACAAATTGTTCTTTCCAGTCGACCCATCGACGGCGAGCCGAGCGACCCTGGGCGGCATGACAGCCAACAACAGCTGCGGCTCGCGCTCCCTGCGCTACGGCAACATGGTACACAATGTTCGCGGGATCGACGCGCTGCTCGCCGACGGCACTACTGAGTGGTTTGGCGAGGTCCCGGGCAATTTCGATGACGGAGCGGCGGCGTCCGAGCGGTATCGCGATCTCGTACGCCAGATACGCGCTTTGCACCGGCGCGAGGCCGACGAGATCGATGCGCGATTTCCAAAGGTCCTGCGGCGGGTCGGCGGCTATAATATCGATAGCATCGACGATAGCGGCCACAACATGGCTCAGCTGCTCGTCGGCTCCGAAGGTACGCTGGCCTTTTTCAACGAGATCGAGCTCGATTTGCAGCCGATCCCGGCGCATCGGGTTCTCGGCATCTGCCACTTCCCGACTTTCTACGCCGCGATGGATGCAACCCGGCAAATCGTGGAGCTGGGTCCCAGCGCGGTCGAACTGGTCGATCGCACAATGATCGAATTATCGCGCGACATCCCGATGTTCCGCGCCGTGGTCGACCGTTTCGTCCAGGGCGAGCCGGCGGCGATCCTGCTGACCGAATTTGCCGGCGACGACCCCGCGGAAAATTTGCGACGGCTGAAGGCCCTCAATGAGCTGATGGGCGATCTCGGTTTCCCCGGCGCCGTCGTCGAAGCCACCGACCCGGCTTTTCAGGCCGCGGTCTGGGAAGTGCGCGCACAGGGCCTCAACATCATGATGTCGATGAAGGGCGACGGCAAACCGATCTCGTTTCTCGAAGATTGCGCGGTGCGCCTCGAAGACCTCGCCGACTACACCGAGCGCCTGACCCGTATCTTCGAAAAGCACGGCACTTATGGCACCTGGTACGCCCACGCCTCGGTCGGCTGCCTGCACGTGCGGCCGGTGCTCAATGTCAAGCAGGAGCTCGAAGTCAGAAAGATGCGGGCGATAGCCGAGGAGGCGTTCGCGATGGTCCGTGAATACAAGGGCTCGCATTCGGGCGAGCACGGCGACGGCCTGGTGCGCTCCGAATTCCACGAGTCGATGTTCGGCGGGCGCATGGTTCGCGCTTTCGAGGAGGTCAAGGACGCCTTCGACCCGCAAGGCCTGTTCAACCCCGGCAAAATCGTCCGGCCCTCTCGGATGGACGACCGCAGCCTGTTCCGCTTCAAGCCGGATTACCGGCCATTGCCACTCGCCACTGGGCTCGACTGGTCGGAATGGGGCGGGCTCGTCGGTGCAGTCGAGATGTGCAACAACAACGGCGCCTGCCGCGCGCGCGACGCCGCCGTCATGTGCCCGTCATTTCTCGCCACCGGCGACGAGCAGCATCTGACTCGCGGCCGCGCCAATACGTTGCGGCTGGCGTTGTCGGGCCAGCTCGGACCCGACGCGCTCGTCTCCGAAGACATGCGCGAGACCATGGCATTGTGCATCTCGTGCAAGGGTTGCAAGCGCGAATGCCCGACCGGCGTCGACATGGCGCGGATGAAGATCGAGTTCCTGCACCACTACCGCCAGCGCCACCGGCTCACGCCACGCGACCGGCTGATCGCCTATCTGCCGCGCTATGCACCTTACGCCGCGCGCATTGCGCCGCTGCTCAATCTGCGCAACCGGCTCCCGTTTCTGGCGCAGCTGGGCGAACGGTTGTTTGGGCTCGCCGCTACCCGCAAATTGCCGGAATGGTCCCCCCGCCCGTACACCCGAGCGAAGACGACGAGCGAAGAAACACCTCTCCGCCCTTTAGGGGGGAGAGGGAGGGGCCCATCGCGAAACGATGGGAGGGTGCGGTGGGATTCGGCAAGCGACGTGGAAGCCCCCACCTCACCCCATCCCTCTCCGCCCCTAGGGGCGGAGAAGGAGAAAGACGGTGCGGGGAGATCGTTCAATGGACGCGATGTCGTATTGCTGGTCGACACTTTCAACCGCTATTTCGAGCCTGAGAATGTCCGTGCCGCCGAGCGCGTCCTTAACCGCGCCGGGTATCGTGTCGTCACCCCCGACCCCGCGCGTGGCCGGCCATTGTGCTGCGGCCGAACCTTTCTCGCCGCCGGCCTCGTCGACGAGGCGCGGATCGAGGCGCAGCGCATGGTCGAGGCGCTCGCATCGCATGTCGCTGCCGGCGCCCCGATCGTCGGCCTCGAACCCTCCTGTCTGCTGACCCTGCGCGACGAGTTTCCGGCGCTGCTCCCAGGCCCCGCGACCACGGCGCTGGCGGCCCAGGCTCAGCTCTTCGAGGAATTCGTCGATACCGAGCGCGCGGCCGGACGATTCACGCTGACCGCTAAAGGCGATGCCGGGCGAGACGGCGCTGCTGCACGGCCATTGCCACCAGAAGGCCTTCGCCACTGTCGGCGCCGCGGTCAAGGCATTGCAGCTGATCCCCGATCTGACGGTCGAGACCTTCGATTCGACCTGCTGCGGCATGGCTGGCGCCTTCGGCTACGAGGCCGAACACCATGAAATGTCGCTGAAGATCGGCGAACTTGGCGTTCTGCCGAAACTGCGTGCGGCGCCGCCCGCCACCCTCCTGGCCGCCTGCGGCACCAGCTGCCGCCACCAGATTGCCGACGCCACCGGCCGAGAAGCCCTGCACATTGTACGGATTTTGGATAAAGCGTCGCCTCCATTTACTCGAAATTAGGTAGTGGTGTATTTAATATCTTAGTCCATGAGCTTCCTATTGCTTTAAATTAGGAAATCGGTTGGCATTCGAAAACCTCGACTCCCGCGGGGCTCAAAACTTGATCGAACTGAGAGCTCTTCCGGAAATTAATCATCTGAGAACGCTCGGCGCAGTCTGTCGTGATCTGTCGATCGATGTCATTGCGCGTTGTTATCGCCGGCAATTCCGAACCGCGCCGAACAGGCCGCGCGATGCCCGAGACCCGCGCTACTTTGTTGCACACAGCGGCAGACCCCACAGCGGACTTGTGTCGAATTCGGCGGGAAGAACATATCGCAATTGCTTTATGTAATCTATGTCAAAATCACCGCGGGTTTGCCGTTGGTAATAACCATCTTAACTTTCTCGATTACCAGATACCCCTAAAAGCTCGACGCACGGACAGCGGTATCGGAAAAGTTGATATCATTGGCTACTGTACCGGAGATACCATCTGTGTTTGTGAGGTAAAGGCTGAGCTGTCCAAGGACACGCCTCTTGCCATGTTACTCGAGGGATTGACTTATACGGCGATCATCGAGGCGAACATGCACGCGATTGCACAAGAGATATACGGTAGGTACGGGTATCGAGTTGGCGCTGCTCGACCTCTGCTGTTGTTACTCGCCGAGGTGGAATATTGGGTTCGCTATTGTAACCATGCGCAGATTAATGCTTGGGAGCATGCCTTCTGCACGTTGTTGACGAAGTTGAAGATCGGCTCGGTGTGCGCATTTTGCCGGCTGCGCTGCGAGGTACCGCCCGGTTGATAATGGGACTCGACGGAGGCGCACCAAGTCTCGGGGCCGAGGTAGAGATCTCAGCGATTGACCTGTTAAGGGGTGCCGCGTGAGAGGCCAACACACTAGCCCGTTCGCTCAGGCGGAGCAGCGGCATCAGGAGGCTTTCCGCGCGGATTCTTCTACGTTCACCGAAGCAGGCCGTCGATTCGGATGCTATCGGGATCGCATTCATCCGGCCTATATTCCAGAGGAATGTTGGACCGAAAACCTCTACCCCGGCATCCGGGACGAGGCTGTCATATATTTCGCCGCAAATGACATCGCGTGGCATCAGCACGCCAATCATGTTCGCAGCTCCCAAATCTGCTGCATCAATTTTCTGATGCCATTAGGACACAACGAAGAAACCTTGATTGCTGCCCTCGAACCTGCGCTAGGACCGATTGCGCGGATCGTGCCGATCGAGCCCGGCCGCCTGGTCGCGTTTGAGTGGATCGGTGAAGCCGATTACCTCAATGAAAGTATCGGCCCGCACCGGTTACGACGGCGAGGCGAGCACTGCACGAGTGCCGATGCCGCGGTGCGCCTCCTCAGGGCGGACGGCACCATCGAAACGGTCCTGATCGAGTGGAAATACACTGAGACATATCAAAGCGAAACTGAAACTGCCCGCCGTGAAAAACAACTCAGCCGCTACGGTGCTATCGCGATCCAGCCAGAGGGACCGCTTCGCGCGGATCTCGGCATCCTTGTCGATGACCTCTTCTACGAGCCAGTTTACCAGCTTCTTCGAACTCCAGCTACTCGCTCACCAGATCGAGAAGGCGCGTGAGGGCGGTACCGGTCGGGCGTCGTTACTACACATCGCGCCCTGCTTAAACACCGAGCTTCGGAAGGTGACTGCACCGGCTTTGACCACTCGCGGCGATAACATATTCGAGCTCTGGCCCAGCTTGCTCGTCGAACCGTCGCGGTTTGTCGCGTGCCCGACCGATTTACTGTTCACAGGCGCAACTACTACCCACCTCCCCGATTTGGCTGAATGGGAACAATATCAGCGGACGCGATATCCAGGCGTAGTTCAGCCGGTCAGGCGTTGATTACCCGATAATCCCATGGCTGAGCGCTTTTGACGAAGATGTCGGCTTCCGGCCTGAAGCAGCTCGGATCGTCGAAGCTCGCGACGCGGATGCCGACCAGATCGGGCCGGGTCGAAACCTGGACGTAGAGCGGTGCACCGCAATCGCCGCAAAATACGCGGGCGATCTCGTTGCCGGCGTCGGATCGGGCGACGTAACGCCGGGGCTTGCCCTTGACGATGCGAAAGGTTGCGGATGGAACCCGAACCGCAGCGACAAAGGCGCTGCCGCTTTGCCGCTGGCAATCCCGGCAATGGCATTGCAGCGAAAAGACGGGTTTTCCGGTGCTTTCATAGCGGATCGCACCGCACAGGCACCCACCGGTCCTCAGTTATGCCAACGCTCGTCTCCGTCTCCATTTTCGCAGGATGATCCGTCATTCTGAGCTGACCGGGGCAACAACCTTCGCACCCAGGACGGGACCCGGTAAGATGCGGAAATGCTGTCTCTCTCCAATCTCGAACGTGGCTTGCCGTGAGCGTCAACGGCGCCTTGCCTGAGCGCGCGCGGGCTCTGTTCGATTTCTGGTTCGGGCCGCCCGAAGATCCCGAGCGGCTGCATCACCGCCAGATCTGGTTTCGCAGCACGCCCGAGTTCGACGCTGCGGTACGCCATAGCTTCGCGGCCGACCATGACCAGGCAGTCGCGGGCATGCTCCAGGATTGGGAGGATAGCCCCGAAGGCGCGCTGGCATTGGTGATGCTGCTCGATCAGGTGCCGCGCAACATCTTTCGCAGCACGCCGCGAGCCTTTGCCAGCGATGCCCAGGCATTGGCAACGACCAAGCGGGCGCTGGCGCACTGCTTCGACCTGGCGGTGCCCGCTGCCTGGCGGGTGTTCTTTTATCTGCCGTTCGAGCACAGCGAGGTGCTTGCCGATCAGCAGCGCGGCATCGCGCTTGTGGAGGCATTGCCGCCGGTCCACGGGCGCCCCGGCGGCGGCCGCATGTCGCGTCTTCATCTCGAAATCGTCGAGCGCTTCGGCCGTTTTCCGCACCGCAACGCGATCCTCGGCCGAGAGTCGACCGCTGCCGAACTTGCCTTTCTCGACGAATGCGATCTGCGCTTCGGACAGCCCTTCAACGGGATGACGACGAAATAAAGCTCGTCGTGCCGGTTCCGGTCGGCAAAGCCGATTTTCCGCCGTCTCAATCACTCCGATACCGGCTCCCCGTTCGCCCTCGGAGAAGGCGCTCGGAGGCCGAGGGCACGCTCTGCCATCCGCCGCGCGATCTCGTTTTCGCCCATGATAATCAGATCGGCGCCGCAGCGTTGCAGGTACTCGACTTCAGCATCCGAATGAGCGCGCGCGACGATCTCGATCTTTGGGTTTACCGCTCGCCCTTGCTCGACGATCTGGCCGGCCTCAAACCCGTCCGGAATCGCGACCAGGAGGCAACGTGCTTCGGCCAGGTTCGCCGCGTCGATCACCTCCGGCGCGGCAGCGTTACCTTGGATCACTTCGATACCCCGCGCTCGTAATTTGTTGACCAGCTCATGCTGGTCCTCGACGACCAGGAACGGCACATCCTCACGTTCCAGATCCGCGCCGATGCGACTGCCGACTCGCCCGAAACCGATCAGGACCATATGTTTTTTGAGGTTAGTCGTCGGCAAATCGGTGGGCATTGGCGCGGCTGGCTGCAATTCGCCAGCCTCGGCTCGGCGATGTTCCAACCAGGGGCCGAGACGATCAAGAGCGGCGAAGAACAGCGGATTGAGCAGGATCGAGAAGATCGCAGCGGCGAGGATCAAATCCCGGCCTTGCTCCGGCAACAGTCCCAGCGTTACCCCGAGACCCGCCAGGATGAACGAGAACTCCCCGATCTGCGCCAGGCTGGCGGCGATGGTCAGCGCCGTGGATAACGGATGCCGGAACGCGAGAACGATCAGTAATGCCGCCACGGACTTACCAAACAGGATGATCAGCAGTGTTGCGATCAGCAGTCCCGGTTCCCGCACCATGATGGTCGGGTCGAACAGCATCCCGACCGAAACAAAGAAAAGGACCGCGAAGGCATCGCGCAGCGGCAACGATTCTTCGGCCGCTCGGTGGCAGAGTTCGGATTCGGCAAGGACCATGCCGGCGAAGAACGCGCCCAGGGCGAAGGAGACGCCGAACAGCTGGGCCGCGCCATAGGCGACGCCCAGTGCCAGAGACAAAACCGCGAGCCGAAACAACTCGCGCGAGCCGGTGTGGGCCACATAGTGAAGGATGCGGGGGATTACCTGGCGGCCGACCACGAGCATCAGCACGACGAAAACGGCGACCTTGGCGAAGGTGAATCCCAGCGTCGCCGCGATCCGGCCTGCCTCGGCCGCGCTCGATATCCCTCCGGCTCCGCGGAGTAGGCCCGCAATCGGCGGCAATAGCACCAGAGTCAGCACCATCGCCAGGTCCTCGACGATCAGCCAGCCGACCACGATGCGCCCCTGCTCGGTCTCGACGAGACGACGTTCCTGTAAGGCGCGCAGCAGCACCACCGTGCTCGCGACCGAAAGCGCAAGCCCAAACACCAAGCTTGCACCGAGCTTCCAGCCAAGGCCCCACCCCAGCCCCATTCCGAGGGCAGTGGCGAAGGCAATCTGAACAAGCGCGCCCGGAACGGCGATGCCCCGGACCGAGAGGAGATCCTTCAAAGAAAAGTGGAGACCGACGCCAAACATCAAAAGGATGACGCCAATCTCGGCGAGGTCCCCCGCCAGTGCCGGATCGGCGACGAATCCCGGGGTGAACGGGCCGACCAATACGCCCGCAAGAAGGTAGCCCACCAGCGGGGAAACCCGTATCCGATGGGCCATCGCTCCAAGAATGAAGGCGAGGACGAGGCCTCCAACGATCGTGGCGATCAGCGGCGTGTGGTGCGGCATGAAGTATCCTTTGGGGCCGTTCGGCGGCACCGCCGCCATGCGGCCGTCGCTACCGCTGTCTTCTGCTGTGATGTGACGCGACCGAGATTGCTATGATACGCCTAACGTCTGCAGCCCGAAGACGCACACGGGATAGGAGTTCAGCCATGGCCATTGTCGAGATCAAGGTCGATGCGGTCGAGCCTTTCGCCGAGCGGCAGGGTTTCGGGGAAGCCGGGTCCTACCTGCGGGTAATGGGCGTTGCCAAGGGCGAGATCGACTCGGCGGCGCCGGAAAACAAGAGCATCGTCGATCTCGACAAGGCGCCAAGAAACGCGCGCGGCATGGTCGAGTACGAGGCCGATTTTTTCATCCTGCGCCCGGCCGAGCCGCAGCGGGGGAGCGGCGTGCTCGTCTACGACGTGACCAACCGGGGCCGGAAGATGATCCTCGGCCGGCTCGACGAAGCTCGAGGCAACGCCGATACCAACGATCCCAAATCGGCTCAGGACGTCGGATTGGGCTTTACCCTTGGGCGCGGCTACAGCCTCGTCTGGTCGGGCTGGGATCCAGGAGCGCCTCGTGCCAATAACGGGATGACCGCGCGGTTACCGCCGGCCCTCGAAAACGGCGAGCCGATGCTCCGCCGTATCCGCGACGAGTTTCATATCGGCACCCGCTCCCCCGGCAAGGGCGATGTGGTGCGCCTGAACTACCCCGCGGTCTCGACCGACCCGCGCAAAGCACGGCTGACCGTGCGCGAACGCGAAAGCGACACCCGCACCGAGATTCCCGCAGATGCCTGGGAGTTCGTCGACAATCGGTCGATCCGGCTGCTGCCGCTCGGCGCCAACTTCGCACCGATCAAGATCTACGAAATCTGGTACGAGGCTACGGGCTCGACGGTAATGGGCGTCGGCTTTGCGGCGACCCGTGACCTCGTCGCATTCCTGCGCTACGAGCGCGCCGATCATCACGGGACGCCCAATCCGATGATCCCGGACGGGGCGCAACGCAGTTGCGTCCAGCATGCCCTCGCCTTTGGCGTCTCGCAGGCCGGCCGCTTTCTGCGTCACTTCCTCGAACTCGGCATGAACGACGATGGGCATCGAAGACGCGTCTTCGACGGGGTGCTGACCCATGTCGCTGGCGCCGGCAAGGTGTTCGCCAACCATAGTTTCGCGATGCCCGGCCGCACCGCGACCCAGCACGAGGACCGGCTTTACCCGGAAAACTGGTTCCCGTTCGGCAATGCGGTGACCAGCGACCCCTTTTCAGGAACCAAGGGCGCGATCTTGAGGGGCCAGCCGACCGATCCTCTGATGATCGAGGTGAACACCTCTACCGAATATTGGCAGAAGGGCGCCTCCTTGGTGCATACCGATCCATCCGGCCGGCGCGACGCCGAACTGCCATCGACGGCGCGGGCCTTCATGATCGCCGGGACACAGCATGGCGGCGGCCCGGGGACCGATCCGAGCCCCGGCCCCTGCGTCAACCCACGCAACCCGCATAGCGCCAGCCCGGCATTGCGGGCATTGCTAGTGGCTCTCGAGGAATGGGTCAAAACCGGGATAGCGCCCCCTCCGAGCCGAGTCCCATCGATCGCGCAAGGCACCGCGATTGCCGCCGAAGCGGTCGCGATGCCGAAAGTGCCGGGCTTTGCTCTCGCCCCAGACGCCAACCAAATCGCGGCGCCGGTCGATTGGGTCAACCCGCCGGCGCGGCTCGATAATTTCTACGGCACGCGTGTGTGCGCGGTCGACGCCGACGGCAACGAGGTCGCGGGCATCCGACTGCCGCCGATCGCCGTGCCGCTCGGCATCTACACGGGATGGAACGTCTACAAGGCTCAGCCCGGCGAGCTAGCCGACCGCGACGGGTCGCTGATCCCATTCGCCAGGACGAAAGGCGAACGCGAGGCCGCGGGCGATCCCCGCCCCTCGCTCGAAGAGCGTTATGGCAGCCGAGAAGCCTATGTCGCCCGGGTCGAAGCCGCCGCCGCGGCGCTCGTCGCCGACCGCCTGCTATTGCCGGCCGACGCCGCCGTCTATGTCAAGGCCGCACGGGAGAGCGATCGGTTCTGACTGGCTTGCGGCGCTGGTCAGGGATTCGTCATTCCAGCGGTTGCAGCTCGCCTAAGATCGTCGGAATCAGCTCCGACACCGTCGGATGGATGTGCATCGCCCGCTGCAAGACCGTGTAGGGCGCCTTAGCGTAGATCATGTCCAGGATCGAGTGGATCGCCTCGTCGCCGCCGGGGCCGAGTATCGACGCGCCGAGGATCTCCTTGGTATCGCCGTCGACCAAGACCCGCATGAAGCCCTGGGTCTCGCCCTTTTCGACCGCGCGCGCAACCCGCGTCATTGGCCGCTGCCCGGCGAGTACCCGCCGACCCGTCTTACCCGCCTCCGCTTCGGTCATGCCGGCCCGGCCCAATGGCGGGTCGATATACAGCGCATAGGCGGTAATGCGGTCGCTGACTCGCCGCGGGTCGCTGTCGAGCAAATTCGCTGCGACGATCTCGTAGTCATTGTAGGCGGTGTGGGTAAAAGCGCCCTTGCCATTGCAATCCCCGAGCGCCCAGATGCCCGGCACATTCGTGCGCAGCTGGTCGTCGACGACGATATAGCCGCGCCCGTCGCACTCGACCCCGGCGCGGTCGAGGCCGAGATCGTCGGTGTTGGGGCGGCGGCCGACCGCCAGCAGCAAGTGCGAGCCAACGACTTCGGGCGCGCCCTCCTGGCAATTGACATTCGCCGCAATGTCGCCGCCCTTCTTGGCGAGGCTGATGCACTCGGCGTTCAGCCGGACTGCGACGCCTTCGCGCTCGACGATCTCCTGAACCGCCCTTGATACGTCTTCGTCTTCGCGCGGGATCAGCCGTGGCGCCATTTCGACGATCGTGACCTCGCTGCCGAACCGCCGGTACATCTGCGCGAATTCCAGTCCGACATAGCTGCCGCCGATGATGACCAGATGCCGCGGCAGGAAATCGAGATCCATCATCGTCGAATTGGTCAGATAATCGACTTCATCGAGACCGGGCATGGCCGGCGTAGACGCTCGCCCGCCGACATTGATGAAGGTCCGCTGGGCGCGAAGCCGCTCGTCCCCGACAACGACCTCGTGCGACGAGATGAAGCGCGCATGGTCCCGGTACAATGTGCAGTTCGCCGTCTCCATCAGGGCGGCGGTCAGGCCCAGTCGCGATTGCGCAACAACCGCGTCCTTGCGGGTTTTGACCCATTTCATGTCTACGCTGATCTCGCCGGCGATCGCGACACCGTACTGGGAGGCGCGGCGGGCGAGATGCGCGGCGTAGGCGCTAGCCACCAAGGTTTTGGTCGGGGTGCAGCCGCTATTGACGCAGGTGCCGCCAACGGCCTTGCGCTCAACCACCGCGACCTTCATTCCGGTGCTCGCGAGGCGCAGCGCCAATGACGGCCCCGCTTGGCCGGCGCCGATCACAATCGCGTCGAAGTCAGGCATCGGCGCAGTCTTGCCCGGCTAATTCAGCGGCCGGCCGTGGTGGGCGATGAATTCGGGAAAGGCTTCCTCGGCGCGGGCGCCTCTGACGACGTGGGTCGTGTAGTCGCGCTCCTCGGTCCATTGCTGCTCAAGGTTCTGCCCTTTCTGCTTTAACAGCAGCTCCTTGACTCCGATCACCGCGGCGCGGTTGTTGCCGGCGATCGTGCGGGCTAATTCCATGGTCTTTGCCCGCAACTGCCCCCGCGGCACCAGATGATTGAGCAGGCCGATGCGATAGGCCTCGTCGGCCTCGACGATCCGCGCGGTGAACAACAATTCCTTGGCTATCGGCCACCCGACCTGGTTGGGCAAGGTCCAGGTGCTGTTGATCCGGCCATAGGCGGCGGCCAGAAAACGGAAGCGGGTGTCCTCGCAGCCAACCCGCATGTCGAGCGAGGAGGCCAACACCGCCGCTCCGCCATAGGCGAGGCCGTTCAACATTCCGATCGTCGGCTTGGCGCTGGCGGCGATTTCATAGCTGCCGCGGCCGCGGCGCGAATCCAGTTCCTCCTGCGAGAAACGGCGGTCGTCCTCGCGCTGCTCGTGAATGTCGCCACCGGCGGAAAAAGCGCGGTTCCCGGCGCCGGTGATGACGATGCAACCGATCGCGTCATCGGCGTCGAACTGTTTGACCGCCTCGCGCAGCTCGCTCGACAGCTTGCGATTCATTGCATTGAGCTTGTCGGGGCGGTTGAGGGTGACGATGCCGACGCCGTCTTCCGTATCGACCAGGATATGCTCGTAATTCATCGCTTCCTCCACCGAAGCTAAAATTATACTAAATCCGGACCATGACCTTGCCGACGTGCCTATCGGCTTCAAGATAGGCCTGCGCCTCGGCGAGTTCGCTCAGCGCGAAGGAGCGGTCGACGATCGGCTTGAGGCTGCCGTTGCTCAGCGCCGGCATCAGATCGGCGACAAAGCGCTTTGTCGATTCCGCCCGCTGCGCCGGCTGGCGCAGCCGGTTGCTGACCCCGTAGAGATGCAGGCGCCGCAATGCCAGGCGATCGAGATCGAGCTCGCCCTTTAATACGCCGCTCATCCGCCCGATAGTGACGAAGCGCCCGCCGACGGCGAGCGCATCGAGGCACGGCGCGAAAACGTCGCCGCCGATATTGTCGACGATCATGTCGACGCCGTCCTCACCAATGACTTGCGCAATCGCGGCGCCGAACCCGTCGCTGCCGGTGACGACGCCGTCGTCGAGCCCGTACCCTTTGAGCTTTTCGAGCTTCTCGGCGGAGCGCGAGGTGCCGATCGCCTTGGCGCCGATCAGCTTGGCCAACAAAAGTGCTGCGACACCCACACCAGATGCGGCCGCGGTGACCAGCACGGTCTCGCCTGCGCGCAACTGTGCGCTCGCATAAAGCGCGTCGTGAACCACGACAAAGACGATCGGCACGCACGCCGCCTGCTCCCATGACAGGCTTTCGGGAGCCGGCATTGCCTCGCGGGCGTCGATCAACGCATATTCGGCAAAGCCGCCGGCGCACCGCCCCATCACCCGGTCGCCGGGCCTGAAGCCGGTGACCCCGGCCCCGACCGCGACGACTTCGCCCGCAGCGTCGCCGCCGCCCGGCCGCTCGGCAGGCGCGGGTTTGCCGGGCTCTTGGCGCAAACTACGGATCGCCCGCATCTCCGCCCGGTTCAGCGACGAAGCGTGAACCCGGGCGAGGATATGGCCGGGCGAGACGACTGGCCTCTGCACGTCGCGGATGTCCCAAATGCCGCCCGCGGCCCTTGGCACCATGATTGCCGCCTGCATGGCATCTCCCCTGAAAATTCCGTCCTGCGCCTGTGCGATGGCCCGCTAACCATACGCTATAGGCTCTGATGGGGGACGAACAGAGAGGAATAAGTCGGGCTGTATACCGCCGCTCAGAGCCTCTTGCGCCCCCCGCCTGCCACGTCCACGATGATGAATTATTTTTGATCGCGCCGTCCGCTGCTCGGGCGGTGGAGAGGAGTGGGTCGCATGGAATTCGGCATGTTTCACCAGTTTCCGTCGCTGCCTGGGCGCAGCGATTCCGAGACATTCGCCGAGGCATTCGAGCAAATCGATGCCGCCGAGCAATTGGGCCTCGATGTCATGTGGCTGGCCGAGCTCCATTTCGACCCGCAGCGCTCGGTACTGTCGGCGCCGCTGAGCATCGCCAGCGCCATCGCCGCCCGCACCCGGCGCATCAAGATCGGCATCGCGGTTCAGGTCCTGCCGCTGTGCCATCCGCTGCGGATTGCCGAGGAAGCCGCGACGGTCGACCAGATCAGCCACGGTCGGCTGATTTTTGGCGTCGGCCGCAGCGGCCTGCCACGCACCTATGAAGACTACGGTGTGTCCTATGCGGAGAGCCGCGATCGGTTCGCCGAAGTCCTCGACATCGTCGAGCAAGCGTGGTCGCAGCCCGCCGTCCGTTACGAGGGCAAATATTACAGCTTCAAGGATATTGCAGTCACGCCAAAGCCGTTTCAGCAGCCACTGCCGCCGATCCGCATCGCCGCCGCCAGCCCCGATACCTATCCCGCGGTCGGCGAGCGAGGTCTGCCGATCTTCATCAACGCCCGCCACGGCTCGTTCTCCGAATTTGCCCCGGCGATCCGCGAGTATCGCGAGGCCTATAAGGCCGCCGGCCACCCGGGTCGAGGTCAGGTGTACCTGCGAGTGCCCGTCTATCTCGCCGAAACCGAGGGCCGGGCGCGCGAAGAGCCACGTGAAAGCCTGATGCATTTCTACCGTGAGCAGACCGAACGGCTCCGGGACTCGATGTCACGCGGCGGCACGCGGGCGATCGAAGGGCGGGCGGAGCGCCTCGAACGCCTAGAAAAGCTGACCTATGACGAAGCGTTGGCCGGCCAGGTGCTGATCGGCACGCCACAATCGGTGGGCGAGCGGCTGCGAATGTTGCAAGACGAGCTCGGCATCGACGGCATCCTGGCCGAGCTGAATACCGGCGGCCTGATTCCGCATGCCCAGGTCATGACTGCGTTGCGCCTACTTTGCGAGGAGGTCATGCCGCGGTTTCATTAGCGGCTGCCTCAACGTCAACGGCCATGACTGCTGCCGAGTGCATATTCTGCAGGATCGCCGCCGGTGCGGCCCCGTGCCATAACATCTACGGCGACGACGCGACCCTGGCCTTTATGGACATCAATCCGGCCAATGAGGGGCATTGCCTGATCATCCCGAAAGCGCATTTTTGCAAAATATTCGAGATGCCGCCCGAGGCTTTTGCCGCGGTGGCGTCAACGGTCGTGAAGGTAGCGCGCGCCGTCAACGATGAGCTGCGGCCCGGCGGGCTCAGCGTGTTGCAGGCCAATGGCGCGCTCGCGGGCCAGACAGTGCCCCACGTTCATGTCCATATCCTGCCGCGGCGGGCGGACGACAAGCTCTTGATCAATTGGGACCGGGAAAGGTCGGACAAAAGGGCCGCGGACCCTGCTCGCCTCGCGGTGGTCGCCGAGCGACTACGCTCACGCCTTCGCGGATGACGCTGCCGAGGCGGTGATCGCCATCGGCTTGCCAAGAACCCCGCAAGGCTGGTGCGGGCGGTCGGAATCGAACCGACACTCTGTCACCAGAACTGGATTTTGAGTCCAGCGCGTCTACCAGTTCCGCCACGCCCGCGAGCCGGAGCGCGACTATAGTGGCGGCGGGCGGGCGGTCAACGGCCGCGCGTAACTGGAGGCGTGCGTAAGGGAGATGACAATGACCAAGCGGATCAATCGGGCTATCGAGTTGTTGGCCGAGGGTCAGGCGATCTACTACGTCGGCGGTCACAGCGGGCACCTGCTGACCCGCGCGCAAGGCCGCGAGGACGCCGGCACCTGGGCCGACTACATCAATGTCGGGATGGAGCACGGCTCGTTCGATATGGCCGGTCTCGCCGAATATATGGAGGGGCTGGCTGCAGGCGGCCCGACCCGCTCCGGGCATCGCACCCCGACTGTCATCGTCGAGGCCCCGGTCAACGGCACCGATGCCGCTAATGTCCGCTTCAATGCTTGGCAGTTCCGCCAGATCCTCGGCCGTGGCGTACACGGGATCCTGATGTGCCAAGCCGAATCGGCCGACGCTGTGCGCGCCTTTGTCGAATCCTGCCGCTATCCGCACCATTCGGCCGGGGTCGATCCCACCCTCCCCTCGCCGCTCGATCGCATGCACGGCGCGGTTCGCGAGACGAAGAATGGCCTCGGCATCGGCACACGTGGGCGCGGCTCCGAGGCGACCGCAGCGCCGGTTTGGGGCATTTCGGCCGAAGAATATCTCGAACGCTGCGATCCCTGGCCGCTCGATCCGCAGAGTGAGTTGCTGCTCGGGGTCAAGCTCGAATCGCCCGAGGGTATCGCCAATTGCGAAGCCATCCTTGCCGTGCCGGGGCTGGGCTTTGCCGAATTGGGGCCGGGCGATCTCGGCCTGTCGCTAGGCTATGTAGCGGTCCCACGCGAGCCCTATCCGGTCGAAATGCGCGAGGCGCGGCAGCACGTCTTTGCCGCTTGCCGGAAAAATCGGATCGCCTTCCTCGAGACCTGCTCGCCCGAGAACATCGCCGCCAAGCTCGATGAGGGGGTGCGGGTCATCGCCGGCCACCGCGAGGAGACCGCCACCACCGGCCGCGCCCATCAGCGCCGCGCGATGCCGGCTTAATCACGGACGACGCCGGCCGCCAAGGCTGTCGGGCTCGCACGCCGTGCAGGCGCCGGGTTAGACTGTGCCATCAAACCGACAGCCGGGAGGATCACGATGGAGTACGGCCTGTTCACGATGCCCTCGCACCCGCCGGAACGCGGCCTTTATGACGGACATCGCTGGGATCTCGACACTCTGCGCTGGGCCGACGAGCTGGGCTTCTCCGAGGCGTGGATAGGCGAGCACCATACCGCCCCGTGGGAGCCGCATCCCGCGCCCGACCTGCTGATCGCCCAGGCGCTGATGCAGACCAAGAAGATCCGGCTCGCCCCCGGCGGCTTTCTGTTGCCCTATCATCACCCCGCCGAACTGGCCAATCGGGTTGCGATGCTCGACCACATGGCGCAGGGCCGGCTGAATTTCGGCGTCGCCGCAAGCGGGCTGCCGAGCGACTGGGCAATGTTCAACGTCGACGGCATGGCCGGTCAGCATCGCGAGATGACCCGCGAGGCGCTCGACATCATCCTTAGGCTGTGGACCGAGGAAGAGCCGTTCGACTATCCCGGCAAATACTGGCAGGTCAGCAAGACCGATCTGATGCTGCGGACCCTACGGCCGCACATCAAACCGCTGCAAAAGCCTTATCCGCCGATTGGGGTCGCTGGCGTCAGCAAAGGTTCGGACACCTTGAAGCTCGCAGGAGAGCGCGGCTTTCTGCCGATGAGTCTGAACCTCAACCCGACTTATGTCGCCAGCCATTGGGAATCGGTCGAAGAGGGCGCGCACCGCACCGGGCGCACACCGCGACGCGCCGACTGGCGGCTGGTCCGCGAAATTTTCGTTGCCGATACCGATGCCGAAGCTTGGCGCCTGTCGGTCGAAGGCATGATGGGCCGGATGATGCGCGAATATTTCCTGCCGCTGTTGACCGATGTCGGCGTCATCCAATTCCTCAAGCACGATCCCGACGTGCCGGACAGCGACATCACCCCGGAATATTGCGGTCGACACAACTGGCTGATCGGGTCGCCCGCGACCGTGGTCGAAAAGATCGAGCGGATGTACGACGAGGTCGGCGGGTTCGGTTCGCTGCTGTTGTTCTGCTTCGACTACAGCGGAAATCCCCAAGCTTGGCGCGAGTCGATGCGGCTACTCGCGCATGAAGTAATACCCAAGGTCGCGCACCTATTACCCGATTGATCGCCATTGCCGTTCAAGATTCGCCCCGCGGTCGCCTCTGATGCGCTCGCCGCCTGCGAGGTGCTAAGGCGGTCGATCGCGGAGCTCTGCGTCGTCGATCACGACAATGATCCGGAGATTCTCGGGCGATGGCTCGCTAACAAGACACCGGAAATCATCGCCTCGTGGATCGCCCGCTCGGATAATACGGTGCTGGTGGCTGTCGAGGGCGACACGATTCTCGCGGTTGGTTCGGTCACCGACGACGGAGAGATCACGCTCTGTTACATCTCTCCGGATGCGCGGTTTCGCGGCATCAGTCGGGCCCTGCTTGGCGCCCTTGAAACTCGCGCCGCCGAGCGCGGCAACAAGCGCTGCACCTTGCACAGCACCCGGACCGCCCGGGGCTTCTACCGCGCCGCCGGCTACACCGAGGACGGCCCGCCGGACGGCAAATTCGGTGCGCGCGGCGGCTACCCGATGTCGAAGCCCTTACCACCGGCCAAGCCTTGTCGGCTCCGCGTGTCATCTCTGGGGTAGCAACTCAGGCAGCGCGTCTCCGCTGTGGCAAGGGCACGGGGGTCGCAGCGCGGAACGGATGTTCGGCAGAGACCGGGACCTTGCGGCCGATCAGACGCTCAATGTCCTTCAGATAGGTGCGCTCCTCGGTATCACAGAGCGAGATCGCTGCGCCCGTGGCGCCGGCGCGCGCGGTGCGGCCGATACGGTGAACGTAAGTTTCGGGGACGTTCGGCAATTCGTAATTC
The DNA here is from genome assembly GCA_963733945.1 of uncultured Alphaproteobacteria bacterium. Lineage (GTDB taxonomy): Bacteria > Pseudomonadota > Alphaproteobacteria > ATCC43930 > CGMCC-115725 > AP-15. Next base: position 75,514 of record CAVTFD010000019.1, on the reverse strand, counting down.
ACCACATGGCTGATCGCGTCGATGTCGATGCCGCGCGCAGCGATGTCGGTAGCGACCAGCACCCGCACGGCGCCGGCGCGGAAATCCTCGAGCGCTCGCTGGCGGGCGCTTTGAGATTTGTTCCCGTGGATCGCTTCGGCGCCGAACCCGGCGCGGACGAGCTGCTCGGCGAGGCGGTTGGCGGTGTGCTTGGTCCGGGTGAAGACCAGCACGCGGGAGAGCACCGGGTCACGCAGGATTGCGCACAGCAATGCCCGCTTGTCGGCGCGCTCGACGAACATGACGAGCTGATCGGTCCGTTCGACGGTCGATGCCGCCGGGGTGACCTCGACCCGTACCGGGGCGTCGAGGATCGCGGCCGCGAGCCGGGCAATGTCGGGCGGCATCGTTGCCGAGAACAGCAAGGTCTGGCGCCGGCTCGGCAGCATCGCGACGATCTTTCTGACGTCGCGAATGAAGCCCATGTCGAGCATGCGGTCAGCTTCGTCGAGCACAAATGTTTCGACGCGATCCAGCCTGATATGACCTTGTCCGATCAGGTCGAGCAGGCGCCCCGGCGTCGCCACCAGGATATCGACGCCGCGCGTCATCGCGGCGACCTGCGGCTCCTGGCCGACGCCGCCGAATATCACTGTCGCGCGCAGCCCTAGATGGCGCCCGTAAGCCTTAAAGCTGTCGCGAATCTGCAGCGCCAGCTCGCGCGTCGGGGTCAGCACCAAGCAGCGCGCCGTCTTGCGCGCGAGCGCGGGGGAGTGGCTGGCAACGAGCCGCTGAAGAATCGGCAGCGCGAAGGCAGCGGTCTTACCGGTCCCGGTCTGGGCAATTCCCAGCAGGTCGCGGCCGGCGAGGAGATGTGGGACTGCCTGCGCCTGGATCGGGGTCGGCGCGGCATAGCCTTCCTCGGTAAGCGCCCGCCGAATCGGATCGATGAGCGCAAGGTCTTGAAATTTGATCACGTATTTTAATTCTTTCTTGTTCGACGGCCGGCCAAATTGGCTGTGCATCTCTATTGGCGGATGCGCCGCACCGGCGGTGTCGGGGATGATGATGGGCTTTTCGCAGGGCAGCTTTCGCTCGTTCTGCGGCGGTTTAACGGTTCCGCCCGGAATGGCTGCTGCAATTTCTCCCGCAAATCGAGCATGATGCTCTGACAAGGCAGATGCGCCGCCCCCATCTCAAAGTCAAGCTGCGCTCTCGATCGACCCCTATGCGCCGCCGTTGTTGCGCCTCATGTGGGGATGAGGCAAGCTGCCGCAGTCTAAGGACGTGAATGCCTCGCAATGCCACTCCGTATGCGCAAGGCTGACCGAGCAAGAAGGAAGATGACGACGGGTCTAAGCGCGACTATAAGGCCGCGCCTATGGTTGGGCCAACTTGCACTCAGACCGGGCGGACAACCGCGACAAGGATAAGGCCGGATCGGGCATCGCCCCGTTCGCCAGGAGGAGCCTAGTGCAGCCGACCGATATCAGCGTCCCCGACTATTTTCACAAAGTCGTCGATTGCCAATGGGCATGTCCGGCCCATACGCCGGTGCCGGAATACATCCGCATGATTGCCGACCGGCGCTATACTGATGCATTTATGGTTAATTGGTACTCGAACGTCTTTCCGGGCATTCTCGGGCGCACCTGCGACCGCCCCTGCGAACCCGCCTGCAGGCGTGGCCGAGTCGAGAGCGACGAGCAGCCGGTGGCGATCTGCCGGCTGAAGCGCGTCGCCGCCGACAACAAGGGCGACATTACCCCCTATCTGCCGGCCATGCCCCGGGAGAAGAACGGCAAGCGGATCGCTCTGGTCGGCGCCGGCCCGGCCTCTCTGACTGTCGCCCGCGACCTCCTGCCGCTCGGCTATCACTGTGTAATGTTCGACGGCGATGCCAAGGGCGGCGGAATGATGCGCTCGCAGATACCGCGCTTCCGCCTGCCCGAACGGGTGACTGACGAAGAGGTCGATCTGATCCTCGAGATGGGCGTCGAGGCGCGCTTCGGGGAACCCGTCCGCAGCCTCAAAGCATTGCTCGCCGAGGATTGGGACGCGGTATTCGTCGGCTGCGGCGCGCCGCGCGGGCGCGATCTCGACATCCCCGGACGCCAGGAGGCAGCAGCCAATGTCCATATTGGCATCGACTGGCTGTCCAGCGTCTCGTTCGGTCATATCAACAAGATCGGGCGCCGCGTCGTCGTCCTCGGCGGCGGCAATACGGCAATGGATTGCTGCCGCTCGTCGCGCCGGCTCGGCGGCGAGGAGGTCACCGTCGTCGTGCGCAGCGGCTTTGACGAAATGAAGGCGTCGCCCTGGGAAAAAGAGGACGCGACGCATGAAGGCATCCCGATCCTCAACTGGCTGGTGCCGAAAGAGTTCACCCATGACCGCGGCGACCTGACCGGGGTTTTGTTTGAAAAGGTCAAAGCGGAATACGACGCCCGCGGCCGCCGCAACCTGGTCCCGACCGGCGAGCCCGACGTCCATATCGCGTGCGACGACGTGCTGATCGCGGTCGGCCAGGAAAACGCGTTTCCGTGGATCGAGCGCGACATCGGCATTGAATTCGACCGTTGGGACATGCCCAAGGTCGACCCGAAAACTATGCAGTCGAGCTTGCCCGAGGTGTTCTTTGGCGGCGACGCCGCCTTTGGTCCCAAAAACATCATCTGGGCGGTCGCGCACGGACACGACGCCGCGATTTCGATCGACAAATTGTGCCACGGCGAGGATGTCGGTGACCGGCCGCCTCCGGGCGTGACCTTGGTCAGCCAGAAGATGGGCATCCACGAGTGGAGCTATGACAACGACATTTCGAACGATGTGCGTTACCGGGTGCCGCTCCGGGACAAGGCGGTGGCGCTCGCCGACATCCGGGTCGAGGTCGAACTCGGCTACGACGAGAAGCTCGGCTATCTCGAGGCGGAGCGCTGCCTGAACTGCGATGTACAGACCGTGTTCACCGGTCAGCTGTGTATCGAATGCGACGCCTGCGTCGACATTTGCCCGATGGATTGCATCACCTTCACCGACGACGGCAGCGAAGATGAGTTGCGCGGGCGGCTGACGGCCCCCGCCCTCAACCTCGAACAGGACCTCTATATCGGCGATTCGCTGAAGACCGGGCGGATCATGGTCAAGGATGAGGATGTCTGCCTCCATTGCGGCCTGTGCGCTGAGCGCTGCCCAACCGGGGCATGGGACATGCGCAAATTTCTGCTCGAAATAACCCAGGCCGGACCCGCATGCCGCAGCCGCTGAAAAATCAAAGCTTCAGCGCGAAGAGCGCTATGGATGCGCGATGGACGCGACGGAACAGGAGGCCCAGCGTCCGCGGCGCGACCTCGGTGTCCTCGGCGCTAAAGAGCCCTTCAGAGGAATGAACGTGGACGGATCGAGCCGACACCAGATCGAAAGCGTCAACGACTTCGTTGTCAAATTCGCGAACGTAAACGGATCGGGCTCGGCCAGCGCCAATGCGCTGTTCGCCAAGTCGATCCTGCGCATGGGAATACCGGCGAGTTCGCGCAATATCTTCCCCTCGAACATCCAGGGGCTGCCGACCTGGTTCGAGGTGCGGATCAGCGACAAGGGCCATCTCGGCCGTCGCGGCGGGGTCGATATGATGGTCGCGATGAACCCGGAGACCTGGGACCAGGACATCGCCGAGATCGAGCCCGGTGGCTATCTATTCTACGATGCGACCAAGCCCTTGCCGCCATGGAAATTCCGTGAGGACATCACCGTCATCGGCGCGCCGCTGACCGCGATCTCCAACCGCGAATACAATGATGCGCGCCAGCGCCAGCTGTTCAAGAACATCATTTATTTGGGCGCGTTGTCGGCACTGCTGAACATGGACGTGGCGGCGATCGAAAAGCTGATCGCCGAGCAGTTCCGCGGCAAGGATACCCTGATCCGACCCAATCTGCGCGCGCTCAATTTCGGTCGCGACTGGGCATTGGCCGAGCAAGAATGCCCGATTGGGCTGCATCTGGAGCGCTCTGACAAGGTTGGCGACCGCATCTTTATCAACGGTAACGACGCCGCCGCGCTGGGCTGCGTCTATGGCGGAGCGACGGTCGCCGCGTGGTATCCGATCACTCCCTCCTCCTCGCTCGCCGAGGCTTTCGCTAATCATTGCCGGCGCTACCGCATCGATCCCGAGACCAAGAAAAAACGCTATGCGATCATCCAGGCCGAGGATGAGCTCTCCTCGATCGGCATGGTCATCGGCGCTGCCTGGAATGGTGCGCGCGCCTTCACCGCGACCTCCGGCCCCGGCATTTCACTGATGCAGGAATTCATCGGCCTCGCCTATTTCGCCGAGATCCCGGCGGTGATCTTCGACGTTCAGCGCGGCAGCCCGTCGACCGGGATGCCGACCCGCACCCAACAGGCCGACATCCTGTCCTGCGCCCATGCTTCGCATGGCGACACCAAGCATGTGCTGCTGTTCCCCGAGGATCCGCACGAAGCTTTTGCCTTTGCCGCCGAGGCGTTCGATCTCGCCGACCGGCTGCAGACCCCGGTCTTCGTCATGCTCGACCTCGACATCGGTATGAATGACTGGCTCGTCGAACCGCTCGCCTGGGACGCGAACCGCGCTTTCGATCGCGGCAAGGTCATGACCGCCGAACAGCTCGAAGCAGGAGTCGATTTCGGCCGCTATCTCGATGTCGACGGCGACGGCATCCCCTACCGCACGCTTCCTGGCACTCATCCGACGCGCGGCGCGTTTTTCACTCGCGGCACCACCAAGGACCGCTATGCGCGCTACTCCGAGGAGGGGCCGGATTACATCGAGAACATGCAGCGCCTGCTGAATAAATTCGAGACTGCCAAGCGCTTGGTGCCGCCCCCGATCAGGCGCCCCGCGCGTGAGCCGACTCGCAATGGCGCCATTTATTTCGGCTCGACCGCGCCCGCCATGCTCGAGGCGCTCGAATCGCTCGAAGAGCGGGGCATCCACTTAGACACCCTGCGCGTGCGCGCCTATCCGTTCCATGACGACGTGCTTGATTTCGTCGCCGCCCACGACCGCATCTTCCTCGTCGAGCAGAATCGGGACGCCCAGCTGCGCAGTCTCTTGATCAACGACGGCGATATCGATCCGGCCCGTCTGGTACCGATCCTGCACTATGACGGAACGCCGATTACCGCCCGCTTCATCGTCAAGGCAATTGGCGACATGCTCGAAATCGTCACCCTCGCCCCGCTACGTAAGGCGCTGCCGTGACCTCTCCTCTTCCTCTTCATTCCCGCGCCGAGATCCTTTCCTCCCGTACCTGAGGTCCGCATGACCTACATCGCCAAGCCCCGTCTGCATCATCCGAAGCTGCCGACCAACGCGCTCGGCTTTACTCATCGCGACTACGAAGGCGCGGTCTCGACCTTGTGCGCCGGCTGCGGCCATGATTCGATCAGTGCGGCGATTATCCAAGCCTGCTTCGAGCTCAGCCTACCGCCGCACCGCATCGCCAAGCTCTCGGGAATTGGTTGCTCGTCGAAGACACCGACCTATTTTCTCGGCAAGTCGCACGGCTTCAACAGCGTGCATGGGCGCATGCCCTCGGTGTTGACCGGCGCCAACCTCGCCAATCGCGATCTGATCTATCTCGGCATCTCGGGCGACGGCGATTCCGCCTCGATCGGGCTCGGCCAGTTCGCCCATTGCATCCGGCGCGCCGTCAACATGGTCTACATCGTCGAAAACAACGGCGTCTACGGGCTGACCAAAGGGCAATTCTCGGCAACCGCCGACAAGGGTTCGAAGGCCCGGCGCGGCGCCGTCAACACCGATTCGCCGATCGATTTGGTCGCTCTGGCATTGCAGCTCGGCGCCTCGTTCGTCGGCCGCAGTTTCTCCGGCGACAAGGCCCAGCTGGTGCCGCTGATCAAGGCGGCGATCGAGCATCGGGGAGCCGCCTTCATCGACGTGATCTCGCCCTGCGTCGCGTTCAACAACAATCCCGAATCGACCAAGAGCTTCGACTATGTCCGCGCCCATAACGAGGCGGTCAATCGATTGGACGTGATCCTCGAGCGCGACGAAATCACCGCCGATTACGCCCCGGGCACGGTCGAGACCGTAGTCCAGCACGACGGCTCGATCCTGCGGCTGCGCAAGCTCGCCGCCGACTACGATCCCTATGACCGGATCTCGGCCTTGACCTATCTCCAACAGCAGCACGCCGCCGGCGAGGTGGTGACCGGCCTGCTGTTCGTCGAGCCAGAGTCCGGCGACATGCACGAATTCCTCGACACCGTCGACGCGGCGCTAAACGGCCTCGGCGAAGCCGAGCTGTGTCCCGGCCCGGCCGCCCTCGCCCAGTTCAACGCCGCCCATCGCTGAGACGAATTTGCGATCGTCGGCGCGGCGCTGGCCACTATCCCGGCGCCGCTGGGGGAGACCGATCCGCGAATGAATGGACGCGAGCCCCATTTGTTGGTCGCGTGCACAAATTTGATGATCGCCTGCTTCGCCGGACCGTCGTTCCTCTCGGGGAGTGGATCGGTCTGCGCGGGAGCCTGCGCGCCCAAGGCTGCCGCAAACACAAAAGCCAGGAGAAGGCGGGCATGCACCCTCATGTCAGCCTCGTCACTCCACCTCGTTGATGCGATGCACCGGATCGCTGATCAGCGCTGACCCAGATTGGTCAACGTCGGCAGATAAGATCGGGCCTCGGCCGGCGACATCGTCAGCACGGCAAAGCTGGCGCCCCCGGGGGAACCCAGTTCCCAGTTCGGCACCGCCTGGACTTGAACATAGGCCTCCATCCGGGTGCAAGCTGGAGTGCTCCGCGACAGCCGCGAGTCGGTCCCTGGTCCGTGGGCATGCGGGTCAGTGTGAATCTGTCGCGTCGAACACGATCTGATCGTACTGCCAGAGCTGCTCGAAAAACCTGCGGGCATGCGCCTCGCCGCTCACCGACACGGCCATCCGCAGGATCTGATCGATTGAACGGTTACCATCGATTGCCGCGAATAGTCGTTCCTGTGCCGCATCGATGGGAAGCGCCAAGTCAGGGTAGGTGTGTGCCCGATTGATCAGGACCGCTGCGAAACCGGGGGGCACCCGCTCCCGGATACACAAGGTCCATGGCAGACGCAAAGGAACGTACTCCCGCCAGGCCTCACCATCGAATGAGATCGGCTGGCTCTCGCCGACGTGATCGTCACGATAGACGATGAAGTTGTGTTTCGACATGGTCCCGCGCAACAGCTCGACCGCTGCATGCTGCAATCGCGGGGGAAGTGAGACGAGGCGCGCGGCGTGTGGGGTGTGCGCTACTGCTCCGCATTGGGGGAGATAAGGAGCCTGTTCGAACCAGCGCCCGAACGACAAGCCGCAGCCCTCGAGCCATGTATAGAGCTGCGGCACGGTGTAGGCGCGGTCTTGAGGGTGAAGCAGTGCATCGGCCAAAGCGTCCGGCTGGGTGAAATCCTTCGCCCGCCTCGCCACACCGGCGATCGGATTATCGGAGGGCAGTGCCGCGACCGTCGCGCCGAGGTTGCGCAGCTCTTCCTGCGAGACGCCGACCCCTAGCAGGCGGCAGTACTCCTGCATCATGTAGATGCCGGCTCGCCCATATGCCGCATAGACCATCAGGTGCATCGCCCCATTGGGCGCAAGGATACTACGCAATGCCCGAAGGCCGGTATCCGGGTCCGGCAAGTGATGGAGCACGCCGGTACAGACGATCTGATCGAACATCTGGCCCAGCTCCCCGACCTGCTCGATCGCCAGCCGATGGAGATCGAGATTTTGCAGGCCGTATTTTCGCTGAAGACCGCGCGTATAACGCAGGCTGGTTTCGCTGATGTCGATTGCCGTTATGCGAGCATCAGGCTCGCGCAGGGCGTGAATGGCAGCCTGGGACGTTCCACAGCCAGCGACCAGGATCTCTCGATTTCCCCGGGGCTTCTCCGCTGGCCACAGCAGCAGGGACACTGCCCGACGCCGATCCGGGTTGCGATAGAGGTCGCGGTGCCGGTCGAGGTCGCCGAGCGGCGCCGGATAGGGATGGCTCTCGTAAAAAGCCCGCACCTCGTCCGCGGGATCGGTGGGCGCTGCCATTCTCATCTCCTCCCGAGCCATGTGCGTCCGTTCGCGCCCTTCCTCCATGGGCCGAGCCGGCACGGGGCGGCCGGTCGAAAATCGACCGGCCGCCTTCAAATCCGGCACGGCCGGGTTAGTGGTGGGTGCTGTCCTGTAGCTTGCGAAGCACGTCGTCGAGGTTGAAGCTGGCTGCCTTTTGCCGCTGCGGGTAATCCCTGAATGTCTGCAGGAATTCACCGATATAGGCCTGCGCCGGCACCAGCAGATAGACGTGCTCGATCATCCAATCGTAATAGGTGTTCGAGGTGATGTCGGCGCGCTCGAAGGGGTCCGTGCGGAGATTGAAGATCTTCGGCACGCGCAGAGCGGTGAACGGCTCGGCCCAGATCCGCAAGGTGCCGGCCACCCGCTGTTCCTCGAACACGATCTTCCAATTGTCGTAGCGCAATGCCACGACCTGCTGGTCGTCGTTACAGTAGATGAACGAGACCCGCGGGCTCTTCTCCGCTTGGCCGGTCAAGTACGGCACCAGATTATACCCGTCGAGGTGGACCTTGTAGGTCATGTCGCCGATTGTGTAGCCCTTCAACAACTTGCCGGAGACCTCAGTATCGCCGGCCACGGCGAGGATTGTCGGCAGCCAGTCGTGATGCGCGACGATCTCGTTCGACACGGTGCCCGGCTTGATCTTGCCGGGCCAGCGCACCAGGCACGGCACCCGGTAGGCGCCCTCCCAGTTCGAGTTCTTCTCGTTCCGGAACGGCGTCATGCCGCCATCCGGCCATGAGTTCATGTGCGGGCCGTTATCGGTGCTGTACATGACAAAAGTGTTGTCGGCGATACCGGCGTCGTCGAGCGCCTTCAGCACGGCGCCGACAGTCTTGTCGTGATCGATCATCACATCATGGTATTCGCTCTGCCAACGACCCGACTGGCCCCGGCTCTCCGGCTTCACATGCGTGCGGAAATGCATATGCGTGAAGTTCACCCAGAGGAAGAAGGGTTGACCGGCCTTCGCCTGCCGCTTGATGTACTCTTCGGCCCGGCCGGCAATGTCATCGTCGACCGTTTCCATCCGCTTCTTGGTCAGCGGGCCGGTGTCGCGAATGGTCTGCTTGCCGACCCTGCCAAAACGCGGATCGACCGTCGCGTCGTCTCGGTCGGTCGCCTTGCAGTCCAACACGCCGCGGGGGCCAAACCGCTCGTGGAAATGCGGAAAATCCGAGCCCTTCGGGTAATCCGCCAGCTCGGGCTCCTCCTCCGCGTTCAAGTGGTACAGATTCCCGTAAAACTCGTCGAAGCCGTGCACCGTCGGCAGAAATTCGTTGCGGTCGCCGAGGTGGTTCTTGCCGAACTGCGCGGTCGCGTAGCCCAGCGGCTTCAACAGCGCGGCGATCGTCGGGTCTTCCCTCTGCAGACCGAGCGGCGACCCCGGCAGGCCGACTTTGGTCATCCCGGTGCGCAAACCGTGCTGGCCGGTAATGAACGACGCGCGCCCGGCGGTGCAGCTCTGCTCGGCGTAGAGATCGGTGAAACGCATGCCTTCCCGGGCGATGCGGTCGATGTTGGGGGTCTGGTAGCCCATCAACCCGTGGGTGTAGCAACTCAAATTGGCCATGCCGATATCGTCGCCCCAGATGACGACGATGTTCGGCTTGGCTGCTGCTCTGGATCTAGCCATTTTCGATCTCCTTTCCTCGTTCGGGTGGTTCCGAAAGCGCTCATAGAACGCGGTTTTTTCAGAGTAAGTCATTGCGAGGAGCCCGCAGGGCGACGTGGCAATCCCATAGCGCGACGGCGCGGTGCCGATGGGATTGCTTCGCTGCGCTCGCAATGACGAACCGCCTTGATCTCAACAGCTTTACTTCGCCACACTAGGTGAGGCGCCACAGAACCGCACCGAAGGCGAACAGCCCGATGAAGATCAGGAGAATGGCGACCGCCAAGACCGGTGATTGCATTCCCTCTTTTGTCAGTCCGGCGAGCGGCGCGAACGGTTCGCCCCACATATAACGTACCGTCCACCAATACTGCCAAATCGAGATCACAAGTGCGAGGATGCCGCAGGAAATCAGCGCGAGCCCGAGAAATTCTGGCGCTGTAGGAAGATAGGCGGAGCGGGCTCCGGGGATTTGTTGCAGGTGGTTGAGATACTGGACGAGGGCAAAGCCGAAGCCGATCAGCGCCACCGCGGTGCGCAGCCACGACATCATCGTGCGCTCGAGGCTCAAGCGAGTGCGGACCCAGGCAAAATGGCTGTCCGCCGTCACCCTGACTTCGAACCGGGTCCGGTTATCAGCCGGGGTCTGCTGGTTATCGCTCATCACTGTCGCCGTCCCTCAAGCCGGAGAAGCTGGCCAGCGTAAAACCTCGAGAACGCGCAGGCTGTGGATCACGAGCTGCACCGCCAACGCGGCTTGAAGCACGGCCATCACCCACCCGATCAGGTACAACAATCCCGGAGAGATGCGCTTGAGAATCGCATCGATGTTCCACAAAGTCAGGAAGTTGAGGCCCATCACCGCGAGCAGGATGCCGACAATCATCGCATCATGCGCCAAATCGCGCTTGTTGAGGATTATGATCGCCGTGATGGCTGCGATCCCGGGTGCGGTCACGAGAGCTGGAATGGCCAACGGAAAGAACGCAATCGCCGGCGATGGCGGCGGCCGGCTCGCCTCCGGCTCTGCCGGCGCCGGCGCCGCGATTGGCGTTTGCATAATGATCCCCAACGCTTGGTAAAACAGGATGATGGCGCCGGTGATCGAGATTGCCGGTGGCGAGACATGCCAGTTCGTCAAAACGAACGACCCGAGCAACGCGACAGCGAGAACGATGACCGTCGCGATCGCAGTAGACTGCCAAGCCATAGCCCGGCGAAAGGCAGGCTCGGCACCGTGCGTCAACCTGGCGAAGGGTGGGATCGCCTTGAGCGGGCCAAGGGTCAAAAAGAATAGAATGGCGATGTCCAGGAAGGTGAATTCGAATTTCATGGGTTCAGTACCCTACTCGACGTCACATCTCATTGGCTTGCGGAGGCGCTGTCGAGGCCCAGCACTTCGATCTTGGCAGTCACGGTGTTCGTTGGCCAGGCGAGCATCGTAAAGCCGCTCGCCACGGCAATTTTTGGGCACCGTTCACGGTATAGGCGATCACACCGCCACCGAGCTCCTGGCCCAAAGTTTCCGGCCGTTGGCGGCGCGTCGAGTACATGGAAGTTGTCGACCAGATCGCCAAGAAACCGACGCCCCGGCCGCCGCGGTGTGCTCCGGAAAGGGCGCGGGCGAGCGGTGCGACCTAGACGGCCTGGGTTCTCCCGGCTACTCCGCGGCGGCGGCTGCCGGACGGGTCAGCTGCAGCGCCTGTTGGGCGACAGCAGCGCTCGCGGCGGCGGATTGTTCGCCCTCGCCGGCGAGCTGGACGGTTGGGAAGGCGAATTTGATGCCGTTGGCGTCGAAAGCTTTTTTGATTCTGAAAAGAGCCTGACGCCGGACGACGAAGTTCTCGCCGGGCAAAGTCATCATCTTCATCCGGATCTGGACCGCGTAATCACCGAAGGCGTCGACGCCCTGCATTTTCAGCGGCTCGAGGATCACCGGAGCAAATTCGGGGTCCTTGGCCAGATCCAGCCCGATCTGCTTGATCAATTTTCGGGCGAGCTCGATATCGCTGTCATAGGTGATGCCAACCGTGAGTTTGTCGATGACCCAGTCGCGGCTCATGTTTTGGACGGCGCCCAATAAGCTGAATGGAACGGTGTAGACCGGGCCGCGCTGGTGCCGTAAGCGGACCGAGCGGATGCTAAAGCCTTCGACCGTGCCCTTGTAATTGCCGCTCTGGATGTATTCGCCGATCCGGAAGGCATCGTCGAGCAGATAAAACATCCCCGCGATGATGTCGCGGACAAAGGTCTGCGCGCCAAAGCCGATCGCAACGCCAAGGACGCTCAGAGCGGCGATCAGCGGGCCGATCTCAACACCCATTGCCGCCAACGCCATCAGTGCGGCGGAGGCAACGACCACGACGAACAGGATATTGCGAAAAATCGGTAACAAAGTGCGCAGCCGCGCCCGCCGTCGCGCATCGGGGGTATTCGGCAGACCGAGATCCGCAGTCTCAGCGAGCTTGATATCGATCGCGGCTTTTGCGATATGCCAGATGAAATCGGCGATCAGGGCAATGGCAACGGCGCTCAAAGCGCCGTGCGCGATACGGGTCACCGTCGTCTCCCGCCCCGCCAGGCTCTCCAGATCAATCCCCCAGCCCCAGGCGAGCAGCGCCAGCGCACCAATGATCCACGCCGCCCGCAGCCCGCGCTCGAGAAAGACCGCGGTGAGGGTCGGCGGACCGGCAATTTCGGTCGTACCAGGCGGTCGCAGCAGGTGCTCGACCGCCCGCCGGGTCAATCGGTCGGCAAGAGGCCAGACCATAACGACGGCGAGCAGCCAGAACGCGGGCATCATTCCAGCGACGCGGAGCCCCCATAGCAACACCAAGCCTACAGTCAGCAGCGCGTTTATCTTAATGCGACTCAAGTGGCGGATTTCGCGCACGGGCTCGAACCCCGCCTCGGCGCTTTCGAGCGGTCGCCGCCAGATGGCTTCGAGCAGAATTGCCAGCGTGCCGAGCCCGAACCCATAACCAACAATGTCGCGCGCCGGCGCCGAAATTTCGAGTTCGCCGAGCACGCCCTTTGTCACCAAGGCGAGCACCGTCCACCCGACGATGAGCTTCAACCGCACATACCAATACCGCGCCGCCGCCGCTTCCATCGGGCAGACGCGGAATCGGTCATTAACCGGCGCCAGCAAGAACCGGCCGAGGACGGCGGCAATGCGGATGGCCAGAAAAACGATCAGATAGCCCAAAACGATCTGGCGCAGCAGCCCTGGCCAGTGAAAGACGAGAAAGGCGCCGATGCTGCCGACGGCATAGGCGACAACAGAACCCAGGGCAAAGGCGGCGCGCTCGGCGACGAGGCGCACGCGATCGCCGACGGTGTCCACCGGATGCCGGTCCAGGTTCTCGCGTATGCGCCGTGTAGCCCGGCTAAACAGCGCTTCGAAGCCAAAGCCGAGACCCACGAAAGCGGCGAGCAAGGTCAGGATGCGCGCCGGCCGCTTGCCCCCCAACCGGTCCTGGAAAACATCTGCGGCATGCGCGAACTCCGCTGGCATACCCGGGATCGCATCGGTCAAATCGGCGAGGTGCCCGCGCACCGCGTCGACGCGGGCGGACATCATATCCTCGGGGGATTCATCCGCGGGTTTGGCTGGCGCCGGGGCAGCAGCCTCGGTTGCGTGCTGTTGCTTCAACCAGGCTTGCACCTTGGCATCGCCCAGTAGGCTCAGAAGCGCGTCGATCTCCGCGGGAGTAGCCGTCTCGGCCGAGGCCTTTGCCGATTTGGCGGTTGTTGCGCTAGCCGCGTACGCGGCCGGCAACGTCACGGCGACAATCAAAAGCGCCGCAAGCGAAATAGCCGCGGCGCGCAGTACAAGCCGTATGGCGGTTCTCCTCTTAATCTGCTGGCGCGCCGCGCGCGACCTTGCGGCCGACGATCCAGTCTTTATAGGTATTACCCGGCATCGGCCCTTTGGAATGCGCATCGAGGGCCTCCTGGTCGCGCCACTTCTCGACCAAAAAGACATGCTTGTCGTCGTCCTTCGGCAACATCAAATCGAATTGCAGGCAGCCGTCATCGCGGCGGGAGCGCTGCGCATGCCCGCGCATCAGCTCGAGGAACTGACTGCGGTGCGCTGGTTTCACCTCGAAGTCGACGACGATCATGACCTAACTCATCGGCGTTCCCTTTCTGCATGATTTTAGGGCATCATTGCGCCAACTGCCGCGCCGAAGCAAGCGCGCGTTCCAAGACCTGCGGAGACTCAACCATGGCTTACGACGCCCTGCGCACGATTATGCCGATCGCCGGCTGGCCTGATGAGCGGGCCCGCGAGGTCGAAATCACCGGTGGCGCCGACCCGGTATTGCCGACCCCGTTCTGCATCGGCGCCGCCGGCGCCGCGGCACTTGCCGCCACCGGGCTCGCCGCCGCCGATCTGTGGGAATTGCGCGGCGGCCGGCGCCAGGAAGTCTCGGTCGATCTGCGCCAAGCGGTCGCTTCGCTGCGCAGCGGGCATTACCTGCAGGTCAACGGCGCCGCGGTTTCAACCGACCGCAATCCAGTCATGGGCGTCTATCCGGCGAAGAACGGCCGGTGGAGCTATATCCACGCCAATTTTCCGAACCACCGCGCCGCCGCGATGAGCGTGCTCGGCGTGTCGGAAGAACGCGAGGCGGTGCGGCAGGCCGTGGCCAAATGGGACGCGCTCGAACTCGAAGAGGCGATCCTCGCCGCCAAGGGTGCGGGCGGCATGGCGCGCAGCATGGCCGAGTGGGCGAAGCATCCGCAGGCCGCCGCAATCGCCTCGCTGCCATTGATGGAGATCCTGAAGATCGCCGACAGCCCGCCCGAACCGTTGCCCGAGGCCGAGCGCCCGCTGTCCGGCATTCGCGTGCTCGACCTGACCCGGGTGTTGGCCGGGCCGACCTCGGCGCGCACCTTGGCCGAGCACGGTGCCGACGTGATGAAGATCACGGCGCCGCATCTGCCGAATATCGGCTACCAGGAATACGACACCGGCCACGGCAAATTGCAGGCTCATCTTGATCTGCGCCAACCCCAGGATGTCGAGACCTTGCGGGGCTTAGTGCGCGAAGCCGACGTGTTCACCCAGGGCTACCGGCCGGGCACGCTCGGCAACCGTGGCTTGTCGCCCGAGGCGCTGTCGCAGCTGCGGCCGGGCCTCGTCTATGTGTCGATGTGCGCCTTCAGCCATGTCGGACCTTGGGCTTCTCGCCGCGGCTTCGACACGGTGGTGCAGACGGTGAGTGGGATCACGACCCGCCAAGCCGAACTGTTCCCCGGCGCCAACCCCGGCCCGCAATTCTACCCGGTATCCGCTATCGACTACTTGACCGGCTATCTGATGGCATTCGGTGCGATGGTGGCGTTGGCGCGGCGGGCGCGCGAAGGCGGCAGCTGGCTGGTGCGGATCTCCCTGGCGCAGACCGGGCGCTGGCTGGTCGATCGGGGCGAGGTGCCACAAGCTGCGCTCAAAGACGTCGACAAGGAGCTCTATCCCGCCGAGATCGCGCGTTGGTCGATCGAGAGCGACACGCCGGTCGGACGGCTGCGCCATCTTGGCCCGACCGTGCGCATGTCCGAGACGGCGCCCTATTGGGCGCGTCCTTCTGCCCCGCTCGGCCACCACCAGCCGGTCTGGCCCGCCCGCGCCGCCTGAGGGTGCAGGACGCTATCGCCGCGTCGGATGCCAGCAAGCGGAGCGAGGCGGGTCGGCGTAATCGGCGCCGGCATAGTCGGTGTGTGCGCCGCTAGCTGGTTGCAGCGCGACGGCCACAGCGTCTTTATCGTCGAGGCTGGCGAGCCCGGTCACGGCGCTTCTTTCGGCAATGCCGGCGCGTTCAACGCCTCCTCGGTGACGCCGGTGTCGATGCCGGGGGTGATGCGGAACGTGCCGCATTGGCTGGCCGACCCGCTCGGGCCATTGTCGTTGCGCTGGTCCTATCTGCCGGCGATCGCCCCGTGGCTTGTTCGCTTTATTCGCGCCGGCACCCCTGAAAAGGTCCACGCTCAGGCGCGGGCGTTGCGTCCGTTGGTCGGCGCGACGCTCGAAGCGCTGATGCCGCTGGTGCGGGACGCCGGCGCCGATGACCTCGTCCACCGGCTCGGCCATCTTTACGTCTACCGCTCCGTGCAAAGCCTGGAAAAGGACCGGCTGGCCTGGCAATTGCGCCGCGAGAACGGGGTCGAGACCGACGAATTCGACGCCGATGAACTGCGTCAGCTCGAACCCACTTTGTCGCGCGATTACGTGCGCGGCATCCTGGTGCGCGAGAACGGGCATACCTCGAACCCGCTGGGGTTGGTCCGCCGCCTCCTCGACCATTTCCTGCACAACGGCGGTGAACTCGAACAGGCGCAGGCGCTGGGCTTCCGCCTCGATGGTCGCAAGCTCGTCGCGATCCGGACCGACCGCGGCGAGCTTGCGGCCGATGCCGCGATCGTCTGCGCCGGAGCTTGGTCAAAGCCGCTCGCCGCAGCGCTCGGCGACCATATCCCGCTCGAAACCGAGCGGGGCTATCACCTGATGATCCGCGACCCGGAGATCATGCCGCGCATCCCGACCGCCGACGCGGACGGCAAGTTCGTCGCCACCCCCATGGATACCGGGTTGCGCTTTGCCGGCACGGTCGAACTCGCAGGCCTTGCCGCACCGCCTGATTGGCGACGCGCCCGGATCTTGCTGGAGCAAGGCCGCAAAATGCTGCCGGGGCTCGCCGCCGAGCATCCCGAAGAGCGGATCTCGGTGTGGATGGGCCATCGGCCGAGCCTCCCCGACTCGCTGCCGGCGCTTGGGCCGTCGCGGGCGACGCCGGACGTGATCTACGCCTTCGGCCACGGCCATGTCGGCATGACCTCGGCACCGATGACCGGGAAGGTCGTCGCCGATCTCGTCGCCGGCCGGCCGACCACGATCGACATCGCGCCGTTCGCTCCGGCGCGCTTCGCTTGAGCTTTCACGGCGATCGCTACGAGGTCGATCCCCTTCAATACGGACGGCCGTCCTTATGGACGAAAAGCCGGGCGCCATCTGGTGATAAGGCCCGGCCGATGTCGTCGTCGAGATAGATCACCGTATCGCCGGGATTGCGGTCGCCGATCTCGAGATAAACCACGTCGTGCATCGTGCGGTTCAACAAATGGTGCCCATCGCCTGATCCGGCCTTAAAGCCGGCGCACATGCCGGGCCGCAGTTGGGTCTCACCGGCATTCGTCACCAGGATAGGTTCGCCGTCGAGGACATAGATGAACTCGTCCTCACGCGTATGCGTGTGGCGCAGCGCCGACATGCCGCCCGGCGGCAGGCGCGTCAGGTTGACCCCAAAATTCGTCAGGTGGAAAAAGTCGCCGAGCGGCCGCCGCACTCGCCCCGCCACCCGGGTTGCGAAAGGCTCGGGATAGCCGCGTCCCGGCCGCGCCGTCGGGGCCTCCGCCGCCTCGATTGCCACCGGCTTGGTCTCATTCGCCATCATCCCCTCCTTGCATTGTTGCCATCTGACGTGGCCCGCGCTGGCGTTGTCCAGCGTTCTGGCAGAGCGCTAAGGTAGCCCGTAGCCGCCGTTCGAGGAAATATCGATGAGCCGAAGGATCACGATACGCTTTGGCACGCCCGAAGATGCCGGCTTGGTGCTGCGGTTGATCCGGGCACTCGCCGTCTATGAAAAGGCGCCTGAGGCCGTGGTCGCGACGGAAGCCGACCTTGTTCGTCACGGTTTCGGACCGGACCCGCAGTTCGAGGCGATCCTTGCCTTTGTCGACGATGAACCGGCGGGCCTGGCGTTGTTCCATCCGAGATTCTCGACCTGGCTCGGCCAGCCGGGGATGTATCTCGAAGACCTCTACGTCGCCGAAGAGGCGCGCGGGCTCGGCGTCGGCCGTCGGCTGATGGCCCGCCTTGCCGCGATCGCGGTCGAACGCAGCTGGGGCCGGATCGATTTTCAGGTGCTCGACTGGAACCCGGCGCGCAATTTCTATCACCGTCTCGGAATGCAACATCTCGGCGGCTGGCTGCGCTACGGCGCCGACGGCGATGCCCTGTGCCGCCTCGCCGCCGAAGACGTCGCTGATTTAGAGCCATAGGTCGTTGCGAGGCGCACAGCGACAAAGCAATTCGGAGCCGACGGAGCAAACCGCGACGAGATTGCTTCGCTGCGCTCGCAATGACATCGTCCTGACGGCGCAACAAGCGGGAGGATCTGTAATGTTGGAATTGTGGAGCTGGCCGACGCCGAACGGTCACAAAGTGCATATCGCGCTCGAAGAGTTGGGCCTGCAATACAAGGTAATCCCGATCAATATCGGCGCCGGCGACCAGTTCAAGCCTGAATTTCTGAAGATCACTCCCAACCACCGCATCCCGGCGATCGTCGATCCCGACGGCCCCGGCGGCAAGCCGTTCACCCTGTTCGAATCAGCCGCGATCCTGATTTACCTCTCAGAAAAAACCGGCGGCAGGCTGATCCCGAAGGACCCGGTCGGCCGCTACAAATGCCTCGAATGGATGATGTTCCAGATGGGCGGCGTCGGGCCGATGTTCGGCCAATGGAACCATTTCGGCGCCTATGCGCCGGCGAAAATCCCGTACGCGATCGAGCGCTACACCAACGAGGTCAAGCGGCTGACCCGGGTGCTGGACCACAGGCTCGAGGAGTCGCCCTGGCTCGCCGGCGACGAGTACAGCATGGCCGACATCATCACCTTTCCATGGATCCGCACCGCCGCCGAGCCATCTTCTCGCTTCGCAGAGCGGGGCTATATCGACCTCGCCGAATATCCGGCGGTACGGCGCTGGCATGACGAAATCGCGGCAAGGCCGGCGGTGCGGCGCGGTTTGGCGGTGCTGGCCGACGCCCAGCGTCCGGGCGCGATCACTGATACGGAGCGCGAAAACACGTTCGGCGCGACCCAATTCGCGGTGCGCTGACCAGCGCCGCGAGAGCAGGCGCCGGCCGAGCCCGGCCGGTGGTGCGTCGCTATTCGAACAGCGACAGATCGACGGCGTCGCCCATCTTGTTGTAGCCGAGATCGCTCGGGTGCAGACCGTCGCCGCAATCGTCACTCGGCCGCATCTGGGTCGAATGTTCTGGGTCGCGCAACGCCTGATCGAAATCGGCGACCCCGTCGAAAGCGCCGCCGTCGCGGATCCAGCCGTTGACAGCCATGCGCACCTCTTCGCGCTGTGGGTTCCACGCATCGGCCATATAGGTCTCGTTGCCAAACGGCGTCAGCGTGGCGCCGAGGATTTTTATCCCGGCGCTGTGGGCGCGCACCGCCATCTGCTTCAGTCCGGCGATCATCTGCGCCGCGCTGGGTTCCTCCTCCGGCTTCTTCCACCGATTGCGCAGATCGTTGGTGCCGAGCATGACGATGACGTGGGTGACCCCCGGCTGGGACAGCACATCGCGGTCGAAGCGGCGCAGTCCGCTGTCGCCGCGGATGTCGAACAGGATGCGATTGCCGCCGAGCCCCTGGTTCATCACCGCCATCGGCCGGCCGCGCGGTCGTGCCATCAGGCGGCGGGCGAGCTGGTCGGGCCAGCGGCAAAACGCGTCCATCGTCGAGATATTGCCGTCGGTCAGCGAATCGCCGAGCGTGACGATCCCGCCGGTGTCGGCGCCAGCCAGCACGTCGACGCCGCAGACAAAGAACCAGTCGCTGGTCAGGCTGGCGATCGGCATCACCTGCGCCGCGGTGAAATCGCCCGGCGGCGAGACATAGTTGGTCTGCCGCGCATAGCGCCCGGTGATCTGGAAATCGTTCAGGACCTCGCCGGGCAGATAGAGGCTGACCGCGAGATCGGCGAGCGGCGGCAAGTCGAGCGCGACCGGATCGCTGAACGCCACCGTCCCCGCAGCGATTGTCGCCGTCGCCTCGCCGCCGAAGCTCAACTTGCGGTCAGAGCCGGCGACGATCGCCGCCCCAACATCGCGCAACGCGATATGCACGCCGCCGATATCCAGCGGACGCCGGCCATAGGCGTTCGAGATCCGCACCCGCGCCTGATTGCCGCCGAGGCTGGCGCGCATGGTCATGCGCAAGGTCTGGTTGTTGAATGAACCAGTCTCCGCCGGCGCCGGCGCCATCGTCCAGGTGCCGACCCATTTCTGATTGTCAGGCATCGCCTTATCCTCCCTAGCGCGCGACCGAGCCGGCATTCTTGAGCGAACCCGTCTCGCAGGTCAAATCCTCGACCGCCGTAGCGATGATCGCGCGCGCGAAACTCTGCCCCCGTTGGCGATTAGGTCTTCGCATGCGGGCCCCTCCCCCGCCCTCCTTGCGGAAAGACGGTAAGAGTGAGGCCCGCGGTAGCATCGGCGGCGGTCCCGCGCTAAGTTCGGCGCCATGCAGCACATCCGGATCCGCGGCGCGCGCGAGCACAATCTGAAGAACATCGATGTCGATTTGCCGCGCGACAGCCTGGTGGTGATGACCGGCCTGTCGGGTTCCGGCAAGTCCTCGCTCGCCTTCGACACGATCTATGCCGAGGGCCAGCGCCGCTATGTCGAGAGCCTGTCGGCCTATGCCCGGCAGTTCCTCGAACTGATGCAGAAGCCCGAGGTCGAATCGATCGAGGGATTGTCGCCGGCGATCTCGATCGAGCAGAAGACGACCTCGCGCAACCCGCGCTCGACGGTCGCCACGGTGACCGAGATCTACGACTACATGCGCCTGTTATGGGCGCGGGTCGGCGTGCCCTATTCGCCGGCGACCGGACTGCCGATCGTCAGCCAGACCGTGTCGCAGATGGTCGACCGGGTATTGGCGATGCCGGAGGGGACGCGGCTTTACCTGCTGGCGCCGATCGCGCGCGGCCGCAAGGGCGAGTACCGCAAAGAGTTCATCGACTTGAAAAAGCGCGGCTTTCAGCGGGTCAAGATCGACGGCAAGATGGTCGAGATCGACGAGGTCCGGCCGCTCAACAAGAACTTGAAGCACGACATCGCGGTGGTGGTCGACCGCATCGTCGTGTCGCCCGATCTCGGCAACCGGCTTGCCGATTCGTTCGAGACCGCGCTCGACCTCGCCGACGGCATCGCGATCACCGAGAACGCCGATTCGGGCGAGGAGACGATCTTTTCGGCGAAGTTCGCCTGCCCGGTCTCGGGCTTCACGATCCCCGAGATCGAGCCGCGGCTGTTCTCGTTCAACAACCCGTTCGGCGCCTGCCCGGCCTGCGACGGGCTCGGCACCAAGCTCTATTTCGATCCCGGCCTCGTCGTCCATGACGAGCGCCGCAGCCTCGCCGAGGGCGCGGTCAGCCCGTGGTCGCATTCGTCGTCGCAATATTACACGCAGACGCTCGAAAGCATCGCCCGGCACTTCCGGCAGAGCATGCACACGCCGTGGCACGACCTGCCGGAAAAGATGCGGCGAACCATCCTCCACGGCTCCGACGGCGAGCCGATCAAGATGACCTACGACGACGGGCTCCGGAAATACTCGACCGACCGGCCGTTCGAGGGCGTCTTGCCGAATATGGAGCGGCGCTTTCGCGAGACCGACAGCGCCTGGGTCAAGGAAGAACTCGGCCGCTACCAGAGCGCCCGGACCTGCGAGGTTTGTCGATGGCGCCCGGCTCAAGCCCGAGGCGCTGGCGGTCAAGATCGGCGGCCGCAACATCAGCGAAGTCGCGCGCCTGTCGATCGCCGAAGCATTGCAATGGTTTTCCGGCATCGACGCGGAGCTGACCCCGAGCCAAAGCGAGATCGCCGAGCGCATCCTGAAGGAGATCAACGAGCGGCTCGGCTTTTTGCAGAATGTCGGGCTCGAATATCTGACCCTGTCGCGCGCCTCAGGCACGTTGTCGGGCGGCGAAAGCCAGCGCATCCGGCTCGCCTCGCAGATCGGCTCGGGGCTGACCGGCGTGCTCTATGTGCTCGACGAGCCGTCGATCGGGCTGCACCAACGCGACAACGCGCGCCTGTTGGCGACATTGAGGCGGCTGCGCGACCTCGGCAACACGGTCATCGTCGTCGAGCACGACGAGGAGGCGATTCGCACCGCCGACTGGCTCGTCGATATGGGGCCGGGCGCCGGGGTGCACGGCGGCCATGTCGTCGCCGAGGGCACGCCAGACGACGTCATGGCCAGCCCCGACAGCATCACCGGCCAATACCTGACCGGCATGCGCCAGATCCCGGTGCCGATGGTCCGGCGCGCCGGCCATCCGGGGCAAATCCTGCGCGTCGTCGGTGCCCGCGGCAACAATCTGAAGGACATTACCGCCGAGATCCCGCTCGGCACATTCTGCTGCGTCACCGGCGTTTCGGGCGGCGGCAAATCGACCCTGATCATCGAGACGCTCTACAAGGCGCTCGCCAAACGGCTCAACAACGCGCGCGAGCAGCCGGCGCCGCACGATGCGGCTCGAAGGCGTCGAATTTCTCGACAAGATCGTCGATATCGACCAGTCGCCGATCGGCCGCACCCCGCGCTCGAACCCGGCGACCTATACCGGCTGCTTCACCCCGATCCGCGACTGGTTCGCCGGACTGCCCGAAGCCAAGGCGCGCGGCTATCTGCCCGGCCGCTTCTCGTTCAACGTCAAGGGCGGGCGCTGCGAGGCCTGCCAGGGCGACGGCGTCATCAAGATCGAGATGCACTTCCTGCCCGACGTCTATGTCCAGTGCGACGTGTGCAAGGGCAGGCGCTACAACCGCGAGACCCTGGAGGTGCTGTTCCGCGGCAAGAGCATCGCCGACGTGCTCGACATGACCGTCGACGAGGGCGCCGATTTCTTCCGCGCGGTGCCGTCGATCCGCGACAAGCTGGTGACCCTGCAGCGGGTCGGGCTCGGCTATATCCATGTCGGCCAGCCGGCGACGACGCTCTCGGGCGGCGAGGCGCAGCGGGTCAAGCTCGCCAAGGAATTGTCGCGGCGCGCCACCGGCCGCACCCTCTACATCCTCGACGAGCCGACCACCGGGCTGCATTTCGACGATGTGCGCAAGCTCCTCGAAGTGCTGCACGCGCTGGTCGAGACCGGCAACACGGTGCTGGTCATCGAGCACAATCTCGAAGTCATCAAGACCGCCGACTGGATCATCGATCTCGGCCCCGAAGGCGGCGACGCCGGCGGCCATATCGTCGCCACCAGGCACCCCCGAGGACATCGCCGCGAGCAGCGCCAGCTACACCGGCGATTACCTCCGCCCCTACCTCGCCCGCCGCCCCACCCGCCGCCGCAGGGCGGGGTGAGCAGCACCACGTACAGCGACGAATTTTCCGCATCCAGACAAGAGGCGGGGGTTGTGCGTTCTCCAAGCCTAGGGCCGTCCTAAACTTGCAGTCCACTCCGGAAAGGTAGATACCATTCGCGCCGATACGCGCATCCGCGAGGATTAAGGACGTGTCCTTCCAAGCGCCGATTAGCATTGCCGATATCGTGACCCGCGTTGACAGCCGCAGGCTACTACTACCAGCCATTCAGCGCGAATTCGTATGGGATCCCGAAAAGATAGAGCGCCTCTTCAACTCCCTCCTTCAGGGGTATCCTATCGGCAGCTTCCTCTTTTGGGAAGTCCGCGATCCAGGAGACAAACAAAATTATCGCTATTATGAGTTTCTACGTGACTACCGTGAGAG
Source organism: uncultured Alphaproteobacteria bacterium (assembly GCA_963733945.1). Classification (GTDB taxonomy): domain Bacteria; phylum Pseudomonadota; class Alphaproteobacteria; order ATCC43930; family CGMCC-115725; genus AP-15. The sequence continues at coordinate 52,238 of CAVTFD010000019.1, read as the reverse complement.
GTACCAAATACATAATCCGGAATTTAGCACTAAGGGGCATGTTGATTTCGATGCTATCCTCGATGGCCAGCAGCGACTTACGTCGATATACATTGGGCTGAAGGGCACGTATGCCTATAAGAGGCATCGCGTCTGGTGGGAAGACAGCGAATATGCATTGCCGACCCGGAAATTCTTTTTGAACATATCTGGGCCGGCTATTGATGAAGACGACGAGGCTAAGCGCGTCTACGACTTCAAGTTTTTGACCAGCGGGGAAGCCGAAAAGCATGGCGCCGACTGGTTTGAAGTGGGGAGAATCCTCGACCTGGCCAGCGCCGCCGACCTGATGAAGATGTTCACGACCCATTCCTATCACGAAAACGAATTCGCCATGAACGCCCTCTCGTCACTACACTCAGTGGTGCATACGGAGAAGGTAATCAACTATTATAACGTTAAAAGCGCCGATATGGACAAAGCGTTGAGCGTGTTCATACGCGTGAACAGCGGAGGCGAGCCGCTCTCGCTATCAGACATTTTGATGTCAACCGCAATTGCAAATTGGCAGAATTGCGACGCGCGCAAGGAGATATTTGGGCTTGTCGATCTCATACAAGCCAAAGGCTTTCTAATAAACAAAGACTTGATCCTAAAAGCCTGTCTATACCTGTACAGCGCGGATATCAAGTACAAAGTCTCGAATTTTAACGCAGCACAGGTTAAACCATTCGAAGATAACTGGGACGCCATTCGAGCAAGTATTGTCGGAGTTTTCAACCTCGTAAAGGATTTTGGGTATACCGAAACTTCGCTGACCTCGAAGAATGCCCTGCTACCTATCCTCTACTGGGTGCATCATCGCGGCCTCGCGGACACAGTTCAGTCAAGTGTCGGCCTACGCGAGCAGCGGGGGATCATCCGAAAATGGCTGCACACCGTGCTCCTGAAGGCCGTCTTTGGCGGCGCAACCGATACAATTTTGGCAGCAATCCGTCGCGTCTTTGCTGGCGACACCTTCGACAAGAATTTTATTAAACCAACTATTACGGGATTCCCAGCCCCAGAGGTCGCAACGGTGCTGCGTGCACAGGGTCGCGATCAGGGAATCACTGACGAATTTTTGGATTCGCTGCTGTACACTGAAAAGGAAGACAAGCTGGCGTTTGCTTTACTCGCACTGTTGCGGCCAGATCTAGACTACAAGAATGTTTTTCATATGGACCACCTTCAGCCCGCCGCATCATTCAGGAATTGAAGCAAGCTTCGGAATTCTGGAGTGCCGTCGAGCGATGTCGAGTTCTATTTGGACTCAAAGAATTAGAATTCGATTTTCAATCTGAGCCTTCTAGATCCAAACGAAAACAAATCAAAGAACGCCGCGTCCTTGGTCGATTGGGTAAAAGTTGAGGCGGCCCGCCAACATTGCTCGATCCCAAAATTCTGCGAGGACCGCCTTCTGCCGGCTGAGCAGGGCCTGCTCGAAATCTGCCGATTTCGTGACTTTATCGCAGCGAGACACAAAGTACTCTCGGCACGGTTGCGCGAACTGCTTTCTTAGCGCTCTGGTCTCTGCGAGATCACGCTTGTTGGGCGCACCGCCAATGAATCCGACAAGTGAGCGGGCGATCGCGGAGTTGCGGCGTATGGTGCTGACCGCACTCGGCGAGCATGATGCGGCCGTGTGGCTGTGTGGATCGTGCTCGCGGGCGGCGACGAACCTGACTCTCTGCACCAATTGAAAAACGGCCCGGTTGCAGTTTGGACAGGGAATAGACTAAGCCTGTCGGCCTAGACTTATGGCTCGACCCCTATTCTTACTGCGTCAGTAATCTGGAATTCTGCGGATTTTGCGGATCGGCGCGTTGCAGCAGGGGCATCTCGGTAGCGTCCTGGCGAGCGCGACGATCAGATGTCGCCGCATGGTGGCGATCGAGTTTGGGACGTGCCGTTCGGGCCGGATCGGCGGCGCCTCTGGGTCGATAATCGTGGGGAACGGCAGATCCCGGGAACAGCGTGGTGGTCGACGGTCCTGAGGGGGGAAGGGCGCCGCGTTCGGCGATCAGGAAGCCGTAGGCGGCAATACAGAGTGTGGCGTGGTGGTGAAAGCCGCGCCACCCGCGCCCTTCGTAGTCGCCGAGGCCGAGTTCCTGCTTGAGTTCCTGGTAATCGCGCTCGATCCGCCAGCGCAGCTTGGCCAGGTCGACCAAGCGGTCCAAGGCGATCTCCTCGGGCACCGTCGCCAGCCAATATTTGGTCGGCTCGGCCTCACCTTCTGGCCATTCGATCAGCAGCCATTCCGGTGGGCGCGGCTCGCCGAGCTTGGTGTCGCGGTGCGCCGGCCGCACCCGCACGCGCGCGAAGCGCGAGGTGAGCCAATCCGCGCTGCCCTCGCGCCAGCGCACCGGCTGCCATGCCATTACCGGCAGGCCGATGGCGAGCGCCTTGGCCGATGTCGGCTGGTGTTCGCTGTCGCGCCGCAACAGCTTGGGCGGTCGTCCGCGGCCCGAACCGGGCGGTGGCGGCAACGGCGCCAGGCCGGGTGGCCACACCGAGGTGGTCGGGCCGATGCCCGCCACATAGCGCAAGCCCTCAGCGCTTATCTGCGTGCGCAGCCCGGTGTCGTTGCCATACCCGGCATCCATCAGCACCACGCCCGCGGGCAGCCCGGCGGCTCGCGCCGCCTTGATCTGTGCCAGAGCAATCTCGGGCTTGGTTTGGAACGCGACCGTTTGCGGCACCTTGGTCCTTTCCCGCCGCGCCGGGTCCTCGGCCCAATCCTGCGGCAGATACAGCCGCCAAGTGACCGGCAAGCTGGCCTCGTGATTGGCCAGTGACAGCGATACCGCAACCTGGCAGTTGTCCTGCTTGCCGAGCTGACCGCAATATTGCCGGGTCACCCCGACCGAGTGCCGCCCCTTTTTGGGAAACCCGGTGTCGTCGATAATCCACGCCTCGATCGGCCCGCTGCGCTCGATCGCCGGCAGCACCAGTTCGCTCACCTTCGCCAGCATCGCTGCGTCCGACCACGGCGCGTTGCCGACAAAGTGGAGCAGCGATTGATGTTTTGCCGCGACCTGCGCCGGCGCCGTCACCGCTGCCATCGGCTCCACGCTCTTGCGCTCGATCGGCATCAGCAGGCCCAGGCAGTAGTCGTGCAGCGGTTCCTGCCGATCGGCGTGGCCCAAGGCCGTGCCCAACTGCTCGACATAGGCCGCAAATCGCGCTTCACTTCCCCCGTCGGATCCAGCGTCCATTCCCGGTCCCCCATACCCGGAAAAAACGGTGGCAAATTACGACATCTTGAGGCAGTTATCTACCTCCTATACCTGATCTTGTATTTTGTGACTCAGTAAGACTATGCGAACCGTCAGTATTCACGAAGCCAAAATTCATCTCTCGCGGCTGGTCGAGCGCGCCGCCAAAGGCGAGCCCTTTGTGATCGCAAAGGCCGGCAAGCCCGTGGTCAAGGTCGTCCCGTTCGACGCGCCGGCGGACACCGAGGTTCAACGGATCGGCTTTTTGGATGGCTTAATCGAGGTGCCGGACGATTTCGACCGGATGGGCGCGGAAAAGATTGAGAAGCTGTTTGGCGGTACCAGGTGAGGCTGCCGAAATGAACCCCACCCGCAAACAGGCGATCGAGGAGTTGCGACGGATGGTGCCGACCGCACTCGGCGACCGTGATGCGGCGGTCTGGCTGTTCGGCTCGTGCGCGCGCGGCGGAGTGCGCCAGCACAGCGACATCGACATCGCGATCTTACCGCGCGATCCGCTTCCCATTGGCTTTTTCGGCGAACTCGATGCCGAGATCGAGGAGAGCACGATCCCCTATGACGTCGATCTCGTCGGTCTGCGGCAAGCCGATCCCGCGCTCGTCGAAGAAATCCGCCGCGAAGGCATCAAGTAGCGGGATTGATCTCCCGTGTTCCCGGCGAAGGCAGGGACCCGCGGCAGCAATGGATAGCAGCTTCCGCCGGTATGACGGGACAGTAGTTTCCGCGAACGGTTAATCCCCGAGCTGCGCTTTCAGGAACGCCGACATGCGGTCCCAGGCTTGGTTGGCGCAGGCGACGTCGTAGGCGGCGCTGCGCTCGTTGGCGAAGGCGTGGGCGGCGTCGTAGCGGTAGATCTCGTGGCGGAGGCCCGCCGCCTTCAGGGTCTTTTCGAGATCGTCGACCGCATCGGGTGTGCACCAATCGTCCTTATTGGCGAAATGGCCTTGGAACGGCGTCCGGATCTTGGCCGGGTCGGCGAAATCCTTGGGTGGAATACCGTAGAAGCAAACGCCGGCGTTGACCTCGGGGATATGGACCGCCGCGGCAATTGTCAGCGCCCCGCCCATGCAGAAGCCCATGACCGCAACCTTGCCGCTCTGGCCTTTAAGATGATGCGCCGCGCCGCGCAAATCCTGGTGCGTCGCGCCGGGGAAATCGAGCCCGGTCATCAGATGGTTGGCCTCGTCGGGCGTCGTGGTGACGCGGCCTTTGTATAGATCGGGCGCCAGCGCATTGTAGCCAGCGCGCGCGAAACGATCGGCAACCCCGCAGATCTGGTCGTTGAGGCCCCACCACTCCTGGATCACCACGATGCCAGGCCGCCCCTGCCCCGCCATCGCCAGATAGCCCTTGGTCGCCCCGCCGTCGGGGCGGGCGAAATCGATCATCGTGCCCATGGGATATTCCTCCTGATCAGGCGTGGGCAAAGGCCGGCATCACCTCCCGCGTAAACAGCGAGATCGAGCGCATCGCCTCGTCATGGCTGATCGTGCCAAAGGCGAAGTCGCAGACATAGTAGTTGACGCCGGTCGCCTCGATCTCGCGCGCGATGTAATCGCGCACTTGGGCCGGCGTGCCGGCGATCGCGTCGCCATGTTTCTGCAATACGGCAAAATCCTCGGGCAACGCGGCTTCGAGCGGGAACGGCACGTTATATTTATGCCACAGCTGGCCCATATGATGCCGCCAGGCCGGGTAGCCGCGCCGCGCGGTGTCGAGCGCCTCGGCCTCAGTGTCCGCGATGATGATGTGGCGGTTGACGCCGAGCAGCGGCAAATCGGCGTCAGAGCGGCCCAGTTTTTTCCACTCGGCGCGATAGCTGTCGGTGATCGCGCGAACCTGCTCCGGCGGCCGTCTTGTCACGGTGTTGGCGGCGTTCGCCGCCGCCCAAGCGACGCTCGCCGGGTTGCCGAGCCCGTACCACAGTTCCGGATAGGGTTTCTGAAACGGCTTCATCGCGATCGGGACATGGTCGAAATTGTAGAACTTCCCGTGATAGGTCAGCTCGTCCTCGGTCAGCCCGATGCGGATCGCATCAAAGGCTTCGCGGAATTGCGCCGCGCCGGTGGCGAAATCGACGCCGTAAAACCCGACCTCGACCGGCGAGATGCCGCGCCCGACCCCATACATAAAGCGCCCGCCGCTCATCTGGTCGAGCATGCAGATCTCGTCGATCAGCCGCAGCGGATGATAGAGCGGCAGCAGATAGACCATTGGCCCGAACCGCAACTGCCGGGTCCGCTGCGCCACCGCGGCCAGAAACACGCCCGGCGACGGCGCGTAACCGAGCGGCGTGTTGTGGTGCTCGGCCAAATGGTAGCCATAGAACCCGTCGCGATCATAGGCCTCGATCAGCTTCAGCCGATCCTCGAAATGCCGGGTCAGCGGCTGCCCGCTGTCGTCCAAATGGTCGAAAATCCCAAAACGCATGTTGCTGCCTCTCTCTGTCTTCTATCACCCGCCGCGCGCAAAACTCTCATTGCGAGCGAAGCGACGCAATCTCGCGATACACGTGACCGGCCGTCCAGATTGCTTCGTCACTCTGCTCCTCGCAATGACGTTGCCAATTCTCACGAAGCAGCCACCATCGCGTCGGCGATCTTTTCGGCGGTCATCAAGGTCGGAAAGTTGGTATTGGCGCACGGCACTACCGGGAACAGCGAGGCGTCGACGACGCGCAAGCCGCCGACGCCGCGCACCCGGCCCTGATTGTCGGTCACCGCCATCGGGTCGTCTTCGGCACCCATGCGGCAGGTGCAGGTAGCGTGCCAGACGCCGATCGCGGCTTTGCGGATGAAGTCTTCGAGCGCCTCGTCGTCGTGCATCAGCTGGTCGAACCGATAGCCCTCGACGATGACCTTCTCGATGACATAGCGGCGCAGCCAGGCCGGGCCGTCGAGCAATTTAGCGATCACGTCGGTGATCCGCTTGTTCTTGGCGTTGACCACGCCGATCTTGCGGACCCGCTCGGTGTAGCTCGCCGGGAACGGGTCGCTCGTCGCTTCCTGCAAGGCCGCGCTGATCTGCATCGCGCCCAGGCGGCGAAACGCGTCCATCAGCCGTTCCAGGTCGCGCCGATCGGAGAGCAGGTTGAATTCGACGACCGGCTCGGCCCGCCAGTCGCGCGAGGCGAGCTTGACCTGGCCGGTCTCCGAAAAGGTCTTGTAGACCGCCGCCAGCAACGAGCCGATCTGCTCGCCGACCGCATGCCAGGCCGATTTGCTGACACTGGCGACGAACATGTCGCCGGCGGGCGCCTCGCCGATCCCCGACGAATATCGCAATGCCAGCAGGATATGGCGGCGGGTCAGGTCGTTGAGCCGCGCGTCGGGCTTGATGAACGACGACACCGAGATCGACGGATGGTCCATCAGCCGCTGGCCGACCCCCGGCACGTTGGCCACGACCTCGATGCCGAGATCGCGCAGGTCGCCGGCCGGGCCGATGCCCGCGCGAAGCAGATGCGCCGGCGAATGGATCGCCCCGGACGAGACGATGACCTCGCCCCGCGACTCGCTAACGCGAAACTCGGTCTCCTTGCCCCGGACCAAGCGCCTTGACCCCGACGCAGCGCGCGCCCTCGAACAGCAGCTGCTTGACCTGGGTCTCGGCCGAGATCGTCAGATTGTCCCGCAGCCGCGTGCCGGGATCGAGATAGCCGATCGCCGCCGAGACGCGTCGGTCGTACAAATTCGAGATCGTGATCGGGAAATAGCCGTCCTTGAACTCGCCGTTCTGGTCCTGGATGTAGGGGAACCCGGCGGCCTCGAACGCTTTCGCCACCGCCTTGGCGTGCCCGTTCCACAAATCGGGAAAAATGCGGCGAACCGGGATGCGGCCATCCTTGCCGTGCCACGGCCCGTCGAAATCCATGTCGCGCTCGACCTTCTTGAAATAGGGCAGCACGGCGTTCCAGTTCCACCCGGTGGCCCCGCGCGCCTCCCACTCGTCGTAATCGCTCGGCGCTCCGCGGTTGGCGAGCTGGCCGTTGATCGACGAGCCGCCGCCGAGTACCCGCGCCTGCTCGTATTTGCGCAATGGCGGACGGTTCTCCTCGGGCCGGTTGTGCGAGACAACCTCGGTATGGACCTTGAGCTCGGTCCAGTGAAAGCGCGGGTCGAAATAGGCGGTGCCGGGGTAGCTGTCGAGGATTTCGGGCGGTACTTTGCCGTGCGGCGTGTCCTGCCCCGCCTCGCACAGCAATACCTTGTTGGCGCCTTGGGCCGACAGCCGGTTGGCCATGACCGAGCCGGCCGACCCGCCGCCGACGATAATGTAATCGTGTGTCATATCCTCCCTCTCGGGCATATCCACCACTTTTTTCTGGGGTGATGTAAATGCAGTCCTGAACGGCCGGGTCAAGCCCGGCCATAACACGACGATGACGACTAGGCCCAGCGTAGCAGTCACAGGGATGTCGGCTTATGATGTCGGCTTATAAGGCCAGAGCGGCGACGCAGCTGGGGCGGACATTCACCGGAGGAGAAAGATGAAAACAAGCCAGCGGCGAATATCCCGCAGGATCAGGCAATTCGTCACGGCAGCATGTCTTACGGCTATCGGGAGCGGCGTGGCCTGGGCCGCCCAGATCAACCCAGCGCCATCCCACGACCCGCCCACTCTCGTAGTGCCCGGCTACGGCCCCGGCATCGCCGGACAAGTTATTGAAGGTCCCACCACACCAGTGTGCCGGCCGAACACGGCTTGTACGAGGCCCTATGCGGATGCGACAGTCCTCATGCTCGATCGGAAAAATGACACCTCGGTTGGGGCTACGGTCACCAATACAAGTGGCAATTTTCTTGTCACCGTGCCGCCCGGGGTCTATCTCGTTCATGTGCTGGTTGTCGATTTCCCTCGGTGTAACGAGGTCCAAGCGACGGTTGGACAGAACAATTTCACCCTCGTCCAGGTCATCTGCGACACGGGTATCAGGTGAGCCCGCTCGCAGCGATACCGCTCGGTGGGGTCCACTGAACCAGAATCGCGAAATCGTGATGAGCCTGAAGCCGATCAATTTGCTGCGCTGTCGCCCCGCCGGTCGAGAGATGGACGCGTGAAGATCGGCATCGTCTCGGATCTGCACTGCAATCATCACGGTCTGCTGCGGGCATTGGACATCATCGGCGATGTCGATGAACTGATCTGCCTCGGTGACAGCATCTATGAGTACCGCTTCTCGAACGAGGTCGTGCGCATTCTTAGAGACCGCGGCGCGCATGTAATCCTCGGCAACCACGAAGAGGGTTTCCTCGGACCGCATGGCGCCCGCGCTCGCCAAGCAGACTGGATCGACCGGACATTGCTCGATTGGCTCGCCGAACGGCCGCATCGGGTCGAGTACTCGATCAGCGGGAAAAAATTGCTCGCGGTGCACTCGACGCCGTGGGAGCCGCGCGGCACTTACGTTTACCCGCACAGCTCATTGTTAGAGCGCTTCGCCGATCCCGGGGCGGATTTCGTCCTCTACGGTCACACCCACCACCAGCTGGTTCGCCGCCTCGGCCGCGTGTTGGTGATCAACCCCGGCTCGGCCGGCGAGGCGCGCGACAGCAGCAACGGCCGGCAATTGAGCTGTGCCGTGCTCGACACCGTCACCGAGGAGGTCGTGCTGACCGATTTTGCCGACGGCTCTCGCGAAATGGTGTGAGCCCCGAGATTTTACCCCGAGCGACGGCTTACTTGCGGCGCCATGTGAAGATGGAGGAAACGGCGTAATTCCACACGACGCCGACCGCGGCCCCGGCAAGGCCCGATAACCACCAGGTGTAATGATGCGCAAACGCCGCCGAGGCGATGCCGACATTGGCTACCGCGCCAAGACTGCACACCGCATAGAATGAACCAAGGCCGGTGACAAAGCGCCTGCCGACGAGACGGCGGTCGCGATAGGTCAGCATATTGTTCAGAACAAAATTGCTGGTCATCGCGACAACAGTTGCGAGTGCTTGCGCTGCGGGGAAGTCGACCGCCTTTAAGGCGAAATACAGCGTAAGGAAGTGGACTACGACACCCGAACCGCCGATCGCGGCGAAAGAGATGAAACGCACCGGGACATAGCGGCCGAACAGCTTGTCCAGCAGCAGCATCAAGTATTCCCAAATGGCTAGGCTGTCGAGCTTGCTTTCGCCGTGTTGGCGTTGACTAAACACGTAGGGGATTTCCTTAAATCGATAAGGGACGGGCGTCGATGCAAAGAGGTCGAGGAGGATCTTGAAACCTTGCCCGGAAAGTCGCCTGACGGCGCGCTCGAATGCCGGTCGGGAGAGCATGAAGAACCCGCTCATCGGATCGGTCAGCTCCGCGGCGATGATCAGCCGGGCGAGCCGGGCGGCAAACCCGCTGATCGTCACCCGGCGGCGGTCCCAATCGCCGACGCCACCACCGGCGACATGCCGGCTGCCAATAACGACGTCGAGGTCTTCGGCCTTGATCGCGGCCAACATCTGCGGCAGCAGGCTTTCGTCGTGCTGGAGATCGGCGTCGATGACCGCCAGATACGGAGCGCTGCTCGCGAGCATTCCTTCGATCACCGCGGTGGACAATCCACGGCGGCCGATTCGCTGGAGACAGCGGATGCGAGGATCGGTTTGGGCGAGCTCGCGAAGCTTGGCGGCGGTGCCGTCGGGAAAGTTGTCGTCGACATACAAGACCTCCCACGCGATGCCGCGCAACGCGGCGTCGAGCCGCGCGATCAACAGTTCGACGTTGTCGCGCTCGTTGAACGTCGGCACGACGATCGTGAGTTCGGCGCTCATTGCCGAGCGGTTGATCCGCGTAGGCGCGGTCTCGGTCTCCGCCACGTCGGAGGCGGCGTCATGCAGCAATCTCGACGACATCAATGCCTAGGACGATGTAGCCCGAACGCTTTAAATAAATACCGGAAAGGTGAACGACCTCTTCATCAAAAATCCGATGGCCACCGATTATGGATGGTGCGGCGAAGCCGGTCTGCGATGGGCGACAACCTTCCCGACGCTCTGCGGGCGCCTCGATCTGGCGTCGCGCCCGTCTCGGCTCGGTGCGCTGTCGATTTGGGGCTCAGGATCCCTTGCGCGCAAGAAAATCCCTGAAGCCCTCGCGCGGATGGCCGGCGGCGAGCCAAGTCGCTCGCGCATCCTCTTCGGTGGCGTAGCGGTCGCGCCAGCTCATGCCGAGCTGCTCGTGCAGCAGCCTCTTGATGCCCTGCACCATGCGCGCATCGTTCTTGGCGATCATTTGCGCCGTCTCGACGGCTGATTCGATCAGCCGCGCCGCGGGCACGATCTGGTTCAGCAGGCCAATCCGCTCGGCTTCCTCGGCGGCGACGACCCGGCCGGTGTACAGCAGCTCCTTCGCCTTCGGCAGACCCACCAAAAGTGGCAGCGACCAGGTGGAGTTGACTCGACCATAGCTCGCCGCGAGAAACCGGAACTGGGTGCGCTCGCAGCCGATACGCAGATCGAGCGTCGAGGACAGCAACGCCGCGCCGCCATAAGCGAGCCCGTTGATCGCCCCGATCAATGGCTTCGAAAAGGTCGCGATGTGCCAGGTCGCCTCGCTGCGGAACGCTTGGCGCTGGGCCAGTTCCTCGCTGCTCAGTCCGGCCATCTCGTGAATGTCGGCGCCGGCGGAAAAGGCCCTCTCCCCGGCGCCGGTCAGGATCACCGCCTTGATCGCGTCGTCGGCCTCGTATTCGGTCAATGCCTCGTCGAGCTCGCGCGCCAGGCCGAAGCTCAGTGCATTGAGCTTATCCGGACGGTTCAACGTGATCACGGCCACCCCGTCGAGACGCTCGGTCAGAATGAACTCATAGGCCATTTCTGGCACTCCTGATGGGGATCCCCGATCGTTTGACACTACGCGGGACCGGGTGTTAGCTCAACCCCAGTGCCGGTTCGGGCACGGCGCAGATATTGGGAGGCGGCGATGGGCGGGGCTCTCGACGGCATCAGGGTGCTCGAACTGGCGCGGTATCAAGCCGGCCCGCGCGGCGGCATGATCCTCTCCGACCTCGGCGCCGAGGTCATCAAGATCGAGAAGCTGGGCGGCGAGGAAACCCGCCAGTCACCACCCCTGGTGCGCGGCCAGAGCGTCTACTTCTCGGTCTACAACCGCGGCAAGAAGAGCCTCTGTCTCGACTTGCGCAACGAGCGCGGTAAGGAGATCTTTGCGGCGCTGGTCAAGACCGCCGACATCGTCCTGCAGAATTTTCGCCCCGGAGTTATGGACAAGATGGGCTTTGGCTATGACCGGCTGCGCGAGTTGAAGCCGGACATCATCCTTGGCTCGGTCTCGGGCTTCGGTCAGTACGGCCCCTATCGCGACCGACCGGCCTTCGATCCGTTGGGCCAGGCGATGAGCGGGTTGATGACCCTGACCGGCACCCCGATCGGCCGACCACTCGGCACCGCCTCGTCGATCGTCGACCGCTACACCTCATTGCATGCAACGATCGGGATGCTGGCGGCGCTCCATCACCGCGACCGCACCGGCGAGGGCCAGGTGGTCGATGTCTGCCTGATGGATTCGGCGCTGACCATGGTCGAGATCCCGACCGCCTACTTCCTCGCGACCGGCGAGGAGGGCGGCGAAGGCGGCCGCCCGCCCTACCAGGCCAAGGACGGGTATGTCGTGATCTCTGCGTCGGGACGCGTCATGGGCTCAAACCTGTTGCAGATCGCGACCGGCGACGCGAGCGCGGTCGCCAACACCGGCGCCTTTACCGGGCGCATGAGCCTCGACGACTCGCCGCGCAAAAAGGTCGAGGCCTGGTGCCTCGCCCACACCGTCGACGAGATCGTGACCGCCCTCGTCGAGGCCGACATCCCGGTCGCCCCGGTCAAGACCATCCCGCAGGTAGCCGAAGACCCGCATCTGTGGGAGCGTGAGATGCTGGTTAAGATGGAGGATCCGGTGGCCGGCGAGATGTACCTGCCCGGCGCCACGATCAAAATGTCGAAGACTCCCGGCCGGATCGGCCCGGTCCCAACCCCCGGCCAGCACACCGACGCGCTCCTCTCCGGCATCCTCGGCTACGACCGCGCGGTTTTGGAGGAACTGCGGCAGGCGAAGGTGATCGCGTAAACCTGGTATCCCTATTGGTCAACGTCGCCTCACTCGTAATCAAAGCGTCCGCCTGACGCGTGGACCCGGCGGCTTGATCCGGGGCAGATTGCTGAGATGACCGACGCGGATGGCGAGTTGACCCGCATTGCACAGCGCTACACGCGGTTTGCCGCCACCGAAGCCCACGGCGAGTGCGAGATTTACGAGCAGCTTGCCCTCGCCGTTGCCGGCTCCGAGGAACTGCTGGCATTCCTCGCATCCTTGCCGGTCGACCGGCGCCAACCGAACCTCTTTCTCGCGGCGGTGCGGTGCCTTTGCGGTGTTCCCGACAGCACCGAGCGTCTTGTCCGAATCGTCCAGCAGCACCACGGACCCATCCGTGAGGTCATGCTGTCTCGCACGACGCAAACCAACGAGCCTGCACGGTGCAGCGTCCTGTTGCCAGTGCTGGCGCGGCTCCCGCAGCCGCTGGCGCTGCTGGAAGTCGGCGCATCGGCCGGTCTGTGCCTGCTGCCCGACCGCTACGGGTACGACTACGGCACGCACCGGATAGAGCCGGCAAATGCACGGGCCCCCGTTTTCCCCTGCAAGGTCACGGGTGAGGCTCCCCTTCCTGAGGCAGTTCCTCGGATCGCCTGGCGCCGAGGGATCGATTTGAACCCGATCGATTTGCGTCCCGAGGATGGGCCGGCATGGCTGGAAAATCTGGTGTGGCCGGGCCAGCAGGAGCGGACGGAGCGACTGAGAGCCGCCATCGCGATCGCACGCCGCGAATATCCAACGGTCGTCAAAGGCGACCTGCTGACCGATCTGGAACCGCTCGCCGCGACCGCTCCGCAAGCTGCGACGTTGGTCGTCTTCCATTCGGCGGTGCTCGCCTACGTCGCGTCGCGCGCTGCCCGCGATCGGTTCGCCGAAACCGTTCGGCATACCAAGGCGATCTGGATCAGCAACGAGGCGCCGTCGGTATTCCCGTCCTTCGCTGAGAGGGCGCCTCCCGCTCCAACCTCAGGGAGCTTTCTGCTGGCGGTGGACGGCAGGCCGCTGGCCTGGACCGGCCCGCATGGCCAGTCGATCGACTGGTTCGGCGTGCTCTGAGGGCGCAACCTTTGAGAGGAGTTCTGTCCATGACGAAACGGATCGACGTAGCCGCTCTGACACCGGTGGTCGGCACAACGTATCCGCCGCCTTTCGATATTACCGGCCGCACGCGCGAGCGCACCAGACTCGGCGACCCGGCTGGACTGACACAATTCGGCGTCAACCTGCTCCGTCTTCCGGCGGGCGCCTGGTCGAGCCAGCGTCATTGGCACACCGGCGGTGACGAGTTCGTCTATGTCCTCTCCGGCGAGGTAGTGCTAGTGACTGGGGACGGTGAAGAGATCCTCCACGCTGGCGACTGCGCCGGTTTCCCGGCCGGAGACACCAACGGCCACTGCTTGCAGAACCGCTCGGCCCATGACGCCCGGGTACTCGAAGTCGGGACACGTATCGCCGGCGACACCGGCTATTATTCGGATATCGACATGGTCGCGCCGGCAGGCGGCAAGCCCGCCGTCTATACCCACCGGGACGGAACACCCTACGAAGAAATCAGACGCCGCGGCCCCTAGCGCCCGACCTCGTCGGGGCGGCCAGAACCAAATACCCCGCCATAGGATCGCGACGAAACGGCGGATAGCGGCGATCGGTGCCTCAGCACCGGCTTTTCGCGCCGAGATTGACCCAAAGTCTCCGGTTACGCCGGCCTTTCATTCAGTTCGAACGCCGCCGATCACGCTTTCACTGTTTGGACCACTTCGAAGCCTTCGAACTCGGGGTGGCCGAGATAGAGCGGCCGGTTCGAGCCGGCGTCGCGATGGGCGAGACGAAACGCCTCCGACCGGGTCCATGCTTCGAAATCGGCGCGGCTGCGCCACAATGTGTGCGAGGAATACAGCACGTGGTCGTCGCGCTCCGGCCCGCGCAATAGATGGAAGGCGATGAAGCCGGGGACGTCGCCCAAATGGCTGTCGCGCGTTGTCCACACCCGTTCGAAATCCGCCTGAGCGCCGGGAACGATCTTGAAGCGGTTCATCGCGATAAACATCAGTTCGTATCCTCGCTCGGAGCAGACCGGTTCCGATACTGGCCACAAGAGTGCCGCCTCGGGCAAGCACGGATCGACGCCATGACCGTCCCGCTTCCCGTCCTCACTCGCCTGCTTTACGATTGACCATAACGGCCAGTCAGAAGCGGGTATCGGGATGAACGACAACACCGACAACATCATCGTCGATACTGCGACCCGGATCTTTCGTGATCTTTGTGAGCCCGCCACCGTCAACGACGCCGAGAACGGGATGTGGCCCAAAGCATTATGGGATGCGCTCGAAGAGTCGGGACTGACCGTCGCCTGGGTCTTGGACGATCTCGGCGGCAGTGGTGCGGCGATGGCCGATGGCTTTGCGGTATTGCGCGCGGCCGGCCGCTTCGCCGTCCCGGTGCCGCTGGCCGAGACCCTGACGGCTGGCTGGATGCTGGCGCGCGCCGGCATCGCGACGCCGGCCGGGCCGCTGACGATCGCCCCGATCCACGCCGACGGCCGTATCACGCTTGATGCCGGCGGCCGGCTCCGCGGCCGCGCACGCCGAGTGCCGTTCGCCCGCAACGCCGGTCATATAGCCGTGCTCGCCCATCGCGGGAATGAGCGGATGGTGGCGCTGATTGCGACTCCGGGCCTGCCGATCAGCCAAGACAAGAACCTCGCCGGCGAGCCGCGCGACACGGTGTCCTTCGACGGCGCGATACCGGAAACGGCAAAACCCGCCGATATCGATGAAGACATGACCCAGCTTTTCGGTGCCGCGGTGCGGGTGCAGCAGATGGCCGGGGCGCTCGAGAAGATCCTCGATCAGTCGGTTCAATGGGCGCTTGACCGCTCGCAGTTCGGCCGTCCGATCGCCAAGTTCCAGGCGGTCCAGCACAATCTCGCCACCTTGGCGGGCGAAGTGGCCGCGGCGGGTGCGGCCGCTGACCTCGCCGCCGAGGCCTGCGCTGGCCAGGAAATCGGCATTGCCGCTGTGGCGATCGCCAAGGTGCGCGCCGGTGAGGCGGCCGGCGCCGGTGCGGCGATCGCCCATCAGGTGCATGGCGCGATGGGCTTCACCTACGAGCATTCTTTGCATCATGCGACTCGCCGGCTATGGGCGTGGCGCGAGGAGTTCGGCAACGAGGCGGTCTGGGCCCGGCGTCTCGGCCGTATGGTCGCCGCCGCCGGCGCCGACCAGCTCTGGCCCTTCATCACGCAAAACTCATAAGCGCCCGCTATAAGCCCCCGCGATCGTGAGGACCCGATGACCACCAGCTTTCGCTTCGACCCGGTCGAACTGCCGCCCGAGGCCAAGGAATTGCGCCAAGAGGTCCGCGCCTTTCTGCGCCAGGAGGAGGACGCGGGCACGTTTTCCCCGCACGGCGGCAAGGGCTCGTTCTCGCGCGAGTTCAGCCGCAAGATGGGGGCCCGGGGCTGGATCGGCATGACCTGGCCGAAGAAATACGGCGGGCATGAGCGCTCCCAGCTCGAGCGTTATGTGGTGACCGAGGAGATGCTTGCCGCGCATGCGCCGACCCGCGCTCATTCGACCGCCGACCGCCAGAGCGGCCCGGTCATCCTGCGCTACGGCCAGGAGGAGATCCGGCAAAAGATCTTGCCCCAGATTGCCGCTGGCGAATTGTGCTTTTGCATCGGCCTCAGCGAGCCGAATTCGGGCTCCGACGTGTTCGCCGCCTCGACCCGCGCGACCAAGACCGATGGCGGTTGGCTGGTCAACGGGCGCAAGATCTGGACTTCGAACGCGCACGAAGCCGACTACATGATCGCGCTGCTGCGCACCTCGCCCTCGACCAAGGAGAACCGCCGGCACGGGCTGACCCAGTTCCTGGTCAAGATGGACACCCCTGGCATCACCATCCGCCCGATCATCAACCTCACCGGCGGCCACGATTTCAACGAGGTCGTGTTCGACGACGCGTTCCTGCCCGACTCACATCTGATCGGCGAGGTCGACATGGCATGGAAGCAGGCGACCGACGAACTCGCCTATGAGCGCAGCGGCCCCGACCGCTGGATCGAGACGTTTTCGTGCCTGGTCGAACTGGTCCGGGTCGCCGGCGAGGAACCGAGCGAGCATCTGGCCGAAGGCATCGGCCGCCAGGTCGCGCATCTCGCCACCCTCAGGCGCATGTCGCTGTCGGTCGCTGGCATGCTGCAGGCCGGCAAGACGCCGGCTGTCGAATCCGCCGTGGTCAAGGACCTCGGCACCAATTTCGAGCAGGCCTTGCCCGACAAGGTGCGCCTGCTGGCGCCGCCGCCGAGCGATGAGCAACCCGACGCCAATGACGACCGCTTCGAGGAGGCATTGCGCTACACCACCTTGATCGCCCCCAAGCTGACGATCCAGGGCGGCACCCGCGAGGTACTGCGCGGCATCATCGCCCGCGGCCTCGGCCTGCGGTAGGCCGATGCCTGACCTTCGTCCTCTTTTCTCTCCGGACAGTGTCGCGATCATCGGCGCGTCAGGCGATACCCACACCTTGCGCGGCCGCACCACCGAGTTCCTGATCGCGCACGGCTACCCTGGCCGCATCTACCCGGTGACGCGCAGCCAGCCGGAAGTGTTCGGGCTGAGAAGCTATGCGACCGTCGCCGAATTGCCCGAGGCGCCCGACCTCGCCGTCGTCGTGGTGCCGGCGGCCTATGTCGCAGCCACGCTCGAGGAGTGCGGCAAGAAGGGCGTGCGCGCCGCGGTCGTGATCAGTTCCGGCTTTGCCGAGGAGCGCGGCGAGGCGGCGCAGGCGCGCGACCAGGCGCTGCGCAAAGTCATCGAGCGCTACGGCATCATCGTCTGCGGCCCCAATTCCGAAGGCATCGTCAACCCGCTGAAGCCGCTCGTCGCGACCTTCAGCCCGGTGTTCCACGATCCAAAGCAGAGCCTCTTCCCGCAGAGCAGCAAGAGCCGGGCAATCGCGGTCAGCTGTCAGAGCGGCGCGCTGACCTTCGCATTCTTGAGCCGCGGCCGGCCCCGGCAGCTGCGCTTCACCTACCAGGCAAGCGCCGGCAACCAGATTTGCCTCGAAGCGCACGATTACCTCGATTGGCTGATCGATACGGGCGGCGCCGATATCTTCATCGCCTATCTCGAAAGCATCCAAAACCCGGAGCGCTTCCGCGCCGTCGCCGAAAAGGCAGTGGAGGCCAAAAAGCCGATGATCCTCGCCAAGGTCGGCCGCTCCGAGGCCGGACGCCGCGCCGCGGCCTCGCATACCGGCTCCTTGGCGAATTCCGGAGCGATCGACGATGCGATCTTCCGCCATCACGGGATCATCCGCGGCGAAGACCTCGATCATGCGCTCGACATCGCCGCCGCCTTTGCCTTCTGCAAATTGCCGAAGGGCAACCGCGTCGCGGTGATCACCGGCTCGGGCGGCAGTGCTGTGTGGATGTCCGACATTCTGTCGGCCCATGGCCTCGAACTTCCTGTGCTTGAAGAGCATCTGCAGCACCGCCTGATGGCCCTCCTGCCGTCCTACGCCTCGGCGCAGAACCCGGTCGACGGCACCGCTCAGGCGATCCACGAGGTCGGCTACGCCAAGCTCGTGGAGATCGTGCGCGAGTCGCGGCATATCGACACGATCCTGTTGATCGGTTCGCTCGCCAACGAGGCGACGGCAAAGACGCGCGCCGAGGAGCTGGCCGCGGTCACCGGCACAACCGAGCAGCCGATCATCCTGTCGACCTACACGACCGCGACCGAGGGCGCGATGGCGGCGTTCGCCGAGGCCGGCATCCCCTGCTACACCTCGATGCCGAGCTGCGCCCGCGCGATCCGGGCATTGGTCGATTACGCCCGTTTTCAGGCTCATCGGGACCGCGCCGCGCCGCTGACCACAACCCCGCCATCGGTCCGCGAACAGACCGCGCGGGCATTCGCCGCCGCTGGCCGGGGCCTGACCGAGAACAGCGCCAAGGCGTTGCTCGCGGCTTACGGCGTGCCGCGCCCACCCGAGGCATTGGCCACTTCCGCCGATGAGGCCGTCGCCGCGGCCACTCAGATCGGCGGTCCGGTCGCGCTCAAGGTGCAATCGCCGGACATCACCCACAAGACCGAGGCCGGCGCCGTGGCGCTCGGCATCGCGGGCGACGCCGCGGTGCGCGAGGCCTATCGCAAGGTCCTCGCCAATGCCAAGGTCGCCCATCCCAACGCCGCGATCGAGGGTGTGCTGATCCAGCGGATGGCGCCGCCCGGCGTCGAGATCATCCTCGGCATTACCCGCGACCCGGTTTTCGGCCCGATGCTGATGGTCGGGCTCGGCGGCATCCATGTCGAGGTGTTGCGCGACGTCGCCTTCTCACCCGTCCCGATCGGCCCCGACGACGCGCTCGCCCTGCTCGACCATCTGAAAGGCGCCGCCCTGCTCGACGGCGTGCGCGGCGCCCCGCCCGCCGACCGCGCCGCCCTCTCCGAGCTGATCACCGCCCTCTCCCGCTTCGCCGCCGATCACGCCGGCCAGATCGACGAAATCGACCTGAACCCGGTCATCGTCCACCCCGAAGGCCAGGGTCTGACAATCGTCGACGCCCTGATCGTCAAGCGCCAAAACACAAACTGATCAAAGCCGCAGACCAACCCGCGAACCCCTAACCGCAGTCCCGCTGCGCACGATAGAAGAACGCGCCCCGCTGGCAATCGGCTGCCTGCTGGCCGTGCGAATCGGCCGGCAGGGAGTGGGCTGTTTCCGACGTCGATGCGGCGCTGATTGTCTTCGCTGATCGGCCCTAAGCCTGCGTAGCAGATATCAGAGTGGTTTTGAGAGCGCGTCAGGGCTAGGATTCCGGGCAGCCGTGCGCGCTCGGAAACTCGGTGCGGATCAATCGGTGGTCGGCCTTGCCATTCGGTTGCAGGAAATTGGAGACGCAGAGCTCGAAGAATTCGTCGAGCAGTGGCTTGATCGCAAGGCCGGAAAATTCGTCCACGTTCTGCGGATCGGCGCCGCGAACGACAAGGGCCGCGATGTCATCGGGTTTCTCAGTGATCGCCGGCACGAGGGACCATGGGAACTGTACCAGTGCAAGCGGAAAACGAGGGACAAAAAACTTGGCGTTGCCGAGGCAATGGGGGAGTTGGGCAAGCTTTGTTATCATCACGCCAAGGGCGCGTATGCGACGCTTCCGACGGCTTATTTCTTTGTTGTGCCGCGTGGTATCGTCGGAACGTTACAAGATCTATTGTTAAATCCGTCAAAGATAGGGCCCTATCTGATCGATCATTGGGGCCAATATTGCGCTGAGTACATAACCAGCACGTAGGTGCCTCTGACGCCGGATATCCGGGCTGCAATCGAAGGATACGATTTTAGCCGGGTCGATTATTACGCGGCCTCGCACCTCGCCAAGGACCCGGACGCGGGGCCAGCTTTGTCGGCCTTGTTCGAACTGACTCCGGGAGAGGCCCCGCCTGGCGAGACGCCAGCGGAAATTCAACAGGAAGAACTGATCTACATCGATCAGCTCCGGCAGGTTTACGGCGAGGCCTGCAGTAGGGTGTTTTCGACCGCAGACGAAATCCTAGCCGACCCAGACCATGGGGAACATTTGCGCCTTCAGCGCACGCGATTTTTCGAGGCGGCCGCTTTTAGCCGATTTCACCGCGATAACACGGCCACCGGTGCCGTCGACGTGTTCCGAGAGGATGTGTACCACAGTGTTTTCGAGGTCTACTCGCAAATACATGCGTCCCGGCTTAAGCGGGTTGAAGCGGTGATGTTGCATGCCGGCGTCGCTCCGATTGGGCTGCTCGGGCGGTTGGCCCGCGTTCCGGTCCGGCAGGGAATGTGCCACCACCTAGTGAATGACGGGCGCCTGAAATGGACGCCGTGACGCGCGACGAATTCGGGGATCTATTCAATTCGAGGGTGGAAGCAGGCATCCGCGCGGTCGTAGTGCTGAATCGCTCAGGCCCGAGACAGCAGACCTGACCGAGATGGTGCTGTTCGACCACGTCGTTGTGCATACCGGTGATCTGGGCGGCCCGACCTCGCTGCACGTCGACGTGCCAGGCCGGCAGGGCGAGTTGTTGGTGCGGCGGCGGCTGCTTGAGACGAGCCTGCAAATGATGCGGCGTTGTCATTTGTTGGAGGAGATCGGGGAAGAGCAAGGTCTTGTCTGGCGCGCTTCCGACGAAGCTGCGTCCTTTCTTAGTTATTGGAAACACCATACTCAATGCGTCTTAAGAGCTGCGCCGCATGGCTAGCGACACAAGTTCAGGAACGGACTAAGGCCGGCTTCAAGGAGTTTGTCCGAGGAAGGATCGGACATTGGCGTGAAGCCTTCAGCTCTTATGGCGAGCGCCGATAGTGGCCGATTTGCGCTTCATCTTCCGGAAACTCGCATTCACAGGCGGGACAAAAGCCACCTGTAAACTCGACTTTGTCGATGGCGTGAACGTGATATATGGCGCCTCGAATTCCGGAAAATCGTACACGATCAAAGCACTCGATTTTATGTGTGGCGCCCGGTCGGCGCTGCCGGAAATCACCGAACTGCGTGGTTATGAGACGTGCTGGCTCGAGCAGGATTTGCCGATGACGGTACGCGTGAGTCTGTCGCGCGCGGTGAGGGGAGGAGACTTTGAGGTATTTGTCGACCCGTTCGATCGAACTCGACATACGCAACCCGCTAGAACGTTTAGTGCAACGCATGGGAATCCCAATAGTTTGTCGCGGTTTTTGCTCGGTGAGCTCGCCATCGTAGACGATAAGCAAATTGCAACGACCCTGAACGGAAAGAAAGCGGGTTTCAGTTTCCGTCATTTCGCCGCTTATGTGTTCACTGAAGAAACACCGATGATGGCGGAGTGAAGTTCCAATAAAAATAGATACACAGAGCACTGATACATTCGACAAGAATGTCCTGAAATTCATTCTAACCGGGATCGACGATTCCGGCATAGTCGAAACTCCGAATTCGAATGAGCAACGGATTGCGAATGCAGGCAAGATTGAAATCGTCGAGGAATTGATCGAAGCGGCGATAGCTGATCTGCACCGGTTGTTTCCGGAGGATGAGGCTGTAGACAAATTGCAGATCGTTGCCCAGGAGACGATCCTCTCGAACACCTTGGAAGAACAGCACGCAAAACTTGCGGAGTATCAAACCGAGTTGGACAGGCTGCGGCGACAACGGCGCCGCTGCTTGGAAATGCGCGACGAATTTGAAGAACGAGCCGGCGAGATAGCCTCAACGCTGGGGCGTTTCGGATTGCTTGCGAGCGTTTATGAAAGCGACGTCGAGCGGTTGGAAGCGTTGGAGGAGGGAGCCGCGGCGTTGATGGCCGGCGCGCGGCGGCCGTGTCCGCTATGTGGCGCCGAGCCGGAACACCAGCATGAGGTGCATGGGCTCGGTCATGTTGAGCGCTCGCGGCGGGCCGTTGCCGCCGAGATATCGAAAATACGGGTCGAGCGAGCGGATTTGGGGAAGGCAACAGCCAGCCTGAAGGCGGAAGGGGAGGGGTTGGCTACCCGGATCGCGCGGCTCAGTGGACAGATCGCCGACATGGAGGGCACTATCGACGAGTTGCTTCCCTTGGAAGTCAGCACCCGTGAATCCTGATGAGGCGCTGGATATCGCCCGACAAGGGTTTCGGAACGCCCTAAATCTGCTCGATCGCATCGAGAGTTTAGAAAACCGCAAGAAAGAGCTAGAGACCTT
Organism: uncultured Alphaproteobacteria bacterium; assembly: GCA_963733945.1. Lineage (GTDB taxonomy): Bacteria > Pseudomonadota > Alphaproteobacteria > ATCC43930 > CGMCC-115725 > AP-15. The sequence continues at coordinate 30,188 of CAVTFD010000019.1, read as the reverse complement.
CAAGGCGAAGGGTACGCGTCGCGCGTCGGTAGCAGTGGGCGTAGGCGGCGAGATAGGCTTCGAGCTCGCACAAATCGCGCAGTCGGTCCTTCGAGCATGGCGGTTTCCCGGCGATCCTACTGTTTCATTCGATGATAAAACGCACGACATCTTGATAGATGGCAAGAACCGTAGAGGAAATGGGAAGGGCGTGCGTGCGTTGATGAACGCCGCATTTAAGATTAGCGTGTTAGTATACTGCCGTGCGAAGGGCCTGCCACACCCGGGGATAGTGGCGCTCGATAGCCCGCTTTTAAGCTATCGCGATCCCATTAATTCGAGACATGGAGCGCTGTCGGGCGACGAAGAGCTCGTGGTAAAGTCGGCACTGAAGGAATACTTTTACCGCTATCTTCTGGAGTTGTCCGACACAACTCAATTTATCATTATAGAAAATGATCCGCCGCCCGTCGACCTCGGGCCAAGATCAATGGTTACACGTTTTGTCGGATCGACTGGCCGGGGCGATCGGCGCGGATTGTTATAACGCGGATCGACCGCGGTCACTTCAGTCGTCATGGGTTTAGGTGCCTTTGGCTCGGGTTTCCGATCTCTGCGGCGCAATGGCCCGCTCCCGGGGAAGTCTACAGTCCCCCAATGGACAAACGTACCGCAGAAATGACCCGTTTGAGGCATTTTCTGCCGATCTTCAACCCGCGAACTCAACGACACTCTTAGAGAACTATGTAATTACCATACAACTTATCATAGTCATAGTGGGGTATCGGCGTTCTTGCTTCAGGCCCGATAAGGGTCAGAGCGGGCGTCGGCGGTCGCTCATAAATACGGGCTGACGTTGTGATCGGTAAGGACCGGCTTTCGCAGGCGGCCGCTTCGAGCTTGATATTTCAACAAATTGCGATTATGATAAACCCCGAACGGATCCGTTGGCTGGGATCCGGGGAGTATGAGACAAATCTTGACCGGTGATGCTGAACAGCGGCCCGCTTGCGGGCGACCATATCCAGCATGCTGACGTTCGACGGCAACCTATGCGAGAGCCCTCGCTGTTATTTTGCTGCAGGAGCAGCGACACGGTAATATTCAACTAAATCTACGTTGTACCCGATCCGGACAGAGGACCCTGCAACATGACCGACACCCCCTCCTACCGCGAGATCGGCGTCAGCCGCGACGGGTTTGTCGCCACCGTCGAGATGCGGCGGCCGCCGCACAATTTCTTCGACTCAGCGCTCGTCGCCGAGATCGGCGATGCCTTCGAGCAGCTCGACGCCGACCCCGATATCCGCGCGATCGTGTTTGCCGCCGAAGGCCGCTCGTTCTGCGCCGGCGCCGATTTCTCGAAGCGCATGGATACCGGCACCGTCTCCGAGGGGACCCGCAGCGCCGCCGGGCGGCATCTTTACAAGGAGGCGATCCGCCTGTTCCGGACCAGGAAACCGATCGTCGGCGCGGTGCATGGCGCCGCGGTCGGCGGCGGGCTCGGCCTCGCTCTCGTTCCGGATTTTCGCGTCACCTGTCAGGAGGCGCGGTTCAGCGCCAATTTCAACCGCCTCGGCTTCCATCCCGGCTTTGGCTTGACCGCGACCCTGCCGCGGCTCGTCGGCGCCCAGCAGGCGGCGTTGCTGTTCTACACCGGCCGCCGCATCCCCGGCGACGAAGCGGTGCGCATCGGCCTCGCCGATCTGCTGGTGCCGCAGGCCGAGGTGCGCAGCGCCGCCCAGGCACTGGCGCTCGAAATCGCGCAATCGGCGCCGCTCGCCGTCATGTCGACGCGCGAAACGGTGCGCCGCGGGCTGATCGATGCGATCGAGGCCGCCACCGAGCGCGAGCTGGTCGAGCAGGATTGGCTGCGCCGCACCGAGGACTTCGCCGAGGGCATCAAGGCGATGGCCGACCGCCGCCTCCCCGATTTCCGAGGCCGCTGACAACCCTCCCGCACGCCGCTCTCTCCCCTGTCCCGCTTGCAAGGAGAGGGTCGGGGCAACCACCTCGCCGGCATATCAGAAACGCCTGCGCAGCGCCGCTGCAGCGAGGCGCCAGCTCTGCAGCGGATCACGCTGCACCAGCGCCGGATCGAAGGGATCATACCCGGCCCGCTTGAGCCGCGTCAGCGACCGCCCCGCGACCACCGCCGGCAAAAGTGCGGGTAGCGCGTCGAGCGCGACAGCCGCGCCCCGCTCGCGCGCCGCCCGCAAATGACCCTCTGCGGCTGCCGCGATCTCGGCGACCGCGGCGCGCAGCGCGTTAGAACTACGCAGCCCCCGATGACCGCCAAGATCGAGCCCGGCGTGCGCGGCAATGTCGGCCGGGATAATCGGTCGCCCCAACGCCGTCAGCACCGGTAGCGCCCGCAGCAGGCCGGCCAGCGCATAGGCGATCCCGATATGAAGCGCAGCCTCGCTCGCGGCGTGGTCGCTTGCACCCAGGGCCTCAAGCGCAAGATGCACCAGCTGCGACGAGGTTCCCTCGGCATAGGCTTCGAGGGCGGCGAGACTCGCCGGCGGGTCTTCGTCGAAATCGGCCTCGCGCGCGTCGATCAACCGGTCGAAATAAACGCGCGTCAGCCTGCGTTCGCGGATCGCAGCGGTCAGCGCTTCAACGACGTCGTTGCGGCGGACCGGGCTGTTTTCATACGCGGCGGCGATGTTTTCGCGCCACCATTGGAGCCGGATGCAGCCCAGCATCGGCTGGGTAACGGCTTCGCGCACCCTTGCAATCTGGTAATTGAAGGCGTAAAGCGCGAACAGCGCCTCGCGGCGCGCGGCCGGCGCAAACAGCGCGGTCTGGAACCGGTCGCGGTCGTGACGGCGGGTGATCGCCGCGGCCGGCGACAGGTGCTGCGGATCGCTGGAACGCTGGCTGTGAACGGACGTTTCTCCACCAAGCTTTCTCAACATAACCTGGGATGGTCGCCATGGCTTTCGAACTGCCGCCCCTGCCCTATCCGAAAAACGCGCTCGCGCCGCACATGTCGGAACAGACTTTCGATTTCCATCACGGCAGGCACCACCAAGCCTACGTCACCAACCTCAATAATCTAATCAAAGACTCACCGCTCGAGCGCCAGTCGCTGGAAGAGCTGATCAAAGGGAGCTACAAGGATACGACGAAGACCGGCGTATTCAACAATGCCGCCCAGGTGTGGAACCACACCTTTTTCTGGAGCTCGATGAAGCCGCATGGCGGCGGCGCGCCCGGCGGCAACCTCGCCGCGGCGATCACTCGCGATTGTGGCGGGCTCGACAAGTTCAAGGAGCAATTCAAGGCGACGGCGGTGGGCCAATTCGGCAGCGGCTGGGCCTGGCTTGTCGCCGACAAGGGTCAACTCAAGATTATCGGCACGCCAAACGCGGTCACCCCGCTAGCCGAGGGCCAGACTGCGCTCCTCACCTGCGACGTGTGGGAACACGCCTATTACCTCGACTACCAGAATCGCCGGCCCGATTTTGTCCAGGCCTTTCTCGACCACCTGGTGAACTGGGATTTTGCCGCCCAGAACCTGGCAAAGGCAGGCTGACCAAGACCGATTTTCGCAGAGGCGCCCCGCGTCGGCGGGGCTCTTCTCAAAGTCGGGCGCCGGTCGCCCGGTGGGCGCCCGAATTCAGGCGGATCGCGGCGTCGACCGGGCCGAAACCGACGATCCCCGCCTCAAGGCGATGATGGCGAGGGCAAGCACCGCGAGACCGCTGATGACAAGGCCCGCGTGCTCCACGCCGAGCCGTTTCCAGGTCGCCGCTACACGGTGAGCGCCTGCCGGTAAGTCGATGGATATCAGGCCCGTCGCAGGGTCGGAGGCAGTCGGCACGGCCGCGCCATCGATCGTCAGCTGCCATGCCGGAAAGGCAAAGAGCGGCAAGCGTAGGTGGGCCGGGTGCGCACCAGATACGTTCCAGACCTGCAACCGACTGCTCGCTTCGCTCGCGCGGCAGATCAACATCTGTTCTCGGCACTCGGTTGCAAGCCCGCCGGCGCGATAATAATCCTCCCAATGCTCCCCTTGGCCGGCGAGCCGATATTCGGCCTGCCCGCGATACGGCGCCGTCTCGTCGACGGATAGGTGAAGCGGCTTCCCGTCGATGAGCAACATCTTCGCGCTCAGCAGCCCCGTGGTCGCGAAGCCCAGCGCCAGCGGAAGCATCAGAACCAGTTTCCGCGGCCAGGGCTGCCCCATGCGCTGAGAATCCCACAACGCAAATAGGTTAGCCACGAGGCCCGTCGCCGACGTGACGTAAATGAAGCGGTGCGGAAACTGGACCATGCGCAGTGGCGTATTCAGCAACCACAACGGATAGGAAAGCTCGCTCGCCAGCAGCAGCGACGCCCACGACACCACCAGCATCAGCAGCAACGCCTCGCCCAGGCGATCCGACATATCTTGGCGCCGCCGCGCATGCCAGGTCGCGGCAGCAACGCCGAGCAGCGCCACCGCCGGCACCGTCCATTGGAAGGAAAACCAACGCATGCCGAAGAGGACGCTGGTTACGGTAGGGAAGGCAAAAGCGTTCCATGGCGTGTAGGCCGTGGTCCAAACCTTGGGCGATATCAAACCCATCGAGCCGATCGCGGGGACCAGATAAAACGCCGAAAGCGCGAGACCAAATCCGGCGGAAACGAACCACGAGACCGCCCGCCGCCCGGCTCGCGCGCCACCTTCCGGGCGCCGGATGAAACACAAGCACATGAAACTGAAACAGATCAGCGCCATCAGCGCCGAGACGATGTGGGTCAATACAAGCGCGGCAATAGCGAGGCTCGCGGGAAGGTCGACCCAGCGCTCAAACGCGCCCGGACGCAACGCATAATATGTAAGCGCCACGAGCGCAGCGAACCCCACGGCCCAGGGGAAACCGTTGAAGTAATAGAACAGCATGAAGATCATCGGCACCCACTGCAGGAGCACTGCGCCGACGAGCGCATAAGCATCGTTCGCAAACAGCCTCAGCAATCGCCAGCCATAGAATCCAGTGAGTAATGTCGAGAGGACGAAGACCAACCGCATCGCCTCCCACGTATTGGACGTCAGGAGTCGAACTACACCGCTGATGTAGTAGAAGAGCGGCGAATAATAGAGGAGCGCGACCTCGCCAAGACCGAAATTGCCCCGCCACATCCAGTGCGGATATAGATCACCGCCGCGCAGCCCCTCGCCAAACTGCACCGCCCAGCGATAGAGGCCGTCGAAGTCGTTGTTGCGAACGCCGACGTCGAACAGAATACCCGGGGCATGCACGAGCACTGCGGACGTCAGGAGAGCGCCGAGTTCTCCCAGCCACACGGCACGGGATCGAGCCATCATCGCGCGTTTTCTATGAGCGTCGAGGCCAGTGGCAAACAGCCGATCGAGCATGATGAGGCTCGACTGCTGGCATTGCACCTGCGGGTCACGACAGAAGAGGGAGGAACCATTTACCAACCTCGGCTCGCAAACAACGCCTTTATCGTGGCGCTCTGTAATCCCAGACGCCTCGCCAACGTCGGACGTTCGATCGGGCGCCGGAATATCTAGCTGCTTGTCCTAAACTAAATTCCCCCTGACTTAAATTTATGTGAGCAGCGATACGATAGCCCGGCGGAGGGTCCGTTGCTGCCCTTGCCGATTCTGTACCATTTTTCACACTATATCTTAACGTCTTATGGATTATCCAACAAAGCCATAAGTCAGTGAGACGCTTGGCGGATGATCTGCGGGCGTGCCCGTTTGCCGTCGAAAGGTCTCTTTTTTGTCCTCGACGCCCGAAGGGTCCCGATGTTATCGATACCGCATTGGCAGAGCACCTTGGAGCAGCATCGCGAAGCCGGGGGCGAATTGTCGACTTTCCCGATGGAGAACTCAATTACGACCCGGGCGCGGGCGCCGCTACGGCTCGGCTTGGCTGGTGGTGGGAGTGATCTTTCCCCCTATTGCGACGAATTTGGCGGCGCGGTTCTAAATACGACAATTGATCGTTTCGCATACGCCTTTATCAGTCCTCGCGACGATGGGCGGTTGGTGTTTTGCGCCAAGGACTTAGGACGGCAGGAAGAACTGTCAGCGGAACCGCTGCTGCCGGAAGCAACGCTCCCGCTACACCGCGGGGTGTATGAGCGCATGGTGCGCGACTACAACCACGGGCGGCCGATCACAGCGACGATTACCACGACCGTCGATGCACCCGTGGGTTCGGGGCTTGGCTCGTCCTCGGCGCTGACAGTCGCGCTCGTCGACGCATTCAGGGCTTGCCTCGGCCTCCCGCTCGGTCAGTACGATGTCGCCCATCTGGCCTTTGAGATTGAACGGATTGATCTCGCCCTTGCTGGCGGCAAGCAGGACCAATATGCCGCGGCGTTTGGCGGAACGAACTTCATCGAATTCCTCGCAAACGACCGGGTAATTGTTAATCCGTTGCGGATTTCAGAGGATGCGCGAAACGAGTTCGAGTCCTCGCTGGTTATTTGCTTCTCAGGCAGCTCGCGTGATTCGGCCGAGATCATTGAACAACAGACGACTCACTTGGCTGATCATAGCGCCCCCACCATCGAGGCGACGGATCAACTCAAAGCGGACGCCATCGCCATGAAGCGCGCGCTGCTCGAAGGGGATATCAAAGCGATGGCTCGGATTCTCGATGAGTCGTGGGCAGCGAAAAAGCGAACCGCTCCAAGCGTCTCGAACGAGCATATCGACCGCTTGTGCTCCGTAGCGTCTACCAATGGCGCGCTTGCGGGCAAGATTTCGGGTGCCGGCGGTGGCGGGTTTCTCATGTTCATCGTGGCCCCTGAGGACCGCTTGGCACTGATCACCGGATTGAATCAAGCCGGCGGCGAAGCCGGTCCCGTGAAGCTGACGGATCGTGGTTGCGCGACATGGCAAGTGCGGCGATAGCCTCGATCGTCGATTATCTCGTGCAGTCTCGCGACGCGGTCCAGGCGGCGATCGACAACGCTGTCTTTTTGGCGACGGCCGAGGCAATTGTCGATCGGCTGGTCGAGGCGATCGCGGCGGGCAGGAAGGTGCTGTTTGCCGGCAATGGCGGCAGCGCCGGAGATGCCCAGCACCTCGCCGGCGAGTTTCTCTCCCGGCTCAATTACGACCGCGCTCCGCTCCCCGCCATCGCGCTCACCACCGACAGCTCGGTGCTGACCGCGATCGGCAATGATTACGGCTATGAGCGGGTGTTCGAGCGGCAGGTGCTGGGTCTTGGGGTTGCCGGCGATGTGCTGATCGCGATCTCGACCTCGGGGCGCTCGCCGAACATTCTGCGCGCGATCGAGGCGGCGCGGTGCAAGGGTTTGGTTGTCGTCGGCTTCACCGGCAGGAGTGGGGGCGAGATGGCCGCGCGTTGCGATCTGTGCCTCTATGCGCCCGCCGATACCACGCCGCTGATCCAACAACTCCACATCACCGTCGGCCATATTGTCTGCGGGCTCGTCGAGGAACGGCTGTTTCCGAAATTGGATCAGCCTCGGGGGCTTGCCGACCGCACCGGATGATCCGTCAGGCAGTCATACTCTGCGGCGGCCGCGGTACCCGGCTCGGCGCGCTGACCGAGCGAACGCCAAAACCGTTATTGCAGATCGACGAAGCTCCGTTTCTCGAAGTCTTGCTGTTCGAACTTGGCCGCCATGGCTTGAAACGTATCGTGCTACTGGCCGGGTTCGAGGCGAGCCAGCTCGCGGCCTATGCCCAATCGACGGTATTGAGGAGCCAGTTCGGACCTCGATATTGAGGTGATGATCGAGCCGGAGCCGGCGGGCACCGGCGGTGCGCTATGGCACGCCCGCGATTTGCTCGACGACATCTTCCTGCTGCTCAACGGAGATTCGTGGTTCGATATCAATCTCCTGGAGCTTGGTTGCCGAATTGCCGATGCCGGCCCCGCGCTCGGCGTCATCGCGCTGCGGCGTCTTGCCGATGCGGCACGGTTTGGGACGGTCGAGCTGGCGGGCGATTGGATTGCCGGCTTCGCCGAGCGGCCGAGACGGCCTGGCCCCGGGCTCGTCAGCGGTGGCGTTTATGCCTTCCGCAACGTGCTGGTCGATTACCTCGGTCCGCACTGCTCGCTTGAGCGCGACGTCTTTCCACGGCTTGCCCTGGCCGGTCGCCTGCTCGGCGCCGAATACGGCGGCTATTTCATCGATATCGGCATGTCGGCCGACCTGGCACTGGCCAGGCGCGAAATCCCGAGCCGGCGGCGGCGACCAGCGGCCTTTCTCGACCGCGACGGGGTGCTCAATCACGACGACGGGTATATCGGCTCGATCGCCCGGTTCCGCTGGATCGAGGGCGCCAAATCTGCGGTCAAGGCGCTCAATGACGCCGGGCTCTTCGTATTCGTTGTCACCAATCAGGCCGGTGTCGCGCGCGGTTTCTATTCCGAGGAGGACGTTCGCACTGTCCATGCCCATCTTGCGACAGAACTGGCCGCGGTCGGTGCGCATATCGACGATTTGCGCTATTGCCCGTTTCACCCGGACGCAAGCGTTTCCGCCTACCGCCGGGCGAGCCACTGGCGAAAGCCAGCCCCCGGCATGCTTCTCGATCTACTCGACCACTGGCCGGTTGACCGCGCCCGCAGCTTTCTGATCGGTGACAAGGAGAGTGACCTTGCCGCCGCCGCGGCAGCCGGGATCGCCGGGCATCTTTTCCCTGGTGGCAACATTGCAACTTTCGCCGCTAAGCTCACCGAGGCCGAGACCTGACAATAACAAGCTCATTCCCGCTGAACGCATGTAGGTATATTATACTATCAGTTTTTCTGGTCAAATTTAAGTCGCAGTACCCAGAAGAAACCGGCGATCAAGCGCGATAGGTTTAGCTTTGACGTACCTCTCTTCCGGTCGATGAACTGGATAGGTACTTCACAAATCCTTAGCTTTTGGTTGATAGCACGAAAAAGCGTTTCATGCACGATGGAAGGACCCGGGGAGTGCAACGATTCCGGATGGATCATGCGCAACGCCTCATGGCTGAAACACCGAAAGCCGGAGTTAGTATCCGCTACCGGTAAGTGAAGCAGAGTTCGGGCATAAAAATTGGCGGCTTTCGTCAGCCAATAACGCCAGCCGGGACGGTCCGCGTCGCTGCCACCCGGGACTAGTCGCGAACCGATAGCCACGTCGCAATCGGCCATGGCCCTAATAAGCTCAGGGATGTGTTTCGGCTGATGCGAAAAATCACCGTCCATCTCGACGACGAAATCCGCGCTGGACTGCAGCGCGAAGAGAAAGCCGTCGCGCCCCGCCAAGCCGCGACCTGCCGGCCCATCGCGCTCGATCAAGAAAAGGCCTCGGTGGCTCGAAATCAACCCACGCACGGCCTCGCCTGTACCGTCGGGGCTTCGATCATCGACGACTACGGCTTCGATCCGTGGAACCGGAAGTCGGAAGATGTCCTCAATAAGATCGACTATGTTCTCTCGCTCATTGTAGGTCGGGATGACGACCATCACCTTAGGATCGCTCATCTCAGGCAAGCCGCGGTCGCCGGCAGATCAGCTCGATCGCGCGGTTTCTATGAGTTTTGCCGATACCAGCGAAACGGTTTCCAGACCAAACATCTGTCATGACTGCACCACAGGTATTTCAGCCAAAACCGCGACTTCTTTGGTGCCATATGACAAATACGTCAAACACCATCCTTGCTCCTGAGATATCTCGTTTAGCGCCTTGTATCCGCCACTTCTCCAATTTGGAAATCCGAAGTAATCATCAAAATGAATTATCAGGCCGTGTGCAACGTACTCCGCACACAGTTTTAGAACATCTGCTGTCGCGTTATAGGTGTCACAGTCGACATGTATCAAAAGGGGAATGCAGGGGGATGGTATTGTTTTCTTCCATTCCGGCACGACGTCAGCGAACCACCCCTTGACAAGGGAGACATTGTGCCGAACTCGTGGTAATTTTCCTCCGAGACCAAATGTCTGAACCGGATGCATGCCGGGCCACTGTTCTTGTAATCCTTGAAAGCTATCAAAACCGACAAATTTTAAGTTTCGAAACCGTTTCGCCTGATAATTTATCATGCCGCCCTTATATACGCCGAACTCCAATACTAGGTTCCGGTCGGGGTACCTCCTCAAAGCTTCGTGAATGGAAAGGGACAGCCCCTCAAATCGATCCAGAAATGAGAAGGCGTGTGCCATGTGTTTCTTCGCATGACCGAAGGAATCCAATATCGCAGCACGGTTCATTAGGGATGGTACGGACTCCGGTAATGTTCGCTCCACCACATATCTCGATGTAGACGCAATGGCGTTCAAAAACCAGATCTGTGCTCGGTTAGCTATTCGTGCCATGTCGAAGTCGCCATCAGACCAAACGCGTTGCCCGATCACCGCAAGCCGATCGGCGTCGTCCGTCGAGGGCCCGCGGGATGCCGCCACTTTATCCGGGCATACGACCTTATATCTTATTAATCAGCGTCGCCGGTAGCACATCAGAGGTGAACGCCACGATCGAGCAGCACCGCGGTATATTGCCGATAGGTCATGCCGAGAGCCTGTGCCCGGTCGAGGCGGGCCAGTGCAATCTCGCGCGGCGGGGTCTTCCACGCCTGCGCATGAGCTTTTCGCCAGCAGAAAGCCCGCCAGTCCGCTCCCGGATCGAGCGGCGGCCCGCGATTGTGGCCAAGGCCGGGGGAAACAAAAGCCGCGCCGGCATCGACTGGCGCCATCGCGGCTCCTCCGATTATCCTTTACCGGCAATCAGGCAGGTGCCGCGCCAACCCCGGGATCGGCCTTACTCCTACCGCAAGGTCCGCAAAAGCGAAGCCCCGCGCGTGGCGGGGCTTCAACATAAGAATCTGAGGAAGGTTACCCGTTTTGGCCGGTTTGCATCCGCTTTTGCTGGTTTGTCTCTGCATTTGCGCGGAACACCTGATCCGTTAGCTGTCTTTGCTGCTCGGGCATCGCGTTATAGAGGGTGTCGAAGGCCGGAACCAGCTTTTGTAGATGCTGAGCGTGGGCCTCGGCAATCTGCTCATAGGACTGCATGTTCTGCACCGCGTTCATCGTCGGGTACTGCTGAGCGCGCTGCATGAACGCCTGATCCATGTCGCGGGCATTTTCGCGCATGACCTGGGCGAACTGGTCCCATTGCGGTTGCTCGGCCGGGGTGATGCGCAGTTGCGCGTGTAGTTGTCTGATGTGGGTCTCGACGCGTTGCTCGGCGTTGTTACCCGGTGCAGGCTGCGCTGCTAATGGTGAAGCTGTGGTGGCGGCAGCGGGCGGGGTGACCGGCGCGGGGGCCGATGTGGATTGTGCCAGCGCCGCCCCGGGCAATGCCAGCAACGCGGCCATCGCTGCCGATGCCAAATATTTCGATCGGATCGGTTTCATCGACTGTTTCCTCGCTGTCAAGTTGCCCGCTGCACAGCAAAAGTTGCCGGCCGCGCGGCGGGCTGGGTGGGGCTGGTCCGGCCCTATGGCCGTACTGTTCGATCAATACCCGTAATAGACTGCCGGCGGCGGGGCGTAATAGCTGTACGGGTACCCGTAATAAACTGGCGGCGGCGGCGCGTAATAATACGGGTTGTAGCCTCCCGAGGCGATCGCCGCCCCGACGCCGAGGCCGACGATCCCGCCGGCGATAGCAGCGCCAACGGCGGCCCCGCCGCCGTGGTGATAATTTCCATGCCAGCCGCGATGCCACTCGGCCGCATTAGCGGCAGGCGCTAATGCGAGAGCTGCAGCAACCGCGGCGGCGGTCAGGACACGCGTATTCATGGCAATGCTCAACTCGCTTGTGACGGTTATGCTGAAAACCGCCGCGAGGGGCGAGTGGTTCCCGAATAACGTCTCTGATATATCGCGCCGCGCTGTTATGCCGACTGCGGTTCGCGCCCTGCCCCGGTTGCGGCCGTCAGCGCGGCGGGATCAGCGCCGCGGCGACGCGGCGGTCCTCAGAGACGAGCACGTTGTAGGTGCGGCAAGCAGCGCCGGTGTCCATCGGCTCGAGCGAAATTCCGGCCGCGCGCAGCTTGGCGCGCAGCTCCCCGGCGACCGTCGCCATACTGCTGCCGAGCCCGAGCAGCAGGATCTGCACGCCGCCGTGCTCGACGACCGGCGTCAAGCTCTCCCAGTCAACCGCTGCCGCGTCGAGGGGTGTCCATGGCAAGGTCAGATCGGGAAAAACAAGCAGGGGCCCGCGCCAGATCACCCCGGTCACGCGAAAGCCCGTCGGCCCGTAACGCTCGATGACCTGCCGGCCGGCCGGGACGATCGGGGTCAGATCCATCGCTGACGCGCCGGCTACCGCGCCCGGGACACCGGAGCCTTGGCCCCCTCATTCGATCGGGCGACCGCCGCTCGGTTCGGCCGCACGTAGTAGATGACCGGAGCGGCGATGAACAGCGACGAATAGGTGCCGATCACGACCCCCCACAGCATCGCGATGCTGAACCCGCGGAGCACCTCGCCGCCGAGGAACAGCAGCGACAGCACCGCCAGCGCCACGGTGCTGACGGTCAGGATCGTGCGCGACAAGGTCTCGTTCAGGGCGAGGTTGATCAGTTCGCCAAACGGCATCGTGCGGTATTTGCGCATCGATTCGCGGATGCGGTCGTAGATCACGACGGTGTCGTTGACCGAATAGCCGGCGACGGTAAGGATCGCCGCCAATGTCGTCAGGTTGAATTCGAGGTGGAACAGCGCGAACAGCCCGACCGTGGTAATCACGTCGTGCAGGGTCGAGATCATCCCGCCGACGCCGAACTGCCATTCGAAGCGAAAGGCGATGTATAAGGCGATGGCGATCAGGGCGAGGATGGTTGCGATCACGCCGGCGCGGATCAACTCGCCGCCCACAGTCGGGCCGACCACCTCGATCCGGCGATACTCGATCCCCGACCCCAGCGCCTGGCGCGCCAGCTCGACCACCCGCTCCTGCGCCGCGTCGCCGCCGGCTGGCGCGATAGCCGGATCAACACATCGCTCGGCGGGCCGAAGCCTTGCAGGGAGACATCGCCGATATGTAGCGCGTCGAGCTTTTGCCGCATCGTCGGCAAGGTTTGCCGGCCCCGGCGTCGCCCGTACCTCCATCTGGGTGCCGCCGACGAAATCGATCCCGTAATTGAGCCCAACGGTCAGAAACAGGACGATCGACGACAAGGTCAGCAGCGCGGATAAGGCAAAGCCGAGCTTGTGCCACTTCATAAAGTCGATCTTCGGCGTGCGCCGGATGACGATCAGCGGTCTCAACATGGCGCGATCACAGCAAAATGGCAGGTCAAATCGGTATCGCGCGCGGCTTCCACCGGCGCACCCAGGTCACGATCTGCAGCCGGGTCACCAGGATTGCAGAAAATAGCGAAGTCAACACGCCGATGCTGAGGGTCACGGCAAAGCCTTTCACCGGCCCCGAGCCGAGCCAGAACATCAGCGCGCCGGCGACCAGCGTCGTCACGTGGCTGTCGACGATCGTGCCAAACGCGCGCGTGAACCCGGCGTCGAGCGACGACAGCATCGTCCGGCCGGCCGCGCACCTCCTCGCGGATGCGCTCGTAGATCAGCACGTTGGCGTCGACCGCCATGCCCATCGTCAGCGCGATGCCGGCGATCCCCGGCAAGGTCAAGGTCGCGCCGAGCAGCGACAGGCTGCCCAGCATCAGGCACAGGTTGAAGAACAAGGCGATGTCGGCAAACACGCCGAACAGGCCATAAAACAGAATCATGAAGACGACGACCAGGCACGACCCCGACGAAGCACGCCGATCGCACCCGGCATGGATCGAATCGGCGCCGAGGTTCGGGCCGACCGTGCGCTCCTCGAGGATCGTGATCGGCGCCGGCAGGGCGCCCGCCCGCAGCAACAGCGCAAGGTCGCTCGCCGATTGGACCGTGAAGCTGCCCGAGATTATGCCAGACCCGCCCAGGATCGGCTCGCGGATGACCGGTGCGCTGATCACCTTGTTGTCGAGCACGATCGCAAACGGCTTGCCGACGTTCTCGCGGGTCGCCTCGGCGAACCGTTTGGCCCCGTCGGCGTCGAAGCGGAAGCTGACGACCGGCTCATTGCCCTGGAAGCTGGGCTGGGCGTCGACGAGCGTGTCGCCGCCGACCATCACTCGCCTGCGCACGACATAGCTCTCGGGTCCGATCCGCACGGCTTTCGCTTCTTCGGCGGGCAGGATCTCATCGCCGGGCGGCAGCCGGCCGCTCCGCGCGTCTTCCAGCGAAGCGCCGGTGTCGACGAGCTGAAAGGTCAGCTTCGCGGTACGCCCCAGCAGTGCCTTGACGTGCTCGGGATCGGAGATGCCGGGTAATTGCACCAGAATGCGGTCTTCGCCCTCGCGCTCGATCGTCGGCTCCTTGATGCCGGTCTCGTCGATTCGGCGGCGGATAATCTCAATCGACTGGTCGACGGCGAGGCGCCGCCTCTGATCGGTCGCGACCGCACTGAAGCCCACCGTCCCCGCTCCGTCGGGCGCGATAGCGACGGTCAGGTCGGGGTCGATCTTGGCCAGCGCCTGGCGCGCATCGTCGATCCGTCCCGGCTCGCGGATCGCGAACACGATCGCATCGCCTTTTACGGCGAGGCCGGTATAGCCGATGTTGCCGTCCAAGAGCGCGTTGCGGACATTGTCGATGATCGAATTGAGGCGCTCGCGCTGCGCCGCCGCAACATCGACCTCGAGTAATAGATACGAGCCTCCGCGCAGGTCGAGCCCAAGCGCAACCTGTCTACGCGGTACGATGTCGGGCAGCCGGGCAAGGAATGTCGGGCTGAACAGGTTCGGCGCCGACAGCAGGACGCCGAGCGCGCAGATCGCGCAGATCAGCAAAATCTTCCAATTCGCGAAATACAGCATGCCGTCAATTCCGTGGGCTACCGCCGCCGAACCCGGTGCGAGCGCGACGCCCCCGGCCGCAACCCGATGCCGCTATCTTCCCGAGATCCAGACCTACCGACGGCCACCCCACCGCTAACGCCGATAACGGTCCCCCGGCGGATAGCGCGGACGCGTCTCGCGACATGGCAAGGGTGACGCTGTTCGATGTCATCGGCAACCCTGCCCAGTATTTGCCGCGACACTCACTCCTTGGTGTCCACCTTCGCCCGCGCTTGCTCCTTCTGCTTGGCAGCCTCGCGCGCGGCGGCCGGGTCGGGCTTGGCAACAACGCTGGTGATCGTGCTGCGCACGACGCGCACTCGCACCCCGTCGGCGATATCGACAACGACCTCGTCCGGGCTGTCGACTCGGACCACTGTGCCGATGATACCTCCGCCGGTCACCACTCGATCCCCGCGCCGCAGCGCGTCGAGCGTTGTCCGGTGGTCCCTGGCCTTGCGCTGCTGTGGGCGGATCAGCAGGAAATAGAACACGACAAAGATCAGCACCAGCGGCAGAAACTGGATCAGCGCACTCTGATTGTCGAACAGACCCGACAGGCCGGTTCCTTGGGCATAGGCGGTGGAGATCAGCATCGGCCTCGAGCCTTGAGATCATGCGCCGCGCTGCTACGGGCAGGCGCACCTACCAGCGGCAGCAAATGATGGAGCCGCGCAGCACGGCGATAGGTACGCGATGCCTGGTTAAAGAGCAATGGTCGGGTTTTGCGCACATTTCCTGCGCTGCACGCCCTGTGATAGCGTCCGCGCCCCTGTTTCAGCTAGAGCCGGAGCCGTTGATCGACCGATGACCAACCCGGATTTGCCACCTCTGCTTCAGCGGATTGCCGATGCTCTCGAACGTCTCGCCCCAGCACTGACGCCGCCCGTCGATCTCGACGCTGCCGACGCCTTCGTGTGGCATTCCGATCGCTGCGGGCTCGAGCCGGTGCGCGAGGTCAACCGCATCGAAATCGATCTGTTGCGCGGGATCGACCGGGTGCGCGACATCCTGCTCGACAATACACGGCGTTTTGCCGCCGGGCTGCCCGCCAACAACGTGCTGCTGTGGGGCGCGCGCGGCACCGGCAAGAGCTCCCTGGTCAAGGCCGCCCACGCTGCGGTCAATGGCGAGCGGCCGCACGCCCTTGCTCTCGTCGAGATCCATCGCGAGGACATCCCGAGCCTGCCGCGACTGCTGTCGCTGCTGCGGCCGGCCGCGCGTCGGTGCCTGCTGTTCTGCGACGACCTCTCCTTCGACCGGCACGACACCAGCTTCAAATCGCTTAAAGGCGGTGCTCGAAGGCGGCATCGAGGGCCGGCCCGCCGAATGTCGTCCTCTACGCCACCTCGAACCGCCGCCATCTGATGCCGCGCGACATGATCGACAATGAGCGTTCGACCGCAGTCAACCCGGCCGAGGCGGTCGAGGAGCAGGTTTCGCTGTCGGACCGTTTCGGCCTGTGGCTCGGCTTTCACAATGTCGACCAGGACACCTATCAGGCCATCGTGCGCGGCTATGCCGACCGTTACGGGCTCGATCTACCGGTCGAGCGGCTCACCGCCGAAGCCAACGAATGGTCGATCACCCGCGGCGCGCGCTCGGGCCGCGTCGCCTGGCAGTTCATCCAGGATCTCGCCGGCCGCCTCGGCAAACCGCTCTCGTGACCTCCGCCCCGGCCCCGTGCGGGGGGCTCAGCTCGCATGGGCCGGATCGGCCGTCGCCGTCGGCGATGGCGCCAAATAGTCGCGCGGATCGACCGGGTGTTTGCCGCGGCGGAGCTCAAAATGCAATTGCGGCTCGCTGACATTGCCGGTCGAGCCGACCCGGGCGATAACCTGTCCGCGGGCAACCTTCTGGCCAGTCTTGACCAGGATCAGATCGCAATGGGCATAGGCCGAAATCCAGCCGTTCGGATGCTTGATCAAGATCAGGTTGCCATAGCCGCGCAACTCGTTGCCGGCATAGGCGACGACCCCGGCGTCGGCCGCTTGCACCGGCGCGCCACGCGCTGCGGCGATGTTGATCCCGTCATTGTGGGTGCCGTCCGGGCCGGCGCCATAGTTTTCTAACACGTGACCCCGAACCGGCCAAAGAAAGATACCGCTGTGGGACGCCGGCGGCGGCTCGGCGGAGACGGTTGGGCCGGGAGCAGCCGAAGGTTGGTGCACCGGCTCTCCGGCCGCCGATGAAGTGGGTTCCGGAGCTGACCCTTTCGGCGAAGAGAGGTTTTCGGTCGTCGGTGGCGCCGGGGCCGAGACCGGCGGGGTCAGCGCCGCTGCCGGCGGGGCCGCAGCTGCCGGTGGCCCCGCCGAGGATGCCGGGGGCGGACGGTCGAGCGGGATCGGCTGTACCGAGGCCGGTTGGGGCGGGGTCAGCGGGGCACCGATCAGCGTCTGAGTTGAAGGTGTCGGCGGCGTCGCCATGGCAACCGACTGGACCAAATGAGCCCGGCTGGCCGCCGCCGGGAATGATCAGGGCTTGTCCGACGAGGATGCGATAAGGCGGCGATAAGTGGTTCGCCTCGGCCACGACGTGCATCGGGACGTGATAGTCCTGGGCGATCCCCGACAAGGTCTGGCCGCGCTCTACGATCACCTGCGCCGGCGGCGGAGGCGATTCGTTGCCGCTGACGACGGGCGCCGGCTCTCGGGGCCCACACCCGGCGAGCAGCAAAGCGAGCAGAATTATCGAGCGCGCAACCCCCGCACCGCGCCGTGCGACACTGGCTTCCCCCATCTTTCCCCCCTTGCCCGCCCCCCGGCGTGCAAGCACTGCTTACTCTTGGTACTCGATGATCAAAACATGTCAACCCCGCGGCGCGATATGCTGCCGCGGCAACCCGCTGACCAGCGGCACGAAACGCACCGGACCCAGATCCTCGTTCACAAACCCGCTCTCGGTCCGGCGGATGCGCATCAGCTGCTGGTCGTGATGATCGGCCCCAACCGGCGCCACCAGCACCCCGCCCGGCGCCAACCCGTCGACCAGGATCGCTGGAATCTCCGCAGCCGCGGCGGTCACGATAACCCGGTCATAGGGCAGCTGCTCGGGCCAGCCCTTGGTGCCGTCGCCGAATCGGTAGACGATGTTGCGCAGACCCAGCGCATCGAGGCGGCGCTCAGCTCCGCGCAGCAGCTCGCGATGACGCTCGATCGTAAATACCCGGCGGGCGAGGCGCGCGAGGATCGCGGTCTGATAGCCCGAGCCGGTGCCGATCTCGATGACGTTGTGCCGGTCGCCGACCAGGAGCGCCTCGGTCATCAGCGCGACCACGTAGGGCTGACTGATCGTCTGTCCGTCATCGATCGGCAGAGCGACATTTTCATAGGCCTGATCGGCAAAGGACGGCGGCACGAATTTCTCGCGAGGCGTCTTCTCGATCGCGCCCAGCACCCGCGGGTCGCCGATCCCGGCGCGCCGCAACTCCATCAACAGTCGCAGCTTCTTCTGCAAAAGGCCGGGCTCGGCCCCCTGCTCAATCATAAGGGGCTCAGCCATGGCGTTCGATCAGCTTCTGGCCTCCCATATAGGGTTGCAATACCGGCGGGATCGCCACGCTACCGTCCTCGTGCTGGAAGTTTTCGAGGATTGCGATCAAGGTGCGGCCGACCGCCAGGCCCGAACCGTTCAAGGTGTGCACCGGCCGCGTCCCTCTGCCCTCGGCCGGGCGATAGCGCGCCTTCATCCGCTGCGCCTGGAACGCCCCGCAATTCGAGCAGCTCGAAATCTCGCGATAGGTCCCCTGCCCCGGCAGCCAGACTTCGATGTCATAGGTCTTCTGCGCGGCGAAACCCATATCGCCGGTCGACAACAGCGACGACGCGATAGGCCAAGCCGAGCCGCTTCAGCACCTCCTCGGCGCAGGCGGTCATGCGCTCGTGCTCGGCCGCGGACTGCTCGGGCGTGGTGATCGAGACCAGCTCGACCTTATGAACTGGTGCTGGCGGATCATGCCGCGGGTGTCCTTGCCCGCGGCTCCGGCTTCCGAGCGAAAGCACGGGGTGCCAGGCGGTAAAGCGCAACGGCAGGTCGCGCTCGTCGAGGATTTCGTCGGCGACGAGATTGGCCAGCGGCACCTCGGCGGTCGGGATCAGCCAACAGCCATCGGTCAGTGCGGAACAGATCCTCGGCGAATTTCGGCAGCTGCCCGGTGCCGAACACCGCCTCGTCGCGCACCAGCAGCGGCGGCGAGACCTCCTGGTAGCCGAATTCGCTGGTATGCAGGTCGAGCATGAATTGGGCGAGCGCCCGCTCCAGCGCGCCAGATCCCGCCGCAATACTACAAAGCGCGATCCGGAGAGTCTTGCCGGCGCGCTCGAAATCCATCAAGCCCAGGCGCTCGCCGATGCGCTTCGTGCGAGGCCGGTTCGAAATTGAACCGCGGCGGCGCGCCCTCGCGGCGCAGCAGCAGGTTGGCGCTTTCGTCCGGGCCGTCCGGCACTTCCTCGGCCGGCAAATTCGGCAATCCGGCCAGGATCTCATCGATTTGCGCACGCAGGTTCCTCGCTGCGGCAGCTGTGTTTGCCTCGCGACCCGTCGTACATACGTTCTTCAATCAAATTTGGCTCGATCGCTTCGCCCCGTTTTTTGGCCGCCCCGATTTCGCTGGCGACGGTGGTTGCGCTCGGCCTGCGCCTCTTGGGCGCGGGTTTCGGCAGCGCGCCAGTCGCGGTCTAGCGCCAACACTTCCTCAGCGCGCGGCGGCAAGCCGCGCCGGGCGAGCCCGCGATCGAATTCCGCTGGGTTGTCGCGGATCCATCTGATATCGTGCATCGGTCAACTAAAACACAAACGGAACACAGCCGTTATAGAAGGAGGGCGGCAACGCGTCCATTCGGCTGGCGCCGAGCCGGCCCAACCCCGTCGAAATCGACGGCAAGTGGTCCGCACCGAACGCAGGACGCCGTTTACCTGACATCGAATATGCCCTACCAAATCTTCACACACCGAATCGAGGTCGGGCGTCGGGAGGAAACGATGCTGGGATTGATGTCGGAGCGGCCGCTGCTGATCTCGTCGATCATCACCCATGCGGCGACTTATCACGGCGATGTCGAGATCGTCTCGCGCACGGTCGAAGGCCCGATCCACCGCTACACCTATCGCGACGCCGAGCGCCGCTCCAAGCAGCTCGCCCAGGCGTTGTTGCGACTCGGTATCGAGCCGGGCGACCGAGTCGCCACGCTCGCCTGGAATACTTTTCGCCATGTCGAGCTTTACTACGCGATCTCCGGCATCGGTGCGGTTTGCCACACGATCAATCCGCGGCTCTTCGACGATCAGATCGTCTACATCGTCAACCATGCATCCGACCGCCTCCTGTTCGTCGACACGACCTTCCTGCCGCTGATCGAACGCCTGGCGCCGCGCCTTCCGCCCGACTGCCGGATCGTGCCGATGACCGATGCGGAGAATATGCCCGCAACCAAATTACCGGTCCTACCGTGCTACGAGCAGCTGATCGCGGCCGAAGACAAGGATTTCACCTGGCCCGAATTTGACGAGCGCACCGCCGCTTCGCTCTGCTACACCTCCGGCACCACCGGCCATCCCAAGGGCGCTCTCTACAGCAACCGCTCGACGGTCTTGCACGCCTTCGGCATCTCGTTGCCCGATGCGATATCGATCTCGGCAGCCGACGTTGTCTGCCCGGTCGTGCCGCTGTTTCACGCCTGCGGCTGGGGCATCCCGCATGCGGTGCCGATGAACGGCGCAAAGTTGGTATTGCCCGGACCGCGTCTCGATGGGGCCAGCCTCCACGAGCTGTTCGAAGCCGAAGGCGTCACGTATGCCCTGGGGGTGCCGACCGTATGGCTGGGCTTTGAGGCGCATTTGTCCGCATCAGGCGCGCGCTGCTCTACCTTGCACCGGGTCCTTTCCGGCGGCTCGGCGGTACCGCCGTCAATGATCGAGGCCTTCGCGCGCCACGGCATCGATATGCGTCAGGGCTGGGGTATGACGGAAATGAGCCCGCTCGGCACGACTGCTGCCCTGAAAGCGAAGCACCGCAGCCTCAACCCGCAGGCGCAGCTCGGCGTCAAGATCAAGCAGGGCCGGCCGGTCTTCGGCGTCGAGACGAAGATCGTCGATGACGAGGGACACGCCCAGCCGCACGACGGCAAGTCGATGGGTGAATTGCTCGTGCGCGGCCCCTGGATCGTCAGCGGCTATTTCGAGGATGCCGAGGCCAGCGCCGCCGCGGTCGAGCCAGACGGCTGGTTCCATACCGGCGACATGGCGACGATCGACCCCGACGGCTATATGCAGATCACCGACCGGCGCAAGGACGTAATCAAATCGGGCGGTGAATGGATCAGCTCGATCGATCTCGAAAACGCCGCGATCGCTCACGACGACGTAGCCGAGGCTGCGGTTATCGCCGTGCCCGACTCGCGTTGGGGCGAGCGGCCGTTGCTGATCGTGACGCCGCGGCCGGGCTGCCTGCCCGACCGCGACCAGCTGATCGCCTTTCTCGCCGAGCAATTCCCGAACTGGATGCTGCCTGACGACGTCGCGACGATCGACGAGCTGCCCCATACCGCAACCGGCAAGATCATGAAGACCCGCCTGCGCGAAATGTTCTGCCCCCGCACCCCGCCCGAGCGTTGATATCGGCTCGCCTCCCCCATCCTTCGGGAATGACACCCGTCGTCCGCTTCGCGCCGTCGCCGACCGGGTTTTTGCACATTGGGGGCGCTCGCACCGCGCTGTTCAACTGGTTGTTCGCGCGCCATCACGGCGGCAGCTTTCGGCTGCGCATTGAAGATACCGACCGGGTGCGCTCGACCCCGGAAGCGGTGGCGGCGATCATCGACGGCCTCGACTGGCTCGGTCTCGGCTGGGACGGCGAGATCGTCCATCAATCCGCCCGCGCCGAGCGGCATGCCGAGGTCGCTCGGCGATTGCTGGCTGCCGGCCGCGCCTATTATTGCTATTGCACCCCGGCCGAGCTCGCAGCGATGCGCGACAAGGCGCGCGCTGAAAAACGCTCGGTGCGCTACGACGGTACCTGGCGCGACCGCGACCCCGCCGAGGCCCCACCGGGTGTGCCGCCTGTGATCCGCCTCAAGGCGCCCCAGCAGGGCGAGACGACGATCCACGACCGGGTCCAGGGCGAGGTCACCGTCGCCAATGCCGAACTCGACGATTTGATCATTCTGCGCGGCGACGGCAGCCCGACCTACAACCATTCGGTCGTGGTCGATGACCATGACATGGGCGTGACCCACGTGATCCGCGGCGACGATCATCTCAACAACGCCTTTCGCCAGACCCAGATCTACAAGGCGCTCGACTGGCCGGTCCCCGAATTTGCCCATCTGTCGCTAATCCACGGCCCCGACGGCGCCAAATTGTCGAAGCGCCACGGCGCGCTCGGGGTCGAGGCCTATCGCGAGCAGGGCTATCTGCCCGAGGCGTTGCGCAACTACCTGCTCCGGCTCGGCTGGAGCCACGGTGACGACGAGATCATCGCGACTGAACAAGCGATCCGATGGTTCGACCTCGACGCCGTCGGCCGCGCCCCGGCGCGCTTTGATTTCGCCAAGCTCGACAGCCTGAACGGGCACTATATCCGCACCGCCGATGACCCGCGCCTCGTCGCCTTAGTGGCCGAGCGGCTGGAGCACACCCTCGACCATCCACTTATCGAAGCCGACCGAGACCGCCTGCTGCGCGCGATGCCCGAGCTGAAGTTGCGCCCGAAGACCCTGGCCGAGCTGGCGGCCAATGCCCGCTTTCTGATCGCGAAGCGGCCGATTCATCCGGACGACAGGGCCGCGAGGCTGTTGACATCGCAAGCCCGTCGGCAGCTGGCGGCGCTCCTCCCCGCTCTCGACCGCGCAGAGTGGCGAGCGGACGCGCTGGAAGAATGTGTCCGCTTCTTCGCCGACGCGAACGGCATCACGCTCGGCGCCGTCGCCCAGCCATTGCGCGCCGCCTTGACCGGGTCTGTCGCCTCGCCCGGCATCTTCGCAGTCATGGAATATCTCGGCCGCGAAGAGAGCTTGGGCCGCATCGTCGACGCGGCTGGCGTTCACCGCTGAGGACCCGCCATCTCGCACCTGCGAACGGTTTGCCAACCGGCGCGAGGAAGACTATTTTCCCGGTTGATTCGGCAATCGCCAGCGGGCGCGGCAACCAGAGGTGCAGCGATGGATGGGAACAATATGACGACCGGCACGGTGACGTTGACCGACAATGAAACCGGCAAATCGGTTGATCTTCCGGTGCTGGGCGGAACGATCGGGCCCAAGGTAATCGACATCCGCAAGCTCTACGGCCTGACCGGGCACTTCACCTACGATCCGGGCTTTATGGCCACTGCCGCCTGCCGTTCGAGCATCACCTATATCGACGGCGACGAAGGCATCCTTATGTACCGCGGCTATCCGATCCAAGAGCTGGCGGACAAAAGCGATTTTCTCGAAGTAGCCTACCTGTTGCTCAACGGCGAGTTGCCGACGGCGAAAGAAAAGGCGCAATTCGTCCACGACATCACCCACCACACGATGGTGCACGAGCAGCTGACGACCTTTTTCCGGGGCTTTCGCCGCGACGCTCACCCGATGGCGGTCATGTGCGGAGTGGTTGGCGCGCTGTCGGCATTCTACCACGACTCGACCGACATCCATGACCCCTATCAGCGGATGGTCGCATCCTACCGGCTGATCGCCAAGATGCCGACGATCGCGGCGATGGCTTACAAATATTCGAATGGCCAGCCGTTCATCTACCCGCAGAATTCGCTGGGCTACGCCGAGAACTTCCTGCACATGACGTTTGCTGTCCCATGTGAAGACTACAAGGTCAACCCGATTCTGGCACGGGCGATGGACCGGATTTTTATCCTGCATGCGGACCATGAGCAGAACGCATCGACGGCGACAGTTCGCAATGCCGGGTCGAGCGGCGCCAATCCGTTTGCCTGTATCGCCGCCGGCATCGCCTCGCTTTGGGGCCCGGCGCATGGCGGGGCCAACGAGGCAGTCTTGAAGATGCTGGATCGCATCGGCGACAAATCGCACATCAAGGAATTCCTTGATCACGTCAAATCGAAGGAAGACAACGAGCTGCTGTTCGGCTTTGGGCACCGCGTCTACAAGAACTACGACCCACGCGCCCACGTCCTGCGCGACAGCTTTCACGAGGTGCTCGACGAGCTCGGAATCACAAACGACCCATTGCTCGACCTGGCAAAGGAACTTGAGAAAATCGCGCTGAACGATGATTATTTTATAAAGCGGCGGCTTTATCCGAACGTTGACTTCTACTCGGGAATCATCCTGAAAGCGATGGGCTTTCCGGTCTCGATGTTCACCGTGCTGTTCGCGATCGCCCGCACCGTCGGCTGGGTCGCGCAATGGACCGAGATGATCGAGGACACCGATGCCAAGCTGATGCGCCCGCGCCAGCTGTTTACCGGCTCGGATCAGCGCCATTACGTGTCGCTCGCGGAGCGCGGCTGAGCCGCCTCCGCCCGATCGCGCCAGAAGACAAGGCAAAGTAATCGTCGGAGGGAGGGAAGCCAATGGCCGAGATCCTGGGATTGGGGTGCACGCACCGGCCGGTTATGCTGCGTCGGGACGAGGACTGGACGTTTATGATGCGGACATCCCTCGACGACCCGGACATGCCCGAAGCGGCAAAGGACCCGGCGAACTGGCCGCCGCAATTGCGCGAGGAACTCGGCAACGATTGGGGCGCGTCGGCGGCCGGGCGCGCGCGCGAAGTCTACCGCCGCCATTTCGCCGAGGCGCGCCGCGCGCTCGACGAGTTCAAGCCAGACGTGATCGTCATGTTCGGCGACGACCAGTACGAAAATTTCAAAGAGGATATCGTCCCGCCCTTTGCCGTGCTCGCTTATGAGGATCGCGACATCCAGCCGTGGAAGCATCGCCGCTCGCCCGACAACCCGTGGGGCGAGGCCGCCGACACGACCTTCCGCCTGAAGGGCCATCGCGAGGCCGGCAAATATCTCGCGACCGGTCTGATCGAGAGCGGGATCGACATGGCTTATGCCTATAAGCCGTTGCACCACTCGCTGGGCCACGCCTTCGAGAACACTATTCTGCTGTTGGATGACGACCGGACCGGGTTCGATTACCCGCTTTTGCCAATATCCGTGAACTGCTATGGCCGCCGGGTCAACGCCGCGCGCGGGCTGCGCCTGCCCTTGGCGATGCGCGACGACATCCGCACCCTCGACCCGCCCTCGCCAAACCCCTTGCGCTGCATGGAGGTCGGGGCCGCCGCGGCGCGGGTCATGGCCCAAAGCCCGTGGCGCACCGCGATCGTCGCCTCGTCGAGTTGGTCGCACTCGTTCCTGACCGAAAAGAACTACCAGCTATGGCCCGACGTGCCAGCCGATCGCTGCCTGTACGAAGCCTTGGAGAAGGGCGATTACGCGACCTGGCATGGCTATACCACCGACCAGATCGAGGACAGCGGCCAGCATGAGGTGCTGAACTGGTTCTGCCTCTTGGGCGCGATGGAAGAACTCGGCCGCAAACCCGACCGCTCGACCTTTATCGAGACCTGGGCCTTCGTCTCCCCGGTCGTCTTCGCCTACTACCTGCCCTAAGCTGTCCGCATCGCCGGCGCTTCTTCTAACAGGCGGCCATATCCCGCGATTTTGTCGCCGGTCTTCAGCATTACCAGCATCGCCCAGATCGAGGCTTGGTTGGTGGTAACGACAGGTTTGCCGAACTCGCGCTCCCACCCCCCGATCGAGGCCATCGTCGGGAAGTTGCCACCGGGGACGACAAACACCTCGATCTCTGGCCGGTCGATGCGAGCAAAGGCGTCGCGCGCATTCTCCGGGCCGAGATTGCCGATCGCATAGGAATCGGTGGCGCCAAAACCTTCGAACGCCACGGTTTCGAGCCCGTGTTTGGTCGCGAACAGATGCGCCGCGCGTTGGTTGACCGCCTGCGAATAGGGCGAGACCAGAGCGATGCGCCGCGCCCCCAATGCCTTCACCGCACGGCCCACGGCTTGGGCCGAGGTCACCGCCGCCACGCCGGCCCCGGCGCTCATCCTCCGCGTGGTAACCTCGTCGTAATCGTCGGCGAAGACGCTGGCCGAGGTCTGGGCCAGGATCACCAGCTCCACCTTTGCCGTCCCCAGCAGCCGCGACTGATAGTCAACGTCGTCATCCCTCGGTGGCGAAAAGGTCTGGCCCGGCGCGCTGGTCATCAGCCGCCCGATATGCGCCTGATAACTTGGCGGCAATAGCCGGGCTTCCATCTCGACAGTCGTATTCGTCGAGGGGATCAAGACGCCGAAATGACGCGGCATATCGCGGACCTTTCTATGAAATTCGCCGAACGATCCTACTTATCGTCTGGCGATCCTGTCGACCCCGCAGCGCCGTTCTGCTAAGCTAACTTATCCCCCGCCATCAGAAAGGGACCGGGAAATGAACGATGCGATGACGTTGGCCGAGCGCGCCGACGCACTCGAACACAAGATGATCCGCGAACTCGATGACGCCATTATCGTCAAGTCCCGCCTGTTCAACCTTGCCGATGGCGATATGACCATGCCCAACGGCGCGGCCTTAATGGCGCAGCGGCCAGGCAGCCACATGCTGATGGGCGACGACCCGCGCCTGCCAAAGATGCCGGCGCAGCCGACATTGGTCGATTTCTTCAAATACCGGTTCGGCCCGGCGAACCATCTGCTGCAAAGCGCCCGGCACGCGGTCCGCGCCGGCATGGACGAGAAGGTCGTGCTCGCCTGCCTGTTGCACGACATCGGGGTGATCGGCTTCATCCGCGCCGACCACGGCTATTGGGGGGCGCAATTGGTCGAGCCTTATGTCGAGCCAGAGGTGACCTGGGCGATCCGCGCGCACCAGGCGCTGCGCTTTTATCCCGACGAATCGGTCGGCTATTCCTATCCCGATTCCTACGTCAAGAATTTCGGCGCCGACTACAAGCCCGACCCCTATATCGAGGACGAGTATAACCGCGCCCGCGATCACAAATGGTACATGACCGCGCGGATGATCACCGTCCATGACATCTATTCATTCGAACCGGATGTGGTAGTCAACCTCGAGGACTTCACCGACGTGATCGGCCGCAACTTCAAGCAGCCTAAGGAAGGGCTTGGCTACGACAACTGTCCGGTCGCGCATATGTGGCGCACCCTGATCCGTCCGACCAAGGCTTTATAGTCGGAGCACGCAGGTCAATCCGGCAAATCGAAAAACCGGCACCAGCCATTGGGGCTGATTGACCCCGCGACGACAACGCAGGCGGCAGGCGGGCGGAACAGCGCGCAGGCAGCACAGCTGAAGCCGTTCTTCGGGCGGTTCTGATACTGCGCTTCTGCCGCCGACATCTTTTGCTGCGCCGCGGCCGGTGGGATCGCCGCTCCGAAAGCCGCCGCCGACACCGCGGCGCGCAGCAAGCCGCGCCTCAGCAGGTCGCTGCTCCCTCCCGCCCGTCAGCCGCCGTTCGATAATGGCGGGTTAGCGAGATAGCCTTCGGCCAGCCGCCGTCCGGTCTCTCGCATCAATTGCTTATCCATCGCCGGATCCGCCGCCGGCGGAAGGCGCACGATCGTGTTGTTGCAATAGGTCGGGATCACCGAGCCTGCGTCGCGGCACAGACCGGCTGGGTCGTCGCCGGCTTTGACGGCCCGGATGCCGCGCCGGATCTGGCGGCGGAAGATGCTGATCCCGCGGTCGGTGGCGCCGAGATGCTCCAGGCCGTGGATGGCGACCGGCCGCTGCGAGACCTGGGCCTCGTAATCGCCGGGGTGCAGCTGGCCCTCCTCGTAGGAATCGGCGGCAAGTTGGCCGGGGAGCATGATGTTGCGATCGGCCCACCATTCCGGTGTCGTCGTGCTGTCGGTCTCACAGACATGGCGGAATTCGATCAGCATCGTGTTGGTATCATCGAGCGGAACGGCCCAGCGGCTCATCATCGGCCCGCTGAATGAGCGCTCGGTGCGGCCGTCCTCCCAGATCGGCGCGACCTGCTGCAGATTGGGCAGCACGACTTCGACCATTCGCGTCCACACATTGTCGCCGACCCGGCGGGTGGCGACATAGACCATGCCGATCGGCGTCTCGACGAAGTCCAACTCCGGCAACACGCCAAACTCTTCCGTGAACACGGCGCCGCTTACGATCGTGTGGAGGAACGCAGTATGGACCGGGTCCATCGTATTTTCGTGGATCTGCAGCCAGTTTGCCGGAAAGCAGTATCTCCGGCCCGGAACCATCCGGTAGCCCGGCCGGTTAAAGGTGTCGTAGACTGGGAAAGCCGGCTTCTGCTCCGGCGGGCCCATATAGGCAAAGACGATGCCGTTGGCCTCGTGGATCGGATAGGCTCCGTGAAACAGCCGGTCCTTCAGGGTGCTGTCGCTCGGTTCGCCCGGCGTCTCCAGGATCCTCCCATCGACGCCGAACAGCCAGCCATGATAGCAGCAGCGGATCCCGCTTTCGCCGATCAGTCCGAATTCGAGCGACGTGCCGCGATGCGGGCAATGCAATTCCAGCAGGCCGGCGGCACCGCTCTTGTCACGAAATGCGACCAGATCCTCGCCGAGGATCTTGACCCGATATGGCAGGTCGCGCAGTTCGTCGGAAAAGCAGACCGGCTGCCAAAAGCGCCGCAGATATTCGCCGCCTGGCGTGCCAGGGCCGACATGGGTGAGTTCCGCATCTTCCCCCGGAACATCGCGGTGAAAGTAGCCGCCATACCGCGTCTTCAAGAACGGAGCTCTGGTCGCCATGAGAAGCCTCCTCTGACCGATCGGCTCGCGCCGCCAGTTTGAGCGCCCGCCAGCCGCATGGGCGGCTCCGCGCGGGCCTCCGCCGGCAGAACGACTTTGGTCTTATGGTAGCAAAAACCCGCCATAACCTCACGCCTAAACAAGCGTATTAACACCACCGGAGACCGGCGAAACGGGCAGCAGCGGTCCTGCAATTAAGCAGCGAGCTTCGATTTGCTGCTCCCGCAGCAAATCTGCAGCAAAAGGTTCCTCTATTGGCGAGGGCAGCCCAATCGCGGAGCACCCCGATGGCGCCACGATGCGATGCGATTACGGCAATTTTACCGCCGGTGATCAGGTTCCCGAGCTGGCGGCTCAGCATGGAGACGAGGGAATGCGGCAATTTCGAATGAGAGGAGCCTCACAACGGTACAAATTGCCATCATTGTAAATGGAATATCATCGATATGCCGGTCGCCTTAGTGCTGGCGGTGTCGTTGAAAAGCTGACATAAAGAAGAAGATCGAGGGCCTTCGTCCCAGCATGCGCCAGTGCGCTTGCGGTATACGACGGCTCCTCGGCCCGAAAAGCAAAAAAGCAGCTTTTATTGGTTAACGTCAACGACGGGAGGCTAAAGATGACAGCTTATGTGCGGCAGTTTGACCTGAAGGATTCGCTCTCGGACAGCGAGGTCGGGCGTTTTGGACCTTCATGACGCAAGAGTTCGTGCCGGCATGCGGCAAAGTGAGCGGGCTCCGTTCGGTAAAGCTGTATTCCGGCCAAGGTGCGCTACGGGCCGATCTGCGGATCCTGTTGGATATGGACAATGCGGCGGTCTACGAAAACCTGCTGCATGATCCTGGCCTGCGCCCGATGATCGCGCGATTCTACGCCGCGCTCGACCTGCGGCATTCGACCCAGACTTTCCTTCGCGAAATAACACCCGAGCTGATGCGCGCCATCGGTTCCTGACCACCAGGACGATGCTAATCGGTCGTCCTGCGCGCGAGTAGGTCAATTTCGACCAGGGCGCCGCGGGCGAGAGCAGTAACACCGATGCAGGTTCGGGCCGGCAGCCTTCCGGGGGCAAAATAGGATTGATAGACGGTGTTCATCGCCGCGTAATCCCGCTCGAACTCGGTCAAGTAAACGCGAGCGAATACGACCTGGTCGAGGGCGCTACCGGCGCCGGCGAGTACGCGCTGCAGATTTTCGATGACCCGGCGGGTCTGCGCTTCGATTCCATCAGGTAATGGAGCGCGGTCGTCTTCGGGATCGGTCGGCATCTGGCCGGTCACAAACAGCCAGCCGTCGACCGCGGTGGCATGGCTGAACGGCGCAACCGGCGCCGGTGCGCCGGGAACCATCAGGAATTCGATCATCCGGTCATTTTCACAGCAGGCGTAGGGCCGGAAAGTGTAACGGACTCGGTACTGGGGGCATACGATCCGTGACGATCAGGACTTTGCCACGCATTGGACTACACGCACTTCAACCCGGTGAAACACGATCTGGTGGAACATCCGGCGAATTGGCCGCATTTTTCGTTTCGCCGCTGCGTGTCCAAAGGGCTCTATCCGGCAGGATGGGTGGGCGGTGGTGACGAACCGCGGGAGGCAGGCGAGCAGCGGTGAGTCCGAAACGG
>CAVTFD010000018.1:0-187629 GCA_963733945.1 uncultured Alphaproteobacteria bacterium | reverse complement strand
TTCGTAAGCGCCCCGATCCTTATCTCGCCTGGACTGCCACCATGCTGAGGAAAATGACCTCACGCTCATCGCCCTGAAACGCGTAAGCATTACCACAGATTAAGCGGCGCTGTTCGATGATTTCGGGCTCCAATGTTTCTAGGAGCTTGTGCTCGATTAATTTCGCCTGCGCTTCGCCCTGCAAACTGATGACCCCCATCGTCCGGCCCTCATATCGCGGATCCGAAATGCAGGCTACGACCTGGGCGACCAGCGCATCGGCTTCCGGCTCGTTTAAGGCATTTTGAGCCGATCCCGTTCGATATCCCTCCGCGACGTGGCGCGCGACGAGCGGGCGAAGCCTGTTCGCCGGGTAAGCACGTAATGGATCGAGGGGCGTGCCATTGCTTGCGTAGCAAAGATCATTTGAGAACTGAATAATCTCGGGCATGCAGCGGAAGTGCTCACGCAGCACAATGTTCTGGTCAAAGCGGATTTTTGCGTTCGCGTAAAAGCTACTTTGAGCGGAAAGGGCATGGTGATGAGGAACGCCCTCCAGATAGTGATGTTGCAGGTTTGCTATTGCCTCATCGGCTATCCCGACACCGTAAGGACTAATTTGCTGATCGTCACCGACCACCACCAATTTCTTTGCGACGTAAAAGAGGAACAGGCTCTCAATGCCGAGCTGGCTTGCTTCGTCGACGATGACGAGATCGTAGCGGCCCGGCGTCGGGTCGATCATTTCAGCCACGAGGTATCGCGGCATAATCCAAATCGGAATTGCCTCGCGACACTGGTCCATATACTGCCGCGCTTCGCGCCGAAGCCGTTCTATCCGGGCGGATCGACCGGTGCCTCTGCCTATCGCCCGGACGGCTTCACGCCAGCTCCTCAGAGCAGCAGCTTCAGGAGACGAGAGGCGATTAAAAAAATGGGTCCAGGCACGAAGTGCCGCGGCTTCACCGAGCAGCGTGCTGATCGCGCTGTCGGTTTCCTTGCGGCGTTGCCATAGCCGCGCCCGATAACCGACATCCGAGCGCTTGCGCAGCCAGTTTTCGGCGACAGCCCATCGCCACGCGGCTTCCCATTCTCCGAGCCGGTCGTCCCAGGCCTCTGCAGCGAGGTTCGCCGCCACGCACTCCGCAAAACCCGGAACCGCGTCACGCAGCGCTGTGTCCACCTGAGAGCGAAGTTGTTCTTCGCGCCGGGTCCGTTCAACACCCTGTACAATTTCGTAAGCCCGGCTGTAAGCCGTGATATCGCGCTCCTTAACGGCCTGCACCAGCTCAGCCACGATCGGGTGAGCGTCATGCAACTGCCGGACGGCTCTAAGCTCGGAGACACAGGCGGTGGTCCGCGCCGTCGCTGCCCGGTGGCGCTCTTCAACAGATGAGGCCTCGATGATATCGAGCCACTGCTCTGCCTCATCTCCCAACCAGTCAGGTTCCGGAATCGCTGGCGCCGCCCCGTTGAGCGCTCGCGCAAAACTGCTGCAATCGGCGGCGTATTCTAAAGCCCGGTCCAGGCAATCGATGTGCTCCCGGATCGCAGCCAGTCGTATTCGCGATTGCGACCCAGTCGGCAATCCGCCGTGGTCAGACCAGGCAAGCTCCATGCTCTCAAATGCAAAGGTGAGATCGAGATAGTCGCAAACGACCTGCAGCCTGTCGGACGTCTCCGCGGCTTGCCCGTCGACCGTCACGGTTTCGCGCAGGTATCTCCGGTCTTTCACCGCCTTCGGCGTAAGCAAGCCAAACGAAGTCCACTTCCCGCCAGCCCGCAAGTGCTCAATGACCGCTCCTGCGTCAGCGCGGGCAGCCTTGGGGTCCTTCCCGTCCGGGATGGATACGGACGCGGATCCTAGTTTCTCAAATATTTCTTCGGCTTTCTGAAGCAGCTTTCGTGATTGGTCGAGAAGCGCCTGCCAGCGCGCTTGCCGTCCCCCGAGAGCGGACGCCATAGCACGCGGCACCCAATCGTCACCCAGACGCAAGAGCCGTTTGCGCCTGTCATTCATCTCCCGGAGGCCCTCGCCGAGCTTCTTCCGTGCTTCAGGAGGCAATGTGACGATTGGGTGATACGCCAGGTGAGCGCGAAGCGATGCCAAGCGTTCCAGGGCGTCTTCGGCTTCGCGTTCGGCGCTTACGGCAAGGGCAAATTGTTCGGGCGCCGGCAACGCATCTGTGCCGATCGTGCGCAGCTGCGACCTTTCGGCTGCGGTAGCGTCACGATGACGACAGAGGTTCAGCCATTGCTTGATTTCCGCTTCCCGCACCGGCGGGTCATCCGCTGCCTCCCGGGGAACCTGCAGCCATCCGAAGCGCTCCCGTTCCTGCGCTACTCGCCGCGCGATCGCCGAGGCGGTGCCCGCGTAAGCGCCGTTCATCAGGGTGTGCGGATACGTCTCTTCCTCGCGGAGGCTCCTCAACTCGAAATCGATTTTCGCCAAGGATCGCCGGGCGGAGGTGAGTTCATCATCGATCTCGGCGATCCGGGCGTCGTAGGCTCCCGGGCTCCAGGTGGCAAAGCGCGACGTGATACCCTGTACCGAGGCGTTCAGCTCCGCGAACGCGTCGCCTCCCTGGCCGAGCACGCTAACGCAGAGCGGCTGAATATCCGCCGGCAGTTTCTCCTTGACCACCTTCAGCGCCCGGCCGGTTTCAGCAGTAATGAGAACCCGTTTCCCCGTAGCCAGTAAGTGACATACGAGATTTGCTATCGTGTGGCTCTTGCCTGTCCCTGGCGGTCCTTGAACCAATACACCGCGCCGCCCGGTGAACGCCTTAACGATCTGACGCTGTTCACGGTTCGCCGGCAGCGGGAAATAAACTTCTTCCGCTTCGAGCCGCGGCTCTGGCGACCCCTCACCGGGCGCGTGAAGTTCTCCGGGGTAGTGCTCGTGGTCTTCGTCGTCCGCGTCGTCAACCAGGCCGGTCCATCCCGCTGGGGTATCCTCATCTCCGGAAGCGAGACGGCTAATGATGGCGTCGTAAATCCGTACCATACCGACTTGGGTACGCTTGCGGAGGATCAGGGCAGGCGCGAAGGTGACCCTGGGCTTAGCGATCTCGCCTATCGCCGGCTTCAGGTCCGCAGACCACTCGCAGTCGGGGTGAAGGGCGGTGGCCCAGGCTTTCAGCGCCGGAAAAATCCGCTGGCGATCCCACAGGTCATCGTCAATGGCGCTTAGAGGCTGACCGAAAATGAATTGAGTGATTTCAGCATGTTGTGAGACACTGGTTGTGTCGAGCAAACAGTGGGGGACAACATGTGGACCGAAATCACTCGTCCGAAGTATGACCGCGTGGCGCCGCGCTACGCAAGTGACCTGATCGATGCGGAATGGGCGCTGATTGCGCCTTTTATGCCGGTGCGCAAACTGTTGGGCCGCCCGCGGGGAACCGATCTGCGCGCGGTGCTGGACGCCATCCTGTATATCGCCCGAACCGGTTGCCAGTGGCGCATGCTGCCAAAGGACTTTCCGCCGTTCACCACGGTGCAAGGGTATTTTTATCGCTGGCGCGACAGCGGCTTGTTCGAGCAGATCAATTTTGAGCTGTTACTGCAAGCGCGCGGGGTCGCCGGCCGCGAACCGAGCCCGTCGGCCGGGGTCATCGACAGCCAATCGGTCAAGACCACCGAGAGCGGCGGGCCACGGGGTTACGATGCCGCCAAGAAGATCAAGGGCCGCAAGCGTCACGTCGTGACCGATACCTCCGGCCTGCTGGTCGGTGTCGTGGTCCATCCCGCCGACATCCAGGACCGCGACGGTGCCGGGCTTGTCATCGAAGCCATCCACGATCTGTTTCCCTGGCTGCGTCACCTCTTTGCCGACAGTGCCTACAACGGTCCCAACTTGCGCGCGGCGCTGGTCAAATTCGGCGATTGGTCGATCGAGATCGTCAAACGCGCCGCGGCGACCGCCGGGTTTCAGCTGCTGCCCCGTCGCTGGGTGGTCGAACGCACCTTGGCCTGGTTGAACCGCAACCGCCGTCTCGCCAAAGACTTCGAGGCGTCGATCGCCAGCGCCGCCGCCTGGGTTTATATTGCCTCAGTGCAACTCCTCGTCCGGCGCTTAGCACCAACACAACCAGGGCAATTCTGAGTTCAGACACTTAGTTGCTCGCTGACGGCGGCATATTGTCCGCGCTCGGGGCGCAGCTTCGCGTCGAGCATATCATCTTCGATCCGTAGCTGGACGCCATCGGCCGCACCGTTGACCTGAATAATTCCCGTAGTCGGATCAAAAAAGAGATCGACGCGTGCGGTAGCCATGTGGCGCAAGATTGGCGGGGATGCTCCCTTACTGTTATCGCGCCAATCGAGCAGCCCTAAACCGAGGACGAGTTCGACGATCTCGCCTTGCTTGCGCACCTGGGTATGAAACCGGAAGAGTTCAGCATAGACCGATTGAATGCGCTCGCGACGCAGATATTCTGATGACCAAGCCTTCCAGCTTGGGCGAAACCCTTCGAATATGGCGATGACGTCGGGGTGGTCTTCGATTTTGACTTCGATTAACGGAGGCTCTTCTCCGTCATCCACGTTTGCTCCAGGGTCCGGCTCCAACCGTGTTTGCCGGAGCGCTGGCATTTCGACGCTGGCCCGCCTCAGCGCCTGCTCGTCGATCCAGGGTATAATTTCGTCGGGCGGAGAGGGCGGTTTTGGAAATTGCTGCTTGTGAACGACCAGCCACGGTTCCCCCGGCTCAAAGCCATCACTCCAGGCCGGACTCTGGCACTGAGGCTCCTGCGGGATGTCAGAAAACCAAAGAACCAATTCATACTTATGTATGTCGTAAACCGTCGTGCTTCGCAGCCCAACGAATTCTTTCAAATACCGGGCAAGGCGAATGGCTTTTGATTCGATTGGCCACGTGTCCATCAGACGGCTTCTTTCTTGCGATCAATGACCTTCAGGCGTTCGTATTCTCCTATAGATACAACGCCAGCTATCGAAGACAGATCGACGGTTACCAGCCTGCGGTGTTGTTCAATCACTACCGGCGCGGCACGAACGGTGTCAATCAACCGCCCCAGATCGGATTTCGCCTTTCGCGGCGAAAGTGGCTTCATTGCTTTGCCAATCCCTGTCGGGTCGCAATCTCGGCCATAATGGCTGTTCGGTCAATGAACGAGCAGGGTTTTCGAGGCGGTGCCCAACGGGGAGTTTGGGGGCGGCGCCTTAACATTCTGTATCGGCATTGGTGCTACCGAGCGCGCGCTTCGCTGCATGGCCGGACTCCACCCACAACGGCCAAATCCCCCGGACAGGTTGAGTGACTGCTTCGGGTCGACTCCTGCCGGCTCCTGACGACAAAACGAACGACCTCTTACGGCGCAATCTAGCCGTCAACGCGCGTAACACCAAAGGATCGAGTTCCGCCCGGATTCCGACTCTCACGGGAATGGTCTTGACGCTCGCGTCGGGTCGCGACCCGTGAACGGGCTATCGCCATGCTCTTGCCAAAAGATGGTCGTAGCATCGCGCGCGATTGCGGCTTTCGGCATGAGGGTGGCGGATGATCGTAATGTTGCTCGGACGGCTCTTGCTCGGCCGGTGGCGGGGCATCGGGCCTCGCCGCGGGCGATCACCGGCTGTTCCCGAGAATTCCCGGTTACGCGGAATTAATTCCCGGTTCGACCGAAAAATTTCCCGGTTGTCCGTCGACGGGAATTTCCTCGCAACCCATTGTTTAAGATCATCTATTTTCACCAGAATGGCCGGTTTCGGGGCCGAATCCACTGAATTCCGGGTTATATTCCCGGTTATCCCGGTTTCACGGGAATTTCGCGCGGCTGGCGCCGGTCAGAGCCAACCTCCGTCGGGAGTGCGGCACCGGGTCAGGCGGCGACGCGGCCGGCGCCTTCGATCACGGCGTCCCAATCGTCGCTGTCGCGGTCGAGCGGATGCACCATGACGTGCTGCACCCCGGCCTCGCCATAGGCGGCCATGCGCTCGCGCAATTCGCCTCGTTCCGCAAGACCCTTCTCAACCCGCTAGGCGGGACTACGCCCGCTGCGGCGCTGGGACCGCCGGGCGTCGGCGGCGTAACGTCTCGCGCCACAGGATATAAAGGCCCGTGGCGACAACGATCGCGGAGCCGGCCAGCAGGCCGGGGGTCGGCACATCCCCCCACACCGCGAAGCTGAGGATAATTGCCCATACCAGCGACAGGTAGTTGAACGGCACCACTGCGGAAGGCGGCGCCAATGACAGCGAGCGCGTCCACCAGAACTGGGCGATTCCGTTGCCGACCCCGGCAAGCGCCAGCATCAGCGCGTCGCCCCAATGTGGGGCTCGGAACCCCAGGGTCAGCAGGCCGGCGGTGCACAGGGTCATAATGCTCATCTGGTAGAGCGTCAGCGTCTCGGTCAACTCGGTCATGCTCATGCGGCGGATCGCGATCGCTACGGTCGAGATCAAGACTGCGTTGGTGAGCGCGAACAGCGCGCCGTAAGTCAGCGTGCCGCTGCCGGGATGGGTGATGATCAGGACGCCGACGAACCCGATGATCAGCGCCGACCAGCGGTGGACGCCGACCTTCTCCTTCAGGATCACGATCGACAGCAGAGTCGTGAATAATGGCGCCGCGAAGCCGATCGCCGTCGCCGAGCCAAGCGACAGCACGCTGACCGCGAGGAGCCAGCATAGCATCGAGCCGAACTGCGACAGGCCGCGCTGCAGATGCTCGCGGTAGCGTCGCGTCCGCAAGACGCCCCACCCGGCGCGCGGCAATACGATCGCCGCCACGGTCAGGAATGCGAACAGGGTGCGCCCGAACGCCACCTCACCGAGTGGATAGCTCGCAAGTTGCCACTTCACGACCGCATTGCCGCCGGCGAACATCACGGTCGAGCCGACCATGTAGGCGATCCCGCGCGGGATCTGGTTGCGTCGCCCCGCAGCTGCCTCGGCAGCGCTCATCGCGCCGCGCCGACGGGCCGGATGTCCATCAGAACCCCTCTTTACGAGCCCTGCTGCCCGTCCAAGCCAAGCGCGGCCTCCCAGGCCTGCTGCATCGCGATCTCCTGGGTCCACGGGCGCATCAGTGCCGCGGCCCGCGCGTCGCGTGCGTATCGCTCGAGCGGATACCGTTTGAGGAAGGCCCGACCGCCACAGACACGGATTGCCTCCTGGGTAACCGCGACCACTGCGCGTTGCACGGTGATGTGCGCCGCCCGGGCGCGCTGGACCGCCTCCAGCGGGGCATCGACCTGGGCCTCTGAGATTGCTCGGTAGTAGAGCGCGCGGGTCGCCTCGATCGAAAAGAGCATCTCTGCTATCGCATGACCCTTCGCCGCGATCTCGGTATGCGGAATCGGCGCGCCGGGCATCCGGCCGGTCAGGTAGGCGAGCGCGCCGTCGTAGGCCGCTTGCATGAGCCCGAGGAAGATCGCGGAGAAGCTGACGAAGAGGTGGGGGAAGGCATTGTACAAGGCCCCGAACAGGCCAGGCGGCAGCACCTCTGCCTCGTCGGGGACGAACACGTTCTCGAGCAACATGTCGCGGCTGACGGTGGCGCGCATCCCCATCGGATCCCAGTCGCCGGGAAAGGACACGCCCGGCGTGTCCTTGGCAATCTGGAGATACAGGGTGCGCTCGATCCAAGGTTCGTCGCCAAGCCGAATGGCAGGGGTGGCGTAATATGGGGCGCAGCCCGCCAGAGAGACGAAAAACTTCCGCCCGTTGACCACATAGCCGCCATCCACCTTCCGCGCGGTGGTGCCGAAGCGGCGGCCGCCGACAGCGAGCGTGGTATCGGTCTCGCCCTGCTCCACCGGCTCGCTGTGGGGCTGTCCGTAGAAAGCGCCTTTCTCCACGACCTCGCGGAACTTGGCAGCCCGGAGCCGCTCGTGACGCTCACGCACGGCGGGAGGCATCGCCATGTTATCGGCAATCGGACCCATCATCAGCATCGTGAGGCAGTGCATATTGAAGGTGAGCGCCGTGGAGGCATTCCCCTGCGCAAGCTGCTCCGCCACCAGGCAATAGGTTTCGTAGTCAGCCCCGAGCCCACCATAGCGTTCGGGCACGCACAAGCCGAGGAGCCCCTCGGTGCGCAGATCCGCATAGTCGTCGAA
Source organism: uncultured Alphaproteobacteria bacterium (assembly GCA_963733945.1). Classification (GTDB taxonomy): domain Bacteria; phylum Pseudomonadota; class Alphaproteobacteria; order ATCC43930; family CGMCC-115725; genus AP-15. The sequence goes on along the minus strand of CAVTFD010000018.1, from coordinate 179,563 downwards.
CGGAAAGGACGCGTCGCGGTCGTGGCGGTCGGCGCGCGGGGCGAAGCGCTCGCGGGCCAGACGGCGCGCAACGGCGATCAACTCGCGCTGCCGGGAGGAAGGCTGGAGGTTCATCGAAGACTCACGCGCTGACCATATTTTGCGCCAATAAGCCGCTCCCCAAAATCCAACTTCAAGCCCGGCGGGCTCAACCTGCCGTAGTCCCCGGCCCTCGTAGCCGTGCGGCACAAATGTGATGACGGGGCCCGTGCCGCCCGTCGCCGAAGGAGAGGGCAGTCAGAACCGGATATTGGCTGGCACGACGCTGCGGTACAGCAAGCGACGGTATCTTTCCATGTCGTAATTGGCGATGACCCGATGAAGGAGCGGCCGCGGGCGGCGCTTTTCGTTGCGCTCGATTTCGCGGGCCGTGCTTCCGCTAAGCCGAAAGAAGCACCGAGCGTGCTCCACCCGGAAGAAACCACGGCGGTCGCGTAGATGTGCGCACTGAACGGAGCATCGGTCCAAGAGCTAGTCTAGTGCCCCTCGGCCGTAGGCGCCGTCACTGCATCGGAGCACGCCGTGGGTTCGCGAGCATGGGCGTGGTCTGTTGCGCCGTCCGGTCAATAATTCCGGGCGCTAGATTGAAGCATCTTGATCCCTGTTGGCCCGACGCCGTGATAAAAGTATCGGTGCTCTGCGTATCAGGTCCGCCGCTGTCGGCGGACTACTAAGAATAGCGTAACGAGGCCGGATGCGAGCAAGGGGACGGTGGAGGGCTCGGGTACGGGACGGCGAAACGCCCTCGACGGGCGTGGCGAAGTCGATCGTGAACTCGGGATCGAAAGGACTGTCGGCGACGATCCCGATCTCGTATACGCCCTCCAATAAAGCCTCGCTTATCGTGGCCGTAAAATTATCGCCCGCGTCGAGTATCAAATCCACATTTAAAGTGCCGTTGGGGTTGAATAGCTCATAGTCATAGCTGCCGTTTGGATCAGCGCCGGCGATGCTCGCAATCGCGTCAAAAGCGCCACCCGGCCAATAAAGTTCTTAGAAATCGATCGCGCCATCACCGCCGATCGGGCTTGAAAGGGACCCGACCGGGCCTGAGGGCAGCAGCACAGGGGTCGACAGAGGACCGCCTTGAAAATCCACAAGAGCTTGAGAGGGTGTGGCCCCTGCAGCGGTGGTAAAGGTGGCGTCGGTCGACAGTTGGGAAAAGACAGCGCCGTTGGCTAGGGTCTTATAGTGCCCCTCGAAAAAAAGCATCTGTACGGTGTATGTGGTGCCGGCAGCAAGTGTCCCCGCCGGAAAATGAGGCTGGTTGGGGGTTGGCCGACAATGTTTTGACTGAAGACGTTTGCTCCGGCAGGTCCGTAAACTTCGAAAAATATTTGCGATTTTGTCGCAGCATTGTTCGGAATAATGGAATTAAACTGAAGGTCGAATGCCGAACCGGCGTTCAATCCTTGAAGGCCGGCGTAACTGGTCGGGGTCAATTGCGGGGGAACAGCCGGGATCGGGAAATAATTCTTGGTGTAGTTAAGAGTGACCGCTTTCGTCGCAGCCGTGACGCTGTTCGTCGCAGTCACCGTATAGGTGCCGAACGGGAAGGTCGCATTGAGGGCGGCGAGTGTCGGGAACCCTAAGGGAGGATTAGTCGCGTGCAGAACTAGTGGGTCTCCAATTTGTGGAACTAACGTCGTCGGTATATACGGTCCAGCCGGACGCGCGACGGTTCCACCGTTGAAGTCGGATGCCGACTGCATGAACACCTCAAAAAAGGCGTCATATCCGGTAAACGATGTTACGCCGGTGCTCGATTGGTCATATGCATTGCTTATGTAGAGGCCTACCTCCGTCAAACCCGCCTTTGCGTCGCGGGAAATCAACAATGTCATTATCGAAATCAGAAGGCTTGCGCAGCGGATCATCTAGGTGCCCCCCATGGCCAACTTTTCGGACCTCACCCTTTCGGGTAGGTTTCGCCGCGAGGGTTAACACGCCGGGCCATCGAGGTCCACATTTGGCAACGCGTCGCTACGCGACCTGCATGAGCTGGCCGCCGCCAACCCACCGCTTGCGATATCTCTTTAGGTCTTGGGCGATCGAGTTGGTTGCGGTCTTGGCCGGCTCCGGGCTATGACCGCCAGCCTCGTGGCGAAAGGATCAACAGGCATGGCGCAGCAGGGGCCGCTTTCCGGGATCACGATCGTCGATCTCTCCCGCATCCTGGCGGGTCCCTATTGCACGATGCTGATGGCCGAGCTCGGCGCGCGGGTGATCAAGGTCGAGCCGCCGCAGCAGGGCGACGACGCGCGCCAGTACGGCCCATTCAAAAATGGTAAATCGGCCTATTTCGCCTCGGTCAACCGCGGCAAGGAATTGATCGCGCTCGACCTCAAATCCCCGGAAGGCCGCAATATTTTCGAGCGGCTGCTCGACAAGGCCGACGCGCTGGTCGAGAACTTTCGCCCGGGGACTATGGAGAAGCTCGGCTATGGCTGGGATACCCTGCACCCGCGCTATCCGCGCCTGGTCTATGCCGCCGCCTCCGGCTTCGGCCATACCGGCCCCTACTCCCATTATCCGGCCTATGACATGGTGGTGCAGGGGCTCGGCGGGGTCATGAGCATCACCGGGCATCCGGGGATGCCGCTGACCCGCATCGGCACCTCGATCGGCGATCTGGGCGGCGGGCTGTTCACCGCGATCGCGCTCAACGCTGCGCTATTGCATCGGGAACGCACCGGCGAGGCGCAGAAGGTCGACGTCTCGTTGTTCGACTGCCAGCTGGCGCTCCTCGAAAACGCCATCATGCGCTACACCACCACCGGCGAGATCCCGGGGCCGATGGGCGCCCGCCATCCCTCGATCACCCCATTCGAAGCTTTCGCCACCGCCAACGGCAACATCATCATCGCCGCCGGCAATGACGGGCTGTTCGTCAAGCTCACTCACGCGCTCGGCCGCCCCGAGTGGGCAGACAATCCGATCTACAAGACGAATGCGCTGCGCAACCAGCACCAGGAGGCGCTAAAGGACGCGATCGAGGGCGTGCTGCGGCAAGCCGGCACCGAGCATTGGATCGCCGTGCTCGAGGCGGCGGGGGTTCCATGCGGCCCGGTCAACAACATCGCCCAGGCGTTGGCCCACCCGCAGACCGCCGCCCGCAATATGCTTATCGCGGTCGAGGACCCGGTCATCGGACCGCTGCAGCTCGCCGGCAATCCGATGAAGCTGTCGGCTTTCGACGATCCCGCGACGCGCGCCCCCTCCCCCGATCTCGACGCCGACCGCGACAGCATTCTGCGCGAACTCGGCCTGTAGAGCACTGTCCCGACCGCCCGCGGGCCAAGGGCCCGCTATTTGCCGATGATGATCCGCCGACTTGCCGCCGGCTTCGCCGCCCTGTTGCTGGTTCTTGCCGGCGGACTCTATCTGTACCTGCGATCGTCGCTGCCACAGGCCGAGGGCCGGATCGAGGTACGGGGACCGAGGGCCGCGATCCGGATCGAGCGCGATGCCGACGGCATCCCTTTGATCGCCGCGCAGGACGACGACGATGTCGCCTTCGGCCTTGGTTTCGCGCACGCCCAGGACCGGTTGTTCCAGATGGAGTTGCAGCGGCGCTACGCCGCCGGACGACTGGCCGAGATATTTGGGCCGGACGCGGTGGCGGTCGACAAGCAGATGCGCGTGCTCCGGCTCTACCGCGCCGCCGAGGCCGAAATTCCATATCTGTCACCCGAGGTCAATCGCGCGTTTCAGGCCTATGCTGCTGGGGTCAACGCCTTTCTTGCCGCGCGCCATGGTGCGTTGCCCCCCGAATTCCTGTCGCTGCGTTTCTCGCCCGAGCCGTGGCGCGAAGCCGACAGCCTGGTGTGGGGCAAGCTGATTGCCTTGCAGCTCGACGGCAATTACCGCGGCGAGCTGTTGCGGGCGCGGATGGCGCGGACGATCCCGCCGGCGGACATGGCCTTTCTGTACCCGAAATATCCAAAGGATGCGCCGACAACTCTGGCCATGATGCTGCCGATCTACCGCCGGCTGACGCTCGGCCGGCTCTATGACGCGCTGCCATCGGCTGTGGGGCCGCACTACGCCTCCAACAACTGGGTCGTCGACGGCAAGCACAGCGTCAGCGGCAAGCCGCTGCTCGCTAACGACCCCCATCTCGGGTTCGGCGCGCCGGGCTTCTGGTATCTGGCTCGGCTGAAGACACCGGGGCGCGAGATCACCGGCGGCACCGCAGCCGGGGTACCATTCGTCGTGATCGGTCATAACGATCACATCGCCTGGGGGTTTACGACGACGACCAGCGATGTCGAGGATCTTTTTGTCGAGAAGGTCGATCCGAGCGATCCCGGCCGCTATCTGACCCCTGCCGGCAGCGCGCCGTTCGAGACCCGACGGGAGAAGATAATCGTACGCGGCGCCGCGACGATCGATTTTAGCGTGCGCGCGACCCGGCATGGCCCGGTGCTGTCCGATGCATTGCTGCCGGATGCCGCCGATCGCGGCTATGTGCTGGCTCTCTCCGCGACCTTTCTCACGCCAAAGGATCGCAGCCCCGAGGCGCTCTGGCATGCCGACCGCGCCACCGACTGGCCGAGCTTTCGCGCGGCATGGCAGAACTTTGTCGGACCGATGACGAACATCGTCTATGCCGATGACAGCGGCACGATCGGCTTCATCGCACCGGGGCTGGTGCCGATTCGCGGCAAGGGAGAGGGGTGGATGCCGTCGCCCGGCTGGACCGGGGAATATGACTGGCAGGGTTTCATCCCGTTCGACAAGCTGCCTAGCGCCATCAACCCGCCCTCGGGCCATTTCGTCAGCGCGAACAACAAGATCGTGCCTGACAGCTATCCCTATTTTCTCAGTCGCGATTGGGATCTGCCGAACCGCGCCGAGCGGATCGAGGCGCTGCTCAGGGTGACGCCGGTGCAGAGCCCGGAGTCGAGTGCGGCGATGCAGGCCGACACGTTTTCCTTGATGGCCAAACAACTCGTGCCGCTGATGACACAGATCACCCCGGCGGACGAACCCTCACGCGCCGCCATCGCTCGCCTGAAGCAGTGGGACTTTCGCATGGACCGCGACAAGGTCGAGCCGCTGCTGTTTACCGCCTGGCTGCGCGAATTCAGCCATGCGATCCTGTTCGGCCGCTTCGGTGACGCGGTCGCGGGTTACTGGGACCTCAAGCCGCGGGTAATGAAAGCGGTGTTGACCGAGCGCCCGGATTGGTGCGCCGGCCCGAAACGGCCCGGCGCGGTCAGCTGCGCGGCCCGGCTCGCGGAGGCGCTCAAAAAGGCGCTCTCCGAGTTGCGCAGCGCGTACGGGGACGACATGGCGACATGGCAATGGGGCAACGCGCACATCGCGGTTTTCGCCAACCCGGTCTTGAGCCGAATACCGGTATTGCGCGATTGGTTCGGCCTGTCGATTTCGACCTCCGGCGCATATGACACGCTCAATCGCGGGCCAAGCATCATCCACGACGACCAGCACCCGTTCGAACAGGTTTTCGGCGCCGGGCTGCGGATCATCACCGATCTAGCGTCTCCCGCGGATGCGCGCATGATCATCACCCCCGGCCAATCGGGCAATCCGCTTTCCCCAGATTACGCCAGCTTGCTGCAACCCTGGCGTGATTTTAGCTGGCTCTATCCCGGCCACGCCGCCGCTGTCTCGACCCTCGAACTGGTCCCTGAGAAATGAATGATTTGGCGGTAACGATCGCCGATATCCGCCGTGCTGCCGCGGCGATCACCGGCGCGGTAGAGCGCACTCCGACCATCGCCGCGCCGGGCCTATCCGAGCTCGCCGGCTGCGAGATCTATCTGAAGCTCGAAACCCTGCACCGCACCGGCTCATTCAAGGAGCGTGGGGCGCTGAACAAATTGCTGACCCTCGGCCCGACGCAGCGGCAGGCCGGCGTCGTCGCGATGTCGGCAGGCAACCATGCCCAAGGGGTGGCCTATCACGCCCGGCGCCTCGGTATCCCGGCAACTGTCGTCATGCCCGAGGGCACCCCGTTCATCAAGATCGAGCGCACAGAAGGCTTGGGCGCCGATGTCGTGCTGAAGGGCAACAGCCTCGCCGCGGCGCGCGAAGCGGCCGAGACCCTGGCCCGTGAAAACGGGCTCACCTTTGTCCATCCGTATGACGATCCGGCTGTCATCGCCGGCCAGGGGACGATCGCGCTCGAACTCGTCGCCGACCGGCCCGATCTCGACACGATCGTGGCGCCGATCGGCGGCGGCGGGCTGATCAGCGGCATCGCGATCGCCGCCAAGACGCTCAACCCACGGATCGACATCGTCGGCGTTCAGGCGACGTTCTACCCCGCGATGCATCGTCTGATGCGCGGCGAAGACCCCGGGCCGGCCGCCGACGCGGCGACCTTAGCCGAGGGGATCGCGGTCAAGGAGCCGGGGCAGCTGACGCGGCGTATCGTCGAGGCGCTGGTCTCCGACATCCTGCTGGTCGACGAGGCCATGCTCGAAGACGCGGTCGAAATCCTGCTCGATCGGCAAAAACTGGTGGCCGAGGGGGCCGGGGCCGCGGGACTGGCCGCGATCCTCGCCGCACCTGCGCGCTTTGCCGGGCGGCGGGTCGGGATCGTCGTTTCCGGCGGCAATATCGACGTGCGCCTGTTGGCCTCGATCCTGATGCGCGGCCTGGTGCGCGAGGGCCGCCTGGTGCGGCTGCGCGCCGAGCTGCCCGACGTGCCGGGGGCGCTGTCCCGCATCTCCGGGATCATCGGCAAGCACGCCGGCAACATCGTCGAGGTCCACCACCAGCGGCTGTTCCACGACACCTCGGTCAAGCGCGCCGAGCTCGATGTCGTCGTCGAAACCCAGAACCGGCGTCATGTCGAGGTGCTGATCGCCGCGCTCAACGCCGCCGGCTTTCCAACCCGGCTGCTGTTGGGCGCGGCCGACGAAACCGGTTAGCCGGCGCCCTCAACCAGCATCACCCGGCCTCGGGAGGCCGCCTGGCGGATCTTCAGCGCTGCCTGGTATTCATCGGAGTTGTACCAGCGCCGCGCCGTATCGGCGTCGGGGAATTCGATGACGACCATCCGCTCCGGCTCGGGCATGCCTTCGAATAGGTCAGCCTTGCCGCCGCGCACCAGAAAACGGCCGCCGAAACGCGCGATGCTGGCCGCGGCCAGCGGGCGGTAGGGTTCGTAAGCAGCGGCATCGGTGACCTGGATTTCGGCGAGTATGTAGGCGGGCATCGGATCCTCCTGATCGTTGGTGCACAGCATATCACGCAGCCACCGAGACCTGCCGGCTTGTCGGGGCAGCGGCGATACCCACATGCCCGGCACTGCCTGGCAATGGGGGTTAGCCGTGACCGCCGACTTCGATTTTTCTGCGCGCGCCTATCGTGAGGCCCGCATGCCCGACCCGGCCGCGTTCCCGGAAGTCTATGAGGGCGTGCTGTGGCGCCGGGTCGTGGCTTACCTCGCCGACCTGTTTTGCATCGGCGTCATCGCCGTCGGAGTCTGGATCGTCTTTGCCGTGCTGTGGCTAATGAGTTTCGGGCTGCTCGGGCCGCTGTTGTGGTTTCTATTCGGCCTGATCCCCCTCGCCTACCACACGCTTTTGTTGAGCGGCGCGCGCTCGGCGACCCTCGGCATGCGGGTGTTCGACCTTGAATTGCGCTCGGTCTCCGGCGAACGGCCGAGCTTCCTGCAGGCGCTGATCCAGACGGCCCTGTTCTACATCACCGTCGGGATGACCTGCTCCCTGATCCTGCTGGTGGCTCTGTTCAACCGCCGGGGGCGCACCTTGCACGATTTTCTCGCCGGTACGGTCATGGTGCGGACCCTGCCGACGGCGTAGGGGTCTCTTGCCACAATGCGTGCGGCAAGGGTTTGCCATTGGTCTCGGGCAGGAATGGCGCGGCGATCACCCCGACGATGAAAAACAACCCGACGATCGTCGCCGCCTTGCCATACCCGCCCATCGCGACGATCAGGGTGCCGGCGATCAGCGGGCCGACGCAGGAGATCCAGCGCGGTGCGTTGAAGCAGAAGGCGACGGCGGTGCCGCGCATCCGCGTCGGGAACAGCTCGGGCAGCCAAATCGGCGCCCAAGACCAGATCCCGCCGGTGAAAAAGCCGAAAACCGTCACCGCGGCGAGCAACGAGCCCATGCTGTGGTGGGTCCACAGATAGACGACAGGGGTTAGCACCAGGCACATCGCGTAGTAGAGCATCGCGGTCGGCTTGCGGCCGATCCCGTCGGCAAGAAAGCCGAGGGTGATGAAGCCGAAGATGGCGACCCCGGTGCCGAGCAGCCCCGCCACCGCGGAGTAGAACGGCGCCGACAGCCCGGCCTTGGCGGCGACGGTGCCGACATAGGTCGGGACGAAGGTGGCCACCCCCCAGAAACCGAAGGTCACCGACAGCATCATCAGAAACGCCGCGATAAGCCGCGGGCGGACGCTTTTGTCGAGGAACATGTCGGTGACCGTGAAGCGCGTCAGCGCCGCGTCGACGCCTTCGAGTGCGATGCCGCTCTGCTGTTGGGCTCGGGCAGCGCGGCGGCGCTCGTTCGCCTCCTCCCAGCGCGTCGATTCGGGCATGCCGCGCCGGAGCCACAGCACCAGAAGGGCCGGCAGGATCGCCGACCAAATACATGAAGCGCCAGGCATTGGGTCCCAATCCTCCGATCAAAAGCCAAACCCCGGAGGCGAGGAAACTGCCGATCCCGGCGCCTGATTGCAGCAACCCGCCGCCTTTGCCGCGGGCGTTGTCCGGCCACAATTCGGAGACGAGCGATGCCCCGGTCACCCATTCCGAGCCGATGCCGACGCCGACCAGAAAGCGCAATATCGCGAACGATTCCCAATTCCAGGCGATGGCGCTCAACCCGGTGGTCAACGCATAGGCGAGGATCGCCAGCATCATCGTCCGCTTGCGGCCGATGTAATCGGCGATGATGCCGCCGAGGACGCCGCCCGTCGCCCAGCCGAAGACGGTGGTGGCCAGCACGATGCCGGCATAGCGAGGCAATGCCGCCAATTGCACGGTTTCGAGCAGCTGATGCAGCGCAAACCCGACGGTCAGGAACAGCGCGTAGATCTCGAACCCGTCGAACAGCCAGCCGAGGTTCGACATGAAGAGCACCCGCCACTGCTCGCGATTGAGCGAGCGGTACCAGGGTACAGATGCGGCAATCGCCTCTTGAGCCATACAATCCTCCCGTTCCAATGCACCGTCGGGTGCGGCCCCACGTTTTTTGACGAGCCGGTTTGCCAACTCGCGTTTGCGCGCAAATCGTAGTGTCGCGCCGATGCCGAGTCAAACCGAGCCGAGACCAGGTATTGTGCGGCGCTAGCGTGGGATGATGGCAGCGTTTTGGTCGCGCCTATCCGGGTCAGGCTCTTCCGCCCACGCGCGATCGACAGACGTGCGGCGGCAGCTAGCGCCAGTCGTCGAGGACGTAGAGGCCGGGCCGGCTGAAGGCGGCCTCGTTCGGCCGGTGCATCGTCACGACCTGGATCTCGGCGCGGAAGCCGCGCGCCACCATCTGCAGATAGGCCTCCTCGCGGGCGAGATTGACGCCGGCCAACAGGTTCGGCATGCCGACCGCGGAGGCGAGCGAGGCGCAGCCGTCGAGGAGTGCCGCGAAACGCGCCGCGTCCCCGGCCCCCGGCCGCACCGCGCCGAATTTGACAAAGCAGCAGCCCTCGCCGGCCTCGCTGGTCGGGCCCCAATGGCACACCGCAAACCCGGCGAGCTGGCTCGCACCCTCCCACAACAGCAAGGTGTCGCCGAGGCCGCGCGCCGCGACAGTGCGGATCTCGGCGCCGAGATCGAGGCCGTCATAGAGCATGTCGGTCAGTTCGCGGCAGGCGGCTTCGACGGCGCGCCGATCGCCGTCCAGCAGCTCGCCATAGCGCGACCAGGAACCCGGGTCGCCGGCAGGCCGCGCCGGCACGGTCATGATCGGGGTCAGAAACCGCGCGCGGAACCCGAATTTGCCGTAAAGCGCGATGTGCAGCGGGCTCTGCGGGAAAGTGCACAGCCCGGCATGGCTGACGCCCCAATCCTCGAACTGGTTGCTGACCGCTTCGACCAGGGCCTTGCCGATGCCCCGCCCCTGCCGCTCCGGGCGCATCGTGATCGGCCCGAAAAAGCCGAAGCTGCCCCAGCGCGTCGCGAAATTCGAGCCGACCAGCTCGCCGTCCAGCTCCGCAGCGAAGCTCGCGACGTGCTCGGCCCCGAACCGGCCATAGACATAATCGCGATCAGCCCAGAAATTCTCCGGATCCGGCGCGCCCAGGAACGTCCCGAAAGCGGTGCAGCAGATACGCCGCGCTTGCGGCAGATCGGCACTGGTCAATGGTCGGATCACGGCACTCATTTTCCCTCCCTATTACGGCAACCCCGCGCTTGACAAGTGGTGACAAATTTGGCACCATAGGACGCGATGCGAGACACGCGGCCGATCGTCTGGATGAAGGCGGCGCGCAGAGATTTCGAGGACTTCCCGGACAAGGCCAGGGATCGCCTGCTCGATGCTCTCACCGTCGTCGCCGAGGGCGGTATGCCGCCGATCGCCAAGCCGCTCACCGGCTTCGGCTCGGGCGTGCTCGAACTGGCGCTCGCGTTTCGCGGCGATGCGTTCCGCGTGGTGTTCGCCGTGCAGCTCGGCGCCGATGTGTGGGTGATCCATGCCTTCCAAAAAAGGTCGAAGACCGGGATCAAGACGCCGAAACACGAAATCGACCTGATCCATGCGCGGCTGCGCCGCCTGAGGGAGATGTTGCAATGACCGATGATGACATGGAGATCGTGCGCGGCAGCGGAAACGTTTTCCGCGACTTCGGCTATCCCGACGCCGATGTGCGCCAGGCCAAGGCGCTGCTGGCGGCGCAGATCATCAAAGTCCTGGATGCCGGGGAGCTATCGACCCGGCAAGCCGAGGCCCAAACAGGGATCGCCCATAGCGAGTTTGTCCGTATTCGCAACGTCAATCTCGGGCGCTTCACCATCGACCGCCTGGTGACGATCCTTGGCCGTCTCGGTCAGGAGGTCGAGTTTTCGTTCACCGTCCATCCGCGCGCGCGGATGGAGGCCGAGCCGACGGCGCATCGCTGAAACCCGATTGCGTTTCGCGTCGGCGCGCCGGGGAACGTCCCGAAGGCGGAACAGCAGATACGCCGCGCTTGCGACAGATCTGCACTGGTCAATGGTCGGATCACGGCACTCATTTTCCCAGCCCCGCCGGGCGCAATGCACGGCGTCGACCAGCTGGGGAACTCGACCAAGCCGCCCCCCGGAGCGCGTCGATTTGTCAAAACGCGGGATATTCTGGTTGCACGCGGGAACCTCATGGCCGAGACAGCGGCTCGGGCCGCTCTGCGCCTAGCGCAGCCCGGCCCTGAAGGGGACACGCCAAAAGTCCGATAAGGGGGGAACGCGATGAGGCGGGCGATGCGCAGATTTTTTCGCTCTGGGGATCAACAAGGCTTCGTGATGAGACCGCCATGTTTTATGATGCGGTAAGGGAACGGCGAGATTTAGCGAATCTCGGGAAGGGGAGGAACATTGAACCTTAAGGCTGAAATTTGCTGCTACGCAGTCGCCGCATTGGCAGCATCCAGCGTGATCTTTGCAACGCCGGTCATCGCCCACGATAGTGCTGACGCTGATGCCAGCATGGCGCACTTCGGAAAGCCGGCGCCCGGAACTCAGGTCGTCGATAGCAGGGGAACAGTGGTCGGCAATCTTTTGGTTGGAGGTGAAGTTACTCGTAAAATAAATGGTATTTGGATATCGTTCAGTGGCCCCATCCGGGACGGCATCGTGACGGAATTATTGAGTAATATCAATTTCTATTATACATCTTCGAATTGTACAGGTACCGCTTATCTTGATGCCACATTGCTACCAATACCTGGATATCCCGTGGGTCAAGAAACGGTCAGCAAGACTGTAACCATATATTACCCGGCCCCGCCTTATCAATCATTGCCCATAAGTTCCAGAGCCGTCGTGGGGGTACCAAACAATTGCCAAACGTTCGCCCAGCCATTTATGGACGATGTAGGAGTAGTAGCGACGACGCCGTTAACCGTGGTTCCACCGCTATCTGTTCAATAAAATCACGGAGACGGAACGGCGATGGCCCGCCAGCCGCAAAATCGTCCACGAAACAGCTCGCGGCGATCACCGGAGCGTGGACGCGATAGCAGAGTTTAATGATCGAGACACCCCGGTGAATGCAAAGGGAAACCGTGGCCAATCTCCACCCACGTAATATACTGATGATTTGCCATTAAAGTTGGGTAAAGCCGCCGATAATATGCCAATAACCCGTCAGGCATTTCTGCCGTCTGATGAATGACGAAGCACGCCCCACTAAGCACATGGATGAGAAAATCGGCCGCTTGATTCCTACCATGTACCGTAATTCCGCGCTCGCCGCGTGCGATCAATCGGGGAGCATCTAAATCTCTCTCGTAGTTAGGGGGTCCCATTTCGAGCAACGGGCTGTCACGACTGGATATTGCGTCCGATAATGCGTGCGTTCCGCTTAATATCCCGAGCAGGTCATGTCGCAATCGCTCATTATCGGGGCTGGAGGTTAGTATAACCAATGCCGGCGGAATTTTGCCACGAATGAAGGCGTCAGCTAAAACTATTGCCACGTTGGCACCTATCCTCGTTTCTTCCCTACCTTTTATGTCGTTGAGTGCTGTTTGGGTCGATGCCAATTGAGACTGAAGCCTGCTCAACTCATGTTTGGCGTGGTCTCTCTCTTGTTGTGCCTCCTTTAATTGTGACTGGACCGCCAGAGGGATAAGCCAAAGCGCAAGAACGATGCCGCCGCTCAACCCCAACATGGACCAGAGCCACCACAAACCCCGCAGGCGTTCCCAGCGCCATTCGTCCCAACCCGCGAAATATGCGGCTATGCCCGCCACAACGACCGTAAGAATAATCCCGATGGTTCGCAGGGGCCAACTGAACCCCATAGGATTTGTTGCCGCAAGTAGGACAAAAAGAGGAGCAAGAATACCCAGAACAAAGCGTTCTATAAAAACGCGCATCTGCTCTCGCTGGGCTTTATGCCGTTAGTCGTGAAATCGTGCTCTTCCCGACGCCGTAGCTGCGCGCCAGTTCCGCGAGGGTAGCACCTTCGGCGCGTCGGCGGCGGGCCTTGTCCTGCTGCACCTTGGTCAATTTCGGTTTCCGGTCCATGCGCTGCCCGCGCTTCTGCGCCGGCTGCGGCCCTCGGCGATGCGAGTGCGGATAAAGTCTCCTTCCACGTCAGCCAGTCCGCCCAACACGGCAATGATCAATCGCCCGGTGCTGGTGCCGGTATCGGCCCACGGCTCCGCCAGTGAGCGGAATTGCGCCTTCGCGTCCACGATGCGCTTGACGAGCCGAACAGGTCGAAGGTGCTGCGCGCGAGGCGGTCAATGCGCGTCGCCGTCACCACATCGCCGGGCGCGAGGGCTTCGAGCATTTTGAGAATGCTCGCTCCGGTCGCTGTGCGCGTCAATCATAAGCACGTTAGGCCGCCGGGTTTTCGTACAACTCGATCGCGACCCGGTAGCCAAGCTGGGAAAGCGCCGCTTCGAGGCTCACAAGCTTGCTCGCGGCGTGCGGATCGACGAGTCGTGCCGCTTGGCGGTAATCGATATCGAGCCGGCGCGCCAGATCGGCGACGGTCATCTTGCGGGCGCGCAACGCGCCGTGGAGCGCTGCCTTGAGCGCCATTGTCGCCTCCGGCGCGATGAGGTATTCCCCGCGGCGCAATCGGCTCGGTGGCGGGATGTCCTCGCCATTGGCAATACGCGCGGCAAGCGCCGTTGACAGGCAATCGCTTGCCTCGCTCAAGGCTTCGGCCTCGTTGGCGCCGTCGGTTAAAGCATCCGGCAAATCCGGAAAGTGGACGACGAGGCGGCCTTGTTCATCAGGGTCGAGCCGGGCTGGGTAGCTGAAAAGTGTTCGGGACATCGCGGGCCCGGTCTCCTATTCAAGGTCGCGCGGGCTGAGGCCGCGCTAGTGTACCGAGCCAGAAGTTCGCAACATTATTCGAGCCGGATTGTCATTGCGAGGAGCCCGAAGGGCGACGAAGCAATCTCGCCCGGGTTCAGCTCTACGGCCCGAGATTGCTTCGCTTCGCTCGCAATGACGAGGACCATATTTATACAACGAACTTCACAACCGGGACACTAGCTCAGCAGCTCGTTTCCGGTCACGTGTCGACGGATATGACAGTTTTGTCCGATCTACAAGGGCGCGGTCGGCGGCTCAAGCAAACAGGAGAATGCTGGGCTTCGGTCGCCGCCGTGAGCTTCACCCCGACGTCGGTCGGGGTCACGAAAATGTGCACCGGGGCGGCTCCAAATCGCGGGGGGTTCGCACCCATATTTCCGGGTGGAGGCAGGCATGCGCTCGATCCCGACTCTGGCCGTGATGTTAACGCTAGCGGTTTATCAATTTACCGGCAACGGGACCGCCTGCGCGGCGACGGCAGACGGATCGCAACCGGTGCAAACCACCACTCAGGCCGATTGCGACGTCGCCATGCCTGCCGCGCCGAGCGGGACGGCGGACCGGTTGGCCAACTCGGCCTGCCATACGGCGGACATCAGCGGTCGTCTTGTGCAGCGCCGTCCGGGCTTTTGGATTGCGGAGGATGTCGGGCCGGGGTCGGGCGGAAACGCGGCCGATCCGCCACCCGCCGTGCTGCGCGCCGCCGATACCCCACCCCCAGCGGGCGCTGCGGCCTGTGTCAGCTATCCGCTGCCGGTTATCGTCGGCGGGCAGTCGCTACAGGCGACGGTCATTGCCTGCCCGCAGCCCGACGGCAGCTGGCGGGCCACTCAGTACACGCCGGGATTGCCGCCGCAAGTCTACACGGTGCCGCCGCCGCCGCCGCCGGCCGCCGGCGCGTCTCCGAACGACTACGCCTCTCAGGGCGATTATCAAGACTGGGGCCCGGATTGGGGTGGCGGCCCGTGGTTTTGGGGCTTCGCGCCGGCGATCGTCGTGGTGCAAAGATTCCATTTCTTCCATGGGTTCAACCACGGCTTCGCGCACGGTTTCAGCCACGGATTTGCGCACGGCTTCGCCCATGGCGCCGCCGGCGCGCATGGCGGCTTCGGCGGCATGCACCGCTGATACTCCGGGTCCGGCGCGGTTTCCATCATGCCCGGCCGCGAGCCGGGGCTGTCTGGTTCGGCAAATACATATGTAGAAACGAAAATCAGAAAAACTTAAGGCCGCTGTGGCCGGGCCTGACCCACTGCTGTCCGGTTCAGCTGGGGTTCCACTGCAGGGTCATTTGAGCGGGGTTGGCGAGAAGTGGTGGTTCGGGGTCGAGCAGTTGGTGGAGCGGGCGGCGGTGCATCAGGTTGAGGCGCACCAGGCGGGCGAAGGTGAGCGGGCTGGTGACCGCCTTCTGTCCGGCCTGGGCCAGCCGCAGCAGCAAAAAGGCGATCAGCGCGACGGCGATCTGGATCCGCACGGCGTTTTCCGAGGTGCCGAGAAAGCGGCGGATTTTGAGGGTCTGCTTGACCCAGCGGAAGAACCGCTCGATCGCCCAACGGCGCTTGTAGAGATCGGCGATCTGCTGAGCGGTGGCGTCGAGATCGGTCGACAGGATGCGCAGCAGCTTGCCGCTATCGAGCGTGACGCGGACCTCGCGCACCGGATCCTGAAACGGGTTGCGGCGGCCGCTGCCCAGGCGCGCCGGCAGATGGCCGATGCGGTCGGACAGGATCGCGCCGTCAGCCGGCACCGGCAGCTCTTCGACCACCGTCAGCGGGGTGTTGGATTTGAGGCGAGTGACGATGCGGCATTGCGCGGCGTCGAGCTTGGCCCACCACGCATAATCGGAATAGCCGAGATCAAAGACATAAGTGGCGCCGGGCTCGATCGGCATCGCCTGCGCGGCGGTGATGTCGTTGACCCGGGCTGCGGTGATCGCCGCATAGATCGGCCGGTCGGCGTCGGGATCGTAGACGACGTGCAGCTTGGCGCCGCACACGCCGGCGGAAAACTGCGCCCAATCGCGGCTGCGCGCGTCGAGCCGCAGACCGCTCGCATCGATCAGATAAGTCGTGTCGGCCAGAGAGCGGCGCAGCCCGCGATCGGCGCGGCTGATCATCAACGCCAACAGCGCGGCGAAGAAATCGGCGGGCCGGTCGTGGTTGGCGGCCGCCAGGGTCGCGCGCCGCGGCAGGCTGGCTCCCAGATGATAAAGCCGCGCCCGCTGGCTCTGCATCGCGCCGACGATCTCGCGCAGGCTCGCCGCACCGGCCAGCTGGCCATACAGCAGCGCCAGAAACTGGCTTTTGGTGGTCAACCGGCGGGCCCGCGCGTCAGCCCGGTGCGCCCCGACCAGCCGGTCGAATTCCGCCCACGGGACATGCTTCAGCAACTGATGAAAAACGCTATTGTGATGGCGCATGGCGCTGACCCTCGTTTCGTGTCCGGAACCTTTGGCGACGTCCAACCACGAATAGATACAGCGCCATGCGCCACCCACAGCACAAAATATGCCGGACAGCCGTGGGCTTGTGCCGGGTATCCACGCCTTTTCCAGGTGGGCCTCCGGCTTTCCAAGACGTGGATGCCCGGATCAAGTCCGGGCAAAGCGATTTTGTGTTGTGGGCTACGACATGCCGAGACGCGTCCGTAGCCTACGGTGTTCCCCGGCGTCCCGAAAGCCCGGCGCTCGACGCTCGCGGCGGTAGTTACTCGACCGGCACGAAGATCGAATGGCGGATCTTGCCTTCGACGTGCTGCGAGAGATGGCCCTTGCCGGTGGTGTCTTCGACCAGGATCACCTCGCCCGTGCCGATCACCCGGCTCTCGCCGTCGCTGGCGGTGATCTTCACCCCGGCGTCGAGGTTGATGATGTATTGGCGGCGCGGCGCCGGATGCCAGTCGATGTCGTGCTCGGCCTGGGTTTCGCGAAAGATGATGCCTGACGCCGGAAGGCGTTTCGACATTTTGCTGTCGCGCCGCTCCTCGACCCATTCGATCTCGATGTCGCGGAAATGCGATTGGCCGCTGGCGTCGGTATAGAGATTGTGGATCGTCGGTCCCTCCCAGAACAAGTCAATCCCGGAGGGACCATACACGAACGCGATGAGTCCGGCGACTGCCGGCCGGCCCCCTGTCGTTGCAGAGGCCTGAGCTTGCCGGGGCATTGCCGAAAATACCGCCCGTATCGGGGCCGGCTCCCGAGTACGCTTGCGCGGGGCTTGGGCAGTTGCGCGTTGGCTGTGCACGGAGGAGGGCTGGTCCGGGAATGAGGTCCGGACGAGATCCGGCGATCCCGGCCCGGATCGGCGTCTGCGAGCGGGGCAGAGGCCCGGACCTGATGTACGAACACTCAAAAACCGTGCCAGTTACCGTTGCCCCGGCGCCGCTTGCGGCAAGCCCCGGCGCGCTCCTAGGATGGCCGCAACGTTTCAGGCGAGGGGACAGCGATGCCACAGCTGACGACCGATGACGGCGTCCGCCTTTATTACGAGGAGACCGGGTCGGGGACGCCGATCGTCTTCCTCCATGAATTTGCCGACGATTATCGCGGCTACGAAGGCCAGATGCGCTATTTCGGGCGGCGCTATCGCTGCGTTGCCTATAACGCCCGCGGCTACCCGCCCTCGGACGTGCCCGAAGATCCGGCGCGCTATTCGCAAGAGCGCGCCTGCGACGACATCCGCGCCGCGCTCGACGCGCTGAAGATCGACAAGGCCCACATTGTCGGCATTTCGATGGGCGGTTTCGCCGTCTTGCATTTCGGCCTCGCCTATCCGGACCGCGCGCTGTCACTGGTGGTCGCCGGCTGCGGCTATGGCGCCGAACCCGGCAAGCGCCAGCAATTCCACGACGAAACCGCCAAGACCATCGCCCTGATCGAGGGCTCCGGGATGAGCGTGGCCGCCAAGACCTATTCACAGGGCCCGAGCCGGGTGCAGTTCCAGAACAAAGACCCGCGCGGCTGGAACGAGTTCGCGTCGAATCTCGCCGGGCATTCGACCCGGGGCTCGGCCTTGACGATGCGCGGCGTGCAGGCGCAGCGCCCCTCGTTATGGGATCTCATCGAGCCGATGCGCCGGCTCGACGTGCCGACCCTTGTCATGACCGGCGACGAGGACGACCCCTGCCTCGAACCGGGCCTGTTGATGAAGCGGACGATCCCATCGGCGGCGCTCGTCGTCTTCCCGAATACCGGCCACGCGCTGAACCTCGAAGAGCCCGATTTGTTCAACCGCAGCCTCGACGAGTTCTTTCATCAGGTCGAACGCGGGCGCTGGCCGCGCCGCGACCCGCGCGCCGTCACCGGCTCGATCCTCGGGGTGCGATAGCGGTCGACCCCAAACGTGATTAGAATCCTCCCTCTCGATGGGGGAGGGTTGAGAGGGGGTGACAGCCCGGAAAGGTTAGTGCCGAAATGAAGAAGTACCCGATTGCCGAGGCGCGGGCTCGTGCGCGATCCTTGCGAAGAGAGATGACAGACGCCGAGAACAGCGTCTGGCGAATCTTGCGGTTATATCAAATCGACGGGCACAGATTCCGTAGGCAGGTGCCTCTGGGGCGTTACATCGCTGATTTTGTTTGCCACGACGCGCGGCTGATTATCGAAATTAATGGCGGCCAACACAACGGGGCGGCGCCGCACGAATCAGAGCGAACCCGCTTTCTACAAGACCAGGGCTACCGGGTTCTCCGCTTCTGGAACAACGAGGTGATGTCCAACCTCGCAGGCGTGCGCGCGACGATCGCCGAAAACCTGCGGTGTCACCCCCTCCCAACCCTCCCCCATCGAGAGGGAGGGCTTTAACGACACCCTCGACCGCGCGAGCGCCGCCTTGGCCACCGCCGAGCGCCTCGGATCATTTTCATGGCCCTTCGCTGATAACAGCGCGATGCTCGCATGCGGCGAACCGTGTGTTATGTATCCGGTTAACTGTCGCTGGAAGGCGAAAATGAGCCTCTTTGAAATTAGAGACGAGCTTTGTCAGAGTACCGAGCGATATTGCCGCGCATGCTTTGCCGGAACGCCGTTCGCAGATCAGCAAAATCCGCCCAATGTGTTTAGAACAGAGTTTGATTCGGCTGATATTGTTTTTATTTTTGATAAGCCCAACAACAATGATGAGTTTCAGACGTCTTCGTTAGTCCTGATCACGATTTATGATGATCGGGCTAAGGAAAAACCCGCGCAGCTCCCTCGCTCGCAAAGTCACAGGACACTAATATCGCTCTGCCAGCAGCTGGGATTCATACAAGCTAACTGCGATAGCCTCTCCTCGCCCCGCGTTTACATCACAAACGCCGTTAAGTGCGATAAATGCTGCCTTACTGGGAAATCGGGCCGCATTCAGATTCAAGAAGCCCAAGTCTAAAAATGCCGTGAGCGCTTTCTATTCCGGGAACTCTCTTCAATACAAGCTAAAGCAATTGTGTTCTTTGGTGAGAACGCGCAGCGCTACGCCATGGATAAGATCACTCCGCCGTGGGAGGTGCGGGAAGAAACCTTGGCCGGGAGGAACTATTTCGTCATGCGTGTCCCCCATACTTCCCCACAGTCGTTCAACACACATGGTCGGAAAGGCCTAAAGTACATTGAAGCATTTGACCAGTTGTACAATTCAATTAGACGACCCACCCTCCCTTAAGTCCGGACACCTAATCTTACTAAGTCACAAAATACAAGATCAGGTATAGGAGGTAGATAACTGCCTCAAGATGTCGTAATTTGCCACCGTTTTTTCCGGGTATGGGGGACCGGGAATGGACGCTGGATCCGACGGGGGAAGTGAAGCGCGATTTGCGGCCTATGTCGAGCAGTTGGGCACGGCCTTGGGCCACGCCGATCGGCAGGAACCGCTGCACGACTACTGCCTGGGCCTGCTGATGCCGATCGAGCGCAAGAGCGTGGAGCCGATGGCAGCGGTGACGGCGCCGGCGCAGGTCGCGGCAAAACATCAATCGCTGCTCCACTTTGTCGGCAACGCGCCGTGGTCGGACGCAGCGATGCTGGCGAAGGTGAGCGAACTGGTGCTGCCGGCGATCGAGCGCAGCGGGCCGATCGAGGCGTGGATTATCGACGACACCGGGTTTCCCAAAAAGGGGCGGCACTCGGTCGGGGTGACCCGGCAATATTGCGGTCAGCTCGGCAAGCAGGACAACTGCCAGGTTGCGGTATCGCTGTCACTGGCCAATCACGAGGCCAGCTTGCCGGTCACTTGGCGGCTGTATCTGCCGCAGGATTGGGCCGAGGACCCGGCGCGGCGGGAAAGGACCAAGGTGCCGCAAACGGTCGCGTTCCAAACCAAGCCCGAGATTGCTCTGGCACAGATCAAGGCGGCGCGAGCCGCCGGGCTGCCCGCGGGCGTGGTGCTGATGGATGCCGGGTATGGCAACGACACCGGGCTGCGCACGCAGATAAGCGCTGAGGGCTTGCGCTATGTGGCGGGCATCGGCCCGACCACCTCGGTGTGGCCACCCGGCCTGGCGCCGTTGCCGCCACCGCCCGGTTCGGGCCGCGGACGACCGCCCAAGCTGTTGCGGCGCGACAGCGAACACCAGCCGACATCGGCCAAGGCGCTCGCCATCGGCCTGCCGGTAATGGCATGGCAGCCGGTGCGCTGGCGCGAGGGCAGCGCGGATTGGCTCACCTCGCGCTTCGCGCGCGTGCGGGTGCGGCCGGCGCACCGCGACACCAAGCTCGGCGAGCCGCGCCCACCGGAATGGCTGCTGATCGAATGGCCAGAAGGTGAGGCCGAGCCGACCAAATATTGGCTGGCGACGGTGCCCGAGGAGATCGCCTTGGACCGCTTGGTCGACCTGGCCAAGCTGCGCTGGCGGATCGAGCGCGATTACCAGGAACTCAAGCAGGAACTCGGCCTCGGCGACTACGAAGGGCGCGGGTGGCGCGGCTTTCACCACCACGCCACACTCTGTATTGCCGCCTACGGCTTCCTGATCGCCGAACGCGGCGCCCTTCCCCCCTCAGGACCGTCGACCACCACGCTGTTCCCGGGATCTGCCGTTCCCCACGATTATCGACCCAGAGGCGCCGCCGATCCGGCCCGAACGGCACGTCCCAAACTCGATCGCCACCATGCGGCGACATCTGATCGTCGCGCCAGGACGCTACCGAGATGCCCCTGCTGCAACGCGCCGATCCGCAAAATCCGCAGAGTTCCAGATTACTGACGCAGTAAGACTAGGTGCCGGTCAAATTTCCAGAAGACCGTTATGCGCCAAAGGGTCTTCCCGCATCATCGTCAGCCTCGGCTTCCGGTGGCAAATATGGCGAGCGGGCGACTGATGGGCTAGCGTTCGACAGCTATAGAATGCGGGTTTCGCATGGCCTTGGCCGAACCTGAATTCACTCTCGGCATCGAGGAGGAATATTTCCTCGTCGATCGGGCGACGCGCGATGTCGTCGAGGATCCGCCGCCCGAAATGCTGGCCGATTGCGAGGCCTTGCTGGCCGGGCAGGTCAGTCCGGAATTTTTGCGCTCGCAGATCGAGGTCGGGACGCGGGTCTGCGCCAGCCTCGCCGAGGCGCGCGCCGATTTGTGCCGGCTGCGCACAACCGTCGCCGAGGTGGCCGCGCGGCACGGCATGGCGCCGATCGCCGCGGCGACCCATCCCTTCGCCCGCTGGGACGCACAAAAGACCACCGAGCGCCGCCGCTACGCCGATCTGCAGGATGATCTGCAAGGGGTTGGGCGGCGGCTCGCGATTTGCGGGCTGCATGTCCATATCGGCCTCCCCGACAACGAGCTGCGCATCGACCTGCTCAATCAGGCGACTTATTTCCTGCCGCATCTATTGGCGCTGTCGACCTCCTCGCCGTTCTGGCGCGGCGACAATACCGGGCTCAAATCCTATCGGCTGGCGGTATTCGACGAATTGCCGCGCACCGGCATGCCCGAGCGCTTCGACAGCTGGGGCGAGTACCGCCGGCATGTCGATGTGCTGACCGGCGCAGGGTTGATCGCCGACGCGACCAAATTGTGGTGGGATCTGCGGCCGAGCGAGCGTTTTCCGACGCTTGAAATGCGCATCACCGACAGCTGCACGTCTGTGGAGGACTCGCTGTCGATCGCGGCGCTGTTCCGTTGCCTGTTGCGCATGCTGTGGCGGCTAAAGCGCGAGAACCAGCGCTGGCGGGTCTATGCCCGCATGCTGATCGACGAAAACCGCTGGCGGGCGCAGCGCTATGGCACCGACCAGGGCCTCGTCGATTTCGGCCGCGGCGCGATCGTCCCCTATGCCGATCTGCTCGAAGAAATCCTGGCGCTGATCGATCAGGACGCCCGGCATTTCGGCTGCCTCGCTGAAGTCTCGCACGCCCGCGAGATCCTCGCCCGCGGCACCAGCGCCCACCGCCAACTCACGGTATTCGAAAACGCGCTCGCCGCCGGCGCCCCCCGCCCGGAAGCGCTCGCCGCCGTCGTCGACTGGCTGATCGCCGAAACCGCGCGCGTCATATAAAATGTCGATCCGATGCGCGCGCGAGCAGGAGCGCGTCTTCGCCGGTGGTACCCGGATCTGGGTCTGTCTGTTCGATTAGACGATCGCCGCGACCTCGCTCGTCTACCCGCCTAACGCGTACAGCTTCTCGTCGCGCGAAGCAGCCAACGCCATTTATTGCGACACGAGCCAACCCACTACCCAAACGATCACGACACCCAGCGTAAGCAGGAACCCAGCGATGCTGACGCGCTTTATCCAGACTTGGTATGGCGGCTTGACGACCCTTACGGCGACGAACAGGGCGCTCACGAGCAGGACAAGCGCGCCGATGAGTTGCTCTCGATCGAGATTGACATGACGCATCTCTGGGGTCACGGAGATTGGCGGCGCGACGTCTATAGCGCGCCTGGCCTCGCCGCGCTGGTACCAGCCGCGGGTGCGCAGTACGATGCGGACGACCGAGAGCATGACCGGGACCTCGACGAGCACGCCGACGACGGAGCCGAGGGCGGCGCCCGACTGAAAGCGCCGGTGATGCAGCCCCGACCGCGGCGCGTTTATCCGTGATGATTGGGGCGCCTGCGCCGAAAGCCGCAAGAGCGACACCGAGGCGCTCTTTGCCGCGCTTCGTATCCTGTCGGCTTATTGGACAAATCGTGGGGTGATCCCCATCCGCTCAAAATACCGCCGCTGAAAGTAAAACGCGACGTTGACCAGTCCGATCATCACCGGCACCTCGACCAGTGGCCCGATCACCGCCGCGAATGCCGCCCCAGAACCGATTCCGAACACCGCAACCGTCACGGCAATGGCCAATTCAAAATTGTTGCTGGCCGCCGTGAAGGCGAGCGTGGCCGTCTTTGAGTAGTCCGCACCGAGCCGCAAGCCCATGAAGAAAGACACGAGGAACATCACCACGAAGTAGATCAGCAGCGGGAGGGCGATCCGCATTACGTCCAAGGGGATGCGCACGATGACTTCGCCCTTGAGCGAGAACATCACGACGATGGTGAATAGCAGCGAAACCAGCGTGATTGGGCTGATGGCAGGGATAAAGCGCTCCTCATACCATTCCCTGCCCTTGGCCTTGAGCAGGACAAACCGCGTCAGCATCCCGGCAAAGAAGGGAATACCCAGGTAAACCAGCACGCTCTGAGCAATCGCCCCGATGGTGATCCGCGACAGGTCCACAACGCCGAAATGGACGCCAAACAGCGGCGGCAGCAGCTTAACGAAAACGTAGGCATAGACTGAATAAAACAACACCTGAAAGACCGAGTTCAACGCGACCAAGCCGGCTGCATATTCGGTATCGCCCTTGGCGAGTTCGTTCCAGACGATCACCATGGCGATGCAGCGGGCCAGGCCAATCATGATGAGGCCGATGGCGTATTCCGGCCGATCCGCGAGGAACGCGAGGGCCAGGCCGAACATCAACAGCGGGCCGATCACCCAATTCTGGATCAGGGATAGCGCCACTACCCGCGTGTTGCGGAAGATCTCACCCAGCTTTTCGTATTTCACCTTGGCCAACGGCGGGTACATCATCAGGATCAGTCCGACCGCGATCGGAATTGAGGTGGTGCCGACCGATAGCCGCGTGATGCCGCCTGCGACGGACGGATAGAAATAGCCCATGCCGACGCCCGCAAACATGGCCAGCACGATCCACAGCGTCAGGTATCGGTCCAGAAACGAAAGCCGACCCGACGCTTGCGGATGGCAGGTAGGTGTTTGGCTCACCGGTTAGCCCCTTCTATCCCGAACACACTCAGTGATCATTTCCTCGACATTCCGGCGGATTTGGTCGCGGATTTCTCGCCGACGTCACGGCGCCGGTTCCTCTGTTGTGACCAGGCGCAGGCTGCCGATTTCATCGACCTTTCGCTTGATCGCGAGGCGATCGAGCGCTGCCAGACGCAGACTGGTAAAGAGCTTGATCCGGCTCTCCAGCATGACGTAGGCATGTCGGAAGGCTCTGCGCTGTTTGGTCTCGTCGCCCTCGACCGCGGCCGGGTCGGGCACGCCCCAATGGGCGGTCACCGGGTTACCGGGCCAGACAGGGCAGACTTCGCCGGCGGCCTGGTCGCAGACGGTAAAGACGAAGTCCATTTTCGGCGCGCCCGGCTTGGCGAATTCGTCCCAGCTCTTGCTGCGCAGCCCGCTGGTTGGCAGACGCGATTTCTCTAGTAGGTCAAGCGCGAGCGGATGCACCGAACCCTGCGGAAAGCTGCCGGCGCTGTAACCTGTGAACCGTCCCCTGCCCCAATGGTCGAGCAGCACCTCGGCCATGATGCTTCGCGCCGAATTGCCGGTGCAGAGAAAGAGGACGTTGTAGGTTTTCGGGGCCACGCTAGCCGAGCCTACGAGGCGCAGCACGAGGGAGCGCAGCAGGCATCAGCGGCAGCCGGCCGTTGGCCGGGTTTGCGGGCTTCGATGATGGCCGAGACCACGTAGTCTTCGATGCCCAGACCCGGCGACCAGGTCTTGATCAGCTCGCGGCTTTCGGGTTTGGCGAGAACGCGGATGTCGACAAAGCCGGCGTCGCCGAGCCAGGCCTCGATCCGCTCCGTCGGGGCCGCGCCGGCGACGCACCCGCAGACCAGCGCCGGATCGGCGGCCAGCGCGGCAGGGAGCGGACGGGTGCCCACGATGTCGGAGACGGCGAGCCTGCCACCGGGTTTGAGCACACGAAGCGCCTCGCGGAACACCTGTTGCTTGTCGGGGACGAGATTGATCACGCAATTCGAGATCACGACGTCGGCGGTGTTGTCGGCGACCGGCAGGTGCTCGAGCTCGCCGAGGCGGAACTCGACGTTAGCGGCGCCGATCTTGGCCGCGTTCTCGCGCGCCTTGGCCAGCATCTCGTGGGTCATGTCGACGCCGATGACGTGGCCAGCATCACCCACCTGTCGCGCCGCCAAAAAACAGTCGAAGCCGCCCCCGCTGCCGAGATCGACGACGGTCTCCCCCGGCTGCATCGCGGCGATCGCCTGCGGGTTGCCGCATCCGAGCCCGAGATTGGCGCCCTCGGGAACTGCCGCCAGCTCTGCCTCTGTGTAGCCCATCTGCAGCGCTTTATCCTGGGCCGCGGCCGAAGGCCCGCAGCAGGACGATGTCGCTGGTGCGCAACATCCCGAGGGGTCGGTAGCCGCCGCGATGCTGCCATAGCGGGCGCGCACCAATTCCTTGATTTCCGCCTGGTCCATGAAATCCTCCGTCACGCTGATTCTCTGTCGGTCGGAACCGCTGTCGCGGTCGCCTGTGGGCAACACACGGGGAAACGCAGCGCCGCACCGCCGCCGCAACAATTCTCGGTCAGGTAGCCCATCAGCGCGTTCATCACCGCGAAATCCGTCGCATAGATCAGCTGTCGGCTCATCCGCCGCTGGGTGATCAAGCCGGCATGCATCAGCTGCTGCAGGTGAAAGGTCAGCGAGGACGGCGACAGCTCCAGCGCTTGCGCGATCGTCCCCGCCGACAAGCCGTCCGGCCCGCGCTGCACCAACAGGCGGTAGACCGCGAGCCGGGTTTCATGGGCCAGCGCGCCGAGCGCCGCGATCGCCTGTCTAGCCTCCACGACAACCTCTCATATTCCAACGAAGGTCGAATTTATGCTCACCTAGAGACGCTGTCAACGATCTTACGTGGATCATCGAATTATTATCGGGGATGCGATTGCGGCGCGGCGGCGCTACATAGAGGCCCAGCATCAACGAGGAGGTTCCGATGGACGACAAGACCCGCACCGAACTCGAAGCCGCGGCCTTCCGCCGCCTGGTCGAGCATCTGCGCGAGCGCACTGACGTGCAGAACATCGACATGATGAATTTGGCGGGCTTCTGCCGCAACTGCTTGTCGCGATGGTATCGCGAGGAGGCCGAGCAGCGCAGCGTCCCGCTGACCGACCCGCAGGCGCGCGAGATCGTCTACGGCATGCCCTATGACGAGTGGCGCAAGAAATACCAGAAGGAAGCCAGCGCCGAGCAGAAGGCTGCTTTCGCCACCCAGCAGCAGCACTGATCCCAGCCTTCGTCCCCCTGGCTTGCGCCCGCCGAGGGCGGCCGCTATCGTCGGCCCGCTGCCGCGGGGGGCGCGGCGCTATCGGGGGAAAGCGGGATTATGCCGGATGTCGGGGGGATTGCGGGCGAGCGGCTCAAATCCTTGATCGAGCGCATCGAGCGGCTCGAAGAGGAAAAGCGCGTGCTGGGCGAGGATATCAAGGAGGTCTATGCCGAGGCCAAGGGCACCGGCTTCGACCCGAAAATCATGCGGCAGATCATCCGCATCCGCAAACGCGATAAGGATGAACTCGACGAGGAGGAAACCCTGCTCGATGTCTACAAGCGCGCGCTCGGCATGATGCCGGATTCGAGCCCGCAGGCGCAGGCCGCCGAGTAGCCGCTACTCCGCTGCTCGCGCCGCAGCGGTCGGCGGCAGATGTCGCTGCAATGATTTGAGCAGCGCGTCGGCTTCGGCTTCGGTCGCGTCAAACCGGCACACAAAGCGCGCGAGGCTCGCGCTGCGGCGATAAAATTGAATGCCGTCCGCCTCGAGACCGTCCATGACGGCGCTCGGCATTTCGAGAAAAATCTCGTTGGCTTCGACCGGGGCCAGCAAGCGCGCGCCGGGAAGCGCCGTAAGCCCGGTGGCGATGCGCGCTGCGATGGCGTTGGAGGCGCGCGCCATCTCCAGCCACAGCCCGTTTTCGACATAGGCGATCAGCTGCGCCGAGGCGAAGCGCATCTTTGACCACACCTGGCCGGCGCGGCGCAGTTGCACCGCCAGGCCGTCGGCAAGTTCGGGCGCAAACACGACGATCGCATCGCACAGTGCGCCGCCGTTCTTGGTCGCACCGAACGACATGATGTCGACGCCGGCGCGCCAGGTCGCGTCCGCCGGGCTGCAGGCAAGTCGAGCCACGGCATTGGCAAAACGCGCCCCGTCCATGTGCACTCTCAGCCCGCGCGCCTTCGCGACCTCGGCGATGGCATGGATCTCGGCGAGCGAATAGACCGTGCCGAGGTCGCTCGCCTGGGTCACACTGACCGCCGAGGGCTGCCCGCGATGCAGCTGCCCCGGCGCAATCGAGCCCAAGGCTTCGGCCAGGCGGTCGGCGCTGATCCGGCCATCTTCCCCGCCGACCGGAGCAAGCTTGAGGCCGCCGCCGAAAAACCCGGCCGCATTCGCCTCGGAGGTATTGATGTGCGCCGCCTCGCTGCAATAGACGATGCCCCAGGACGGGCCGAGTGCCGCCAGGCTCAGCGCGTTGGCCGCGGTCCCGGTGGCCACCGGAAATACCCGCACCGCGGTTTCGAACAATTCGGAATACCGCCGCTGCAATGCCGCCGTCCATTCGTCGGCGCCATAGCCGAGCGCGGTATCATGATTGGCGCGAACCAGCGCTTCGAGGATTTCCGGCGCCGCCCGTCCGGTGTTGTCGCTGCGGTAATCGATCATCGTCTGATCACTTTCTTGCGCGCTTCGCCAGACCGCGGAATATGGGTGATGTGCGCCACCCGCAAAACGATCTCATAGCGCGGCCTCGATGCCGCGGCATAGGCCGGCACCCGCAAATGAGCCCCACGCATGCGGGCAGCATGCTGATAAGTTGCGCGAGCGGATGGTCGCGGCATGAACCGCTCTGGCCCACGCCGTGCTCTGAGCGAAATGCGCGACAACATGCCCGGCCGGGGATGGCTGGCCGATGGCCGGGGCCGCCGCAACACGAGCCGTCCCAGGCGGCGCCGGTGGGCCGATCTGCGGCGAACCCATGATCGCCGGCGCATTCTCCAACCGCTCCGGCGGCAGCTGGAGCAAGGCGAGCGACACCGCCTGACCGGCGACAAAAACCGGCCGCGGAACCACGCTGGCGAACTGCCGGTTGGCAAAGTGTGCATTCACGATTTCGGCCAGCGGCTCGCCATCGGCGCGCAGCCGGATGATGCCGGGATCGGCGATGTCGCCGGCATTCAAGCCGCGGATATAGTCGAGATCGCCACTGTAGCTCGGCCAATAGACCTCGCCGGGCGCCAGCGGAAACCAGGCGACGGCCGGGCCGGAACCTTCGGCGTAGCTCAAGCCGACACCGGGCGTGCCGAGAAACGCGACGACGGCCGGCGCATAGACCGGCCCCGCCGTGTAGGCGCCGGGGACCCAAATCCAATGCTGGTCGAGATAGGCCCAACGGCCGTAATGGGACGGCGCAAAACCCCAGGGCTGATCGTCGATCCAGCTCCAGCCCCACGGCGCAACCCACCGCCAATGGCCATAGCCGTAGGGGGCCCAATTTGCGGGCAACGCGTTTGGAACCCATACCTCGCCATATTTACGATCTGCCCTCCAGCTGCCGGCAGCATCGAGCGCGGCGGAGCCGGTCATCGCCGGGGAGACGTAATAGGGTGCGGCAAGACCGCTTTCGTCGACGGCGTGAGCACCGCACCATACGGCGAACTCGTCAGCGGAGGCCGGCTCGGTGGTGATCGCAGCCGCGCCGGAACCGGTCAGCAACGCGCGATTTCCCGCTTTGATCGCGCTGTCGGCGCCGCTGCCGACAAACCGCGCGCTTCCGGTAAATGCCGCAATCCACGGAGGCTGGTCGCCGGCGCCGGCGTTGATGTCGTAACGGCCGGGCTGGAGCAGCCAGACGCCGCCGCGGGGAATATCGACTTGGACGGTTTCGCCCTTGTCGAGGTGGGGGATGTCGAGATCGATTCGCCCATGCGAGACGGCGATTTCCGCCATTCGATCGTTCAGATTGGCGACCGCGATCTCGGTGCTCTCGGTGAGGGCGATCGTGTCGGGACCGATTCGGATCAAGGCGCGGGCTTGCGGGTCGGTGCGCATCGATACGCCGCCGGCAATCGGGTCGTTGATTTCGGCATCGGACCAGATCGCTTCGCCCGGGCCGCGAAAGCCGACCTTTCCCGAAACCAGGCTGATCCGGCCGACCCTGCCGGACGGCGCTGCCGCTGTTGCGGCAGCGGCCGAGAGCCCTTTGGGCGTGCCGATGTCCTCAGCCGATGCGGAGACGACCGCAACGAGAATCGAAGCGAATCCGATGCCAACAAGGAGTCGCATGGCTTCCCCAATACCCGTGCCGCTCTGGTCAAGTCTAACAGATCGAGCGTGCGGTCAATCGATAATCTTGGTTACAGACCTATGCGCTGCAGTAGGCAATCGAAGTTCAGCCCGGTCGATCGTTACGGCGAAGTTGCCGAAGGCTCGACGCAATGAGACGTTGAACTACCTGAAAAGATGTCGCTCTCCGCGCGCGGTCTCCGGCAAAGACCGTTGCCGCGCGGGTGCTGGCGCTCGGCATCGGCTGCGAGCGCGGCTGCTCTGCCGGGGAAATCGCCGCACTCGCCGATGCGACATTGGCCGAGGCGGGGTTTGAGATCGGCTCAGTCGCGGCGGTTGTCTCGATCGAGCTGAAGCGCGCCGAGCCGGGTATTCTGGCACTCGCTGCGACGACTCGGGGCGCCGGTATGGTTCTTTACGGCAGCGCGCTTGCTCGCCGAGACCGAGCGTCTATCCGAGCGCTCGGCGGCGGTGTTCCGCGCAACCGGCTGTTGGGGGGTGGCGGAGGGGGCCGCCCTCGCCGCTTGCGGGAGCGACGGAGTCCTGCTGGTGCCGAAGCGCCGGTCACGGCGGGCGACCTGCGCAGTGGCGCAGGCATCGGCGCCGATCGATGTCGCGGCGCTGGCGGTGCGCGGCGCACGCTGACGCCGCGGGGCAAGCCGTGGTCGGAGGGACGCCGCGTCCACCGGGTGCGTCGCGAACGCACCTTTCGCCGCACTTGCCACGACGCCCCCTTGCCCTCACCTTGCCCGCTGCCGGTCATTTTTGCGGGAGCGCAAGGTGTCCTTCTCGATAATCGCGAGGCGGCCGCGGCGCGGCGATACCGCCACGGAAAGAACCCGACACGGCGCGGTCGCAGCGTGGCTGTTTGCCTGCTGCGCGCTGATCTTTGCGATGGTGGTGGTCGGCGGGATTACGCGGCTGACCCTCTCAGGCCTGTCGATCACCGAGTGGAACCCGGTCATCGGCATCGTCCCGCCGCTGACCGAAGCCCAGTGGGCCACGGAATTCGCCCGCTACCAGCAGATCCCCGAATACCGCCTGATCCATTACGGGATGAGCCTCGCCGAATTCAAAGGCATCTATTTCTGGGAATACGCGCACCGGCTGCTGGGCCGGCTGATCGGGGTTGCCTATGCCGCACCATTGATCTGGTTCTGGCTGCGCGGGCGCTTGCCGCGCCGGCTGGCCCCGGCGCTGCTCGGCATACTGGCGCTCGGCTTTGGCCAGGGATTGCTCGGCTGGTACATGGTCGAAAGCGGGCTTGTCCATCGGGTCGAAGTCAGCCAGTACCGCCTCGTCGCCCATCTGGCGCTTGCGCTGGCGATTTACAGCCTGATCCTGTGGACGGCGCTGCCTGGGCCTCTCGCCCTCCGGAGGGAGGGGCCGCGCAGCGGAGGGGGAGGTGGGCTGCCCGACAGCTCCGGCATCCCCACTTCACACCCTTCCGCCCCCAGGGGCGGAGGGAGCTTATGGCGGCGAGCCGCTGAGGCCGTGATCCTGCTCGTCGGGCTGACAATCGCCGCCGGCGGGTTTGTCGCCGGCACCCGCGCCGGGCTCACTTACAACACCTTTCCATTGATGGACGGCCGCCTGGTACCCGCCGGCTACGCCCAACTGCACCCGTTCATCCGCAACTGGTTCGAAAACATTCCGGCGATCCAGTTCGACCATCGCCTGCTGGCGATGACGACCGCCGCCGCGGTGCTGCTGCTGTGGGCCGCCGGCCTTCGCGCCGCCCTCCCCGACCCCCACCCGCGTCGCTCTGTGGGCGCTGCTCGCCGCAGCAGCGGTGCAGGTAGCGCTCGGCATCTCGACTCTGTTCTAGTCGTACCGATCCCGCTCGCTGCCGCGCATCAGGCCGGCGCCGTCATGCTTCTGACCGCAGCGATCGTGCTGCGCCACACCTTGCGCCGACCCGCCATCATAGACGTAGAAGCGCGTGCGACCATATAGATTGCGTATGATTTCCGTCTCGCGCGGGAGATTGAAATGGCCGACGACGGCACCTTTCCGGCAAAGACCTTGGAGGATTGGACCCGTCTCGCGCAGGCAGAGCTGAGAGGAAAACCGCTCGACAGTCTGGATTGGACGACCCCCGAGGGGATTCGGGTCAAGCCGCTCTATACCGCCGCAGATCTCGAAGCGATCGAAGCCGCCGGGTTCCCGCTGCGCGATGCGATGCCCGGCTTTCCGCCTTATCTGCGCGGGCCGCGCGCGACGATGTACGCGAACCGCCCGTGGACGATCCGGCAATATTCCGGGTTCTCGACCGCGGAGGAGTCGAACCGCTTTTATCGCGAGAATTTGAAGGCCGGGCAGATGGGGCTGTCGATCGCTTTCGATCTCGCCACCCATCGCGGTTACGACAGCGACCATCCGCGCGTCGTCGGCGATGTCGGCAAGGCGGGAGTCGCGATCGACAGCGTCGAGGACATGAAGATCCTGTTCGACGGCATCCCGCTCGACCGGATGAGCGTGTCGATGACGATGAACGGCGCCGTCCTGCCGGTATTGGCCGGCTACATCGTCGCCGCCGAGGAGCAGGGCGTCGCGCAGGACAAGCTCCAGGGGACGATCCAGAACGACATTCTGAAGGAGTTCATGGTCCGCAACACCTATATCTACCCGCCCGGGCCGTCGATGCGCATCGTCGCCGACATTATCGAATACACTGCCCGGCACATGCCCAA
Organism: uncultured Alphaproteobacteria bacterium; assembly: GCA_963733945.1. Lineage (GTDB taxonomy): Bacteria > Pseudomonadota > Alphaproteobacteria > ATCC43930 > CGMCC-115725 > AP-15. The sequence goes on along the minus strand of CAVTFD010000018.1, from coordinate 147,316 downwards.
ATTCAATTCGATCTCGATCTCCGGCTATCACATGGAGGAGGCCGGGGCGACGTCTGTTCAAGAGTTGGCTTATACCCTTGCCGACGGGCTCGAATACGTGCGCGCGGCGTTGTCGCGCGGGCTCAAGATCGACGAATTTGCACCGCGGCTGTCGTTCTTTTTCGGGATCGGCATGAATTTCTTCATGGAGATCGCGAAATTGCGCGCGGCGCGGCTGCTGTGGGCGCGGCTGATGCAGCAATTTTCGCCGCAGGACAAGGCGAGCCTGGCGCTGCGCATGCATTGCCAGACCTCGGGCGTCAGTCTGACCGAGCAGGATCCGCACAACAACATCATCCGCACCACGATCGAGGCCCTGGCGGCAGTGCTGGGCGGCACACAGTCCTTGCACACCAATTCCTTCGACGAGGCCATGGCCCTGCCGACCCCGGCCTCGATGCGCATCGCCCGCAACACCCAGCTGATCCTCGCCGAGGAAACCGGCATCCCGCATGTGATCGATCCGCTGGGCGGCAGCTATTACCTCGAGAGCCTGACCCATTCGATCGCCGAGGCGGCAACGGCGCTGATCGGCGAGGTCGAGGCGATCGGCGGCATGACCAAGGCGGTCGAGGCCGGCATGCCGAAATTGCGCATCGAGGAATCCGCCGCACGCCGTCAGGCGGCGATCGACCGCGGCGAGGAGACGATCGTCGGCGTCAACAAATACCAATCGGGCGAGACGACCGAGGTCGATCTGCTCGATGTCGACAACGGCGCCGTGCGCACCGCGCAGATCGCGCGGCTCGACCAGGTTCGGCGCAGGCGCAACCCCAAGCGCTGCCGACAGGCGCTTGCCGCGCTGACCGAGGCGGCGAGGAGCGGCAACGGCAACCTGTTGGCATTGGCGATCGAGGCAACGCGGGCGCGCGCCACGGTTGGCGAGATCTCCGACGCGCTCGAAGCGGTTTTCACCCGCCACCGGGCGCAGATCCGCGCGGTGTCAGGGGTTTATGGCGGCCAATACCAGGGCGACGATGGCTTTCGCCGGGTTCAGCGCGAGATCGAAGTGTTCGCCCGCGACGAGGGCCGCCGCCCGCGCATGCTGGTGGTCAAGCTCGGCCAGGATGGCCACGACCGCGGCGCCAAGGTCATCGCCACCGCCTTTGCCGATATCGGTTTCGATGTCGATATCGGCCCGCTGTTCCAGACCCCGGAGGAGGCCGCGCGCCAGGCAGTCGAAAACGACGTCCACATCGTCGGCGTGTCGAGCCAGGCCGCCGGCCACAAGACCTTGGTCCCGGCCCTGATCGAAGCACTGAAGCGCCAAGGCGCGGGCGACATCCTGGTCGTTTGCGGCGGCGTCATCCCGCCCAAGGACTATGATTTCTTAAAGAAGGCCGGGGTCAGCGCGATCTACGGTCCGGGCACCAACATCCCCCAAGCCGCCGCTGAAATCCTGACGTTGATCCGGGGGCGCCGCCTGGCGGCATGAGCTCGGAAATCGGTCTGACCTACCTGCATCGCACACGGCTCCGGCCGCAATTGTTTGGCGGCAAACCCCCTACTAATCACGCTCTTAATGTGAGCCTGATCCGCCGGATTGGCGTCGGCGGGGTTCGCTGAGCGGCGCATCAGCCGAACCCTCGGCCGCCGGTCAAGTTTTTTTTCGAGTGTGAACTAGTTCACACATCTTGGTTAACCGGGCGGGCTAGCCTCGCGGTGTGAACGGATGGACAGTCCATCCGGGAAATGTCGGATCAAGCCAGCAAATCGGTCGCTGGAGCTTTTCCGGATAATCACGCCATGAGGAGGGATTGATGTCCGCATACACCTACCCCGGTGTCTACATACAGGAGCTACCGAGTGGCGTTCACACCATCACCGGGGTGGCAACCTCGATCGCCGCATTCGTCGGATGGGCGAATATGGGGCCAACCGACGAGGCCACGCTGGTCCTGAGCTGGCAGGATTTTGCAAGCCAGTTCGGCGGTCTCGCACTCGCGCAGCTATCTTGGGTACGCGGTCAACCAATTCTTCGCGAATGGCGGTCAGCAGGGCTACATCGTCAGACTGACGGATGCCGCGGCCAAGCCGGCGACCCTTGATATTACCGGGTTGGTGTTCGATTCGAGCGCCGCACCAGCACCTAGCACCGTGACGATCATCCCGAGCTCTGTCAGTGCGTGGACGGCGTTGGCACCCTATTCGCTAGGCAACCTCGTAATCGATTCGAATAATGCGGTTCAGCGTTGCACGACCGCGGGATATTCAGGGACGCCGCATCCGACCTGGGCGACCACGGCGGGCGCCATCACTACCGACAACAATGGAATTGCCGCCTGGGTTGTATCCCACCCCTATAACGTGGGCGACCTGATAACCGACACGAACGGACATGTGCAGCGCTGCACTACTGCGGGAAGCTCCGGCGCAACGGAGCCAAACCCCTGGCCGACCACATTGGGTGCGATTACTCATGAAGCCAGTCCCTCGACTGTCGTCTGGACGCTCGTGGCGCTTGGCTTCGTGACCTGGGAGCTCGTGGCTGCAAGCGTCGGCACTGGAGGTCTGACTCTGAGTGCGGTCAATCCTGGAACTTGGGGCGACAATTATTCGGTTCAGATCCAGCCTCGGACCGACGATTATACCCGCTTCACGCTGTCCGTCATTTACACCAACCCGACGACAGGGGCGCAGAGCACGGTCGAGGCGTTTGCAAATCTCTCGCTGAATCCGACAATTCTCAGTCGCGCTATGTGGTGAACATTATCAACGAATCATCGAACTTTCTCAATGCCTCGATGGACAGCACTACGGCGCTGGCGATCAGCCAGCTGCCGAGCTTGCCGACAGCGCCGCTGGCCGCGACGCCGGCGGTAGCCGCATTCCAACCGGGCCATGACGGCGCGGTCCTGCAACCGACCACGACTGCGGGAACCCCGGGAGCCTTTGAGACAGCACTGCTACCGAGCAGTGGAACCGGGGGCGTCAACCTTCTAAGCACGGTCGCGATCTTCAATATTCTGTGCGTCCCCGGCGAGATCGATCCGCAGACGATCCAAGACCTTCAGGCCTTCTGTGTGGGCGAGCGCGCCTTCCTGATCGTTGACAGCGATCCGGCGGCGACTTTCTCGTCGCTGCAGAACGGCCCCAACAGTCTGATTACCGGCGTCAACTCGATCAACTCGGCGTTATACTTTCCCTGGGTCAATTCGTTCGACCAACAACTAAACGCGACGCGGGCCTTCCCACCCAGCGGATTTGTGGCGGGTCTCTACGCTGCGACGGACTCCTCACGCCATGTCTGGAAGGCGCCGGCCGGGATAGACGCCAGTCTGACCGGAGAATCGGGGCTGGCGATAACCCTGACCGATCCCCAGAACGGCGTGTTGAACGTGCAGGCGATTAACTGCCTTCGGAATTTCCGGGTTTACGGCGATGTGATTTGGGGCTCCCGCACGTTGCGCGGCAACGACGAGGTCGGCTCCGAATGGAAGTACGTGCCGATCCGGCGTTTCGCACTGTACCTCGAATCGAGTTTGTACGACGGAACCCAGTGGGTGGTCTTCGAGCCCAACGACGATACACTGTGGGGCCAAGTGCGGCTCAACGTCGGCGCCTTTATGCAGGGGCTGTTCCTGCAGGGCGCATTCGCCGGGACCACACCGCAACAGGCGTACTTTGTCAAATGCGATGGCGAGAACAACCCCCCTGCGAGCGTGACCCAGGGGATAGTGAACATCCTGGTCGGCTATGCGCCATTGTATCCGGCTGAATTCGTAGTGATCCAGATACAGCAGCAACAGCTGGCTCAGACCTCTTGAGAAGGGAGATAATAAATGGCGATCTTTCCCGCCAATCCTACGCGTCTGGATCCCTACTTGAACTTCAAGTATCGATTGAAGTGGGACGGCCAATATATCGCCGGCATCAGCAAATGCAGCAGCTTAAAGCGCACGACTGAAGTCGTGGAACATCGCGAGGGAGGCGATCCATCGACCTCGCACAAGTCTCCAGCGCGGGTGAAGTACGAGCCTATTACACTGGAGCGGGGACTGACTCAGGACCTGGCCTTTCATGACTGGGCCGGCCTGGTTTGGAACTTCGGTGCCGCTCTCGGCTCTCAGGTATCGCTCGCCAATTTCCGCAAGAATATTTACTTGGAGTTCTATAACGAGGCCGGGCAGCTGGTAATCGCCTACAAGATCTATCGTTGCTGGGTCTCCGAATACCAGGCATTGCCCGATCTCGATGCCAATGCGAACGCGATCGCCATCGAACACATCAAGCTGGAGAACGAAGGATGGGAGCGCGATACCGGCGTCACCGAACCGGTTGAGCCAACTCTGAGTTCGGTAGCCACCTGACATGCGCGCTCTGACCCAAGCCGATTTTTTGGCGTTGTGGGAAAGCGGCAAGGCCCTTCATCCCCTCGACTGGGGCCTGTTGGCAATCAACACCATGCTTCCCGAGGCGCGACCGGAGAGCGCAGCAGACTGGCCGATTGGCCGGCGCAATCATGCGCTGGTCGAGATGCAACTGGCGTGCTTTGGGCCGTTGCTACGCGGGTGGACCTCCTGCCGGCGGTGCGCCGACAAACTCGAGTTCGCATTGGACGGACGGGCACTGGCCGAGAGTCCGCTGCCTGTGCAAGGCGCGCCGATCGTCGCGAACGGCCGGACTTTCCGGCTGCCGACCAGCCGCGACCTTGCGCTTATTGCCGCGGAGGATGATCCCGGCCAGGCGGCGGTTGCACTGGTCGAAATGTGCCGAATAAACGGAGAAGCAAGGCCAGTCGAGCGAAGCTTTACTGCAGAGATTGATTGGACCAAAGAAGATCTGGACGCGATCGGCGACAAGATGGCGCTGGCCGATCCTCTGGGCGAGATCATGCTTCACTTCGATTGCCCGGAGTGTGGCGAGTTGTTTGACGACAGCCTCGATCTTCCGACGTTTTTGCGGGCCGAGATCGAAGGACGGGCGACGCGCTTGCTGCGCGAGGTGCATATGCTGGCCTCGGCCTATGGCTGGGGCGAGGCGGAGATCCTCTCGCTCCATCCGGCTCGGCGGCAGTTCTATCTCGAAATGGTGCTGGCATGACGGGATATCTGCAGCGCCTAGCCGCCAGCGTCGCTCAACCGAGTCCACGCCTTCACCCTCTCGTGGGATCGATTTTCTCCGGAGGACGGCAAGAAGTGTCTGCGCCTACTTTCCTGCACGATGACGCGTTAGCTTCCACCGATGACCAAAATCCGGTCCCGACCACGAGGACGGTCTCCGACCCGACGGATGGTCCGATGCGCCGACGCGATCTGGCTGCAGACGATCGGACTGAACAGTACGCCGAGATCGTGTTGCCTACAGATGATCGGCGGACCGAGCAGCGCCGTAGCGAGCGTGAGATCTTTCATCCCCTACTGCCGCGCAAAACACCCGAAGTGGACGTCTCGGCAATGCTCCCCGAAACAGTCCCGGGAGATGTGGCGAGCGCACAGTCAGGTTTGCAGCACGATCGACGCGACACGAGCAGCGTCGGCGCTGCGCGGATGGCGCATGCTGCGATTGAAGACGGACTAACCGCAGACCGGCGAAATGCGACCGCCGCACCCCCACTCAGCGGGTTACGTGAGCGCACCGGAATGTTGGCCGCGGTCGCCGGTGACTCGGGCCAACCGGCCAGAGCCGAGTTCTCGGCGCCGTCGCGGCGGTCGGCGCAGAGCGACGACATCCAAATCCATATCGGTCGTATCGAAGTGACCGCGGTAGCGCAGCCAGCGCCACGTCCGGCGGCCGCGCCGGCGCGCAAGGCGATGAGTCTCGACGAGTATCTCGGCCGACGCAGTCGGGGGGCCCGATGAGCAACGGGCTGGCCATATCCGGGGTTACGGCGGTGCTGCAGTACTACCTTCATGAACTGTATGCCGAGCCTGGTTCTCCGTTCACCAGCACGGTGAACGTGTCCTGCCTGGCGCCGGACCTGGTCCAGCACAGCTTTCAACACAACGGCCCCGAGCCGGAGAACCAGGTAAACCTGTTTATGCATCAGGTGATGCACAATTCGGCCTGGCGCAATGTGGATCTGCCGGCCCTGGGCGCCGACGGCAAGACGCGCCTGACGAGTCCGCCGCTGGCCCTCGATCTCCATTATTTGCTGACGGTCTATGCCACCGATTTTTGGCAGGCAGAAGCGTTGCTGGGCTACGCGCTGATGATGCTGCACGAGAACCCGGTGCTAGTGCGGAGTGACATCAGCAATGCACTCCAGGCGCTGAGCACGCCGCCCGAGCCGTATCCGGGCAACCCGCTGACACCCTTTCTCGGATCGTCTGGGCTCGCCGACCAGGTCGAGATGATCAAGATAACGCCTGAGGCTCTGGGTCGCGAAGAGATGGCGTGGTTATGGACTGCGCTCAAAGCCGACTATCGGCCGACCTATCCATTTCAGGTATCGGTCGTGCTGATGCAGCCGCAGCGGCAGACCACGGCCGCCCTGCCGGTGCTGCGACGCAGGGTTCGAGCCCAGCCCAGCCTCGTCAGCCCCTTACCCACGCTGAACGAGGTCAACCCGCCTAATGACCAACCGGCAGCCGTCCTGGGCGATACCGTAACAGTCGAGGGAACAAACCTGACCGGCGCCAGCGCCGCTGTACTCGTCAATTCGCGTTTGGGAATTCAACAAGCCGTTTCTCCGCTGTCGAACGTGGGGGCCGCGTCTTTCCAGTTCACGCTGCCTAATCCCAATCTGCCGCCCCCGCAGCCTAACCCAACCGACCTTCCGGCGGGCGTTTACCTGTTGACCGCTCGGGTGTTGGCGGGGGCGTTCATCGTCAACACCAATGGTCTGCCTCTAGCGATCGCGCCCAGAATCGGTCCCGCCTGGGCGCCGGGAGTATTGGCCTCCGGCTCTGCGGTTACAGTGACGGTTCCTTGCGCCCCTTACCTGCGCCCGGGCCAACAGGCATCTCTTCTTATCGGAGACCAGCAGGCCCCGGCCGATCCTATTACGACGCCGACGAATTCGCCGGCTTTCACCTTCCCGATCCTCCAACCCACGGGCGGGATCGTGCCCGTGCGGATCCGAGTGGACGGCATCGACAGTCCGATCATCGACATGACCCAGTCGCCGCCTGTCTTCACCGGACCTTCGGTTCAGGTGACCTGATGGATATGCCATCGTCCAACACTTCGTGGGCCGAAGCCAACCGGACCTACCTGGTCGCCGAATTTGCGCGGATTCGGGACCTCATGAATTCAGAACTCCAGTGTGGCTGCCGAGCGGAAAGCAGCAAAAATCCGGAGCGCCATGCAGGAGCCTCCGGCGATCGATTGGCTCGTGGACCTTTTTCAGCTGAGCGGTTTCGAACGTGAGCTGTTGCTGTTGTGCGCGGGCGTCGAAATGGATTCGGCGCTGGCGGCGCAATGTGCAGCGGTCAGTGGGCACCCCCAACGAGGCGATGTGACTTTCTCGCTGGCGATGGCCGCCCTCGCAAATCCGCATTGGAGCGCGCTTGCTCCTTCATCACCGCTGCGCCGGTTCCGCCTGATCGAGCTGGAGCCGGGCCATGGCGTAACAGCGGCGCCGCTGCGCATCGACGAGCGAATCCTGCACTACCTCGCCGGCGTGAACCAGCTCGATCAGCGGTTGGAGAGCGTACTGTACCGCAAATCCCAGTCGGAATGGCTGGCCGAGGAACATTGGCGGCTGGTGACGGAAACGATCCAGCCCGCCTTCGACCACCTGCCGGCGTCGACTGTGCTGCATTTCTGCGGCGACGATGTGGCCGGCCAGGAGGGCATCGCAGCCTTAGTCGCCAGCAGAGCAGGTGGTCATCAGCTGTTCGTGCTGCGCCTGGAGGATACCCCGTCCGCGGGCGCCGAGCTGGAGCAGTTCTTGCAGCTGTGGACGCGCGAGGCTCGACTGCTCCCTGCGTCGCTCCTGCTGCAGTGGGAGGGTGACGCGCCGAGCGCACCAGCTCACATATTGGCCGAGAGATTGCCGGGAACGCTGATGATCGCCAGCCGCGACCCGCTGCGTCTGCATCGCGCCGTTCAGCGGTACGAGGTGAACAAGCCCGATCCCTTCGGCCAGAAACAGCTGTGGAAAGAGGCGCTCGGCACCAGCGCCGGCGATTTGGACGACGTCCTCGACGAAGTCGCGGAACAATTCCGGCTGAGCGCGGAGACGATCGTCTCGATCAGCGCCGCGACGACGGTCTCTGAAGAGGCGACGCCCGATGGCCCAGCGGTTGCCACCAGGCTTTGGAATGCCTGCAGGTCGTTCTCGCGTCCCCGCCTCGACGGTCTTGCCGAGAGAATTATTCCGTCGTCGGGATGGGACGATCTGGTGCTGCCTGAGATGCAGAAGCAGACGCTCCGGCAGTTGGCGATACAGTCGCGCCACCGGATGAAGGTTTACGAAAACTGGGGGTTTGCGGCAAAGGGCCGCCGCGGTCTCGGCCTCAGTGCGCTGTTCTCCGGTCCGAGCGGCACGGGAAAGACGCTGGCCGCGGAGGTGCTCGCCGGCGAACTCGATCTCGATCTCTATCGCATCGATCTGTCTTCAGTGGTCAGCAAGTACATCGGCGAGACCGAGAAGAACCTGAAGCAGGTTTTTGACGCCGCGGAAACCGGCGGCATCCTGCTGCTCTTCGATGAAGCGGATGCACTCTTCGGCAAACGCGGCGAGGTCAAGGACAGCCACGACCGCTACGCCAACATCGAGGTGAGCTACCTGCTGCAGCGAATGGAGAGTTTCCAGGGGCTCGCAATTCTGACCACCAATCTGAAGTCGTCCCTCGACAAGGCGTTTCAGCGGCGGCTGCGCTTCACGATCGATTTCCCGTTTCCCGATGCTGCGCAGCGAGAAGTGATCTGGTCGCGGGTATTTCCGGCGCAGACGCCGACCAAGGATCTGCAGCCCGATCGCCTGGCAAAACTGAATATGACCGGCGGCAATATCCGCAACATCGCGTTGAACGCGGCGTTTCTGGCGGCCGCAGCCGGCGCCTCGGTCGAGATGGCGCATGTCCTCCAGGCCACACGAATGGAGGCCGTCAAGATTGAGCGGCCGCTCTCCGACACCGAGGTCAGGGGGTGGGTATGAGCCGCATCGAGGTGAAGATCGACCATGTGGTTCTGCGTGGCTTCGATCCTGCCGACCGGCACTCGCTGGTGAACGGTCTCAAGGGCGAGCTGTCACGCATCCTGGCTGACCCCGCCACCGGGATCAAATCGGCCCGTTCGCAGCGAACTCCGGTTCTGCGTGTCGGGAGGATGCCGATGGATCCGGGGCTCACTGGAGCGCGCAATCTCGGCGGCGGCATCGCTGGCGCGATCGCCAAGGGGATCAAACAATGAGTTACACCACGCGCGCCCAATTCGCCCGACAGCGGTAGGCCGCGGATCGACGAATAAGGTCTGCCGGTCTGAGAACGATACGAACAGGAGCAATCCTTCGATGAGCGGATCGCCGATTTCCCCGCGTCTGGTCAAAGGCGGCATCGTGACGCTGGACCCCGATACCAGCGTGATCCAGAGCGTGATCGCACTGCAGTACAACCCGGACTCGCTGTCGCGCACCTTACAGATCCAGTCGACGCCAGGCGGTCAGGACGGCGTTCGTGTCGACGCGTTGCGGCTGCGCGGGCCGGCGGTTGAAACCATCAAGGTCGAGGCCGAACTCGACGCGACAGACCAGCTCGAATTTCCCTCGCAATTTCCGCTGGCGGTGCAGTACGGCCTCCATCCCCAGTTGGCGCAATTGGAGATGCTGATCAATCCGACCGTCGAGACCTTGATCGCAGACGACAACATGGCCAATGCCGGGACCCTCGAGATCATCCCGCTCGAACAGCCCCTGACGCTCTTCGTCTGGAGCAAGAGCCGCGTCGTTCCGGTGCGCCTCACCGAGTTCTCGATCACCGAGGAAGCCTTTGACGTCCAGCTCAATCCGATACGCGCCAAGGTAAGCCTCGGTCTGCGTGTGCTAAGCGTGGATGACCTCGGTTTCGACACCCCCGGCGGCCAACTCTTCATGTCGTACCTGACCAACAAGGAGTCACTCGCCTCCCGGGCCAGCTCTGCCGCTTTAACAGTTCTGGGATTGGGAAGTTTGCCATGAACTACCCGTTGATGGCGATGGTGCAGCTCGGCGTCGTGCCACCGGTCACATTTCCGACCGACAGCCGTTACTACGGCTTTGGTGTGCAATACTACAGTGCGCCAAATGGCCAGGTCATCGCATACCTCGCGCGGCGCATCGTGCCCCAGCCCGGGGCGCCCAATTTCGCGACAATCAACCAGTACACCGTACACCAGGGCGACCGGCTAGACCTGATTGCCGCTAAGTACCTCGGCGATCCGCTGATGGCATGGCTGATTTGCGACGCCAACGGCGCGATCCGGCCGCATGCCCTCGTCGCCACGCCCGGCCGCGTATTGGCGATCACGACGCCGCAAGGCGTGCCGGGAGGCAGCGGTGCTTAAGAGCGTTCAGCTCACCTTGATGATGGGGCCGATCATTCCGGTGACCGTGCCGAGGGTGGTGCTCGACTCGCTTGCCTCCGTCGAGGTTCAAGTCGAGGACGTCGGCCAGAGCGGTTTCCAGCTCGTCTTCAGCATCGATAAGCAGTCGCCGCTGCAGATTCTGTTTCTGCTGAGCGGCGGTCTGCCTTTGCTCTTCATGCGGTGCATCCTGGTGGCCACGGTCAACGGCGTCGCCAACGTGCTGATCGACGGCGTGATCACCAACAACCAAATCTCGCCGGGCGACAAGGGGTCGAACTCGACCCTGACGATCTCCGGAAAAGATTTGACTGCGTTGATGGACAAATCGGACTGGAGCGGCTTTCCGTTTCCCGCCTGTCCGCGCGAGGCGCGCGTCGCGCTCCTGCTCTCAAAATACGCGTTTTACGGCGTCCTGCCGCTGATCATTCCCAGCGTATTGATCGATGTCTCCCTGCCAATCGAGGCGATCGCCGGCCAGCAGGGCACCGACCTGCAATACATCCGATCGATGGCGGAGGAGGTCGGTTACGTCTTCTACATTGAGCCAGGCCCAGTGCCGGGCGCGAACACCGCTTATTGGGGCCCGCAGATCAAAGTGGGGCCGGTGCAGCCTGCCCTTAGCTCAGACATGGATGCCTACACTAACGTCGAAAGCCTGCATTTTACCTTCGACCAAGAGAAGAACAGGATCCCGATCCTTTACGTATACAACCAGGAAACGGGCGTCAGCATTCCGATCCCAATCCCGCCCATCACCCCGCTGAACCCTCCGCTCGGCCTGATTCCACCGTTCCCCGTAAATTTGCTTCCGCCGGATCTCAAGGCCTTCCGTGACGACGCCTCGAAACTGCCGATTCCGCAGGCCATCATGTTGGGGCTCGCCGCCGCCGCGCAGAACGCCGAAGTCGTCACTTGCGAAGGCAGTCTCGACGTCACGCGCTATGGTGGGGTGCTCAGTGCGCGCAAGCTTGTCGGTGTCCGCGGCGCCGGCCCAGCCTTTGACGGGCTTTATTACGTCAAGCACGTCACCCACAAGATCAAGCGCGGAGAATACAAGCAAGACTTCACGCTGACTCGCAACGGTCTAGTTTCCACAGTCCCGACGGTGAACCTATGAGCGACGGTCGTTCAGGCATGACCGCGTCCCCTTCGCGGTACTACGGCAAATATCGCGGCACGGTGCTCATCAACATCGATCCGCTGCAGATCGGGCGCATCATGGCGCAAGTTCCCGATGTCTTTGGCGAGACGCCGACAAGCTGGGCCATGCCGTGCGTTCCAGCGGCGGGTATTCAGGCTGGATGCTTTGTCGTTCCACCGATTGGATCTCAGGTGTGGATCGAGTTCGAGCAGGGAGATCCGGATTATCCGATCTGGACCGGAGGTTTCTGGGGCCTGGTTGCCGACGTTCCGGTGTTTGCCACGGCGCCGCCGGCGATCCCGCCGGGACAGAACATCGTGCTGCAGACCACCGGCCAGAACTCGCTGATCCTCAGCGATGGGCCGCCGACGCCCGCGACCGGCGGGATCGTTCTCAAGGGCGCAAGCGGCGCCATGATCGTCGTCAATGAGACGGGGATCTACATCAGCAATGGGCAGGGCGCGACCATTAGCCTGATCGGCCCGATCGTCGCCCTGAACGAGACCGCACTCACCGTAACCGGCCCGTAGCCTTTGCGGTCTGCGCCCAGTCACTCAGGAGGTTAATCGATGCCGGGACCAATTCTACACATGGGCGCTGTCGTCACCTGCGCGCACGGAGGTCAGGCGATACCGACCGTTCCCAGTCCGACGGTTTTTGTCTCCGGGATGCCGATTGCCACCATCGCAGCACCCTATGCGGTGGCCGGGTGCGCATTTGTTCCGCCCGCCGGCAACGGTCCATGTGTTACCGGGCAGTGGGTTGTGGGAGCGACGCAGGTCCTGTCCAACGGCCAGCCGGTTGCCATCATGACCGGAGTGTCGCTGTGCGTCCCGACCGGAACGCCACTGCTTCCGGTCTCGGCACAGACCTTGGTGCTGGCAACGTAATGAACTGATCTCCGCAATGAACGTCAACTTTCCATACCAGTTCGACGGCCGCGGCCGCACCTTGGATCCATTGGGCGACTATCTGCGCCAGCTGGTCGAGCAGGTGCTGTTCACCTCGCCGGGAGAGCGCGTCAACATGCCCGACTTCGGCAGCGGTCTGTTGCAGCTCCCGTTCGCTCCCAACAGCATGGAGATGGCGGCCGCGACGCAGTTCTCGGTGCAGGGCGCGCTGCAGAAGTGGCTCAGCGGCCTCATCAAGGTACTGTCGGTCGTCGCCGATGTTCAGGAGGCGGTGCTGACTGTCACCGTCACCTATTCCCCGCTCAATTCCGAGGTCACGCAGGTGCAGACCTTCGTCTATGGAGGGCCTTCGTGATCTACGCCTGCTGCAATGAGAACCGCCGAGCCGCGGTGGTCGGCAACCCGACGCTGAACGGGATCGACTATCTCGAAGTGCTCGATCACGAAGCACCAGCCGGAAGTCCCCCGCAGCAGACGCTACTGGTGCATTGCCTCAAACCGGCGCCCACCAACCTCACGCCGGCCAATGTGCTGATCGAAGGTGGCGAGAGCATCACCGGCATTACCGCATTGTGGATTGCTCCGGCTTCCCCGCCGCCGCCGCACGCCACGCCGGCGGAAGACGCCTATTTCGCACAGCTGGCGAACCCTGTGACGATACTGGTCGTCCGCACCAGTGTTGCCGGCGACTTTTCGCCCTACACATTTCGCCTGGTCAACGATGCCACGCAGGCCTCGCAGGACATCTTCGACGTCACCGAGGCGCTGGCTGGGTTCGATCCTCAGCTCGCCGAAGTCGCGTTCTCGTTCAAGATCGAATGTCCTCCTGACTTCGACTGCAAACCTGTGGCTGCGGATTGTCCTCCTGATCTTCCAACGCCGCCGCCGATCAATTATTTGGCCAAGGATTATGGCTCTTTCCGTACGATCCTGCTCGACCGCCTCAATCAACTGCTGCCGTCATGGCAGGGCTCGAGCGAAGCGGATATGGGGGTCATCCTCGCCGAGCTGATCGCCTACTATGGCGACCAGTTGAGCTATCAGCAGGATGCGGTCGCGACCGAGGCCTATCTGCCGACAGCGCGCAGCCGCATCTCACTGCGCCGCCATGCCCTGCTCGTCGATTATCGCGTGCATGACGGGTGCAATGCCCGCGCATGGGTCCATCTGACGGCATCGGTTCCAGTCTTCCTCGACCACACTGCGACCAGCTTCTACACCTTCGCGCCGGGGATGCCATCGTCGCTGCCCGGCAACGAGCGGGCGGCGCTTGCTGCCGGCGTCATCGTGTTCCAACCGATGCAGGATGCGAACCTCTACCCCGAACACAACCAGATACAGTTCTACACTTGGGGCGACACCAACTGTTGTCTGCCGCAGGGGGCCACCGAAGCCACCTTGCTCGGAACTTATCCGAACCTCCAAGTCGGCGATATCCTGATTTTTCAGGAAGTGATGGGTCCGCAAACCGGGGTTGCCGCCGACGCCGATATCCGCCACCGCTGCGCCGTGCGGCTCACCTCCATCGCCACGCAGAACGGCCGGGGCCAGCCGCTGGTCGATCCGCTTTTCGCGCAGGGCGCCAGCGGGCCGGTGCCGATCACCTCCGCCTCGCAGCAGCCTACACCGGTGACCGAGATCAAGTGGTCCTCGGACGACGCGCTGCCGTTTTCCGTCTGCATCTCGTCGACGTTTCTTGATTCGAACAACGACAAACTCCTGCTAACGGGGGTCAGCATTGTCCTTGGCAACGTGGTCCTCGCCGACCAGGGCCTCTTGCTGCCTGCCGTCCAACTGCATACCGTTCCCGAGCCCAGTCTCTTCCGCCCGCCGAACCTCGCCGCCGACCGCTGTAGCCCGACGGCGCCGCTTCCATTCCCGGTGCGCTATCGGCCGCAGCTTCCCGACAGCCCGATCACCCAGGCCGTCCCTCTGCCGCTGGCCGGCAGCCCGGTAACTCCGAATGCCGTTCCACTGCTCTCCGTCGGTTCCGTCAGCCTTACCGATGCGAACGGGATCACCTGCCTGATGGTGCAGGCCGACAGCCCGTTGTTGTGGCCGCAATATTTCGGCGTCCTGGCCGCGCCTAACGCCACCAACCCGGCCAATTTCGATCTGACCGTCGTATTCGATCCGCGGCCGGGAGGCCCCGCCGGAATGATCGGTCCGGTGCACCTGGAACAGTTCACCAATCTGACACTGACGCCCGGCACTGCCAACTACGCGGTCACGCAGCTCAACACATTGTCACGGTTTGTTGGAGTACCTGCGAGCTACACGCCGCCGGCCGTCAACCCCACTACGTTTCCCTCCGCAGCGACCATGCTGCTGAACACCGGCACGGTCGAACTGGAGGATGCCAGCAACCCCCCTACCCCCTATCTCACCCTCCACCCGTCGAATCCGCTAACCTGGCCGCCGCTTTTTGGCGTGCTGGCCCAGGGTGAACTCCAGACCCCAACCCTGTTCAATCTGCTGGTGCTGTATCAGCCGCCCTCGGGTGGCGTTGGCGTGCAGCTTCCGATCGTTGCCGAGCAATTCGACGGCGTCTCGCTCGCCACCGTCGCGACTTCGTTCGCCGCCGGCTCCGATCTGATCAGTGTTCGCAGCTTCGAGCAGGAACCTAATCCGAGCCTCTCTGCCTACGATCTGATGCATTACGACGCCAATCAGGCCGTGCCCTCGATAACGCTCGCCAGCACGATCGGAGTAGACGCCACCTGGACTCCCGCTCCCGATCTGCTCGCCGCCGGCGCCACAGACACCAACTTTGTCGTCGAGATCGAGTCCGACGGCACCGCGCATTTACGCTTCGGCGATGACACTAACGGCATGCGTCCGCCGAGCGGGACGTCATTCACCGCTTCCTATCGCGTCGGCAATGGGGCCGCCGGCAACGTCGGCGCCGAGAGCCTGGTGTTCCTTGCCGGAGACCCCCGCATTCAGTCCTGCACCAATCCGCTCCCGGCCTCCGGCGGATTCGATCCCGAGACCTCCGACCAGATTCGCCGTTGCGCGCCGCAAGCCTTTCTGACCCAGGAGCGCGCGATCACCATGTCGGACTATGCCACCGTCACCGAGGCCAACTCGCAAGTCGAAGACGCCGCGGCGATGCTGCGCTGGACCGGAAGCTGGTACACCGTCTTCATCACCGCCGAACCCCGGTGTGGCGGCAATCTCAACAGGTCGCTTCGCCAGACCCTCACCCAGTACGTCAACCGTTACCGGATAGCGGGACAGGACATCAAACTCGAAGGTCCGAATTACGTCTCGCTCGAGATCAATCTTACGATCTGCGTCGATCCCGACTACTTCCAGGGCGATGTCGAGCAGTCGCTGATGCAGGTGCTGGGCAGCGGGACCCTGCCCAATGGCCAACCCGCGTTGTTTGCCCCCGGCTTCTTCAAGCTGGGACAGACGGTTTACCTCAGCCCGATTTACGCCGCGGCGCGCATGGTCACGGGCGTGCAGACCGTCACCGCGACCGCCTTTCAGCCGCAAGGAGTCGACACCGAGATCTATCTTCAGAAGGGGGAAATTCCGCTTGGCCCGTTCCAGGTGGCCCGTATGGACAACGACCGCAGTTTTCCCAATCACGGCCAGTTAACGCTCGTGATGCAGGGCGGAAAGTGAGGGACCTGTGAGCTGTACTGGACTACCGGACTGCGCCTGCGGCTGCTGCTCCGGCATTAGTGTGCAGACGCCGCAGGGCGAGACCAATCGCGCGGGGCTCGCCTCGATCACCTATCGAACCGGCAGCTGGGCGACGTTCAAGGAATCGATGCTCGCGCGTCTCTCCAGCTCCGAGTACCCCGCGCTTGCCGCGTTGAAGACGCGCGACGACGACGACTTCAGCATTGCCTTCATCGACGCCACAGCCGTCGTGCTCGACATCCTCACCTTCTATCAGGAGCGCCTCGCCAATGAGAGCTATCTGCGCACCGCTACCCAGCTCTACTCGCTGACGCAACTCAGCCAACTCATCGGCTACCAGCCATCGCCCGGCGTCTCCGCCTCGACCTACCTTGCCTTCACCATCACCGCCGCCACCGGCCTGCCCACCGATCCGACGACGACCGCCGTCACCATCCCCGTAGGCACGCAGGTGCAGAGCGTCCCTGCTCAGGGACAAACGCCGCAGTCGTTCCAGACCTCCGCCAATATCCTGGCCAAAGCCGATTGGAACGCGCTGCCGGTGCAGACCGGCTTTCCATGGGAGCCACATCGCCGGGATACCAGCGTCTACCTCGCAGGCACCTCGACGCAGTTACAGCCCGGTGACGCGTTTCTGATCGTCGGCGACGATCGCTCGCAACATCCGCAACGATGGGACGTGAGGTTGGTCAGCTCGGTCCAGCCCGACAGCGTCAACCAACGCACGCTGGTCACCTGGCCGGAGGGCCTTGGTGGGGGCGGCAGCGGGCCGGCACAGCAGAACCCAAAGTTTTATGCCCTGCGCCAGCGCGCGTCTCTATTCGGCTACAACGCAATGAATCCGATGTTGTTGGCCGCCAGGACCCTCCGCACCCTTCAGCATGCCGGTCTTGTGACCACCGCCTCCCCACCGGACTGGGACTTCGACAAATCCGGCCTCGGCAATGAGAGCCTCGTCGACCTGGATGCGGTGTACTCAAAGCTCGTCATCGGAGGTTGGCTCGTCCTGATCCACCCAGACGCCGACACTTTGAGGTCTCCTGCGGGGTTTGTCAGTCTGTACCTCTTGAAGTCGGTTACTTCGATCACGCGATCCGATTATGGGGTCAGCGCAAAGATCAGCCGCGTTATGACCGATACTGCCACAAACCTGCGCGAATACTACGACGAGACGCGCTCCACCTCGATCCTAACCCAGAGCGAGATCCTCGCCGTCGCCGAGCAGCCGCTGGACCATCCGCTTTACGGCACCTTCCTCGACCTCGAAGTGCTACGGCCCGATCTGACCGGCATCACGGCTGTCGCCGTCACCGGCCGGAGCCAGAAGATCGCGGTCAACCTCCCCAACCCCGAAAGCACCCCGCTCACCTTTGTGCCCGACGACGATCCTGCTTCCACCGTCACACTCAAACAGGGGGAGACGCTGACACTGCTGCAGCCGCCCGACCTGTTCAACCCAGACGGGTCGATCCCGCATTGGGGCACGTCCACGACGCCGGTGCCTCTCGCTGTCGCGGACGCCAACGGCCGCGCTGGAACGCTCAGCGCAACGCTTTCCAACTTTGCCCTCATGCTCTCCACCACCAGTGATCCGGTCGTGCAAGAGGCCGTGTTGGTTTCTTCGGTCTCATTGGTAACCAAGCCGTTTCCGCATACGCGCATCTTGTTGCAGAACCCTCTGCTCAACTGCTACGACCGCACCCTCACGACAGTTAACGCCAATGTTGGCGCCGCTACGGCGGGAGCCCCGGTGACCGAACTCCTCGGCAGCGGCGCTGCGGCCACGCCAAACCAGCAGTTTACGCTGAAGCAGTCGCCCCTGACCTACATCCAGGCGCCCACCCCAACCGGCAGCCTCAGCACCTTGCAGGTGAGGGCCAATGGTGTTGCTTGGACTGCGGTGCCGACCCTCTACAATCAGGCGCCTACGGCGCAGGTCTTCACCACGCTGAACCTTCTCGGCGGAACCGCCCAGGTCCGGTTCGGCGACGGCGTCGAAGGATCGACGCTCCCCACCGGCCAGAGCAACATTCAGGCCAGCTACCGTACCGGCATCGGGGCGGCCGGCAACGTAGCGGCCGGCGCCATTACCACGCTGGTCGATCGTCCCCTCGGGGTTAGCGGCGTCAACAATCCCGCACCTGCGACTGGCGGCCAGGATCCACAATCCATCGACGACATACGCGCCAATGCCCCGCTTTCCGTCCTGACCCTCGGCCGCGCCGTCTCGATCACCGACTACCAGAACTTCGCCGCGTCCTTCGCCGGCATCGCCAAGGCCTATGCCATCTGGATCCCGAACGGCGCCGATCGCGGCGTTTTTCTTACGGTTGCGGGATCAGGCGGGGTAGCACTTCCTCCCGGCAACCTCACCCTCGCCAACCTGGTCGCGGCGCTGAAAAGCTACGGTAACCCCAATGTCGTGATCTACGCGCAGAGTTTCCTCGAAACGACCTTCGGTCTCTCCGCTGATCTCTGCTACGACCCGTCCTACAGTGCGCCTGCCGTTCAGGCCTCCGTCCTCCAGCTCTTGCAGCAGACCTACAGCTTCGCTTCGCGCAATTTCGGCGAGGGCATCTCTGGCGACGAAGTGGCGGCACTGATCCAAGGCGTTCCCGGGATCGTCGCGGTCAACGTCAAGTCGTTTAATATTATCGCCACCAGTTCTGCCGGAGACATCGGCAGCGGGGGCTATTCCATCTCCGCCTACAACAAATGGATCGGTCAGGCCTTGACCACGCCGCTGCCGCGTCCCTCCTCCGGCGCGCCCGGCACCATCTGCGCCTACATCCCGCGGGCCACGACGGGAACAGCTCTGCCGTCGCCGGCTGAAATCCTCGTCCTCGACCCCAATCCCGCTAACGTCAGCCTGGGAGTCATGACGTGAGCCCGGACCTCTTCGAGCTTCTGCCCGCGGTCTACCGCATCCGCGATGCGCAGCTGGCGCAATCGCAGACCCTGCTCACCGCGGCCGAGCTTACCGACCTGAACGCGCTGCGGGCACAGACCACGCCGCTTACTTCGGATCAGCAGTCTCAGCTCGACCAGTTGACTGCCAAGGCCTCGCGCGGTCCGCTGCAGTCACTGCTGATGCTTGTCGGGGAACAGATCGCTGCTGTAGCCTATGACCTCGACCAGCTGTATGACGATCAGTTCATCGAGACCTGCGCGTCATGGGTGATTCCCTATATCGGCGATCTGATCGGCTACCAGTCGATAAAGGGCATCACCGCAGCGGTCGACAATCCCCGCGCCGAGGTGGCCGAAACCATCTCGCTGCGCCGGCGCAAGGGCACCGTGCTGGTCATGGAGCAGCTGGCCCGCGACGTCACCGGCTGGAGCGCGCATGCCGTCGAGTTCTTCCGCGTACTCGCCGACACGCAGTACATGAACCATATCCGCCTCGGCAACCATTACGCCCCGGACCTGCGCCGCTGGCAGCCCGGTCTCTATATCGACACCGGCTTCGACCGCACCGCGCACAAGGTCGACGTGCGCCGCATGGCCTCCGGACGTGGCCGCTACAACATTCAGAACATCGGAATTTTTCTGTGGCCGCTCAGCGCCTACAGCATTACCGGCGCCTCGCCCACGGCTGCTGCGACCAACGGCGCGACCGGCCAGCTCTGCTACCGCTTCAGCTCGCTGGGCATGGACATCCCGCTGTTCCATCGCGCCGTTTCGCAGGGCGAGCAGATCGCCGCCCCAGCACAACCGGTCAATGTCGTCGATCGCCTGCGCCGCCGCGTCCTGTGCGACGATCTACAGCGAGGCGTCGGCGCGGCCTATTACGGCATCGGCAAAAGCCTCGTCCTCTACATCGGCGGTCAGCCGGTCAACCCCTACCAGATTCAAGTGGCAAACCTCTCCGGAGCCGACGGCAACTGGGCCAACCTGCCCCCGTCCGGCAGCCCCTACGCCGCGGTCGTCGATCCCGAACTCGGCCGCATCGCGCTTCCGCCGCCCGCCCCCGGATCAGCCGCGCCCGCACTGACATTCTCCTATTTCTACGGCTTCAACGCCGACATGGGCGGCGGCGAATACGCCCGCAGCGACGGCTTCATCGTCACTGACGCCGCGTGGATCATCCCCTTCCCCGACCCCAGCTTCGCCACCTTGCAGGACGCGCTCGACTACGCTGTGGGCCAGTTTGCGCGCAATGGCCAGGTTGCGGTCGAAGTCGCGGGCAGCGACACGTGGTCGATGGCAGGGCCGCTCAGCGTCGATCTTCCCGCCGGAACCACGCTGGAGCTGCGCGCGGCCGACCTGGCGAGGCCCACCTTGCTGCTCGACGGGGAACTCGCAATCACCGGCGACGCCTCCAGCACCTTCATCCTCAACGGCTTCGTCCTCGGCGCCGGCGCCGCCATGACGCCCGCCACTCCACCGGCCACGCCGGTCGCCCTCGTGCATCTCCCCGCGCTTCGACCCGGCGGCACCACGAACCTTCTTGGCCAGCTCAGCCTGACCCACTGCACGCTGGTGCCGGGTTGGTCGGTAGGGACAAACGGCGAACCGCTCCACCCCACCGCTCCCGCCCTGATCGTCGAGCCCGCCGGCGTCGAGATCATCGGCACCCGATCCATCCTAGGCGCGATCCGCGCAGCCTCGTTCGCGACGGTCAGCCTCACCGACAGCATCGTCGACGCCACCGACCGCGCGCAGGTCGCTTACGCCGCCCTCGATGGCTCGAGCGGCGGCGGGGCTCTGACGCTCGAAGGATGCACCGTCGTCGGTAAGGCCCACGCGAGCCTGCTCACCTTAGTTTCCGACAGCATCTTCTGGTCGGCGCTCGCCCCCGGAGATACCGCGCCCTGGACCTCCAGCCTCGTCGCCGATCGCGAGCAAGAAGGCTGTGTCCGTTTCAGCTTTCTACCCTTTGGCGCGGTCACGCCACGGCGTTTCGAGTGCGTCGAACAGGCGCTCGCCTCGCCGCAGCCGCTGTTCTTTTCGCTGCGCTACGGGAACCCCGCTTACATGAAGCTCCTCGCTTCTACCGACGACACGATCCGTCGCGGCGCGGATGATGGCGGCGAGATGGGTTGCTTTCATTTTCTGTTGGCGCCGCAGCGAGAAAGCGACCTCAAGATTAGGCTCCAGGAGTATTTGCCGGTGGGCCTGGAGTTTGGCCTGATCTACCAAAATTAACGAGAACCATAGGAGACTACCGTGGCCTTCGATAATAGCCGGTTCACCTTTGACCCCTGGAAGAACTATTCCGGGGTGGTGATGGAACAGGGCCGAGTGCAGTTGGACTCGGACTGGAACGAGTGGCACGCAGAGATCGCACGCCGCATCCAGGCCGGCACCCTCGACATCATGGGGCACGCCGCCTATCCCGCCACGACCCCGGCGGCCTTTCAAATCACCGCCTCGTCCAACCCCAACACTGTCGTCATCGGCTGCGGCCGCATGTATGTCGACGGCTTACTCGCGGAAAATCACGGCCACCACGCGAATGCGCAGTGGGATCCCGCGCTTGCCGAGCTTTCCGGGTCACCGCAACCGCCGCCGCAATCACCGCCGCCGCCGAGCAGCTCGAACACGATCGATTTCACCCACCAGCCGTACCTTCCCGGCGCGAGCGTGCCGACTGATACCGCATCCTATCTGTTCTACCTCGACGTCTGGACGCGGCCCGTCACTTTTCTCGAAGATGCAGACCTGATCGACAAGGCCGTCGGTGTCGACACCACCGGCCGGCTGCAGACCGTGTGGCAGGTCAGATACATGCCAGCCGGTAACTACACCTGCGCCACGCCCGACTCCCAGATTGCGTATCCAGCCGCGTCCGCCGGCCTGCTCAGCACCGATGTCGTCCCCAATCCATCGCCCGGCCCGTGCTGCTTGACAACGGGCACCGGCTACACCGGCGTCGAAAACCAGTTCTATCGCGTGGAGATCCACCAGGGTGGGCCGGGCAACGACACCCCAGGCGCTGGTACCGCTACCTTTAAGTGGTCGCGTGACAACGCCTCGGTCGCCACCGGCGTCACGGCGATTACCAGCGGCGCCGATACCGCGGGCAACCCCGCCAGCGTGCTGACGGTCATGAGCCTTGGCCGCGATCAGGTGCTTGGCTTCTCCCCCGGCGATTGGATCGAGATCCTCGACGACTGGACCGAGCTTTGGGGCATCCCCGGGATTCTCTGCCAGATCGACAGCATCAGCGTCTCGGCCAGGACCATCACGCTTACCTCAACGGTCCCGACGACACCCACCACGGCCGGCGCCATACCTCCGAGTTTTCCCGTCACCACGGGCACCGGTCTCACCGACCCGCACCGCCACACCCGCATTATCCGCTGGGACCAGTCCGGCACGGTCTACAAGTTGAACGGCACGCAGCTGGAGCCGTGGTGCGATCTCAGCACAACCGGCGGCGCGATCCCTGTTCCGGCTTCCGACACCACGCTGGTTCTCGAGGACGGCATCACGGTCGTCTTCGACACGAGTTCTTCCGGCGGCTCCTTTAATATCGGCGATTTGTGGAGCTTTGCCGCGCGCACCGCCGACGGCATGGTGGAGGAACTCGTCAAAGCGCCACCTCGCGGCATTCACCACCATTATACGAAGCTTTCAGTCGTCACCTTCGGTTCTCCTGCCAGCTATCCGGACTGCCGCACGCCGTGGACCTGCTCGGACCAGGGCGACTGCGGCTGCTGCATCTGCACGGTCGGCGACGGGGTCGAGAGCTTCGGCAAGTTCACCTCGATCAACCAGGCGATCAACTCGCTGCCTAAAAGCGGCGGCGAGCTCTGCATCCTTCCCGGCCGCTATTACGAGTACGTCGTGATCAATGGCCTCAACGACGTCGTCATTCGCGGCTGCGGCTCGCAAACGCGCCTGGCCTCACCATCCATGCGACCGGGCGCCACCCCAGCGGCCGCCCGAGACGCTCTCACCACCAACAGCGGACTGGCAGCGATCATCACTGTCGTCAACTCGAAGCATGTCGAGCTGCGCTCCTTCGCCGTCGAAGCCGCCAGCGAGGCCGGCATTCTGCTGGACCAGGTTTCAGTCGGAGATGGTCTGGCCAGCGACACCGACATCGGCATCAAAGACCTGGTGATTACGGCCTCGACGCTTCCCGCCATCGTCGCGGTTGACGTAACGCTGTTGAAGATCGCCAGCAACCGCATCGCGATGGAGGATGTCGCCAGTCAGTGGGCTTCGGTTTATGCCAGCGGAACCGAGCTGCACATCGATCACAATTGGGTCGGCCTCCAAGACGCGTCCAACGCAGCCAACTGGGCTTCTGCCACCGTGGTTGCCGACCTCGCCTCCAGCTTGCCGGCGGCCGCGGGCGGGTTTGGCGGCACGGGCGCCACCCCTGGGACGAATGGCGGCATCCACATAGCCGGCGGCTCGCAAGATGTCTTCGTCAACGACAACGAGATCGAAGGCGGATTGCGCAACGGCATCACGCTCGGGAGTTTTGTTCTCCTTGATGCTAACGGGGGCGATACCGGCGCCCTGACCGGGGTTCTCGCGACGAACCCCTCTACCGACAACATCACCCTCCGGCTTCCGCCCCGCGGCGTCAGCGGAGCAACTACAGGCACACCCGCCGCCGGGAGTGGGCTGCAAAACATTCAGATCGCGCGCAATCGCATCCGCAACATGGGCCTGTGTGGCATTGGACCAGTAGGTTTCTTCAATCTGTTCCAGACCCTCGAGGTTATCAGCATCGAAAACCTCACCATTACCGGCAATACCATCTCCGGCTCGCTGCAGGATGCTGTCACGCCCTCGTCGCTGTTTGGCTATGGCGCGATCTGCATTCCCGACGTTCAGAATCTGATAATCCGCGACAACACCGTTACCGACTTTGGCAACATCCCGGGAGCCCCGGTATGCGGCATCTTTGTGCTCAACGGCGAGCTGGTTGACGTCAGTGGCAATCAGATCCTCGAGACCCGCGATTGGTCGGCCATCTCCGCGACCACACCTTCGACCAGTGGGATATACGCCGGCATCATGCTTATGTACGTCACACCGCCCGGGCTTAACCAGGCGGCTGTCGGATCTGCCTGGACGTCCTCCTCGGCGGCGGGTAATCTGCTGGCGCCCCTCTACCAGCCCGGGCTGCCGGCCCTCCGCGTCGAAAACAATGTCGTCCGCGTTGCCCTCGGGCTCGCGCTCGAAGCCATCGGCTTTGGCCCGTTCGCCATCACCGGCAACCACCTCAGCACCGGAGGGGCGGTCTCCGTGGTCCAGGAGGTGTTGCTGGCGCAGCAGGTGCAGGCGCAGCAGGTGCAGGCGCAGCAATTGCAGGCGCCACGGGAGTTGGAGCAAGAGCAGGCACAGCAGGAGCAGCAGCAACAGCAGCGGCTGCCGTCGGCGGGTTCGGGCCCGCTCACCGTAGCCATTTTGAATCTCGGCCTTGCCATCGAACTCGATACAGAGGTCAGCTACAGAAAGTTCTATGCGAATGGCACGCAGTCCGCCTTTGCGGCCGCCAACAACCCGCTGTCGATTTCATCCAGCGGCGCCGTGCTCTTCACCAACAACATCTGCCAGTTGGAGACCCGCGCGAGCGGGGTAACCGGCTTCGCTTCGGTGGAAATCTTCAGCCTCGACCACGTGATCTTCGCCAACAATCATTGTTGGTTGGATGGTCCGGAAAGTTCGCAAACCGCGTGGTTGAATGCGCTAATCCTCGCTGGGTCGCTACACGTATGCAGCAGCCGGTTTCAGGAGGCCGTCGGTTCGGTGTTTATTTCTACCTTCACCTTTGCGTTGCTGAACATGACGGCCTTGAACATATCGACCTACCCACTCTTAGCGTTTGGCCCAACCGGCCTGATAACCACCGGAAACAACCTTTCCGCTATACCTTGACCTCGCAATCAGGAAGAGACACAAGAAAGCCCCGACGAAAGGATATTCTTTTCATGAGCGCTCCAACTCAGCCCGGCTCATCCACGACGTCCCCGACCGTCGCGGAGATCAACAACAGTGTTGCCAGTGAGTTAAGCACTGCCGACAGCGCCGCCACCCAAGCCGTTCAGTCATCGAGCAATATTTATAATGCTCGCCTAGCGCAACAGACGCGCGCCGCCGCCAGCATCACGGCGCGGTTCGGCGCCGGCTCCCCGCAGGCCGCCGCCGCCGAGGCCAAGGTGACGGCATCCAAGGCGACCGTCGCGCGGGTCACGATCCTCAACCAGCAGGTCAGCGCGGCAACGCCGCAGGTCTCGGCGACGGGATGGGCGCTCTACGGCCACGTCTACAATGCCCAACTGCAGCCGGTTTCCGCCTACACCGTCTTCTTGGTCGACGCGAAGAACGCCTACCAAAGCGTCTATGGCTTCACCTACACCGACAGCACCGGCTACTTCCTGATCAGCTTTGCAGGCGAGCCCGCATCCTCTCAAAGTGAGACTGGCTCATCATCACCCCGCCGTCGCCGGTCGCAAGCTGAGGCAGGCCGTACCCATCCCGGTGAGGAGGACCAGCAATCGGAACCAGCCCAGCCGGCAACTCAGACCTCCTCCCCACTCTTTGTCGAGATCGCCAACGCAAACGCCCAGCCGGTGTATCTGAGCAAGACAGCCTTTCAACCCACCCTCGGCGCCGCAACCTATCAAAACATCATCCTGCCCGCCGGAGAGGCGCCAATCGGCGACCCGCCCCCGGCAATCCGCCAGATCGCGCTTCCCCCCGCCGGGAGGAACGCGTGACGAAGGATAGCCTGGCATCATAATGCCGGGGACGACCCTACCGGGAAGCAGAACGGCGCGGTTGCTCTTTTCGAACTAATCTCATCGGTTGGCGGTTGATCATATTTGCCCCGAGGGTTGCAACTACACAGACCAGAGGAGATGCCGGCTCGACCGGCAGATTTGGACAGCCGACCTCGCTCCAGGCCAGGAACGAGCGCGACGGCGAGCGTGAGCGAGAAATCGTCCTTGAAAACCTGACCAACCCGGCACCACCGCGCCGTCTCGCATGGAATTTCGGCAAGATCCCGCTCTTCCCGCCCGAGCGGACGAGCCGATCTCAGCCTTCATACCCGCTGCCGGGGATCATTCAGCCGAAACTCGTTGTCGGAGCAGTCAACGATCCCCTTGAGCACGAGGCCGACCGCGTCGCCGACCAGGTGATGCGCATGCCAGCGCCGGATGCCGTGACTGGCTCCGCCCGGCCGCAGGTCAGCCGCAAATGCGCGGCCTGCGAAGAGGACGAAGAAGAACTGCAAAGAAAGGAGACTGGGACGGCCGAAGTCGGCGTCAGTGAGACGCCGGCCAGCGTGTATCAGGTGTTGCAGTCGCCAGGGCAGCCTCTGGATGAATCGACCCGCGCATATTTCGAGCCGCGGTTCGGGCATGATTTCGGAGCGGTACGACTGCATTCCGATACGGCAGCCAATCAATCAGCGCGGGAGATGAAGGCCCAAGCCTACACGGTGGGGCAAAAAATTGTGTTCGGCACGGGTCGCTTAGCACCGGGCACGCAGACAGGACGGCGGTTGTTGGCGCACGAATTGGCGCACGTGGTGCAACAACGATCGGTACCAATGATACAGCGGCAGCCACTACCACCGGATACGGGAACATCAGTCGGTTGTCAGCCGTGGCCGGACAAGCCGGTAATGCGAGGGGAATCTGGGCACAAACCTGCAGGGCGCGACATTACAATCGAGCATGGGCTTGCCATCACTCCTGGCCACTTCTGCGAGACGCCACCTAAGTCCGTCGGCTTGTTGCAATACAGGCGCAAAGTCTGGATCCGGACGGTTTCCGGTCACGAAGCGATTTTGGTCATCGAGGCCGATACTTCTTTCTTTGCACCTTTTGATTCCAAGAAATCGGATTCTCAACAACTTCGGACACCAGGGTACTCCTCTTTCAGATGGCATGTCGACATAAAGTATTCCAAAGCCAATCTCAAAAATCAGGGTATCGATATTGCTGAGGGCCTTACGGATTGGCACACTCCACCTCGAGGAAACGGCCGTGATATAGGTCACTCCCAATCCATCTCGGAACTCGCAAAGCTTCACGATCCGATGTTCGATCATTTTTTTCTTTCGCCCACACAACAACAGCAAGCCTTAGAAGATTTCGTCGAGCAGAGCGCCATAGCTGAGATCGCGGGGCTTCGCCGACTCGAGGATGAAATAAAGAAACAGGAGGGAAAAAAGGCACGACAGAACAAAGATGATGAAGATCCGTGGTATGCGGGGTTATTGCGCGCGCTCGGTACAGTCGCCAAAGGTTTCGCGACCGTTCTACTACTCGGAACTGCTATCTTCTTAGCAGCCGGCGTTTTTATGGCCGGCGCTCTGACCTTCACAGCCGCACTCGTCATCGCGGGCGCCATCCTGTTCATATATGGGTTTGTTTCGGCGCTCCATGACCGTGCGGGACAAAGCGCCTACAAAGGGCGGCCCGGCGCCGGAATCTTCCGATCGTTCCTGGACACCATAGGCGCGACGGGCATAGAGGAAGCCTGGACCGGGGAGGATGCGGCCACCGGACGGAAGCTAACCCCCGGCGAGCGGGTTGAACGAGGCACCGTGGGCGGTGTCGCTGTCCTTGCCCTTTTATTTGGTGGGCGCAGCGCTCTCAAGAAGGTCTTTGGTAGGTCTGTGCCGGAACCCCCGGTGACCGCTCCTCGTGCGTCCCCGACCGAACCTCCCAGAGCCGCTCCTCCCACGCCGCAGGTCGAACCTCCCAAAGCCGCTCCTTCCTCGCCGCAGGTCGAACCGCCAGTGAGGGGTCCCGAGCGGCCGTACGTAAACAACAATCCTAAAGCGACAGGTTCTGAGATCGAAACTGGCAGGATGCTTGACAGCAAGGCCCAGGCTGGCATCCTCAAAGGAATAAGCCGCGTGGAGGGAGAAGCTGAATCTAAGATACCAGGGAACCGGAGCGGCGATTATAGGTTCGTCAAACCAGACGGCACCAAAATCTCCGCTGATCTGTTTGAACCACGGACGAGAAATACGGCCAGCATCGTTTCCAACATAATTCTCAAGAGCAGCCAAGCCAAGGTTGCGGTGGTAAGACTCGGCGAAGGCACGAGTGGCCAACTTTCAATCGAACAAGCCAATACCATAGCGAATGATGTACTGAGAACGCCCGACCACAATATCGGTCGGGTCATCGTCGTAAAAGACGGTACAATTGTCGTAGATTCACCTCCTTAGGAGTTACTTCTTTGCCCAAGCTTACATGTTTGTGCGGTGAAAGTATCGATCTATCTCTGCTTCCAAACCCGCAAGGTTTCATGATCGCGTGGGAAAAGCTTATTGAACCATTAGTTGATGCGCTTGTAGAGGTACATCGCCAAGCCCAGTCCGATGCGGCGTATGAGCAACGAGTTTATGACCTCATTCTGAATAGATCTAATATGCTTCAGGCATATGAGTGTCCCAAATGTGGAAGATTGGCGATATTCGCCCATGCGTCCGATGCGAAGCCAGCACTATGGTTAGAACGAGCGCGAGTATATAAATATGAGGTCGATTCGATAAGCTCCTTAGCTCAGCGCATTATGGACGAGAACAAGTAGATCGCCATGAATTATATGGGTCAGCTCGGCTGACCTGACCTTTGGCGGGGCCGGCGCGGAAAGATGTTGCGGATCTTGTCGATCCTGACGGTGCAGCAAGCGTAGGGCGGGTGAGCGAAGCGTCACCCGCCGTCACGCCCGCTGAACTGTGGCGGGTTGCGCGCTGCTCCACCCGCCCTACCGCTCCGGGGCAATGTGTCGAGGTATTGTGGCAGAGGCTGCGTCGCCCGCAGGAAACGCGCGAGCTGGCCAGCGGCGCGATCGTCGGGATCGTCCATGCTCGCCGCGACCGCGACAAACGCGCCTACCGGCGCGCGCCGCAGCAACACGGCACGCGCCTGCAACAGCTTGGCTTCGAGCAGGCCACCGACGATTTTTCCGTCGACCACATAAAACGACCACACCAGGCGACGATGCGGCCCGCTGACGATCTGGGTGCTCGTCACGCCGACCTTCTGACCGGCCAGCGACAGCTCGGCATCCCCTCGTTGCGCTACGCGCCACTGCCGGTCATCGGCAACACGATTTTCGCTGCTGGTCAGCGCACTGCCGACAACCCGCAGGCGATAGAGCGCGATAAAGCGGACGACGACGCCGGAGCCGGGCTCGGCGAAACTTTGCAGGAACTCGCGGTCGGCGTCGCGCACCACCGGCCGCCAATCGACGCCGACGACCAGACGCCACGGCGGATCGACCCGCGGGCTGCCGGCGCGCGGCACCGCCGAAGCCGGGAAGTCGCTGTCGAGCCTGGCCGCGTAGGCCGGGCCGGCTACCGCGAGCACAACGGCAGCACCGACGGCGACGGCGAACCGCCAGGCCGGCGGGCTCGGTGTCGGCAGCGGTAGAACAGACGGACGGCGGTCCCGCTTGTCGACAAACGCCATCCCGATCGCGATCAGCAGCAGGATCACCAGCGAGAAGAACAGCCAGCCATAGATGATATGGTCGGCTTCGACCGCCGCGGCGCTGCCTTCGAGATGAGCTAATACGATGATCCCCAAGGCCCGCATGCCATTGGCGCCGATCGGCACCGTTAGCGACAGCGCGATGAATACCGCCCGGCGCAGAAAGCTCCGGTACATGACGATGGCAAAAAAACAGCCGAACACAGCCGAGGCGACTAGAAACCGCAAACCGGCGCAAGCTTCGGCGATCTCGAAATTGCCCTCGGGTATCTCGATCATATAGCCATCGGAAAAAACTGGGATATGAAGGGTATGCAGCCCAGCGACGACGATCTTGGCGGTGATCGTCTGCAATGTCGGGACCAGAAAGGCGCCGCTCGGCACCAGAAAGAACAAAAACAGCAACGGAGCCAGCAGGCGCCTGAAGACCCGCGGACCGAGCGCCACCAGCAAAACGACTTCGAACATCGCCACGAGCATCAGCTGCCGACCCTCGTTGATGTCGAGGATCGCAGCGACAAGCCAGACCGCCGACAGCACCGGCATCAGCAACAACGGCCAGAACGCCGGAGCAGGTGACATAGCGGCAATCACCGCCCGCCGTTCCCACAGCAGATACACCACGAGCGGTAAGATCAGAAAGCCGTGATTGTAAGCGGTCGAAGAGATCCAAACCCGTACCGCCAACGCCACTTCTTGGCGAAAGACCAAGCCAAAGACGACGGCCGACAGGGCGATCACCAACAGCGCCGCGCCCCAGGAGCAAGCCGCCGATGCCCGGCCACTCACACGGCTGGTCGCAACAGCGGGGAGAGCCATGGGGAGTGCCGCCGCCGGCTTTGCTGGATTATCCAACGATCCCCGCTTACGGAGGATATCCATGGTCAGCCGATCCCCTTGACGATCAATGGCCCGAGCCGATTGGCGAGCGACAACGGCAATCTTTTCCAGGCAGCGATGAAAAACGCGAATTTAGGGTTCAGCGGGTTCAGATCGGGCATATCCCGCTTTGTCGTCAAGCGGAATTGGTAGATCAGCGGCGTCGGCTCGAAGCCCCAATTGCGCTTGAACGCGTATGCTCCGGTGCCTATCTTACTGCGCCCAAAGTCGAAACTGCGATAGCCGCGTTCGCAAGCTCTCCTCATTACTTCCCAATACATGAAGTCATTTGCCGCGAGTCCTCGCGCCATCCCTGTCCCGCCCCCATAAAACGGCAACACTTCATCCCGAAAATAGAAATTGAGCACTGCCGCCACCGCCCCTCCGTTGTAGGTAACGGTCACGATGTCCGAACAGGTGGGGAATTCTTCTCTGAGAATACGAAAATATGATTTGGCAAATACGGGCGTCCCGAGATTGCGGACGGACTCGGCGAAGATGCGATGGAGCCGATCGACGTCGTCGTCGATTTCGGATTGCAAGCCGTTTTGAATGCCCTTGCGGATCATCGCCCGCTGCTTTCGCGGTACCGCCTTCAGATTGGCTTCGACCGAGGGATCGACCGCCTTGCGGAAGATCGCGTACAGCCCCTTCTTGGTCGGCCAATCGGCGCGGCTCTCCGATGCGCCTCGCATTTCGAGCACCGGCACTCCGAGCTTGTCCATCAGCCGCACGGCTTCGTCCTCGAGCGCGCGCGTGCTCGCGTCGTCGTCGGCGATCGGACCGCCCTGGACCCCAAACGCATTCGCAATCAGGGAGGATCCGAACAGCGCCGATTTAACATGAGTGAGCGGTAGCACCCCGGTCAAATTGCCGGCGCGCTCGGCGAGCAGATAATGAGTGCGATGGCCAAAGGCGCGCTCGATCACCCGCCGCCACGGCGACAGGTGGAAGAACGTCCCGGCCGCGCAGTCTCGGACGAAATCGTCCCACCGTCCAGAATCATCCGGCTGGAACGGTCTTACCGCGACCTGCGATGATCCGTCCATGCCGTGATCAGTGGAAACCGCTCCGCCGGCTCGGTCAGGAATAACCGGTCCATGCGCGTCCAAGCGAATTCGCGCAACAGCTGACGCAGGCGCGGCTCGGTGCGGCCAAGGTTCAAGTAATGGCGAAACCGCGAGCGCAGTGGCGACTGCCGCTGCCGCGGTTGCTCGGGATCGATCTCCCAGGGATGGAGATAAAATACCGGCGATGGGCTGTCAGCGCGGCACGCCCGGGCCAACAGACGTCGGGTCAGCGCATACGGAAACAGTCGGAAGTAACCTCCGCCCGAGGCGGGAATGCTCTTTCCCAACATACGAACGGTAGTCAGCGGGATTTCGATCATCCCCGGACAGGGAGCAAACGGGAATCGCGGCGCGTCGGGGCTGCCGTAGAAATCGTGCCTGACCGGATAGACGCTCGAACTGTAGCAATAACCCTCCTCTCCGAGGATCTCATGAGCCCAAGCGGTGGCTGAGCCGATCGAGAAGGTCGGGGCGCGATAGCCGCTTACTTTGACCCCGCCCGAATCCTCGAGAATTCTTTTGCTTTCGCGTATATCGGCGCGAAAGGCGGCCGGAGACTGGCGATCGACGCGGACGTGATCGGTCCCGTGACTGGCCAGCTCATGACCTTCGGCAGTAATGCGACGGGCCAGCGACGGATGCCGCCGCGCTATACAGCCCAAGGTGAAAAAGGTGGCCTGAACGCCCGCCTCGGCCAGGATCTCAAGCAGCCGTTGGGTATTGCGCTCGACCCGTTGCGGCAGGCCGTCCCAATCCTTGCGATCGATCGTCGCCGAGAAAGCCTCGACCTGAAAATAATCCTCGACGTCGATCGTCATCGCGCCGAACACGGGCCGGCTCTGGCGCGCAGCGGAGTCGACGACCGAAGCCGGCATCGTCTCCGAGCTCTTAGACTCAGCTACGATCTGGAGCTGCAGCGACTTGGCCGCCGGGCTCACGGCCGTTCACCTTGAAAATAATGAGCGGCGATTTCGATCGCGCGCCGGATCAGGCGATCATGCTGATCGACGTTCTTTTCGAGCGCGGCGAGGCGTTCGATAACGGCCGGAAAAGCAGCGCCTAGCGTGCCCGTCGCGGCATCGACAGCCGGGAGCACCCGCGGCGAGGCAACCACCGCGATTTCCTCGCGCAGATCGTTGGCAACCTTGTCGACCGCGCTCGCCGTCAAAGTGTGCAGCTGCTCTAAAAATCCGTACAGCAGAAGCCGCGAGCACAAGGTGTTGATCCGCCGAGGTACGCCTTCGGTGTGCTGATAGATCACCGGAAAGGAGGCTTCGGTGAAATGCGGATCGCCTTTCCACTCAGCGCGGCGTAGGCGGTGCTCAATATAGGCCCTAGTCTCGGCCTCATCCAGCGGGCCGAGATGGTAGGCGGCGGTCACCCGCTGGCGCAGTTGTTCGAGCCCCGGGCTGCCCAAGATCGTCCGGAACTGCGGCTGGCCGAGCAGAAAACTCTGTAATGCCATAGTCCTATCGACGACGATATTCGAGAGCATGCGAAGCTCTTCAAGCGCCTCGAACGCCAAATTTTGCGCCTCATCGACGATCAACAGCACGCGTTTGCCGTCGCGGTGCTGGGAGAGAACGAAATCGCTGATGCGCTGCAGCAGGGATCCCTTGGCCAGCCCCTCCTTGGCAACGCCGAAGCCGGCCGCCACCATATGCAGGAGATCGTCGCCGCCGAGCTGGCTGGTCACGATCTTTGCGGTAATAAAGCTGCTCTCGTTGATCGTCGACAGCAGATTGTCGACCAGGATGGTCTTTCCCGCCCCGACTTCACCGGTAATTATGATGAAGCCTTCGGCATGGTGCAGACCGTAGACCAGATAGGCCATCGCCTGCCGATGAACAGTACTCTCGAAGAAGAAGCGGGCATCCGGCGTCAGCTGGAACGGCCGGGTGGCGAGCCCATAGAATTCAGAGTACATGGACTTAGAACGCCTTCGTCAGCAAGAACTGCAACGAGTTCGCGACAACGTCGCCGCTCCGCCCGACCGCCGCCACGGCGCCGTTCGGTTGATATGAAAGGGTGTAGAAAACCGACCCGGTCAAATTCCTCGCGAAGAGATAATTGACGCCGATATTGGCGCTCAAGGTGTTGATGGTACCGATCGGGGTCACAGTGTTCACAGCAACGGCGTTGGCCGTATTGGCGTAGCCGACTGAGGCGCTGCCATTGAGGTTCGGCCTGATGTCGCGATACCACGTCGCATAGCCCCCGAGGCTCTTGGTTGGCGCGGTTAGCGGCGGCGTCAGCGACTGCTGATTGGTGTAATAGCCGTAAAGCGAATAGCGGTTCGGACCGATCGAGTCGGTAATTTGACCGTTGAAGAGATGCTGCTTGTAAACTCCATTGGTCAATCCCAACCCCGGACTGTAAAAGGCCGTCGGGAGCCCTGAATACTGATCGACAATCGAGCCGTAGGGGTTCAGGGTTGCATTCGCCAGCGAGCCCTGCAGATACTGGCCCGGAGAGCTGACCCCTTGCACCAGATTGGCAACTACGGTGATGGTTGGCGTCACCTGATAATTGGCGGATCCGGTAAAGCCGTACACACCCTGCTGCCGCCCGTACTGCAAGCTGACATAACCGTAATTGGGGCCGAGCCCGAGCTGCCCGCCGGCGAGCCACGTCACGCCAGCGAATGACGCCAACGGGGCAAGCGGATATTGTAGGTTCTGGTAACCGATCCGTGCCAGCGCCGAGATATCGGGGGTAATCCGATATTGAAGATCGTCGTACGAGCTGAACTGTGTGTTGCGGTTCGTAGAGCTCGAGTTGAAATCTGACGCAGCGACGGTCAATCGTGACAGCGCACGTTCGAAATTTTGACCCGTTGCGGCGATGAAGGAACCCTCGTTCAAGATCCCATTGGCTAGGTTGTTCGTCTGCGGTGTCGCGGTTGCCGCAGTGTTGCCGCCGAAATTGGTCGAGCCGAAGCTATAGCGCAGTTCGGTGTCGACCATACCATCGAACGATTCTCTCAAATAAGGCGAAATCGAAGTGGCAAAGACTTGTGTCTGCTGGTTCCGCGGCAGCAAGGTCGGGCTGACAAAGCCGAGCCCAGGCAACGTCGAGCCTTGGGTTATGACGCTATTTGCATCGACGAACAAATGGTCGGGCACGATGATCCCCGTGCCGCCCCCGAAAAGATTGCCGACAACCTGATCCAACCCGGCCGACGGGACGTACAGGTTACCGTACGCCTGAGCGCTCAGCACACCTCGCAGCCGCGGCGTGTCGGCCGAAATCGAGACAGCAGGGATCAGGCTCGTCTCCGCTGCCGCGATCCGATCGGAATGCGTGAAGTTAACGTTGTCGGTGAACCGCTCGCCGACCGACAAATAGGGTTGGATCAGAACCGCCGGTGCGTTGGGATCATATTGCTGCAGCGTGGTGATCCCGGCACCAGGTTCGGGCAGCGCGAGCGAGGACGCAGGTTGCGTCGGCGTTGCTGGCGTGATGCCGTTGGGCAGCGCGTCGGGTGGCGCCAGCGGATTGGGCAGACCAAACGGACCGGACGACACCGGCGGCAGAACATCGGGCCCGGTACCGGCTGGAACGCCACCGCCGGGAGATGAGCCGGTCACTGGCTGCGCGTAGGCCGGCATTGCCGGCGTCAGGCCGGCAACGACAACGAACGAAAGCGTCAGCCGGAAATGCGGTTTACCGAGTACCGTGCCCGCGGGGCCTCTAGGCCGGTGCCGGTTTTTCCGAGCGCAGCTCATCGCCCTCGCCACTGGGATAGTGATAACCGTAGCCGTAGGAGCCGAAATGTGCGCTCGCCAACTCGCTCTTGTTCAACAGCAAGCTGATCCGAGGGCACGAGCTGAGCATGCTGAGCCCGGCTTCGATCTCGTCCTGCTGGGTGCGATGCGCCTCGACGACGAACACGATCTGCCCGACCAAAGGGGCCAACGCGGCGGCGTCGCTGCTCGCCATGCAAGGCGGAGTGTCGAGGATGACGAAGCGGTCGGGAAAACGCCGCGTCAATTCGCTCATCAGAGAAACCATCTGATTGCTCGAAAACAACTCCGGCACATGTGGGCCACCTTGCCCCGGCGGCAAAACCAGGAGGTTGGCGATATTGGTGCGGACAAGAACATCAGATACGTCGAGACCTTCCGCAAGGACGTCGACGATCCCTTTTTTCCCCTGGAGACCAAGGATAGTCCCCAAGGTCGAGTGCTGAGTGTCGACATCGACGAGCAGCGCCTTTACATCCCTTTCGGTGGCGAAGGCCAGCGCCAGATTGAGCGCGGTGAAGGTCTTTCCCTCACCGGGCCGCGCGCTGGTGATCATGATGAGCCGGCTGGGCCGCTGATCGCCGGCCGCAGCGGCGGACCATGCGGCCATCAGGTTGCGCTTGACAAGGCGAAATTCTTCGACGGTGCGCGAGCGCTCGGACGACGGAAGCGTAATTCCGAAACTAGCAAGTCTTCCACGATCGAAGATCACCTCGGGTCCGGCAATGTCTACGACTCTACTGGGCGCCGACGGCGACGGCGGCTGCGCCGTCCGAGGCTGAGGCGGCGTCGGCAGGCTGGGCTCAGCCGCTTCCCGCTGGCGCAGCAGCGCGGCCGCCCGTTCGATTAATCCGATCGACTCTGCCATTATGTAACGCTCACCGAATGGAGGCGCAAGCTCAGCGCCAGCAACGTGCCATAAACCGCGATCAACACGAATGCACTGGCGCAGACCCCGACCAGCTGGATTGCCTCACGTCGTTTGGCCGCGCTGAGCGAAAGCCGGGTCACGCTTCCCAAGATCGGAATGCCAAGGCTGCGCAGTTGGGTAATCGTCGCGAAAGAACGGTCGAGCTGTTCCATCGCCATCGGCGCGGCGAGACCGGCGCCAAGCCCGAACAGCAGCACTACCGACAGCAACATCGGCCGATCGGGCGCAACCGGAAACAGCGGCTGCTGCGGCGGGTCAACGATGCGGAACTGGATGTTCTCGGTCTTGGTGTTGGCATTATCAGCGATCTGCGCCGCCTGACGACGCGACACCAGTTCCTGATAATTTCTCTTCAGCACGCTATAGTCACGGTCAAGGTCCTGCGCTTGGGTCAACACGCCCGGCACCGACTGCGCAATCCGTTCGATGCGGCTCTCGTCGTCTTCGGCGGCGGCGAGGCGGCGCTGCGCGGAGGCGACAGTGCCTTCGGCGTCGACTAGTTTCACCTTGAGCTGATCGTAGACGGCGTTGGCAATCTGGCCCTTGCTGGAGCCGTCGCCGGCGGCGCCCGACCCGGAGTGCTTCATGTCCGCCTCGGTCTCGGCGATCGCTTCTCGGGTGGCGACCACGTCCGGATGTTGGTCGGTGTATTTCAACCGCAGCGAATCGAGTTGGGTGCGTAGCTGTTGAAGCCGCTCTGCGTCCGGGCTTAGGTGCCCGCCCGTGACGACCACCTGCGGCGCGCGGTCGACGGTCAGCATCGAGGGTATCGAACTGAGCTGCTTGCTTAGGGAGTCGCGTTTTGTGGTCGCATCCGCGAGATCGTCTTTGGCCTTGACTACCGCGGCACGGGCCTGATCGAGCCGGCTGCCGGTATTGCTCGCGTCTGTCGGAGCATCCGGGTCGCGATCCGTTACGATGTCGGGATATTGCCGCGCCAAGTCCGCCCGGCGCTTCTCAGCCGCACGCAACTGATCACGGTAGGACGCGATTTCCTCGTCGAGAAAGCGTTGCGCACTGTCCATCTCGCTGCGGCTGCTGCCCGCCGTCTTTTCGGCAAAGATCGTCAAGAGCGATTGAACCACGTTCTTGGCCACCTGCGGATCGTGGTCGCGATAGGAGATCGTCATCAGGTTCTGGGTGATGGGTCTGATATCGACGCTGGCGGCAAGTTGTTGGTAGAGCGCGTCCCTTTTCTCGGGAGTGGTAGCCGAAGTGTCGAGATCGGTCATGCGAACAAGCTGATCGAGGTTGGGCCGGCTCAGCAGTGTGCGCTGCAGAAAATCGAGATGCCGCGTCGGATTTGTATCCGCGGCCAAACCGTGTAGCAGCGGAGTCAGCAGTGGATCGGCGTTGAGATAGACGCGCGCCGACGACTCGTATTTAGTCGGGATGAAGGCGACCGCGATCCAGCCAACCGTGCATACCAGCCAGGCGACGCCAATGGCGAGCCATTTTTGCCGCCATAGCATCTGCGCGATCGGCAAAGCTTGCGACTTAAGCCAATTCATCGACAGCTCCACTCTGTTGAGCGGGATCCGACGACCCCCGATAGTCGGATCGGTTGAAATCGCTCGGCCTTAACACGACCACCCGCTCCGGCAAGTTCGGCCATGATCAGAACAGGCGTTGCGGAATGATCAGAATATCGCCCGGCTGAAGCGCGACGTTGCTCGTCACGTCGCCGTCCTTGATCAAATCGTCGAGATGCACCGAATAGGTCTGTTGCTTGCCGTTGGCGGTGCGCACCAGGACCGAATTGTTGCCGGCCGCATAACGCGTCAGCCCACCGACTTCGATCATCGCGTCGAGTACGGTCATGTCGGTTCGGTACGCGATACCTCGGGGCTGCGCGGCTTCACCGATGACCCGCACCTGTTCGGTGAAAGGACCGACGAACCCTTGGGCAATGACGGTGACCACCGGCTCTTTGATGTATCTCGCAAGGCGCTGCTCCAGCTCGCGCGCAAGTTGGGTTGTCGTCTTGCCGATTGCGACCACGTCTTCGACAAGCGGGATCGACAGACGCCCATCCGGCCGAACATCGACCGAGATACTCAACTCTGGATTGCGCCAGACGAATATGTTCAATTTGTCGCCGGGGCCGATAATGTATTCACTCGAGGGCAACGCCGATGCCGGGGGCGCCGACGGCAACGGCGGCCCGCCATGGCACCCGGCAATGACGAGGGCTACGATTATTCCTGCGGCGCGAAACAACGTGCGGTGCACCCCTGCACTCCTGTTCAGCGTTTCCGACCGGCGATGATGAGCGAGGTTCCACAAATGTCGGTAGCGAAAAACCGCAGCCCCCGGTTCGCGCGCATCGCGGTAAGGTACTTTCAACGATCCTGTTCCTATAGCACCTAACCGCCTCGCGCGCAATAAAGTTGTCGTTTGCCATTCTGTTTGCTAATTGACAAACGAGACAGCATAGGCAGGCTTCAATGCCGTAGCTGTTGCGATCTGGCACAACGCGGGCAGGGTGAAGCTCGCGAAATCCGCAGTGCCGATTTCGCCTGTTCGCGGGCTTCAGCCATGGGGCGGCCGAATGGCGCCGCATCTTGTCGCCATTCGCGCCGGTCTTCCGGCGGCGCCGCCTGCCCACAACCTTGTTTCATCGCTCCGATCTCGGCGCCCCGCGTGTCAAGGCCCTGATCGTCGGTCAACTCGGTGAAAATATGATGAAGGGCTAGGCGGCACCACCCTTGATGACCGTGAATTAACCCGCCAGCATTTGCGCCAGCCCGGCCGTGGGCGACGGCGCTCCAGGAAAGACCAAGTCGAGCTGGTGGTCGGCGAGGCCCATATGCGCCCCGAGGATCGCGACTAGCGCCGCGCGAAAGTCGGTGGTGATCGCGAGGTCGCGCTGCTGGTAGAGCTGCGCCGCGCTCAACCCCGGCCATTGGCCGTAAACCCGCCCGCCCTTGACGTCACCACCAGCGACCCAAATGACGTTGCCGTGACCGTGATCGGTGCCGCGATCGCCATTCTCACGCACGGTGCGGCCGAACTCAGACAGGATGACGACCACCGTGTCGCGCCACACGCCTCCGAGCCCGTGGGCCAAAGCTGCCAGGCCTTCGCCGAGCGAGGTCAAGTGGTTGGCGAGCCGTCCCTTACTCCCACCCTGATCGACATGGGTGTCCCAGCCGCCGAGCCCGACAAAGGCGAGCCTGATCCGCGCATCGCCGTCGATCAGACGACCGAGTCGCGCCGCCCGCGCGGCAAAGCTCGCCGGCGGTGGTGCGCCGGCATCGGCAACAGCCTGCTCACGCTCCAGATCACCGAGCAGCTGCGCCCGCGCGCCGCGGCCCTCGCGATAGGCCTCGCCGAGCGCGTCATTCGCCGCATAAAGCCGGTCGAAGGCGCCGGCGAGCTGCGGCTGGTCGATCGGCAGCACCCTGGCGGGATCCGGCCCGAGTGAAAGATTGGCGACCGGCGCCGCGCCCGTCAGGATGCGCGCCAGGGTCGCGCCGATGCTGATCGCATCGGTCGGGCCGCGTCGACCCGGCAGCGCCAGCAGCAGCCGATTCATCCACCCGTCCGCGGTCGTGCTGCAGCCGGGCGTGCCGCTCTCGATGTAGCGCTGCGCCTCGAAATGCGAGCGGTTCGGGTCGGGCGAGCCGGCAGCATGGATAAAGGCGAGATCGCCCTGCCGCCATAGCGGCATCAGGGCCGCCAGCGCCGGATGCAACCCGAAATGGCCGTCGAGCGCCAGCGCCCCATCGGGCGCACCCGGCCGGGCGATGGCGATCGTCGGCCGCGCTTCGTAGTAGGCCTGATCGGCGTAGGGCACGACCACGTTCAGACCGTCAACGGCGCCGCGCAACAGGATCACGACCAGGCGCTTGGGACCGCCCTCGGCAGTCGCCGCCCACACGCCACGACCGAGCGGCAAGAGCGCCGCGGTGGCCGAGGCCCGCAACATCAGTCGCCGCGAAAAGTCGCGTCCGGTCATCGCAGCGCCCTATCTGCGCATGAAATCCGGGCTGCCAAGGATCAGCGATGCGCGCAGCCCGGGAGTCGCGGCGTCAACCACCTCGCGCGTCGCGTTCGACAGGGTCGAACCGAAAATTTCTACGAGATGCCGGGGATCGACCGAGGCGGACGGGACAGACCGTCGCCCCGTTTCTGTCGCCGCAAGGTCGGGCTCGGCGCCGACCGGCAGAGAGCCGCGGCCCAAAGCAATTGCAAAGCTGATCCGCTGTAATGTCGCGTCGGGGCTTAACCAAGCTTCCTCGGTATTCTTGTAGCCATCCGGTGTCTGGCACTCGTAGACCGGCATACCCAGTCGGCTCATCCAGCCGAGCAACGGGCGGACATCGTTAACCGGAACGCCAGCCGCACGCACCGCCGAGATCACGTATTCATAGGGGGTCTTGTATTTCTCCCCGGCGCTGTCCCAGAACTCGGAACTGGCGAACAGCATCTTCAAGACCTCGCGGATGTCACCGCCGGTGGCGAGAAAGCGGGCGGCCAAACGCGCGACCAGCGCCGGCGGAGGCGTGTCGGCAACAAAGTATTGCGCCAGCTCATAGGCGATATGGTTAGCGGTCGCCGGGCTGCGCGCGAGTATATCGAGCGCCTCCTCGCCCTCGGCCTTGCCTTGTGCACGCAGCGTGCGTCCAAGAAACACCTTTGGTCCGTAATCATGGCGGGTGCCTTCGAAGATCGCGGCAACGCCTGGAAAATTCTGCGAATTCGGCGAGTTAATCCGCCACCCGGTAAAGACGCGCGCCAAGGTGGTGACGTCGGCCTGGGTGTACCCACCGTCAATGCCGAGGGTGTGCAGCTCCATAACCTCGCGCGCAAAATTTTCGTTGAGACCACCCGCCGCGCCGCTTCGCGCGGGATTGCCCGGTGCGGTATTCTCTGTGTTGTCGAGATAAACCAACATCGCCGGGTGCTTGGCGACGGCGAAGAGCAGGTCGCGAAACCGGCCGAGCGCGTTGGGACGGATCGCCTGCTCTTCGTAATTGCCGATCCAGACGCGGTCCAGCCCCTCTCCGCCGAAGATGTTGAAGTGGTTGAACCAAAAGTCGACCATTACCTGCTCGAGCTGGCGTCGGCTCAGCACCGCTTTCAGAACGCGCGCCGCCGCCGCCTCGCGCACGACCAGTGCCGCCCGCGCCTGCTGCGCGTTGATGTCCTCCGCTGTCGGCTTGACGCCCATAACCGGGCGCAGCGGTCCGTAGAGCTGGCGCAGTGCGACCGCATCGAGCCCGAGGGTATCAAGCTCGGCCAGGCGAAAGCGCAGCGCGATCGGCTCAGGGATCGCCGCGCGATCGAGCTGTTCGGCGATGTAACGCTCGACCCCGATCGTCTTCACATAATTGAAATCGTCGAGGGTCGGGCCAAAGGCGAGCCGATTCAGAACGTGTATGACCTGGCGATCCGAATCGATGGCGCTCGCCCGCCCCACCGGCAGCAAGAGCAGCAAACACGCCGTAACAAGGATTCCACCGCATCGGCTGGGCATGGCTCGCGCTGGGCTCCAATCGTCGACCGTCTTTTACGAAACCCGCTGCGCATTATATCCCCAGTTGGCGGTATTCGTGGCAATCTCTATTTGGGACACCGAAACTGGCCTGGCGCTTGTGCTGTAATCCCCCCTGTGCCTACGACGATAAAAGGGCGCACGCGAAGTCCTCAATTGGTGCCGGCAGTGCTGCTCTGCGGATCGGGTTGTGTCGAATCGGCGCTTGGCGTCAATCGCGGCGCACGAACGAAATTGAACAGGCGAGAGACGCTGGCGAGCGCCGCCAAAGCCGAGAACCCGGCGGCCAACAGGATTGCGACGGTCGGTCCGGCTCCGGCGCCGGGTCGGGCAAAGCCGAAGATCAGCGCGACGAATGCCGCGCCGATCGTCTGCCCGAGCAGCCGGGCGGTCGATTGTATGGCACCCGCCCCGCCGCTGCGCTCGCGCGGCGCGCTCGCGACGATAGCCCGGTTGTTCGGTGATTGGAAAAAACCGAAGCCGAGCCCACACAAGGTCATGCGCCACAGGATGTTGGCAGTGCTGGGATGCTCGGGTAAGAGCGCCAGCAGAACGTAGCCGGTGCTCAGCACGCTCAACCCGATGCCGCCGAGGATCCCGGCCGGGTAGCGGTCAGCCAACCTACCGGCAATCGGTGCGATGACCGCCACCGTCGCCGGCCATGGCGTCATCAACAGCCCGGTCGCAACCTGCGAGCGGCCGAGCACATCCTGGAAGTAAAACGGCAAAGTGACGAAGGTGATTCCCTGCGCGATAAAGGTCGTGACTGAAGTGGCGACTGACAATGCGAATATCGGGCGGCGAAACAAATCGACCGGGAGCAATGGCAAACTCAAGCTCGCCTGCCGGCGCACCAAGACATAACCGACGCACACGGCGCCGACCAGCTCGACGGCAACAAACGGACCCGCCTGACCATGGCCGATGCCGTTGATCCCGGCGATCAGAAAGGCGAAGGCAAAGGCGCTCAACGCGGCGCTGGCGAAGTCGAAACGATGCTCGGAGGGGGGTGTGCGCGGCAGCAGCCGCAGCGACATGACGAAGGTGACAAGCCCGATCGGCACATTGACTGCAAACAGCCAATGCCAGGAGGCGACGGACAGAATCGCCGCAGCGACGCTCGGTCCGGAGGCCGACGAAACAGAGACCGCAACAGCGGTCATCGCGATGCCGCGCCCCAACTGCCGTCGCGGATAGGTGAAGCGCACCAGCGCGGTGTTGACGCTCATCATCCCAGCGGCGCCCAGACCTTGCAGGGCGCGCCCGATCGCGAGCATCGTCAGCGTATGTGACAGCGCGCTGACCAGCGCCGCAGCGGTAAATATCGCGAAGCCGATCGCATAGATGCGGCGATAGCCGAAGATGTCGCCGAGCGAGGCGAGCGGCAACAGCGAGATTACCACCGCCAGCTGATAGGCGTTGATGACCCAGATCGACTGCGCCGCGGTGGCACCGATATCCCTGGCGATCGTCGGCAGTGCGATATTAGCGAGTGAGCTGTCGAGAACCGACACCACCATGCCGACGACGAGCGTCAGGATCGCCCAATATCGTTGCGGAAACGGAACCCCGTCCTCGGCCGTGTTCATCGTCTTCCCTGGGGCGCAAACGAGCATGGGAACGCCGCAGCCTTACCCTGCCCTGGGCCGCAACGCCAGCAGCGCCCTGCGCGTCCCGACTCGGCGCGGCCGGGCATCACCCGGTTTCGGCAGGCTCGGGACACACGCTGCAGCCGTAATCAGCTTTTTGCTCCCGATGTGAGCCAGTTCACACGACCGATCCGCTAACGGCCGGCAAAGTCGCCCACGCTGTCTGCGGGCGAAAATCCCGCGGTTTGGAAAGGAACTTTCGAAATGGCCGCTTTTGCAAAGGGAATCTTATGGAGCCTGCTTATCATTGTGACCGTCGCCGCTGCGGGAGCGATCACCGGCGCGGCATACGCGGCGACGGTTAGTGTCAACTGTGCCAAGGCCCAGACGATCGGCGCGGCGCTCACCGCCAACTCGCCGGCGAATGGGGGGCTCACATTGCTGGTCTCGGGCACCTGCACTGAAGACGTGGTCATCAACCGCTTCTCGGGCGTGACGATCCAGGGCAATCCGGCGGCCACGCTGCAGCCGGTGCACGCCACCGACACCGTGGTCACCGCTAACACCCGGCTCATTCTGAACAGCGTCGCGATAGCCGGCGGTGCGACCGGCATTGCCGTCGGAGCCCACGCCTATGTGACAATCGAAAAAAGCGAAATCACCGGGACCGGCACCGGCGTCAACGCGTGGGACAACTCTTCGCTCGACCTCACCGACAGCACGATTGCGACGACCGGCAGCTACGGCATCATTTCGGGCCTGGGAAGCACGATCGCCATTCGC
Source organism: uncultured Alphaproteobacteria bacterium (assembly GCA_963733945.1). GTDB lineage: Bacteria > Pseudomonadota > Alphaproteobacteria > ATCC43930 > CGMCC-115725 > AP-15. The sequence continues at coordinate 103,197 of CAVTFD010000018.1, read as the reverse complement.
GCCGATAATGGCGATGTTACGGAGATTACCGGCGCCCAGACCGGGGTCTTCTGCAGTTCGGGCAAGCTCAATCTGACGACGGCAGGGTCGGGTTCGATTCTGATCGAGAAGAACAAACGGCTGGGCCTCCAGCCATGGGATTGCGGGGTACAAACCTATAACCCGAGTGGCAGGATCATCATCACCGGGAATGGGACGGCTGGCAGCTATGGCGCCGGCATCGAGCAGCGCGGGGGCTTCGCAATTCTGAATTCAGTGCAGATCCTGAACTCGGCCGGTTTTGCGGCGATCAACGCCTCGCTCAATGCCGGGGTCCAATTGAACAACGTCACGATTACCGGCAACGTCGCCGGCATCTCAACCAATCAGGCGGCGATCGTGCAATTCGTGTCGTACAACGGCGTCTCGACGGTCAAGAACAACGGCAGCGCCGTGTTTTCATGCTACCAGGGCGGGCAGATCTTTGTCGACAAGCTCGCCAACATCACCCCGGCGCCCACCGCAGCGCAATTGGGGTGTCTGCACGTCGGCGGACCCTAAAGCGCGGCTGACCCCGACAAGACGCAGAGACCGCCGGAGAGTTCAGCCCGACGTCGCTGAGCTCTCCGGCGCCGCGAGCGCGACTGCGGCTCTTTCAGTCGACGATCTGCGGAATCAGCAAAAACAGGTCGGTGTCGCCGGTTTCTTGCCCGGCCGCGGTCAGCATCGCGTGCGTCTGCCCGCGATGATGGGTTTGGTGGTTGAAGAAATGTGCCACGAGCAGACCCTTCGGCGCACGCATTTCGCGGTTTGCCGCGCCGCTGAACCACACCATATCCTCGCCGAGCCAGGCATCGTCGACCTTGTGGGCCCATCGGGTGATATCAGCATCGGCCTTTTCACGAACCGCTGACAGCTCGGCGAAGTCGTCGATCATCTGCGCGCTCTGCTTGATCGGCGTGTCGGGTTTCGGCCAATTGTCAAAGCGCGACATCCATTGCCGATCGCCCCACAAGATGTGGGTCAGGGTGGCGTGGATCGAGCCCCAGAATGCGCCCCGCGACGCCCGCCGCTCGGCCTCCGAAAGGCGTGCGGCGGCGCCGTATAGGCGACGGTTCATCTCCGCGTTGTAGGCGGCCATGGTGCGGATATAGGCGGGGGTAATCATCGCAAAGCCCTCGTGCTGATCGTAAAGTGGGTCACCGGCCCTTGAACGGCCCGGGCCGGCGCTTTTCGGCAAAGGCGCGGGCCGCCTCGTGAAAGTCTTCGCTGAGATAGAGCTTTAGCGGGGCCGTCTGCATCGCGACCTCGCGTTCGAGCTGCTCCATATACCAGCGCCGGGTGCGCACCGTCGCGCGCACCGAGAGCGGCGGGTTCGCCGCGACCGCCGCAGCGAGTTCGCGCGCGGCTTCGAGGTACCGGCCCGGCGGGGCTACACGGTTGACGATGCCCGCCGCAAGCGCCTCCTCGGCGGTGAAGAAGCGCCCAGTCAGCGCCACCTCGCTGGCGAACGCGGCGCCGCCGCGAAAATTCAGCAACGCCCAGTATTTCGAACCGCCGAGCCCGCGCGATGTCTCGGTCACCTGGAATTTGGTCCCGGCCTCGGCGACGATCAGGTCGCACTCCAGCACGATCCCAAGGGCGAGGCCCATCGCGTAGCCGTGCGGCGCGGCGATGACCGGCTTCCAGTTGACCGATCGGGTCAACAGATCGGCGGAATTGGCGCCCCAGCCCTGCGGCCCGCCATGCTGCAGGAACTCCTCTCGGCGGCGCAGCTGACGCTGATGCACATCGGCCCCGCTCGAAAAGGCGCGGCCGGCCCCGCAGATGATCGCGACCTCCGCTTCCGGATCGAGATCAAAGCGGCGCAGCGCATCCGCCAGATGCCGCACCAGATCGTCGCTGAAGGCGTTGAGCCGATCCGGCCGATTCAAGGTCAGGGTCGCGATCCGATCCGAGCACGTATATTCGACCAGATTCTCGGCGCCGGTATCGGCCATTCTATTGATCCTTCCCCGCGGCGGTGCCGCTCGCCAGCTGCGATCGAATTGCGGCGCGCGGCCTGCGCAGCCGAGATTGGTACACGGTCGGGGTCAAGTCCAGCCTGTACCGGGAGGGAGGCAGGGGTCGCGCCGTAGCGAGGATCGGAATTCGAACGGCGCCCCTTGTCGTTGGCGCACGATCGGGGCAGTTTCGGCGGCGGTGCGCTTGGCGGTTCGGCAAAACATGGAGGGGAGGATGCGTTCGACGTTTCTTACGGTAGCCGTTTTGGCCGGCACCCTGATCGGCTCCGGGTGGATCCCGGTCTTCGGACAAACCCTGATCGTCGGCAACGATGAGAAAAACGGGGTCGACCAGAACTTCAAGCCGATAATCCGCGAGCCCGGTCACGACACTTTGTCGGTGATCGACATCTCAAATCCGGGTGCGCCGCGCATCACTGCGACGATCCCGCTGATCAACTCCGCCGTCGGGCCGCCGACAAACCTAGCGATCGTGCCGCCGGGGGACATCGCCCTCGTCGCCAACTCGCTGATGCCGGTGATCCAAGGGTGGGGCCACCGGCTGGAGCCCGACGACAAGGTCTTCATCGTCGATCTGAAGGCGAGTCCGCCCAAGGTGATCGGCACCGTCACGGTCGGCAAGCAGCCTTCCGGCATGGCGGTCAGCCCCAACGGCGATCTGGCGCTGGTCGCCAACCGCGCCGACGGCACGATCTCCGTCCTTTCGATCCACGGGTCGGAGGTCCTGGTCGCCGATACCGTGTCTGTCGGCGGCGCCGCCGACCAGGTCTCGGCCGTCGCCATCACCCCGGACGGCAAGCACGCGCTTGCGGCCAAAGCGGCCGCCAACAAGGTGGCCCTGCTGACCATCGACGGCGGCAAGGTCAGCTACGTTAAGCGCGACCTGCCGACCGGCATCTTTCCATACAACGTCGCAGTAACGCCCGACGGCAAATTGGCGCTGACCGCCGACAATGGCGGCGGCGGGAGCTCCGACGGCAATCTCGACACCGTCGGCGTCATCGATCTCACGGCCAACCCGCCGCGGGTCATCGATCACGTGACAGTCGGCGATTTGCCCGAAGGTTTGGCGATCAGCCCGAAGGGGAATCTCGCGGTCTCGATTCAGGCGGAAGGCTCCAACCAGCCAAAAACGGTATTTTATCATCATGCGGGCGGCAGCGTCGCCGTCCTGGCGATCGATGGCAGCAAAGTCACCAAAACCGGCTCGGTCACGGTTGGTGCGCTGCCCGAAGGCGCGGCCTTCAGCGCCGATGGCAGCTACCTCTATGTCGGCAACTTCATCGACGGCAATCTGTCGATACTGAAGGTTGACGGCAGCAACGTGACGGATACCGGCAAGCGCATAAAGCTGCCGGGCCACCCGGCCTCGATGCGCAGCGGCCCGCAATGAGCCGAAGCTAGCCCAGCGCGAGCAGGCAGGCGCGGGCGGCGGCGTCCAGGATCGCGTCGCTATCGATGCCATAGGCGCGATAGAGGTCGGGGATGTCGCCCGATTGGCCAAAGCGCTCGACCCCCAGCGGGACGATGGGGTTGTGAGCGACGGCGCCGAGCCACGACAGGGTGGCCGGATGAAAATCGCCTACGGTGACCAGTACGGCGCCCGGCCGCAGCTGCGCCAATAGCCGCCCGGCCACGCTCGGCCCACCCTGGGCGCACGCCGCGCGCCAGTCGCGGTGCAGACGATCGGGCGAAGTGATCGCGAGCAGTCCGGCGCCGGGAATGTCCTCGGCCACCTGCCGATGGGCGGCGAGCGCCTCGGGGGCGACGGCGCCGCAATAGGCGATCGCCAGCTCTGCTCCTGGCTCCGGCTCGGCGAGCCAATAGGCGCCGGCGACGATCGCTGCGGCGATGTCCGAGTCGACCTTCCGTTTCGGCTGTTCGACCGGCCGGGTCGACAGCCGGAAATAGACCGACTCGCCACCCTCGCGCTGAATCTCGGCGAACGCCCAGCGCAACAGCACCGCGAGTTCGTCGGCAAAGGCCGGCTCAAAACTGGTAAGCCCCGGCTGGGCTATGCCGACCAGCGGTTCGCCGATCGATTGGTGTGCGCCGCCTTCCGGCGCCAGGGTGATCCCGGACGGGGTCGCCACCAAGATGAATCGCGCATCCTGATAGCAGGCATAGTTCAGCGCGTCGTGGCCGCGTTTGATGAACGGGTCGTAGAGTGTGCCGATCGGCAACAGCCGCGTGCCAAACAGCGGCGCCGAGAGGCCGAGGGCCGCCAATTGCAGGAACAAATTGCTCTCGGCAATGCCGAGTTCGATGTGCTGGCCCTGCGGTGACATCGCCCAGCGCTGCGCCGAGACGACCTTTTCCTCGCGAAAGGTATCGGCCCGCTCGGCGCAATCGAAGATCCCGCGGCGGTTGACCCACGGCCCGAGATTGGTCGAGACGGTGACATCGGGCGAGGTGGTCACGATCCGGCGTGCGAACTCATTGTCGCTCGCGGCGATGTCGCCGAGCAGCCGGCCAAAGGCCTCCTGGGTCGATTGCCGCTCGCCGCGCGGAACGGGCAGATTCGCCGGCACCGGCACCGGCGCGGCGTCGTGCCAGCGCCGGTCGGACGCCGCGAGCGGCAGCCCTTCGAGGAATTCGGAGAGCCGGTCGGAGGGCAGGTCGAGGCCGGCGAACAGATCCCATTCAGCGCCCTCCTCCACCATCATGCTGCGCTGGAACGAGGCCATCTGATCGAGGTTCATCAGCCCGGCGTGGTTGTCCTTGTGGCCGGCGAAGGGCAGCCCGTAGCCCTTGATCGTATAGGCAATAAAACAGGTCGGGCGGTCATCGACGATGGCATGGAAGGCATCGAGGACCGATGCCAGATCGTGACCGCCGAGATTGGTCATCAGCCGCTGCAGCTCGGCATCGTCGTGATCGTCGAGGATGGCGCGGATCCCCGGATAGCGATTGAGGTCGCGCTGAAGGTGCTCGCGCCAGCCCTCCCCGCCCTTATAGACCAGCGCCGAATACAGCGAGTTCGGACAAGCGTCGATCCACTCGCGCAGCTGATGACCGTCGGGGTGGGCAAAGGCGGCCTCCAGCAGCCGCCCGTACTTCAAGGTGACGACCCGCCAGCCCATCATCTCGAACATCGCGTCGATGCGGCCGAACAGCCGGTCGGAGACCACGGCGTCGAGGCTCTGGCGATTGTAATCGATAACCCACCACAGGTTGCGCACGTCGTGCTTCCAGCCTTCGAGCAACGCCTCGAAGATGTTGCCTTCGTCGAGTTCGGCATCTCCCGCGAGCGCGATCATCCTTCCCGGCGGTTCGTCGGTCGGAACCAGTTCCTTCAATCGCAGATAGTCCTGCGCGATCGAGCTAAACAACGTCATGCCGACCCCGAGGCCGACGGAACCGGTCGAGAAATCGACGATATCGCCGTCCTTGGTCCGCGACGGATAGGATTGGGCGCCGCCATAGGCTCGGAACCGCTCCAATTTCTCACGCGTCTGATGGCCGAGCAGGTACTGGATCGCGTGAAACACCGGCGAGGCGTGCGGCTTGACCGCTACCCGGTCCTGCGGGCGCAGTACGTCGAAATAGAGTGCCGTCATCAGGGTCGCGACCGAGGAGCTCGATGCCTGATGCCCGCCGACCTTGAGCCCGTCCCGATTCGGGCGCAGGTGGTTGGCGTTGTGGATCATCCAGGTCGACAGCCAAAGCACCTTGCGTTCGAGCGCCGTCAGGCAGGCAAGTTTATCCTCGGGCTCGGCATCCGGCTTATGATCGAGATCGCCTTCGAGGGCGCGCAACATCATCAACTCCCACTCAGCGTACTCATCCTAGCCGATCTCCGGCCGAAAATCTTCGCCTCCGCCCAAAGGCGGGATCAACCGCGTATTTGACCAAACTTGCCCGGGTGCTTACATACGGTTGCGAGATGCCGGGTGCGAGCCGGCAAGTTAGGAGCGTCGCGCACATGGCCGAAAGCATGGACGAGAACGAGGAGCGCCAGATCGCCCTCACCGAAAGCGCGGTTCGCCGCATTGCCTCGCTGAAGGTGCTGGAGCAGGCCGAAAATGCGTTTCTGAGGATCGCCGTTTCCGGCGGCGGCTGCTCGGGGTTCCAGTACGGCTTCACCTTTGACGACCAACGCAACGAAGATGATGTGGTGTTCGAGCGCGATGGCGTCGCCGTCGTCGTCGATGACGTATCACTCGGCCTGCTGAGCGGCGCCGAGATCGATTTCGTCGAGGATCTGATGGGCGCCTCGTTCCAGATCCGCAACCCTAACGCGGCCTCGTCCTGCGGCTGCGGCAATTCCTTTTCGATCGCCTAATCCCAGCGGCTTGACGGGCCGCCGAGAGCGCCAGCGGCCATTATAATCAGCGCTTCACCCGACGGGAGACATCACCAGCTGCTTTAAAAAACCTCAGGTAATGAGCGATGAGCGAGAATCTGATCTACCAGGCACCGAACCTGCGGGTGAAGGCTTGCCGATACGGTGTCATGATGTACTTGCCCAATGATCAGTATATAGGGAAGTCTCTCGACTTATATGGTGAATTTTCTGAGGACGAAATAGCAATATTTCGACAAGTTGTGAAGCCCGGTGCGACCGTTGTTGATGTTGGAGCAAATATAGGTTGCCACACAGTTTTTTTATCACAATGTGTTGGCACCGATGGTTGCGTGTTAGCCTTTGAACCGCAACGGCCGCTATTTCATATACTGTGTGGAAATATTGCGCTCAATCGGCAATTAAATGTTATCTCACATCAGGCGGGGTTAGGGCGCGAGCCAGGCTTTCTGGCCGTGCCTCCAGTTGATTATGCGGACGAAGGCAATTTTGGCGGAATGTCCTTGGAGGCGCCACAGTTGGGGGAACGCGTTCCGATTCTGACGCTCGACTCGCTGAATCTGACCCGTTGCGACTTCATCAAGATTGATGTCGAAGGCATGGAAGAGGAGGTCTTGCGGGGCGCGGCCGTCACGCTGGCGACTCATCACCCCATCCTTTATGTCGAGAATGACCGTCGCGAGAAGTCCGCGCCGCTGATCACTTGGCTCATGGAGCACGAGTATCGGCTCTACTGGCACCTCCCCCCGCTGTTCCATGCTGACAATTACTTTGAGGAGTCAGAGAACGTGTTTGAAGGCATCGTCTCAATGAACATGCTGTGCATCCCGGCTTCGAGTGATCTTGTGGCGAAGGACTTCCAGGCGATCACATCACCCTCTGATGCTCCACACGGCGTTCGTTGGTGAGGTAGACCCTGAGAGCGAGGAAGTGATGGTCCTCAACAAATTCGTTCTGTCATGAAGATCGCCAGCTGGAACGTCAATTCGGTCAAGGCGCGGCTGCCGCACCTCCTTGCGTTTCTACAAGACGCCCAGCCCGATGTTGTCTGCCTGCAAGAAACCAAGTGTCTTGTCGCCGATTTCCCGACTTTAGAGATCGCCGCGCTCGGCTACCATGTCGAGGCGATCGGCCAGCGCTCGTATAACGGGGTGGCGTTATTGTCGAAGCAGCCGCCCGAAGAGCTGGTCCGCGGACTGCCCGGCATGGAAGAAGACGAGCAGGCGCGCTATCTCGAGGCGACTTTCGGCGCCGCGCGCGTCGCCGCGATCTATCTGCCCAACGGCAATCCGGTCGGCACCGACAAATTTACCTATAAGCTCGCCTGGATGGAGCAGCTGGTCGGCCATGCGCGCGACCTGCTGAGCCGCGAAATTCCGTTCGTACTCGCCGGCGACTACAACATCTGTCCCGCCGACGAAGATGTATACGACCCGGTCGCGTTCCGCGACGACGCTTTGTGCCGGCTCGAAGCGCGCTCGCGCTTCCGTGCGCTGATGAATCTCGGGCTGACCGACGCGTACCGGGTCTTTCACCGCGAACCGCATCGCTACACCTTCTGGGACTATCAGGCCGGTCGCTGGAACCGCGACGAAGGGCTGCGCATCGACCATCTGCTGCTGTCGCCGCACGCCGCCGACCGGGTCGCCGCCTGTGACATCGACAAGAAGCCACGGGCCAAGGAGCGCGCCTCCGACCACACCCCGATCTGGTGCGAGCTGGCGATATAGGTTCTCTGGACCCTCAGCCGCCGTGCAGAAAACGCTCGGCCGCGGCGGCGAGCGTGTCCTGCCCTTCCCGGATCAGTAGGACGCGGTCGCCGGGTCCGAGCTCGCGAAAATCGCGCGCCAGAGAGAAGTTGCCCTGCCGCGATATTGCGAGAGCGATGGCGTTACGCGGTGGCGTCGGCCGGAGATCCTCGCCGACCGTGTATTCGCCGATCGCAAACTCCTGACCGGCAAAGGCGACGCGGCCGCGCGATCCCGCGAAACGCGACAGGCCGACAAAGACGGGGGTCGCCAGCGCCGCCGCCGAGAACGTCGTCTCGAACTCGAAGTGGCGGGCGATCGACGCGGCAAAGCTCGCATTGGCGATCCGCAGCACGATCGGCATGGTCGGGTTGCGCGCTCGCGCCCCAAGCGCGATTTCGAGGTTCAGGGTATCGACATTGGTCAAGGCAACAAGGCCGTGCGCGGTGCCGAGATTGCATAGATCGAGGGTCGCATCTCGGCTTGCGTCGCCCGTCAGCAGATCGAATCGCCGCTCGCGTGCACTTTCGACCAGAGAGGTATCGGGTGCGCTTTCGACGACGACCAACCGTTTGCCGAGACCGAGCAACAGGTCGATCACCTCGGAGCCGATGCTGCCGGCGCCGCAGACAACGATATGTCCGCGGCGATGGATCGGACGCAGGCCTTGCATCGTGACCCACTGTACCCGGGTCAGCAGCGAGGCGCCGAAGGCGATGAAAAGGCCGGTAAAGGTGATGCCGGACAGCATCAGCAGCATAGCGGCGACGACTTCAATCGGATCGTTCCGGTTGGGGGTCATATCCCCATATCCGGTCGTCGTCATCGTCGCGACCACGAAATAGGCGGCGTCCAGCCACCTGTCCCGGAAGACCGCGTGGAAATACCAGGAGCCGGCCAGGAACACGACGAGCGCCCCTAATACGAGCCGGGCGAGGATCGGGTTGAGGCGTGGCGGTTGATTCCGGCGGCGGCGCACCAGCGCGCGCAGATTCCGGCGGATCGCGGGACGGGCGCGCCCTAGCGGGAGGCGGCAGGAAGTGCCTTCCAGCTCGGCAACATCGCCATAGATGACGAGGTCAGCCTGCGCCACCAGGACGGTATCGCGCGCGAACTCGGTCTTGCCGTCGACCGCAATGATCCGCGCACCGAGGGCCTGCTCCGCCGCAAGGACGGTATTGCCCGCCACTCCACAGCGCTCGGCGACGCGTGCGGCGAAGGCGGTCAGTGGGCCATCGGGCTCGGGAAATTGCAGCCCGCGGAAAGCGGAAGGGTCGACCGCAGCCGCTGCATAGGTTGTCGCCGAGTGCCAGGCGAGCGACAGGACCGAGCAATTCGGCAGATTCTGCTCGATTTTGCGGGAGAGAGTCCGGTTGAACTGCCGCAAAACGATGCGAATGCGCGGATTGGCATCGCGCGCCAGCAGCGCAGCGTGCAGGTTAAGCTGGTCGTCGGGCGACAGGGCAAGGATCGTGACCGCCCGATCGACGCCGGCCCGAGCAAGCCCCTCGTCGCTATCCGGGCGCGCCGCAATGAAGGCGGCGCCCACCCCCTCCACCGCGCGGGCAAAATCGGACCCTCTGGCCCACAGCACGACAACCCGGTGACCCTGCAGCGCGCAGAGCTCTTGCGCTGTGCCGAGCGCGAGCGCGTCGCCGCCGACGACGATCAATACCGGATCGTCGGGGCCCGCCACGGCGAGTTCCCTCACCCCTCCGGGATGTCCGGATCGGGCGGATAGGCGTGCCGGACCCCGGTTCCGTCTTCGACGATCCACCCGCCGGAAGCGGGATCAGGGGCAGCGGAGCTCGCGGCGAGCGGCACTTTGCCGTAGCCTCCTGGAATGTCGAGCACATAGGTCGGCTGGCACAGCCCGGAAGCGCGGACGCGCAACGAGCGCACGAGACGCTGGCCCTCGGCGATCCCGGTGCGGAAGTGTGCGGTGCCGCGGGCGAGGTCAGCGTGGTGCAGGTAATACGGCTTCACCCGCATTGCCACGAGCCCTCGAAACAAGGCTTCGAGCACCGCGGCATCGTCGTTGATGCCACGCAGCAATACGGTCTGCGACAGGACCGGGATGCCGGCGCGGATCAGCCGGGTGACGGCCGCTTTGGCCCCTGTGGTCAGCTCGCGCGGATGATTCGCGTGGACCACGACATAAACCGCCTTCTCCGCTGTGAGCGCCGCGACCAGAGCCGCAGTCACCCGGCCGGGATCGACCACCGGGACGCGGGTGTGAAAGCGGATCACGCCGAGATGCGGGATTTCGTCAAGCGCCCCCACGATGGTGGCGAGGCGGCGTGGCGCCAGCACAAACGGGTCACCGCCGGTGACAATGACCTCCCAGATCTCCGGCCGCTGGCGGATATAGGCGTAGGCCCGTTCGAGGGCTGCCGGTTCCAGCATCGCCGGGTTCTTGCCGACCGACTCGCGGCGAAAGCAGAAGCGACAATAGACCGGACACAGCAAGGTCGGCTTCAGCAGCACCCGGTCGCGATGGCGATGCACGATTCCCAGAACCGGCGACCAGCGCTGGTCGCCAATCGGGTCGGTCAACTCCTCTTCGGCGATGGCGAGCTCCGCCGCGCTCGGCACAAACTGCGCCGCGATCGGATCATGGTCGTCGCCGGGATCGATCAGCGCCGCCATGTCCTCAGTCACGGCGACCGCGAATTCCTGCGCCACCCTCCGGATCTCGTCGAGCCGTCGAGGTTCGACAAGACCGGCTGCAGCAAGGTCTTCTTCACGGAGCGTCAAAGGCGGTTCTCGATGGGCGGCAATGAAACGGGGCGGAGCGAGATTGCTTCGCTTCGCTCGCAATGACAGATTGAGACCGTCATTGCGAGGAGCCGCGAGGCGACGAAGCAATCTCGTGGACCGTTTCGGCGGCTTTCCGTGAACGCTAATGCCACCGAACGAAACGCATAGGTGTTCCCGTACAAATGCTCCCTGATACTGCCGAAAGGATCAAACCGCCGCCAGCCGGTCGTAGGCAGCACGCAGCCGGTCTCGGTCGCGGGCCGCGTCGGCTTCGCGCTCGCGCTGCTCTTCGACCACCTCCGGCTTCGCCTTGGCGAGAAACTGCGGGTTACCGAGCTTAGCGGCGAATTTCGCGATCTCGCCATCCAGCTTGCCGATCTCCTTGGCAAGCCGGGCCCGTTCCCGAGCGAGGTCGACGACCTCTCCGAGCGGCAGGATCATCGTCGCACCTTCGACCACGACCTGTATCGCCCCGACGGGAACGATTCCCGCGGGCTCTATCCGATCGACCCGCGCGAGACGGATGAAATGCTCGCGGTGGCGTTCGAGCCGTTCGGCCACCGCGGGCTCGGCATCCTTGACCAGCAGCGGCACGCGCGAAGCAGGTGGAACGTTCATCTCCGCGCGCACAGCGCGGATTGCCGAGATCGCCGCGACCACCCATTCCATCTCGCTCGCCGCAGCGCGATCGATCGCATCCGAGGGGAAATCGGGCCAGGGGGCGGAGATCAGCAAGCCCGCGCCCTCGCCGGCGAAATATTGCCACAACTCCTCAGTGATGAACGGCATAGCCGGGTGCAGGAGGCGCAGGATATGGGCCAGAACCCAAGCCGTCACCGCCTGCGTCTCGGCCCGCGCCGCCGGGTCGTCGCCCTGCATGATCGGCTTGGTGAACTCGATATACCAATCGCAGAACGTACCCCACACGAAATGGTAGAGCCGCGCCGCCGCCTCGTCGAAACGGTAGGCGTCGAGCGAGGCGGTTACCGCAGCGGCGCAATCTGCCGTCGCCGCCGTGATCCAGCGGTTGACAGTCAGCCTGGACTGCGGCGGGGAAAAACCGCCCACCGGCGCACAGCCATTGATCTGCGCATAGCGCGCCGCGTTCCACAGTTTGGTCGCGAAATTGCGGTAGCCTTCGACCCGGCTCTCGGCGAGCTTGATGTCGCGGCCGGGTGCGGCCAGCGCCGCCAACGTGAAGCGCAGCGCGTCGCAGCCGTAACGGTCGATCAATTCGAGCGGATCGATGATGTTGCCGCGCGATTTCGACATCTTCTGGCCACGCTCGTCGCGCACCAGTGCATGGATGTAGACGGTGCCGAACGGCACTTCGCCCATGAAGTGCAGCCCCATCATCATCATCCGGGCGACCCAGAAAAAGATGATGTCGAAGCCGGTGACCAGCACATCGCCCGGATAATAGCGGGCGAGCTCACGGTTCGGCTCCGGCCAGCCCAACGTCGAGAACGGCCATAGCGCCGACGAAAACCACGTGTCGAGCACGTCATCATCGCGGCGCAATTCGACCGCGTGGCCGTATTTCGCCTCGGCCTCGGCAAGTGCTTCCGCCTCGGTCTCGGCAACAAAGACCGTGCCGTCCGGTCCGTACCAGGCCGGGATCTGGTGCCCCCACCACAGCTGACGCGAAATGCACCAAGGCTGGATGTTGCGCATCCACTCGAAGAACGTGTTCTCCCATTGCCGCGGGACGAAACGGGTGCGCCCGTCTTCGACCGCGGCGATCGCCGGGCCGGCAAGCACTCGCGCGTCGCAAAACCATTGATCGGTCAGCCACGGCTCGATGACCACACCCGAGCGGTCATGATGCGGCACCATCAGGGTATGCTCTTCGACCTTTTCCAGGAGCCCGGCGGCATCGAGGTCGGCAACCACTTTCTCGCGCGCTGCAAACCGGTCGAGGCCGCGATACGCCTCCGGCACCGCGTCGTTGAGCCGAGCATCCCCGTCGAAGATATTGAGCTCGGCCAGCCCGTGTCGACGGCCGACCTCGAAATCATTGAAGTCGTGCGCGGGCGTGATCTTGACCGCACCGCTGCCGGTCTCGGGATCGGCGTACTCATCGGCGATGATCGGGATCAGTCGGCCGGCGAGCGGCAGCCGGACGGATTTGCCGACCAGATCGGCGAACCGCGGATCCTCCGGATGCACCGCGACTCCGGTGTCGCCGAGCATCGTCTCGGGCCGGGTTGTTGCGACCACGATATAACGGCCAGGCTCGCCCTCGATCGGGTAGCGGATGTGCCACAGCGAGCCGTTGGTCTCGCGGTTTTCAACCTCGAGATCCGAGATCACGGTGTGCATCTCGGGATCCCAATTGACGAGCCGCTTGTCGCGATAGACCAGCCCCTCGCGAAAAAGCGTGACAAAAACTCGACGAACCGCCGCGGCCAGGCCGAGATCCATCGTAAAGCGCTCGCGCTGCCAGTCGGGCGAGGCGCCAAGACGCCGCAGCTGACGGGTGATCGTTCCGCCCGACTGCTCCTTCCATTCCCAGACTCGGGCAACGAACCGCTCACGGCCCAGATCGCGCTTCGATCCGCCTTCCTCGGCGATCTGGCCGGCGACAACGATTTCAGTGGCGATGCCGGCGTGATCGGTGCCGGGCTGCCAAAGCACGTCGCGGCCGCGCATGCGCTGATAGCGGACCAGGACGTCCTGCAACGTGAAGGTCAAGGCATGCCCCATATGCAGGCTTCCGGTCACGTTCGGGGGCGGCATCATGATCGTATAGGGCGCCTTTTTGCTGTCGGGGTCGGCGGCAAACGCGCCCGACGTTTCCCATTGCGCGTAGCAGCGCCGCTCTACGTCAGCAGGCTCGAAAGTTTTGTCCAGCATTGCTGAACCGTCCTCGATTAAGCGGTTGGGGACCAGGTGCCGACGCGCAGCGAGCGAGGCGGCGACGCGCGATGATTAGCTGGGGCGGGCGATTTGCCGCCGCTTCAGCGCAGACCGGCCTCGCTGACGACGCGCGCGATCTCCTCACGGACCAAGCGCTCGACAATGCCCGCGAGGTGATCGTCGAGCCAGGCCTGCAAAAGGGGCCGCAAGGTGTCGCGAACGATTTCCTCGAGCGTGCGGTCGGCAGCACCGATCGTCAAATCTCCCTCGGCCCGCCGCTCCCGCGGCGCCGCGCCGAGCCGGGCAAAGGCGGTGGCGGCTGCCCCCGATGTCGCCGACGAAAGAATGCGTTCGCGCGAATGATCCGATTTCGAAGCGTATACGGGGTCCGTGTGCGGAGGATCCGGTTCGATTCGCTCCGACCGAGCCGCGGCGCGCGAGGGTTCTTTGCCGACTTCAGCCACAGACGTCACCGCGGCGACCGGCGCCAAATGCCGGACCGAGCCATCCGCTTCGATCGCCTCAGTCAGTTCGAGGATTTCGCCGCTCACGCCCCGCACCGGGCGTATTGCCTCTGTCGATCGATTATCTTCCGCAATTATGCGGCCGATCGACGCGATTATATCTTCCATCGAAGGTTCGGCCGCGGGGTGGCCGGGAGTCACAGGATTTGGCTTGGGCTCGGCAACGGACATAACGGGAACCGGCAAACTTGTGGGATCGGCCAGAATAGACGTTGCCCGTCGAATTTTCCAGCGGAACCGGTCAAGTCACTCCTTCAACCTGTCACTCTTTCAGGCCGCCGCCGAAACCGATCCATTTGTTCTTCACCTCCTTGTAGTGCCGCTCCATGTCGTAGAGCTGCACCGGAAGATGGAGTTCGGGGGCGATCAGCCGACCGATTGCCGCGGCGACATTGTACTCCGCTAAAGCTGCATCGTGCTCGGCGACGATCAGCTGCTGCTGGGTCGACAGCAACTGCTGGTTTTGAATTAGAACGTCGAGCGTAGTGGCAGTGCCGACCAGCGCTTCCTGTTGAATCCCCTCGAGAGCAATCTGGGCGGCACGCACCGCCGCCGCGAACGACCCAATGCTGGCCCGCGCCGCCTTTAAGGTTTCCCACGAGGCGGTGGCGGTTTGCACCGACGAGCGTCGCGCGTCGTCGACCTGGCTGCGCCGCTGACCGACCGTCTGCTGAGCCTGGCGCGTCTGCGAATAGATCGCACCGCCTTCATAAAGCGGCATCGTCATTTGCGCGGTAATCGAGGCTTCTTGTTCCAGAGAACCGTTCAACGTGATCGAAGGAGCAAATGAGCGAAGCAGACCGCCTACAAGCGAAATCTGCGGCAGCAATTGGCCGCGTACGACATCGATGTTGTCGCGCGCGGCAAGCTCGGCGAAGTTGGCCGAGATCACATTAAAATTAGCCGTGGCGGCGAGGGTAAGCGCCTCTTCACGTGTAACAGGAAGTGTTGGGCGCTCGCGCGGCAGCAGCAGCCTGCCGGGTGCATGGCCGACGACGCGCACATATTCGGCCTGGCTCTGCCGCAGCTGCCCGTCTGCGGCGGTCAGGGTGCCGATGGCTTGCGCTAGCGACGATTCGGCCTGCGCCACATCGGTGCGGGTCACCTCGCCGACCCGAAAGCGGTCTTGGGTCGCTTCGAGCTGCTTGCGCAACACCGCGACGTTGTTGCGATTGACCTCGACCAGAGCCTGGTCGCGAACCACGTCGAGATAGGCCTGGGCGACCGCTTGAAACACCGAGGTCTCGACCGCGAGGGTCTGCGCCCGGGTTGACTGCACCGTGTTGACCGCCTGCCGGGTCTGGGCCACGGTCCGACCGCCGGAATAGACCGGCTGGGTCACCTGAAGATTGAGGGCGTTCTGATAAAAGGTCGAATACATGCTCACCCGCGGCGTGAGTGGCGGGTTCCCGGTCGTGAATGCGCTCCGCGCGCCTCCCAACTGCCCGGTAAAGTTGACCGTCGGACGCCAGCCCGACAACGCCTGCGGCACTTGCTCGTCGGTCGCCCTCAGCAGCGCGCGCTGCGCCAGCAGCTGCGGATTGGTGTTGTAGGCTTCGGCTAGCGCCTGGGTCAGCGTCTGGCCCTGGGCCGGCGCCGCGGCTACCGAAATCAGCCCTGCAAGCGCGGCAAACCCCGCCAGGTTGCGCCGACCGAAGGTCCGTGTACCGTGCTCGCCGCGTCGATCCGCTCGGTCCATCTGGGGAATTTGCTGGGCTCCGGACATTCGAGGCTCGAAGGCTGTGAGACCGCTTCTGAACTCTAAAATACGAAGGTCGGCTTGGGCTGGAAAGCGGGCAACAGCGGGGTCGCCGCATCAAACATAACGCGCCGCGCTATAGCGCCGCCAGTCTTTGTCGTCAGGGTGGCGCGGCCGATCCCGCCCGCCGTTTTGACCACGGCGACGAGCCGTCCGTCTTGCGCTAGCTGCGCTACGATCTCATTCGGCACCTCGGCGACAGCGCCGCCGAACATAATCACATCATAGGGTGCGCGCTGCCGGTGGCCCGAGGCCAACGGACCCTCGACCACGCTGACAGCAGCGATACCGTGATCGACGAGAGCAGCCCTGGCGCGCTTCGCGAGCTGTGGGTCTTCCTCCAGTGCGACGACGGCGCGGGCCAGCCGTGCGAGAACGGCCGCCTCGTATCCCGCTCCAGCGCCGACCACCAGTGCGATGTCGGCACGCTCGGCGGAAGCCGCCTGCAGCAGTCGGGCAGCCACCATCGGTTCCATCAGGTAGCGTCCGTCGCCAAGCGGCAGATCGTCGTCGACATAGGCGACGGGCCGCAGCTGTTCGGGCACGAACAGCTCGCGCCGGATCTCAGCCATGGCGGCGAGCAGCCGATCATCGGTGACCTTGTTGGTTCGGATCTGGCTCTCGATCATGTGTGCGCGAGCCGCGTCGAATACCGTCATCCTGTTCCCGGTGGCGAATGAACAGCCGCGTTATAGCGGTGGGGTAGAGCGGGCACAATCGGCAGCACCCGCTGTCTCAACCCAGCAGCCGCTCTACCGGTTGCCCGTCCGCGAGGCGGGCAATAAGCTGCCGCGCAGTCATCCCGAGGACCGGGTGGCGCCAACCGGGTGCGATTTCGGCCAATGGCTCGAGCACGAAGCGGCGCTGATGCAGGCGCGGGTGCGGCAAGATCAGCGCCTCCGTCTCGACCTGCTCGCCCTGGTGATCGAGCAGATCGAGGTCGACGACGCGCGCCGCGTTGCGTACGCCGCGAACCCGGCCGAATCGGTTCTCGATGGACTGCATCAGCGCCAGCAGCCCGACAGCGTCGGGCCCGGTCTCCACCGCGGCGACGGCGTTGACGAACCACGGCTGGTCCGAGGGAGGCACCGGTTCGCTGCGGTACCAAGCAGAGCGCGCCGTGATCGTCACCCCCTCCTCCGCAAGCGCGTCAAGGGCGGCCTTCAATGTCTCCCGCGGCGGTCCCCAGCGTAGGCTGTCGAGATTGCCGCCGATGCCGATCAGCGTAAGGCGCGACAAGCGAAATGGTCTAGCGAACGAGGGCGCGGGCGATCGTCTCCCATTCCTCCTTCAGCGGCGCGGTCGACACCTCCCGGCCGGCGCGGCCGTACCAGCCGCCGGCGTTGCGCAAATCGCCTTCGACGCGGTGCAAATAGGCATGCGCCCACGCCCCCTCGGCGTCGCCTTGCTGCTGCGCGCATTTGTGGGCTTGGTGCCAATCGCCTTTGGCCTCCCACCACAGCGCCGCCGCCGCCATGCTCAATCCTTCGGGCGGCTCGTCTTTGGCGAGCGAGCTACGGTAAGTCTCGAAATCCATCCCGCTTCCTCCTGGTAAGGGCAATGCATGAGCATACAGCAACGGTCCGATCAAGCGAGCAGGCGGTCGAGCCGGTCGCGCAGCCGATACCAGCCGCCGAGCGCCGGCAGAAACCACGGATTGCCGGAATAGAGCGGGTGATCGGGAAAATCATGCGTGTCGAAGCTGCAGGCATAGTTCGCTGCGCGGGCGATCTTGCGCGCGGTCTGCCAGCCCAGATAGGTCATCATCGCGACCCCGCTGCCGTTGCAGCCGAGGCAGTAATGCAGGTCGCCGCTCTGACCCATATGCGGCAATGCGTCGAGGGTGAACGCGGTGTTGCCGGTCCAGGCATGGGTGACCTTGACGCCTCGCAACTGCGGGAAGCGCGCGGTCATATAGCGATGCAGGATCGGCGCGCTGACCGCGGCGTCGACCTGGGTAAACCGGGCCCGGCCGCCAAAGATCATCCGCCGGCCATCGGGCGACATCCGGTAATAGCACAGCACCCGTCGGGTGTCGGACAAGGTGCGTCCCTTCGGGATCAGCGAGCCGGCGAGATCCGGCGGCAATTCCTCGGTGGCGATGATGTGGCTGGCGATCGGCACGACGCGGCGTCTGCAGCGCCGGGGTCAGATCGCCGGTATAGCCGTTGGTGGCGATGACGACATCGCCGGCCGCAACCTCGCCGCGGCTGGTTTCGACCCGCCAGCCGTTACCGTCCCGGACGATGCGGCCGACCGCGGCCTTGGCGCAGACCGCGACGGCGCGCCGGCGGCAGGCATCGAGCAGCCCCTTGTAATAAAGCGCCGGATGCAATTTGCCCGAGCGCTCGACGACCATGCCGCCGTAATAATAGTCGCTGGCGATCTCTTCGCGCTGGCGTTCGCGCGGCACCATGTAGGCGCCCGACTGCGCCGCCTCGTTGAGCAGGGCCAGCCGCCGCTGTCTGCGCGGCGAAAGTGCCTGCGTGGTCCAGGCGCCGACAAAACGGCCGCGCTTTTCCCAATAGCAGTCGATCCGCTCTTCGCCGATCAGGCGGTCGATCAGGGCGAAGGCGTCGGCGGCGTCGGACAGAATATTCTGCGCCCGCTCGCCGCTCGATGTCGACTGCCCGGCCGGTGAAGCTCTTGCCGATGTTGACGCCGCCGCTGACCGCCCCGCCGTTGCGCGTGCTGGCGCCGAAGCCGAGTTCGCTCGGCTTCGAGCACGACCGCGTCGATGCCGTGCTTGGCCAATTCCAGCGCCGTCGACAGCCCGGCATAGCCGCCGCCGACGATCGCCACCCGCGCCTCTCGCGGCACCTCGATAAGCTCGTCCGCGACCGGACGATATGCCTCCCACCAATAGGGCTCGGGTGTGAAATCCCGGTGCAGGATGTCGGGATTGAGCATCGCCTCAGTCTATCACTCGCCGACCTCTGCCGAGCGAAACCGCGGTTACGATATCGCAATTTCTCTCGGTGCATTATTTCGGCGTCTCTACCGGGGAGCACGTTGCATGATGCGCGACACGAATTATGCCGCAATCGACAGACAATTTTCGATAAACCGCCGACTGGGTTCTGCAAACCCATCCAAGCTTTTCGAGCCGCTCAGGGTTCTTCACAGATACGCGAACAGTCGCACGCGGCATGTGGCTTGTCATGCTGGCGATCGGCCGTTGTTGACCGGGGCGTCATCGGGTCGCTGCCGAGGATGCGCAGAACCCTCGGATCGTACATCTGAGCGGCGCCGGTCACCGATGTCCGAAGCCGACCTGTCGTTGCTCTGCCCCGAAGGCCGGTGGTCCGCACCGCGGTTTCAAAACCGAGTACCGGCAGGATGTTCCCGATCGAGGATCCGCGCCTACGGGCGATCGCCGAGATAGCGTGCGAGCCGGACCTCCAGGCGGCACCGAGCAGCGCGGTCAGCATCGTCAACGACACCGGCGCTACGATTTATGTCGGCTTTGCGCCGCAGGCCGGTTCCGCGATCACCTGGGGTGCGGGTTGCGCCAAGACCGCGACCAATTCGACGGTGGTCGTCGCCAAGAACACCGCATGCGCGGCAACCGTCCCCAGTTCGGACGCCAACCCCGGTTCGCGTTTTTGCGCGGCAAAGTCGCTCGATCCCACGGGTATTCTCAATTGCTGGCGAGCGCAGTCGAACCTCCCGCACAACACGATCATTGAACCTAATTTCATACCCAATTGTACTTTCGGCAAGGTGACGTATCCGAGCTGCATCTTTTACGACGTCAGCGTAATTCCACAAAATTGCACCGACAGCCTGTTCAACGCCGCCAACAGCTACTGCAATGGCACGGGCGGCGCGTCCTACAATTTGCCGGTCAAGGTTTCGTGCCCCGGCGAGCCGACCTTTACCTGCCGGGGCCCGGTCGCGACGAGCGGCATCTACGCCGCGACGGGCTATCCTTCGATGTGCGGAACCCCGACCGCGTCCTGCATCGGCAACAGCCAGAGCTGCGTGAACGGCTATTTTTCGCCGACCAACAACAATCCAAGCCATCAGCCCGGCGCCTATTGCTTTGGGACCTTGACGATGACCTTTTTGGCCGGACAATAGCGACGACCGGCGAATGCAGCGGAGGCTACGGATAATGCGCCCGCCTGTGCTTTGGGTCGTCCCAAGTCGCAGCCATGCGGGGCGCGGCGGCAAGGGCTGTCAATGTGGCATGACGAACAAGTTGAATAACGCATTAGGATGCCGCGTTGCCGGGCGACCGAGGAGCGAGACACCATGCCGACGCCAGCCGCACCGCATTCAAATGGCCGTCAACAAGCGGCTGGACTTTATCGGGAACTCGAGGACCGGCTCCTCGCCCGCGATCAGGTCGGCGGCAGCCGGGTCTATTACGAACTGCTCCAGCGCGGCCGGCCGTTGCCGGAGATCATGGCCCAGGCGGTGCGAATCCATGCGCCCTATACGCACGTGCCATACCATCAGCGCATCGACGACGGCTTTCCCAATTTCGTCAACAACGACCATTGCCTGCTCTCGGCGCGCGCCGCGATCAATCTGCAGAAGATGCTGCCGGAAAAGCTGGCGGCGCTGCCGTTGGCGCAGACGATCTGGTACATCCCGTCGGGGCTCGACATCTGGAACCAGAAGATCCTCAAGGCGCCTGGCCATTATGCGACGCGCGGCTACAAGATGCCGAATACCGAGCCGCCAAAGCCGGTCGTCTATTGGCCGGACCAGGAGCCGCTGCGCGAATCCGGCCCGCTCAGCGAGCGCCTCAACAACTGGCTGACCCTGGTCGAACGCGGCCAGGTCATCGATGCCTACCGCATCTTCCTCGGCCTGATGGAGGAGACCGAGCACCGCAAGGAAGTACTGGCTCAGCTGGTTTTCGCCGGGCTGATCGATGTTCAGGACCGCATGCTCTACAACCGCTCCTACACGACCGGGCACAAGGCCTATCGCGCCCGTTCGGTGGTCGAGATCGGCAACGCGGTCGGCTGGGACAACGCCCATGACGTGCTCTATGCGGGCGCGCTCGACATTGCGGTCGGGCCGCGCTGGCATTCGGTCTACGAGATGGCGTGCAACATCGTCACGATGTTCATCGAGGGCGCCGAGGTCCACGCCGTCCCGCAAGGCGGCACCACCGAGCGCGAGCGCGCGCTGCTGACCAATACCGGCGATTTGTCAGCGGGCGAAACCGACGAGCTTGTCGACGCGCTGATCCGCCAGCACGAGCCAGCCTATATCGAAAAGATCAGCACGCTGCTGCTCGCCGGCACATCGCCGCGGCGCATCGTCGACGCGATCCAGCTGGCGGCCGCGCAGGTCGTGCTCGAGACCGACGGCCCGAACGCCTTCTCGATGCCGCAGCACACCTACGAATATTGCAACACGCTCGGCTGGTTCTACGACAATTTCGAGCACCCGCAGCGGCTGAAGCTGCTCTATGTCGCGGGCTCGATGGTCAATCAGGCGGCGTGGAACCAGAAGCACATGGGCTGGGTCAAATCAGAA
This sequence comes from uncultured Alphaproteobacteria bacterium, assembly GCA_963733945.1. Classification (GTDB taxonomy): domain Bacteria; phylum Pseudomonadota; class Alphaproteobacteria; order ATCC43930; family CGMCC-115725; genus AP-15. The sequence goes on along the minus strand of CAVTFD010000018.1, from coordinate 81,739 downwards.
CCGATCAACGCGCCGGCCGGCGCCGACCGCCTGACCGGAGCCCAGATCATCGGGCGTCTCGAAGACGCGATGACGGCGTTCGACACCGCGCAGTCGGTGGCTTGGACGAAGGCGTATCTCGACAGCGGCGAGGATCGTTCGCCGCTGGTGCAGCGGATGGCCCTGATGGCAACGCGTTTCGGCAACGACCCGCATAATCAGGAAATCCCGCAATGCCTGTTGCAGGATTACGGCAAGAACCAATGCGCCGACCGCGCGCGGCTGTTGCTCGCCTGCGCGCACATTTCCGCCGGTCACCGCAAATACGGCGACACCTTCGAAGCCAGCCGCCGCTTTGGCGAAGCGATGGGCCTCGCCGAACTGCACTGAGAGCCCGCCGGCGCAGGCGGCCCCGCGCTTCGGGAGTACAGGGCGAGAAGAATTCGGTGAGCCTCCGCCGTGACCGCGGCTGAACCTCTCCAGGCACAATTTGGGGCGCCAAAGAGGGGCAAAGCCGGAGAACTGCGCCGCGGCTGGACCACCGGCGCCTGCGCCACGGCCGCCACCAAGGCCGCCTTTATCGGCTGGATAACGGGTGAGTTCCCGGACCCGGTCGAGATCCTGTTGCCGCGCGGCGCACGGGTCGGCTTTGCGCTGGCCTGCCACGACCAGACCGCCGATGGCGCCCGCGCCGGGGTGGTCAAGGATGCCGGCGACGACCCGGACGTTACCAATGGGCTGCTGATCGTCTCGACGGTCCGCCCCGGTCCGGCCGGCGGCGGCATCGTCTTTCGCGCCGGGCTTGGTGTCGGGACGGTCACACGGGCCGGACTGCCGATCCCGCCGGGCGAGCCCGCGATCAACCCCGCGCCGCGTAAAATGATCCGCGACGCCGTCGCCGAAGCCGCCTCGTCACTGGGCGGCGCAACCGACATCGAGGTCGAGATCTCAATCCCCGGCGGCGAGGCGGTCGCGCGCAAGACGCTCAACCCGCGGCTCGGCATCGTCGGCGGGCTGTCGATCCTCGGCACCACCGGGATCGTCGTGCCGTATTCCTGCTCCGCCTGGATCCACAGTATCTATCGGGGCATCGACGTGGCGCGCGCCGCCGGGCTCGCGCATGTCGCGGGGTCGACCGGCGCGACCTCCGAGGCGGCGGTCCAGGCATTGCACGGACTGCCGGAGCACGCGCTGATCGACATGGGCGACTTCGCCGGCGGCATGCTGAAATATCTGCGCCGCCATCCCCTGCCCCGCGTCACCGTGGCCGGCGGCATCGCCAAGATCGCGAAGTTGGGCCAGGGTCTGCTCGATCTTCATTCCCGCGCCGGGGCAATCGATTTCGATTGGCTGGCTCAGCGCTTGGCCGAGGCCGGCGGCGATGCCGAGACCGTGGCCGCCGCGCGCGCCGCCAATACCGCGCTCGAAATCTATCAGATGGCCGAAGCGATCGGTTTGCCATTGGCCGCGGTCGTTGCCGAGCATGCCTGGCGCACGGCCGCTCAGGTGCTGGCCGGCGCCGCCACCGAGCTGGAGATCGCGATATTCGACCGTCAGGGCCGCCTCGCCGGACGAACCCCTTCCTTCGGCCGGTTGCGGTCTCCACTGCGGCGGAGGGCGGAACCGCCGTTCGTAATCCGGCGAATAGAGTGCGCTGTCGCGAAAGCCACCCGGGTCGAGCGCCGGGCCGACAAGGATCACCGCCGTCCGTTCCAATGCCTCGGCGCGCACGAGAGCTGCGATCTCGCCGAGCGGGCTCTCGATGATACGCTGATCCGGCCACGAGGCGCGCCACACCACCGCGACCGGGCAGTCGGCGCCGTATGCCGGCAGCAGTTCGTCGACGACCTTCTCGATCGCATGGACTGAGAGGTGGATCGCGAGCGTCGCCCGCGTCGCCGCGAACCTCGCCAGGCCTCTCGGTCGCCGGCATCGCCGAGGCGCGGCCGGAGGTCCGGGTCAGCACCACCGACTGCGCCACTTCCGGCACGGTCAATTCGCGGCGCAACGCCGCTGCCGCCGCCGCGAAAGCCGGCACCCCGGGGGTCACGGTATAGGGGATGCCGAGGCCATCGAGCCGGCGGATCTGTTCGCCGAGCGCGCTCCAGATCGACAGATCGCCCGAATGCAGGCGGGCCACATCCTCGCCCCGCGATTGGGCGCGCACGAACTCGGCGGTAATGCCGTCGAGATCGAGCGGCGCGGTATCGATCCGGCGCGCGCACCCGGCGGGCACCAGTCGAGGATCTCGGGCGGGACCAGCGAGCCGGCATAGAGGCAGACCGGGCAGCGCTCGATCAGATTGCGGCCCGCGCACCGTGATCAGGTCGGGCGCGCCGGGGCCGGCGCCGATGAAGTGGACGGTCATGCCGGATTGCGCCTCACGGCTTTGTCGCCGCCCATTGGGTAATCGGCAGCGCCGTCCGCCAGCCATGCAACCCGCCGAGCGGCTCGGCGCGGGCAATCGCGATGCGCCGCAAGGCGCCGCCGTGGCGCGCGAACAGGTCGGCCAACAGCACCTCGGTCTCCAGCGTCACGGCATTGACGACCATACGCCCGCCGGGTTCCAGCGCCGTCCAGGCGGTCTCGAACACCGCCGGGTCCGAGGCGCCGCCGCCGATAAAGACCGCGTCCGGCGCCGGCAACGCGGCAAGCGCCTCGGGCGCTCGACCGACGACCACGTCGAGCGCATCGACGCCGAGTTCCGCGGCATTGCGCCGGATACGCGCGGCGCGCTCCGCGTGTTGCTCGACGGCGATGCAGCGATTGCGGCGATGGCGCAGGCACCATTCGATGCCGACCGAACCCGACCCGGCGCCGATATCCCACAGCAATTGACCCGCCCGCGGCGCGAGCGCGGCAAGGGTGACCGCGCGGATCTCCGCTTTGGTCAGCTGCCCGTCATTCTCGAACCAGGTATCGTCGAGACCGGGTGCGAGGGTCACCACCCGCGCCGCGCGCGCGCCCGCGACTTCGATCGCCACGGTGTTCAACGGGTCGATCTCGGCGAGACCGAAATCGGCCGCGCGCGTTCGACGGACGCGCTCGCGCGGTCCGCCCATCGCCTCGAGCACTGTCAACGTCGAGTTGCCGAAGCCGCGTGCGGTCAGCAGCGCGGCCAGCCGGCCCGGCGTCGCGCCGTCCCAGCTCAGCGCCAGGATACGTGTCCGCGGCTGCAAATACGGGATGACCCGCTCCAACGCCCGCCCATGCAGGCTCAGGCACTCGCAATCGGGCAGCGACCAGCCGAGCCGAGCCGCGGCGAGGCTGAAAGCGGATGGCAGCGGATAGCAGACGATCTCTTCGGCAGGCGCCAGCCGGGCCAGTTCCGCGCCGACGCCGTAGTGGAAAGGGTCGCCGGTCGCCAGCACGCAGGTCGGCCGCCCGCGCCGCTCCAGGATCATCGCATAGGCGTCGGAAAGCGGCGTCGGCCAAGCGAGCGTTTGCGCCGCAATCGGCTGGACGAGTCGCAGATGCCGCGCGCCGCCAACCACGAACTCGGCCGCGTCGAGGACCTCCAGGGCGGCATTCGACAGGCCCTGCCGGCCATCCTCGCCGACGCCGAGGATCGACAGCCACGGCCGCGGCGCAGCTGGACTGGACAGACGATCAGGCATCGGCGAAGACACCCGGATGCGTATCCTTGTTCTCGGTGGAACGACCGAAGCCTCGGCGCTCGCGGCGAAACTCGCCGAGCGAGCCGATATCGACGCGATTTTGTCCTTCGCCGGGCGCACCACCAACCCGCGCCCGTCGCCGCTGCCGACAAAAACCGGCGGCTTCGGCGGCGCCGAAGGTCTGGCGCGTTGGCTGACCGAGCACCAAACCGACGCGGTCGTCGATGCCACCCACCCTTTCGCGGCGATGATGTCGCGCAACGCCGCCGCGGCCTGCTTCCGCCTGGGCCTGCCATTGCTGGGGCTGCGCCGGCCGCCCTGGCGCGCCCAGCCAGGCGATCGCTGGATCGAGGTCGCGACGATGGCGGATGCGGTCCCGGCGCTGGGAGCGACGCCCCGCCGCGTCTTTCTGACGATCGGCCGGCTCGAACTGGCGCCCTTCGCCACGGCCCCGCAGCACTTCTATCTGGTGCGCTCGATCGAGCCGGTCGGCGACGCGCTGCCGGTGCCGCGGGTCAGCACGCTGCTCGCCCGGGGGCCATTCGACGAGGCCGGCGAGCGCGCGCTGTTGGAAAGCGAACATATCGATATCATCGTCACCAAGAACTCCGGCGGTTCGGCCACCTATGCCAAGATCGCTGTGGCCCGCGCGCTCGGGCTGCCGGTGGTCGTCGTCGCGCGACCGGAAAAGCCGGCGGTCACCGAAGCCGAGAGCGTCGCCGCGGCGCTGGACTGGATCGACGCTCAACAACGGGTTCCGCTGCTGCGCGGCGTGTAGACGTAAGGGACGGCGCCGCCGCCGCGGGCGATCCGCCGGGTCGCGGTCGCGCCGATCACGACGATCGTCGCCATGTCGGCGGCAACGGAGCCGGCCTCGCCGAGGCGTTCGACCGCGATCCGCTCCTCGGGCCGGCCGACGGCATGGGCGAAGATGACCGGCGTGTCGGGATCGCGCATCTCGGCAACGATTCGCAGCGCGTCTTCGAGCTGGTGCGGGCGCGCCATCGATGCCGGGTTGTACAGGGCGATCACGAAATCGGCGGCGGCAGCTGCGCGAAGCCGCTGTTCGATAGTGGCCCACGGCTTCAGATTGTCGGACAGCGAGATCGCGCAGAAATCGTTGCCCAACGGTGCGCCGACCCGCGCTGCCGCCGCGACCATCGCGGTGACGCCCGGCTCGACCCGGATGTCCAGGTCGCGCCACGCCGGCGGTCCCTGCTCGACGGCCTCAAACACGGCCGCGGCCATCGCAAACACGCCGGGGTCGCCGCCTGAAACAACGACCACCCGCCGCCCCTGAGACGCGAGGTCGAGCGCCAGACGGGCGCGGTCGAGTTCGGTGCGGTTGTCGAAGCCATAACGCTGCTGGCCGGGCGTCTCCGGTACGCGGTCGAGATAGGTGCGATAGCCGACCAGATCGGTCGCCGCTTCCAGTGCAACCGATGCCGCGGGGGTCAGCCATTGCGGGTCGCCCGGGCCGAGACCGACCACCGTCAAACTCCCCGGCGCCTTCATCCGCGGCGCCCCCGGCCGGGCACCAGGATCAGCGAGAAATAGGGCACGCTGTCCTCGGCCATGTCGGCGACCGGGCTGATGCGCTGACCCGGCATCGTCGCGCGTTCGACGTAGATGGCCCTGTCGAGCAGCCCGGCGGCGGCGAGGGCGTCGCGCACCTTGGGCAGGTTCCGCCCCAGCTTGATGATCACTGCGGCATCCGTCGATCCAAGGCGCTCCACAAGATCGGCATAGCGCAAGGTAGCGGGAAGGACGGTCAGTACATCGTCGGCCCAGCCGATCGGCATGCCCGCGCCCGCTCCCGCTCCCGCCATGCCGGTAATCCCGGGCACGATTTCGATCGCCACCCGGTCCTTCAAGCGCAGCCACAGATGGGTAAACGAGCCGTAGAAGAACGGGTCACCCTCGCACAGCACCGCCACTGAACGCCCGGTGGCGATCTCGTCGATCAAGCGTGCCGCCGCCATGTCATGGAAACGCGCAAATCGCCGCGGCGTAATCGGGATGGGCGAGCGGGATTTCGGTCGTTACCGGATAGTAGAGCGGCAATTCGCGCCCGGGATCGGGGCCGATCACGGCATCGGCGATGGTGCGGGCGTGGCCGCGTTCGCCCTTCTTGGCGAAATGCACGACGCGGTCGGCGGCGCGCAGCACCTTTAACGCCCGCATCGTCACGTAGTCAGGGTCACCGGGCCCCAGCCCGACGCCGACAAGGCGCGCGGCCGAGGGCCAATGGCCATTGGTCGGGATCATTCTGCCTCGCTCGCCAGCGCGTTTATCGCCGCCGCCGCAATCGCGCTGCCGCCGCGCCGCCCATGCACGACGAGAAAAGGAACGCGCCGGTCTTGCGCCAGCGCACGCTTTGCCTCGGCCGCGCCGACAAAACCGACCGGCACGCCGATCACCGCGGCAGGCAAGGACGCCCCTTCGTCGAGGATTTCGAGCAGCCGGAACAGCGCCGTCGGCGCATTGCCGATGACCACGACGGCATCGCCCAGGCGCTCGCGCCACAGCTCGACCGCAGCGGCGCTGCGGGTATTGCCGAGCGCCCGCGCCAAACCCGGCACGCGCGGATCGTCGAGCGCGCAAATCACGTCATTGGCAGCCGGCAGGCGCGCGCGGGTGACGCCATGCATGACCATCTTGGAATCGCAGAAAATCGCGGCGCCGGCCTTCAGCGCCCTTTCGCCGGCTTCAGCGAAATCCGGCGACAGCTCCACATCGCGCGGCAGATCGGTCATGCCGCAGGCGTGGATCATGCGCACGACGACACGTTCCGCCGCGCCGGCGAAACCGGCCAGATCCGCCTCGGCGCGGATCGCCGCGAACGAGCGCCGATAGATTTCGGCGCCGTCGCGAAGGTAGTTGCGCGAGCTCATGTCTCTGCCGCCGGAAACCGCGATGCGAGGTCGGCGCGGGTTTCGACCGATGATAGACGCTGCTCGATGTCGTCGATCGAGAGACGGCCGACGGCGGGATCGCGCGGGGTCCCCTCGACGACGACCCGGTAGGCGCCATTGTCGCCAACCAAGGTCAGCGCGGCCGGGCCTGGATGGGCGCAGCCCTTGGCGCACCCCGAAACGTGTATTTGGCCGCCGGTTTGAAGCAGCGGGCGCGCAGCCGCCGCGAGCCGGGCCGCATCGCGCCGCGTCATGACCGAGGCATTGGCGCAATCCGGTTGCCCCGGACAGGCGAAGACAGCGAGGCGCGGATCGGCGGGCTCGATGATCAGCCCGGCTCCGGACGCCAAAGCGATCAAGGTCCTGAGGTGCTGTCGCTGTACCTCCGGAATTACGATGCCGCGCCACGGCGACAGACGCACCTCGCCGCCGCCGAACCGCTCCGCCCAGCTCGCGATTTGCGTCAACTGGTCAGCGTCGCACCGGCCAAACGGCAACGCGAGAACGAGGCTTGCCCGGCCGCCCGGCATTTGCAGAGGGCCGGCACGCGGCGCCATTGGGCGCTGCGTCGGCACGGTAGGCGGCGCGAGCCGCGCAACATCGGCAAGTCTCGCGCGCAGATCGGCCGGGGCGTCCCGCATCGCCAACGACTTCCCGCTCCCGACCGCGTCGGCAAAGTCGGATAGCATCGCGACAATCGCCGACGGCAGCGCCGACAGCGACGTCGTTCCGCACCAGCGCGGCCCATCCTCCAGCGGCGAGACCGACGGCGATGCTGCTGCTGGAGACGGCGACCGCGTAAATCTCGGCATCCAGCTCGACCAGCGGGAACCGCCCGCCGCCGTCGACCACGATTGCGAGCTTGCCGGGAAGCCCCTCGACGGCCCGCAGCGCGGCTTCGACCCGTAGCGCGAGCGCAGCCGCATCGACATGGTCGATCGGGTCGAGGCCGGCGAGCGGCGAGACGATCGTGCGGCGCTGTCCGGAGCCGGCCAGGCCAGCGGCAGAAAGCTGCTCGACCAGCGCGGGAGTGCGATCGTTCGCAGATGCCGCGGATCTGCAGATTGCCCCGGCTGGAAACGTCGAGCAGCCCGTTCCCGCAGCTTCGCGCCGTCGTGGCGACCGCCTGCAACTGCCCGGCGGTAAGCCCGCCGAGAGGCGGATGAAGCCGCACCAGTAGACCGTCTCCGGTCGGCATCGGGCGCAATACGTCCGGACACCAACCGCGCTTCATCAGACGCAGCTCGGGAGATTCCGGCGCCGGCTCGGCTGGTGGATCTGCGGTCAAGCGGACTTTTCCCGGCAACGCGTTATCCGTCACCCGCAAGCCGGCCGCGCCCGCCGAGAAATGGGCCCGCCCCGCCGGTACACCCCGCCCGGCGCGCTCGCGCGTGACCACGAGCGGATGGCCGGTTTCCTGGCTTGCGGGTCGTCGCCAGACGCGCCACCTTCCCAGGCATCAGCCCAGTGGTTTCAGAGCGCTTGGCTCGCCGCTCACAGTTGCGGGGGCAGCCGCGGCATGGGCGGACTGACGCCGCACCGCGTTCCCGTTTGATCCCGTCAGGGAACCATCCGTCAAGAAGGGTAAGAGCAGACGCCGGCGCGGTCAACGCCGCCGGTTCATCCCCCGGAGCAGTTCAGGCGGATCCTAGCCACTGATGGATTACGGGATCTCGTACACCGCCACCTCGTCAGCAATGCCACGCAACGCTCGCGGTTGCGACACCGGCTGCAGGCCGCTCTTCTGCAGCAGGATCGAAGCCTGCGGATGGGTGACGACCGGACCCGTCGCCATGATGGTCCGCGAATCCGCCAGACCCTGCACCCGGGCGGCGATATTGACGGTCTGGCCGAAATAATCCTGCCGGTCGTTCAGTATGACGGCCAGGCACGGCCCCTCGTGGATGCCGATCTTCAGCAGCAAATCGTCCTCGTCGTCGTGACCGTTATGCCCGTTGCCGCCGTTGCCCAAATGGCGCATCGCCTCGCGCATGCGCAGTGCGGCGGCAACCGCCCGGTCGGGAGTCGAAAAGGTCGCCATGACCGCATCGCCGATGGTCTTGACCACCGCTCCGGCTTCGGCGGCGACGATCTCGTTGAGGACCTTGAAATGCGCGCGCACCAGATCGAAGGCGGCAAGATCGCCGACCCGCTCGTAAAGCTCGGTCGAGCCTTTGAGATCGGTGAACAAAAAAGTCAGGCTGGTGATCTTGAGCCGCTGCTCGGCATCGATCGTGTTGGTGCCGTAAAGGTCGCGAAACACCTGGTTGGTCAAGAGCCGCTTGGCGGTCAGGAACGGTTTGCGCCGGCCGAGGAGCTCGTGCAGCTTGTCGTTGGCGACCCACAACCCCGGCAATACCCGCGTATCGGCGCGGTTCTCCAGCGACAGGCGCAGCGGCCCGGGACGCAGCTCCAAGGTTCCAGTCGGCGAGCGCAGCTTGTCGAGAACGATCGTCAGATTCTGGCGCTCGCGCGTCGGCTCGCCCTTGACGTCGAGGAATTGGGTGCCGTGCGTCACCGGGTCGATAACAATCACGAACTGCGCCGGCAGTTGCAGCGAAACCAGCGCCTTTCCGCCCGGCGGCAGCTCGACCGATTCGAGGACGATTTCCTGAAGCAGCTCCTCGAAATTGTCCGGGACATCGATGCCCGAGCCCCAGAACACCTGGCGAAAATATTCGTTGAAGGCTAGCTCATCCGGGTCGTGCGCGGCGATCTTGCGCACCCGCCGGCTGACCGTGAACGTCACCTCGACGATCTCGTCGAGTGTCGGTGTGTACCCGGCGGCGCACCAGCCGCAGGCATACTCGTCCTTGTCCACGCTCTTCAACGTCGTGCTGGAATTGAGCACCCCGCCGCAGCCCGGACACAGCACGTTCCACGACAGCTCGAAGATCCCGAGCCGCGCCGCATGCAGAAAGGCGGCAATCACGTGCTCCTCGTCGAGACCGGTCTTCGCCGCAAAATCCAGCACGTTGACCCGGCACAGGGCGCGGTCCGGAGCATCCCGAACCAACGCGTCAATGGCCTCGACAGTGCCCGGATCGGCAGATTGCCGCAGAACTGCAAACAGACTTTTGGCTTCGCTCATCGTGCATCCCCATCGCGCATCCGTGAACTCCGGGCGAGCTTCAGGCTGCGAGAGTCCTTTGCCGATCCGGCGCTATCGACTACCCGTGATCGCAATGTCGCCATCACCCGGCAGTTATTTGGTGACGAATCGAGCAAGCGCCAGCGTTGCCTCCCGCCACCTGTTGCCATCATGCTGTCAGCATCACCGGGTGATAATGGCTGATGAGACGCGCGGACCGGCTGTTTCAGATCATTCAGATCTTGCGGCGTACGCCTAAGCCGGCGACCGCCGAATCGCTCGCCGCCGAACTCGAGACCTCGAAGCGGACGGTCTATCGCGACATTTCCGATCTTATCAGCCAGCGGGTGCCGATCCGAGGCGAGGCCGGGGTCGGCTACGTCTTGCAGGCGGGGCTGGACCTGCCGCCTTTGATGTTGACGACCGACGAGATCGAGGCTGCCGTGCTGGGAGCCCAATGGGTGGCCCGCCACAGCGATTCGGCCTTGGCCAGGGCGGCCGAGGATCTGATCGCCAAGATCGGCGCCGTCGTACCGGAACGGCTTCGGCCCTATGTGCTCGAGCCGGCCACCGAAACACCGCCAGCTCGCGGCCTCACCGCCGATGGCCTCGACATGGCGCGCGTACGCAACCAGATACACGCGGGCCGGAAGATCGCGCTGCGCTATCGCGATGAACAGGGCCGCGAGAGCGAGCGCGTCGTCTGGCCGGTGACGGTCGGTTACATGGAGACCGTCCGCCATTTGGTCGCATGGTGCGAGTTGCGCCAGGACTTCCGAAGCTTTCGGACGGACCGGGTGACCGCGGCCGGGTTTCTCGACGAACGCTACCCTGAGCGACCTAGCGCTCTCAGGGCGAAATGGCGGCGGACCCTAACGCGCACCAACACGACCGCCTAGTATCGTCGACCGCCAGCGCAGAGCGGAGGCTGGGTGGCGATGAACTCCGGCCTACTCGGCCGCTTCCGCCTTTTCGATCGGTAGTGGCTCGGTGCCGGTCCACGGATGCTCGGCCACGTCGAACAGGATGCCTTCAGGGCCGTAGAATTTGACCTCAAAGCCGCCGATCCGCTCGGCCTCGGCCTGGTCCATGTAGTGCTTCCCGCCAAGGCTCTCGAGCTTTTTGCCGGCCTTTTCGACATCCTCGACCAGGATCCCGAAATGGTGCAGTCCGGCATAGTCCATGCCTTTGCCAAGCTGGTCGGTCTTGAACCGTAGGATCGCCAGATCGATCGTGCCGTCGCTCAGATGGTGGCCATAGGCGAGCGGCCCGTCGTTTGAGCGAACGATCTTGAAATCAAACGCCTTGACATAGAAATCGGCCATCGCGTCGGGGTCCCTCGCAGCGATGGCTATGTGGCGCAGCTTGGCCATGTCGGCCTCCTTGGTTGCCATTGGTCCGATAATCGGTCGCTCCGCGTAAACGGGGGTCTAGGGCGAGCGAGAAAACCCATAGCCCCGGATCCCGATTTCCGCGGGAACGACGAATGAGGAATTCTTGCCAGAAGCACGCTGACCTTAGGCCCGGTAGCTGGGATCGAGCCGGTCGAGCATGCGCAGCAATGCCGGCCATTCGCGCTGACCCTGGAGGCGCGGCATGTTGCCGGCAAATTGCGCGGCCTGGCGCTCGCAAGTGTCGGGCGACGGGACGACCATTTTGGCGCCGGAGGCAACCGCGGCCTGGATCTTCAGCTGCGCTTCGGCCGAGCGCTCGAAATGGTAGGTCGACGAAAACGCCTCGGCCACATTACGCCCGGTCGCCAGCAGGCCGTGATTGCGCAATACCAGAACCGGATGGTTGCCGATGCTGTGCTGCAGCCGCTCGCGCTCGTCCATGTCGAGCGACACGCCCTCGTAATCGTGATAGCCGAGCCGGTTGTAGAACCGCATCGCCCATTGGGAAAGCGGCAGCAGCCCCTCTTCGAGCGCGCCGACCGCGATGTCGGCCTCGGTATGGGTGTGGACGACGCAATCGACGTCGGACCGGCCGAGATAGATCGCGCCATGAATGACAACCCCGGCGTTGATCGGCTCACATTCCGACGGCTCGATCAGATGGCCGTCCGAAATATCGACTTTCAGCAAGTTCGAGGCGGTGATCTCGTCGAACATCAACCCGGAGGGGTTGATCAGCATCTGGTCGGGATGGCCCGGCACCCGCGCCGAATTGTGGGTCAATACCAGATCGTCCCAGCCGAAATGCGCGATCAGCCGATAGCAGGCGGCGAGATCGATCCGCACCGCCCATTCCTCCGCGCTGATATGCGCTGGCCGGTTCGAGATGTTGGCTTCAAGCGTGTCCATAACTGTCTCCTTCATCAACCGAACAGGGTGGGCTGAGGGTACCAAAGCCCGCCACTTGACGCGCATGCAATTATCGATGGCTTCGCAGCGCTCAGCCGATCCTACGAGCGCTGGTTGGTTTAGGTTGGGGGGCGGGTGTCGATGCCGAAATCGCTCCGGATGCTGTCGTACCAGACGTCGTCTTCAGCCGCGAACAGGTCAATCCAGGCCTCATCATTCCTTGCTGCGCGCCAATCGAGAAATGCCTGGGCATCGGCACCCGCTAGATGGCGTAGCTGCCAGGTTCCGCTCTCGATGATCTCGCGGATCTTCTCCGCCACAACCGCCGGCGCGTTTGCGTTGGGGAGATGCGGCAAATTCTTGGACGTCACCCGGAGAAAACTCCTCCTGAATAGAACAAAATATCTACCAGAAAAACTAGCGGGTTACGTTGGGAGAGCCCGGAACAAGCCCGCGATACGGGCTCGTTGCGGATAGTATGACGCGCCGGCCGGTGTAGCAATTCGCTCGGCCATTGGCGTGTCGATCATACCCGGTTCGACAATCGCGACGCGGATGTTGAAGGGCTTGACCTCCTGCGCGAGGACTTCGCTCAGTGCTTCCAGCGCGAATTTGGAGGCGTTGTACGGCGCGAACGGCGACACTGCAATTCGTCCGGCGACCGATGCCAAGTTGACGATACTACCGCTGCGGTTTTGGCGCATCCGCGGCAACACCGCCTTGATACAACGCAGCGCACCAAAATAATTGGTCTCCATCGCCGCGCGAAACACTTCGATCGGCAGATCTTCGACCGAGCCGAGACGCTCGATGCCTGCATTGTTTACCAACGTATCGATGTCCCGCCCGCTGGCGTAAATCTGATCGATGGTTTGCTTCACGGACTCATCGAGGTCGACATCCATCGTAAGCATCGATACCGGCAATCGCTCCTTATCAACTGCCTCAGCAAGCTGCGACGCGCGCGACGGGTCGCGGACAGTCGCGTAGACTTGATGGCCGGCCCGGCCCAAGACGAGCGTTGTGGCGAGGCCGATCCCTGAATTTGTTCCGGTCACTAATACCGATGCCATGTGCTTCCTCCCGTAAACCGAATAACGCCGGGTGCGATTGGTTGAGAGTGCCGAAGCCTCCTTTGGTTTGTGCAATTATTGATGGGCTTCGCAGCGCTCAGCCCATGCTACAAACTCAGCCCATCTATTGATTAGGGCGCGAGGGGCTGCGATCACACCGGCGTAAACATCGGCACTGGCGGGCCGCCGTCGCTGGGCTTGAACACCAGCTTCACGGCCTGGCCAATGCGGATGCTGTCGAGGGCGCAATCCACGATGTTGGTCATCATCGTCGGGCCCTCGGCCAAGGTCACATAGGCGATCGCGTAGGGGATCGGCGCGCGGCGCATGACGCTGTAGGTGTAGATCGTGCCGTTGCCCGAAACCTGCTGCAACCGGGTCTTGTCACTAAAGCAGACCGGACAAAACGCGCGCGGATAATAGTGCACAGCACCGCACGCGTCGCACTTTCCGACCATCAGCTTGCCCTCGGCGGCGGCGTCCCAAAACGCCTTTGTTTCGAGATTGGGCACCGGGGCTTGGATCTTGCGCTCCTGGCTCTGCATGACCGTCACTCCCTCTCCATGATCACGGTCGCCGCACCATGCCTGGTGCCGAGCGAGCCGCCAGTGCCGTGCGCCAAAGCCAGATCGCAATTCGGCACCTGCACCTTGGGATGCGCCTCGCCGCGCAACTGACGCACCGCCTCGACCACCTTGGTCAATCCGCCGCGGTTCGACGGGTGGTTGTTGCACAGCCCGCCGCCGTCGGTGTTGAACGGCAATTTGCCGGTGCCTGAGATCAAATTGCCGTCGGAGACGAACCGACCGCCCTGGCCTTTCTCGCAAAAGCCGAGATCCTCGATCTGCATCACCACGGTGATCGTAAAGCTGTCGTAGATCGAGGCATATTTTATGTCGGCTGGCTTGACCCCGGCCTCGGCAAAGGCTGCCGGCCCCGACCGCACCGCGCCTGAATAGGTCAGGTCGATCTGCCCGCCCATCTGGTGCTTGGGCGCCTCGCCGGCGCCGATGATCCTGACCAATGGCCGCTTCAGACTCTTCGCCACTTCCGGGCTGGCGACGATGATCGCGCCGCCGCCATCGCTGATCACGCAGCAATCGAGCCGGTGCAGCGGGTCGGCAATCATCGGCGAATTGACCACCTCCTCGACCGTGACCACGTCGCGCAGCATTGCATGCGGATTGTATTGCGCATGGTGCGAGGCCGCGACCTTGACCCAAGCGAGCTGCTCGCTGGTGGTGCCGTATTGGTACATGTGGCGCATCGCGCACATCGCATACATGTTCGCGGTCGCCGGCGCATAGGGGTTCTCGAACGCGGTCTCGGCCGACTGCACCGTCGCTGGGCGCGGCGCCGTGCCGGTCGTCTGCCCCTCGGTGCGCGGCCTTCCAGCCAAGGTGATCAGCGCGATCGAGCATTTGCCGGCCGCTATCGCTTCGGCCGCATGGCCCACCTGCAACAGGTACGACGACCCGCCGGTGTCGGTCGAATCCCAGTGCCGCAATTTGAGCCCGAGATAGTCGATCATCGACAGCGCCCCGAGACCCGGCGTGTCGCCGGCGGCGCAGAAATATCCGTCGATGTCGTTCTTACTGAGCCCCGCATCGGCGAGCGCCCCCTGGGCGCATTCGGCATGCAGTTGGAACAACGATTTGTCGTCGGCCTTGCGCGTCGGATGCTCAAAGATCCCGACGATATTGGCCTTACCTTTGATGCTCATCGGCGGCTGGTCCTCCCCGTGGCGGCTCGTGCAGGTATGCGTCCCAATCGGATACCGTCCGGCGCCCGCGGTCAATCCCGATTGCGAACCCGCGTCTTGCGGCCAGTTCAGTCAGGGTTTATCTTGGTCAAGTTGACCAACTGTGCGCAAATGCGGCCGGGGGATTATGACTGAGACTGTGAATCTCTACGAGGCAAAGACCCACCTATCGCAGCTGGTCGACCGGGCCGCGCAAGGCGAGCAGATCATCATCGCCAAAGCAGGCAGGCCAAAGGCCAAGCTGGTGCCGTTTCGCGAAGCCGCGACACCGCGTGAGCCCGGCAACCTGCTCGGCATCACCTTCATCGCCGAGGATTTCGACGAGCCCTTGCCACCGGACATTCAATCAGCCTTCGAGGCTGGTGCGTGAGAGTTCTTCTCGATACGCATATTTTTCTGTGGTGGAACGGTCAGCCGGAGATGATCGCCGGCCCCTTGAGAGATGCCATTGCCGATCCGGCCAATGAGATATTCGTTAGCGCCGCCTCGGTCTGGGAAATCGGCATCAAGCGCGTGATTGGGAAGCTCAGCTTCGTGCAACGAATTGTCGAGTCCATCCTCGCTCATCGGTTTTCGCTCCTGCCGATCACCGGCGAGCACGCCGAGCAATCGGCTGAACTGCCGCGTCATCACGCCGACCCGTTCGACCGCCTGCTTGTGGCGCAGGCACTACTCGAGCGCCTGCTCCTCGGAACGCAGGATGTGAAAATCAGGCCTTACCAAGTGCACACGTTGGGCCTTGTCGAGAAATAAGCGAGGTGCGATGTGGGACCGCTCGCCGGGATCAAAATCATCGAACTCGCCGGGATCGGGCCGGGGCCGATGTGCGCGATGCTGCTCGCCGACATGGGTGCCACGGTGCTGCGCATCGACCGACCAGGCGGCAGCGATCTTGGTCTCGCGCGGCCGTTGCGCTACGACCTGCTGCTGCGCGGTCGCCGGTCGGTCGCGGTCGATCTCAAATCCGCGGACGGAAAGGCGCTGGCCTTGCGCCTCGTCGAACGCGCCGACGCGCTTATCGAAGGGTTCCGCCCCGGCGTCACCGAGCGGCTGGGGCTCGGCCCCGACGATTGCCTCGCGCGCAATCCGCGCCTCGTCTATGGCCGCGTCACCGGCTGGGGTCAGGATGGGCCGCTGGCGCAGGCGGCCGGACACGACATCAACTACATCGCCCTCGCTGGCGCGCTCCATGCATTCGGCCGCCGCGGCCAGCCGCCGACCCCGCCGTTGAACTTGCTTGGCGACTTCGCGGGCGGCTCGCTCTATCTCGCGTTCGGACTGGTCTGCGGCATTCTCGAAGCGCGCCGTTCCGGGCAGGGCCAAATTGTCGACGCGGCAATGATCGACGGCGTCGCGTCGTTGATGACCGCGGCCGTTGGCGCCGTCGCGGCCGGGCTTTCGACACACGAGCGCGGCGCCAACCATCTCGATACCGGCGCGCATTTCTACAATGTCTATCGAATGCGCCGACGGCGGCTGGATCTCGATCGCGCCGATCGAGGGCAAGTTCTACGCCGAACTGTTGCGACGCCTCGACGTTGCCCCAGCGACCATGCCGCCGCAAATGGACCGCGCGCGCTGGCCCGAGGCACAGACCCAGTTCGCCGAGCTATTCAAGACCCGCACCCGGGACCAATGGTGCGCCTTGCTCGAAGGGACCGACGCCTGCTTCGCGCCGGTGCTGACCACCGACGAAGCGCCCGATCACCCGCACAACGCCGCGCGCGCGACCTATGTCGAGATCGACGGCATCGTCCAGCCGGCCCCGGCGCCGCGCTTCTCGCGGACGGTTCCCGACCTGCCGATCCCGCCACAGCCGAGCGGCCCCGAACAGGCCGAAGCCGCCCTCGCCGCCTGGCTTGACCCGGCCGAAATCGCCGCGCTCCAAGCCGCCGGCACGCTCCGCTGATCCCGGCCCGGCAAGTCGCTCCTATCAGAAGATGACGCCGGGGTTACTGACCGGGGGGCGCAAAAGCGACGCCGCGGAACACCTCACCCGAGCGCGATTGCTGTAATGTGACGAACTGGTCGAGCGTCTGCTTGTTGCCGCCCCCGCTGCCGTCCCAGCTGCCGCCGCTCTTGCCGCCATCGACCGGCAGCTGGGTCGCTGCAATTTCATCGGTGACCGCAACCAATTTGGTCGGGTCTGGTTCGCCCCCCGAAACCGTGCTGGTTTGTGCAGTAATCGCGTAAATCGTCACAGTGCCGTCGCCATTGACTTTGCCGGTCAGGTTGCGCAGCCCGGTGGTAAAGGTCGGGACACCGTAACCCGGGATCTTTTGCGGCTGATTGATCTGTAGCCCGTCGGTGATCACGTAAACCAGCTGCCAATATGGCGATGAACCCGGGACCAGAACCCATTTTTGCAATCCGGCGAGCGGGTCGGTGGTCAGGCTGGTCTCGGTCTCGTTGCTGTCGGTCGGCAAGGTGATCGTCGAATTGCCCTCATCGGCGACGTAGAGCGTCGTCGGATTGGCAAAGAAAAATCCGAACGGGGTAATCGGCGACGGCTGGTTTGTCGTCGGATTGGTCGCGTAATTGCCGAGCAGCAGGACGATCGTGTTGGTGGTGCCCCCCACAGGGACGCCGGCGCCGGTTCCATTGTTGACGACATCCGCAATCGTCGCGCCCGGGAAGCTTCCGTTCAAAACCTGGAACAGCCCGTCATCGCCATTGCCGCCGCTGCCTTTCGAGACATAGAGGTTTTCATTGCCGTTGGCGTCGGGGAAGATGCCGATCCCGCGGAAGTTGTTGTCCTTGATATGCTGCTTTGCGCTTTCATCCGGCCGGTCGGTTGCGAAATAGGTCCCAAGCTGGATCGACAGCGGCGACCCCGGCATCCCGAAACGGGCGCCGATCGTCAGACCCGGCCCGGTCGCGCCGCCTTTGTTCAACGTCGAATCGGCGTTGCCCGCCATGTAAAACTGGGTGCCGTCGAGCGAGATGGCGGCCCGCGGATTGTCGCCGCTATAGGCAAAGCTTTGCGGCGTCACGGTTACCGTGCCGTCGTATTTGATCAGCGCGACGGCACGATCGTAGAACGGCCCGGTCGCGCCGGTGATTTGCGCATCGGGGTTTGTCGTTTCCGAATTCGATACCCCTTCGAGGCCCGCCAAGGCATTGTAGCCCATATAGGTCAGGTAGTTGCCGTCGAGCGAGAGGTGCAGCGACCCCTCGGACTTCGAGCTGAAGCTGGTTGTAATCGGCTGGCCCTGGGCCACCGAACTCGCGGTCAATGCCAGGGTGCTTCGGCGGGGCGCGCCAGCCTGAGTGCCGTAATAATCGAGAAAGATGTTGCCTTGGATGCCGCTGACATTGGCGTTCGTGAAGATTTGCGGAAATGTATTGGGCGGCGCCGGAAGCGGCGAGGGCGCGACATATTGAACGCGGCTGACCACCAGTGTGTCGCCGCCTTTGCCTTGGCCGTCGGCCAGCGCCGCGCCGGAAAACCCGCCCGCCGCCAATGCCGAACCGTACAGCAACCCAAGCCAAAATGATCGGGACATGCCTCGGTTTCCTCCGGATTGTGTATTTACCGGAGGCTGTTTACCAAACCGGCGTGAACCTCATATGACACCCTCACCCGGGTTGGATCTCGCTGGAAGGGACCGATGCCTGCTTCGCGCCGGTGCTGACCACCGACGAAGCGCCCGATCATCCGCACAATGCCGCGTGGCGGACCTATGTCGAGATCGACGGCGTCGTCCAGCCAGCCTTGCGCCGCGCTTTTCACGGACGGTTCCCGACCTGCCGATCCCGCCGCAGCCGACCAGCCCCGAGAACGCCGAAGCCGCCCTCGCCGCCTGGCTCGACCCAGCCGAGATCGCCGCCCTAAAAGCCGCCGGTACCCTCGGCTGACGACGGTACTACTCGAGCCCCACCCGCCGGCTGGAAAACGCGTCTGAGGTGCCCTTACCGGTCACGATAACGGCCATCTCTTCGCCGTTCGGGGCGACGAAAAACTCGGCGGTTGCCCCTGTTCTTAGTACTTCGTAGGTTCCCGTACAGTCCTTGTTGACCGTGTAGCTCAGATCGCTGACACTATCTGCGAGCACGATCACGCCATTTTCACTGGTCGTTGTTATGATTGTTCCGGTGCCGTCGCCATTAAAGATGCGATATCCCGCGCGAGCAAATAACTGCTGCTGGTTCGCCGACAGGAAATTTGTCCCGCTTGTAGCGAACAGATACCGGCCTTTCACGGTAGCCAGCGAGCATGTCGTTGCATGATCTTTTTCGTCTGCATAACCCAGCTTCACGGTTCCGATCCCCAGACAGCTGATCAAACCTATCCCTATAGCCCATAATCCCATGCGCTTCATGGCAGCAGCCCCTTTGGTTATAATCAAAGCCGACCGGCTTAGCCGGGTACGGCTCGAACATGGGATAGAACCCTCGTAGACGGAGCGCGCGCTATAGGGCCGCGATAAAAAAATCTAAATTGTGCTAAATTGTCCGAAGTTTCGAGGCGCGTGGGAGACACCCGCATGGACGCGCTCGCCACAGGGAAAGTTTTTCTGTTCGAAGGCTTCCGCCTCGACCGGCGCGGCGGCGGACTGTTCCGGCGCGATGAGCGCGGCGTTTTCGTGCCGATGGCAATCGGCTCACGCGCGCTCGACCTTCTCAGCATGCTGGTTGAGCGGCATGGCGATCTCGTCTCCAGGGAGGCGATCATCGTTGCGGTCTGGCCATCGACGGTGGTCGCGGACAACAATCTGAACATGCAGATCGCCGCGCTTCGCCGGATTCTCGATCAAGGCCGCGCGGGCGGGAGCTGCATCCAGACCGTCGCCGGCCGTGGCTATCGCTTTGTCGCGGCGGTAACCCGAGTCGCGTCAGAAGGGCTCTCCGCCGTCGCGCTGTCTGCGGCCAAACAACTGCCTGCATCGCCGGACAAGCCATCGATCGCGGTGCTGCCCTTCGCCAATATGAGCGGTGACCCGGAGCAGGAGTATTTCGCCGACGGCATGGTCGAGGAGATCATCACCGCGCTCTCCCGCATCCGCTGGCTCTTTGTCGTCGCCCGTAATTCTACCTTCATCTACAAGGGCCGCCCCGTTGACGTGAAGCAGGTCCGGCGAGAACTGGGGGTGCGCTATGTGCTCGAAGGCTCGGTGCGCAAAGCCGCCGGCCGCGTGCGCATCACCGCCCAGCTGATCGATGCGCTCGACGGCACGAATCTCTGGGCCGATCGGTTCGACGGTTCGCTGGAGGACGTGTTCGATCTTCAGGACAGGGTGGCGTCGAGCGTCGCCGGCGTCATAGAGCCGGCGCTGCAGGCTGCCGAGACCGCGCGTTCGGCGGTCCGGCCGACCGACGATCTTACGGCCTACGACCTTTATCTACGCGCCTATCAGATGGCTTGGTGGTCGGGGGCGCCGATCTCCCAGGCACTCGACGTTATGGAGCAGGCGATTGAGCGTGATCCGCGCTACGGCCTCGCCCTCGCTTTCGCCGCGCTCTGCTGCATGCGGCTCTGCCTCGATGGCACGAGCACGGATCCCGAGGCTGACAGTCGCAAGGGAGCCGGCTACGCGCGCCGCGCATTGCGGGTGGCGGGTGATGATCCTGGCGTTATCGCCAATGCCGCCTTTGCCCTGGCCAGTTTCGGCGAGGACATCGGCGCCATGATGGCGTTGGTCGACCGTGCACTGGCACTCAACCCGAATTTCGCGCGTGGCTGGCTTGTCAGCGGCACACTTAGATTGTGGGCGGGCGAGCCCGACACCGCGATCGAGCATGCTGAAGCCTCGTTGCGCCTCAGTCCCCTCGTCCGCATCGGCACGTCATCGCTTGTAATAGGCGCCGCGCATTTCGCCAGCCGGCGCTTCGATGAGGCCGTGCCGAAGCTGCTCCTCGCGATCCAGGAGGATCCCGGCTTCCCGTTGCCGCATTGCTGTCTCGCCGCCTGCTACGCTCATATGGGTCGGCTCGAAGAAGCACGAGCGATCGTCGAGCGGCTGCGGACCATTTCCCCTGTTGTGGTACCGGACGCCAGCTTCCTACGCAACCCCGAGGACCGCGAGCTGTTGCTGTCGGGCTTGCGCCTGGCGGCTGGCGAGGCCGGCTGATCCATCGCGCCGTCTTCGCTGCGCCGCGCCGGATGCCGGAGGAATGACCCGCCGCGAGGTACCGATCAGCCAGATAAGCCGCCGCACAGCCGTAAGATAGCCAAAATCGCATCGCATAGTTGGCCGTTGGTGGCGGCAAAAAGGGTCCGCGGGTAGGGCCAAGGCGATGGATAACAATCGAATTCGGTCAGACGGCCTGCCCGTCAGCCTTGCTGGGCTCGCCCGGCCCCGGGCTTGGTCGCCCACCGCAACTTATCGGCGAGAATTTGCTGCTGATTTGCTGCGGACGCAGCAAATCAGGCAGGAGCTACATAACCATAAATTGTGGAGACTTGGCCAAACAAGCAGACGATTTGTACCCTCCCCCTTCTTCCGAGCGGGCTGCTCCTCTCCCCGCGAGCGGCACGGCTGTCCGGGGAAAGCAGGCGGTGACCGTGAAGCTTGAATTGCAGCCTTGTTTTTCGTCTTGGCCGGGCTTGTTCCCGGCCATCCACGTCTTTTGGCGCCGGAAATGAAGGCGTGGATACCCGGCACAAGGCCGGGCAAGACGATCTCCGGTCGTCTCCAACATCGGCGAAACGCCGAAAAATTGTACCAGCATTTTCCCCGGACAGCCCTGCGCGAGCGGGGAAGGGTCGGGGGTGGGGGCGCGCGTCAGATATGCCGGCCGCGCAATTCGTTGTTGGTGTGGCGGTCGCCGGCGAGCCACCGCGCAAGTTCGCTGTGCGCGTCGGCGCGGCGGATCGCGTCGATCTCGGCCACGTCTTCCGGGTCCTGGGTGAATTCGACGATGAGCCCATCGGGCGAGGCGACATAGATCGACTTGCAATAACCGTGATTGGTCTCGCGGTATTGCTCGCCAGCCGCTTCGAGCCGCTGCTTTAGCTCGTCATAGGTATCGGGCTCGGCCTTGAACGCGATGTGGAAGTGACGCCCGATCTTGGCCGGCTTCTCGGCCTGGGTCAGCTCGTACATCTGCGGGTCGGCGAACTGGAAGAAGGCGAGCGCGCCGCCATCGGCCATCGCGAAAAAAGTGTGGCAGAACTCGACCTCGCGCTGCAAATCGGCGCTGTAATTCTTCTCGCACCAGGTCGCGGCCAGCGGAATACCGAGCAAATCCTCGAAAAACCGGCGGTTGACCTCGTGGTCCTTCACGACGAAAGCGTTGTGGTGCAAGCGCGACGGCAGCCGCGACAACAAGCCTTTGCTCCGTGATCCGGCTGCAACCTCGATCGTATCCATCTTCACCCTCCCTGGTTTGCACGTCCGACTTGCCGGCAACGATACCACAAAACGGGCGTGCATGCCCGCTCTGATGGCTCGGCGGTTGGCACCGGCCGCAAAGATGCTGCATGCTGGCGGCAACGCCACCCAGAGACAGGGGAATTTCGTGAAAATAAGCACAATGGTTCGATTCGGCGCCGGCACGGAACCGCATGACCGGCTGCTCGGCCGCACGGCCGATTATGCCCGGCGCATCGAAGCCGCCGGGTTTCCCGGGATCTGGGTCGGAGATTCAATGGGCCGCGGGCGGCCGACCCTCGATCCGCTGGTGGAACTGGCGGTACTTGCCGCGGTGACCGAGCGCGTCGAACTCGGCATCGGGGTATTGCAGCTATCGTTGCGCCACCCGATCGAGCTCGCTCATCGGGTGCAGTCGGTCCAGGCATTGTCGGGCGGCCGGCTGCGCCTCGGCGTCGGCAGCGGCTCGACGCGGGCGGATTTCGAACTGCTCGGCCTCGATTACGACCATCGCTTCCGCGCGATGAGAATTGCGCTCGAGACCATGCACCGAGTCTGGCGTGGCGAGCCGGTCAATGGCGGAACATTGTCGATATGGCCGGGATGCGAAGGCGGACCGCCGATTCTGATGGGAGCCTGGCGCAGTCCGCGCTGGATCACCTATGCCGCCAAGGAGTGCCAAGGCTGGACCCCGTCCGGCCGATACAGCAGCTGGGACGATCTCGAAGCCGGCATGCGCATCTATCGCGACGCGGGCGGCACCAACGCGGTCCTTGCCAATGTCGCCGTCGATCTCGCTAACCGGCCCGAATCCGCAGAGCTCGCCGCGGCCACCAACGTGGCGCTGGTCTGTCCCCCGGATGAGGCGCGGCGGCGGTTGAAGCGGATGGAGCAGTTGGGGTTCGACGAGGTTCTGCTGGTCTCTCAATATGGCGAGTTCGAGGAGCTCGAACGGGCGCGCGATCTCCTCTGACCGACCTCGCGGCCGCCGGTCGGGCTTGCCGACCCGTCGGCGGCTTGACAGCCGGCGCGGCGGGGGCATGCTGGGCCGCATACCGATCTCTGCGGAGGGGGCGACATGATCAGTGCAGATCTCACCGGTAAAACGGCGCTGGTTACCGGCGCGGCCTCGGGCATCGGCCTCGCCGCTGTGGAGATCTTCTCGCGCTGCGGCGCGACGGTTGCGCTGAACCACCTGCCCGACGACCCGCGCGGGCCGGCTGCGGTCGAACGGCTCAAAGCCGAGGGCCGTCGGGTCGTTGCCGCGGCGGGCGACGTGTCGCGGGCCGGCCAGGCCGAGCGGATGGTGGCGAGCGCGATCGACGCGCTGGGCCGGCTCGATTTTCTGGTCAACAATGCCGGGACCCCGGCCACCCCGACGCCGATCCCGTTTTCCGATCTCGACGCGCTGACCGAAGATTTCTGGTCGACGATCCTGACGACCAATCTGATCGGGCCGTTCCGCTGCGCCCATGCCGCGGTGCCGGCGCTGAGAGCGGCGCGGGGGGCGATCTGCAACACCGCCTCGATCGCCGGGGTCATGGGATCAGGCAGCAGCATTCCTTATGCGACCAGCAAGGCCGGGCTGATCAATCTGACCCGCAGCCTGGCGCGCACTCTGGCGCCCGAAATCCGGGTCAACGCGGTGGCGCCGGGCTTTGTCGACAGCCCGTGGAACAAGGATTGGCCCGCCGACCGCAAACAGACGTCGATCGAACGCACGCCATTGAAGCGCGCGTGCAAGCCCGAAGACATCGCCGAGACGATGTTTTTCCTGTGCGCCGGGGCGGCGATGATCACCGGCCAGACGGTCATCGTCGATGGCGGCCTGACGCTTTAGCCCGAAAAGGCGGGCCGGACGCCCGCGGTCCCGACGGGAGGAAATTGGATTGAGCGAGCAGCGAACCATCAACGGCGCGCAATGGCTGGCGCGGGCGCTGGCCGGGACCGGGATGACCCATGTCTTTTTTGTCGAGTTGGTGATGCGCCGGACCCTGATGGAGTTCGAGGATCTGGGCGTCACCCGCATTCTCGCCCATTCCGAAAAGGCCGCGGCTTATATGGCCGACGGCTACGCCCGCATCGCCGGCAAACCGGGAGTGTGCATGGCGCAGTCGGTCGGCGCCGCCAATCTCGCTTCCGGATTGCAGGACCCCTATCTCGGGCGCAGCCCGGTGGTGGCATTGACCGGGCGCAAGGAGCCGTCGTTCCAGCATCGCAACAGCTATCAGGAAATCGCCCACGCCCCGCTGTTCGCGGCGGTGACCAAGTTTTCGAGCCCGGTCAATTCGACCGCCGAATTGCCCCGCCTGCTGCGCCATGCCTGGCGCGCGGCATTGGCCGACACCCCGCGGCCGACTCATCTCGATTTCTGCGGCTTGCAGGGCGACGTCATCGAACTCGGCCAGACCAGCGAGCCGACGGTCATCGATCCCGAGGCGCGGCACATTCCGGCGCATCGGCCGGTCGCCGACGAGAACGACATCGAGCGCGCTGCCGCGGCATTGACCGCGGCTCGACGCGTCGCGATCGTTGCCGGCGACGGGGCCTTGGCCTCGCAAGCCGGGTCGGAGGTGCTTGCCCTGGCAGAGGCGCTGGCGGCGCCGATCGCGACCACGCTCGGCGCCCGCGCTCTGATCCCGAGTCGCCATCCGCTGGCGGCCGGCGTGCCCGGCAGCTATTCGGCGCCGCCCGCCAATCGCATCGTTCACGGCGCCGATCTCGTGCTCTATGTCGGCTGCGACACCGGCGACCAAGTTACGCTGAACTGGACCGTGCCGCCGCTCACCACGAAAATCGTGCAGATCGACGCCGACCCGCTCGAGATCGGGCGCAGCTACCCGAACACGATCGGGGTGGTCGGCGACCCCAAGGCGAGTGTGTCCCGCCTCGCCCAGGCGATCGGCCGCCCGACGCGCGATCGCGGCTTTGCCGAGGAAGCGGCGCGCATCGTCGCCGATTGGCGGGCGACGATGGCGCCGCTCGTCAACGACGACCGGGCGCCGATCCGGGTCGAGCGGCTGTGCGCCGAGATCACCAAGGCGCTGCCGGCCGACGGCATCCTGGTGGCGGATACCGGATATTCCGGCATCTGGACCGGAACGATGATCGACTTCAACGGCTCGGGTCAGACCTATCTACGCGCTGCGGGCTCGCTCGGCTGGTCGTTCCCGGCGTCGCTCGGCGCCAAATGCGCGGCGCCGAACCGGGCGGTCCTATGTTTCACCGGGGATGGCGGTTTCTATTACCATCTGGCGGAGCTCGAATCGGCGCGCCGTTGCGGCATCGCTGCCGTTGTCGTCGTCAACAACAATTCCGGCTTTGGCCAGAACCTGACCGGAGTGCGCCGCATCGCCGGCAACCGGCCGGGCCGCGGCGAGGCGCTGGTGCGCTTTGGCCCGACCGACTTCACCGCGGTCGCGAAGAGCTTTGGCGTCCGCGGCATCCGGGTCGAGCGGCCGGGCGAGATCGCTCCCGGCTCTGGCCGAGGCGCTAGGCGCCGGGGAACCGGTCGTGGTCGATGTCGTGACTGATATCGAGCCGCGCGCTCCCGAACCGTGGTCGCCGGGCGTCAGGACATGACGCACTGCAAAGGCGGCGCGATGGGATCTGCGGGGTGCGCCGAAGCCGAGCGCCGCGGGAGACCCGGCGAGGCTCAGCCGGCGATGCCGAGACTGCGAATTTTGTCGAACGCCGGGGCGATCTGCGCGCGATAAATCGGCGAAGCCGAGCGCGACAGCCACAGCTGCTCGAAGGCGTTCGGGGGGTATTCTCGAAATTGCTCACGGAACGACGCTGCCGCCCGAGCGGCTTCGCCCGCCCGCCCAGTCAGCGAAAGGCCGGCCATCAGAAAGAGTTGCGCGGTTCCATAGGTGGGATTCCGTTCCAGGGATTTCCGCAGCAGGGCAATCGACGCCTCGGCGCGGCCGAGCAGAAGCTCGGCGAACCCACCATAGAACAGAAAGATGCTTTGCCGCCGATCTGTCGAATCGAGGCGCATCGCCCGCTCCGCGGCCGGCAGCGTCTCTTCGGCGCGCCCGAGAAGGGCCGCATTGTACCCGGCGAACCCGTGAGCGAGCCCGAGCCCCGGATCTAGCGCCAGCGCCTGTTCGATGGCCCGCTCCGCTTCATCCAGCCTCCCAGCCGCCGAGTGCAGCAGGCCTTGGATGCACTTCGCGAGGGCATGTCCCGGCGCGAGGTCAAGCGCGAGCGCGATCGCCTCGCGCCCGAGGTCGGATGACGCTGCGATGGCATGCGGGTCGCCCCACCAGGGGTTGCTGACGAGATGCTGGCAGGTGAAAGCAAGACCGGAGAGGGCCTCGACATTGCGCGGATCGTGCGCGAGCGCGGCGAGCAGCCAGCTCTGTGCCTCGGCCGTCATCTCAGGCGTGATCCTGCCCTTGATCGCCGTCGCTCGCCCGGGAGAGACACTCATTGACCCCGAAGTCGCCGCCGGATGTCATCACCGCACGGCGGCTCGCCTGCTGCAGGACGAGGAGGTGAAGCTCTCGGGAGATCTGACGGGTAATCTTGGTCTGGATCGATTCAAGATCTTCCGGATCAAACTCATACCGATCTGCCCAGCAGTATTCCGCCGTCACCGCCTTGGTGATCTGCATGTTGACCCGGAACGTCGTCGCGCCGCTGCGTTGGGCGCTTCCGGTAACGACGTACTCGATTTCTGGACTGCCTGTCCGCGCGGCCATGTCGTGAGGCCGCCGCTCTTCTGCAACCCGCGCGAGCGCCAGCCCGCGGCCGTGGCGCAGGAGATCGGTGACGAGATCGTCAGTAAAGGCTTCCACCAGGTATTGCTGGCGGTGGTCGCCTGTCAGATTGCGCAGCGGCGCGACAGCCACCGCAATATTCGGCAACATACAAGGCCATTCTGGCCCCGCTTTTTTGGCGATCGGCGCTAAGTGTCGTTGGATCGCGGGCTTGGCAGGAAGTCCGGCAAGGGCGATCGGCAGAGCCGCCGTGTCACGATTCAACATCTCGGCCAAGCGGCCGGCGGCACCCTCACTGGCCGTGCCCGCATGCGCTATCTCGTTGGCAAGCGCCTGGGTTTCCGCGTCAGGAGCGACTCCAAGTTCGCGTTTCAGGATTTCGGCGCAGGTGCGGTATTGCCGCAGCGCTTCCGGCCGCCTCCCCGCATGAGCGTAGGCGCGGATCAGTGCGCGCTGACCAATCTCCGAAAGCGAGTTCGAGCGCCGCCAATCGACGCGCTGATTGGATCGCCGCATCATGCTCCCCCGCTTCGTCCTGCAATGCCGTCAAGCGCTGCAAGACGCTGCAGATAAGGTCGAGCGTGCGATCCCGCTCGGCTGCGAGCCATTCCTGAAAGGGCTCGGAATCAATGACAAAGTCAGCCAAAAATTCGCCGCGATACAACTCGGCCGCGGCGAGCAGCTCGGAACGGCCCGACAGCCGCGCAAGCCGCTCAAAACTCTCGACGTCGACGTCGACATCTTGAAGTCGGCAATTAGCGAACTCCGCGGCCAAGTGGCGCCCGGCGCTCTCACCGAATGCTCTTCGCAGCTCCAACAGGCAGTTGCGCAAACTGTGGCGCGCCTGATCCGAACCTTGATAGGGCCACAACAGGTCGGAGAGCCGTTCGCGGCTGACCGGCCGGCCCCCCTGAGCCGCCAAATAGGCCAACAGAGCGCGCGCCTTTCTCGGGACCTTCCCGAGCCGGCGTTCACCGTTCTCTATTACCAAAGGTCCGAGGAGGCTGATCAGCAGAGCCATCACCACCGTCCCAATGTGGTGCTACGACGGCCTTCATCGACCTGGGCCGGCGAGCATCAATCTATTTTGATCCAAGTGCGATCTATCATCAAGGGCATAGTTGGTTAATGCATGGGTCAGGCAAGCGCCATCTCGCATCGTTCTCGTCCCTGATGCACCGCGATCTTTTCTTCGATCACGCGACAGAGAGTGTCGTACCCACGACTTCTCAACGCCGGCAACAAGTCCTCGTAGAAGATGGCGCGGTCGCCGACATCCGAAGGAGTTGCATCTTCCCAAAGCTCGATCGGCGTGAAACTCCGGCCGAACGCTCCGGTCTCCTCGACGCCGGCCGCAAGCAGTTCGAGCCGAGTGCGCAAGCACTTTTCGCACTGCCCGCAATTGGCTTGACCCGCGGGCTTTGCAGGGCACGGTCGCAAGGCCGCGAGCGCCGCAGGCCAGCCGGCGATATCGCGCACCTTCTGGAGGCGGGAGAAGCGGGAGCCGTCGTGAATGACGGTAACGCGCTGGCTCGACAACAAACCATCGACGGCGGGGTGCGATCCCCATGGCACCGGTGTATCAACCGAGTAGGTGCCGCTAATGAACAGAAAGGCCGGTCTAGCCAATCGCGGCATGCCCGACCGCAGCCAATGCAGCTCCACTGTGGCGATGCTCGAAGAAGCCGGGCTGCGACGGCAGGTGGCGAAGATTAGTGCGGCATGGGATGATCCGGATCCCGGTCTCGACGGCCACCGGATCGAGGCGCCGGAGCGCCATCCGAAAGCGCTCGTTCTCGGGATCGCGTGCCCGTTTTCCGATGTCGATCCCGTGGATGAACAAAGCATCGCGGATGTAGGCGGGGTCGTCCTTTCGGTAGAGGCGCCGATTGCGCATCAGCATGTGAAGCCCGTCTACGCCCCCCGACAGAAACGCGACGGCGCGCCGCGGACCGATAGGGATACAGCCGCGGCCTCGGGGAATAGTTTCAACCTCCGGGGCGGGGCTGAGCATTCCTCCCCAACTCGTCCACCACGCGTGCACGGTCCGCAGCCCCTCGATCAGCATCGGGCAGGGATGGCCTTCGATCCGCACTCTCGCTTCACCGTGAATGGCGGCGAGGGGGAAGCTAGCGGCGAGAAACGCATCGGCACTGGGTTGGTCGCCGCGCTCCCTATCGTCGGCCGCCCCCGATTCGAAATCATCGTCCTGAATTTCAAACGTCAGCACCTGATCGGGAAAGTTCCGATCCTCCCATACGACAGTCGCGGAGGAGATCCTCGCGCCGCCGGTCGCCGTCAGGGCGAGGTTTCTAATTAGCATCGAAGCATTACCCCCATTTGGGTCGCCTCAGGTCAGCGCGGTTGGGCACACGGGCGTCGGGCGACGACTGTCGTTGGGCATTCTTTGGAACGAGACTATCGCAACCTGCGTCAAAAAGGCGTCCTGGACGCCATCAAACAACATCTTCGCGACAAAAAGTTAACCAATGATTTCGCATGCAGCGAATTTCCCACACCTCATTTTGGGCGAATGATCGCGGAAGACCCGATTTGATCATTTCGGCCCGAAATACGGGTGAAATGTGAGCTGCACTCAACTTACGAAGGGTCTTCGGGACAACCTTAGCCGTCAATCGTCGGCTGAGTTTCTATAAGATTTCATTAAATCAAAGTCGAATTCATTTTTGACGAACTGGTGACGCACTCGGCGACGGTTTGCTGACCACGCGCAGAAAACTCTCGCTCGGGGAGACAAAACAAAACACCGGAAAATGTTGATGAGCATTACTCCAATTCGAAAACAAGATAGGCTCGAATCAAGACCCGATACCGACCGTGACTCGATATCGTCCGTACGGCGTCCTACCGATGCCATCGGCGACACCCTCGTCACTTGCGCTGAAGACGCTCGACTGATCGCGGCAGCGGCCGTCGGAGGCTGGCCCCGATACCCTGAGTTGCCGCACCGCTTTTGTCACGGCGCTCCCGACCCGCTCCGTGCCGCCGCATGGCGGTGCGGCGGAGGGAGCGATGCAGGGGTTCGACGACTGCTTTGCCGCGCTGCAGGACCCGCGCGGAGTCAATGCCAGACGGCACGATCTTTGGGAGATTCTGATGATCGCCCTGTGCGCCGTCCTGTCCGGCGGCCAGACCGCGGTCGACATGGCCGTATTTGCCGAGGCCAAGCAGGAATTCCTCGGCAATTTTCTGCAGCTGAAGAACGGGGTCCCGAGCCACGACACTTTCAGCCGCGTATTTCGCCAGCTCGATCCCGACCAGTTCCGCGCGTGTTTTCAGCGCTTCACGGCGCGTTTCAGCGAAACCTCGACCGGGGTCATCGCCATCGATGGCAAGGTGCTGCGCAGGCCGCTCGACCCAGCACATCGCGGTTCGGCTTTGCATATGATCAGTGCCTGGTGCTGCGACACGCGCTTGGTGCTTGCCCAGATCGCCACGACGGCCAAGACCAAAGAGAGCACGGCGGTCGTCAAGCTGTTGGAGAAGTTGGCGTTGCAGGGCAGAATTGTCACCACAGACGCGCTCAACTGCCAGCGCGACATTGCTTCCCGGATCATCGGCCAGGGTGGCGACTATGTTCTGGCGCTCAAGGGCAACCACCATGCACTGCACGCCGATGTCGTCCGATTCTTCGCTGCTCCTGAGCACGAGACGGCCGCCACGCATGTGACGCTCGACAACGATCACGGTCGGAGCGAGCAGCGCGTCAGCCTAGTCTCGACCGACATCGCCCGGCTGCAGACGCGGCACCAGTGGCCCGGTCTGGCCGCCGTCGGCAGGGTCGTTCGAACCCGCGCAACAACCGGAAAGGCGGCTTCGAGAGCCACAAAGGAGAGCGCCTATTACCTGCTGAGCACAGCGCTGTCGCCCGAGCGCTTAGGTCAGGTCGTGCGTTCGCATTGGGGGGTCGAGAACCGCTTGCACTGGGTGTTGAACGTCGTCATGAACGAGGACCAGGGGCGGAGCCGCATGGATAACAGCCCTTACAACCTCGCCATCCTGCGGCATATGGCTCTCAACCTGATGCACAAGGACCGTTCGAACGTCTCGCTGCGCGGAAAATTCAACCTCGCTGCCTGGAAAGAGGATTTTTTGGCAAAGCTTCTCGCCCAGGCCTGATTGAAGAACGCTTGTTTGCACAGGGCGCCCGGAAACCGCGAAAGAGAAAATTAATCTCGCGCAGCGAGAGTAAGCTCCGACCTCGGCAACCGCAATAAACGCCCCAAACGCCACGACCAGGGTTGCGGAGTGTAACCATTTGTAAGAACGTGTAACAAATTGCCATAAGCGCTCGGGGATCTGATTGCCTTTTGACAGCGCGCGATCGCTTCAACGCGAAACGGCCGACGGTCCCGATTTTGCCCGCGCCGAGACCGCGATTGGGCAATTCACGGCGCGCCATCCTTATCTGCTGTTCCGCCGTGGCGCCTTGCCCGGCATTCGCCGCTCGGCCGCGGTTAACCCGCAGTTGCAGGCGCGCGTAGCCCAAGTGCTGGCGGAGATTCCGTCGGCAGCGGCACAGGAACCGCGCACGGCGCTCAAACGGCGAGCTCGGCGCCTGATCAACATCGCGTTTCTCGCTCTGACCGCCAAGGGTTCCTCCGCGGATACAGCGCTCGAGGCGACCCGTAGCGTGCTCGCCGAGTATGTCGCCGCCGCGAGCTGGAATGAGCGCCCGGTGATCCGATCATTTCTCGATCGCGGCGAGATTGCCGTCGCCGTTGCTCTCGCCTACGACTGGCTATACGACAGGCTCGCGCCGCGTGAGCGACGGGCGATCGAGAACGCGATTCTGCGCAACGTGCTCGAGCCGGCCTATGCGGCTTATACTGATCCCTCGCTGCTGTGGCCAAAGCGCCGCGACAATTGCACCTTAGTCTCAAATTCGGCGATCACGATTGCCTCACTGGCGGTCCTGCGCCGTTACCCCGAGTTATCGACGCGCCTGGTACACCGCAGCCTTGCTTCGGCGTGGAACGTGTTCGCGGGCATGGCGCCGGACGGGGCCTGGCGCGAAGGCCTCAGCTATTGGTCTCTGGCGATGCGTTACGCCGGTCTGATGGTCGCGGCGCTCGAGAGCACGTTCGGCGAGAGCTTTGGTCTTGCCGATCGTCCCGGCTTCGCCCAGACTGGAGACTTGGTCCTACACGCGGTGGGACCGTTTGGGGCGGCCTTCAATTTCGGGGATTCGGAACCTCGCTTCGATGTGTCGCCACTCACATGGCTCGCGTGTCGCTTTGGCAGGCCGATCGATGGCTGGCTGCTCGGGGAGCCGGATGGTTGGCATCTGCTCTTTACAACGATTTGGCCGAGACCGGCAAAAGCCTGCCCGATGACCCTCGGTCTACCTACCGGCAAGGTCTTTCACAGCGCCGATCTCGCCTGTTTTCGCAACACCTGGTCCCGCGAACCATCGGCGCGGCCGGTCTATCTAGCGGTCAAGGGCGGGAATATATCCGCGTCGATCGGAAGCGGCGCGCCACGGCCCGAGGATGTGATGCTGCACGCCCAGGCCGACGCCGGCACGTTCATCCTGGATGGCGCTCGACACCGCTGGATCACCGAACTCGGCTCGGACGACTATGATCTGCCCGGCTATTTCGACCACGGCAGCGACACCAGGTCGGGGCCGCGCTGGCGGTACTATCGCTCGCAGGCCGCCGGGCACAATACACTGACGATCGGCGGGCGCGACCAAGTGCCGAACGCGCCGGCGAGAATTGTCGGTAGTTGCGTCGAGGGCGACTGCAAATGGGTGGTCCTTGATCTATCCGCGGCCTACGACAAGCCGGCAGGCACGGTTCGGCGGGGCGCTGCACTGATCGGCCGACAAGTGGTGATCCAGGATGAGGTCGATCCCGACAGTTGCAGCGACGTGGTCTGGGTGACCCATACCAGCGCCGAGCCGGTGCAACTGGCTGGATCGCTCGCCCGTTTCCGTATGGGCAGCGACCGATTCGCCGCCCGTATCCTCGAACCGGCGGGTGCCCGCTTCGAGCTGGCCACCCCGCCGCCGCCGCGTTCCTTCGCGTGCGGCCCGGCGCACGAGCTGCATGGCGGGGCCACCCGAGACGGCACCCTGGTTTCCGAATTGCCCCGCCGTGAAGATCACGCGGGCAAGCGCGCCGCCGGCGCGCCTATCCAGCGGCTGCAGATCGCCTGGCCGGCGGGGACCCGCCGCCTGAGCGTCCTGTTGCTGCCCGATTGTGACGGAACCGAACTTGCACTTCCGGTTGCACCCCTCGACCATTGGCTCGCCCGCCGCCCCGTGCGGCTGACCGGGCTGCCGCGGCGTGGCTGCCGAACCCGTGGCCTGGATGCCGCCGGACGGGGTTCGCCGGCAAGGCTGCGAAAATCTAAATTGGGGTATGCTCAGCAAGATTCGGGGCCGAGACGCGATCATGGCTGAACTTTGGAACCCTCGTTCCCTGGCGGGAGATGGATTTACCACCCTGCGTCGCAGGGGAGTACTGCTGAGCCTCACCTTATCCTTCTCGGTGGGGACCGTAGCCTCGACCATTTACGTACCGTCGATACCCGCGATCGCCCGAGCCCTCGACACCTCGATCGCCCGGGTGCAGTTCACTTTTGTCAGCTATCTACTGGCTTACGCGATCAGCATGTTGGTGTTGGGGCCGTTGTCGGATCGCCTCGGTCGGCGGCGGACCATTCTTTTCGGTCTGGCTTTGAGCGCCGTCAGCAGCCTTGCCTGCGCGGCCAGCCCGAGCATCAATTTTCTGATAGCGGCGCGAGTTCTGCAAGGGATCGGCGCCTGCGCCGGGATGGTCGTCGGCCGTGCCGTTACCCGTGATATATGGGGCCCCACGGCGGCGGCTCAGGTCATCGCCGGACGCGGGATCGCCGCCACCTTGATGCAAGTCGGCGCCCCGGTGGTCGGAGGCTATCTGCAGATGTCACTCGGCTGGCGCGCGAATTTCGCAGCCGTAGCGATCCTCGCGTGCCTCGCCATCGTGCTGGTGATCCGCTTCGTCCCCGACCGCGGCGCAGCGTCGACTGCATCCGCCAACGGCCCGCGGATGCTGGCGAGCTATCGCACCCTGATCGGCACCCGCCGGTTCCTCGGCTATGCACTTGCCGCCGCCGGCGCCCATGCCGGTTCTCACATCTTCGCCGCCGGCGCCCCAGCGGTGCTGATCGGCAGCTTCGGCGTCAGCCCCGCGCAATACGGCTATTACGCCGCGCTGCCGCCGCTCGGCTTTCTCGTCGGCAGCTTTGTGTCGAACCGCTTGACCGGCCGCCTCGGCCTCAACGCCCTGATCACGATAGGCGCATCGGTGTTGATCCCGGCCGGTTTGGTCATGGTGAGTTTGGCGGTGCTGCACTTGACCGGCCCCTTCATCGTCGTAGGGCCGATGATCTTTGTCTGTTGCGGCAGCGGGTTGATCACCCCCAACGCCGCTGCCGGAAGTCTCGGGGTCGGTTCCCGAATTGTCGGCGCCGCTTCGGGTCTCGCCAGCTTTTTCCAGATCATCGGAGCCGCCGGCTGCACGGCCGCGCTATCGCTCGGGCGGAGCGGGAGCCCGCTTACGCTGGCGATCGTCATCGCATTTGCCGGGCTGCTATGCGTCACCGCTTTCGGCTCGCTTCTGCAACCAGAGCGGCTGGCGGCGAAGGCCGATGCTAGAGTTGCCGGCTAGCCCGCGATGCAGACGGCCGAGGGATAATCTGGGTTATTCGGCCAACATCCTCCCGGCGCTGGCTGGCTGGAATCCGCGGGATGTGATCGCCGCCCACTTTCCGAAGATGGCCGAATTGGGCCGCAGCGCGGAACCCGAGATCCGCGCGCTCGAAGCGCGGCTCGACCGCGACGAGGCTGCCGGGCGCGATACCTCGTTTCTGCGCCAAACAGTGGGCGAGATTCATTGGCGGCTGCAATATACCGGCGACGCGGTGGCGGCCGGCGTGGCGCTCGGCCGGCTGCGCGCCATGGCCGCCCTGGCGGAACCGCCGAGCGGTCTGCTCCCTGACGAGGATGGCAGTTTCGGTGCGGGCGCCGAGGTGTGGTTTCTGAAGCTCGACGCCTCGGTCGATTTGATGCTCGCCGACGACTTCACTGGAAGCGGTCGAGCGCCCCGCTTTCTCGACCGTGTCAACGATCCGGGCCGTCTGGAGCATTACCTGGACAGCCTCGTCGTCTCGCGCCTCGCCGAGGACGGCGTCGATCGCCGCAAGGAGCTGAACTTTGCGACCGCCGACCTGGTCCGGCTGATCCTGCGCCGCCGACCGCCGAGCTATCCGTGGCGCCCAGGGCTCGATACCGTGATCCGGCGCTTTGTCGCCCGCTGGCAAGATCCGACTACGGGCTTCTTTGGCGCGGATTACGAGATCGCCGGACAGCGATGGCGCACCACCGACCTCAGCCTGACCTTTCACATGGCCCGCTATCTCGACGGCCAGATCGGCCACTGGCAGCGGCTGATCGAGACGCTCCTAAAAATCCGCGACCACCGCTACCCCAATGGCTGGCTCGACGACGAGGGCATCACCAACCACAACAATTATGACGTCGCGGTGCTGTTCCAGCTCGGCTGGGACCAGATGCACGACGATCAGCGTCGGCGCGCGCAACACCAGATAGCGCGGCTGCTGTCGTGGTGTCTCGAGACGGCGATCGGCGCGGACGGCGCCGTGGTGGCGCGCGCGGCCGGCGAATTACTGCCCGAGAGCTATTATTTCACGGTCGCCTTTCTCGACACGGTTGGATTTTTCGACCCGGCGAAGCGGTTCTGGACCGATCGCAGCTTCCCTGAGGCCGCGGCCTTAAAGGTGCGACTGGAACACCAAATCACCCGGCTGCCCCAGGGCGATCCGATGGCCCGGATGGCGCTCGAGCGACTGCGCCGTTGACCGGTAGATTTGCGCGCGGCCGATCCGTTAGGATGCACTCCTGCCATGTATGCGAGGAGCCGCAAATGCCGATGACCATCGATGCCGCCATCCGCCACGATGTTCGCATCGAAGACGTCGAATACCAGCGCCAGGGCGGCCGCTCGATGCTGGCGCGGCTCTACCGGCCGAGCGGGGCCGGGCCGTTCCCGGCGGTGCTGCAGGTCCATGGCGGCGCCTGGGTCAACAAGGACCGCACCGACAACGATTTCATCGCCAAGGCGTTGGCCGAAGGCGGCATCCTCGTCGCCTCGATCGATTTCCGCATGCCGCCCGAGGCCCCCTACCCCGCCTCGCTCGCCGACATCAATCTCGGCGCCCGGTGGCTGAAGGCGCATGCCGGCGAATACCGCAGCCGCGCCGACTGGGTCGGCAGCTTTGGCACGTCGAGCGGCGGGCATCAGGTATTGCTGGCGGCGATGCGGCCCGACGACCCGCGCTATGCGGGGCTGTGGCTGGCCGACGCCCCGGCCGCCGACGCCAAACTTGCCTTTGTCATTTCGGGCTGGGGCGTGCTCGACCCGCTGCTGCGCTACGAGCTGGCCAAGAAGGCCGGCAACGCCGAGCTGCTCGACAACCACCACAATTTCTGGGGCGACGCGGCGACGATGGAAGAGGGCAACCCGCCGCGGATCCTCGATCGCGGCGAACAGGTCCATCTGCCGCCGGCCCTGGTCTTTGGCGGCGACAAGGATGAATGGGTCCCGGTCGAGCTGATGCGCCACTTCGCCGATTCGTGGCGCAAGGCCGGCGGCGAGGTCGAGCTTCAGCTCTACGAGGGCGCCAATCACGGCTTTATGACCGGCAAGCCCGACGCCCCCTATGCCGCCCGCGCGATCGAGCGCATGAAGGCCTTCATCCGCAAGCACACCACCGGCTGACGCCACTGCTCCGGCCGCGGCAAATTCCCGTGAACCGGGAAAGTAACCGGGAATTTGTCGATTCCGGCCTGCAAAACCGCCGATCGCCCAGGAAAATATCGCCGTGAATCAAGCCGTTGCGGGAGAATTCCCGTCGTCGCGTAAACGGGAATTTGCAGCTCCCCAAACGGGAATTTATTCCGCCGAACCGGGAATTATCGGGAACCCCCGTCGGGCCCGGAAATCGGCCCAGCATCGCCGAGCACGACTGCAGCAAAATCGAGAAAAACATCTCCGCTCCAGCAAAATGCGAGCAACCTTTTTCGGCTGAGAAACGAACCGATCGCATAGCCCGTGGATCGGGGTTTGCCAGCCAACGGCTTCGACCGGCTTCCACGCCTAGGCGGCCAACAGGAAGACGTGGATGCCCGGATCAAGTCCGGGCAAAGCGCGCTTGAGCCCCAGCGAGTGAGATGTCAGCGACGATTTTCTCACGCCGACCACCCTTCCCCGCCGGCCGGTAACGGCATGACGAGGCTCCCGCCATTGTGCGAGGACGCGTCCCGTCGGGTGCATATAGCTTGTCATCTACATTAAGGATTTCGTGCAGATTGGGAAGACGACTCTGTATAATTCATCTTTACGGCAGAAAGCCGGTTTCACACCAAATTTGATTTGGATCAGTGGTAGTTCGCCCTCTTCGAGCGAAATGGCCGCTTCTCTTCCTTTGGAAAGAGCGGAATCACATGTTTCAACGACAGACCTGTGCCTTCTTTGCGTTGATGCTCGCTCTGGCACCGGCGCCCGCGCTCGCGCAGCAGGATCAGCATCATCCCGGTGACGCGGCGGGACGTGCGGCTACATCGCCGAGCGGCATGGCACAAGGGATGCCCGGCGGCATGCCGATGACGGGCGCGATGGGGATGATGGGCCAGGGTGGCATGGACCATTTGGCGATGATGGCCACCGCGATGTCCGAGCATGTCGAAGGACGGCTGGCGTTTCTGAAAACCGAACTCAAGATCACCGACGCGCAGCTGCCGCTCTGGAACAATTTCGCCCAAGCCGTCCGCGACAACGCGAAGGCGATGGGGAGCATGATGCAGGGCGGCATGATCGGGATGAACCAGTCAGCGACGCTTCCAGACAAGCTGGCGATCCGCGAAAGGATGATGACGGCGCATCTCGAGGCTTTGCGGAAATTGAAGACCGCCGCCGATCCCCTCTATGCCGCGTTCACCGATGAGCAGAAGAAAGCCGCAGACCAGCTGATGCTGAGCCCGATGGGTATGATGTAGCGGCACCGCGGAGCGCGACTATTCAATTTCGACTCTCGGCAAGAACCGTCATGGCATCCATCCTGCCTGAATTGCCTTGGTGACCCGGGGCGGCTAAGCGCCCAGCATTCAGTCCGTACCGGTGTTTGCTGACCG
Organism: uncultured Alphaproteobacteria bacterium; assembly: GCA_963733945.1. Lineage (GTDB taxonomy): Bacteria > Pseudomonadota > Alphaproteobacteria > ATCC43930 > CGMCC-115725 > AP-15. The sequence goes on along the minus strand of CAVTFD010000018.1, from coordinate 43,741 downwards.
ATGAACCTCCGTCGCACCACAAACCTGTTGCTGCTCGCCGTTTCAGCGGCCGGGCTGATCGGCGGAATTGTCGCGTGGATCAGCGGGGAGCCCAAATGGGCCGATTGGATCTGGATCGTCAGCGCGGCGCCGGTCCTGTCGGCCGTCGTTGTCGGCATTGCCCGCGCTGTCCTGCGGCGTGAAGCGGGCCTCGACGTGATCGCGTTGCTGTCGATCGGCGGAGCGATGGCTTTGGGCGAGTACCTGACGGGCGCGGTCATCGGCCTGATGCTGGCGAGCGGACGCAGCCTCGAAAACTTCGCCGAGGAACGCGCCCGCCGCGAAATGTCGGCATTGCTCGGTCGGTCTCCCCGTACCGCAAACCGCTATGACGGCGAAGAGATGGTCCAGATCCCGCTCGACCGCGTCAAGCCGGGGGATCGTCTGCTGGTCCGTGCCGGCGAAGCGGTCCCGACGGATGGAGCGGTCTCGAGCGGGACCGCCGTGCTCGACGAGTTGGCGCTGACGGGTGAGCCTTTGCCGGTCCGGCGGAGCTCGGGCGAGGGGGTGCGGAGCGGCGCCGTGAACGCGGCGACGCCGTTCGACATGATCGCCACCACCGCCGCCGCCGACAGCACATTTGCCGGCATCATCCGGTTGGTCGAGGCGGCACACCGGTCCAAGGCGCCGTCGGCTCGTCTCGCCGACCGGTATGCCCTTCTGTTCGTGCCCGTGACGCTGGCGGTCGCTGCGGCGGCGTGGATCGCCACCGGCGACCCGGTGCGCGGGCTGGCGGTGCTGGTCGTGGCGACGCCGTGTCCGCTGATTTTGGCCGTTCCCGTGGCGATCGTCGCCGGCATGTCGCGTTGCGCCAAGCGCGGCGTTCTGATCAAGGGTGGCGGCGTGCTCGAGAAGCTCGCTCAGGCGAAAACCCTGTTCTTTGACAAAACCGGGACTTTGACCGGCGGGCGTGCCCGCCTCGTCGCCATAGAGACCGGGGCGAAGCTAGGCGCCACGGAGCTGCTGCGTCTTGCCGCGTCGCTCGACCAGATGTCCCAGCACGTGATCGCGCAGGCTATTGTTTCGGCGGCGCGAGAGCGCGGCTTGACGCTGTCACTGCCGTCGAATGTCGAGGAAAAACCGGGCGCCGGGCTGACCGGGGTCGTGGACGACCGGCGGGTCGCGATCGGCAGCTACGCCTTCGTATCGCTGTCTGCGACCGCGGCCGATTGGAGTGAAGAATTTCTTCGGCGCACGGGTTACGACGGGGCGACCGGCGTATTCGTGGCCGTCGACGGGGCCATCGTCGGAGCTTTGCTGCTCGTTGACGAGATCCGCCTGGAGACGCCGCGGGCCCTGAGGCTACTGCGCAAGGCCGGCGTCGAACGTATCGTCATGCTAACCGGCGATCGCCGTGATGTGGCCGAGACCATCGGTTCTCTGCTGGGTGTCGATGACGTGCTGGCCGAACAGCAACCCCAGGACAAATTGGCCGCCATCAAGGCCTCGCACGCCGCCGGCTCGACGATCATGGTCGGCGACGGGGTCAATGACGCGCCCGCATTGGCCGCCGCCGATGTCGGTGTCGCCATGGGCGAACGCGGCGCGGCGGCCTCATCGGAGGCCGCGGGCGTGGTGCTCCTTGTCGATCGGCTGGACCGCCTCGCGGAAGCGCTGCGGATTGCCCATCGCTCGCGCGCGATCGCAATCGAGAGCGTTATGGCGGGGATGGGTCTGTCTGTCGCGGCAATGGGCTTTGCGGCATTTGGTTATCTGCCGCCATTGGCCGGGGCCGTTCTTCAAGAAGCGATTGACGTTGCCGTCATCCTGAACGCGCTGCGCGCTCTTCATGTTCGCGGGCCTCGTGAGGGCCGGGCGGCGCTCTCGCCCGCGGAGTACGACGTCCTCAAGACCGAACACGGCGAGCTTCGGCCCATACTCGAGCAGGTCCGAGCCACGGCCGACCGGCTCGCGAGCGTTCCGGTCGAAGAAGTGGCGGGGGAGCTGGCGCGTCTCAATGAACTTTTGCAACAGCAGCTGATCCCGCACGAAGACCAGGATGACGCCCGCGTCTATCCGACCGTGGCGCGGCTGATCGGCGGCGATGACCCGATGGCGGCGATGAGCCGCGCGCATCGGGAGATCCGCTATTTGTCTCGTCTGCTGCAACGAATGGCCGGCGACTTGCGGCAAGAAGGCCCCGATCCGAAAACCCTCGGCGAAATACTAAGGGTGCTTCACGGACTGGATGCGATCCTCAGGCTACACTTCGCCCAAGAGGACGAAATCTACCACAGCTTGGCCGAGGCGGCATGAACGACGGTTTTCGCCCGTGCCGAAGACGGAATTGATGCGATCATGCAAAAGGCCGATCTGGTCGCCTTTCCGAGTTCGCTTTGAGCCTGACGGCGGCACATTATATGATCAAGATATGATCGAGGCGCGCGCTCGAAATCGCCTACGTGGGACATCGTCTCTTCGCGCGACCCGGCCGGACGTCGGACGGCGTGGTGGAAACACTTCATAGCGAAAATTGACGCGGATTTTCACGTAAGACAGTCACCTCGCCTCTGAGAATGCAGCTTTATGCGTCTTTCGAGCCGCGCACAAATTTCATCGTCGGTGACCGCGGATCATGAAAAGATCGGAGAGCATCGGCCAGTACACTTGCATCACCGCAAAAATGTAGGCCGTGCTGATACCAAACAGCAGCATGCCGTCGGCCGCCTCCAGCGCGCCCATCATCTGCCAGTGCTGTTCCAGCGTCAGCCCCGATGCGCCTCGCGTGGTCATCGAGTCGACGGAATAGAGGATCGCATCTTTCGGCGAGTCGAGCGCACCGAGCCACACATACGCCCCCGCCCAGATCGCGGCCTCTATCCCGTGTAGCACGGCCAACAGCAGGCCGACCGCTCCGACCACGCCAATCACTATCGGGATCACATGACGTAAACCAAGCTTCCGGGTCTCCAGCCGTAGCTTGATCCGGAACCCCACATATGACATTACCACCACCCCCGTCGCGTGGATTGCGATGGTCAGTGCGATCAGCGATAGACCCCAAGTCCAGTTGACGCTCTCCAACAGATTGATCCTGTAAAGGCGATGCGTGACTCGGTTATCCGACGGGCAAGCCCGCCGACATTCGCTCAATCGCTCGCCGCTTCGATCAGCAGGGAGCGAAACCAGGCCTGCGCCGGCTCGCTCGCGGCGCGACGATGCCAGGCCATCGACACGGTCATCGCGAAATCGAGCGGCAACGGCATGATTTCGATTTCGGCGGTGGCGGCGATCTGGCGCGCGGTTCGGCTTGGCACGGTGGCGACCAGATCGGACGCGGCGAGGGCTACCGGCAACGCCAGATAGGTGGCGACCAACAGCGCGATGCGTCGGCGCAGCCCGAAATCCACGAGGATGCGGTCGAGGGCGCCGCTGGTATTGCCGCGCGGCGACACTAGGATGTGGTTCAGCGCCGCGTAGGCCTCGACCGAAAGCTGTTGGCCGGCGATCGGATGGCCGCGGCGGGCAACAACGACAAACGGGTCGCGCAACAGCAGCATTGACTCGATGTGCGCCGGCAAGGTGTTGAGATGGGCGACGGCGACATCGATCATGCCGCGGTCGAGCTGCTCGGCGGCAGCCGCACCGGTCAATGGCGTCAGGCGCAGGGTTGCCCTGGGAGCCTGATCGGCAAAGGCCGCGGCGAGACGCCCGACCAAGGCCACCTCGGCATATTCGGCCATGCCGGCGGTGAAGATGCCGGCGCTCTTGGCCGGATCGAAGCCGATGCCGAGGTTGAGCGCCGCCTCGATATGCTCGATCGCGGCGGCGACCAAGGGTGCGATCTCGCGGGCGCGGGCGGTCGGTTCCATGCCGGTCGGGGTGCGGACGAACAGATCGTCGGCGAACAGGTCGCGCAGCCGCGACAGCGCATGGCTCATCGCCGGCTGCGAAAGGCCGATCCGGTCGCCGGCGCGGGTCACGGCGCGCTCGGTGGTCAGCGCGTCGAAGGCTTTTAAGAGGTTGAGGTCGACCGCCCGAATATCCATGCTGCGAATGAATAACATATCAACTATCGATTTGATAGATGGCCGTCGATCCTATCTTTATAGCAGCAGCGAACAACCCGATCGGGAGCAATCAGCCATGCCGCAAGACACCGCGCCGCGTCTCAGCCATGTCGGGCTCTATGTCCACGACGTGCCGAAGATGATCGACTTTTACACCAACGTGCTCGGCTTCGTGGTCAGCGACGGCGCCGAGGACGGCCGTATCACCTTCCTGTCGCGCAACCCCAGCGACCATCACCAGGTCGTGCTGGTGCGCGGCCGCACCACCGACGCCGAAGTGCCGATGGTGCAGCAGGTGTCGTTCAACATCGGCACTCTCGCCCAGGTGCAAAAGGCGTTCCGCAAGGTGCGCGCCGCCGGCTGCGAAGGCATCAGCCCGATTTGCCACGGCAATGCGTGGTCGGTCTATTTCCAGGACCCCGAAGGCAACCGCATCGAGATGTTCTGCGACACGCCGTGGTATGTGCCGCAACCCCTGGGTTTCAAGATCGACCTCGACAAACCCGAGGACGAACTGTTTCACGAGACCGAGGCCTATTGCCGGGATCGCGAGGGGTTCAAGCCAATCGAGGAGTGGCGGACCGAGATCGGCAAGAAGATCGCGGCCAAGCTCGAAGCGTAAGCCGACCAGCTTTAGGCGCCGCCTTATCATGACTATGCAACATTAGCAGGAGAGCCAGAGATGACCGAAAACCGGGGTTATCACGCCCACGTTTATTACAACGCCGAGACCAAGCCCCAAGCCGCGAAGCTGCGCGAGACGATCATCGGAAAATTCGCGGTCGAGCCCGGCGGGTTCAGCGACTCGCCGGCTGGCCCGCACCCGATCTCGCAGTTCAACGTGATCTTCAAGAACGAGGAATTCCAGAACATCGTGCCGTGGCTGATGCTGAACCGCGAAGGCCTCGACGTATTGGTCCATCCGCTGACCGAAAGCTCCTACGACGACCACAGCAAGAATGCGCTGTGGCTCGGCACGCCGGTGCCGATGAAGCTCGACATTCTGCGGCCGACCTACCGTGCCGAGCTGCTGCCCAAGGACGCTGCCCACCCGGCATAACCGCCACGATCGGCGCGCTCCGAAGAGCCGCAGCCTCGAAAGCCGGACTCTGCGAAGCCGACGGTTTGAGGGAAGCTTCAATCCAAATCTTCCAGATCGCTGCGGCGGTGCAGCCGCGCCACCGCCGAGGGTAATTGCATGAAGCGGCGGAGTTTCATCATCACCCTCGGCGGCGCAGCGGTGGCGCAGCCGGGGCGCTTGCTCGCACAAACGTCAATCACGGTCTATCGGGTCGGGTTGCTGAACCCGGGAGGGCTCAGTGCCGGTCCCTTCGAGGGGCGCTAACGCGCGGCCTGGCCCAGCATGGCTATGCGCCTAATCAAGATTTGGCGCTCGAACGCCGCGGAGCAGGCGGTCAAATGGATCGCTTGCCACAGCTTGTCGCCGAGCTGGTGGCAAGCAAGGTGAAGGTTATTATCGTTCTAGGGTATCTGCCGGCCCTTGCTGCCAAGCGGGGAACCACGCTTCCCGTAGTCGTATTCTCGGCGGGGGATCCGGTCGCAACCGGACTGGCGAACAGCTTGGCGCGGCCCGGCGGCCACCTTACCGGGATCTCGGACGTGTCGGCGGAGGTCACACCCAAGCGTTTGGAGCTTCTCAAGGAGTTTGCGCCTGGTCTGCGTCGGGTGGCGATGCTGTGGAATGCCGACGACTTGGCGATGACCTTGCGTTATAAGGCGGCACAGGCGGGCGCTCAGGCGATGGGCATCAGTGTCCAGCCATTGGGCGTGCGCGAGCCCGCCGATTTCGACCAAGCGTTCGCGGCGATGAATCACGCCATGCCGGACGCGATCCTGATCGTGTCCGACCCGCTTACCAATCTCAACCGACAGCGGGTTTTCGAATTTGCGGCGGCCCATCGGCTGCCGGGAATCTACGAGTATGATTTTATCGTCCGCGACGGCGGCTTGATGTCATACGGTCTGGATTTGGACGAAACTTTCGATCGCGTGGGGGCCCTTGTTGACCGCGTTCTCAAAGGGGCGAACCCCGCGGATTTGCCGTTCGAGCAGCCGACGCGCTTTCGCTTTGCCCTCAATCTGAAGGCCGCCAAGGTAATCGGCTTCGAACCTCCGGCCTCATTGCTCGCCCGCGCCGACGAGGTGATCGAATGAGCTGCGTTTCCGTGAAGATTCCAAGTGTAGTCTAACATAACTGGAGTTTCTAGTGGTATGAACCTGACACTTGGTTCCGAGTCCCCGATCCGCCGATATTGCTTCGCTGCGCTCGCAATGACGAATTTATTCTGTCATTGCGAGCGCAGCGAAGCGACGAAGCAATCTCGAAGCAGCGGAGCCAAAAATCGGGACTCATCTGTTTGGTCGAGACCACTAGGATCAGAACATGAAAAAGTCGGACGCGAGCCAAGGAGAGTCGGCATCGGAGCTCATCTCCAAAAGAATCGCCGAACTCGGGGATTGGCGCGGGGAAACTCTCAGCAGAATGCGCAAGCTGATCACGGAAGCAGACCCGGACGCCGTCGAGGAGTGGAAGTGGATGGGCACTCCGGTTTGGTCGCACGACGGCATCATCTGCACTGGCGAATCCTACAAGAATGTCGTGAAGCTTACCTTCGCCAAGGGCGCGTCTCTGATGGATCCGGCCCGTCTGTTCAACTCGAAGTCTCGACGGAAACGTACGCCGCGCGATCGACATCCACGAAGGCGAAGAAGTTGACGAGTCCGCCTTCACGGCGCTCGTTCGCCTAGCGGTCGCCCTAAACAGTTCTAGAAAGTCGAAACCTTCGAAGAAAGCGAAGTCCTAAGGGATTCCTCCCCTCAAGGCGGAGCTTTGCTATCGCCCCCCAGGGTTCAGGACGTGCGTGTGTCCCTCGCGCAAGTCGGGTTTGAAGCCGAGAGCTTCCCAGAACCGAATGCTCCCGGCGGCGGCGTTCACGGTGATCAGCCGACCGGTCTGCCCTCTCTGCTCAAGCAAAGCCGTCGCCAGCTTGCGGCCGACACCGCACCGCCGGAACCGCGGACGGACGTAGAAGCGTCGCATCCGCAAAGCGCCCGGCACAACGGGCTCGATCGTCAGACCTCCGATTCCGACGAGCACGCCATTCAAGCGCGCGGCGAGCAGCGCTTCGCCTTCGCGGCCGAAGCGCGTGGTGCGCGACGCCCGCTCGGCGGCGAGCCGTTCGATCTGCCGAAACCCCTCGGCAAGCGCCTCGGCCCGCAGCGTCTCGAAGCCGGCCGGCAAGTCGACGGTTACGGGCTCAAGTTCGAGCGGATCGATCGGGTGACCCGCATCGATAGGCTCGTCTCCCACCGGACCCCCTCCCCTCCCCGAGCGCCTGGCCACGACTGGCCGGCACAGACTATTAGATAAACAATAGGCGGAGCACCGCCCACGTTCCCGCAACGGCGGCGGTCGGTTCCAGGTGTTTCGAGCGCTGTGTCGGGACGGAGCGGCGCTGGTGATAGGAGGTTGTGGACAACGGCGCGGCTTTATTGTGGGGCGGAGTGCTTAAATAGATTGAGGCGGCGGCCTCCACTGGTGCTGGTTGCCGCCGGGGAGGCGCTCGATGCGGAAACTGCTGGTCGGCCTGGGGGTGCTCGTCGTTCTCCTCGTCGCCGCGGCGGTGATCATTCCGTTCGCCGTCCCGGTCGAGGTTTATGGGGCGCGCGTCGCCGCGCTAGTCAAACAGGCGACGGGGCGCGAGCTCAAGATCGCCGGGCCGATCAGATTGTCGGTGCTGCCGATGCTGGCAGTCGAAGCGAACGATGTCTCGTTTGCCAATATGCCGGGCGCGCCCGCACCTGACATGGTGGCGTTGAAGCGGCTGCGGTTGCAGGTGCAGCTGTGGCCCCTGCTCCACCGCCGAATTGTGGTGAACCAGCTGGTTCTGGTCCGGCCGGTGATCGCCCTCGAGGTGGACAAGGCGGGACATCCCAACTGGGTGTTCGGGACGGCGGCGCCCGCGGCCGCGCCGGTGGGCGGCAATACCCCGCCCGCAACCGTGGGCGGCGGGTTCGGCATTTCCGGCCTCGCGCTTCGGAAAGTGCAGTTCGCCGACGGCAAGATCAGCTATTTCGATCAGCGCACCGGCAAGGTGGAGCGGCTCGCCGGCATCAACATGACCTTATCCTTGCGCAGCCTCGGCAGCGCACTTATCAGCGACGGCTCCGCGGTGTGGAACGGCGAGAAAGTGACGTTCGCCGTCAACATCGACAAGCCGCACGCTCTCCTCTACGGGGCCGAGAGCCAAGTCGGGATCAAGCTCACCGCCGCTCCGCTGACGCTCAACTTCGCGGGCCGGGTCACGGGTTCGCCGTCGTTAAAGCTCGATGGCGCGATCGATCTCGAGACCACATCGCTACGCCGGCTGGCGCAATGGGCGGGATCGCCGATCGCCCTGAGCGGCGGAGGCCTCGGTCCATTCGCGCTGAAGGGCACGCTCGCGATCGCCGGGACGACGACCAGCTTCAAGGATGCGGATATTTCGCTGGACGCCATCAGGGCCAAGGGCTCGGTATCGGTCGACAACGCCGGCGCGCGGCCCGCGGTCGCCGGCGCGCTCGATGTCGACAGGCTCGACCTCAATCCTTACCTGTCGCCGCAGACGGCATCGACCGCACCGCTCGGCGCGCCGGCGGGCAGCCCCGCGCCCACGTCTTCGGCGGCGGCGCAAAATGGCCGGAGCGATATGTCTGTCGATTTGTCGGCGCTCAAGCTCGACGATGTCGATTTCGACCTCAAGGTCGGCGGCATCGTCTACCGTCAATTCCAGATCGGCGCGAGCGCCGCCGGCATCCGCATCAAGGACGGCCGGCTGACCGCCGATTTGAGCCGGATGGCGCTTTATCGCGGCAGTGGCCACGGCAGGGTGACGGTCGACGGCAGCGGCGCCGTGCCGACCATCGGGCTCGACGCCACTCTGAGCCAGGTGCAGATCCAGCCCCTGGCGCAGGCGGCGATCGGCATTGACCGGCTCACCGGCGCCGGCAATCTCGACATCGCCGTCACCGCCCGCGGCATTAGCCAGAGCGAGTTGATCGGCACGCTCTCCGGCAGGGGTGCGATCAACCTCGCCAACGGGCAGATCAAGGGGGTCAACCTGCCGGCGCTCGCCGAGAGCACGGCGAAGATCGAGCGCGACCTGATCAACTCGCTCAACGTCACGGGCGCGCTCAACCTTCTCGCCCACGGCCAGATCAACGCAATCGGTCCGCTGGCGCTCGTCGCGGACGCGGCGAAAAGCCTGACCGGCGGCGGCAACGTCACCAATTTCGGCACGCTGACGGCAACTTGCGCGGTCACCAACGGCCTGTTGCGCAACAACGATCTGCGGCTCCAGTTGGGCGCGCTCCCATTGACCGGCGCCGGCATCGTCGATTTGCGGACGCGCGTGGTGAACTACAGGGTGAGCCTGCAGCTCGCGGAGGGGATCGCAGTGCCGATCCAGGTCAGCGGCACCTGGGATAATCTGAGCTACCAGCCCGATCTGAGCGCCATGCTGACGCAATCGCCGGGCAATGCGCTCGCCATTCTCAGATCCGCCGGCAGCAGCGTCGGCAAGAACTTCGAAGGTGTCGGCCAGGGTCTGAAGAGCGTTGGCCGAGACGCCGTCGGCGCGCTCAAGGGCATTTTCGGCCAATAACCTTGGGCCGTGCCGCGGTGACCTGCGGCGCGCCCGACAGCGCAATCGCCTAGGCGGGGTCGCCGGTGTCGGCGATGAGCCCGGCGCAGCCGATACCGTGGACGGCGCAGGTTTCGTCATTCTCGGACGTGTCGCCGCTGATCCCGACGGCGCCCAATATATCGCCCGCCTGGTTGCAGATCAGCACACCGCCCGGAACCGGGATGACCCGGCCGCCGGAGGCGACGCTCAGCGCCTGGATGAATACCGGGTTGGCGGCGGCGCGGCGGGCGAATTCACGCCCGCCAAAGCCCATACCCAGGGCGCCCCAAGCCTTGCCGCCGGCAATCTCGGGCCGCAACAAGCTCGATCCATCCTCACGCTTCATCGCCTTCAATTGGCCGCCGGCATCCAGCACGACGACGGTCAGTGGCTTGAAGCCGAGTTCGCGCCCCTTTTCCAGCGCCTTGTCGACAATGATCGAGGCTTGTTCGAGGGTCAGCATCGGGTAGGCTCCGCTTCAGATAGGTGACCAAAATCCGCCTGGCCGCGCGGGCTTCGCTCAGTGCCTGGTGTGGCGGATCAGGTCGGCCCAGCGGTCGAGCACCGGCAGGATCTCGTCAGACTTTGCCGAGGGCAGGGTCACGACCGCGCGAGCGATGCCCTGATCGCTGTAGCGCTTGAGCCGATCGAGGTTTTCCGGCGCCCCGAAGATCGACACCGGGACGGCGGCCGGATCGCGTCCGGCATCGGCCGCCATCTGGCGGAACTGCGGCAGGAACTCGGCCACGTCGGCATAGCTGGGCCGGCTGGCATTGGGAACCCAGCCGTCGCCATAGCGGATAGCGCGGCGCGCGCTGTACGGGAACGCGCCGCCGACGATGACCGGCGGGTGCGGTTTCTGCGCCGGCTTCGGCCAGGTCCGCATCTTCGGAAAGTCGACGATCTCGCCGTGATATTCGGGCTCGGACTGGGTCCAGATCGCCTTCATCGCCTCAATCTGCTCGCGCATCCGCTTGAAGCGGGTTTTGAACACGGTGCCGTGATCGGCCATCTCCTCTTGGTTCCAGCCGCCGCCGATGCCGAACAAAAACCGCCCGCCCGAGACCTGATCGAGCGTCGCGACGAGCTTGGCCGTCTGGATCGTGTCGCGCTGGATCACCAAGCATACGCCGGTCGCGACCTTCAGCGTCGTGGTCGCGACTGCCACCGCCGTCAGGGTCACGAACGGATCCATCACGTCATAATATTGCTTGCCGAGCTCGCCGCCCGACGCCGGCTGCGACAGGCGCGAGGATGGAATGTGCGAGTGCTCGGGCGCCCAGACCGAACTCGAAGCCGCGCGCCTCGAGCGCCTGCCCGAGCTCGGCCGGGGTCATCGAATAATCGGTGAAAAACATCGATGCGCCAAAATCCATCCGCGTTCTCCCGATCTTGCGATTGTCGGTTCAGCGAGGCGTCGTCACCGCCCCGTGTCCATACGAGCCGATTTTAGTAAGGGCTGCTGCTGCCGCCAGCCGCGGGCTTCGAGGGCGCGCCCGAACGCATCTCCTGGACCGCTGCCTGGCCGCCCATCGTCACGAACCGGGTGTCGCCGCCGACGGTGACGAACATAAAGCCCATCTCGATCATCTTCTTGGCATAAGCCGGCGCGCCGCAATGGATGCCGGGCTTGACGCCGTGCCGCTTGCAGGCGTCGAGCACCTTTTTGAGGGCCGTCATCATCCATTCGTCGGGCTTGTCGCCACCCGGCGGGTGGCCATAGGAAATCGACAGGTCGGACGGGCCGACATAGATCGCGTCGAGCCCCTTGACCGACAGGATCTGGTCGAGATTTTCGATCGCCTCGGCGGTTTCGATCATGCCAAAGGCGACGACGATGTCATTGGCCTTGGCATGATAATCGGCCCCGCCATAAAGCGAGGCGCGGATCGGCCCCGAGCTGCGATGGCCGAGCGGCGCATAGCGCATCGAGTCGGCGAGTTTCTCGGCCTCGGCGCGAGTGTTGATCATCGGGCAGATAATGCCGTAGGCGCCGGCGTCAAGCGCCTTTTGGATGTAGGCCGGGTCGTTCCACGGAACGCGCACCAGCGGCACCGTCTCGGTGGTCGAGATGCCCTGCAGCATCGTCACCATCATCTGGTAGTCGATCATGCCGTGCTGCATGTCGACGACCAGTGAATCCCAGCCGGCATGGGCCATGACTTCGGCCGAAAAGCTGGAGGGGATGCCCAGCCAGCTGTTGATGACGGGCTTGCCCGCCTGCCACAATTCCCGTACCCGGTTTGCCCGCGCCATCCGACCCTCCTCCGAAGTCCAAGGCAGCGATCCCGCCAGTTGGCGCGACGGAAGTCAAGCTTGGCGCCGCTGCGCGATCCGGCAATCATTGTGAGCGCGCGGAAGCAGTCCCGCGCCATCGCGGGCTTCCCTCAACAGCGAGATTTCAGTGTTGCGGCTCGTCAGCGGCCCAGGCGTCCGGGCGAGCTTGCGGTGGTGCGGTTCGGGTGACTGCGCTCGGCCGGGTGAACCGCCACAAAACGATGTAACGTCCGACCGAATTTTCGGATGCCGGGCGTCCCAGGGGAGTGAGAGTCTGGCGATAGTCCTCCAGCGACTGCTTTCTGGCGGCTTGTCCAGTGCGCCCATAGACCGCCCAGACGGTGTGGCCGGGCGCAAGGCTGGCTGCTTCCAGCAAGCTCCAGGTCAAAATGATCTGATGGTCGGCAAGACCAGAGCGGGCGGCAAAAACCGAAAGCACCGAATAGGAATAATAGTTGTCGAGCAGGACCACATCTCCCGGCTGGGCGGCATCGGCGAGACGCGCCGCCAACAGGTCCCAACGCGGCTTGGTCTCGTAATCGTAATAAGGCATCAGATTGATCATGCCCGCGGCCCCGAGCATCGCCGTCGCCGGCGCAAGACGCGGGAATGAGAGGCGACCCAGCCCGGCGCCGGCAAAGACGAAGAATGGCCCCGCGCTCCAGGCGAAATACCGTGGCACCAGCACCGGCACGAACAGGGAAAGAAGGAACAAGCCAAGCGGCAGCACGATTGCCGCGCAGCCGAGGACCGCTAATACCGTCGTGTCACGACGCAGCCGCCAAGCCCCGAGCGCCGATAAGGTCACGCTAACGACGGCGAGCCCAGGGACGTTGGACGGCAGCAGCCCGAAGGTGATGAAGCTGGAGATGCGCAGCAGATATACCGGCGCGACGATCGCCCAGATCGTCTTCGACGTTTCCGCCGGCGCCCAACCCGCGCCATCGAGGACCGCGCCCTTGCCGGCGGCAAAGACCCAGATAAGAGAGGGGATCCAAATTGCCAGAATCAGGGCCTGGGCCAATCCCCAATTGCGCAGAAACGCGCGTCTATTGTCGCCGGAGCACTTGCCGATCGCGATGGCGCCCAGATTGGCGGCAAGCAGCCAAGGGATCGCGACGTTCAGAACACTGAGAGCCGCTGCCGTGCCGAGACAATAGGCCATCCACGCGCCGCGCACGGTGCCGCTGCGCATCGGAAGTGCCGCTGCAGCCGGCTCTTGGGCCAGCCGTACGAGCCCAAATAACGCGGTCAGTATCAGACACGAGACGAGGGTGTAGGAGCGCGCCTCCTGCCCGAATTGGACCTCGAACGGCGAAACCGCCATCAGCAGCCCGGCGATGGCGCCGCTGGGGCGGCCGGCCGCACGGGTTCCGATCGCGCAGGTCAGCGATGCGCCGACCGCACCGAATAATGCGGACGGCAGCCGCAACAGCCACTGTGACGTACCGATCTGCCCGATCAGCCACAACAGCAGGAAATAGCTCGGGTAATGATTGTTGCTCAGCGAATCGGCGACGAGGTCGGGCAAGCTCGCGGTAGCTCGGCGCAAGCTCGCGATCTCGTCGAGCCAAAACGGCTTGTCGCCGAGACCATAGAGACGCAGCGCCAGAGCGAACACCCCGATCGCGGCCGGCAGCGCGGATGACGGCAGATTGCCCCATTCGAGGCCGTGTCGGACACGCAGCATTGGGGCCGCGAAAGAACGCATCGCCTGATCAAGTCCCCCGGAGCGGCGCCACATCAGCGCCCCGAGGTCTTAGGCGCGGGACAGCCGCCTCATCCCTGTTGCGCCGCAGCATTTTTGCCGCGTCGAGATCGCGTCGTCACGCAACGGGCGATCGCAACGACGGGCTATGGTGGTCATCGCAGGCGCACCGCGGCAGTCTCGCAGCCGCGCATAGGGACAGCCTCAGCCGAGCACTTCCCGGTTGACGACGTTGTCGCGGATCGGCTTGCCGTCGAGCACGCTCAAGATATTCTGCACGGCGGCAACGCCCATACGGTCAACGGCTTCACGCGTGACCCCGGCGACATGCGGCGCCGCGATAAAGTTGGGCAGGGTCAACAGTGGGTTGTCCTGCGGGGTCGGCTCCTGGTCGAAAACGTCGAGCGCGGCGCCGGCGATGCGGTTCGCCTTCAGCACGTCGTAGAGCGCCTTCTCGTCGATGATGCCGCCGCGCGCGGTGTTGACGATGAAGGCCGTCCGCTTCATATGCGCGAGCCTCGCGGCGTTGAACAGACCAACCGTCTCCGGCGTTTTCGGGCAGTGGATCGTGATGAAATCGGCGCTCGCCACCGCAGCGTCGAGGTCCTGCACCGGCTCATAGCCCATGCCGTGGATCGTCGCGGAATACGTATACGGGTCGTAAACCAGCACATTCATCTCCATCGCGGCATAGCGCTTGGCCGCGCGCGTGCCGATCTTGCCGAAGCCGATGATCAACACGGTCTTGCCGTAAAGATCGACCGGCATCTCCTTGTAGCGGTCCTGCCAGCGGCCTTCCTTGACCAGCCGGTCCATCGCCGCACCACGGCGGGCCAACGACATGATCAGAAACAACCCGGCTTCGGCGACGCTGACCGAATTGGCCGTGCCGCCGATCATCAGCGGGATTTTTCGTGCGGTCAGAGCCGGGACGTCGACCGCATCGTAGCCGACGCCGATGCGCGAGACGACCTCGAGCGCGGGTGCGGCGTCGAGCTCCGGGTCGCTGAACGGCTGTACGCCGAGTGCCACCCCGGCAACGTCCTCCAGCAGCCGGTGCAGCTCGGCCTTCGGTACGGTGGGTACGAAGGGGACCCCTTCGACGTCGTCACGCGCTTCGACGATCGCCCAGCCGGCCCTCGACATCGTCGTCGGCAGCAGCAGCTTTTTGCGGTTGGTCGGCGGTCCTCGATCGGTTGTGTTCACACGCTCTCTCCCCAGCGAAATTCGCGCCCGGCGAGCCTACAATGCCGGCAGCTCTCCATGCTAGCCTTGCCCGAAGGAGGACACCGCCGATGCCCACGCAATTCCTGATGCTGCCGCCACAGACGCCGAAGACGCGCGAATGGGGCGCGCGCCTTGCCGCCGCATTGCCCGGGCTCGAGGTCGTCGTCGCCGAAGACCCGGTGCGCGCCGAGCAGGCGATCGCGACCGCCGAGGCCGCCTTTGGTACGATCCCGCCCGCGCTGCTGCGCCAGGCCCGGCGGCTGCGCTGGCTGCAGGCGCCTCAGGCCGCGCCGCCCGCCGGCTATTACTATCCGGAGCTGATCGCGCATCCGCTGGCGATCACCAATTTCCGCGAGATCTACAACGACCATATCGGCACTCATGTGATGGCCTTTGTCCTGGCCTTTGCCCGCGGCTTGCAGCGCTACATTCCGCAGCAGCTACGGCGCGAATGGAAAAAACCGGCGCAGAACGAAGGTGTGCTCCATCTGCCCGAGACGACGGCGCTGGTTGTCGGCGTGGGCGGGATCGGCAGCGAGATCGCGCGGCTCTGCGCCGCCTTTGGCATGCGGGTGATCGGTGTCGACGAGCGCCGCCGCGACGCGCCGCCGGGTGTAGCCGAATTGCACCGCGCCGACGAATTGGACGCGCTGTTGCCGGCCGCCGATTTCGTGATCCTGACCGTGCCGCACACCCCGGAAACCGAGGGGTTTATGAACCGGGCGCGGTTTCAGCAAATGAAAAGGACCGCGTTCTTCATCAATATCGGGCGCGGCCTGACGACCCGCCTCGACGACCTGGCCGCGGCGATCGAGGCCGGCGAGATCGCCGGCGCCGGGCTCGACGTGTTCGAACAGGAGCCGCTGCCCGCCGACCACAAGCTGTGGACATTGCCGGGCGTGTTGCTTACGCCGCATACGGCCGGCTATGGCCCCTATCTCGACGAGCGCCGCTACGAGGTCATTCTCGACAATTGCCGCCGCTTCCTCGCTGGCCAGCCGCTGCGCAACCTGGTCGACAAGGCGCGCTGGTTCTGAGTGGGCGGGCTAGAGGGCGCGGCGCGCGTTGAGGGCGGCGGTCAGGGTACCGTCGTCGAGGTAGTCGAGTTCGCCGCCGATCGGCACGCCCTGGGCGAGGCGCGAGAGTTTGACGCCGGTCCCGGTGACGCGGTCGGCGATGTAGTGCGCGGTGGTCTGACCTTCGACCGTCGCGTTCAAGGCCAGGATCAATTCCTGACCCGGTTTCAGTCGGGCGATCAGGCGTTCGATCGTCAGATCTTCGGGGCCGACGCCGTCGAGCGCCGATAGGGTTCCGCCGAGGACGTGATAGCGGCCACGAAAAGCGCCGGTGCGTTCGAGCGCCCAAAGATCCGCGAGATCTTCGACGACGCAGATGATGCCCTGTTCGCGCCGGGGGTCGCGGCAAATCGCACAGGGCTCGACCGTGTCGAGATTGCCGCAGATCGGGCACGGGCGGATTGCCTCGGCCGCTTTGGCCAGTGCCGAAGCGAGCGGCGCCAGCAGGCTCTCCCGCCGTTTGATCAGGTGTAGCGCCGCGCGCCGAGCCGAGCGGGGGCCGAGGCCCGGAAGCTTGGCGAGCAACTGGATCAGGGTGTCGAGTTCGGACATCCGACCAGTATGCCCTCTCCGCCCTTAAGGGGGGAGAGGGAGGGGACACGGCGCAGAGCGGCGGGGAGGGTGATGTGGGTGCCGGCCAGTGTTTCTTGCTGCCTTGCCGTGTTCGGGGAGGCGAGGCATCCGGACCAACCGCGCCATCGCGCGGCGGACGCCGCCCTTGTCGAGATCAGGCAGCAGCTTCGCCACGGGCGCGACGCTTTGATCTCCAGCGCGGGATACCCCCCTTCCCCCCCCCCATCCCGTGAGCACCGAGAGCATATGCCAGCACATTTCAGCACAGTCAGAACGAGGAGTACTGCAGCGGCGGGCTATAAGGACCTGAATTTTCACAATAAATCACCGTCGCGCGGTAACAGGCCGTGCATTCGGCAAACCGAGTTGCGACAAATCGTGCAGTCTCGTGGTCCTGAAATGTGATATATTGCGACTTGTCTGCGACAAGTAAATATCTAAGTCATTGAAATTGCTGGCACCACGTGCTACATTCCAAACGGTCACGACGGGGCCGACTTCCATCCTCGGCCATGAGTCGCAGGCAAACCGGAGGGCCGGGGGTCCAAACCCCGGCCCGCTCTTATCCGAAAGCAGGACAACATGGCATCGACACGCAAAACGAATCCTATAGCACAGAAGCAACTTGACCAACGGAACGCGCTATGGCCCAGCCAAGAGCAGTATCTATGGAACAGGAAAGCGCACAAGGGGTTTGCCACAATTCCAAAAACTATGCCGCTCATTTTGAAGATCATGGACGAGATGAGCAACGGAAAACCCGTATCCTCTACTTATCTCGGGCTATGGTGCGCCACATGGGATAATTCGTTCGTGAATATCACGAAGACAAACGAAATGGCGCATGCGGCTGGCTTCACCGGACAACGGGCAGAATATACGTGGGGCGCGAGGATGAAAATCCTCAAAGATCTGTTCTTCATCGACATCAAGCCGGGAAAGTCAGGCCCGATCAGTCACGTCATCATCTGGAACCCGCACAAGGTAATCCAGCATCACCACCAGAAGAAGACCCCCGGCCTCGTGGAGGCGACCTATAACATGCTGATCGACCGGGCACTCGACATCGGGGCAAAGGACGTGCTCGAAGGCGACCCGGAACCCGCCGCCGCAGCTGTTGCCGCCGCGGTCACCGATGATTTGGACGAGCTGTTAAAGGTCCGGCACAGCCACCCCCCTACCTCACCCTACCCTCTCCGCCCCCAGGGGCGGAGAGGGGAAGAATTATAGGGACGCACGGCCGGTTGGTCAGAATGGGAGTTTCATGCCCCCCGGCAGCTGGAGCCCGCCGGTCAGCTTCTGCATTTCTTCCTCGGCGTGAGCGGCAACCTTGCGCCGCGCATCGGCGAATGCGGCGACGATCAGGTCTTCCAGCACCTCGACGTCCGCGGGGTTGAGCAGGGACTTGTCGATCCTGACTTTTTTGACGTCGCTTTTGCCGTTCAAGGTCAGTTCGACCAGGCCGCCGCCGGCGAGGCCGGTCATCTCGACTATCTCAAGCGCGGCCTGCATCTCGGCCATCTTTTCCTGCATCGCCTGCGCCTGCTTCATTAGCTGGCCGAGGTTTTTCATGAACCGTCCTCGTCTGGGTTGACTTCGTCCGCGTCCGCGTCCTGGTCCGGCACCTCTTCCGGCTCGGCGGCCGAGGCGGCAAAGCGCTCGCGAACCGCAGCGATCGTGGCGCCGGGGAAGGTTGCGAGAACCGCCTGAACCAACGGGTGGCTGGCGACCTCTTTTCGCAGATCGCGATCGTGGGTGGCCTCCTGCTGGCGCAGGGTCGGCTCGCCTTCCTCGTCAGAGATCGCGACTAGCCAACGCGTCCCGGTCCACTCGCTGAGGAGTTGCGCCAAGCGGTTGGCAAGGTCGCGCGGCGCGCCCTCCGCCGGGCGGAACTCGATCCGCCCCGGCTCGAAATGGACGAGATGAAGATGCGAGACGAGGTGTGAGCGCATCACCGCCTCGCGCCGCTCTTCGAACAAGGCCAGGACCTCGGCAAAACTCTGCGGCATCGGTTCAGTCGCGACCGCCACCGGCGGCGCCGGCGCGGTAATCTCCCTGGCCGCCGCCGACTCGCGCGGATCGGCCCGAGCCGGCGACGCGCCGCCGCCGATCGGCCGCGCCGCAGCCGGCGTCGATGCCGCCGCGCGTGCTGGCGAGGACGCGCCTGCGCGGTCGGCGCCGGCGGCGCCGTCTTGCAGCAAACGCACGAGTTCAGCCGGCGCCGGCTGATCGGCCACGTAGGCGAGGCGCACCAGAACCATCTCCGCCGCCTGGATCGGCGAGGGCGCGGTCTGCACCTCGTCCAGGCCCTTCAGCAGCATCTGCCACAGACGGGCGAGCGCCGACATCGTCAGTTTCTCGGCAAGCGGCCGAGCGCGCTCGCGGTCGCCTTCGGCAATCGGATCGCCGGCACCGGCCTCGGGCGCCAATTTGACCCGGGTCAGAAAATGGCCGAGGTCTAGCAGGTCCTGCAGCACCAACAGCGGGTCAGCGCCCTCCTTATAAAGCCGGTCGAGCTGCGCCAGCGCCACCGCCGCATCGCCGCGCAGCACATTTTCGAGGAGGTCGAAGACCTGGCCGCGATCGGCGACGCCGAGCATGTCGCGCACCGCCGCTTCAACGACCTGTCCGCCCGATAGCGCGATCGCCTGGTCGAGCAACGACAGCCCGTCGCGCACCGAGCCGTCGGCGGCACGGGCGATCAATGCCAATGCCGCGGGTTCCGCCTCGACCGCTTCCATCTCGGCGACCCTGCGGTAATGCTGCACCAAAAGATCGACCGGCACCCGGCGCAGCGAAAACCGCTGGCAGCGCGACAATACGGTCACCGGCACCTTGTGGATTTCGGTCGTCGCGAACACGAAGATCACGGCGGGCGGCGGCTCTTCGAGCGTCTTCAACAAGGCGTTGAAGGCGTTTTTCGAGAGCATGTGCACTTCGTCGATGATGTAGACCTTGTAGCGCGCCGAGACCGGCCGGTAGCGCACCCCATCGGTCAGTTCTCGGATGTCGTCGACGCCAGTGCGCGAGGCCGCGTCCATCTCGATCACGTCGATATGGCGGTCCTCGGCGATGGCCCGGCAATGCACGCATTCGCCGCACGGCTCGATCGTCGGCCCGCCGGCGCCATCCTTGCCGACGCAATTCAAGGCGCGCGCAATGATTCGGGCGGTGGTCGTCTTGCCGACCCCGCGTACGCCGGTCAGGATAAAGGCATGCGCGACCCGCCCCGTCGCGATCGCATTCGACAGGGTGCGTACCATCGCCTCCTGCCCGATCAGCTCGGCGAAGCTCTGCGGCCGGTATTTGCGGGCGAGAACACGATATGGCTTGACTTCAGCTTGGATCGGCGAGGCTGTGGTAGTAGTCGCGCTGAGTTCGATTGCGCCGCCGAGATCACTGATCACGGTGTGTGTCTGCTGCGGGGCTGATTTTGCGTCTTCTGGCATCCTCCGCCCCGTGACCCCGCTGCTAGCTCATCTACCAAAACCGGATGGTGGGAGACCGGGTGAACGACCCAGGCCGGCACTCGTTACGGCTGCTTCCTTCCGGACCTGACCGGGTTGGCGAGAGGCCTGTCCGCCTCCGGGCTCCCACGCACAATATCAGCTGCCGCCGACCCTGGGGCAAGCTCCCCGCACGGGCCCGAGCACCGCGCGTTGCGACATCCCGCGAGTAGCGTCCACGTTGAGCGCACAAAAATCCCCCGCGCTGTCGATTTTTACCTCCTCCGAACGTCGTATCGACAGGCGGGGCGATGGCGCCCGCGCCCGACACAGGAGGTAAGCGATGGCTGATTTCATTTTGTTGCTGCACCGCCCCGCGGGCCCGCCGCCCGTGCTCCCGCCGGAGCAGGCCTCAGCCATCACCAAAGAGTATATCGGCTGGGGCGACCGGCTCCGCTCGGAAGGGCGTCTCAAGGCCGGCGAAAAACTGACCAACGACCCCGGACGGGCGATGCGTGCGGCTGGCGGGCGAATCATGGTCACCGACGGCCCCTATGCCGAGAGCAAGGAGTTGCTCGGTGGATTTTTCCTGATCACCGCCGGGGACTATAAGGAAGCCTGCCATATCGCCGAAAGCTGCCCGCATTTCAAATACGGCGGCTCGATCGAAGTTCGTCAGATCGACCCGATGTAGGCGTTGCCTACAGCCAACCAGCGAGGAGTGTAGCCATGCCCGAGCTTCAGATCATCGGCGCACCGCAGAGCAACTATGTCTGGGTCACGCGCATCGCCTGCGGTGAGAAGGGCGTGCCTTACACCCTTCTTCCGGCACTACCGCACAGTCCCGAGATCGACGCGATCCATCCCGTCGGCAAGATTCCGGCGATGCGGCACGGCGACGTCACTCTCGCCGAGTCGCGGGCGATCTGCTTCTACATCGATCACGCGTTCGACGGTCCTCTTTTGGTGCCGCAGGATCCGGTCGGCGGCGCACGCACCGAACAGTGGATCTCCATCGTCAACACGCATGTCGATCCGTTGGCGATCCGCCGGTATTTTGGCGCCTATCTGTTCCCCGGCACACCGGACGACAGCCCCGACCGCGCACGGATCGAGGCGGCGCTGCCGGGCATGGAATCGCAATTTGCGATGCTCGACCGCGCTGTCGCCGCCACCGGCTATCTGGCCGGCGATACGTTCACCCTCGCCGACATCAACCTGTTGCCGATCCTCTATTACCTTAACAAGACGCCGGAGAGCGCGGCGATGCTGAAGCGGTCCGCGAGCCTCGACGCGTATTTCCAACGTCATATGGCGCGACCGAGCGTGCAAGAAACGATCCCCCCACCCTTTCCCCATCGCTCCTTGTGAGAGCCGCCTCACCAGAAGGGAAACAGCCATGCGCTACATGTTCCTGATTTACAGCCGCGAAGCCGAGATGGCCGAGGCCAGCGCCGCTGACAGGGCGAAGTTGATAGCAGCGCATTGGGCGGTCATGGACGAAACCAAGAAGAAAGGGATCTTCCTTGGAGCCGAGCCGTTGCACCCGACCGCCACCGCGACCACGATCCGGACGGAAAACGGCAAACCGCTGATCCTGGACGGGCCGTTTGCCGAAACCAAGGAGCAGCTCGCCGGCTACTACATCCTTGATTGCGCGGATCTCGACGAGGCGATCTGGTGGGCCGCAAAGATCCCGACGGCGTGCAAGGGCGGCGACGGGTGCATCGAGATCCGCCCGATCATGAGGCTGCCGCCGCGGTAAGAGCCGGTCGCGAGATTGCTTCGTCGCTCCGCTCCTCGCAATGACAACTTATCTGTTAGGCGTCATTGCGAGCCCACGGGTCCGGCCGAAGGCCGGCCCGAGGACAGGCTCCGCGAAGCAATCTCGCTGACATCGAGTCCTGTGTGGAAGGTCCTGATTTGGAGAGGTTCATTTCTGATCAGACGTTAAGCCTGCGAGCGCAGATGCCGCAGCGCGCCGACATTCGCGCTGCGGCGGAGGCGGTGTTTCGCCGCGAGTACGGGCGGATCATCGCCGGGCTGATCCGGCGCTGCCGCTCGTTCGATCGCGCCGAGGAGGCGATGCAGGAGGCCTTTGCAGCGGCCCTCGCTGTTTGGGCGAGGTCGGACATTCCGCAAAATCCGGCCGCGTGGATCGCGACTGCGGCGTGGCGCAAGCTGATCGACGCGCAGCGGCGCGAGCGCGTCCGGCGTAAAACGCAAGCTGTGTTGGAGCAGGAGGTCATGCCCGAGACGATCGAGGAGCCCCCCTATCCCGATGGCGAGCTTTCCTCACTTCCCGACGACCGTTTGAGTCTGATCTTTACCTGCTGCCATCCCGCGCTCAATCGCGAGGCGCAAATCGCTCTCACCTTGCGCACGCTCGGCGGCCTGACAACCGGCGAGATCGCCCGCGCCTTCCTCGTTCCCGAGCCGACTTTGGCGCAGCGGCTGGTACGGGCCAAACGCAAGATCCAGGAGGCGCGGATCCCCTACGAGGTGCCGGCCGCGGCGGCGCTGCCCGCGCGCCGGGCTGCAGCGCAGGCAGTGATCTATCTAATCTTCAACGAAGGTTATGTCGCGACCTCGGGCGAGGCTTTGATCCGCCGCGAGCTGTGTTCCGAGGCCATTCGTCTCGGCCGGGTGCTGTGCGAAATCGACCCCGCGGAGCCGGAAAGCCTTGGCCTGCTCGCGCTGATGCTGCTGCACGATTCGCGTCGCCATGCCCGCGTCGACGGAGCGGGTTTGCTGGTGACGCTCGAAGAGCAGGACCGCTCGCTGTGGGATCGCGAGCAGATAACCGAAGGGCTGGCAGTCGTAGAAGCGGCATTGCGGTGCGGGCGGATCGGACCCTACCAGCTGCAGGCGGCGATTGCCGCGGTTCACGCCGAGGCCGCGACGGCCGAGACAACCGACTGGCCACAGATCGCCGCCCTCTATGGCGAGCTCTGCCGCATCGATCCGAGCCCCGTGGTGCTGCTGAACCGCGCCGTTGCCATCGGCATGAGCGAAGGCGCGCAATCCGGCCTGACCTTGATCGATGGATTCGGCGGCTCGGGGGCGCTCGATCAGTATCATCTGTTCCACGCCGCGCGCGCCGACCTGCTGCGCCGGCTGGGCTCGCGCCCGGCGGCTGCCGAGGCCTACCGCCGCGCCCTCGCCCTGACCGCCAACGCCGTCGAGCGCGCCTATCTCGAACGCCGCCTCGCCGCCCTGTGACGCCAGGCCCGAGAGAGGCAGTGCAAACCGCTCAAATTTCGGCTACGGATCGTCCCCGCTCGCGTTCCGATAGGTCCTTTGCGCCAATTCCGGACCGTCCTTGACGACGGTCAATCCAGAGAATCTGTCAGGGATCCGAAGGAAGCTGCAAATTGTCAGCATCGTCTAACGCGTAGACGAACAAACCCACTCAGAAAGCTACGTGAAAAAATTGCCTGACAGTAAGTCCCACGAAACTCAGTGCGCCAACGGCACCATATGCCAGGACCAGAAGTATGAAAAGCCGGCGCCGGCGGCGAAGCCTTTCATTCGCGTCAACGCAAAGAAGAATTATAGGGGCTATGACTATTTCTATCAACCTGGGGTCGTTATCTTTTAAGGCATTATGTAAATCGACAGAACGAAGCTCCAGCGTCTTGTGTATTCGATCATACCCGCCGCGTGTGGCAAATCCCTTCCAGGAAAATTTGAATCTTGATTTTCTAGAATCAGTATCCGAGAATAAGTCTGATATTGGGCTACCGTGTATTAAGTTTAGCCTAGGGGTTCCAAAAATAAGGACCGATAGCCAATCTACCTTGGGCGGGTCAAATTCATTATCGCTCGCTGCCACCCCGACCAAATCTAATCCTGCGTGTCGACTTTTAATGAGTATCCTATCTTGTCCACAAACAGGACCAACCAGCACGAATTCGATTGGTAAATCAAGTAAGACAGCGTTCTCGATCATGGCAAGCCTTTTAAAAATTCCACAAAGTTGGCCACATCGAGCGGTATATTATTCGAATGCGGACTAAAATCGATTTCTCCACCCCGCTTGCTATCACGCCAAATTTTTAATTCACCTTCACACAGATCACGAAGTTGTGCCTGTCGATCAGCCGTATCAAGTTTCCAAAGGTCATGCTTGTTTATCAAAAGTTTAATCTTAAGCTTTTGTGATGCATTGGTGTTATCTAAATGATGGCGTACCTGCTCTAGGAACGCCTTGTGTTGAGAGAGGCGAGTTGGGATAATCGTATGATCAGAATCCGAGGGGTTATGATCAAGGACAATGCACAGGCAGTCACATAGTTCTGCTATTCGGAACTGTTGTGAAAAAACCTCTCCACCACCATCTAAAATGGCAATGTACTTTACAGGTGTTGCGGGGAGTGGTGTTATATATGCGGTGATTTGCTGAGTTCTGGTCGGCTTCGAACCGATAAATGCTAGGCGATTTTTCAGTGTTGTCTTGCCCGCTAGTTCAGGACCAATGACGGCGAGGGTACGAATCGGGGGGTCAATGTTTTCGAGTTGTACCAGCCGTAGCTGCTGACCCGCAAGGTCCTGGGCGTGAGTTGCACGGGCGGGTAGTCCCTTAACGACAGCATAGCCTACGGCACCCGCAAGGACTAAAGCGCCTCCTCCTGTCATCAGTACAGCCGCAGTTCCCGCGAGGAAGGTCAGGCCGCCTGCGCCGATTGCGGTACCGCCTATAGCGGCGATGCCGGAAACGCCGTTCAGTTCTTGGGCGATTCGACCTGGCCATTTGAACCACGTCCGCTTACCCGCCATCAGACACACCCCCAGAGCTTTTTTGCAGGATTTATGTTAACAGAGGGACGACAGTATCAACACGAGAATGAGATAACGGCATTGGTGGATTGGCGTCGGCTGATCACCAGATGCCCGCCGCTCCGCGCTACGCGGGAGCGGATCAGGGGTAGGGAGACACTGTTCGCAACCGGGGAGCCACCCATAGGCAATGGCATGACCGGCCGTCGAGAGGGATGAGGCAAGTGGCCGGTAACGATCGGAAGCAGAAATTGTGACTGCGACGCGGCTGGCCGGCTCCGCTTGCCGCGTGGTTGGGGGATGTGCGAAGGTCGGCGCGCATGAGAGCACACAATTACTATGCGGCGCCCGGCTTCGAGCGGGCGGGATTGCGCCGCCGCGACAGCGGTTGGATCGTCGAACGTATCGCTGATCCCGCGAGCCTGTTCATCCCGGTCTGGCGCAACCAGAATCTGATCATCGAGATCGACGGCGGCGAACCGCGCGCGGTGGTGCTGGGCTGGGGCGGTTTGGCCCCGCTGACTGCCGACGGCGCGGCCGCCGAAGAGCGGCTGGCCCGGGGCGAAATCGTTTTTATCGGCGTCGTCGAGGAGCGGGCGCATTTCGCGCTCGACCTGTCGCCGGTCGAGGCGCCGCTCGACATGCTGCACTCGCCGGCGCTGGCGGCGAGCGGCATCGAGGCCGCGTCGGCGCGCTTTGCCGATCTGCGGCAATTGGGCGGGCGGCTCGACCGGCGCGAGGCATCGCTGTTGGCGCTGGCCCGCGCGATCTTGTTCTGGCACGCCCGCCACCGCTTTTGCGGCCTATGCGGCAGTCCGACCCGCAGCGAGGAGGCGGGGCATATGCGCCGCTGCACAGATCCCGCCTGCAACACGATGCATTTTCCGCGCACCGACCCCGCCGTCATAATGTTGGTAACGCACGGCGAGAGCGCGCTGATGGGCCGCTCCCGGCATTTCCCGCCCGGGATGTATTCGACCTTGGCCGGCTTTGTCGAACCGGGCGAGAGCCTCGAAGACGCGGTTGCGCGCGAGGTGCGCGAGGAGAGCGGCATCGAGGTCGGCGCCGTCGATTACCACTCCTCGCAGCCCTGGCCATTCCCGGCCAACATCATGCTGGGGTTTCACGCGCACGCGCTGACGACCGAGATCACCGTCGATCTCGGCGAGCTCGAGGACGCACGCTGGTTCGAGCGCGGCTGGCTGCTTTCGCATGTCGACGACGATACGTTTCGCCTGCCGCGGCACGATTCGATCGCCCGCCGGCTGCTCGAAGATTGGCTTTATGGCCGGGTGGCGAGCAGCCCCGGCAACTGAAGCGGAGCCCCGCCCCCGGTGGGGGTTCAGTTCCCGTCGGCGGTCATCACCGAGCGCGGGCGGAGCACCAGCGGTATCAAGGTCAGGCCGAAGACGAAGAGCCCGCCGATCAGCAGCAGCATGTCGTTGTAGCTCAAAACCAAAGCTTCGCGGTGCACCAGATTGCCGAGCATTGTCATGGCGGCTTGGTGCGCATCGCCCGGGATCATCGAACCCAATCGGTTGGTCTGAGCATCGATAAAGTGCTGCACCGCCGGACGCGCCGCATTGACGTCCTCGATCAGGCGGTTCCAGTGAAATTGCATCCGGCCGTTCATGATCGTGCCCACCGAAGCCAGCGCGATCGCGCCGCCGAGGTCGCGGGTCAGACCGTAGAGACCGGAAGCGTTCTTAAGCCTGTCTTGCGGGACCGAGCCCAGCGCGATCATATTGGCCGGGAGGTAGCACAGCATCAGCGAGACGCCGCGCACCGCCTGCGGCACCATGAGCTCCGGGAAGCTCGCCTGATTGGTGAGGCCGGCGGTCAGATACATCGAAAGGGCGAACAGACTGAGGCCCATAGACAGCATAATGCGCAAGTCGACCCGTCGCGCGATTTGCGTGCTGAACGGCGACATCGCCATTTGCGCTATCCCGGCGACAAAGACCGTCTCCCCGATCTGCAGCGCGCTGAAGCCGCGCACCTGCGCGAGAAACAGCGGGATCAGATAGGTGGTGCTGTACATGCCGGTGCCGACGACAAAGGTAAAGAACGAGCCAAGCGCGAAATTGCGATTGGTAAATACGCGCAGATCGACGATCGGCTGGTGGTAGCTCAGCACACGCCAGAAGAACAGCACCGAGCATATGCTCGAAACGACAATGGCGGTGCGGATCGATGCGTCATCGAGCCAGTCCCAGCGCGGGCCTTCCTGGAGCGCGTATTGGAGACAGCCAAGGAAAGTCGCCATCAGCACCAGCCCGATCACATCGAAATAGCGCAGCAGCGACAGGTCGGGCTTGTCGATGTCGACGCAGACCCAGACGACCGCGGCAACGGCAATGCCGGGCACGATGTTGACGAGAAACAGCCAATGCCAGGAGAAGGTGTCGGTCAGGAAGCCGCCGATCGTTGGGCCTAAGGTCGATGACAGGTTCAAGATCACCGAGATCATCACCATCAGCCGGGTCAGCGGCGGCCCACGGAACCGGGTATAGACGACGGGAAAAACGCTCGGGGTGATCGCACCGCCGCAGAATCCCTGTATCGCGCGGTAGACGATCATCTGGCTGAGGCTGGTCGCTGTCGCGCAAAGCCCGCTCGCCGCGGTGAAGCCGAGCGTCGCGGTGACGAACAGCACCCGCGTCGACAACAGCCGCGACAACGTCCCGCTCAACGGCACCATCACGACGTCGGCGATCAGATATGCGGTTTGCACCCAGCTGATCTCGTCGGCGCTGGCCGACAGCCCGCCCTGGATCTGGGTAAGCGAGCTGGTCACGATCTGGACGTCCATGATCGCCATGAACAGGCCAACCGACATCGCCAGCACGCCGAACCAATCGCGCAGACTGGGCGGGCGCCCGGCTTGGGCTGGCGGTGTGGCGGCTGTGGCAGCGGGTCTTGCCGGCGCCGCGGGCGCGCGCAGGGCCGGAGGAGCGGCGCGCCCAGCCCACCCGGAGCAGCGCCGCCGGCGCCCAGGTCATTGCGCTTGGGCCGGGTCCGGGGCTACTGGCTTAGCCTCGGCCGTCCCGACGATGCCGTCGCCGGCAATGGCCTCGCCCTGGTCGCGAGTGTCGACGGTGACGGTGACCGACAGGCCAGGGCGCAGCAGCCGGGCGAGCGGCCCCTCTCGCGGCAAGGCGATCCGCACCGGCACGCGCTGCACGATCTTGGTAAAGTTGCCGGTCGCGTTGTCGGGCGGCAGCAGGCTGAATTGGGCGCCGCTCGCCGGGGCGAAGCTGTCGATCCGGCCGGCCAGCGGATGGTCCGGATAGGCGTCTACCGAGACCTCGGCGCGCTGCCCGGGCCGCATCTGCGTCAACTGCGTTTCCTTGAAATTCGCGGTGACATAGACGCGCGGCAGCGGCACCACCGACAGCAACTCGGTGCCGGGTTTGACATATTGCCCGACCTGACCGGCGCGATTGCCGGCGACCCCGGAGATCGGCGCGCGGATCACCGTGTTGTCGAGATCGTTTTGGGCGAGCTTGAGATTGGCGCGCGCCTGCTGCAGCTTCGCCGCCTCCTCCTGTCGCTGCGACCGCAGCACGCCAAGCTGGCTTTGCGCGGCGGCGAGGGCAGCCCGATCTCTTAGCCGCCTCGGCCTCGGCTTTGCGAGCGTCGGCCTGAGCCTGTTCATAGCGTTGCCGGCTGGCGAAATCGGTGGTCATCAAGGCGCTGTAGCGCTTGAAATCCTGCTGTGTGCGGGTCAGATCCGCCTCGGCCGACTGCACCGTCGCCTGGGCCTGGGCGATCATCGCCTGCTGCAGGTCGAGCCGGCTGGCAAAGGTCGCCAGGGCCGCTTCCTCGGTCGCGACCGCAGCCTGGCCTTGGGCGACTTTGGCGGCAAAGTCGCTGTCGTCGATGACGAACAGCACCTCGCCTTTTTTGACGGCCTGGTTCTCGCGAATCCCCACCGCTTTGATGTAGCCTTCGACCTTCGGGCTGATCACCGAGACGTCGCTGGCGACATAGGCGTCGTCGGTCGATTCGAGAAACCGCAGCGCGGTCCACCAATACCAGCCGCCGTAGCCGCCGAACGCCAACGCCAGCACGACGGCCGCGATTACGATCTTCTTGCGCATCCTCTCTGAACTAAACCGTTCAGTTCATTGTTGCGCAGAAGTTAGGGTGTCTGTAGTGTTTGTCAAGTCGGCGGCGTCGGATGGGACCCGTGGCCAGCATGATGGAGCGCAACGAGGCGCCGGGCGGCGGCAAGGCCGAGAGCATTCTCGCCGCGGCAAAGCGGACCTTTCTCGAAAGCGGCTTTGGCGCGGTCAGCATGGACACGATCGCGCGCGAGGCCGGTGTGTCGAAGGCGACGGTCTACGCCCATTTCGCCGGCAAGGAGGAATTGTTCGGCGCCGTCATCGGACGCGAGTGCGAACGCTATCTCGCAAGTTTCTCGGTAAACGAGCTCGATCCCCGCGACGTTCGCGCCTCCCTGACGGTTTTGGGCCGTCGTTATCTCGAACTGTTACTGTCGCCCGACGGCATCGCTTTGCACCGCATCATATTGGCGGAAGTCACCCGCTTCCCGATGCTTGGCGAGGTTTTTTGGCGAGCCGGACCCGAACGCCAACGTGTCCAGATCGAAGCCTTCCTGCAGAGCGCGGCCGCTTTCGGAACACTGTCATTTCACGATACCCGGCTCGCCGCCGAGCAATTCCTCAGCCTGATCCGCGGTGATATCCAGCTGCGGCAGCTGCTCCGCCTCGAAAACCAAATTTTTTTTTTTTTTTTTTTTGCGCGCTCCGGCGCGATCAGTCCAAAATAGCCGATAGCGTCGAGGGTGCGGTCGACACCTTTGTTCGAGCATTCGCGCCGCCGCGACGCCGTTCGATAGGCCCGGGGTGCGCAAAAGAAGTGGCTGCTTGCTTCTTAGCGAGAAGCTTATAATAAGTTTAGATTGCAGCGTTCGGAACCTGAGTGTCGGGAGCGATCTTTCCAGAGCGTCGGAAATTCTTACAGTTTTAAATTCATCGAGAATATATGGGGATCGAAGGGTTAACGTTTTCCACAGTCGGTGGAGTTGTCGGTGTTCCTTACAGCAGATTTTCGATGTGAAATCAAATCCATTGGTTAACATTAAAACTTATGTCGCTGGCACAATGTCTGCGCCATGGTCGGAAAGCGTACATTTGAGGGAGACGCAGATGATGAGACACCTTTCGGTAACCGGCCTGGCGGCGATCGGCATCGCGCTCCTGGCTGCGCTGCCCGCGAGGGCGGCGGCCGTGTTCATCTGCGATGCTGGACTTCCACCCGACGGAATTTGTGCCAACGGCGTCAACAGCCCGGACCCGAACATCACCTTCAGTGCAAACGACTTCGAAGGGAGCTTTCAGCTCAATAGCCTCACTATCCAGAGCGGCCTGAATAACCCCACAACCACACTGGTCTCAGAAAACGCGTTCCCCGGCGTAAACGTTCGGAAATTCTTACAGTTCTAAATTCATCGAGAATCTCTGGGGATCAAAGGGTTAACGTTCTCCACAGCCGGTGGGGTTGTCGGTTTTTCTTACAGCAGACTTCTAATGTGAAATTAAATCGGTTGATTAAGATTAGCTTATGTCGTTGGCACGATCTTTGCTGAACAGTCAATAAAACGTACAATCGAGACGTGACCTTGAGGGAGAGGCAGATGATGAGACACCTTTCGGTAGCCGGCTTGGCGGCGATGGGCATCGCGCTCATGGCTGCGCAGCCGGCGAACGCTGCGGCCGTGTTCATCTGCGATGCTGGACTACCCGACGGAATTTGTGCCAACGGCGTCAACAGCCCTGACCCGAACATCACCATCAGCGCAAACGACTTCGAAGGGAGCTTTCAGCTTAATAGCCTCACTATCCAGCACGGTTTGGGTAACCCCACAACCACACTGGTCACAGAAGCCGCCCACTCCGGCGTAAACGTCATTGATGGTGCCGCCGAGAACGATTTCAGCGGGACGTGGATCCTCGGCGCCCCGATAGTGAACGAAAACGAAACCGTTTTCTTTACGAGTAAATTCAACGACGGTCGCGGGGACGAGACCGGCGTCACCGGTGTCAGCGACGTTCTCCATTTTACTTACAGTGAGGATAGCAACGGTTTTGGACACCTCGATGGGACCGTCATCTCCGACGTTTCCGGCGGGATCAGCATCGCTGACCTAAACGCCGCGGGCATCTTTGCCACCCTGCCCTTTGTCGATGAAAACGCGGGCCCCTTCAATTTCTCCAATACCAACATCACCGCCCTGTTCCAATCCACATCGGTGCCGGAAATTGACGCCGCGTCCGGTGGCGCCGCCATCGCACTGCTCCTCGGCGTGCTGGCTTTGGTCAGCGAACGCCGCAGGTGGCGGGCATCGGAGCTAGCAGGCTAAACGAAACAGTTTTTGTCGTCGGAGGAGCCCGACCGTCGGGCTCCCTCCGGCTCGCCCATTTGACCCTCCTCGATGTCACGTGCGGAGTACGTGCCCGCCGACCGCACCGCCGCGCGCTGGCTTGTCTCGCTTCGCTGGTGCGCGCTGGCGGCGGGACTCGTGGCCGAGTTGCTCGGCCTCACGGTCAGCTTCGAGAGCCCTGCTGCATCCGCCCACGATCCCTGGTGGATGCGGCTCGCTGCGAACGCGCCGGAGCTGATTCGGATCGCCGTCGCCTTTGTCGGCGCCTTTTTGGTGCTGCTCGCCCCCCGCCTCAAAATCACGGTCGAACGCGCCTGGCAATGCGCTGCGGACTACAGGTGGCAGCCATGGCTGCTGCTGCATCTTGTGGCTCTCGTCGCGCTCTACTTCGCTACCGCCGCCACTTTTAGCAGCGGTTCTGCCGGTGGGCAGCTTTCCGGTGGCGGACTCGCGCTCTGCGCCGGACTCGGCACCGCGACCCTCTTCTTCTGGTTTCTCGCCCTTGCGCCCTTCCAGTATTGGCGTACCCTCGTTGCTAGGGAACGTCTTTCACTCGCGGTCGCCGTTGTTGTCGCGACCGCAGCCTGGCTTACAGGACAGATCACCGAGACTTACTGGAGGCCGCTGGCTTCGGGAACGCTATTCCTGGCGGGGCATCTCCTGCGGCTGGTCTACCCGGACGTCGTATCTGATCCGTCGCGGCTCGTATTCGGAACGTCAACATTCGCCGTCGATATTGCGCCGCAATGCTCTGGATACGAGGGCGTCGGTCTCGTCACGGCCTTTCTTGCTCTGTATCTGTGGCTGTTCCGGGCCCGCATCCGCTTCCCTCAGGCATTCCTGCTGATTCCCATCGGGGCGCTGGCGGTCTGGCTCGCCAATGTGGTGCGGATCGCGGTGCTGGTCGGCATCGGGACTTCCTATTCGCCCGAACTGGCCCTTGGCGGCTTCCATTCGCAGGCGGGCTGGCTATCCTTTGTCGGACTCGCCCTGGGCTTCATCGCCGTGACTTACCGGATGCGGTTCTTTGCGGCGGTGGGCCAGGACGGCGCAGGAGAGAAGATCAATCCGATCGCCGCGGCCTTGTTGGTGCCTTTTCTGGTGCTGATGGGCTCGATGATGGTGACCGCGGCCCTCTCGCACGGTTTCGATCGGCTGTATCCGCTGCGGGTTCTGGCCACAACGGCGGCGTTGCTCTGGTTTCGTCGGGTCTATGCGCGATGGGACTGGGGCTGGTCCTGGCCATCGGTATGCATCGGCGTTGCTGTGTTCATTCTGTG
This sequence comes from uncultured Alphaproteobacteria bacterium, assembly GCA_963733945.1. GTDB lineage: Bacteria > Pseudomonadota > Alphaproteobacteria > ATCC43930 > CGMCC-115725 > AP-15. The sequence goes on along the minus strand of CAVTFD010000018.1, from coordinate 11,233 downwards.
GATGGCGTTGGCGCAGGTCACGACCGGCGACGATACGACGCTGCGCGCTGGCATCGCCGCTCTGAGCCCAAGCGAGACAGTGGCCTGGATCGGGTTTCGGGTGGTCGGGTCGGTACTCGTCGTCCCTGTAGTCGAAGAAATGGCATTTCGGGGCTATCTGCTTCGCCGGTTGGCTGCGGCGGACTTCCTGGGCGCAGAGGCGAGCCGGTTCACTTGGGTGTCGTTCCTGGTCTCCTCGGTGGCCTTCGGCCTGCTGCACGGGAGATGGCTAGCGGGAACGATGGCGGGCATGGCCTATGCCCTGGCGGTTTATCGACGCGGGAAGCTGGGCGACGCGGTTGTTGCCCATGCGACGACGAATGGGTTGATCGCCGGCTCAGTGCTCCTGTTCGGCAAATGGTCTCTTTGGTCGTAGACTATTACGCAGCTGACCACCGAGCCCGCCAGGCGGCCCAGCACGGCGAGAAAGAGCGGATCCCGCTCCGCTTCCGGGCGATCTGTGCAGCGGCCAGGGGCGCTCTAAGCGATCCTGCCGAGAGCGCTAGGGCCGGGCGACTGGGCCGCGCGAATCCGGCACGGCCGCGGCCTTCTCCTTCCAGTCCTTTGACCAGGGAGTGATCGGCTTCGGCACCGCTTTGCCGTCGACCCGGATCTCGTCGACATGCTCGTTGAAAAAGCACAAATGACCCTTGATCTTCGGGCATTCCGCGATCGGATCGGGATAGCTCCAGACCAGATCCTCGTAGAGCCGATCGCCGATCTTGACCGAATAATAACGGGCGCGGCCCTTGTACGGGCAGGCAGTGGTCTTGTCGCTCGGAATCAGCAGATCTATGCGCACATCTTCGGGCGGGATGTAATAGCGCGTCGGCAGCCGGGTCTCGAACAGAAACCGCGCGCGCCGCGTTTCGGCCACGACCTCGCCGCCGACGATGATCTGCACCGGGCGCGATGACTGGATCACGTCGACCCGCTTATAGGGGTCACGGGGATGAACGGAGATCTCTTCGTCCTCCTCATACCAGGCGTCGACCCGATCCCAATAGAAGGCGACGAAATTGCCGATCGCGGCGACTTCGTCGAACGGGTCGGGATAGCCCCAAACCGCGTTCTCGGCCGTCCGGCCGCCGACCTTGACCGTCCAGTACGACGCCGTCCCTTTATACGGGCAGAAGGTGTGATGATCGGTCGGCGCCATCAAATCCATGCGCACATCCGACCGCGGGAAGTAATAGACCGGCAGGTGCCGGGTCTCGAACAACAGGTGCGCGTTGGTGCTGTCGGCGATCGTCTCGCCGTTGAATTTGACGCGCACGCGGCGCGGCGAAGTCTCGAAAGTGATCTTGTAATCGGGATTGGTCTTGAACCCGGATACGCGCGTCTGTGGTGCCGCTGCCATGATCCGATCCCTCCAGCTGTGCACCCCGAAAATGAGCCCGCCGCTGAGAGACCGCAAGTCCGCAGCGACGCCGCGCCGTCAGTGACCGGCTGGCGCCGCGACGGTATCGATCTCGACCTCATGCTCGATCAGGTTCGATTTCATTTCGATCAGCATGTCGAGCAGGCGGAGCCGATCAGGCTCGGGAATCCCGACCAGCGCCTCCTCACGCACGTCGGCGGCGAGCGCGAAGATGCGGTCGAGCAACGGGTAGGCCGCTTCGGTCAGATAAAGCAGATGCGCGCGGCGGTCCTTGGGGTCGGCCCGCCGCTCGATCAAGCTCGCCGCCTGCAGCCGGTCAAGAAGGCGGGCGAGGGTGATCGGCTCGAGGTCGAGGATTTGCGCCAGCGCCGCCTGATTGATGCCCTCCTGGCGCGCGAGATAAGCGAGCACCGCGGCTTGCGCCCGGGTCAGACCGAGTGCGGCGGCGCGGGCCCGCTGCTCGAACCGCTTGCGCAGCAGCCGGGCCACGTCGTTGAGGACAAAGCCAAGGGTGCGGCTCGGGATTTCGTGGATCATGGCATCCCCACCAGCAGTCGCGGCGCTGATTATAGGCCCGCTTACCATCACCGGCTCGCCAACCGCGCATGCCAGCCATGTTGGCCGATTGACAGCGCCCGTCGAGGGTGTTGCAGTTCGTGCGTCTCACTAGGCGCGCGTTGATGAAAGCTCCCGCCTTCGACTATGTCCGGCCGCAAAGCCTGAGCGAGGCGGTGGGTTTATTGGCCGCGGGCGGCAGCGAAGCGCGGGTCGTGGCCGGCGGGCAATCCCTGGTCGCGATGATGAATTTGCGGATTGCCGAGCCCAGGCTGCTGATCGACATCGCGCGCCTGCCGGAATTGTCGGCGGTAACGGAGGACGACGACAGCGTGACCCTCGGCGCCGGCACCACCCATGCCATGATCGAGGATGGACGGACGCCGGACCCGTCGTGCGGGCTGATGCCCCGAGCCGCCGCCGGCCTCGCCTATCGCGCGATCCGCAACCGCGGCACGATCGGCGGCAGCGTTGCCTTGTCGGACCCGGCGGCGGAATGGCCCGCGGTGCTGGCCGCCCTGGATGCCGAAGCGGTACTCCAAGGACACAATGGCCGGCGCTCGGTCAAATGCACCGAATTCACCACCGGGATCTTTGAGACGAAGCTCGCCGACGACGAGATCATTGAGGGCATCCGCATCCCCAAGCTCTCGACCGAGGCGAGGTGGGGTTATCTGAAACTCTGCCGAAAATCGGGCGAGTTTGCCAGCGGGCTGGCGGTCGCGGTCGCTGACCGGGTGCGCAGCCATTACCGGATCGTTCTGGGCGCGGCCAACGGCGCGCCGCTGCTGCTGGGCGCCGCCTCGCAGGTTCTTGCCGACGATCGCCGCGAGCCCGAAGCGCTGCGCGCCGCCGTTGCCGCCGATCTCGACGACGACGCCGACCGGCATTTCGACGAGTTCCAGCGCAACCTGCTGATAGTGGCCGCGTTGCGCGCAGTGCGAGAGGCGACGGCGTGACCGCGCTCCGCCTCGAAGTCAACGGCGCAGCGATCGTCGACGACGTGCCGCCGCGCTTGTCGCTCGCCGATTTTCTGCGCGAGCGGCGCAACCTGACCGGGACCCATCTCGGCTGCGAGCATGGGGTGTGCGGCGCCTGCACCGTCCTGGTCGACGGCGAGCCGGCGCGTGCCTGCCTGATGCTGGCGGTCGGCTGCGACGGGCGCGCGGTGCGAACCATCGAAGGCTTCGCCGATGACCCAGTGATGGCGGCATTGCGCGACTGCTTTCACCGCCATCACGGGCTGCAATGCGGCTTTTGCACGCCGGCGATGCTGATCACCGCGCGCGATCTGATCCGGCGCGGGCGGGCCGGCTCGGAGCGCGAGATCCGCGCCGGTCTCGCCGGCAACATCTGCCGCTGCACCGGCTATACCAATATCGTCGCCGCAATCGCCGAGGCTGCGGCGGCGCTGGCCGGGAGGCCGTCCGATGCCGAATGACGCTTGGGGAGTTGGCGCCTCGTTGCTGCGCCGTGAAGACGAGCGCCACCTGCATGGCCGCGGCGAATTCGTGTCGGACATCAAACTTCCCGGCACGATGGAGGTGGCCTTCGTCCGCAGCCCGCATGCGCATGCCCGAATTCGCGGGATCACGGCGCCGCCCGACGCTAGGGGCCGCGTCTTTACCGCGGCGGACTTGCCGCAGATCAAGCCGATCCGGGTTGTCACTCAGACGGCCGGCGCGAAATCGCCGGCCTGGCCGCCGTTGGCCACCGATAAGGCGCGCTATGTCGGCGAAGCGATCGCCGCCTGCATCGCCCCCTCGCGCGCCGAGGCCGAAGACCTCGCCGCCGCGGTTTCAGTCGAATTCGAGGTGCTCGACGCTGTCGTCGACGCGCCGCGCGACATGCGCGGCAGCCGTCACCCCGTTCACGAGCAGTGGGGCGACAACCTCTATAGCGAGCGGGTATTCGAAGGCGGCGATATCGACGCCGCAGCGCGCGCGGCGGGAGTTACCATCAGGCGCGAATACCGTATGCACCGGCAATCGGGCGCTCCGCTCGAAGGCCGCGCCGTGCTCGCCTATCGCGACCACCGGCTGGACGAAATCGTGGTCTACGCCTCGACGCAGACGCCGCACACCGTTCGCGTTGCCTTGGGCGAGTTTCTCGGCGTCGAATTGCGTCGCATCCGCGTCGTCGCACCCGATGTCGGCGGCGGCTTCGGGCCAAAGGCGAGGCTCTATCCGGAAGAGATCATCCTCGCCGCCTTAGCGCTCGAACTCGATCATCCGGTGCGCTGGGTCGAGGACCGCGGCGAGCATCTGCTGACCTCGGCGCATACCCGCGACCATCATTACAAGGTCACCGCCTATGCCGATCGGCAAGGCCGCATTCTCGGCGTCGATGCCGAGATCGTCGTTGATGCCGGCGCCTATGGGCTGTGGCCGCAGGGGCCGTACCAGGAGGCGGCGATGGCGGCGCGCAACCTGCCGGGGCCGTACGCGATCCCGAACTATCGCGCGCGAGCCGCCACCGTCGCAACCAACAAGGCCCCGCTCGGCCCCTATCGTGGGGTCGGCCGGCCGGGGGCGTGCTTTGCGATCGAGCGGACGATCGACGAGGTCGCTCGTGCGGTCGGTCGCGACCCGGTCGAGGTGCGCGCGCTGAACATGGTGCGGCCCGAGCAGATGCCGTTCACCACCATCGGCGGCATGCGTTTCGACAATGGCGACTATCCGCGCAGTGTGCAGCTATGCGCCGAGCTTTTGGAAATGCCGGCGATCCGCGCTCGCCAGCAGCAGGGCGAGGCGGACGGCCGCCTCGTCGGCATCGGCTTTGCCGCCTTTGCCGAGCAGACCGCGCATGGAGCGGCCGAGTTCGTCGCCCGCGGTGCGGCGATCGTCCCGGGCTATGAGAGCTGCACCGCGCGCATCCTGACCGACGGCACGCTGGTGCTGATGGTCGGGATCCAATCGCACGGCCAGGGGCTCGAAACCACTCTGTCGCAGATCGCCTATCAGGAGCTCGGCATCGACCCGGCGCGGATCTCGGTGCGCCACGGCGACACCGAAAGCACCGCCTTCGGCTTTGGCACCTTCGCTTCACGCAGCATGGTGATGTCGGGGGGCGCCGTCGCGCGCGCCAGCCGGATATTGCGCGACAAGCTGTGCCAAATCGGCGCGCATCTCATGCAATGCGAAGTTGCTTCCGTGCGCTGCGCCGATGGCGTCGTGCTGGGGCCGCAGGGCTCGGTGTCGATCGCCGAGATCGCCAAGGTCGCACATGTCAGGATGGACGGGCTGCCGCCCGGCGTCGATCCATTGCTCGACGCGACCGCCACCTACGAGCCCGCGGTCGGCACCGGCGTTTTTTCCTACGCGACGCACGGCGCCGTCGTCGCCGTCGATCCGCAGACAGGGTTTGTCGAATTGCTCGATTTCGCGGTCGCCGAAGATTGCGGGACGATGGTCAACCCGATGATCGTCGAAGGCCAGATCCGCGGCGGCGTCGTGCAAGGCATCGGCACCGCTCTCTATGAAGAGATCCCCTACGACGAGCAGGGCCAGCCATTGGCCGGCACCTTGGCCGATTATCTGTTGCCGGGTGCCGCCGAGTTGCCGGCGATCAAGATCGGCCACCTACATACCCCGGCCACCGCCACTGAATACGGCATGAAGGGGATGGGCGAAGGGGGCGCGGTCGCTCCGCCCGCGGCGATCGCCAACGCCGTGCGCGACGCCCTCGCCCCGCTGGGCGCCGAACTCAACGAGACCCCGATCACCCCCCGCCGCGTCATGGCCGCGATAATGAAGGCACGGGCCTGATCCGGCGGGAATAACCCGGCGGACGTCCGAGCGAGCGTGATGCCATCGAGATGGGGCCGAAGGCTGACGCGATCGTCGTGCTCGGCTGCAAGTCGTCGGCGCGGTTGCGGCGGCGAGTCGGGCGCGGGGTTCGGCTTTATCGGGAGGGAGTAGCGCCGGTGCTCTTGCTGTCGGGCGGCGGTCGCGGACCCGAGCCCGAAGCCGAAATCATGCGCCGCATTGCGCTGACGGGCGGCGTTCCGCAGGCGGCGCTGCTGATCGAGCCGAACTCGCGCGACACGGTCGGCAACGCGCGCGAAACGGCGCTCCTGTTGCGCACGCACGGGCTGCGATCGGTGGTGCTGGTCAGCGACCGCGCGCACCTGCGACGTGCAGCACCGCTGTTTCGCCTCGCCGGGGTCGCGATCGCCGGCCGATCCGGGCTGCGCGCGCCGTCGCTGCCGCGGGAGATCGTTGCGACGATCCGCGAAATGGCGGCGTTGCCGTTCAGCCTCGTTCGCGCCCTTCTCACCGGGCGAGAAAGCCGGCGGCGATGACCTCGCCGTCGGGCGAAAGAGCGAGGCGGATCGGCGGCTGCGGTCATCCGCCATCCCCTTCGACCGCGATTGCGGGGAGCGCAAGGCTCGGCAATAGCCGCCAGAACAACGCCGCCACGACAAGCGTGGCAATTCCGGTCAGCAGGAATAGGCCGGGGACGCTGACGCCGGCCGCGATCAACGCGATCGTCGCCATCGCCGCGAAGACCATCGCCGCCGCGTTGATCACATTGTTTGCGGCGATGGCGCGGGCCCGGTGTTGGCGGGCGCTCGCGGCCTGGAGCAGCGCATACAAAGGCACGATAAAGATCCCGCCCGCGACCGAGATGCCGAGCAGATCGCCGAGGATGCGCCAATGCCCGGGGACGGCGAGGAACGGGCCGAGGCCGGTCAGCGCGCCGCCGGCTGTCGCGACCGGGCTCGCCAGCCACAGATCGATCGAGAACAAGCCGATGCCGAGCGCGCCCCACGGCACCGTGCCGGCGCTGATCCGGCCGCGCAGAATCCTGGTGCACATCAAGGAGCCGAGTGCGATCCCGATCGAGAAGACGGTCAGGAACAGGGTCACCACCGCTTCCTCGCCGCCCAGGATGAAGCGCACATAGCCCGGGAATTGCGACAGATAGACCGCACCCGCCAGCCAGAACCACGAGATCCCGAGCATCGACCGGAACGGAACTACCTCCTCGGCGGCTTCGCGGATTACCCGCGTCGTCGCGGCAAAGAGGTTCCAGCGCACCGGGCTTTGCGCCGCCGCCGCACTCGTCGGCGGGATCATCAGGCTCGCAGCCCACGCGGCGAGCGCCACCGTCACGATCAATGCCGCGACCAGCAGCGCGCCGTGATGCCCGGCGATCAAGCACGCCGGCGATGGTGCCGAGCAGGATCGCGATGAACGTGCCGGCCTCGACCAGCGCGTTGCCGAGCAATAGCTCGTTCGGGGCGAGCAGATCCGGCAGGATCGCGTATTTGAGCGGGCCAAAGAACGCGGCCTCGACCCCCATGACGCAAAGTATGGCGAGGAGCACGGTCGTGCTGCCGGCGACGACCCCCGCGGCGGCAGCCAGCATCAACGCGATCTCGCTGAGCTTGATCAGCCGGATCAGCCAGGCCTTGTCGTGCTGGTCGGCGAGTTGGCCCGCCGTCGCCGAGCACAGAAAGAACGGCAGGATGAACAGCCCGCCGGCGAGCGGGATCAGGATCTGCGCCGACATCTGCCCAGGCGGCGCCGGCGCGGTAGGCGATCATCAGCACCAGCGCGTTCTTGACCGCATTGTCGTTGAACGCCGACAGAAACTGCGCCCAGAACAGCGGCCCGAACCGCCGCGACGCCAGCAGCGCCCCCGCCCCCGCCGCTTCACCGTGCTTCAGTCGAACCGCCGTCATCGGCCCTGTCTCGCACGTCCGTTCAATTCAAGCGAGCCTCGCGCATGTCTTCAAAATGGAGCTGGCGCGGTACTGGGGATGATCCGCAACCAGCAACTGCACCGCGAGCCGCGGAATCGCAGTACCAAGACGCCGCGCCGCCGCGATCAGCACAACCCCGGTCTGTTCAAGGTCGGCTGAGCTTTTCTACGAGCCGAGCGGACTGATGCCCGCTCGGCAAAACATGCGGTGCGGTTTCAAATCTCCGGTGCCTCGGGCGCAGGTCGGGCGCTGCCCTACGTCGAGGCTCCGCGCCCGTCCGCCGCCCGACCCCAGTCCTGACGTTTCTAAATTCGAGTACAAGCACTGACCCTGCATTCTGCGTGGACATGACAGCGCCGCGCCTCCCCCGCCGTGACGCAACCGCAGAGCGGGTCTCGGCGCGCGGCGCATCTTCGGGGGGCCGGTCAAAACTTCCGCCGCCGATTGTAGAAGGCTTACAATAGCTTGCATATTTCATCAAATAGCTTTGCAACAAGCACTAACAGGCCGACAGAAGCAAAGAAGAACGCGTACGGTGATCTAGATGGATCAGAGGCAATATCAAGGCACCGCTGTGAAAACCATTTTGTAAATCGGAAAGATAACACAAATGATACCATGAGCAGAGTCATAAAAACAAGTATTATAGCCGGCAATAACATGACAATCCATAATGTACCCATTGTGAGCATGCCCATACTGAACCCAAATAAAATGAGACCAATAATAGCTAGAGGAACGAATGAAGAGTTTGATAGGACTAATGATATGCTCCAAAGATAAGTTATGAAAATGGGGTGTGTAATGAGATAAGCGAATACGCATGCGTATAAGATAAATAATACAACGATTCCTACGCGAAACTCACTGTCCCTATCATATATTAAATTTGTAAACTGTCTTACAGTGGTCGTAAAAAGCAAGGTATTTGGCAACACCAATACAGTTAGTAACGCCGCTAAACGTATTTGATCCACAAATGCTGGCATTGTCGTCGTAAAAATAGGGTCTTGTTGAGGTAGTGACACGAACAACAACTGTGAGAAGTCTCCTATACGATAAAAATACGGATCCTAGAACCATCAGGAAACCAATGAACATGTAGAAATATGTTGCGGGTAGGCTAGAGAGCGCGCGGGCGAACCGGAACATTACGAAAGAGAGCCGAGTACGTGAAATCCACATATATACTGAGATTAGTGCTAGCCGCACGCGGTCCTTGTGCGCGCTTGCTATGAAGTAAGTGTCTAGGTACGCACCTAGACCGAACGCGAGCGCACAGCCTGCAATGACAACACCCCACGAGAGCACGTCTCGGTTTCCTTTGCGATCCGGCAAGGATGATTGCGAACCAACGATCAGGTGACAACGTCGTTTTCGACGTTGGATTTTTCGTGCAGCAGATAGCTCGAAATTCGGCGCGGTGCGGGGGCGGCGACGACCGGCGACAGAGATCGGACGGCGGTGAGTTGGGCCGGGGCGGATCGCCATCTCGCCGGGCCGATCGGGTTTCGCGCTTCCGAAATTGCGGCAGGTATGTAATGTCCGCGGCAATCCGGGGGCTCCCGTTTGCGGCGTCGGCGATGCTCGCTCTAAATTTGGTCGCGTGTGCAACACGCCCCTCACCCTGCCCTCTCCCCGCGGGCGGGGCGAGGGAGAAAAATGGCGCGGCACTTGGGGAACCAACGGGTTCGGGAAAATGGTTGAGGCGGAGGCGGCGGAATTTGCGCGGTTCGGGGTCGAGCCGGGGTGGGCGTTTGCGATCCGGCACCGGGTGCGCTGGAGCGAATGCGACCCGTTCAGGCATGCCAACCACCGCGCCTATTTCGAGTGGTTCGAGGAGGCGCGCAACCGCTACCTCGAGACCGCCGGTCTGCCGGCATTGTCGGCGGGATCGCCGGGGCCGGTCATGGCCGAGACCAGCATCCGCTATCACCGGCCGCTCGCCTATGGCGACGAAATCCTGATCAGCGCCCGCACGGTCCGGCTCGGCAATACCAGCTTCGAGATGGAATACGCGGTTTGGCGCGACGGGTTGTGCGCGCTCGGGCGGGCCGTGCTGATCCTCGTCGTCAACGCCACCGGCGAAAAGACGCCGCTGCCATCGGCATTGCGCCGGGCTATGCTGGCCCGCGACCCCGGCGCCGTGGAGAGCGCCCGAACCGAAGGAATATCGGGATGAACCGCGCCGTCATCGTCATCTGCGACAGCTTGCGCCGCGATCTGATAACGCCGGCGGACGCGCCATTCCTTTGCGAGCTCGGCCAGCGCTCGGCGCAGTTCGTCAACCATGCCGGCGTGTTCCCGTCGACGACGCGGACGAGTGCGGCGTCGATCGCCACCGGCTGCCTGCCGGCGCGCCATGGTCTGCTCGGCAACACGATGGCGCTCGACGAAGGCGACGGGCTGGTCTGCCTGTCGGTCGGCAAGCCCGATTTCCGCGACCGCCTGCACCGCGCCACCGGCCGCACCCTGCACATGCCGACGATGGCCGAACGCCTCGCCCGCGCCGGCGAGAGCGCGATCGCGTTTTCGAACGTGTCGCCGGGGGCCGCTTATTTTCTCGATCCCGACGGCCATGGCTGGGTCTACAACGCCGCCGGCAGCTTCGGCCCCGGGCGCCGGTCATTGCCGGCCGAGGAGGGGCTCGCGGTCGCCAAGGGCGACGCCGGCGACACCGCCGTGACCGAGCGCTTCTGCGCCGAGGTTCTGCGTGAGCGCGCGCCGGCGCTGGCCTTGTTGTGGCTGTCGGAGCCCGACTACACCGGCCACCACACGCCGTTGGGCTCGCCGGCGCATCGCGCGGCGATCGGCAGCGCCGACGAAAATGTACGCCGGGTCGCCGAAACCGTGGCCAAGCTCGATCCCGGCGGCGAAGACATCCTGTTCGTCGTCGGCTCGGATCACGGCATGGAGAGCGTCGACGAGACGATCGACCTCGACGCGCTGCTGGTCGCGGCCGGGTTGAAGCGCGCGCCGGGATCGTCGGAGGTCGTCGTCGCCCCCAACGGCACCGCGGCACTGATTTATTTTGCCGAGCCCGAGAGCACGCTGGTTGCCGAGGTCGCGCGGTTTCTCGAAACCGAGCCTTGGGTCGGCCGCGTCTTCACCGGCGGCGCTCTCGGCGGAATCGGCTTGCCGATGGGCTCGCCGGCGCGGATTGCGATCACCCTGAAGGCCGACGACCGCGTCAACCCGCACGGTGTCTCCGGCCACAGTCATATCGTCCGCGATTCCTCGGAGCCCAAGGACATCACCGGCTTCGGCCAGCATGGCGGGCTTGGCGCCAACGAGCAGCGCCCGTTCCTGTTCGTCCATGGCGGCGGCTTCGCCGCGGGGACCTATCCCGACCGCTCGTCTTTGGTCGACATCGCGCCGACGGTGCTGCGCCATCTGGGCCTGGCCGCCGCCGGCCTCGACGGCCGCCCCCTGCCCCGCCACCCGGCAGCTATCTGAGACTGCTGCGGCGCTGTCATCGCCGATAGCAGACGGGTTATCCTGCGTCGATCATTGCTCACGGGAGCGACATCATGGCGCGCAAGGAATTG
>CAVTFD010000017.1:0-11878 GCA_963733945.1 uncultured Alphaproteobacteria bacterium | reverse complement strand
CCGAAGCCTATGTCATTTTGCATGAAATCGCCCATTTCGTGCTGGCCCCGCCCGAACGCCGCGGGCTCGTCGATTTCGGCTTCGGTCCCGGACCAGACACGATCGACCGCGATAGGGCCGAGCGTGCCGCGGTGCTGCCGCCGTTGGCTCGCGCGGAGGAAGAGGCGGAGGCCTCGCTCCTGGGCATTGTCTGGGAAGCCAAGCTCGACCAGCCGGCCTTGGCGTCGTTTCTCGATCAGAACTGGCTCGAAGGTCTCCAGCGCTCCGCCGCTGCCCATTTCAGCCAGGTGGTCGCGGGACTTTGGTGCCGCGGATTGCTCGGGCCTCCTGGCGCCGGCGTCCGCGGTATATCGGCTCGTTGCTCTCCATGGGGGCAACTCCGATAAAGGCTAGGTATCGGCTGGTCGCGCCGCCGATCGAGCAGGGGCCTGTCCATCACCGCAGTCCACCCAGCTTTATCGGGCCTCGCCGATAAAGCTGTTATGCAGTGTCCCTAGGCGGTCGAGTGCGGCGGTGGGCAGCGGCCCCTTATTGGCTGCGGCGGCAGCGTATTCGAGCTGTTCCAGGGTCGAGTAGCCGACGAGCGCGGTCGACACCGCATTGTTGCCGATCGCGAAACGGATCGCCGCCTCGACCAAGCTGTCGGCAAACCCCTCGCGCACCAGCGGATCGAGCCGCCGCGCCCGCTCGACATCGATCCGGTAATCGCGGCCCGAGCCGATCGGCTCGACACTGGGCGAACCCAGCGGATGGCGGTCCTCGACCCCGCTCAGGGCGCCGGCGGCGAGCACGCGGATCGCGATCACGCCCATGTTGGAAGCCCGAGTACGCGCCAAGAGATTGCCGAAATCATGCGCCGGATAGCCCGGCGCCACCGTCGTCCCAGCGCTGGGGTTGAGCAAATTGTAGCTGACCTGCGCAGTATCGAAGACATGGGCATCAGCGACCCGGTGAAGCGCCGCGGTGTCGCCGACCGCGGTGATGCCGTAGAAGCGGGTCTTGCCTCGCTCGCGCAGACGCTCGAAGGCCGGCACGACCTCGCCGAGCACGATCTCAGGCGTCAGGTCAGCTTCTCGGCCGTCGAGCATGATGTGGTTGTGCAGTTGGAACAGATCGACATGGTCGAGCTGGAGCCGCTGCAGACTCGCCTCCAACGAGGCGGTCACGGCGGCCGCGATATTGCGGCGGTCGGCGGCCGGGATGCGCACCTTGGTGCCAAGGTATAGCTCGGGTTTCAGGCTTTTCAGCACGCGGCCGAGATTGCGCTCGGACTCGCCGTTGCCGTACATCGCGGCGGTATCGAAGTAATTGATCCCGAGTTCGAGGGCGCGCGCCACCGCCCGCTCCTGGTCAGCGGCGTTGCCCTTGACCATCAACCCGCCGACCGCGCCGCAGCCAAAGCCCAGAACCGAAACCTCAAGTCCGGTGCGTCCGAGCGTCCGTGTTTGCATGTGTCTTCTCCGTTGTTTCGAGCGCCTCCGAGCCTCTAGAGTTTCAGACCGATTTTTCGAGCTCGCGCAGGATCGTGTCGCCCATCACCTGGGTCGAGACGCGGGTTGTATTGGGCTGGACGATGTCGTTCGTGCGGACCCCGGCGGCGAGCGCGCGGCGCACCGCGTTTTCGACGAGATCGGCCTCCTCGCCCAGGTCGAACGAATAGCGCAGCATCATCGCGAAGGAGAGTATGCAAGCCAGTGGGTTCGCCAAATCCTTGCCGGCGATGTCGGGAGCGCTGCCGTGGACGGGTTCGTAAAGCGCCTTACGCCGCCCCGCCGTGTCCGCCGCGCCGAGCGAGGCCGAGGGCAGCATGCCGAGCGAGCCGGTCAGCATCGCTGCGCAATCCGAGAGGATGTCGCCGAACAGATTGCTGGTGACGATCACGTCGAATTGCTTCGGGTTGCGGACCAGTTGCATCGCGCAATTATCGGCGTACATGAACGACAGCTCTATCCCCGAATATTCGGTGTCGCGCACCTGCTGTGCCACCTCGCGCCACAGCCCGCCCGATTCCATGACGTTGGCCTTATCGACCTCGCAGACCCGGCCTTGGCGCTTTGTCGCCAGTTCGCAAGCGACACGGACGACGCGCTCAATTTCGACTTCGGAATAAACTTCCGTGTTGATGCCGCGCCGGCTGCCGTCAGGCAGGGTCTCGACTCCGCGCGGATCGCCGAAATAGATACCGCCGGTCAACTCGCGAACGATCATCAGATCGAGATCGGCCACTAGCTCTCGTTTCAGACTCGAAGCGTCGGCGAGTGCATCGAACACCACCGCCGGGCGCAGATTGGCGAACAGATCCATCTCCTTGCGCAGCCGCAGCAACCCGCGCTCCGGGCGCAGCTCGAACGGCAGGTTCTCCCATTTCGGGCCGCCGACCGAGCCGAACAGCACGGCATCGCTGGCCAACGCTTGAGCTAACGTCGCATCGGTAAGCGGTGCGCCGTCGGCATCATAGGCAGCGCCACCGACCAATCCCTCGGCGATCTCGAAGCTGGCGATTTGGCGGCGATCGAAAAAATCGACGACACGCAGCACCTGGCGCATGATCTCCGGGCCGATGCCGTCGCCCGGCAGCACCAGAACTTTGCGAGTGGACCGCATGCTCAGGCTCCGGCGTGGGTCAAACCCCATTTCCAAGGCTCAACCAGCCGACTCTTTTCTTCAAAAGTGTCGATTGCCTTGGCCTTCTGTTGGGTGAGCCCGATGTCGTCAAGCCCGTTCAGGAGGCAATCCTTGCGAAACGGATCGAGCTCGAAACGCACCTCCTCGCCGTCGGGACGGGTAATCGTCTGCACTTCAAGGTCGATCGTCATCACCGCGTTGGCGCCTTTCCCCGCGTCGTCCATTAGCTCGTCGCAGATCTCCTTGGGCAGAGCGATCGGCAGGATGCCGTTCTTAAAGCAGTTGTTGTAGAAGATGTCGGCAAAGCTCGGGGCGATGACGCAACGGATGCCGAAATCGAGCAATGCCCAGGGCGCGTGCTCGCGGCTCGAGCCGCAGCCGAAATTCTCGGCGCCGATCAGGATCTGCGCCTTACGGTAGGGCGCCTGATTGAGCACGAAATCAGGATTCTCCGACCCGTCCGGGCGGAAGCGGATCTCCTGAAACAGCCATTGCGACAACCCGGTTCGCTTGATCGTTTTCAGGTAGATCGCCGGGAAGATCTTGTCGGTGTCGAGATTGACGATCGGCAGCGGCGCCGCGACGCCGGTGAGTTCGGTGAATTTTTCCATGGATGCCTCCAGGTTTTCTCAGGCGCCCGCTTATCCGTGTCGCAGAAGCACGCCAAGGATAGCGATAGTCGCGGCCGCATTCACTCCCACCGCCCATAGCAACACGGTGATCTTGCCCTCGATTGCGGTAATCTTGCCGTCCATGTGCGCAATGCTGCTTTCCAATGATCCGAACCGCCCCTCGAACGCGGCAAGTTCTTCGGCCGCGGCTTGCGCCTGATCCTCATCAACCCCCGCGGCTTTGAAAGCTGCGTAAGTCTTAGCCAGCATCAGCGCCACCGGGATCACTCTGCTTTAACGGGTCTGAGGCGATGCTGGGTCGTCATCGCGCGTGCCGGACACCGCCCACAGGTCCAGCGGGAGCAAGCGCTCAGCCTCGCGCAGAAAGCATTCTCGAACCTCGAGGGCAGAGAACCGGAACGTCACAGAATGGCCATTGCGCCGCCAATAGGCATCAGTCGTCCCTCCCCAGGCAATTCGCTTGTTTCCGCTCTTCTGGCTGAAATCGGCGAGCGCTCGCAAACAGCCCACGACGGCAAGATCATCGGTACGCGTGGTGACGCTGAACCTGTAATCCGAGTGCTCAAGCGTCGGCATCCTCGGCTCGATGGATCGTGCCGCCGGTCAGCCGAGCTGTCGCACGTCGGCGAGGTGGCCGGTGACGGCGGCGGCGGCGGCCATCGCCGGGCCCATTAGATGGGTCTTGGCGTTCTTGCCCTGGCGGCCCTCGAAATTGCGGTTCGACGTCGAGGCCACCCGCTCGCCGTTCATTGCCTTGTCGTCGTTCATCGACATGCACATCGAGCAGCCGGCCTCGCGCCACTGGAACCCGGCTTCGAGGAAGACGCGGTCGAGCCCTTCCTCTTCGGCCTGGTGCTTGACATGGCCCGAACCTGGGACGACCAGCGCGACAACGCCGTCGGCAACCTTCCGGCCCTTGGCGATCGCGGCCGCGGCGCGCAGATCCTCGATGCGGCTGTTGGTGCACGAGCCGATGAACACCCGCTGCACCGGCACGTCGGTTAGCAAGGTGTTCGGCTTCAGTTGCATATATTCCAGCGCGCGTTCGATCGCCGCCCGCTTCAACGGGTCGTCGATCTGCGCCGGATCGGGCACCCGGCCGGTGACCGGGGCAGCCTGTTCGGGGTTTGTACCCCAAGTAACGTGCGGGGCGATATCGGCGGCGGCGAGATGGGCTTCCTTGTCGAATTTCGCACCGGAGTCCGACGGCAGGGTGCGCCAATAGGTGACCGCCTGCTCCCAGGCGGCACCCTTCGGAGCATAGGGCCGGCCTATGACATAGGCGATGGTCTTCTCGTCGGGGGCGACGAGCCCGGCCCGCGCGCCGGCCTCGATCGACATGTTGCAGACAGTCATCCGCCCTTCCATCGACATGTCGCGGAAGGTGCTGCCGGCATACTCGAAGACGTGCCCCGTCCCGCCGGCGGTGCCGATCTTGGCAATGATCGCCAGGATCACGTCCTTTGGGCTGACCCCGGCGCCGAGCGAGCCCTCGACGTTGATCAGCATGTTCTTGGCCGGAGCCTGGATCAACGTTTGGGTGGCGAGCACGTGCTCGACCTCTGATGTGCCGATGCCGAACGCGAGCGCCCCCATCGCGCCATGCGTCGCGGTGTGACTGTCGCCGCACACGATGGTCATGCCCGGCTGGCTCAGGCCCTGCTCCGGGCCGATGATATGGACGATGCCTTGGTCGATGCTGGTGATCGGGAAGTACGGAACCCCGAATTCCTTGACGTTCCGTTCGAGCGTGTCGACCTGGAGCTTCGACTCGGGTTCGTGGATGCCGGCGGCGCCGGCGGCCCGGTTGGTCGTCGGGATGTTGTGGTCGGCGACCGCCATTGTCGCGTCGGGGCGGCGAACCTTGCGTCCGGCGAGCTTCAGCCCTTCGAAGGCCTGTGGGCTCGTCACCTCATGAACCAGATGGAGGTCGATATAGATCAGGCAGGTGCCGTCGTCCTGCCGGTCGACGACGTGGCTTTCCCAGATTTTGTCAAAGAGCGTGCGCGGCGCGGCCATAGTTTCCATCCCTTCGATCGATTATGCGTCGCCGCTATTGGATTTCGCCGGCGGCGGTGCGGTTTCGGGGCGCACGCTGTCGCGGCCGCGCTCGACAATACGCGCGGCTTTACCGGTAAGACCGCGCAAATAATAGAGCTTCGCCCGCCGCACGACCCCGCGGCGGACCACTTCGATCGCGGTAATCCGCGGCGAGTACAGCGGAAAGATGCGCTCGACCCCTTCGCCGTAGGAGATCTTTCGCAAAGTGAAGTTCGAGTTCACCCCGGCGTTTTTGCGCCCGATGCACACGCCTTCGAAGGCTTGGATGCGCTCGCGCTCGCCCTCGACGACGCGCAGGCTGACGCGTACGGTATCCCCCGGCTCGAATTTCGGCACAGGTCGGGCGGCGGCGAGTTTCTCGACCTGCTCGCGCTCCAATTTCTGCAGAAGATTCATAACTCGACCTCTCGATCCGTTCTGGCTTCGCGCCCCGCGGCATGGCCAGACGCAGCCACATAGCGTTCCCACAAATCACTGCGCCGTTCACGGGTCAGCCGCTCGGCTTCTCCCCGCCGCCAGTCGCGGATGCGACGATGGTCACCCGATACCAGCACCGGAGGCACCGCGCGTCCCTGCCACATCTGCGGCCGCGTGTATTGCGGATATTCGAGCAGACCGTCGGCGAAGCTCTCCTCGGCCAATGCGTCAGCAGCGCCCACCACTCCAGGGAGGAGGCGCACGCAGGCATCTATGACCGCGATTGCTGCCGGCTCACCGCCGGACAACACGAAATCACCGAGGCTCAACTCCTCGATCGCGCGGGCCTCGAGAAGACGCTCGTCGACCCCCTCGAAACGGCCGCAAATCAGGGTGATCCCGGTCATTACCGCTAGCGCCGCGACCCGTTGCTGATCGAGCCGGCGACCGCGCGGCGACAACAGGATCGCGGGCCCGACTCCGCTGGAGCCCACAATCGCGGCGTCTAAAACATCCGGCCGCATGACCATTCCCGGCCCGCCGCCAAACGGCGCGTCGTCGACAGAACGATGCTTATCGCGCGCAAACTCGCGTATGTCCACCGTTTCAAGCCGCCACAGTCCCGCGTTAAGTGCCTTCCCAGCAAGCGAATAAGCCAGCGGGCCGGGCAGCATCTCCGGGAAGATCGTCAATACCGTCGCCCGCCAGGTCATGCGTGTTCCCTCAGGGCGGGGCCATCGGTCGCCCCACTATCGGAGAGCAGACCGGGCGGCGGCTCGATGACCAACCGACCTGCCTCGATTTCGACGACCGGCACGACCGCGCGGGTGAAGGGCACCATCGCTGCCGGCGCAGTCGGGCGCTCGATTTCGAGGGTGTCACCGGCGCCAAAATCGTGGACCGCGCGCACTCTTCCAACCGGCGTCCCGTCGCTGAGCACCACTTCAAGCCCGATCAGATCGGCGTGATAATATTCTTCCGGATCGGGCTGCGGCAGGGCCGAACGCGGCAAATAGAGGCGCAAGCCACGTAGAGCCTCCGCGCGGCTTCGATCCTCGACCCCTGTCAGGCGTGCGATCAGCACGCCCTTTGCCGTGCCGATAACGTGCATTTCCAGACGCTGTCGACCGGTTTCGTCGCTAAGCGGCCCATAAGCAGCGATGTTCTCCGGGCAGGCGGTAAAGCTCTTAATCCGCACCGCCCCCTTGACCCCGTGTGGGCCGGTAACGACCCCCACGCAGACCTGCTTTGTCGCCACCGTCATGGTTTTGCCCGAAGAGTGGCTTGACAGGCTCGGCTCTCAGCCGCGGCCGGCGGCGGATGCAGCCGCTTCGGCGGCAGCCTTCATCCGTTCTTGGGCCTTGGCCTTTGGCGCCGACTTGATCGGAGTCTCGCGCATTGCCGGCTTGTCGATCAGGCCGGCATCGCCCAAAAAGCGCGCGACCCGGTCGGTTGGCAATGCGCCGACCCCGAGCCAATGCCGGATCCGCTCCGGCTTCAGAGTGACCCGGTCGGCATGAGAGCGATCGAGCATCGGGTTGTAGGTCCCGACCCGTTCGATAAAGCGGCCGTCGCGCGGACTGCGCGCGTCGGCGATGACGATGCTGTAATAGGGCCTCTTTTTTGCGCCCCCGCGTGCGAGGCGGATCTTCAGCGACATCCTGTTACCCCTGTATCAATGGCGAAAGCCGGCGCCAGGCATCAGTCCGGCGAGGCCATGGCGCGCGACGCCCTTGGGACCGAGCTTCTTCATCTTTTTCATCATGTCGGCCATGTCCTGGTACTGTTTGAGGAGCCGATTGATCTCCTGGACCGAGGTTCCCGAGCCGCCGGCGATGCGCCGTCTGCGCGAGCCGTTCAACAGCTTGGGGTTGCGGCGCTCGCTCTTGGTCATAGACGAAATTATCGCTTCCTGGCGCTTGACGATCCCCTCATCGACATTTGCCTCGCCAAGTTGTTTCTTCAGCTTGCCGATCCCAGGTAGCATTGACAGCATTCCGCCCATCCCGCCCATCCGCCGGATCTGACGCAGCTGGCCGGCGAGGTCGTCGAGGTCGAAATTGCCCTTCGCCATCTTGGCGGCGAGTTTTTCAGCTTCGTCTTGGTCGACCGTTTCGGCTGCCTTCTCGACCAGGCTGACGACATCCCCCATACCAAGGATACGCCCGGCGATCCGTTCAGGATGGAACGGTTCGAGCGCGGCAATCCGCTCGCCGGTGCCGATGAACACAATCGGCTTGCCGGTGATGGCGCGCATCGACAAAGCGGCCCCGCCGCGGGCATCGCCATCGACACGGGTCAGGACGATTCCTGTGATGCCGGCGCGCTCGCCAAAAGCTTTGGCGAGGTTCACCGCGTCCTGCCCGGTCATTGCATCGGCAACAAGCAATGTCTGGTGCGGTGCCGCCACTTCGCGCACCGCCGCCACTTCAAGCATCAGCTCTTCGTTGACATGGAGCCGCCCGGCGGTGTCGAGGATTACAATATCGTATCCTTGCGTCCTCCCGGTCTCGATTGCCCGCCGTGTGATCGCCACCGGCTTCTCCCCGGGCACGACCGGCAGGCTGGCGACGCCGATCTGGCGGCCGAGCACGGCGAGTTGTTCCTGCGCCGCCGGGCGCTGCACGTCGAGTGACGCGAGCAGCACCTTTTTGCGGTCGCGCTGCTTCAGCCGGTTGGCGATCTTTCCTGCAGTGGTGGTCTTGCCCGAGCCCTGCAACCCGACCAACATGATCCCGACCGGCGACGGGGCATTGAGATCGAGCCCATCGATTTCGGCGGCGTCCCGACCGCCGCCCAGCACCTCGACCAAGTGGTCGTGGACGATCTTGACCACCATTTGCGCCGGCGTCACCGAGCGCAGCACTTCTTGACCCAGCGCCTTTTCGCGCACTGCGGCCACAAAATCCCGGACCACCGGCAGCGCTACGTCGGCTTCGAGCAATGCGACGCGGATCTCCCTCAGAGCGGCGCCGACATCGTCCTCGCTCAGCGCACCGTGTCGGCGCAACCGGTCAAAAACGTCGCCGAGGCGATCGGTCAGACTGTCAAACATACAATATCTCGCAACGTCGTCCCGGAGACGCAGAACGCCAGTGCGCGACACTCGCGGACTGGCGGCCCCCTATGCGGGGGGTGATCGTTCGCTCCTTCGGGAAGCGGGCCCGAAAGCTAACTCACGGACGATTTACTGTCAATTGCATGGCCGCGGTGTGATGTACGGAGATTTGTGTCAGGGCGGTGAGCGGGGGTATTCGGCGGATTGCTGAGATCCGCTAAAGGAGCACCCCCAATGCCACCGGCTGTGACGATCGCGAGCTCACCAAGGACGTTCGAGCTGGTGAAGGGCATGCGAGCGCAAGGGCTGGAGTGGGGCGAGAGCTACCGTGCCCTCGGCCGTCGCGCCATCGCCGCGATCCTTTCCGGCCAGATGGGGCAGGCGATCGACGAGCATCTCGATCGCATGGCCGCGCTCGATCAGGCCGACCGGCGCAACGGTTCGTACCGGCGGCATCTGTTGACCGAGTTGGGCGAGATCGAGCTTGCGGTGCCGCGCACCCGCCGCTTCGCGCCGATCGCGGTAGTGCGTGCCTATGCCCGGCGTGCCGCGCAACTCGACCGCATGATCCTGGCCTGTTTCGTCCTGGGACTTTCGGTGCGCAAGAGCCTGCCCTCGCGAAAGCGGGGGTCTCCGAGGCGCTGCTGCCGATCCTGGGACGGCTGATCAGCCCGGCGACGGTGAGCACGGTCGCCAAGCAGCTCGACGCGGTGGTCGCGGCCTTTCATGCCCGCCCGCTCAAGGAGCGCTACGGGGTGCTGATGCTCGATGGCGTCGTGCTTGGTGGCCTTGGGCCTACGCCGCGACGATAAGAAGGAAATCATCGATTTCCATTTGGCGCAGAGCGAGAGCGCGGGTCCCTCCTGTGGACTACCGGGACGAGCTGCGCTTGGTCTGTCCGCAACTGCTGCCTCAGCCACTCGACACCTTGCGACAGTCGCGAACCATCACGCCAATCTTCCGGGACCAAACACCTGCGCCGGGGCAGGCTCTGCTGGTGCTACAAATCCCGCGCCGAGCGCTAGAAAGTCAGGACCACCAACGCCATCGAGCGCCGCTTCCCCGAAGTCCAGCGACGAACCCGGCCGATGGGGGTCTTTTTCGACCGAACCTCAATGGACCGCATCCTCTTCGCCGTCCTCAACCACGAAAACCGCAACCAGGGCGTCAGCACCCCTCTCCCGCCGACACAAACCTTTTGACGTTACCCCCAGCAGCAGCCCACTGAACCAACCGATAGCGCGGCGCGGTTCAGCCGCTAACAAAAGCTCGATGTCGCCCATCAATCACGATATCGTGCGCCGCCGCGCTAGCGGCCGAGCAACAGACCGCGCAGAACGCGACAACCGACAAGGAGCACGATCATGGCGTCCATCCAACACGTGCATGTAAAGACCCGCGATCCCAAGCAGACGGCGCAATTCTATGTCGACAATTTCGGGGCGACCATGAAGGCCGAGATTCCCGGCCGTGGTTTTCGCCTCGATCTGCATGGTCTGCAGCTCAACATCACCGGGCTGATCGCGAGCCAGAACCATGAGCAGCATTACGGCATCGAGCACATCGCCGTCGATACCGAGGATTATGACGGCACATTGGCCCGGATGCGCCAGAACGGCGTCAAGATTCTCGAAGAAATGCCGCCCAACAACGGCCGGCGGGTGTGCTTTATTGAGGCGCCCGACGGCGCACAGATGGAATTGATCGAAAAGGTCTAAACCCCCGTCTGGCAACATTCGCTGAGGCGGCGGGCATGGCTCTGAAAGACGAAATTAAGCTCGGGGTCTCGCTGCCTCACCGCTCGCTCGATCCGATCGGGCCCGCGGCAGTGCGCCAGGTGGCGCAGCGCGCCGAGGCGCTCGGATTCTGCGATCTGTGGGTTACCGAGAATACCCTCGACCACGTTTTCTGTTTCGATCCGGTGGCGGTGCTGACCTACGCGGCCGCGGTCACCAGCAAAATCCGCCTCGGCGCGTCGGTGGTGGTGCTGCCGATCCACCACCCGGCGCTGGTCGCCCATCAATGGGCGTGTCTCGATTATTTGAGCGGCGGGCGCGCAATCCTTGGCGTCGGTCTCGGCCGCGAGCACCACTACGCGCAGTTCCAGATCCCGCGCGAGGCGCGGGTGCGGCGCTTTCGCGAGGATGTCGACTTGATCCGGGCGTTATGGAAAGAATCCCGGGTCGATTTCCGCGGGCGGATCTATCAGCTCGAAGGCGGCACGATGCTGCCGAAGCCGGTGCAGCACCCCTTGCCCGTGTGGTTTGGCGTCGGCCACCCCGATGCGGTGCGCCGCGCCGGGTTTCTCGCCGATGGCTGGATGGGATCCGGCGGGTCGAGCATTGCCGCCTTCAAACAATCGGTCCCGTTGCTGCGCTCGGCACTGCGAGAGGCCGGGCGCGACCCGGCCGGCTTCCCGATCTCGAAACGGCTGTTCATGGCGGTCGACGAACGCCCTGAAGTGGCGCGCGCCGAGTTGCACCGCTGGTTCACCGAAGTTTACCATAACCCCGAAGGGACCGACGCCTCCGGCATCCACGGCACGCCGGAACAGGTCCGCGAGCGGCTCGAGGAATTGGTGGCGACGGGCGCCAACCACCTGTTGCTGAACCCGGTCTCGCGCTACGCCGAGCAGATTGAAGCGCTGGCCGCCGTCGTCGGGTTTTCTTGAGGCCCTTTGGGAAGATCGCCTATGTCCTCCACCCACATCGATCCGGTCAAGCAGCAAGTAGCCGCCCATTGGGACAGGCGGGCGGCGCATTTTGACGAGGATTTCGGGCACAGCATCCGAACCCCGGCCGAGCGTGCGGCCTGGGACCGCATTTTTGGGCTCGTGCTGCCGTCGCGAGGTCCTCTCGACGCTCTCGACCTCGGCTGCGGCACTGGATTCCTGAGCCTTGAGTTGGCCGCCCGTGGCCATCGGGTGACCGGAGTCGACTTTGCCCCGTCGATGCTCGAACGCGCCAAGAGCAAGGCGGCGGAGCGCGGCCTTTCAATCCGGTTCGAACAGGGCGACGCTGAGCAGTTGCCCTTTGGACCGGCCAGCTTCGACCTCGCGATCAGCCGTCACGTGCTGTGGACCTTG
>CAVTFD010000016.1:0-104526 GCA_963733945.1 uncultured Alphaproteobacteria bacterium | reverse complement strand
AGGATTGCGCCACCCCGCCAAAGGCGTTCTCGGTGCCGGGGCCGTGCTGCATGGCAAAGACGCCGATCCGGTCGCCCGAGGTGACCTTGGCGATCGCGTCGCACATATGCAGGCCGATCCGCTCTTGGCGCACCATGATGGTGCGGATGTCCGCCTCAGCGGCGGCCTCGATGATCGGATTGACCGGATAACCGATCAGAAACTCGATCCCTTCGCGCTTCAGGATTTCAGCAACGACGTTGGCGACTTTCATGGAGGCGCTCCTCGATGCTCGGCGATAATCAGGCGATTGTGACACAACCCAGGCGGCGTGTGCTAACTCTACGGAAATTGACGCCGCCGGCTGGCGGTAAGCGATCTGGCCCTCTTGAGAGGCTGGAGCGCCTCCTCGACGTTGGTCCCTGGAGCGGCCACCTGCGCCGGGAGGCCGATCTCTTGTCCGCGCCGCCGCTTTTAGTCGTCGCCTGTTGCCGGCTGGCCTTGCAGTATCAGCCGAACAAGCTCGGCTTGGCGCCGCGTGCCTGTCTTGTCGAACACATGAGCGAGGTGTGTCCGCACCGTTGTCAACGAGACCCCGAGGCGGCTGGCGGTGGCTTGCAGCCCATCTCCTTTCGATATCTCGACCGCGAATACGGCTTCTGCCCGGGTCAGCCCAAAATCCTGGCTGAACCATTCGCTGCGGAGCACGGCGGCTTGCTCCGCTTCGGTGATAAACAGGATCGCGGTCGGACGGAGGATGTCGATCCAAGTGAGCTGGGTCCGATGCGGTATCACCAGTATCGTCAACGGCCTTCGGTCCCGGCGGGAAAGCTGGAAGCGGCCGCCCGCTCCGCCGAGTTCGCCTGCCGGCTCCGCGCAATCGGCGATGGTTTGCCGCAGCCGGCGCGTGTCCTCGGTTGTTTCAGCTTTTAGGCCGTCGCGGTCCAGGGATAGGCCATTGCCCGCGCCGAGCATCCTCGCGGCGACTTGGTTCGCGAAGATCACCCCCGCCCGCGCATCGACCAGCAGCACGGCGTGAGGCAGCCGGTTCAACATTTCGGCCGAGCTCGTCGGCGGCCCGTCCAAAGCCGCCAGCCGTATCCGAAGTTGCACGGCGCGCTGTAGATGCGGGATCAAGGCGGCGAACAGCCGGATCTGAGCCACGTCGAACTCGCCCTCGGGATAGGGCCGCGACACCGACACCACCGTCGAAACAGAACCTTCCGTCAACAGGGTTGCCCCCATCATCCTCTCCGGACCTTGCGGCTTTGACGACCCGCTGAAAATTTCGGCGCGGCAATGATCGGGGTCAGAAATGCGCATTTCCGGGACGATGACGGCGCCGATCGGATGCTTGTCGCACTGCCGCCAAACGTTGGCCCAATATTGCGAGAACCTGGGTAATTCTCTGGGGTCGACGCGTGGGGCAAGCATCTTGGCGCTGTGGGCTTTCGAGTTATAGGCGCCGACTTGCGCTCCCCCGGTTGCCCCGAGGAGGTCGGCGAGACCGTTGAGCATGGTTGGACAGGCGCCCGGGTCCACCACCGTGTCGTAGATCGATCCGATCAAATCCGAAAGTGCTCGAAAGCGCATCGCCGCCCCCCGCATGCGCGCAACGCACCGGCCCGGAAGGCGCGCTAAGCCCGGGCGCTTACAGCGATATGACGTTGTGCACCGCTTGTTGTGTGAGGTTCCTCACACTTGTGCAAAAAAATATTACACGAAAATGGCTCTGTCATCCGAACGCATGACGACACGGCCCCGCGTCCAGGCCTTAATGGTTTAGGTGCTCGAAAGGGTGCGTTTAGGTCCTCGAAAGATTTGTCCAGCTGGGAGGGTGAGGCGATGGCAGCGCACAGCTTTGATGATCAGAATATTAAATGGAACACGCACCCAGATCTGGAGCACTTAAAATATTCGATACTGAATATTGACGAGAAAAATTACATTGTCGACGTGCTTTTCAAATTTGATGCCAATGAAAAGATCATTCTTCATCGACACGTGGTGCACAATAATACATTTGTCGTGCAGGGCGAGCATCGCCTTTATGAACCCAATGGCGATATCAAGGAAATTCGCGCCGTTGGCAGCTACAAGTCCAGCCCGCCAGGAGACGTGCATCGGGAAGGTGGGGGTTTTGATCAGGATGTTATCGTGTTTTTCAACATTCGTGGACGCGATGGCGTGTTGTACGAACTGCTCGACGACGACCAGAAGCTAATCGGCACGCTGAGTTTTGCGGACTTCCTCAGCCTATATAAATCATAGCAAGATATTTTAAGAAAACAGACGTGATCATAACACACGACTATGGAGATTTTCGATGTCAACACTTACATCGTCCAAAACCAAGCCGAGATTTAGTTCTGCCGTGCCCCTCGGCGCGCGTACGTTCGCGGCGGTGCTCGGCCTGTCGCTCTTAACGGCGACCGGCGTCGCCGCAGGCGAGCCCAGCGATGCGCAGCCCGGAGGTGCGTTCACCTGCGACTTTGGCCTCTCGTCCGACCCGTCGCTCTTACCCCCGGATCAAATCGCGCCGTCGATCGAGCGCGATCGAATGTACATGTCTGCCCGTCCCGGCCTGCTCCACAAGCATATCCCGATCAGTTTCGACCCTAGCGATCCCAGCGGGAAGGCGGTTTTTTCCGGTGGACGGTATCTGTTCGATACCGCCGAGCACGCGCGGGAATATCGGGATTGGGTCTTCAACACCTATATCCTCGACGGCGTGCATTTTCTCAAGCGGTCCTATTTTTTAAACCCGGACTGCCATGCCTGGACCGTAATCGGGGCGCACGACTTCGCCGACATCCACAACTCGCAGATCGTGCTGAGGACCGAGCGTTGGTCGCTAAGCAATGCCCGTCAGCCGGTTTGGGTGCTGGAGCAGAAATTCGCCGCCATTCTGGCCGCGGCGCAGACGCGCGGCCTGACCAGTGTGTGGTTGCTCTACGACCAGGAGGAGGCGCTCGTCTCCTTGGTCTATTTCGCAGGAAGGGCCGGCCCAAGCGATCCCGGCATGCCGGACATGGCGAGCCTAAGTGTCCTCGCCGACGCTCCTCGGCTCGGCGAGATCTTCGATGACCAGGGCTGGAAGCGGACCTTCGACCGGACCCAATGGGCCTTGACCATCTGGTTCCCCTTCGCCCTCGGCGATCGTGGCGAGCCCGCCCTGTGGCCGAATACGCCGCCATTTTTTCTGCCGTACCCGGGTGACGGTGTTTGCGAGGTGAGCCGCGGTGAAAGCGCCGCCGACAGCCCCGATTGTCCTTCCAAATGTGGAGACGGCGTCGCCCAGAGCGACGAGAACTCCATGAACTGCCCGGGCGACGTGCGCCTGTTCCAATAAGGGTGGGAAGCCAAACCACCTCAATGACAGAAGACACCGCTTTTCAATCTCAAGGAGTAAACTCAATGACCAAGACTACTGCTGCCATTGTTGGAGCGCTCATCGGACTGATCTTGCCAATGCAGCTGGCGTTTGCGGATGGCAGCGCCGCCCCCGGGCCATTGTCCGAATTGACTGGGGAGTGGTGGCAATGGGCGTTGTCGATACCGAACGATCAAAATCCCCAAATTGACGCGTCCGGGCAATACTGCATGGTCGGCCAGCGAGGAGAGTTGTGGTTCCTCGCCGGGGTCTTCGGCGGCGGGACGGCGACGCGCGATTGCTCCGTCCCCGAAGGCAAGCCGCTGTTCTTTCCCGTTATAAACTCTTTCAACAATAATACCCCTGACTGCGGTCAAGGAGGCGAAAATTTCGACGTGAAAAAATTGATATCCCTGATCACGTCCTCCATCGACGCGGCTCAAAACCTATCGGTGACTGTCGATGGCAAGCCGCTCAATCGAAAACATATACAGCGCGTCCTATCGCTCCCGTTCCCGACGTGGTTTCCGGGAGACAACATTTACGGACCCGATGCGTGTGGAGCGGGAATGCCGCTGCCGGCAGGGATATATTCGCCATCGATGGACGATGGATACTATGTCCTGCTTTCCCCGCTGAAGGTAGGGCCGCACACCTTGCAGTTCCACGCCGAATCCGGAACATTTTTGCAGGACGTTACTTATAACCTTACCGTGGCGCCAGTATCGCTGAAGTGACCTGCCTCTATCTTACGGATGATGGCAATCATCCAGACGTGAGAGAATAGGCTCGCTTGCCACCGTTCGACCCGCCGCCTATGATCGGCGCGTCGAACGGAACAAAGCCGACCGGTATGCTTCGCCGCTGCGTCCCCAACCTCCGCCGGCCGCCGCTGGGCTCGGGCGACTGAGCATCGGCGGGGATCGGCGATGGCGAACGACCCCCAACTGCGCGGCCCGTCGGTTCGAAGTGTTCCCGAAGGGGATAATCGCGAGCGGATGATGTGCGCCGATTGCGGCTATGTCCTTTATGATAACCCAAAGATCGTGGTCGGCTCGGTTGCCCGATGGGGCGAGCGCATCCTGTTGTGCCGGCGTTCGATCGAGCCGCGCCACGGCTTTTGGACCCTGCCCGCGGGATATCTCGAGCTCAACGAGTTCGGCCAGCGCCGGCGCCGAGCGTGAAGCTTGGGAGGAAGCGCGCGCCCGGATCGAGATCGAGGGGTTACTGGCGATCTATGACATCCCGCGCATCAGCCAGGTGCAGCTGATCTATCGGGCGCGGCTTTTGGACGACGCAGTTTCAGCAGGGCCGGAGAGTCTGGAGGTGCGGCTGTTCGGCTGGGACGAAATCCCGTGGACCGATCTTGCTTTCCCTTCGAACCGCTGGGCATTGCAGCACGATCAAGAAGCACGCGCGACCCGCGATTTCACCGCCCGCATCAACCCACCTGGCTTCTGACCGACTTGCCTCTGACACAATCAGGGTTCGAGCCCGACCAGGCTGCGGGCGTAGGCACGCGCCTCGAACGGACGAAGATCATCAGCGGCTTCGCCGACCCCGATCGCATGGATCGGGATGCCGTATTTTTCAGCCAGGGAAACCAGCACGCCGCCGCGAGCGGTGCCGTCGAGCTTGGTCATTACGATGCCGGTGACGCCGACCATCTCGCGGAAGATTTCGGCCTGAGCGTGCGCGTTCTGGCCGGTTGTCGCATCGAGGACGAGCAACACCGAGTGCGGCGCCTTCGGGTCAACCTTTTTCAGCACACGGACGATCTTCTGCAGCTCGCCCATCAGATCGGCCTTGTTGTGCAACCGTCCGGCAGTGTCGATCAGCAGGATGTCGGCGTCCTCGGTGCGTGCCTGCGCCAGCGCATCATAGGCGAGCCCGGCCGCATCCGAACCGGCCGCCCGAGCCACCACCGGAGCGCCGATGCGCTCGCCCCAGATCTGCAGTTGCTCGACCGCGGCTGCGCGGAAGGTGTCGCCGGCAGCAAGCACCACCCGCAGCCCCTGGTCGCGATATTGTTTGGCGAGCTTGGCGATCGTCGTCGTCTTGCCGCTGCCGTTGACGCCGATGACGAGAATGACAAACGGTCGGCGCTCGCGGTCGATGCGCAATGGCCGGGTCACCGGCTCGACCAGTCGGATGACCTGTTCGGCGAGCGCCGAGCGGACTTCTTCGGGCGTGACCTCCTGGTTGAAGCGGTTGCGGCGTAATGCCTCGGTGACTTCGCCGGCGACCCCGACCCCCATGTCGCTTGAGATCAACAGCTCTTCGAGTTCGAGCAGCGCCTGGTCGTCGAGCCGGCGGCGATTGAAGATCGCGCTGATGCCCTCGTTGAGCCGCGCCGAACTGCGCGCCAGCCCGGCGCGCAATCGGCCGAACCAGCCCCGCTGGTCGGTGCCCTCCGCGGCTCCGGCGGATGCGGTAGACTCGTCGGCCGTAGCCGGCTCCGCCTGCGGCGGCTCAAAGGTTTCCTCGAGCTCGGAGGTGGGGTGGTGAAGCGCCGCCTCTTCTTCAAGCTCGCGAACCAGCGTCGTCTCCACCTCCGGCGTCGGTTCGGCCGGACCGTTGCGCCGCCAGAACCTCATCCGACCGGCACTCCAACGAGGCTGCCCCCATTGCAGCCGATAACTCGCATACGCTGCACTAACCCTACGGCGCCCGAACCGCTAAAACCGACCGTGGCATAAAAGGCGGCGCGGCCGACTCCCGGACGCTCTACCAGGACATCGGTCTCACTACCGACGCGCGATCTGAGCTCGGCGGCGAGAGAGGCCTCTCCTGCCGCCCGCAATCGCGCCGCCCGCTCCTTGACGACAGCATTGGCAACCGGCGGCATGCGCGCGGCCGGAGTGCCGGGCCGGGGGCTGTACGGAAACACATGAACAAAGGCGAGCCCGCATTCCTCAATCAGATCGAGGCTGCGGCGAAACATGTCCTCGGTTTCGGTCGGAAAACCCGCAATCAGGTCGGCGCCGAGCGCCAGCTCCGGCCGCAGCGCGCGGGCCCTGTGCGCAACCTCAATTGCATCGGCGCGTAAATGCCGCCGCTTCATACGCTTCAGGATCAAGTCGTCGCCAGACTGCAACGATAAATGCAGATGCGGCATCAATCGCCTCTCCCCGGCGACGAGCCGCCACAGCTCGGCATCGATCTCGAACGGATCGAGCGAGGAGAGACGCAGCCGCTCAAGCTCGGGCACCGCGGCAAGCAATCGGCGGACCATTTGACCGAGGCTTGGCATCCCCGGCAGATCAAACCCGTAGGCGGTCAGATCGACCCCGGTCAGCACGATCTCGCGATAGCCGGCGGCGACAAGACGGCGCGCTTGTTCGGCGATGGCGCCCATCGGTACCGATCGGCTGGGCCCGCGCGCGTAGGGGATGATGCAAAAGGTGCAGCGGTGATCGCAGCCCTGCTGGACTTGCAGAAAGGCGCGGGCTCTGCCTTCGAAGCCGTCGATCAGATGGGCCGCGGCCTCATCGAGGTTCGGCGCCTCGACCCCTGGCGAGTCGTAGCTTTGCGCCTGCAGTTTTGCGCGGTTGTCGAGCACCCGGTCGACCTCCGCGAGTGCCGCGTAGCGCTGCGGAGCGATCTCGGCGGCGCAGCCGGTGACGATGATCTCCGCCTCGGGATGCCGGCGCCGAGCCCGGCGGATCGCCTGTCGCGCCTGCCGCTCGGCTTCGGCAGTGACGGCACAGGTATTGACGATAATGGCGCCCTTTAACCCGGCCTCGGCCGCAGCCAGGCGAATGACTTCGGATTCGAATGCGTTCAGCCGACAGCCGAACGTGACGATCTCGTTCCCCTCCATGGCTCCCGTCAACTTCCGGCGAGGAGTACGGGATCGAAGCTCCCCTCGAAGCTCAACGCCGCCGGCCCGGTCATGATCACATGCCCGTCCTCGCGCCATTTGATGTCGAGGCTCCCGCCGTCGAGCATCACGGCGGCGCGGCGTTTGGCGAGGCCGCGGCGATGCGCGGCGACCAGCGCGGCGCAGGCGCCGCTGCCGCAAGCCCGAGTGATCCCGGCGCCCCGCTCCCAGACCCGCAGCCGGATATTGTCGCGGTCGCGGATCGCGGCGATGCCGATATTGGCGCGCTGCGGAAATAGCGCGTGATGCTCGAGCACAGGGCCCAGCGCCGCCAAGTCGACCGTCTCGACATCATCGACGAAGAAGGTCGCGTGCGGGTTCCCGATATTGGTGCACACAGGCGCGGACAGGGGTCCCAACGCCAAGTCAACGCGATCGGTGTCGGCCGCGCGTGCGAGCGGAATGTCGCGCCAATGGGTGCGAGCCGGCCCCATATCGACGGCGATCCGGCCGTCGGCCGCGATCTCGGCTTCGAGCAGCCCGGCCACGGTCTCTATCTGCACCCGTGAATCTCCGGTCTCGCGGCCGAACACCCAGGCGACACAGCGCGTTGCGTTGCCGCAAGCCTCGGCCTCGCTGCCGTCGGGGTTGTGGATGCGCATCGATAGCTGCGCCGCCGGATGGCGCGGCGGCTGCAACACGATCAACTGGTCGCAGCCGATCCCGGTATGCCGATCCGCCAATGCGCGCGCGCCCTCGGCCCCGATCGCAAGCCCGCTGCCGCGGGTATCGAGCACGACAAAGTCGTTGCCCAGGCCGTGCATCTTCAGAAACGGCACCTTTCCCATAGCGCCGCTTATATGGCGGCCCCGCCGGCTCTGTCCAACTTCCGCAGCGGGACCGGGCAATCTGTCTCCCGCGTTATCCCTTTCTGGCGGCCGATTTCGGTGCTGCGTGTCGAGCACTCGATTTGGCCGGTCTTGCAATTGCGGCTCCGTCAGATTTTGCTTTTGGTGGATTTGCGGTCCTTCCCGTGGTCCGGGTCGATCTGACGGGTGCGTCGACTGACGCGATCCTAGTTCTGTTCGCGCTCGCGACATGAGCCGAGCGTCCCGTGGCTGTGAAATTCGCCGCGGTGTACTTTTCCCGCCGATGGGACGCGGCTAGCCCGGCGTGCCGCCGCGTCATCGTTCTGGCTGAATGCATCGGCGCCGTCTCGGACCGCGGTGAGCCGAGAGTTTGATCGACCCCGTCATCCGACGTTGCTTCGTCTACAGCCGCTACGCCGGAAACCGCGCCATTCTCATTGGTAAAGTAAGATGGCGCATCGCCGCCCGGGATGAAGTTTTTGGTGCCCGACCCCGGCATGTCGGCAGCCAGCGCCGGCAGGCTGGCCAAGGCCACCAGGGCTGCAAACCAGATTTTCGTCAGCTTGACCGGCATCTGATCCCCCTTTTGCCGTCCCCCTTTGAGAAATTAGCCGAAAAATTTGGCCGCCAGCAGCCGCGGTCGCCACCACGTTTATGCCTAGCCCTGAAATGCTACCTCTTGCGGGGGGAAACTTTGATCGGACACCGGAGCAACGCGAGCGCCCTCGTGATTTCGACGGCGAATCGACGCGAGCGCAATCCGCCGAGTACCCCGCTCACCGCCCTGACACAAATCTCCGTACATCACCCCGCGGCCATTCGGTGTTGACGCAGCGGCGGCCTGCTTATAGAAGACCGGCTCACCTTTCGGCGAAGAAGCATGGCCACCCACAAATCGGCGGAAAAGCGCATTCGCCAGACCGAAAAGCGTACGGCGATCAATCGCTCCAGGATGAGCCGGGTGCGTACCTTCGTCAAAAAGGTCGAGACCGCAATCGACACCGGCGACAAGCAAGCGGCTCAGTCTGCTTTTCATGTCGCCCAGCCTGAGCTGCATCGGGCGATCACCAAGGGCGTGCTGCACAAGAACACGGCTTCGCGCAAACTCTCCCGCCTCGCCGCCCGTATCAACGCTCTCTAAGCCCGCCCCGGTGCCCGGCGTCGCGCCCGACCAACTGCGACACGTTGGCGCATGCATGCCCCGCGCCATCGGGGCCGCGCCGCGGGTGCCGAACCGGTTGAAAAAACTTTCGCGTTCTCCTTTCGGTCGGCTTGCCTTCGTTTCGACACATAAGTTAGCATTGCCGTATTGCGCCATCATAAATCACGTTGGCGCCCTGTAAATGTCGATCGAGGCAAGATATAAAACGTCTTGCCTAGATCTACCGATAATAATGATCTGGTACAGGGGGATTGGTACTACCTTTGGATAGCAGCGCAAGACGCGCTGATATTTAAGACATACAGAGGTGAATTTTTATCGAGTACTCATCGGATGGTGCTGCCGTCTTGATCGGGGGGATGCGGCAATGGCGGAAACGGCTCAGGAAAATGGCACCGAAAGCGCGGCGACGACGCCGCAATATGAGTGGAACCGGGTTCTCGGCCAGCTGAAACAGGAGGTTGGCGAAACCGCCTACCGCCGCTGGCTTGCCCCGGTCAACGTGCAACGGATCGATGGCGGCGAGGCGGTGATCGGGGCACCCGCGCGCTTTTTTCGCGATTGGATCGCCTCGCATTACGCCGACCGGATTCTGGCGTTATGGCGTGCGCAGAACCGGCAGGTGAAACGGGTTTCAGTGATCGTTGCGCCGGCGGTGCACACGCCCGGAACAGCGGTTTCTCGCCGCAGCGAGGACCACATGCAAAACCGTCCCGAGCCGGGTCTCGGCGCGGCGCCTGCGGCCGTGTTCGAAATCGGCGAAGAGAGAGCGCAGCAATCGGGACTAGATCCGCGTTTTACGTTCGAGAACTTCGTCGTCGGCAAGCCCAACGAACTCGCCCACGCCGCGGCTCGGCGAGTGGCCGAAGCCTGTGCGGGCCCGGTGCGTATGGTGCCGTTCAACCCGCTGTTTCTCTATGGCGGCGTCGGGCTCGGCAAGACCCATTTGATGCACGCCGTAGCCTGGCACGTCCGCAAGCACGCCTGCGGCCGCAAGGTGATCTACCTTTCGGCCGAGAAGTTCATGTATCAATTCATCCGCGCGCTGCGCTTCAAATCGACGATGGACTTCAAGGAGGAATTCCGCTCGGTCGATTTGCTGATGATCGACGATGTCCAATTCATCAGCGGCAAAGAATCAACCCAAGAAGAGTTTTTCCACACCTTCAACGCGCTGGTCGACCAGAACCGCCAGATCGTGATCTCAGCCGACAAGTCGCCCTCCGATCTCGAAGGGCTCGAAGAGCGCATGCGCTCGCGCCTCGGCTGGGGGCTGGTCGCTGATCTGCACCCGACCACTTACGAGCTGCGGCTCGGCATCCTGCAGTCAAAAGCCGAACAGAGCAATATTCAACTGCCGCGCAAAGTAATGGAGTTCCTGGCCCATAAGATCACCTCGAATGTCCGCGAGTTGGAAGGTGCGCTGAACCGTATCGTTGCAAACGTGCAGCTCGTCGGACGCGACATCACGCTCGAAAGCGCACAGGAGGAGTTGCACGACCTGCTGCGCTCGCACGAACGACGGGTGACGATCGACGAGATCCAGCGGCGCGTGGCCGAGCATTTCAACATCAAGCTGGTCGAGATGACCTCGGACCGGCGCGCCCGCATCGTGGCGCGGCCGCGACAAGTCGCAATGTATCTCGCCAAGCAGCTGACGACCCGATCATTGCCCGAGATCGGCCGCAAATTCGGCGGCCGCGACCACACCACCGTGATCCACGCGGTACGCAAGATCGACGAGCTGATGCTCACCGACCCGGTCCTCGCCGAGGACGTCGAGCTGCTGCGGCGAATGCTGCAAAGCTGACCGGGCCCCGCGGCCGGCGGTCCCGCCACAGGTCTCAAAACCGGGTGCTGAGGTCGGCGTCGTTCTGTGGTAGACTGCGTTCCCGTCTGCCGGCCCTTCGGACTGGCGCGACGGGGGCATTGGCCGGGAAATCCGGCAGGGTGTCGCCCGGTCCGCCAACCTGCGTGTAGCCAACATGAAACTCACCATCGAACGGGGCGCTCTCCTCAAGGCTCTGGGACATGTGCAGAGCGTCGTCGAACGGCGCAACACGATCCCGATTCTATCGAATGTGTTGTTGCGCGCCGATGCCGGCGGGGGCGGCGGAGTCCTGGCGCTCAGCGCCACCGATATGGATCTCGAGATCGTCGAGCAGGTGCCAAGCCGGATCGAGCGGCCCGGGCGCACGACCGCCCCAGCGCACACGCTCTATGACATCGTCCGCAAATTGCGCGAGGGGGCCCAGATCGAGATTGATGCGAGCGGCGAGCGCAGCGCCATGGTGTTGCGGTCCGGTCGCTCCACCTTTACCTTGGCGTGCCTGCCGCCCGAAGACTACCCGGTGATGGCGAGCGGCGATTTGGCATATAATTTCACGCTGACGGCGGCCGAGTTGCGCAGCTTGGTCGATCGCACGCGGTTCGCGATCTCGACCGAAGAAACCCGCTATTACTTGAACGGCATTTACCTGCACACGACCAAAAACGATGAGGTGCCGGTGATACGCGCGGTTGCGACCGATGGTCACCGCCTCGCCCGGGTGGAAATGGTGATGCCGGAGGGGGCCGCCGGGATGCCCGGCATCATCGTCCCTCGAAAGACGGTAATCGAGCTGCGCAAGCTGGTCGATGAGAGCGAAGACGAGATCCAGGTCTCGCTGAGCGAGACGAAAATCCGCTTTGCGACGGGTGAGGCGGCGCTGACCTCGAAGCTGATCGATGGCACCTTCCCGGATTACGATCGAGTGATCCCGTCAAACAACGACAAGATCCTCGAAGTCAAATGCAAAGAGTTCGCCGAAGCGGTGGACCGGGTGTCGACGATCTCGACCGAGAAGAGCCGAGCGGTCAAGCTCGCGATCGCACCCGGTGCCAACGGGGGCAGCCTCGCAGTATCGGCGACGAGCCCCGAGAACGGGACCGCGGTCGAGGAGATCGACGCGACCTATCTCGCCGAGCCAATCGAAATCGGCTTCAACTCCCGGTACCTTCTAGACATCACCGCGCAGATCGATGGCGAAGGGGCGCAATTCGCCATGTCGGATTCGGCCTCGCCGACGATCGTGCGCGACCGCGCGGATCCGAGCGCGCTCTATGTGCTTATGCCGATGCGGGTTTAAGCCGATCGAGTGGGGCTGCCCGATCTCGCCCGGTAGATAACGGCGGCCGCCAACCCCATATAATTCCCATGCTAACCGAGGCACAGGAAGCCCGCGGAAGCGCCAGTGCCGCAGCCCTTTTGCTAGGCGATCGGCGGGTCGGTGTAACCCGCCTGATGCTGACCGACTTCCGCAACTACTACGAGGCTAGGCTAGCCCTTGGCACTGAGCCCGTGGTGCTGACCGGCCCCAACGGCGTGGGTAAGACCAACCTGCTCGAGGCCGTGTCGTTTCTGGCGCCGGGCCGCGGGCTGCGCGGGGCCAGGTTGACCGAGATCGACCGCCGGAACATGGCAGCATGCAGGGATAATACGGTCGATGTCGCAACCCGGGGTTGGGCCGTTGCAGCGACGATGGCTACCCGTCGCGGCACCTTGCGGATCGGCACCGGCCGCGACGCTGTCGATGGTAACAAGCGGGTCGTGCGCATCGACGGCGAGCCGGCACACAGCCAAGCCGCACTCGCCGAGCGCCTCGGCGTGGTGTGGTTGACCCCGGCAATGGATCGGCTGTTTCTCGAAGGACCCGGCGGTCGGCGCCGGTTTCTCGATCGTCTTGTCGTTGCGCTCGACCCGGCGCATGCCGCGCGCGCCAGCGCCTATGAACAGGCGCTGCGCGAGCGTGCGCGCCTGTTGCGTGACGGTCCGGCTGATCCGGCGTGGCTAGCGGCCCTCGAAGGGGTCATGTCGGCGCAAGGGGTGGCTGTCGCAGCGGCGCGGCGCGATGCCGTGCAGCGGCTCGACCGCGCCTGTTCCGCAGCAGAAAAGCCGTTTCCGAAGGCGCGCCTCAAGCTCGCCGGCACCATCGAGGATTGGCTCGACGAAATGCCGGCGCTCGCCGTCGAGGCCAAATTTGCCGAGGCGCTGGCCGTTGCGCGGCCTAGCGACGCCGTTGCCGGCGGCGCCGGAATCGGCCCGCACCGATCTGATCTGATGGTCAGCCTGGCGCAAACCGGGATCGCCGCCGAATTCGGCTCGACCGGCGAGCAGAAGGCGCTGCTGATTTCGATTTTGCTGGCGCACGCCGAGCTGCAGCGGGCATTGCGCGGCGAGCCGCCGCTGTTGCTGCTCGACGAGATTGCCGCCCATCTCGATCCGGGCCGGCGCACCGCGTTGTTCGAGGCCCTCGCACGGTTCGAAAGCCAGGTTTGGCTGACCGGAACCGACGAGGCGCTGTTCGCCCCGCTGCGCGGCCGGGCTCAGTTTCTGAGGGTCCGCGATGGCACCGTGGCGGCAAATTCCTTCTGACCCGAAAAGGCATCAATAGCGAAAAACATGGCAAACATCTCTGCACCCGATCCGCATGCATCGGCCGGCGCGATCCCTGGGGCTGCGCCTATGGCTGGCGCACCGCACGGCAACGGCGCCGCTGGCCCCGATGACAACAGCGTGACCAGCAATGGTGAAGACGCAACTTACAACGAGCAATCGATCGAGGTATTGCGTGGGCTAGACGCCGTGCGCAAGCGGCCGGGCATGTATATCGGCGATACCGATGACGGGTCCGGCCTCCACCACATGGTATACGAGGTCGTCGACAATGCGATCGACGAAGCGCTGGCCGGCTATTGCGACACGGTCGTGGTGACCTTGAACGCCGACGGTTCGGTTACCGTCACCGACAACGGGCGCGGCATCCCGGTCGGCATCCACGACGAGGAAGGGGTATCCGCCGCCGAGGTGATCATGACCCACCTGCACGCCGGCGGGAAATTCAACCAGAACGCCTACAAGGTGTCCGGAGGGTTGCACGGGGTCGGCGTCTCGGTGGTCAACGGCCTTTCCTCGCAGCTCGACCTGCGCGTCTTTCGCGGCGGATCGGAATGGTTCATACGGTTTCGCGACGGCGTGCCCGAAGCGCCGCTCGCCGAAGTTGGGCCGGCCCCGCCTTGGCCCGCTGGATCGAACCGCCAAGGACCGGCCACCGGCACCGAGATCACCTTTCTGCCGAGCACCGAGACCTTTACGAAGACCGAGTTCGATTTTACTACGCTCGAGCATCGGCTGCGCGAACTCGCCTTTCTGAACAGCGGCGTCACCCTGGTGCTGAACGACGCGCGCGGAGTCGAGCCGAAGAGCGTGACCCTGCATTTCGAGGGCGGTCTCGAAGCCTTCGTCCGCTATCTCGACCGCTCCAAGCAGGCCTTGCACGCGCCGCCGATCGCGATCCGCGGCGAGCGCGACGATATCCTGCTCGAAATCGCCATGGAGTGGACCGACAGCTATCACGAGACCATGCTGTGCTTTACGAACAACATCCCGCAGCGCGATGGCGGAACCCACCTCGCCGGCTTTCGCGCGGCTTTGACCCGCAGCGTCAACGCCTACGCCAATGACAGCGGCATCGCCAAAAAGGAGAAGGTGGCGCTAACCGGCGAAGACATGCGCGAGGGTCTGACCTGCGTCCTGTCCGTCAAGGTGCCCGACCCAAAATTTTCCTCGCAGACCAAGGATAAGCTCGTCTCATCCGAGGTCCGCCCAGCGATCGAAGGCATCGTCGCCGACAAGCTGACGCAGTGGTTCGAGGAGCATCCGGCCGATGCCAGAAAAATCGTCGCCAAGGTGGTGGAGGCCGCTGCCGCGCGCGAGGCGGCGCGCAAGGCGCGCGACCTGACCCGGCGCAAGGGAGCGCTCGATATCGCCAATCTGCCGGGCAAGCTCGCCGATTGCCAGGAACGCGACCCGGCCAAGAGCGAGCTGTTTATCGTCGAGGGCGACAGCGCCGGCGGTTCGGCCAAGCAGGGCCGCGACCGGCGCTTTCAGGCGATCCTGCCGCTGAAGGGCAAGATCCTCAATGTCGAGCGCGCCCGCTTCGACAAGATGCTTGGCTCGGCCGAGATCGGCACCTTGATCGCAGCCCTCGGCACCGGGATCGGTCACGAAGATTTCGACCCGGATAAGGCGCGCTACCATCGCATCATCATCATGACC
This sequence comes from uncultured Alphaproteobacteria bacterium, assembly GCA_963733945.1. GTDB lineage: Bacteria > Pseudomonadota > Alphaproteobacteria > ATCC43930 > CGMCC-115725 > AP-15. Next base: position 89,223 of record CAVTFD010000016.1, on the reverse strand, counting down.
GACGCCGATGTCGACGGCAGCCACATTCGCACCCTGTTGCTTACCTTCTTCTTCCGGCAGATGGCGAGCCTGATCGACAAAGGGTTTCTCTACATCGCACAGCCGCCGCTCTACCGGCTGCAGCGCGGCAATCAAAAGGCGGTCTATCTAAAGGACGACCCGGCGCTCGAGGCCTATTGCATCGACGCGGCGTTGCGCGATGCGGTTTTCACCCAATTCGACGGGGTCGAGCGCGCGGCAAACGATTTGCGAGCTCTATTGGACGAGGCACGGGCCCACCGCCGCTCGCTCCAGACCTTGGCGGCCAAGGTCGGCGACATTACGGTAGTCGAGCAGGCGGCAATCGCCGGAGCGTTGTCGGCCGCTTTGCTCGCTGACCCGAACCGTGCGATCGAGGCTGCGCACCGCACCGCCGAGCGCCTCAACCGTCTTGCCCCAGAGCACGAGCGCAGCTGGCAAGGCGAAGTCATCGCTGGCGAAGGGCTGGTTCTAGGCCGTACCCGGCAAGGGGTCGGCGAGCGCCGGCTGATCGACGCGGCCTTACTGCGCAGCGCCGAGGCGCGCCGGCTCGACGCCGACGGCAACGGGTTACGCCAGACCTACGACCGCCCGGGCACGCTGGCAGCGCGTGACAAGACATGGCCGATCGCCGGACCGACGAGCCTGGTCGAGGCAGTCATGGAACTGGGCCGCCGGGGCATCGAGGTGACCCGCTACAAGGGCCTCGGCGAGATGAACCCGGAGCAATTGTGGGAGACCACGCTAGACCCCGAGGTCCGCGCCCTGCTGCAGGTAAAGGTCAGCCACGCCGACTCGGCCGAGGAGACCTTTTCGACCCTGATGGGCGACCTCGTCGAACCGCGCCGCGACTTCATCCAAGCCAACGCCCTGAGCGTCGCTAATTTGGACGTATAGCCCATCGAGCCTTCGCGGCTCATCTCACCGAGATCCGCCTCTTCAAGGATTTCGGGCGATGGTCGGGCGCGTCGCGCCTATTCTGTGCCGAAATCCTCCGGCTTCAGCGCGATCGGGGCGCCGTGCGGGGTGCGCAGCGCGGCGCGGCGCCAGGCGGCGCGGTGGCGGGCGAGAGCAGCCGGGTCGGCGGCGGCCTTTTCGGCGACTAGGCGTTCGAGTGCGGCGAGCCAGTGCCGGTAATAGGTGTCGCCGGCATCAGGGTCGCCCCCAGCCTGGGCGCGCTTGATCTCGTCGGCGAGGGTTGCGGCCCATTCGGGCCAAGTGAAGAGCCCGCGCTCGTGCAACGCCAAGGCCATGGCGAAGGCGTGGGCCTCCCATGGCTCGCGAAACACTGGGCCGTCGGGATTGCGGGGGATGCCCGGGACCGCCTCGGCAACGCGGTCGATCGCACTCATGCCGGCAAGAGATAAGGCTCGAACGCCTCAATCGACACCTTGATCAATGGATCGGCGTCCTCGCCCCACAATTCGCGAGCCGAAAACACGACAGTGTAGAGCCATTGCGGATTGTCGCCGGCGCCGAGCGCGGCCGTATCGGGAAAGACGTGGCAGCCGCGGATGGCCTCGACCGTGCCGGTTTTGCTGCGGGCATAACGCGGCAAGCGGGTATGGGTTGCGGGGTTGATGTTGCGAGTGCGCACCCGCTCGCCTTGTTTGAAGCGCGCCGGTCCGGGCGCCGGACGTTCGAAATTCATTAACGGAGGATGTTCAGCGTCGGACGCGTTCAGCTTGCGGTTCAGCCTGATCCCGGGCCGCAAGGAATGGCCGGCAGTGACCTCATCCTGGCCGATAAGGCGGTGCCTGACGACGCGACGCTCCAACCCGAGAAACCAGCGCCGGTAATAGGATGATCCGAGATAATCGAGCGGTGGCAACGCCTCGAGCGAGGCGCGCACGCCGTCGATCGTCCATAACCCGATATAGCCAATGGCGCGCTGCAAAGCGAGGACCCGCCCTTCCCATTTCTCGTGAAACGGCGGCTCGTTGGGCTCTGGCTCGACCCGGCCAAAGCCGTGCATGCCGCCCATGTCGTGGATTGAGTTGGTCATCGCGCAACTTCTGCGGGCGACTTCGGCAGGCCGGTGCCGACCATGCTGTCGCGGGTGACCAAGGCGGCAAGCCTTTCCTCACTCCAGCCTTTAGTGCCCGCCGGGCGCATCGGCAGCACCAAAAACCGCGTCTCGGCGGTCGAATCCCAGATGCGGATCTCAGTCTCGGGCGGCAATGTCACGCCGAAATCGGCAAGGACGCCCTTCGGGTCGATGACCGCGCGCGAGCGGTAGGGCGCTGATTTATACCAGACCGGGGGCAGCCCGAGCACCGACCACGGATAACAGGAGCACAGGGTACAGACGACGAGGTTATGGACCTGCGGCGTGTTCTCGACCGCGATCAGGTGGCTGGCTACCGGGTCCGGATTTCCCAACGAATTTGCCGCCTCGGTCGCATCGACCAGAAGCCGCCGCTTGAATTCGGGATCGACCCAGGCGCGAGCGACGAGCCGCCCACCGATATGCGGCCCGACCCGGGTCTCGTACGTCTCGACGATCTTGTCCAACGCCGCCGGATCGACATAGCCCTTTTCGGTCAGGATGGTTTCGAGCGCGCGCACGCGCACATCCATCTCGGACAATTCCGAACCATGCGCGTGGTCGCGGGGATGGGCGTGGTCACCGGACATCACTGCTCTCCTCGATCGTGCTCGGAAATACTATTTCGCGTCGAGTCGGAAGTCGAGACCCGCTCATCGCGGAACGGCATCGCGGCTCCAAGCGGTGCTCCTCCTCGATCAGGGAGGTAAATCGCCGCAAAGGCAGCGAATCTGCAGCAAACCCCGCGCTCGGATTGATTGAGCATTTTTCGTGGGCCAGCCGTACCCGCTGGCGGGGTTGTACGCTCCACCTCTTGGCGAGCCCATGCGCACCTAGTCTAGTTCCCCGCTGCTTGACCAAATTGAGGTCACGCATCCGCAACGTGATCAACGGCAACCTAACGCCCCTTGAGCGCATCAATGCCCGCAAGGATACGATGCGACTATGGCAATTCATGGTCCGTGAATGGTACGCGGAAAATCATCTCTGTGGTGATGAAGCTCGACACGATATGTGCGATTGGGTAGCCTTGTCAGCAGGTTGGAAGAGGGAGCGATGCCTACGAGGGTCGGAGAGACGCCCCTGGGGTGCGTCGTCGCAGCGGCGGGCGATTATCGCCGGGATCGCCGGCAATGTGATGGAATGGTACGATTTCAGCGTTTACGGGTATTTCGCCACGGTGATCGGCCGGCATTTCTTCCCGGCGCAAGATGCGACTTCGTCACTGATAGCGGCCTTCGGGGTTTTTGCCGCGGGTTTTCTGATGCGGCCGCTCGGCAGCCTGATCTTTGGCCACATCGGCGATAGGCTCGGACGCAAGCTGGCATTGACGACCTCCGTCATGGTCATGGCGGTTCCGACCTTCCTGATCGGACTATTGCCGACATATAGGCAAATCGGGCTGTTGGCGCCCGTGCTCCTGGTGTTGCTGCGGCTGGTGCAAGGGCTGTCGGTCGGCGGCGAGTACACGACATCCGCGATCTTTCTTGTCGAGCAGTCAGCGCCCGGCCGACGCGGGTTCTTGGGAAGCTTTGTGCCATTGGGCGCCACCGGCGGCGTGCTGCTGGGGTCAGTAGTGGGGGCCGTTGTGACTACGGTCCTCGACCATTCGGCTGTGAATAGTTGGGGTTGGCGCCTCGCCTTTCTGCTTGGCCTGCTTGTGGGCGGTATCGGGCTGGCAATCCGCCGGCAACTCGCCGATGACCGGGAGACGCCGGGCGGGATGCCGCCGGCTGCTTCACCGGTGCGCGATGCGTTCCGCAGCCAGTGGCGCACGATTCTGCGCGTCGTCGGGCTTAATGCCGCGGGGGCGGTCGCCTATTACATGACCTTTGTCTATGTGACCACCTATCTGCGACAGATCGACTTCATCACCGCCTCCAAGGCACTCGACATCAACACGATCGCGGTGCTGACGCTGATGCTGGCGATCGTGCCATTGGGAAGGCTGTCCGATCGCATCGGCCGCAGGCCCGTGTTGCTCGCGGCCACCGGCGGCCTGTTCGTGCTGGCGGTGCCGCTGTTCTGGATGCTGCATCATACCAACCCCGCGATCCTCCTGATCGGCCAGATCGGGTTTGCCTTGTTGAATGCGGCCTATTGGGGGCCGAGCACGGCAACGATGGTCGAGCTGGTGCCGGGGCACATCTGCTGCACCGTGATGTCGGTTGGATACAATCTCGGCCTTGCCATCCTCGGCGGAGCGACGCCGATGGTCGCCGTCTATGTGATCCGGCGCAGCAACAACGATCTTTCTCCGGCCTTCGTGATCATGGCGGTGGCGGCCGTGTCCTTTTTGGTGATCCTGGGACTGCGTGAATCCAACAAAGCGATCTTGGCAGGGCCAGCCCCACCGTCCGCCGCCAAAGCCGCAGACGGCGCCGGTTAGGTCGTTCGGGGAGGGGCGAGGTCTCACGGCGACTGAGAGGGAAGGGAGGCCCCCGATCTGCCCATCGGCTTTCTGGACCGTAAGGGTGGGGTTCAAACCCACCCTACGCGTTACTCGGCGGCTTGGGCGATGCCGGCGGACGGGCGGCGCCAGGTGGCGAGGTCATCCCACTTGTCGACTTCCATGAACTGGGCCCAGCGGCGGTAGAGGTTGCGCAGGTTGTGCTCGCTCGAATTGGCCCGGGTCAGATCGACGACGGTCCCCGGTAGCCGGAACCCCTTCCACTCGTAATTCTCGATTTCGCTGCCGAGGCCCTGCTCGTAATTGTAGGGGAAGCGGCGGGCGATCGTGCCGCGGCTGGCAGCGTGGGCGTAGTTCCAGTTTTCCATATCGTCCTGCTCGGTCATGCCGGCCGGACCGGAATAGCGAATATAGTAGTCACGCAAAAAATCCTTGACCTCGTCAGGCGCCGCCTTGTCGACCAGATACCAGCGCCACACCTCGGTTTCGTGCGGCCCGCGCGGGTGCCACACCGCGATCGTCCGCGGCTGGCGGGCGAGAAAGGCCATGCTCGGGAACACCTCGCCGACCAAGGTGATCAGGCGTCCCCAGTCGCCGCGCCGGCGGTGGCGCGCTGCTTCGCATTCGCGGAAGTAATCGGCAACGACCGAAGAGTGCTGATAGGCGGGCGGCAGCGATGCGGTCTGCGGCAACAGGTAGCCGGTCGTCTGATGCCCGCGGTCGGGGACGGCAATGTGCAGCTTGCGCGCCAGCTTCAGCTCCGGCATGTCGCGCCGGCCGCTGCCCGAGGGGCCGACCCCGACGAGGTCGACCGAACGGTGGCTGATGTTGTGATAGCTGTCGCCGCTGAAATTTTCGGCCGGGAATTTCCAGTTGCACGGCACCCGCCATTTCTGGATGCCGCCCAGGATCTCGGCGCCGCCGTCGCTGCCGTCCCAGCCGTCGAAGGTCTGGTCGAGATAATGGGAGAAATCGCCGAGATATTCTGTGAAGGACGGCGCCGACGGGTCCCAATTGGCCCAGATCCCGCCCTTGTAGTTGCACAATTGCGCCACCTCGACGAGACCCCATTGCGAGCGGTCGAGGGTCGAATGGTAGGCCTCGCGGAAATACGGCACACCGACCAGCCTGCCGTCGGTCGAATAGCTCCAGCCGTGATAGGGGCAGGTAAAAACCGGGGTGTTGCCCTCGTCGTAGCGGCACACCTTCATGCCGCGGTGCCGGCAGGAATTCAGGAAGACGTGGGTCTGGCCGGCCCGGTCGCGGCACAGGATGACCAATTCTTCGCCCATGCCCGAGACGAAGAAATCGCCGGGGTTCGGGATCTGGCTTTCGTGACCGACGAACAGCCAGGCGCGGGCGAAGACTCGCTCCAATTCCTCGCGATAGATCTCCTCGTTGACAAAGATCTCACGGCTGATCCGTCCGGTCGCCATGTCGACGAGACCCGGCCGATACCCTTGCGTGCGCGCCGTCATCATGACCGGCCTCCTCGTCTCGGATCGTCCGTTTGGTAGCTTACCGCATTCTGCCCGGTTTGCGAGCGCAGCTCGCGGCCAGCCATCGCCTCAAGGATGCGAGCGGCGATCGGGAAACCGTCCTGTCCCCAGCCCTGGGCCTGGGCGCGGTGGAAGACATCGTGCGCGAGGAGACCGAGATTTCCGGGTGCGGCGACGTCACGCGCTAGCTCGCAGGCCAAATGCAGATCCTTGGCGACGATGTCGAGCGTGCCGCCGGCGATGAAGGCGCCGGACAGCACGGAGCGCGGGATGTTGTCGAAGGTGCGGCTGGCCCCGGCGCTGAACGGTACGATCCGGGCCAACACACCGGGATCGACGCCGGCCTTGGCGCCGATCAGCAGCCCTTCGAGGGCGGCGACAAAGTTGGTGTAGCCAAGGTATTGGGTGACGAGCTTAGCGATGCACCCGGCGCCCGTCTCGCCGACGTAGAAGATGTTGCGGGCGATCGCTTCGAACAGCGGCCTATATTTGGCGAAGACCGTTTCGTCGCCGCCGACCATGACCGTCATTGTCGGCGGTCGTCCGCTGACCGGCGCGTCGAGCATGTCGACCCCCTTGGCGCGGCAGGCCTCGGCCACCCGGCGCGCCACGGCGGGAGCGTTGGTCGTCAGATCGATGTAGACGCCGCCGGCGCGCAACCCGGCCAGGATTCCGGTCTCCGGATCGAGCACGGCGGGCTCCATTTGGTCGGGGCCCGGCAATGAGGTGAAAACGACTTCGCTGCGCTCGGCCACCGCGCGCGGATTGGCGGCGGCGACCGCGCCGCGCCCAGTTAGTGCGGCGGTCGCTTCGGGCCGGACATCGTAGACGCTCAGCTGATGGCCGGCGTCGACCAGACAGCCCGCGATCGGCGTCCCCATCGTGCCGGTGCCAACAAATCCCAGCTGCATCGAATGATCCCCTTATTTCTGGCCGTCCAGGCTATTCTGTGCCCACAAGCCCACCAGGGGGAAGAGCATGCAGATTGGCTTCAACCTGCCGATCAGCGGCCCGATGTCGGGACCGGAGATCGTGACCCGTATCGCGCAAGAGGGCGAGGCGATGGGCTACGACTACCTGACCCTGACCGACCACATTCTACTGCCGAACCTCAAGGCGCCGGGCTACCCCTATTCCGAGAGCGGCGAATTCTTTACCGAAGGGCCGCAAAACCGGCACGATCAATTGACGGCGGCGGCCTATATCGCCGCCAAGACCTCACATATCCGGCTGGTGCTCGCGGTCATGGTGGTTCCCTATCGGCCGGCCGTGCTGGCCGCGAAGATGCTCGCGACGATCGACGTATTGTCGGGTGGCCGGCTTACCGTCGGCATCGGCGCCGGCTGGCTCGAGGCGGAATTCGACGCGGTGGCGGTGACCCCTTTTGCCGCGCGCGGCGCGGTCACCGACGAATACATCCGCGCTTTTCGGACTCTGTGGTCCGAGGAAGCGCCGCGCTTCGACGGCAATTGGGTCAAGTTCGACGAAGTCCTGTTCGAACTCAAACCGGCGCAAAAACCATACCCGCCGATCTGGGTCGGCGGCGAAAGCGGGCCGGCCCTGCGCCGCGCTGCGCGACTCGGCGACGCCTGGTACCCGATCGGCAGCAACAACAAGCATCTGCTTGACACCCTGCCGCGCTACCGGGCCGGCGTCGAAAGGCTGCGCCGGTTTGCTCAGCAGGCCGGCCGCGATCCCGCCAAGGTCGCGCTGACCTATCGGGTCAAAAGGTATGGCGAGGCGGTGCCGGACAAGGCGTCGGACGGTGAGCGCCGGCTGTTTTCCGGCAGCACAGTCGACATCGTCGGCGATTTTCGGGCATTGCGCGACCTCGGCGTCAGTGCCGTCGACATCGATTTCGAGCGCCCGGAGGCCGAAGCCTCGCTCGCCGAGATGCGCCGCTTCAAGGAGACCGTGCTCGCCCGGATGTAGGTCTGGAGCCGGGGTCAGCCGACGCCGTGGTCTTTGAACCAGGCGAGCATCCTGGCCCAGCCGTCCTTGGCGGCTTCGGGGCGGTAGCTCGGCCGGTAGTCGGCGTTGAAGCCGTGCGGCGCATCCGGGTAGACGACAAAGTCGCACGTCTTGCCGGCGGCCTTGCACTCCGCCGCCATGTGCTCGCGGGTGTCGGCGGGGATGCTCTGATCGGCGCCGCCATAAAGGCCGAGCACGGGGCATTTGAGTTCGGTTGCCAGATCGATCGGGTATTTCGGCTGGAGCGTGGTGCGCGGCCGATCGATCGGGCCGTACCATGCCACCGCGGCCTTCAGATCCGGATTGTGCGCCGCATAGAGCCAGGTGATCCGCCCTCCCCAGCAGAACCCGGTAATCGCGAGCTTTTCCGTATCGGCCTTGCCGGTCGATTTGGCATAGGCCTCGCTCGCATCGAGATCCGACATGACCTGCGCATCCGGTACCTTGGACACGATTTTGGCGATCAGTTCCTTGATGTCGCTGATCTCTGCGGGATTGCCTTGGCGGGCGTAGAGTTCGGGCGCGATCGCGTAATAACCGAGCTTGGCGAGGCGCCGGCAGATGTCCTTGATGTGCTCGTGCACGCCGAAGATCTCCTGGACGACGAGCACGGTCGGAAAGGGTCCACCCGTGTCCGGCATCGCCCGATAGGCCGGGATCGAGCCATCGGCGACCGGAATCTTGACCTCGCCGGCCTCCAGCCCGGTCGCGTCGGTGTGGATCGTCTGCGCCGACACCGGCTGCACCGACAGTGCAAAACCAGTCGCGAGCGAAGTCATGACAAACCCGCGCCGCGTCCATTGCGAGCGCGCGACAAACCCCTCCAATTCGCCTTCGATGACGTCCATTTGATCCCTCCCTGCGGCTAATCGGCCGCGGCGAGGATAAGGATGCGCTGCGTTCAGAGAAAGACGCGGCGGGCGCGCGTCACGGCGATGTGATCGGCGGACAGTCGCTCAGTAATCGTAGTTGTAGTTGAGCCCAATGCCGGTTCCGCCGTTTTGGCCGGCCTCGGTGTCGACGGTCACGTGATGCCCGAGTTCGATCTCGACGGTTACTTTACTGGTCGGCGGCGAGACCCCTTGGGTCACCCCGACCGAGACCCCGGGCATCACATATTTCCCGGCGCTGACCGCGGCAGCGCTCGATGTGGTCGGGGTGACCACACTCGGGTTCAAGATCGGGCTCGCAGCGCCGGCCGGCCCCTGGCCGAAACGGAGCCAGTCAAGGCCTAGCTTGCCGCGCAGCCGGTCGAGCACGCCGGGACCGCCACCAGCCAGGGTGGCGGCGGCCTGGGCGAGCTGCACACCCTGGCCGGCGTTGATTTGCCCCACTCCCTGGCCAAACAAGACGCGGGACAGGATCTCGTCCTGCGGCACCGGCGGGGTCGAGCTCAGGGTGATCTTTGGCGCTGACGCCAAGCCGTCGATGTTTATTTGCGCGGTGATGTCAGCCGCACTCACTTGGGCGACAATATCGAGAACGGGATCAAGCGTGGCGCCGCCGTCGAACGTGATTTTGCCGCGGGTCACCACGAAGCTCTTGCCGAACAGATCAACACTGCCGCGGTCGGCCACCAAGTTTCCGGTGATCTTCGGCGCGTCGGTCGTCCCGGTGATATTGAGCCGGCCGTGCCACCGGCTGTCGAGGCCGTGGCCGCGCACCAGGACGGGGCCGGGCAGGCTGACGGTTATGTCAAGCGCCGCGGGCAGCGCCGGCGCCTCGTCGACCGGAGCCGGCCGTTTTCCGGCGCGACCGCCGATCTCGGTGACATGGATAACGACGACGGTCGGCGGGAGGCTGTCCGGCAGATTGACCTCGGCACGATCGACAGTCAGCGCGGCCGTCACCTTGAGCGCCGTCAGCGGGCCGTTGACCGATATGGTTCCGCTCGCCGTGACCAACGCTTCGTCACGCACCGCGACGCGAAAATTGGCGAGCGTCGCTGATAATTGGGCAGTCGGCCCGGCAGCGCCGCTCAGCATCAGGTCGCCCTGTGCTTTGACGGTCCCGCTGGCGCCGTCACCGCCCGAGAACGAAGTCAACGAAAAGCGATCGCGGTCGCCGACCAGATCTGCCGCGATATTGGTCAGCACCGCGCCGGTTGCGAAATTTTCATAGCGCGCGTCGGTGAGCCTCAGCTGGCCGCCCGCTGCAGGCGAGGCGACGGTGCCACCGACCGCGACATCGGCCGCGAAACGCCCGCTCAGCCGGTCCTCGCCCAGCGGCAACAGATCGGCGAGATGACCCAGGTCGCCGCCGCCTTGAAGCCGCAGCGCAAGCGGACCCTGCGGCGGCACGGACAGACCGAGCGGGGCCGGGGTCAGCAGCAGAGGCAGCGAGCCGGTGAAAGCCACCCGATCGCCTTCGAGTCCGGTCACTCGGCCTTGCACATCGACCGCCCGGCCGTTCCAATCACCCGTTGCCGTCAACCCGAGGCGAGGCGCCTGCGCGTGCCGCGACGCTGCAAGCGAGAGCGCCTGCGCATTCACAACGATATGGCCCTGCGGCGCGCGTAAGGCTCCGCTCAAACTCGCGGTCGCCGACAGGGCACCATGCACACCCGGGTAGCCCATCAGCTGCGCGCCGGTCGCGAGCGGCAGATCGGTGGCGTTCATCGCCAACGCCAGCCCTCCGCCTCTGATCGCGCCGTTGCCGGTGATCCGGCCGGCGCCGAGCCGCAGATCGAGACCGGAAAGGGCGAGATCCGTGCCGCGGCGCGACAGGTCGAGCGGCTGCGCCAACCGGAATGGGTCGGTGCCGAGCGATCCGGCGAGCCGGGAGAGGCGCAGTTCGGCGACGCCCGGGACGAGCCCGCCTTCCCCGGCGAGGGTCATGGTTAGCGGGTGGCCGTCAGCATTGCCCTCGAAGGCAAAGCGGCCGGGGCGCGGGCTGGTGAAGCTCGCGGCAGCAGTCGAGAAATCTCCGGCGCCGAAACGCGCGGCATTCAGCGACAGTCGCCCCGAACCCGACGGCGTGCGCCAAATGTCGGCCAGCCGCGTGGTCAGGGCAAGGTTGCCGATCTCGAGGCGCGCTCGGTTGGCGCCGGCTGCGAGCCGGGTTCCGGTCGCGGTGAGATCGAGGCCCTGCCCGCCTCCCGCCGCGGCAAGCCCGGCGCTCAGATCGAGGCTGCCGCCGAGCGGAATTCCGGCAAGCCTTGACCAGCGCGAGAGATCGGCCGATCGCGCGGTCAACGCGCCCTGGGCTATACCTGTGGCGAGCATGACGCGCAGGTTGCCCTCGACCGTGCTGTCCGCCGCTTGCACGCGCAGACGCGGAACCGCCATCTCGGAATTGCCCGGCATTTCTGCTGCCAGAGACAGACTGCCGTCGAGGCCGAGCGCGTGAAAAGTGCCGTCGACTACCGCTTTGCGCTGAGACAGATCGGCGACCTCGCCGGTGAGCCGGAACCGATCGATCACCGCTCCGCCAGCGGTGATCCCGCGACCCTCGGCCTTGCCTTGCAGCCGCAGCCGTTCGAGCGGCCCCTGTGCCTTCAGCTTCGCTGAAACCGTGCCGGCGATTGCCGTGCCTAACGCCGTGGAGAGCGGCTTGAGCTGCGGCACGTCGAAGGTCAGCGACATAGCCAGGAGATGCGAGGCGGGATCGAAATGCGCTTCTCCGGAAAGCTCTGCAGCCGCACCAGTCAGTGCAACATGGTCGAGCGCGACGGCCCCCGCCGCGTCGCGGCGAACCGTGGCGGCGAATGCGGCTTTGTTCCCGATCAGCGCGTCGACGGCCGCGATCCCGGTGCGCGTTCCACTTGCCGACCCGGCGAAATCGACTTGCCCGGCAATGGCTTGGCCGGCGGCCGCAAGACGGCCCGATCCGGACAGATCGATGCCGCCGCTGTGAGCAGCGAACTGGGTCAGATCGACAGTCGTCCCGTCGCGGTCGGTATCGGCGGCAAAGGACCAGTCGATGCCGCGCCCGAGCCCGGTCATCAGCGCCGCCCTTTCGGGGAGTTCTAGTCCCTCGATCCGGCCATTTGCCGCGACGGCGATCCGCGTTGCGGCGTTATCGAGAGGACCCGTCGGGGTTGCCGAGACATGCACCTCGACCCGCTCCGCCTCGGAACCGGAAACTCCGATCCCGGTTGTGGACAGATCCGCCTTGGCTACCGGGCGGTCTTGCCTCCCGGTGACCCGGACATCAAGCGTTGCCGAGCCATGGAGCGGGGTTCGCACGACGCCCGACAGCAGCGCGAGGTTCAGGACATCCGCGCGCAGATGTGCCTCAACGGCCCCATCCGACCGGTTAAAGGAAGAGTTGCCGGTGAGGGCGCCGGCGGCAGTGCCGATCGCTAACCGGCTGGCGATCGGTCTGCCAAATTCCGTGTGAAGCAAAAAGGTTACCCGGTCGCCAACGGCCGGGGCGAGATCGGCCGGCAGCAGCGCCGCCAATGCGGCAGTCCCCGAAATCCCGAGGACGGTCTGAGAGCCGACGCCGAGTGTTAACTCGGCGTCGACACGAGCAACCGTGCCCGCCGACGCGGTCAGTCGGCCATGCCAGTCCGCCACTGGTCCTTTGCCATCGAACGCCAGGGCGAGTGGCAGGCGGTCCCGTCCGGCCCAGTGGTCAAGCAGGACCCCGGTCGGGTCCTCCGCTTTGATTTGCAGATCGAGCACCGGGTTGGATCCGGTCAGCGCCATCTGCACAGCGATATTTCCGGGAAAACCGTCGGTGCGGTGCAGATCGAGGTCGGCACGCGCGGTTCCGCTCTCGACCGCGGCGCTCCCCTTTATCGTGGCAACCACCTTCTCGCCCAACACCGCGGGCATCAGCGTGAGGCGGGTGATCGTGAGTTGGTCGAACATGACGGCGACCGGGAGATGCGGCACGCGAAGAGATCGCGAGAGCGGCTCCGATGACCTCGGCGATGACGAGCGCTGAATATCTACGTCGGCAATATCGAGCGACCGAACATGCACCTTGCCACTGAGCAGCTCCGCTGGCGCGAGATCGAGGGCTACATTGCGCAAACTCAGCCACATGCCCTTGTCGTCTGCGACCTCGATGCGAGTCGCCGTCATTCGCAACGGCACCGTCCCGCGCAGTCCCTCGATGGTCAGCGAAAAACCCGAACTGCTTGCCGCCCGCGCGACGGCGGCCGCCAGCCAATCCTGGCCTATCCGGGTCTGCAGCGAGCCGAACGTTGCCAGCAGCAGAGCGAGCGGTACGGCGATGGCGATCGCGAGCCAGCGGGCAGTAGCACGCATCAGAACGCCTCGCCGAGGCTGACATAGACCTGGACCCACGAATCGGCGCTGCGCTTATAGAGCGGGGTCGCCAGATCGAGCCGCAGCGGACCAAACGGAGTGTAGTAGCGCAGGCCCAGCCCGACCCCGTAGAACAGACGCTGATTGAGCTGCGGCACGCTGCTCTCGTAATAGCTGCCGGCATCGACGAACGGAACCACACCGATTGTGTCGGTCACCTTGATGCGGGCCTCGAAATTCAGCACCAGGCTTGACCTGCCGCCGATCGGGTCGTTGTTGGAGGCCAGCGGCCCGGCCATCTGATAGCCATAGGGACGGATCGTCCCGCCGCCGCCGACATAGATCCGCTGGTCGGCCGGGAGCGGAGCCAGCGGGGCGCCGTCAAGCGAACCGAGCGCCGCTCTGCCGGCGAGGATGGCGCGGCCATCGGCATCGACCTTCCAATAGGTGCTGGCCGACAGCAAATTGGTCACATAGGTCAGGCTCGGGCTCGAAAAAATATGGGCCGGCGTGACCGAAAGCTGGGCCCGCCAGCCGCGGGTCGGGCTCAACAAATTGTCGGTCGTGTCGAGCTTCAAATAGGCCGGGACGCCGAACAGCGTGTAACGCTGGGTGCGCTGCGCCGAGGTATTAGTCGAGACATTGGCGAGTTGCTTGACATTGGCCTCCTCGGCCTCGAGCAGCACGCCGCCGGTCAGTATTCGGCTGAAGCGGCGTTCCAACCCCGCCGTAGCGAGCGCGCGGCGGCTGTGGTAGGCGACCGGCGTGTCGTCGGCGATCTCTGCAGTCGCCAGAAAATCCTGGTCGGTTAAGAGAAAATCCGGGCGGCGGAAATTCGCGTTGACGCCATAGACCTGCTGGCCCCCGGTGGCGGACAGCTTTAGATATTCCGCATTGCCGAACAGGTTACGGTTTTCCCAGAATACCCGGGCGGCCGCACCCTGGCTGGTGTTGTAGCCGACCCCCGCGCCGATCGTGCGATGCGGGCGTTCGGTAACGTCGATCCTCATTTGAGCACTTCCCGGCTGGTCCGGCTCCGCCGCCGGCGTGATCTGCACCGTACTGAACAGGCCGGTTTCGATCAGCGCGCGGCGGGTCTCTTCGACCTTGGCCGCATCGTAAGCCTCGCCACGCTGCCAGCGCAGCCGGCGCTCGACATAGCCGGGATGGAGGGTCTTCAATCCCCTGATCGAAACGCCGCCAAAGCGCATCGCCGGGCCGGGCGCGAGCTTATAAGTCACCTCCATCGTGTGGTTGCGGTGGTCGATCACGACCTGCCGGTTGTCAACTTTGGCAAAGGGGTGGCCGCTGGTGCCGAACGCGCTCACCAGCGCCGCTTGCGCCGCCACCACCGGGGCAGTCTGCGCTGGATCGCCAGGTTTCAGCGGCAGCGGCCCGGCAGTTGGCGGGAGCGCCAGCAGCTGACCGTCGGGGCCGAGCACCGCGACCGTAGCGACGTGGTAGAGCGGTCCCGGCACGACCTTGACCGTGACCTTTAGCGGTTGAGCGGCGGTATCGACGTCGTAATTGAACCGGGCATCCCAATAGCCAAGGCTGCGCGCGGCGTCGGCGAGCCGGCCGAGATCACGGTCGGCGCGGCGGCGCAACGCTTCCTCGGAGGCCGGCGGACGATTCTCGAGCGTCTTGAGCTCGGAAACTTTGTCTAATAGATCGGCGAGACCGCTGTCGCCAGCGCCGGTAATCGTCGTCTCGTAGTGGATGTCCGCTTGGCCGGCAGCAGCGGGAAACAACACGACGGTCAAAGCCAGCGCCGGCAGAAATCGGCGACCCCGCATCCGTCCCCGGGCGAAAGCCCGCAACGGGGCCGCACCGGGCCGGGCTTACCCGCTTTGGCGCGCCGCCGCCGCCTCGACCCGGCGTTTCAGCCGGCGGATCTCCGGCGCCAGCTTGCGGTTGGGCGTATCCCGCAGAAAGGCGTCGAAGCCGCCCTTGTGCTCGATCGTACGGATCGCCGCCGCGGTAATCCGCAGCCGGATCGGCCCGAGCACATCTGACAAGACCGAAATCTGCTGCAGATTGGGCAGAAACCGTCGCTTGGTCTTGTTGTTGGCATGGCTAACGTTGTGCCCGACCTGGACACCCTTGCCGGTGATTGCGCATCTCCGCGCCATTGCCGTACCTCGACCAACTGCACCGATCACTGCCCCGCAACTTGCCATTTTCAGCTAGCGCGGGCGCGTCTTCTACGCCGCCTCACCGCGCCGCGTCAAGAACCGGGGCGATCCGGCGCCGTGCCACACCCGGCCGGACCGCCCAAGCGAAGCTGCTCGACAGCCGTAGCGCGGGTGGCAAAAATAAAGGCTTCGGGAGGAAGGCGGATCATGTCCAAAGTGTACACCAATCCCTACGAACTGGGGCTCGACAAGAACCCGGCCAATTTCGTGCCGCTGACGCCAATCGGCTTTTTGCTGCGCTCCGCATCGGTCTATCCCGACGGTGTCGCCGTCGTTCATGGTGAGCGGCGGTACAGCTGGCGCGAAGCACTCGACCGCTGCCGCCGGCTGGCCGCGGCTTTGGCGGCCGCGGGTGTCGGACGTGGCGACACCGTGGCGGTGATGGCGCCGAACATCCCGGAAATGTTCGAAGCCCATTTCGGCGTGCCCATGGCGGGTGCGGTCCTGAACGCACTGAACATCCGCCTCGACCCGGAAACTATCGCCTTCATCCTTGGACACGGCGAGGCCAAGGTCTTGATCACCGATACCGAATTCGCCCCGGTCGTCAAACAGGCGCTGGCAAGGCTGGAGCGCAAGCCATTGGTCGTCGACATCTTCGACCCGGCGGGTCCGGGCGGCGCGCGCCTCGGCAATATCGATTACGAGGAGTTTCTCGCCGGCGGCGATCCGGCCTTCTCCGAACTGACGCCCACCGACGAATGGGATGCGATTGCGCTGAACTACACCTCGGGCACCACCGGCAATCCAAAGGGGGTGGTCTATCACCATCGCGGCGCCTATCTGAACGCGCTCGGCAACATTCTGGTCTGGGGCCTGCGGCAGCATCCGGTCTATCTGTGGACTTTGCCGATGTTTCACTGCAACGGCTGGTGCTTCCCGTGGACGATCACCGCGCTCGCCGGGACTCATGTCTGCCTGCGCCGGATCGAGGCCGCGGCGATCTACGAGACGGTCGCGCGCGACGGAGTGACCCATATGTGCGGCGCCCCGGTCGTCATGAACATGCTGCTGAATGCGGCGCCCGAGCTGACCCACTCCCTCAACCGGCAGGTCGAGATGATGACCGCCGGGGCGTCTCCGCCGGCGGCGGTGATCGAGGGAATGGAAGCGATCGGTTTTCAGATCACCCATGTCTACGGCCTGACCGAAGTCTACGGGCCGGCCACAGTGTGCGCCTGGCACAGCGAGTGGGACGCGCTGCCGACCGAGGAGCGCTCGGGCCTGAAGGCGCGCCAGGGGGTCAACTATCCGGTGCTCGACGGCCTGATGGTCGCTGATCCGACGAGCCTGACCCCTGTCCCGGCAGACGGCGCCGCGATGGGCGAGATTTTTATGCGTGGCAACATCGTCATGAAGGGATACCTGAAGAATCCGCACGCAACCGAGGAGGCCTTTGCCGGCGGCTGGTTTCATACCGGCGATCTCGGCGTCGTCCATCCCGACCGTTATATCGAGCTCAAAGACCGCTCGAAGGACATCATCATTTCAGGCGGCGAAAACATCTCGACGGTCGAGGTCGAAAGCGTGCTTTACCGCCATCCGGCCGTGTTCGAAGCCGCGGTCGTCGCCCGCCCCGACCAGATGTGGGGCGAGACCCCGTGCGCCTTCGTGACCCTTAAACCCGAAGGTGCCGCCACCGCCGACGACATCATCGCCTTCTGCCGCGATCACCTCGCACGCTTCAAGGCGCCCCGCACAGTGATTTTCGGCCCGCTCCCTAAAACTTCGACTGGCAAGATCCAGAAATTTCTATTGCGCGAGCGCGCCAAGGCCGACCCGTAACCGCCCGTTCGGGCTAAGCAGTCCGAATCCACGCATCTCGCATCGCCCGTACAGGAGAAGCCTTCATGTCGCGCAAGTTGAATGCTGCCGTCGCCCAGCTTGGGCCGATCCATTTGGCAGATAGCCGCGGCTCGGTGGTCTGGCGGCTGATGGCAATGATGCGCGAGGCGCACGGGCGCGGCGCTCGCTTTGTCGTTTTCCCCGAGCTGGCGCTGACCACCTTCTTTCCGCGCTGGTGGATGACCGACCAGGCCGAGATCGACCGCTTTTTCGAGCGTGAGATGCCGAACGCCGAAACCCGGCCATTGTTCGATTTGGCGAAGGAGCTGGGTGTCGGGTTTTACCTCGGCTATGCCGAGCTGACCCAGGAAAAAGGAAAGCCCAGACACTACAACACCGCGATCATGGTCGAACGCGACGGCAGGATCGTTGGCCGCTATCGCAAAATCCATCTACCCGGCCATTCTGAGCATCTACCCGATGCGCCGTTCCAGCATCTTGAGAAGCGCTATTTCGATATCGGTAACGAAGGCTTCAGAGTCCACCGCGCCTATGACGCGGTGGTCGGCATGTGCATCTGCAACGACCGGCGCTGGCCCGAGACCTATCGCGTCATGGGACTGCAGGGGGTCGAGATTGTGGCGTTGGGCTACAATACGCCGACCCTAAACATACACCACCGCGAGCCCGAGCATCTGCGGATGTTCCACCATCTACTGTCGTTGCAGGCCGGGGCCTATCAGAATGCTGCCTGGGTATTGGCAGCGGCGAAATGCGGCGCCGAGGACGGGTTTGCGATGATCGGCGGCTCGGCGATCGTAGCCCCCACCGGTGAGATCGCGGCGCAAGCCTTGAGCGAAGACGACGAGGTCATCGCGGTCAACCTCGACCTCGAGCTCGGCGAATATCTGCGGCGCACCGTCTTTAATTTCGAAAAGCACCGCCGCACCGAGCATTACGGGCTGATCACCGAGCGCACCGGGACGAAAACAGAGGTTTAAGCTCCGGCGAATTCTCAGAAGGGGACCGTTCCCTTAACCACGGTGCGGTGCAGGATGCGGCGCTCGCTACCCATTTCGTAATTGGCGAGAGCGCGATGGAGCAGGCAACGGTTGTCCCACATGACCAGGTCACCTACGCGCCACCGATGCCGGTAGACGAATTGACGCTGCGTCGCATGCTCCAGGAGTGCCTCGAGCAGCGCCTTTCCCTCGGCCTCGGGCAACCCCTGGATATGGGAGGAATGATTGCCGAGGTAGAGCGCTTTTGCCCCGGTTTGCGGATGGGTGCGCACCAGGGGATGCCCGACTGGCGGCCGCTCTCGAAGCGCAGCCTGCGCAGCTGAGCTGCCGCCCGAATCGCCGAAACCCGCCCCCCAGCGGAATACAACGCGCAACTCGGCGATCTGGCGTTTTGTTTCCGCTGGCAGCGCGGCGTAGCTCATCGCGGTGTTGGCAAACTCCGTGTCGCCACCCTCGGCGGGCATCTCGACCGCATAGAGCGTCGTCAGCATAGGCGGCACGGCATGATAGGCCTTGTCTGTGTGCCACCGGTAATTGCTGACGGGAGAAGACGATCTGTCGACGGGTTTTCCGTCACTCCCTAAGTTGGAGATCACATGGGCAACGCCGTATCGCTTGCCTGTCGAGGTTTGGTCGCTGTGAAATTCGACCTCGCCAAAGCATGCCGAAAAGGCAAATTGTTGCTCTCGAGTCAGGCTCTGCTCGCGAAAGACGACGATGTGGTGGTCGTGAAACGCGGCGAAGATCCGATCCTTGAGCGCGGGCGACAGCGGCCGAGACATATCGACGCCGCTAACGACGACCCCCCCGCCGGCTGTCAGGCGCGGCCCAGTGGAAGGCCCGACCTCAGCGCGGGTTACACCGATTGTTCCCGGCATCACAACCGCTTTCGCATCCCCGATGTCGTCTCACCATGAGCCAGCCGTGATCCCCCGGCAAGGGAGCTCAAAAATCGGTGCAGCGACCGTTGTACTCCCAATCTCCAAGGCGGGTTGGCTCGGGCCCTTTCGGGCCGCCGATTTCTTTGGGCGGCGGCGCCACAGGGGGTACGGCGACGGAAGAGTCGGGCGCGCATGGCACGCCTGTGTGATGCGATCGCTCGTCCATGATCAAAATGTGGCAACGAAGCGAACGATCTCAACCCTTTCCCCGCCGCCCCATATCGGTTGCAGCCGACTGGAACCATATCCCAGTTGAGACGTTTGTCACGTCAGCCAAGCCTTACGCCTATACACACCACCAAAGCCCATTCATGTCTTAGAAGAACCTTGATGTCCCAAGTGCCAACTGCGCGTAATGCTGCGCTCGATCTGATCGGCGCGGTACTCCGCCGTAAACGGCCGCTCGACGACGCAATCGACGAGAATGTGTCGATGCACCAGTTGTCGGGGCGAGACCGTGCCTTTGCCCGCCTGCTCGTCGCTACCGCGCTGCGGCGGCTCGGCCAGATCGACGCGCTGATCGCTGTCTGTCTCAGTTCCCCGCTGGCGCCCCGCGCGGCGGCGGTGCACGATATATTGCGGCTCGGCATCGCTCAGCTGCTGTTTTTGCGGACGCCGCCACACGCGGCGGTAGCCACCAGCGTCGATCTCGCTCACAGCCGCGGTTTTGTCTCCCATAAGGGGCTCGTCAACGCTGTGCTGCGACGGCTGAGCGTCGAGGGCGCCGAGCGTGTCGGAGAGCAGGACGCGGCTCGGCTCAATACGCCGGATTGGTTATGGCGGTCGTGGAGCGAAAGTTATGGCGAAGGAACCGCCCGGGCAATCGCCACAGCTCATCTGAAAGAAGCGCCGCTCGATCTGACTTTGCGTGAGGACGCCGAGGCCTGGTGCGGCAGATTACAGGGAACCTTGCTGCCGACCGGGACGCTCCGCCGCCCCGCGGGCGGCTCGGTTGCCGCACTTCCGGGCTACTCCGAGGGCGCCTGGTGGGTCCAAGACGCCGCCGCCGCGTTGCCTGCGCGGCTGTTCGGCGACCTGACCGGACGCGAGGTGGTAGATTTGTGCGCTGCCCCGGGGGGCAAGAGCGCTCAGCTCGCGACCGCCGGAGCACGAGTGACGGCGATCGACCGTTCGGCACGGCGTCTCGAACGGCTCGTCGCCAATTTCGCCCGACTGGACCTGCCGATCGAGGCGGTGGTAGCCGACGCGCTGGTCTGGCGCCCACCGCGCCCGATCGACGCGGTTCTGCTCGACGCCCCGTGCACTACAACCGGCGCCATTCGCCGTCATCCAGACGTGCCATACCTTAAATCGCCGGAGGACGTCACCCGGCTCGCGGTAGTGCAAGAGAACCTCTTGCGGGCCGCAATCGACATGCTGCAGCCGGGCGGGACCCTCGTCTACTGCACCTGCTCACTCGAGCCGGAGGAAGGAGCGCAGCGCATCGAGACCTTGCTGGAGGGCGGCGCGCCAATCTCGCGTCAGTCTATTGACCCCGACGAGATCGGCGCTGAATCCGATTGGATCACCCGCGCGGGCGATCTACGGACCTTACCGTGCCACTTCGCCGAGTATGACGGCGTTGACGGCTTTTTTTGCGCACGGCTCATCAAGCACGCTGCATTAGCTTAATCCGCCTGCGGCCCGGTGGCTTGCAGCTTCCGGGTTTCCTTGTTACGAAACGGCATGGGTTCGCCTGTCTGGCATGACTTTCGCGATCCCCGCCGCGCCGGTCCGGGGCAGTTCGCGGTTGGGGACTAGATCGAATGCAAACCCTAACCGATAGGATGGCTGGCAAGGCTGCGACAGGCCGCCTCGGCGCAGATGCACCAAGGCTATGGACGCGGTTGGGTCACGACGCGTTGCAGAGGCTCGCGACCACGCGATTTTATCGCCACACCTTGATAGGAGGGGTTCCCGCCGACCTCAAGTTCAAGCCCGGCCTAGCATGGCCGGGCGATCCAAAGCGCGGCATGGCAATCGCCTCCGGAGAGATTGAGCTCGCCGGCGAGTTGGTCCGCAACCCCTCCCCGCGCTGGTTTCCGCCCTCGGCCGGAACGGTATGGCTCGCCGAGTGGCACGGCTTCAGCTGGATTTCGGATTTGTTTTCCGCTGGGACGAGCGCCCGTGAGGCAGCGCGCGAGCTGGTACAGAGCTGGCTCGCCAAGGATATCGCCTGGCACGCCGTCGCTTGGCGCTCCGACGTATTGGCGACACGGCTGTTCGCCTGGATCACGCATTTCGACGACCTCGCCGGGCGCGATCAAGATCAAGCCTTTCGCCGCACGATGCTGGCGAGCCTCGCTGTCCAGCTGCGCCATCTCGCCCGCACCGCCTCATGGGAGCTTGACGGCGCAGCAAGGCTGCGGGCGCTCAAAGGCCTGATCGCTGGGATCGTGACGCTAGGCGGTTCGGCCGCGCGGCTGGCAAGGGCGTTGAGAGCGCTCGAGCGCGAGATGCCGGCGCAGATCTTCCCCGATGGCGGCCATATGTCGCGCTGCCCGTCGACGCAGCTCCGGGTCCTGCAGGATTTGATCGATGTCAGCTGGATGATGCACGCGGCGCAAATCGAAATGCCGGGCGGGGTCCAGGACGCGATCGGGCAGATGGCGCCGATACTGCGGCTGTTTCGCCACGGCGATCGGCGCCTCGCGCTGTTCAACGATGCTGTCGAGGAGGACGGGGTCATGATCGACCTCGTCCTGACTCGGTCTGAGACCAAGGGGCGCGCTCCTATGCATGCGCCCGATAGCGGATTCGAACGGCTGCAGGCCAACAATACCCTGGTGGTGGTCGACACCGGCAAACCGCCCCCGCCGGGCTTTGACGAGCACGCGCACGCCGGCGCGCTGTCCTTCGAGATGAGCCACGAGCGTGAGCGGATCATTGTAAATTGCGGCGCTTATCGCGGCACCAAGACGAATTGGTGGCGGGTCGCCCGCGCGAGCGCGGCGCATTCGGTGCTCGTCGTCGCCGACACTAACTCGGCTGAGGTTCGCGACGACGGCGTCCTGGGCCGCGCGCCCGCAACGGTTACCTGCGAGCGAGCCGAGCACGACGGCCAGCAATGGATCTCGGCGACCCATGACGGGTATCGGGACCGCTTTGGCCTGATCTACACTCGCGAGCTGTTTCTGGCCGCAGACGGTGACGACCTGCGCGGCGAAGACAGGCTGACCGGACGTCCTGGCTCGGCGTTTGCGGTACGCTTCCATCTGCATCCCTCAGTGCAAGCCTCGCTGATTGAGGACAAGACCGCCGCGCTGCTGCGGCTACCGAGCGGATTGATCTGGCGGCTGCGCGCAGCAGGAGCCGAGATGACTCTGGGCGAGAGCGTCTACCTGGGATCTGGCGAAGCGCGAAAGACCCAGCAGATCGTGCTGAGCGGGACCGCCATGCCGGGCGGCACCACCGTCCGCTGGGCCTTGCGCCGCGAGCCCCGAGAGGCCGCCGCCGATTAGCTGGCCGGCTATCAGCCATCTCGGCATAGGCGACGGCGCGACGACGGCTGCGGTCGCCGTCGCGACAGCTCTGCTCTCCGGCTTCGCCACGCGCGCTCTGATGCCGATTCTGCGCCGCCATAATGTGCTTGATCGCCCGAACGAGCGCTCCTCTCACAATGCGCCGACCCCCCGAGGCGGTGGGATCGCGCTCATCGGGACGGTGCTGCTCGCCTGGCTAGTCCTGCGGCAAGCCGGACGGGTGTCGCCGGCGGTCCTCGGTATCTCGCTGGGTACAGGGCTGCTGGCGATCGTCTGCTGGATCGACGATCTGCGCGGCCTGTCGCCCGTGACCCGGCTCGCCGCGCAGACCGCTGCGGTCGCGATCGGCCTCTATGCCCTGCCCGCGCCTGACAACGCGCTCCAGGCCTGGCTCGGGCAGGTGGCCTATTTCGTCGCGGCCGGAATTCTTTGGATCTGGTGGGTCAACCTCTTCAACTTTATGGATGGGATTGACGGACTCGCGGGTAGCGAAGCGGCGGCGATCGGCGGCGGGTTATTGCTTTTCGCTGGCTTGGGCAGCGGGGTCGATCCGGCAACGGCACTGCTCGCCGCCGCGATCCTCGGCGGGGCGCTCGGCTTTCTCTTCTGGAACTGGTCGCCGGCGCAGATCTTTCTTGGCGATATCGGCAGCGTCCCGCTCGGCTATCTGACCGGCTTTCTGCTGATCGACGTCGCCGCCCGCGGACACTGGAAGATCGCGTTGATCCTGCCGCTCTATTTCCTCGCCGATGCAACGATTACCTTGTTGCACCGCCTGACGCTCGGCGAGCGGGTCTGGCAGCCGCACCGCCAGCATTATTATCAACAAGCGGTCCGCCGCGGGCTCGGCCACGCCGCTGTGGTCCGGCGGGTGATCGCCGCCGACCTCTTGCTGATCGGCTGCGGCTGGGCAGCGGAGAACGGCTGGGGGGTCGTGACTCTCGGCGCCGCCGCCGCGATTGTGGCGGCGTTGCTGGCGACACTCGCCCACGGCCGCTGAATGATGCCCGGAGACTTGTTCCCGACCGTAGCCGAACCTATACCCAGCAAATGAGCTCTCCTCCGCAGGAACTCCGGCGCGCGCTGATCTCCGTCAGCGACAAGGGTGGCATCGTGGCCTTTGCCGGCGCCCTGGCGGCGCGCGGCGTCGCGTTGGTCTCGACCGGCGGCACCGCGCAGACGCTCGAGGCAGCCGGGTTGCGGGTCATCGAGGTGGCAACGGTCACCGGCATGGCCGAGTTTCTCGACGGACGCGTTAAGACCTTGCACCCGAAGATCCATGGGGGGCTGTTGGCGCGCCGCGACCGGCCGGAACACCTCGCCGCATTGGTCGAGCGCGGGATCGATGCGATCGATCTTCTCGTCTGCAACCTCTACCCATTTGCCGAGAACGTCGCCGCCGGGGCCGGCCGCGAAGACTGCATCGAAACCATCGATATCGGCGGCGTGGCGCTAATCCGCGCCGCAGCCAAGAACCACGATGCTGTGACGGTGGTGACCGATCCCGCCGATTACGACCGCGTGCTTGCCGAACTCGAAGCCGGGGATGGAGCGGTCGGCCCGGAGCTGCGACGCCGGCTCGCCGGCAAAGCCTATGCGGCGACCGCGGCCTATGATGCGGCAATCGCCGAATGGATGGCGCGCGAGGGAGGGGAGACCTTTCCAGAGACTCTGATTGCCACCGGCCGGCTGAGCCAGCTTCTGCGTTACGGCGAGAACCCGCATCAGGCCGGGGCGTTCTACCGCACCGGCGAGCGCCGTCCCGGCGTCGCGACCGCACGGCAGCTCCAGGGCAAGGAGTTGTCATATAATAATTATGCCGATGCCGATGCCGCCTTCGAACTGGTCGCCGAGTTCGCGCCGCCCGCGGTGGCAATCGTCAAGCACGCCAATCCCTGCGGCGTCGCGATCGGCGCGAACTTGCGCGAGGCTTGGGACAAGGCACTCGCCTGCGATCGCCAGAGCGCCTTTGGCGGGGTTGTGGCGATCAACCGGCCGCTCGACAGCGCGACGGCCGAGGCGATCGGTCAAATCTTTGTCGAGATCGTCATCGTCCCCGAGGCGCCCCCGGAAGCCGCGTCGATACTGGCGCGCAGGACGGCATTGCGGCTGCTCGCCACCGGCGCGATGCCCGATCCCGCCGAGCGCGGTCTGAGCTTTCGCTCGGTGGCTGGCGGCGTTCTCGCCGAGGAGTGCGACCGCGTCGCGGTCGGCCGCGACGCGCTGCGCACCGTCACCCGCCGCGCCCCGAGCGACGCTGAAATTGCCGATCTGCTTTTTGCCGACACGGTGGCAAAGCACGTCAAGTCGAACGCGATCGTCTTCGCCCGCGACGGCGCCACGGTCGGTATCGGCGCCGGCCAGATGAGCCGCGTCGACAGCGTGCGCATCGCGGTCCTGAAAGCAGAGGAGGCGGCCAAGGCGGCCGGACTGTCGCTGCCCCCGACCCAGGGCGCGGTGCTGGCCTCGGACGCATTCTTCCCGTTCGCCGATGGGCTCGAAGCAGCCATCGCAGCCGGGGTCACCGCGGTGATCCAGCCCGGCGGCTCGATGCGCGACGCAGAGGTCATCGCCGCCGCCGACGCCGCCGGCATCGCGATGGTGTTCAGCGGCATCCGCCACTTCCGGCATTGAGTCGAGCGCGCCAAACACGCTGCTTTATCGCCGGTCTTCTCAAGGCGGTTGTAGATAGCCCTTATTTAATCGCTCGTTGCACGTCGATGGCCAACGATCGCGGCCGGGGCGCCTGGTCAGACGACGCGGAGGTTTTTGAATTGCCAAGGGTCGTCGCGGTCGAGGTCCTCTGGAAAAAGGGTTTCGCGACCGGCGAGCGGGGTCCAGTCGCCATAGACCCCGACAATCTCACCAAGATAGGGGCGGGCGATCTCGAGAATACCCTCGAAGTCCAGATCCTCGGGCTCGACGACGCCTTGACGTGGATGCTCGAGCGCCCACACAACCCCGGCCAGCACCGCCGCGGTCACCTGCAGTGACGTGGCGTTGTTGTGCGGCGCCACCCGCCGAGCCTCTTCGATCGTCAGCCGAGAGCCGAACCAATAGACCCCCTTGGGCATGCCCATCAGCAGGACCCCGAGCTCATCGGTTCCCGCGGTGATCTCGGCCATCATCAGTCGTTTACGATCCTGGAGCAGCCAATTTTTGCCGGCGAGTTCGTGCAAGCTGAGAACCGCGTCGTCGCAGGGATGGTAGGCATAGTGGCAGGTTGGGCGGAAACGCACCTCGCCGCCGTCGGCAACGGTCAGAAAATCGGCGATGGAGATCGACTCGCCGTGGGTGATCAGAAATCCGTGGTAGGGCCCCTCGAGCGGCGTCCAACTCCGCACGCGGGTTGCCGCTCCGGGGCGCAGCAGATAGATGGCCGCCCCGCAGCCGAAATCGTGGCGACCGCCATCTTTCGGGAAATGCCGTTCATGCGTCCCCCAGCCGAGTTCCGCGGGCTGCGAGCCCTCGCTGACAAAGCCGTCGATCGACCAGGTGTTGACGAATTCGCCCGGTTCCTTCGGCGTCATCGCGACCTGCGTATCGCGCTCGGCGACATGGATGACCTTTATGCCGAGACGCTGGGCGAGACGGGCCCAATCGCGGCGTGTGCTGGGAATGCTGATGTCCACTCCGGAGTCCCGGGCCAGATCGACCAGGGCCCGCTTGACGAAATGCGACACGAGGCCCGGATTGGCACCGTGGGTCAGGACCGCGGTTGGACCTCGCGGAAAACGACGGCGCAGCGCCAACGCACTTTCGCGCAGCGCATAGTTCGAGCGGGCCGATGGCGGCAAGTTTCGATCGGTGTACCCGCCCGGCCATGGCTCGATGCAGGTATCGAGGTAAAGCGCGCCGGTTTGCTGGCACAATTCGACCAAAGCCGTGCTCGCCACGTCGACCGACAGGTTGAGCAGGAAATCGCCACGGCCGATCCGGGGTTCGAGTGCGGCCCGATAGTTGTCACGGGTCAGGATTGTCTCGACAAAGGCCACGCCGTACTCGGCGGCGACATCGTGTCCGTGCGGCTCGGCGGTGACGATCGTGATCTGATCCGCGCGAATGTCGAGATGGCGGAGCAGCAGCGGCAGGACGCCTCGGCCGATGCTGCCAAAGCCGACGATCACCAGACGCCCGGGGAAAGCGGCGTGCTTGTTGTCGAACATGATTGTCCAGCGCCAATTAGGGAGGATGGAACCCCTATGGTCGGCGAGGAGCCATGTCAAGCCGCCGGCAAACGCCCCGCGGCTGCGGGCGCGGTCGCGACGCCGATCCCGCTGGTCGACCCAATGACAATTGCAGTTTTACCTTTGAGCATCATTCTTCTCCTAATATCGCCCGCGGGGCGATGCCCAATTTGGCGCTGTCGTACTACACCGCAGCCCGGTCGCAGCGACGCAACAAATTGGTTCAGGGCATGCCCGATGACAGACGCGACTTTGCGTAGCGCCTGGGCCATACGCCGTGGCGAACCCCCGCCGGATCGGCATTGGCATGGGGATTGCCCCGATCAGGAGGAATTATAGATATGTCAGGGACCCAAAGGTGATTGATGCCAGATAATCGCGGGGCGGCCCGCGTTCTTGCCACCGCGACCGCCGGTCGGCCCTCGGTCCGCGTGGTCACTTACAACATACATGCATGCGTCGGGGTCGATCGGCGCTACGAACCGGCTCGGATCGCGGCCGTGCTTCGCGAGATCGATGCCGACATCGTCTGCCTACAAGAGGTAGATGTTCGCCGCGGAACCCGGCTCCACGGCGATCAGGCTGCTTATCTCGCCGAGGCGACCGGCCACCAGATCGTCCTCGGCGCTGGCCCCCGAGACCATCGCGGACGCTTCGCCAATGCGATCCTGACCCGCTTTGCAGTAACCGCGGCCCGCGCCATCGACCTTGCCGTATCGGATTACGAACCGCGCGCGGCGCTCGATGCCGAGCTGATGATCGGCGATCGGATGCTGCGCGTACTGGCCACCCATTTCGGCTTACACGCCGGCGAGCGGCGATTGCAGGCCAACCGCCTGATCGCCGCGCTCGACGAGCCGTTCACGCCAGGCCAGCGGGCAGCGCATGCGGTGCTGCTGGTCGGAGATCTGAACGAATGGCGCGGGCGTAGCGGCGGCATCCGCGATCTCGATCGCTGCCTGGGCCCGAGTGCCACGCCCCGCACCTTTCCGTCATGGATGCCGGTGCTGCCTCTCGACCGGATCTATGCCGACGGACCGGCGGTGCTGCGCGATGTACACGTCTATCGCTCCCCGCTCGCCCGCCTGGCCTCGGATCATCTGCCGCTCGTCGGAAGCTTGTGGTGGACCGACAACCAGACACGCCGCCGCGAGCGGGGGCGTATTTTGCGATGGAGAGGAAGATCCGGGTTGGGTCCGACCGCGGACGACTGATTGGATGTCACCCGAGCGCTGGCGAAAGATAATATTTGCCGCACTTGATGCCGATCGCGTTGCGTAGGTTCGACCCTGGGGCTAATCAGAGTCTATGGCACCCAAGCGAAACCCGCTCAGTCTGAATTCACTCCAGTTGAGGACGCTGACCCTGCTTCAAGAGTTGGCGCGGCTGCCCGACTATTCTCGACCGAGTGAAGATCCAGGCAGCATCGTTCTGACCCGCCTGCCCCATCCACACGGCGATCACTTCCACATCGGCGAGACAGTCGTAGCCTCTCGTGACGCAACCGGTTTGCGTAACCCGGCGGTATGGGCGGCGCTCGAGCGCAAAGGCCTGCTCCGGTCGTCGCCACCGACCGCGATCATGACGCCGCTGGGCCTCGGCTATGACACCGGGTTGCGCCAGACTATCCTGCACAACGCCGAGCATTAAGCCGGCGATCGGTCACCAGCAAAAGCTGCCGGCGACGGCCACCGGACGATAGCAGCCGGCGATCAAAGCCGCCTCGATGCGCGCGAGATCCGGCGGCGCCCCGCCGGTCATGCCGAACTCGTCGGCGTGAATGCCCCCGGCGATAAACAGACTGTCGAGACCGGCGCTCGCCGCCCCCGCGATATCGGTGCGCAGGCTGTCGCCGATGGCAAGGATGCGCGAGCGGTCGTCGATGCCGAGAAGCGCCAGGCAGCTGTCGTAGACCGAGCGATAGGGCTTGCCGTGCCAGCGCACATAACCGCCCTGCTGCTCGTACCACTGCGCCAGCGCGCCGGCGCACAAAGCCAGCCGCGCCCCATGCATGACGACAAAATCGGGATTGGCGCACACCATCGGCAGACCCGACGCCAGCGCCCGACGAAGCAGCGGCGCATAATCCTCGATCGTGTCGTCCCAGTCCGCGGGACCGGTGTTGAGGATGAATTCAGCCTCCTCCGCGGTATCGACGTAATCGAGTCCGAGGCCGTCGCGAATTTCGAGATCGCGGTCCGAGCAAATGTGCAGGCAGCGCGAGCCGAGCGCGGCGTAGAACGGGTCGTCGCGCTGGTGAAGATACTGCCAGGCCTCTTCCCCCGACGACATGACATGGTGGTAGGTCCCGGCGGGGACCCCGATCTGTGTGATGCGGCGGACGACATCGTCCGCCCGGCGCGGTGCATTTGACAGCAGAGCGATGCGCTTGCGGGCGGCGATCAGCTCACACAGGCAGTCAATAGCGCCGGGCATCGGGGCGACGCCGTCGTGGATCACGCCCCATAGGTCGAGGATGAACCCGTCGTAACGCGACGCGAGCACGGCAACACCGGGTATCGACAAAAAAGCCATGAGGCGGAACCTCGGTGATAGAATGCCCCGCGGTCAAGCCACACGCGAGGGTGATCCTCGTCGGTACCGCAGACGACACGATTTACCGACGAGATACTGACGCTTCCCTGATACTTACAATTTACCGGTTATCTTTACTAATAGTTGCCAAATTGATCGGAACATGGCCGGCCCCGCTCTGTTTAACAATCAGGAGCGGGATCACGCCCTGACGAGGAAGGATCATGAAGACCGACCTGTATGTTGGCCCGCTGATCGAGCGCAACGGGAAATTCAGCTATGATACGTTCTCGCTGGCGGACGGATTGAGGAGTTCGTTTCACTATCGGCGCGTCGGAGATGCCCGATACGATCAACGGGCGATGGTTGCCGAAGTCGGATCCGGCGCGCAGTTCAATGTCTACGTGTGCGAGACTCTTGCGGAATTCGAGCAGCTGGTCGACACCGCCCAGAACGCCTCGGAAAACCCGGACGAAATACAATCCGACAGCTCGCAACGGCCGCTCGGCAAATACGGATACACAGAACGCTAAGGAATCAAGCTATCGGCGGACGCGATAGGAGGAGGCTGTATCGCTCTGGACCCGTGCGCGGTTCCGATTGCTTCGGCGACCGAGGCAAAGCCGTCATGCCGCAGCAGAGCGGCGAGTTCCTGCTTGATGCGGCCGACGAGGGCCGGACCGTCGAAGACAAGCGCGGTGTAGAGCTGTATCAAGCTGGCCCCGGCCCGAATTTTTGCGTACGCATCGGCGGCGCTCGCGATGCCGCCGACCCCGATCAGCGGCAGGCGCCCTTGCGTTAGACGGTATATGTCGGCAAGTACCGCGGTCGAAGGAGCGAATAAAGGGCGCCCGCTTAGCCCGCCGGCTTCGGCGGCGTGTCGGCTGACGAGGCCGGCCGGTCGCTCGACCGTCGTGTTCGCTACAATCAGCCCGTCGATGCCGGTATCGAGTGCGACCTCGGCAATCTCGGAGCGCTGCGCGGAGGTTAGGTCGGGCGCAATCTTGAGCAGTAACGGCAGCTGACGACCGGTGTTTGCGCGCACCCCGAGCAGATGGCGCAGCAGCGAATCAAGCGCCGTGCGAGCTTGCAAATCGCGCAGGCCCGGCGTGTTCGGCGAGGAGACGTTGACCACCAGATAGTCCGCCAGCGCCGCTGTTAGGCGAATGCCATGCGCGTAGTCGGCAACGGCGTCCGCACTGTCGCGATTCTTGCCCAGGTTTACGCCGACGATGCCGGCGCGCGCCCGTCGAGACAGCCGGGCGACAACCGCGCCCAGCCCGCCACTGTTGAACCCCATCCGATTGACGATCGCGCGGTCCTCGTCGAGGCGAAACACTCGCGGCTTTGGATTCCCGGCCTGCGGATGCGGCGTCACGGTACCGACCTCGACAAAGCCGAAACCGAGACGCCGCATGGCGTCCGGCACGCGAGCATCCTTGTCATAACCGGCGGCGAGCCCGATCGGGTTCGTGAAATCGAGGCCCCACAGATTCTGCCTGAGGATCGGCGGATCAGGCTCGGGCACCGCCGAGCCGATCAGCAGCCGGCCCAACCCTGCCTCGAGCGCGCGCATGCTCAACTCATGTGCCGCTTCGCGCGGCAGCCGGCGCAGAATGGGGCGGATCAGAGGGTAGAAGTTGCGCATCGATCGGGTCGCCGCCTTCTAACCGATGATACCAGCGAGCGGGCGGCATCGCACCTGTGCTAGATCTGCAAGCGATGTCCGATGGCGACAGCAACCTCCAGGCCGGCGCGCGAGGCGTGCTGGTGCCACAGGCGCCGGTCCTGGTCGCCGGGTTCCGCGAGGTGTTGTGGCTGAGCCCGGAAGGCGAGATCGAAGCTTTATCGCCGGCAGAAGCGCGCGGTCGGGTCGAGATCGAGCCACCGATGCTGTGTCACGCGAAGGCCACCGCGCGGCGGCTCGATTCGCCGGGATTCGTGGCGCTTGATCTGCTCGAGCTGTTCGCATTCGTCTACCCGGCGCGGTTTTGTGTGCCGACGCCGCGCGGCCTCGCCGAGGGGCTCGGACTACCGCTGCCGCGTCGCCCGGCCGAAGCATGCGTGGCCCTCGCGACCGCGGCGCGGGCGCTGCTGCAAGCACTCGGACAGGAGACCGATGCCGAGTGTCTCGCCGTGGCCGAGGCGATGGATCGCGGCGGGTGGCTGTGGGCGCCGGCGGTGCTGGCTTCTCTACCGCCGGCCGATCCCGGTGCACGGCGGCGCGCATTGGGGCTGCGGGTGTGGACGAGGCTCCCTGAGTGGGCTGAGCTCGCGCCGAGCTCGGCACCCGGCAACGAGCCGGTACAGCCCGAAGAGGCGCGCTCGCACCTCGCCCGACTACTGGGCGCCGACGCCGAGCCGCGCCCTCAACAGGCCGATTACGCCGCCGCGGTCTCCGCCGCTTTTGCGCCGCGCGATGTTCCCGACCGGCCCCACGCGGTCCTGGCCGAAGCCGGGACCGGCGTCGGAAAGACTCTCGGCTATATCGCAACGGCAAGCCTGTGGGCCGAGAAGAATCGCGGCTCGGTGTGGATCTCGACCTTTACCCGCAATTTGCAAACCCAGATATCCGGCGAACTCGACCGACTCTATCCCGACCCCGAAGACAAGCGACGACACGTCGTCGTCCGCAAGGGGCGAGAGAATTTCCTTTGTTTGCTTAATTACGAGGAAGCAACGATTGCGGCAATGACACGGCCGGGGCGGTCAGCGGCCCAACTCGGACTGATCGCTCGATGGATCGCCTCAAGCGAGGCCGGCGATCTGATCGCCGGCGACTTTCCGGGCTGGCTCGCCGAACTGATGGGCCGGGCACGGGTGAGTGCGCTCGCCGACCGCCGCGGCGAATGCGTGCACTCCGCCTGCCCCCACTTTCGCCGCTGTTTTGTCGAGAAGAACATTCGCAAGGCGCGCGGCGCGCGCATCGTTGTCGCTAATCATGCGTTGGTCATGACCCAGGCGGCGCTTGGCGGCCTCGACGATGCGATGGTGCCGACCCGCTACGTCTTCGACGAGGGCCACCATCTACTCGAGGCGGCTGATAACGCCTTTTCGGTCCGTCTGTCTGGCCGCGAGGGCCGCGAGCTGCGCCGCTGGATCGTCGGCGCCGAGGGATCGGGGGGATCGCGCGCCCGTGGTCTAAGGCGGCGCATCGGGGATTTGGTCGAAGCGGATGAAGACGGCGGCAAGGCGCTGATTGATGTCCTCGCCGCTTCTCGGGTGCTCCCGGCAGACGGCTGGGTCCAGCGGGTCGCGGAAGGGCGCGGTCTGCAAGGGTTCGAGAGCTTCCTGGCGCTGGTCCGGCAACAAGTGCTGGCGCGAGCGGCACTCGCCGATACCGGTTATGGGCTGCAGGCCGAGGCGCGACCGCCGGTCCACGGACTCGTGGCGGTCGGGATGCCACTGGCACTGGGACTCGAACGCCTCGCCGCTGCTTTAGGACGGCTCGCCTCGATCTTGCGCATCCGGCTCGAAGACCCGGAGAATCCACCCGAGCCGGGTCTGCGGCAACGCCTCGACGCCACGGTGCGCGGGCTCGACCGGCGGGCTGATCTCCAGTTAGCCGCCTGGGTCCGGCTGTTGCGCGATCTCTCCGATATGCCCCGGCCCGAGACCGTCGAATGGTTCTCGCTCGACCGGCTCGACGGGTTCGAGACCGATGTCGCGGTTACCCGCAGCTGGATCGACCCCGGCATTCCATTCGCCGAACTGGTGGCGCGCCCGGCGCACGGCCTCGTCGTCACTTCGGCGACTTTGACTGATGGAAACCCCGACCCCGACCTCGCCTGGCGTGGCGCCGAGGCTGCAACCGGTCTGCGCCATCTCGCCGCCAGCCCTGCCGCGGCACGCATCGCCTCGCCTTTCGACTATCCGACCCAGACCCGCATCTTTGTCGTCATCGATATCCCGCGAGACGATATCGGTCAGGTCGCCGCCGCCTATGCAGCACTATTCGCCGCGGCGCGTGGCGGGGCGCTCGGACTGTTCACCGCGATCGCCCGGCTGCGGATGGTACACCAGCGCATCGCTCCGGTACTCGAAGCGCGCGGCTTGCTGCTCCTTGCCCAGCACGTCGATGCAATGTCGACCGCGACGCTTGTCGACATCTTCCGTGCTGAGGAGGATTCATGCCTGCTCGGTACCGACGCCATCCGCGACGGTGTCGACGTCCCGGGTCGCTCGCTGCGCCTTCTGGTCTTCGACCGCGTTCCGTGGCCGCGCCCGGACATTCTGCACCGCGCTCGCAAGCCCGTCTTCGGCGGCGCCCAATATTCCGACCAGATCGCCCGCCTGCGACTGCGGCAGGCCTATGGTCGGCTCGTCCGCCGCGCCGACGATCGCGGCGTTTTCGTCATCCTCGATCGTGCGCTGCCGTCCCGTCTGTTGTCGGCGTTTCCGAGCGGAGTTGCCATCGCGCGTGTCCCGTTGGTCGCCGCGGTGGAAGAGACGGCGCAGTTTCTCGCCGCCGTGGATGCGCCTTGACAGGCGCGCCCGGGTTTTGGTCTGTCAGGTCGCGAAACCCGAGAGGACTGTTATGCTCGATCACCACCGCGCGCTGATCTACACGATGGTCATCGTGTCGGCGGCTGACCGCAACCTGCCCGATTCCGAACTGCATGCATTTGCCGAAATTGTCGGCCATCTGCCGATTTTCCGCGATTTCGATCGCGAAGACCTACCCGGGCTTTTCAATGATTGCACCGAACTTATCAGCGGTGAAAACGGGCTCGACGAGACGTTGAGGGCGATCAAGGCAGGGCTGCCGCCCAAGCTATGCGAGACTGCCTATGCGATCGCCTGCGATCTCGTCGCCACCGACGGCGAAGCGACGCAGGAAGAGCTGCGCATCCTCGAATTACTGCGCCACCGGCTCGACATCGAGCGGCTCACCGCTGCCGCCATCGAGCGCGGCGCCAGGGCGCGGTTTCAGACGCTGTAGAGCCTTCTCCCTGAGCGCGGTCTTGGGAGAACGTCACGTCAGTCCTGCGGGAATTCGGCTTCGCCTGCCTGCGGGAGCGCGCGCTTGATCGTTGCCTGCACTTCCGGGGGCTGGACCGCCAACGCGTCGCACAGCCGGCGCAGCTGGCGGCGCAAGCCATAGACCTGGTCGAGCAGGCCGAGCACCATCGGCAATGCCTCATCGTCGATCGCGAATTCGTGACGGATTTCGAGGATCAGCTCAACCCGGGCGACGTCCACCTCGTGAAACAGCCACGTTTCGCCGTGGCGCTCAGGCAGCACCCAGCGGTTCTCGACCCAGCGGACGAGCTCGCGCCGGTCGAGCCCCACAAGACGGTCGAGCAGCTCCTCGAGAGCTATCATGACGAACGCATCCCCTGTCGCGGGTCGAATGGATGCTGCCGCGCCCAGTCCTCGAGGAACTTCGCCAGCTCCGTGTCGCCGCTATGTCCAATCACCACCTTCAAAGTCACATACTGGTCCCCGGCACCGCGTGGACTCTGAACCCCTTTGCCGCGTAGCCGCAGCTGGGTACCGGTATCCGATCCTTTGGGGATGGTCATTGCCACCGGGCCGGTAACCGTCGGCACTTCCACCCTCGCGCCCAGCACCGCCTCAGCGAGACTGACTGGCAGCTCAACCCGGATTGTGGTGCCTTCGCGCCGGAACAAGGGGTGGGGCGCTACATGCACGTCGATCAGCGCGTCGCCCGAAGGGCCACCGCCGAACCCCCGGCCGCCCTTGCCTCTGAGCCTCAGCACCTGGCCGTCCTCCAGCCCGGCCGGGATCGTCACGTCGAGCCATTCGTCGGGACTAAGCGCCAGGCGCTTCTTCGCGCCGGTCGCCGCCTCTACGAAATCGACGGTTAGGGTGAAGTGCCGATCAGCCCCGCGCGCCCTGAACCCTTCGCCGCCCCCTCCCCGCCGGGTTCGTCCCGCCGAGCCGAAGGCCGCGAATAGATCCTCGAGGTCACCCAGATCCATCTCTCCCTCGGGTTGGTATTTGCCGCCGCCGGGACCTTCGGCGTAATTGCGATAGGAGTAGCGGGGGCGCTCAGCGCCGGTCTCATCGATCTCGCCACGGTCGTAACGAGCCCGCTTTTCCGGGTCTGAAAGCAAATCGTAGGCGGCCGAGACGGATTTGAAACGTGCCTCAGCCTCGGGTTTGCCGGGGTTCAAATCGGGGTGCAGTTGCTTGGCGAGCTTGCGATAGGCCTTCCGGATCTCGTCCGGGCTCGCCTCCGGCTTGACGCCAAGAACCTGATACGGGGTTTCCGTCGCCATTACGGGTCAGCGCCGTCCGATGCGCTGGCGCTCGGCGGTCGCTTGCTCGATTCGGACCGTCACATTGCGCTCCGACCCCGTGCGGTCGACGGTCAGCGCGACGTCGTCCCCGATCGGCGCAAGGCTGACCCGGTTGCGCAAATCGGCCGCGTTATGGATCGGCACACCGTTGACGGCGACGATCAGATCGCTGCTGCGCAGCCCCGCACGCTGGGCAGACGAACCAGGTTCGACCCGCGCGATCAGAGCCCCCTCTATGCGCGTCGTCCCAAGGGCCCGAGCAAGGTCAGGAGTTAGGTCCTGAATCGCTACCCCGATCCGGCCGCGCCTGACCGTGCCGTTGCGGATCAGCTGATCCATCACGTCGCGCGCCATATTGATCGGGACGGCAAAGCCGATACCGATATTGCCGCCACCGGGCGCCAGGATCGCGGTGTTGATGCCGATCAGCCGACCTTGCAGATCGACGAGCGCGCCGCCGGAATTGCCAGGATTGATCGAGGCGTCAGTCTGAATGAAATCCTCATAGCCTTCGATGCCGAGCCCGCTGCGGCCGAGCGCGCTGACGATCCCTGAGGTTACGGTCTGGCCGAGACCGAATGGGTTGCCAATGGCAAGAACGAAATCCCCGACCTGCAGACGGCTCGAATCGCCCATCGGCACCGCTGTCAGACCGCCCGCCGGAATCTGCAGCACGGCAATGTCGGTAGCAGGATCGCGGCCGATCAGCTTCGCCTTGAAACGGCGGTTATCCTTGGTCGTGACCTCTATGTTAGTTGCGTTCTCGACAACGTGGCTGTTGGTCAATACATAGCCTTGCGCAGCGTCGACAATGACGCCGGACCCGACCGCTTCGGTCTCGCGCTCGATCGGTTGGTCGCCGAAGTTGAAGAATTGCCGGAACAGCGGGTCCTGCGCCAACGGATTGTTCTCGCGGACTTCGCCGCGCACCGCAATGCCGACGACACCGGGTGTAATCCGGCTCACGACGCCGGCAACACTGGTTACCGCGACCCCACCCGCTTCGGGGACCGGTGCGCCGGCCAGCACAGGGTGCAGCATGCTCGTTGCCAGAGAGATACCGCCAGACAAAACAAGCGCCGCCAAAACCCGCCTCATCGCGGAAGCCCTAAAGCTGGGCCCAGGTTGACGCCGGTTACTTCGATCACTAGCTGGTCATTCCCGAACGGTAATTTATTGAAAAGGCACGCTTCATTTGCGCTCCTATCTCCAGGTAGAAGCCGAGCTCCGGCACCCCTCGGCGAACGTTGCATGAAC
The DNA here is from genome assembly GCA_963733945.1 of uncultured Alphaproteobacteria bacterium. GTDB lineage: Bacteria > Pseudomonadota > Alphaproteobacteria > ATCC43930 > CGMCC-115725 > AP-15. The sequence goes on along the minus strand of CAVTFD010000016.1, from coordinate 52,389 downwards.
CATTTGCTTTCCGGATGAATGAATCTAACCCTTCGCGCAATCTCTTCAAGACACGATCGGACCCGACTTTAGCGGGGTTTGCGTTATATCCCGGGGTTAAGCCGTTTCGGCTAGCTCTGCCCGCCGACAGACTGACGCAACGCGGCCAGATAGGCGCGGATACGGGCGGCATTTACACCGAAATCGCCCCGTCCATGCCGCGATGAGGAACGCATGTCGATCTTGCTGCCGGCACCGGATGCGGTGATGCGGATCACGATGTCGTCGGTGAAGCCGAACCACCGGCTCCTGTCGTTCGCCTCGATCCTGCCGGTGACGGGATCCCCATCGACGATTGTCCATCCCATGTGCTGGGCGGTGTCGAGTGCATGCGAAAAGGCTTGTGCCGGCGGTACTGCAAGGGCCAGGGGCGCGATATCGGGGTAGGCGCGCCGTTGTTGCCGGGCGATTCCGACGCCTCCGTACGTGGCCGGATTGTCGCCCTCGGCCAAGCGCGCCGCAACGACAGCAACAAATGCCGGGGGATTCGCGGTATCAGTCGTGATGTCGTCGATCGGCGGATATCTCCCGCGCATCGCGTAGTAATGTATGGGCGCGTAACCCGCCACCCCTCCCACGATACAGGCGACGATGCCGATTGCGACGCCCCTCCGGCCGATCACCGCGCGCCCGAGGACGAGGGCCGAGACCGAAACCAACACGGCGGCGATCCCGAAATAACCCGCCCACGGCATTAGGTAGAAAAACCCCACACGAAAATGCCACCAACCGGCCCGCCAGCCGATGGGGCCCAGTGCCAGCAGAACCATGGCGACTGCAGCGAGGAGGAGGCCGAGGCCGGGGAGATGGCGCAACAGATTGTAGCGAAAGCGGTACGTCGTCGTCGCGACGGTCATGACGTTCTCCCTGCACAGCCCTCGCCATCGCTTAGTGGACCAGGCTTTATAACCAGGCCGGGATGTCCAGTAAATTCTTTGCGACCGCCTGCGGTGGACTGCCCAAAAACTGCTCAGTGCTTAGAATGTGCTGACAGGCGGAGGCCGAGAAGGGTCGCAGCCGCTTCGGGCGGCAACTTTGAGTATCCAGGCGGCACTTCGAACAGCGCCGGATCCTGGCTACCGATCAAGACATGGCTCAACTCCCAGTGGATCTTTGAGATCTTGCCATTTCTGCGGGTAAAGCTGCCGTCGCAGCGCATCGGGATACCCCCTGCGGTCAGCCACAGCGAGCCTGCCAAATGGCCTTCGGGAATGTCCTTGTCGACCGCATATTGGGTCGTCGCAAGCCCGTTGACTGTGCCTTGACCGACCGGCTTTCCCAGCAGCCCGGGCTGACCCAAGACCGCCAACGCGGTCGGCAGCGCAAATTCTACCGCTATATGCAATTGGGGCAGCAGGATGTCGCCCACCGTGCTGTCGGCGCGCAGGATGAAAACGGGCTTCAGCGCCGGCAGGTCCTGCTCGTGCCGCTGTTCGCCCGGCATGTTCCACATCCGGCCGAAATAGCTGTGCCCATTGAATACCAGGACGCGGTCTGCGCTGAAACCTACCCGAGGGTCGCCCAAGGTCGACGCCCGCCCCGCGGTGTCGATCGTCAGCTGCGCGAAGAACACGATCAGAGCAAGGACAAACGCACGCATATTCGTTCTTGGCACCACCGTTGGTGGCTGTTAGTCAGCGAATACGGCGGTTTCGCGGCGCTGGACATGGATCGCACAAATCCTATCCTGAGCCGGGCGGAATTACGAGCTTTAGGCAAGGCATCGGCGATGAGTAAGAACCGAGGCGAACGATATTTCCCAAACCGGATCCCGAGCCGGCAATGAACGGCAACGACGGCTCGGTCACAGTCCGCGTCCACCCCGCCATAGCAGAAATTCCGGCGGCGGCTTGGGATGCCTGCGCCGGCGATGTCAATCCGAGTGTCTCTTATGCTTTTTTGAGCGCGCTCGAGGATAGTGGATCGACGACGTCGCGCACCGGCTGGGCGCCGCAGCATCTCTCTCTTGCCGGCGCCGACGGCGCCATCGTCGGAGTCGTGCCGCTGTACTCCAAGAGCCATTCCTATGGTGAGTACGTCTTTGATTACGGTTGGGCCGACGCCTTCGAGCGAGCCGGCGGCCGCTACTACCCAAAGCTGATATCCGCTGTGCCGTTCACCCCGGTGCCGGGACCGCGCCTGCTGCTGCGCCCCGATGCCCCGCCCGAAACGCGCGACCATCTGATTGCAGCAATGGTCGAACTCTGCAATCGCCGCCGCATCTCTTCGGTGCACGTGACCTTCGCCGAGCAGGGCGACGCCGAGGCGCTGACCGAGGCCGGTTTCCTCCAGCGCATCGGCCAGCAATTCCACTGGACCAACGACGGCTATCGCGATTTCGACGATTATCTTACCGCGCTCAATTCGCGCAAACGCAAGGCGGTCAAGAAAGAGCGTCGCGAAGCGCTGGCTGATGGCCTCGAAATCGAGGTGCTGACCGGCAGCGATTTGAAAAGCCGCCATTGGGACGCGTTCTACAGATTCTATCTCGCGACCTCCGACCGTAAATGGGGCCAAGCCTATCTCAATCGTAAATTCTTCGAGCTAATCGGCGAGCGCATGCCGGAAAACGTGGTCCTGGTGATGGCGCAAAACGGCGGCAAATATGTTGCCGGCGCCCTCAACCTCTTAGGCAAGGAGACCATCTACGGCCGCAATTGGGGTAGCTACGGCGATTACAAATTCCTCCATTTCGAGTGCTGTTATTACCAGGCGATCGAGTTTGCGATCACCCGCGGGCTGCGGCGGGTCGAGGCCGGCGCACAAGGGACCCATAAATTACAGCGCGGCTATCTGCCGACCGCAACCTACAGCGGTCACTGGATCCCGGACCCGGGATTTCGCCGCGCAGTCGCACAGTTCCTAGAGCGTGAACGATTTATGGTCGAGCGCAAGATCGAGGGGCTGGCCGAGTATTCGCCGTTCCGGCACGAAGACTGAGAGGATCTACACCTACGGCTTGGGCTCGTGCAGTAGTGTCCTTATTCTACCAGCGCCGGCTCTTTGGGCTCGGCCGGCGCCGCAGGCCCCTCTTCGAACGAGAAAGCGAGTACGTCATCTTCCCGCTTCTTGGTGACGCGGACGACCCCTCCCTTCGCCAGCCGCCCGAACAGCAATTCCTCGGCGAGCGGCTTTTTGATGTGTTCCTGGATCACTCGGGCGAGCGGGCGAGCGCCGAAGAGAGGATCATAGCCTTTCTCTGCGAGCCAAGCGCGGGCGTCGGGGTCGAGCTCAATCGTGACGTTGCGGTCGGCCAGCTGCTCCTCCAGCTGCAGCACGAACTTATCGACGACCCGGCCGATCGTCTCCGGCGAGAGCGGGGCGAATGAGATCGTCGCGTCAAGCCGGTTGCGGAATTCCGGCGTGAACATCCGGGTAATCGCCTCTTCGTCGTGACCCGTGCGGATGCCACTGCCGAAACCGATCGCCTGCTTAGCCAACTCGGCGGCGCCGGCATTCGTCGTCATGATCAGGATGACATTGCGGAAATCAACATTCTTGCCGTTGTGATCGGTTAGCTTGCCGTAATCCATCACCTGCAACAGGATGTTAAACAGATCGGGATGGGCCTTCTCGATCTCGTCGAGCAGCAGCACTGAATGCGGGTGCTGATCGATCGCATCGGTCAGCAATCCGCCCTGGTCAAAGCCGACATAGCCCGGCGGTGCACCGATCAGCCGCGACACCGTATGCCGCTCCATATATTCCGACATGTCGAAGCGGGTAATTTCGATGCCGAGGGTGCGTGCGAGCTGGCGCGCGACCTCGGTCTTGCCGACCCCGGTCGGGCCGGAAAAGAGATAGCTGCCGATCGGCTTTTCGGCGTCGCGCAACCCCGCTCGTGCGAGCTTGATCGCCGAGACCAACGCTTCGATCGCACTGTCCTGGCCGAACACCATCGTCTTCAAATCGCGATCGAGATTCCGCAACACCTCGCGATCGTCGCGCGACACGCTCTTTGGCGGTATTCGCGCCATCGTCGCGATGACCGCCTCGACCTCGCGCGCGGTTATGGTTTTGCGGCGACGGTTTTCCGGAACCAGCATCTGCGCTGCGCCGGTCTCGTCGATCACATCGATCGCCTTGTCGGGCAATTTGCGATCGCCGATATAGCGATGCGACAGTTCAACCGCGGCGCGGATCGCATCGGCGGTATAGCGGACCTTGTGATGCCGCTCGTAATAAGGTTTGAGGCCGCGCAGGATCTTCACCGAATCTTCGACTGTCGGCTCGTTGACGTCGATCTTTTGAAAGCGGCGGACGAGCGCGCGGTCTTTCTCGAAATAGTTGCGGTATTCCTTGTAGGTCGTCGAACCGATGCAGCGGATGACTCCGCCGGCCAATGCCGGCTTCAACAAATTCGAGGCGTCCATCGCCCCGCCGCTGGTCGCCCCGGCACCGATGACGGTATGGATCTCGTCGATGAACAGGATGGTGCCGGGCTGCGCCTCGAGTTCTGACAGTACCGCCTTCAGCCGTTCCTCGAAATCGCCGCGATAGCGGGTGCCCGCGAGCAATGCCCCCATGTCGAGCGCATAGATCGTCGCATTGACCAGAACCTCAGGCACTTCGCGCTGCACAATGCGACGCGCCAGCCCTTCGGCAATCGCGGTCTTGCCGACGCCGGGATCGCCGACATAAAGCGGGTTGTTCTTCGACCTCCGGCACAGGATCTGGATCGTGCGCTCGACTTCCGCCTCACGTCCGATCAACGGGTCGATACGGCCGCCCTTGGCCTTCTTGTTCAAATTGACGCAATAAGCGTCGAGGGCGTCATGGCTGCGCTTCTGCGACTTTTCGCCACGTTCGTCTTCGTCCGCGCCCTGAACTCGCCGCGTTTCTGAGCGGCCAGGCGCCTTGGCGATCCCGTGCGAGATGTAATTGACCGCATCGAACCGGGTCATGTCCTGCTCTTGCAGGAAATAGACAGCGTGGCTCTCGCGCTCGGCAAACATGGCGACCAAGACGTTCGCGCCGGTAACCTCCTCGCGGCCAGAGGATTGGACATGAATGGCGGCGCGCTGCAGCACGCGCTGAAAGCTCGCCGTCGGCTTGGCGTCGTCCTTTTGCGTGGCGACCAGGTTGCCGAGCTCGTTGTCGACATAGGTCAGTACCTCGCGGCGCAAGCGATCGAGGTCGACGCTGCAGGCGCGCAGCACGGCGATCGCGTCCTGATCCTCGGTCAACGCCAACAGCAGATGTTCGAGGGTGGCGAATTCGTGCCGACGATCGTTGGCATGGGCCAGCGCCCGATGCAGCGACTTTTCGAGATTGCGTGACAGCACTCCCGCCCTTCCTTCCTTGCCTAGTCCTTTTCCAGCGTACACTGCAGCGGATGCTGGTGCTGCCGGGCGAAATCCATGACCTGGGTTACCTTGGTTTCAGCCACCTCGTAAGTGTAGACGCCGCAAACTCCGACCCCACGACGGTGCACGTGCATCATGATCCGGGTCGCCTCTTGCCGGCTCTTGCCGAAAAATCGCTCTAGTATGTGGACGACGAACTCCATCGGCGTGTAATCGTCGTTCAGCATCAGAACCTTGTACATCGAGGGCTTCTTCGTCTTCGGCTTGGCCTTGACGACGACGCCCGTACCCGGTCCCTCCTCGCCGCGCTTTCCGTTGTCGCTCATATCGACTCGGGCTGATCGCCTTGCTCGTTGTCTCTCATGATATTGGCTTTCCGGCGGCGCGGAAAAGCATTTTCCGTTCGGCCCAAACCCGTGACATCACCCTCTACTCCGCCCGGTAGGGCCGGCGCAGCAACCGGTCGGTCATCGCATCGATCGGCACGCCGCGATGAAGCACCGCGTTCACCGCTTCGCTGATCGGCATCTCGATCCCGAATTGGGCGGCCAGCCCGGTGACAGCGGCCGCGGTAGCAACCCCCTCGACAACCGAGCGGCGCCCGCCAAGCGCGTCATCGAGGCTCTGCCCCTGGCCGAGGGCCAAGCCGAGAGCGTGATTGCGCGACTGGGCAGCGCTGCAGGTCAGGACTAAATCGCCGAGGCCGGAAAGCCCGCGAAAGGTCTCCGCATGTGCCCCCCGGGACAGCCCGAGGCGCACCATTTCAGCGAGCCCGCGGGTGATCAGCGCGGCGCGCGCATTGTCGCCAAGGCCGCGCCCGACGACGATCCCGCATGCGATCGCCACCACATTTTTGACTGCCCCGCCGATTTCGGCGCCTATCGGATCCGGCGACAGATAGGGGCGAAAGCGGCTGCTGCCGAGCGCCGCCGTAAAACTCTGTCCAAGCCTCGCGTCGGCGCTGGCGACGGTCACCGCAGTCGGCAGGCCCCGCGCGACCTCGGCGGCGAAGCTCGGCCCCGACAATACCGCAAAGGGCGAAGCCGGCAGCATCTCGGCGCCGATCTGCGACATCAGGGCGAGCGAGCCCGCCTCGATCCCCTTGGCGCAATGCAGCAACGGAAGTCCCTGCGGCAGGACCCGGCGCAGGCCGGCGAGCACGCCGCGCAGAAATTGTGCGGGGACGACGAGCAGCGCGGCATCGGCCTCGGCCACGGCCGCTCGCATATCGCCGGTTGCAGCAACCGCCGGATCGAGCGCGATGCCGGGTAGATAGGTTCGGTTTTCATGCCGCACATTGACAGCAGCAACGACATCGGGGTCGCGCGCCCACAGCACCGGGATCAAACCGGCACGGCTCGCGACGATCGCCAGCGCCGTGCCCCAGGCGCCGGCGCCAATGACCGCGAGCCGCTTCACGGGGTCACGCCTTGACCCCGGCGCCCGGGCGAGGCCGAGCCTCGGCATCGAGCGGCCAGCGCGGGCGTGGTGGCGTATCGAGACCGTCAACGAGGCCGAGACGTAGCCGCTCCAAGCCCGCCCAGGCGATCATCGCGGCATTGTCGGTGCACAATCCCAGCGGCGGCGCTAAAAAGTCCAGTCCGGCCGAGCAGGCGAGTCCGGCGAGGCGTTGGCGCAGCCGGGCATTGGCTGCTACCCCACCCGCCACGACGAGGCTTCTGCCCTCCGGGTAGTACCGCAGAAACCAGTCAATGGCATTGATGGTACGGTCGCACAATGCCTCGCAGATGGCGAGTTCGACCGAGGCCGCGAGATCCGCTCGCTCGCTGTCTTCGAGCGGGCCGCGTTCGCTGGTGATCCGCCGTACGGCCGTCTTTAGCCCGGAAAATGAGAAATCGCAGCCAGGTCTGCCGGCGAGCGGCCGCGGCAGGGCGAACCGCCGCTCGTCTCCCCCCCGTGCCGCATGCTCGATCGCAGGACCGCCCGGATAGCCGAGCCCGATCAGTTTTGCGGTCTTGTCGAATGCTTCGCCGGCGGCATCATCGAGGGTCGTGCCGAGACGCGTGTATCGGCCGATCCCGGTGCAGGCGAGCAACTGGCAATGTCCGCCCGACACGAGAAGAAGCAGGTAGGGGAAGGAGACATCGTCGGTAAGCCGGACGCTCAGCGCGTGAGCTTCGAGATGGTTGACCGCAATAAACGGTTTGGCGGCGGCCCACGCGATCCCCTTTGCCGTCATGGTACCGACGATCAGGCCGCCGATCAGTCCGGGGCCGGCGGCTGCCGCAACCCCATCGATTTCACTCAGGCTGGTCGCAGCCTCAGCCAGCGCGCGTAACACCAGGCCGTCGAGATGGTCGAGATGAGCGCGCGCCGCAATCTCAGGCACAACGCCGCCATAGGGGGCATGGTCAGAGAGTTGGGAATGGACCAGATTCGAACGGATCTGCGGACCCGACGGACCCACGGCCACCACTGCGGCGGCGGTTTCGTCGCAGCTGGTTTCAATGCCGAGAACGATCATCGGGTGGCACTGCTCGCCAGCAGCCAACCTCCAAATTTGGATTTAGACTGCCGCAGCGTTCAGCCGGGCTGCGCCACCTCGTAAGTCTTCAGGGTCTTGTCGGTCGCAGCGTCGATTTCGAGCAGCTTGACCGAATAGCCCCACAGCACAGCAACGTGACGGAGCACCGCACGGCAGCTTTTTTCGGCAAGCAGGACGCCGTTGTGCACATAATGCGCAAGAATTAGGCAGCGGTCACCCCTCAGGTCAACGTCCACGACCTGGATGTCCGGCTCGCGCCGGGACAGATCGTACTGCCGCGACAGCGCGCTGCGGATCTTGCGATAGCCGATGTCGTCATGAATCGCTTCGACATGAAGCGATGGCTTAGTGCTGTCGTCGGAGACGTGGAACAGCCGGAATTTGCGGATCATCGCCGGGCTCAGATACTGCAGCACAAAGCTCTCATCGCGGTAGTTCGCCCAGGCGTGGCGGAGCACGCCATAACCGTCGCCACCGCCGGCGATGTCGGGAAACCAGACCCGGTCCTCCTCGGTGGGCTCCTCACAGATGCGGCGAATGTCCGACATCATCGCGAAGCCGAGCGCGTAGGGGTTCAGCCCGCTGAAGCGCGGATCGTCGAAATCCGGCTGAAAGACGACGCTCGAATGCGAATGCAGAAATTCCAGCATCGCGCCTTCGGTAATCAGTCCCTTGTCGTGCAGCCGCCGCATGATCTCGTAATGGACGAAGGTGGCGCAGCCTTCGTTCATCATCTGGGTCTGTTTTTGCGGGTAGAAATATTGCGCGATCAGGCGGACGATGCGCACGAGTTCCCGTTGCCAATCCTCCAGCCGCGGCGCCCGCTTTTCGATCATATACAGCAGGTTTTCCTCAGGCAGGCCAAGTTCGCGCTTGATTTCCTGCAGCCGCGCCTCAGCCGCGTCTGGATCTTCCTTGTCTCTGCCGGTGCCCGGCACGGTGCGCCAAAGATCGTTGTAGGTCGCCTCGGCATGCGCCTGCCACTCTTCGGCCCGGCGCCGTTCTTCGGCGAGATTGGGCTTGGTCCGGTGGGCATAGCGATTGACCCCGTGATCCTTCAGCGCATGCGCGGCGTCGAGCACACGCTCGACCGCTTCGGCGCCGTGCCGTTCTTCGCACTTGGCGACGTAGTCACGGGCAAAGCTCAGATAGTCCAAGATGCCGTTTGCATCAGTCCACTGCCGGAACAGATAGTTGTTCTTGAAGAAGTGGTTGTGGCCAAAGGCGGCGTGCGCCATAACGAGCGTCTGCATCGTCATGGAATTCTCTTCCATGATGTAGCAGATGCAGGGGTTGGAGTTGATGACGATTTCGTATGCGAGCCCTTGCAGCCCTTTTCGATAGAGTGTCTCATGAAAGGCGAAGCGCTTGCCAAAGCTCCAATGACGATACATCAGCGGCAAGCCCACCGAGGCATAGGCGTCGAGCATTTGCTCGGAGGTGATGACCTCGACCTGGACGGGGTAAACATCGAGGCCGAGTTCTTCCAGCGCGATGCGTTCGATCGCGTCATGGACTTGACGCAGCGAGCCGTAATCCCAGTTCGGACCGTTGAACAGCGGGGCCGCGGTTTCAAGCCGCGCCATCGGCATGGAAAGCGTGTCAGGCACGGACGCCCCCTTTCGCAAACAATTCGTGGAAGACCGAGAAAATCTGCGACGGATCGCCGACACGCCGCATCGCGAAATGCGGGTGGGCCGGCGCCACCTCGCTGTAGGCGCGCCACAAATCGCTGTCGCGCGCCAGGCCGGTCAGGCTGCCGCCCATCCCGTCGCCGACCTCGACATAGGCAAAGTACTGGCACAGCGGCAACACTTCACCGCCCAGCAAGGCCACACAGCGGCCGCTGTCGGCGCCATAGTTGTCACCGTCGGAGGCCTGCGCAGCATAGATGTTCCAGCGGTCCGTCGGATAACGCGCCCGCGCTATCTCCAGCATCTTTTCAAGCGCCGTCGACACCACGGTGCCTCCGGTTTCCCGACTATAGAAGAACGTTTCCTCATCGACCTCCTCGGCCGTGCTCGTATGTCGGATGAAGACGACGTCGACATGACGGTAGCGCCGAATCAGAAAGACGTGCAGCAACATGAAGAATCTCTTAGCCAGATCCTTCATCGCTTCGGTCATCGACCCCGACACATCCATCAAGCAGAACATCACCGCCTCGGTATTCGGCCGCGGCACGCGCTCGAAGCGATTGTAGCGAACATCGATCGGGTCGATGTAGGGAATGATTTTGCTGCGGAACTCGGCGCGATCGAGTTCGAGCGCCAGTTTTTGCGCCTCTTCCTCGTCGCCGCGGGCGCGCGCGTCAGCGAGCGCGTCGCGTAGCCCCTCGACCTCCCACGTCTTTGGCCGGCGCAGCGAAATGCGCCGCGCCATGCTGTTGCGCATAGTCCGGCGAATGCTGAGATTGGCCGGGCTTCCGGTCACCGTGTAGCCCGCACGCTGCAAATCGACGGCAAACGTCTCGCGCAAGCTCTTCTTGACGAGATCGGGGAGCTCGAGATCCTCAAAGAACATGTCGAGGAACTCGTCTTTCGACAAGGTGAATTCGAACGCGTCCTCACCCGATCCGTCGGGGCTGCCCTGCGAGCCGCCGCGCCCGTCGCCGCCGGTCGGGCGCGGGATCTCGTCGCCTCTGACGTATTCCTTGTTGCCGGGCACGACATGCTCGTTACGGCCGGTGCGCCGGCTGTGGTGAAAGACCGGCTCGACGATCCCACGCATCGGGATCGCCACCTTTTCGCCGTGCTCGACATCGGCGACTTTGCGCTTGCGCAACGCGTTCTGCACCGCCGATTTGACCTCGGCGCGCGCCCGCGCCAAGAAACGCTGCCGGTTGCTGAGGCTCTTGCCCTTGGGGTTGGGCCGGCGGTCGACAATGTTCATCGTCTTCCCTCCAGACCAGGCATCATAGCCGCCTACCCGGCCTTATTGACCCGCATATACCACTCGACGAGACGGCGGACCTGTCGCTCGGTGTAGCCGCGCGCCACCATTCGCTCGAGAAAGTCGGCATGCTTTTTCTCGGTCTCGCTGTCCTTCTTTGAGCCAAAGCTGATCACCGGCAGCAGATCCTCGACCTGTGAGAACATGCGCCGCTCGATCACCTCGCGCAACTTCTCGTACGAGGTCCAGGACGGGTTGCGCCCGGAGTTGGCAGCACGCGCCCGTAACGCGAACTTGACGACTTCGTTGCGAAAGTCTTTGGGGTTGGCGATCCCGGCTGGCTTCTCGATCTTCGAGAGCTCCTGGTTCAGAAGTTCGCGGTTCATCAGCTGGCCGGTATCAGGATCCTTGTAGTCCGAATCCTCGATCCACGCATCGGCATAGGCGACGTAGCGGTCGAACAGGTTCTGGCCATAATCGGAATACGATTCGAGATAGGCTTTCTGGATCTCGTGACCGATGAACTCGGCATAGCGCGGCGCCAGTTCAGCCTTGATAAAGTTCAGATACTTCTTCTCGACGTCATCGGGAAACTGCTCGCGCCAGATCGCCTGCTCGAGCACGTACATCAGATGGACGGGGTCGGCCGCCACCTCCTGAGTGTCGAAATTGAAGGTGCTCGACAGCACTTTGAATGCAAAGCGTGTTGAAATGCCGTCCATGCCCTCGTCAACTCCGGCCGCATCCCGGTATTCCTGGCCGGATTTTGCGCGCGGGTCGGTATCCTTTAGGCTCTCACCGTCATAAACCCTCATCTTTGAATGCAAATTCGAATTTTCATGCGGCTTTAGCCGGGACAGCACGCTGAACCGCGACAAAATATCCAACGTCGACGGCGCGCATGCCGCATTGGCCAGCTCGCTGTTCTGCAGCAGCTTCTCGTAAATCTTCCGCTCCTCGGTCGAGCGCAGGCAATACGGCACCTTGATAACGGAAATACGGTCGATGAAGGCTTCGTTGTTCTTATTGTTCTTGAAAGTCTGCCACTCAGCCTCGTTCGAATGCGCCAGTACGATGCCCTGATAGGGAATGCCCCCAATATTCTCGGAGCCGACGTAATTGCCTTCCTGCGTCGAGGTCAGCAGCGGGTGCAGCATCTTGATCGGGGCCTTGAACATCTCGACGAATTCGAGCAGGCCCTGGGTCGTGCGGTTCAGCCCGCCCGAATAGGAATAGGCGTCCGGGTCGTTCTGACTGAAAAACTCGAGCTTGCGGATATCGACCTTGCCGACGAGGCTCGAGACGTCCTGGTTGTTCTCGTCGCCCGGCTCGGTCTTGGAAATGCAGATCTGCTTGAGCCGCGAGGGCTGTAGGCGGACGACGGTGAATTTGGTGATGTCGCCGCCGAACTCCTCGAGCCGTTTGACCGCCCACGGCGAGATCGTGCCGGTCAACCGGCGCTGCGGCACACCATAGCGGTTTTCAAGTTCGGCGCCCAGCGTCACCGGATCGAACAACCCGAGCGGGCTTTCGAACACCGGACTGATCTCCTTACCGGCCTTCAGCACATAGACCGGCTCTTTCTCCATCAGCTGTTTCAGCCGTTCGGCGAGCGAGGATTTGCCGCCGCCGACTGGGCCCAACAGATAAACGATCTGCTTGCGTTCCTCGAGCCCTTGCGCGGCGTGCCGGAAGAACCCGACGATCCGCTCGATCGTTTCCTCCATCCCGAAGAAATCCGCGAACTCCGGATAGACCTTGATCGTGCGGTTCATGAAGATGCGGCCGAGGCGCCCATCCTGGCTCGTATCGATCATCGCGGGCTCGCCGATCGCCTTCAGCATGCGTTCGGCCGCACCAGCATAGAAAGAGGGATCGTCCGAGCATTTCCGCAGATAGTCTTCTAGCGAAAGCTCTACTTCCCGCCGGGTGTCGTACAACCGTGAATAGAGCCCAAAAATTCCGTCATCGTCGAATCTCATGTCACACCTCAGCAGCGCCAGCGCTCAACTCATCCGCTCCCAGTAGCCGCAATGAGTGAACACCGCGCGACAAAAAAGCATCCGCCGATCCTTACAAGTCCCCGACCGCGGCTCGGCAGCCCGCGACCGTCATTCTCTAACCGGCCCGCACAGCCCGTCGCCCCCACCATGATCGTCGCCGAACGTGCATCATTCCCCGCCAACCTCGACGCAATCAGTATGCCAAGGCTTTGTGGCAAGAGTGCGGACCTTGGCGATACCCTGCGACAACTGAGAAGCGGCCCACTGGCCCGTCCCGTCTGATGCGCCTCGCCATGGGATTCCGACAACATGTTGTGTCTACCTTCCCAATCCCTATCAGCATATATTGGGTATCGGGAAATCCCAATAAAAATGTAGGTTAAAAATGGCGATTGTCACCCCCGGCACGCAGCGGGAGTGCGGTCGGCGCATGTCACGAATGCGAATGACCGCGGCGTTCTGCCGCAGTCCGACAAATGGGCTCCGCCGCAACAACCGTCGCGTTTGCAACGATCGTCTCTAGTTGAGCGCCAGATCCCGCCAAGCAGTGGCAGCCGTGAACGTACCTAACGGCGGCCCTGCTGGCTCGTCACGCAACACCCGGATCTACTGCGAACGCCGCTTCGGTCTTCGTCCGCACCTCGTCGAGCGTGACGCCCGGCGCCAGCTCGACCAAGGTCATACCAGAGCGGTCGATCGTGAACACGCCAAGATCGGTGATCACCGTGTCGACGACACCCTGGCCGGTAAGCGGCAGGGTGCAGCGGTGCAACAGTTTCGGCTCGTTGCGGGCGGTGTGCTCCATCAGTACGATCACCCGCTTGACCCCGGCGACGAGGTCCATCGCGCCGCCCATGCCCTTGACCATACGGCCGGGGATCATCCAGTTGGCGAGATCACCGTTCTCGGCCACCTGCATCGCGCCGAGGATCGATAAGTCGATGTGCCCGCCGCGGATCATCCCAAAGGATTGAGCACTGTCGAAATAGCTCGTGGTCGGCAATTCGGTGATGGTCTGCTTGCCGGCGTTGATCAGGTCCGGGTCCTCCTCGCCCTCGAACGGAAACGGTCCCATGCCGAGCATGCCGTTTTCGCTTTGCAGCTGAACCGTAATGCCCGGCGGGATGAAGTTGGAAACCAGGGTCGGGATGCCGATCCCGAGATTGACGTAAAAGCCGTCCTCGAGTTCGGCCGCGGCGCGGCGCGCCATTTCGTCGCGTGACCAGGGCATGTTCAGGCTCCTCTCCTCCTCACTCGCCCCGCTTTCGCACCGTGCGCTGTTCGATGCGCTTCTCGAACGAAGTCGGGTGCAGGATCCGCTGGACGAAGATACCGGGTGTGTGAATGTGATCCGGCTCGATCTCGCCGGGTTCGACCAGGTGCTCGACTTCGGCGACGGTAACCCGTCCCGCGGTCGCCATCACCGGGTTGAAGTTTCGCGCCGTCTTGCGGTAGACGAGGTTGCCTTCGCGGTCGCCCTTCCAAGCATGGATCAGCGACAGATCGGCAACGAGGCCGCGCTCCATCAAATAACCCTCGCCGTCGAACTCGCGCGTTTCCTTGCCTTCGGCGATTAGCGTCCCGACCCCGGTCTTGGTGAAGAAAGCCGGGATGCCGGCGCCGCCGGCCCGGATCCGCTCTGCCAGCGTCCCTTGCGGGTTGAACTCGAGTTCGAGCTCGCCCTTCAGATATAAGTCGGCGAACAGCTTGTTCTCTCCCACGTAGGACGAGATCATCTTGCGGATCTGCCGGCTCTCGAGCAGCAGGCCAAGGCCGGCGCCATCAATCCCGGCGTTGTTCGAGATTACGGTCAGCCCGCCTACTTCCGAATCGCGGATCGCGGCGATCAATTTTTCCGGTATCCCGCTGAGGCCAAACCCCCCGGCCATGATCGTCATGCCGTCGCGCAGCAGGCCGGCGAGCGCGGTCTTTGCATCGGGGTAGACCTTGTTCATCCCTTGCTCCTGCGCCAGTTGGGTCGTTGTGCACCGACGGATGTCCCGTGCAAGCCCGGAATATTCTACAATGTGCCGACGGTATGTCATCGGCGTCGGGATTTGCCGAGTGTCAACCGCTTTCAGACCTGTCTCGAACACCCATGATGGGGGTCGTCGTCCCGTGCGACCAGCGAGGCGCGCCGACCTCGCTGGCTGGCTCCCGCTCCGGGTGGCGTCCGGCCAGCGAGCGATCCGAAAACTGCCTAGCGGCTTCTCCGGCATCGCGAGAAAATTCTTGCAACGGCAGGGCCCTCGGCCGACATTGGCGCGAGGCTGGGGTGCCGTTTGGCCACGCTGTGGAGCGCGTGGACAGATCGGCTGAGATCAGACCCAATGAACCTGGCCGGGCGCGCCCGGCGAAGGGAGTCCCAGATCACTACGTCGATCACTTTATCCTCGCATCGGCCGAAAACCGTCGTCATCGGCGCCGGGGTCATCGGATTGGGGATTGCCTGGAGGTTGGCACAGACGGGATGTCCGGTCGCGGTTTATGATCGCGGCGAGGCCGGTCATGGCGCGAGCTGGGCCGCGGCCGGTATGCTCGCCGCCGCAGTGGAGACCGAGCCCGGTGAAGAAACACTGCTGGCGCTGACCCTGGAAAGTCAGCTCCTCTGGCCGGATTTCGCGCGTGAGATCGAGGCCGCTTCCGGAATCTCGATAGGCTACCGGGACGAAGGCACGATGGTCGTGGCCCTGACCCGCGACGACGCCGAGCAGCTGCGCTTTACCTATCAGTTCCAGAAGGACCTTGGCCTTGACCTCGAGTGGCTTTCCGGCGCCGACGCGCGGCAGCGCGAGCCGCACCTGCGCCCCGGCATCCCTGGCGCGGTGCTGAGCCCGCGCGACCATCAGGTCGACAACCGGCTGGTGGCCAGCGCCCTGTCGATCGCGGCGCAGCGCTCTGGTGCGCTGCTGCAGGAACACTGCAGAGTCCGCGAGGTCGAGGTCGTCAACGGCCGCGCTCGCGCGGTCGTCACCGATCGCGGTCGCGAGCCGGCCGATATGATCGTGTTAGCGGCCGGCGCCTGGTCGCGCGAGATCGCGGGCATCCCGACGGCTTACCTTCCACCGGTGCGTCCGATTAAAGGACAGATGATGGCGCTCCGCATGGACTCGGCGGCGCCACTATTGCGGCACGTAGTCTGGCTGCCGCGTGGCTACCTAGTGCCGCGCCGCGACGGACGACTAGTTATCGGCGGTACGGTCGAGGAGCGCGGCTTCGACGACAGCATGACCGCGGGCGGACTGCTGGCGTTGCTCGAAGGCGCTTGGCGCGCGGTGCCGTCGATCGAGGAATTACCGATCGCCGAAACCTGGGTCGGCTTTCGTCCCGGCTCGCGCGACGACGCGCCGATCCTCGGCCCCAGCGGTATCGAAGGCTTGGTGATCGCCACCGGGCATCATCGCAACGGCATCCTGTTGACCCCGGTTACCGCCGCCGTGATGAGCGCATATGTGCTGAGCGGCAACCTGCCCGACAGCGCGCTGCCATTCGCGCCGAGCCGGTTCAGCCCCGCGCGCGCCGAGGCGGCTCAATGATCCGGCTCAAGATCAACGGCTTTGATGAGGAGGTCGCGGCGTCGACGGTCGCCCAGCTTCTCGCCGCCCGCGGCATCGATCCCGGCGCGCGATTTCTCGCCGTCGCGGTCAACGGCGCGGTGGTTCGCCGCGCCGTCTGGGACGACGCAGCCTTGAATGCCGGCGACGCGGTCGAGATCGTTCGCCCGTTGCAGGGCGGCTGATTTTTTCGGTTAGGATATCGTCCATGAGCAGTGACCCTTTTGTCATCGCCGGCGCCACGCTTCCCTCGCGGCTGTTCGTCGGCAGCGCCCGCTACCCGAACCAGCAGGTCATGCTCGATGCGCTCGCGGCGGGCGGCCCGGCGATGGTGACGATGTCGATCCGCCGCATCAGCCTCGAAGGCTACGCCGAGAGCCTCGTCGATCTGTTGGGCGACCGCTACCGCATCCTGCCAAACACCGCCGGCTGCGTCACCGCGCGCGACGCGATCCTGACCGCCGAATTGGCGCGCGAGGCGCTGGAGACCAATTGGGTCAAGCTCGAGCTGATCGGTGACAGGGAGCTGCTCTACCCCGACGTCGAGCAGCTGGTGCACGCCGCCGATGAGCTGGTGCGCAAGGGTTTCACCGTGCTGCCCTACTGCAACGAGGACCCGGTCAGCTGCCAGAAGCTCGCCGATGTCGGCTGCGCCGCGGTGATGCCGTTGGGCTCGTTGATCGGCTCGGGCATGGGCATTGCCAACCCAGCCGCGATCGAGCTGATTTGCAGGCGCAGCCCAGTCCCAGTCGTGCTCGATGCCGGCATCGGTACGGCGTCCGATGCCGCCCTGGCGATGGAGCTCGGCTGCGATGCGGTGATGATCGACACCGCGATCGCCAAATCGCACGATCCGGTGCGGATGGCGGCGGCGATGCGCGCGGCGGTCGAGGCTGGTCGCCTTGCCCGCTTGGCCGGGCGCATTCCCAAGCAACGATTCGCCGAGCCGTCGAGCCCGCAGCTGGGCCTGGTCGGCTCCTGACCGAAGCGTTTGGATCCGCCTCCAGAAAGACCCACGAGAGCATAGGGCGTGATCTTCGCGGTCCCGCTCTATGACGACAACCCGGTCCGACGCCCGCCGGGCGTCAACTATTTCTTGATCGGGCTGTGTATCGGCGCTTTTTTATGGCAGCTCGGTCAGAACCAGCATCAGATCTTGTTCGGCTTCGGCATGATCCCGGCGGTGCTGTTTGGTTTGGCCCATCTGGCGCCATACTTGCGCGCCGTGCCGCCCTGGGCAACGGTGCTCACCAGCATGTTTTTGCATGGCGGATGGTTTCATCTGATCGGCAACATGCTGTTTTTGTGGATTTTCGGAAATAACGTCGAAGATACGCTCGGGCACACGCGCTTCCTTTTTCTCTACCTGGCGAGCGGGATTGCGGCAGCGTTGGTTCAGGCGGCGTCGAGCCCAGCCTCGCATGTGCCGATGATCGGGGCGAGCGGCGCCATAGCCGGCGTGCTTGGCGCCTATTTGTTGTTGTTTCCACGAGCCAACGTTCACGTCTTTATCTGGATTGTGATCTTTTTCCGCATCATCAATGTGCCAGCCTCGATCCTGCTAGGCTTGTGGTTTGCGATGCAGTTGGTGAGCGGGCTGGAAAGGGGACCCGGGACCCCCGGCGTGGCGTTTTGGGCGCATATCGGCGGCTTTGTCATCGGGATGATCCTCGTGACCATATTGCGTCCGGGTGGCGTGACCCTGCTGCAGCCCCCGCGCAGCGCGGTCTTCGCGACGGCGCATCCTGGCGCATTTGCCAGCAGCCGCCGAGCGCGTGGAGGTTCGGTACCGTCGGCCGGCCGCCCCTATCGGAAGCCGCGGAGTCCTTGGGGTTGATCCCGGGTCAGCGGACTGGTCTTGGCGCCGGCCCGGCGGTGCTCAGGCGAGTGCCGCGCGGTTTCGCGCTCTGATCGGGATCCGGACCACACCGTGAGAGCTCAGTCGGCGGAAGATGCGGCGCTGTATGCGCCTGAAGGCCTGGCTGACGGAATTGCCGTGCTTGCGGCCCAGCCGGTCTTCACCGCGATCTTGGAGCAGGCGGGACCGCCGCGCTTTCGCCGCCGCCGAAACGGCTTCGCGACCTTGCTGCACATCATTCTCGAGCAGCAGGTGTCGATCGACGCCGCGGCGGCAATGCACCGCCGGTTGAGCGGGTTGTGCCGACCGCTCATGCCGGAGGCGTTCCTCGCCCTCGACGACACTACTCTGCGCGCCTGCGGCTTCAGCCGGCAGAAGATGGGGTACGCCCGTGACCTCGCCGAAAAGGTCGTGGCCGGCGAATTCGACTTCGCCCGCCTCGCCGAGGCCGATGATGAGGCCGCGCAGGCGGCTCTGGTCTCGCTCAAAGGCATCGGCCGCTGGAGCGCCGAAATCTATCTGATTTTCGTGCTGGGGCGGCCCGATATCTGGCCCGCCGCCGACCTGGGCCTGCAGATCGCGGCCGGTGAACGGCTCGGCCTTGCATCGCGCCCGCCGGAACCCGAACTGCGGCGCATCGGCGAAGCCTGGCGGCCTTGGCGATCGATCGCCGCATGCCTGCTCTGGCAATCCTATCTGCACGCCCGAGGCCGCGCCGCGCCGATACTGGCGGCGGAACTCTACGCTTGAGACCAGAGAGCAAGAACCCATGCCGAACATCAAAGCGCTATGCGTCTATTGCGGCTCGTCCGGCAGAGTCGCGGCAACCTACCGCGAGGCGGCAAGTGAGCTCGGCATGCGTCTCGCCACGGCCGGGATCGAAATTGTCTTTGGCGGCGGACGGGTTGGGCTAATGGGACTGGTCGCCGATGCCGCACTTGCCGGGGGCGGCCGGGTGACCGGCATCATCCCCGCCCGCTTGCGCGACGCCGAGCTTGCCCATCAAGGCGTCAGCGAACTGGTAATCGTCGACAGCATGCATGAGCGCAAGCGGTTGATGGCCGAGCGGGCGGATGCCTTCGCGGTGCTGCCAGGCGGTATCGGGACGCTGGACGAAACCTTCGAGATGCTCAGCTGGAAGCAGCTCGGACTGCACGACAAGCCGATTTATCTGGTCGATATTGACGGTTATTGGACGACGTTGCGTACTTTGCTCGACGATATCGTCGAGTGCGGCTTTGCCCCGGCGAAAACCCGCCGGCTGCTGCAGACCGTCTCGACCGTTGCGGAATTGATGACGGCTCTCGCCGAAGCGCCCGCCGGAGATCCGCGGCCGTGCTCCCGACTTTTTTGAGCTGTGTCGAGACCGAGCCGAAGAGGCTCTGTCGCAGCCGCAAAGCGTTCATGGCTGAACCCGGTATATCCACGGCAATAGTGGATAACCCGGTGCAAAACCGCGAAACGAGACAGGGGAGTTCAATGTTTCCAATTGTCCGATCCGGTTGCCCATATCTTAGGCAGCGCGCTAACCGGTTGTAATTACTAATTGCGCTCGTAAATCCATCGGCACCTTCTGTAACCAATTCGTAACAACCTGATTTTATGCCGCATTTCGGCCTCGTTTCACGACCGTTGCTCCCGGTGTGTACAATTCTCATTCGGGCATCGCTTGGGGGCTGTGATGCGTACCCCTTTGTCCGCTTGTCGCGGGAGGTTCCGGCCCTTATGTTCGGCGCCGGCAAAGGCGCGGGCCAGAGGCCCACCGGCCGAACGCGAGGATGATGTCGATGCCAAAAATCAAGGTGAAGAACCCCGCCGTCGAGCTCGACGGCGATGAGATGACCCGGATCATTTGGAGCTTTATCAAGAACAAGCTGATCCTGCCGTAACTCGACGTCGACCTGAAATATTACGACCTCGCATGGAGAGCCGCAACGCGCTCACGTCAGTGCGACAAGACAGGCCATAATCGTCAATAGGATCAAATCAGCCGAAACGAAAGCGGCGCGGAGGTGCAAGCATGTCAGATCTCGAAATCATTTGGACGAAGGTTGATGAAGCACCTGCGCTTGCTACGTTTTCCCTTCTGCCGATCGTCGAAGCCTTCGTCGGGGCGGCTGGCGTGAAGATGAAGCTGAAGGACATTTCGCTGACCGGCCGCATCATCGCCAACTTCCCCGACAAACTGACGCCGGCGCAAAAGATCAACGACGAGCTCGCCGAACTTGGCCAACTTGCGATGCGCCCCGAGGCCAACATCATCAAGCTGCCCAACATCTCCGCCTCGATCCCGCAGCTGAAGGCTGCGATCAAGGAGCTGCAGAGCAAGGGTTACGAGGTGCCGGACTATCCGGATAGCGACGCGACGCCAGCGGATAAGGAAATCCGCGCCCGCTACGGCAAGGTGCTCGGCAGCGCCGTCAATCCGGTGCTGCGCGAGGGCAATTCCGACCGCCGCGCCGCCGGCGCCGTGAAGCAGTACGCGCGCAACAATCCGCATAAGATGGGCGCCTGGACCAAAGGCTCGAAATCGCGCGTGGCTGATATGTCGGGCGGCGATTTCTATGGTTCGGAAGTCGCGACGACGATTGCAGCGCCGACCAATGCACGTATCGAGCTGGTCGGCAGCGATGGCGCGGTCACGGTGCTGAAGGCGAAGACGCCGCTTCAGATCGGCGAGATCATCGACGCGGCGGTGATGAACCGTAAGGCGTTGCGCGCCTTCTTCGCCGCGCAGATCGATGCCGCGAGGAAGGATGGCGTCCTATTCTCGCTGCACGTCAAGACGACCATGATGAAGATCTCCGATCCCATCATCTTCGGTCATTGCGTTTCCGTGTTCTTCGCCGATGTGTTCGAGAAGCATGGCGCCACACTGACGCGCCTGGGCGTTGATCCTGACAACGGCATGGGCGACATGCTGACCCGGATCGAGACGTTGCCGGAGGCTGAAAGGGCGGCGATCAAGGCCGATATCGAGGCCACCTATGCGAAGCGGCCTGGCCTCGCCATGGTCAATTCCGAGCGGGGAATCACCAATCTGCACGTGCCGAGCGACGTGATCATCGATGCATCGATGCCGGCGATGATTCGCGAATCCGGGCATATGTGGGGCGCTGACGGCAAGCTGCACGACGTGATCGCCGCGATCCCCGATCGTTGCTACGGGCCACTGTTCGAGGCCGTCATCGAGGACTGCAAGGCGCATGGCGCCTTCGACCCGAAGACGATGGGCTCGGTGCCGAACGTCGGGTTGATGGCGCAGCAAGCGGAGGAGTATGGCTCGCACGACAAGACGTTTGAGGTCGCCACGGGCGGAACCGTACGCGTGGTCGCCGATGACGGCACGGTTCTGCTGTCACAACCGGTCGAGACCGGTGACATCTTCCGGATGTGCCAGGTCAAGGACGCGCCGATCCGGGACTGGGTCAAGCTCGGGGTGCGCCGCGCGCGCCTGACCAGCACCCCAGCGGTGTTCTGGCTCGACAGCAAACGCGCGCACGACGCGAAGTTGATCGCCAAGGTCGAGACATACCTGAAGAACGAGGACACATCGGGTCTCGACATCCGCATCCGGGCGCCGGTCGAGGCCATCAAGTTCTCGCTCGACCGCATCCGCAAGGGGCTCGACACCATCTCCGTCACGGGCAATGTGCTGCGCGACTACTTGACCGATCTTTTCCCGATTATGGAGCTGGGCACGTCGGCCAAGATGCTGTCGATCGTTCCGCTGCTGGCGGGCGGCGGGTTGTTCGAGACCGGGGCCGGCGGTTCGGCGCCCAGGCATGTGGAGCAGTTCCAGCACGAAGGCTATCTGCGCTGGGATTTGCTTGGCGAGTTCCTGGCGCTTGGCGCTTCGCTGGAACATCTGGCCCAGACAAGCGGGAATAAGGACGTGCAGGTTCTGGCCGAGACGCTCGATCAGGCCAACGGCAAGATCCTTGAGTACAACCGTTCGCCGGCGCGGAGGGTTGGCGAACTGGATAATCGTGGCAGCCATTTCTACCTGGCGTTGTATTGGGCGCAAGCGCTGGCCGGGCAGCACAGCAGCTCGGCACTGGCGGCCCGCTTCAAACCCCTGGCGGAGACGCTGGCCGCCAACGAGGCCAAGATTAATGCTGAGCTGATCGCCGCGCAGGGTAAGCCGGTGGATACTGGCGGTTATTATCTGCCCGATCAGGCCAAGACATCGGCGGCGATGCGGCCGAGTGCGACGCTGAACGCTGCGCTCGCTGCTCTCTGACGCGGCGTCAGGTGGAGCCGCCCAGGGCAGCCCACCGACCATCTGATCACTGTCGATGCCGCCGATCACCCGTGGCTGACGACCAATCAGTTCCTCGACAAACTCAACTCGAACCTTACCAAGGCGATAGCGTAAGACGCGCAGGAGAGAAAAAATGGCGGCGATGCGGCTCAGCATTCTCGATGATTACCAGGGTGTCGCGCTGGTCATGGCGGATTGGTCGCCCGTGAGGAACCGTTCTGTCGAGATCGCGGTCGAGCGGCATGCTTTCGCCGACGAAGACGCGGTCGTCCGCGCCCTTGCTGATTCCGAGCTCGTCTCAGCGATGCGCGAACGCACGCCGTTTCCGAAATCTGTCGTCGACCGCCTGCCCAAGCTGAAACTGCTGATCACCACTGGGATGCGAAACGCCTCGTTCGACATGGCAGCGCTGAAGGATCGCGGCGTCACCGTGTGCGGCACGGGAGGTCCCGGCGGCGGCAACGAGGACACTGCCGAGCTTGCCTGGGGGCTGATCCTCGGCGCCGCCAGGCGCATTGCCGAGGATCATCAGTTCATGCGGCAAGGCGGGTGGCAGACCCGCATCGGTCACCGGGTCGCGGGCAAGACGCTTGGCTTGCTGGGCCTGGGCCGGCTCGGCAGCGCGGTGGCCCGCGTCGGCCTCGCCTTCGGCATGAAGGCGATCGCCTGGAGCCAGAACCTGACGACAGAGAGGGCCGCGGCGCAAGGGGTCGAGCGGGTCGAGAAGGACGAGCTGTTCCGCCGTTCCGATATACTCTCGGTACATCTTGTGCTGAGCCCGCGCAGCCGTGGCCTTGTCGGTGCCCGCGAGATCGGGCTGATGAAGCCGAGTGCGATCGTCGTCAACACCTCGCGCGGGCCTATCTGCGACACCAACGCGATTATCGCTGCGCTGAAAGAAGGCCGCCTCGCCTATGCCGGGTTCGACGTCTACGACAAGGAGCCGCTGCCGATCGACCATCCGCTGCGCGCGGCGCCGAACGTGATCCTGACCCCCCATATCGGCTACGTGACCGACGAGAACTATCGCAGCTCCTACCCGCAGATCGTCGAGAACGTCACCGCCTTCCTCGACGGCAAGCCTATACGCGTGATCTGAGGTTCAGAGGCGGCGATTAGGTTCGGATGAGCAGCGGCATTTCGCTCCGGCCCTCGCAAGATCGCGATCTCGCGGCGATCACGGCTATTTACCATCACCACGTCCTGACCGGGGTGGCCTCGTTCGAGGAGGAACCGCCCGATCTCTGCGAGATGGCGCGCCGGCGAAGCGAGATCCTGGCCCGCGGCCTGCCTTATCTTGTCGCCGAGCAATCGGAGCGGGTCCTCGGCTATTGCTATGCGAGCCTGTATCGGACGCGCTCGGCCTACCGGTTTGCGGTCGAGGATTCGATCTACATCGATCAGGGTGAACTCGGCCGCGGCATCGGACGGGCCTTGCTGTCCGAACTGATCGAGCAGTGCACACCTCGCGGCTATCGGCAGATGGTTGCGGTCATCGGCGGCAGCGATCAATGGCCTTCGATACGGCTGCACGCGGCGCTGGGCTTTGCGCGAGTCGGGGTAATACCCGCCATCGGCTTCAAGTTCGGCGCCTGGGTTGATACCGTCTTGATGCAGCGCGCCTTGGGTGAAGGTGCTGGCACATTGCCCGCGGAAATCGGAGGTGAGCATGGTTGACGCATTTGCCGATCTCGACCGGATCGAAGGCTATCACGCGCACATCTACTATGACCCCGCGACCCGCGCGAAAGCCGAGCGGCTGCGCCAAGGGATCGGCGAGCGCTTCGCAGCGAAGCTCGGAAACTGGCACGACGAGCCGGTCGGACCGCATCCGGTCTCGATGTATCAAGTAGCCTTCGCGGTCGCCGAATTTCCGCGGCTCGTGCCATGGCTGATGCTGAACCGCGACGGGCTCCATGTGCTGGTGCACCCGCTCGCCGGCGACAGCCTGGCCGATCACACCCGGTTTGCGATGTGGCTTGGCCGAGCCCTGCCGCTGCGGCTGGAGACCCTTCGGCGCGCCTCCAGCGCCGGCTGAGGCCGGACCCTTATATTCGGCCCATTACCAGCAAGATGATTACGATGACCAGCAACAAGCCGACTCCGCCGGTCGGATAGTAGCCCCATCCGCCGCTGTAGCCCCAGGTCGGCAAGGCACCGATCAGCAGCAGAATCAGAATTATCAGCAGAATTGTGCCTAGCATCGCAGCACGTTCACATGGTTGATTACTGCTGATGGAAACCGCTGCGCGCTGTTGAAGTTCCCCGTCCGGTTTCGAAAAGATACGCGAATTCACCGAAGCCGACGGGTCGCCGCATCACAAGTGAGCGGTGCGCTAGGTGCGGACGGGTCCTTGCCAGCGACGGACTGGGCCACAATCGACATGGACGAAACCCGATCGCGGGTAATAGCCGACACCGCCGCATCTGAGGCTCAGCGCCGCATCGCGGATTTGGTCGATGCTGCGCCGCTCGCTCCGCAGATCGATGGCCATCCCCTTGATGTGATAACTGTGCTTGGCGACGCCGACACCTTCGAGGTAAAGCCGTCGATTGGTGGTCGGCGAACGATAGCCGCACACCACCAGGAACGGATCGGGCGTGTCGAGGCGATCGCGGAGCATCCCCAACACGTCGAGGATGCCGGCATTCATCGGCCGGATTTCGCCGGAGTCGTGATCGCGCAAGATCCAGTTGATGTCGCGCACCGCCTCACGGATGTAGTGGCCGTCAGCCCAGTAGACCGTGCGCAGCCACTCGCCGGTATGGACGTTGTAGAGCGATACCGATCGCGGAGCGAAGGACACTGCCGTGGCGGGCTTGACCAGACCAACGGCCGTGACAGCAGCCGCGGCGCCGAGCAGCCGGCGCCGGCTCAACGTTGTGGACGCGTGCAATGGTTACTCCCCCCATTTCCCCGGGAGGGGCCATAGCATCCGAAATCCGGTCGAACAACCCTGATCGGGCGGGGCTAGCGATTATTCGCCAATTGTCGCCGTTTTTTGCGCTACAGTTGAGCGGGCTTGTCCCGCCTTGCCCATTACGGTTGAGTGGAGGCCATTTCTCTCGGCCACTGGCGCCTTTTCGGCACGGCTCAGATACGCCCAGACCTCGTCATCGCGCTGATAGGGATCGCCATAAAATGCTATCGAACCATCCGATTCGACATCGGCCGTATGATAGACAATGAAGACCGGCAGCGGTTTCGGCAGCGCCCGCCGATGCGTATGGTTCACGTCGATCGCCTTGTCGATCTCTTCAGGGCTTTCTCCGAGCAGGAGCGAGGCAAGAAGTCGCGGGTTCTCGACCCGAACACAGCCATGGCTCATCATTCGGCTGGCGGCATGAAAGCGCCATCTTTCCGGCGTATCGTGGAGGTAGACGTCAAAACGATCGGTCATTTCGAATTTGAGCCGTCCGAGAGCGCTGTAGGGCCCAGCCTCCTGCTGCACCGCCATAGGCCCGCGAAAGCGCATGTGGTGCTCGGCGAGATAGTGGCGATCGCTGGCGAGTTTCGGCAGGATCTCTTTTTCGACGATCGAGCGCGGAATGTTCCAAGGCGGGTTAAACAAAACATCGTCGACGACCGATTGCAGCTCGGGCGTCTGCTTGTCGACCTCGCCGACGACGACCCGGGCGGAAAACACCGGCTGATTATCACGGAATAACTGAAGCCGCGCGGTTGCTGTGTTGACGACAAGCCGGTCAGCCGGCAGATCCCGCGGCAGCCACCGCAAGCGCTCGAGATTGATCGCTATCTGACGCGCCCGTCGCAACGCGTCGGCCACGCTCACTTGAGCGCCATGACTATGGACGCCGATTCCCGATCCGCGGCCGCGGGACGCGGCGAGCGCAAGATCAAGATAACGCGTATAAGCACCACGCATCGCCAGGTATTCGGGCGATGCCGGGCCGAGCGCCTCCATCACTTTCGCTGGATCGGGCGCCGAGATGGCGTCGTTAAGTGCCGCGACGACATCCACCGACTCCGGGGTCAAATCTTCGTTGTCGTCGCGCTCGTCCACCGGCATTGCGCCTCGCGCCAGGGCGTCGGCATAGGAAAGAAATACATCGGAAAGCAGCAGCTCACGCTCGATCGGCGATAGTGCCTTCAAACGCCCGGAGAGAATCGTGCTGTGAAAGCTGACGGGATCGAGACCCTGATCACCGGCGCTGAGAACGGCGCCCAACAGCGCTGCAACCACAGCGGGATGACCATCCCATACCGGCTCGTATCCATGCACGGCGTAAAAGCGACGCAGCAGACGCTCGTGCACCCGCTCGCCCGCCACCGTCATTCTACGCGCCGTGTCGAGCCGATCTTCGAGTTCGGTATTTCCGACGAACGGGGTGAGGGTCGGCGGCCTGAGGTCGTCATCGGGTGCGGTTGGCACACTCGTCATAGCAGCAGCCGCTGGCGGATCAGCCGTCGCGCATGACGGCGCAAGCGCAAAAGCCGCGGCGCCCAGGGCGAGCACGAATGCCTTGCCGGTCGGGAACCTTGTGGCGACGTGCCGAACCGTAGCGGACCTGAGCACCTCACCTCGCTTGCCGGGCTCCCGGCTGCCGATGGCCCCGTCAGGCTGAAGGAGATCGATCGAAATTGCGTTTACCGATACAAGGTTGTAGCGCTAGCGCGCGGGCGACAGACTATCACACGCAAACCCGCCCTGCATCCGACGCAATGGGCGGAATTTCGCGGCGAGGTGGCGGATGCCCGAGACGCGGGCAGTAAATTCTGAGCAGAATCCGACCGGCCCGAGGCGCACCCCCGAAAGCGTCCTGCGCGAAGTCTTTGGATTCACCACTTTCCGTGGTTCCCAACGGGCAGTAATCGAGCAGGTCGCAGCCGGCGGCGACGCGGTCGTACTGATGCCGACCGGCGGCGGTAAGTCACTATGCTACCAAGTCCCGGCTCTGCTGCGCCCGGGGCTGGGCGTAGTTGTCTCACCACTGATCGCATTGATGAAGGACCAGGTCGATGCGCTTCGGCAGGCAGGCGTCAGAGCAGCCGCGCTAAACTCGCGGCTGTCGCCGATTGAGGCGGCCGAGATCGAACATGCGGTCAGCGCCGGCGGGCTCGACCTGCTTTATGTGTCGCCCGAACGGCTGATGACCCCACGCTGCCTCGATCTGCTCGGACGTTCCCGGCTCTCTCTCTTCGCCATCGACGAGGCGCATTGCATTTCACAATGGGGCCATGATTTCCGTCCCGAATACCAGCGATTGTCGATCCTCAAACAGCGCTTTCCGGCCGTGCCATTGCTGGCGCTGACCGCTACCGCGGACGCGCCGACGCGGCAGGACATCATCGCCCAGCTCGGGCTCGACCGCGCCCCGGTTTTCGCTGCCGGCTACGACCGGCCGAACCTGTTTTACCGCATCGTCGCCAAGCGCAGCCCGCTCGAGCAGCTTTGGCAATTTCTCGCTGCCGATCATCCGGCCGATGCCGGGATCGTCTACTGCTTCACCCGCAAAGCGGCTGAGGAAACTGCGAGCTGGCTCGCTGCGCGCGGGCGCACGGCGCTGACCTATCATGCCGGTCTCGACGGCGCGACGCGCGAGCGCAACCAGGAGCGTTTTCTGCGCGAGGAGGGCGTCGTCGTCGCGGCGACGATCGCCTTCGGCATGGGAATCGACAAGCCCAATGTCCGCTTTGTCGCCCATCTCGACGCGCCAAAAAACCTCGAAGCGTATTATCAGGAAACCGGCCGCGCTGGGCGCGACGGACTGCCGGCCGATGCGTGGATGAGCTACGGCATATCAGACGTCATGAACCTGCTGCGGCTGATCGACGCGGGCGATGCGGCCGAACGTCAGCGCCGCATCGAACGGCAGAAGATCGAGGCGCTGATCGGCTATTGCGAGACGCTCTCCTGCCGGCGGCAGGTGTTGCTCGGCTATTTCGGTGAGCGCGACCATCCGCCCTGCGGTAACTGCGACAACTGCCGCGAGCCGGCCGCGAGCTGGGAGGGAACCATCGCCGCGCAAAAGGCGCTCTCCGCGGTCTACCGGACCGGGCAGCGCTTTGGCGCGCATTACCTCGTCGATGTATTGCTCGGCGCCGACAGCGAGCGGATCAAGCGGCTCGGACATGATCGGCTGAAGACCTTTGCCATCGGTACCGAACTCGACCGCCGAGGTTGGCTTTCGGTCTTCCGTCAACTGGTCGCGCAGGGGTTCATCATACCCGATCTCGGGGGACATGGCGGTCTCTCGCTGGCTCCGGCGGCAGCAGAAATCCTGCGCGGCAGCAAAACCGTGCATTTCCGCCTCGATCCGGGCCAGCGAGGGCAGAAGGCTCGCTCGCGGGACCAAAAATCGGCGTCGGTGGCCGCTGGTCTCGACCCTGCTGCGCAGAGTTTGTGGGAGGCATTGCGCGCCTGGCGACTGGAAGAGGCGCGCCGCCAGGAGTTACCGCCCTACGTGATCTTTCACGATACGACGCTGATGGAGATCGCGCGCCACCGGCCGGCCTCGCCGACCGCGCTGGGCGAAATCCCTGGGATCGGCCGCAGCAAGCTCAAACGCTACAGCAGCGCCGTCATCGCCGTCGTCGCGGCAACGACAGAATGAAGATCGTCGGTCGCTTAACATATCATCAAGGATTTTATCGCAGCCTGCGCGAGATTTAAACCAAGGAGAACCCGATGCGTACCCTTTACGCTAGATTAGTCAAGGATAATGCTGGAGTCACGGCCATCGAGTACGGGCTGATTGCGGCTCTCGTCGCAGTCGTCTGCATCGCCGCGTGGAGTTTGCTCGGCAGCCATCTCAGCACCACCTTCAACAATATCGCCGGTAGCGTCTGAGCCGAGCACGACGCCAGCCGTCGTCAGGTAACGCCCGGCGGCGTCCAGCGCTGACCCCCCACCTCACTGCAAATCTCAGAGGCGATGTGGCCCCCACCGCTGTGCCGAACGGCCGACCGCAGTTTAGGCGAGGTCAGCTCTGCCGCGAAGTGCTCGTATCGATTAAGAAACTTGCTCGCAACGAGTCGGGCGTCACGGCAATCGAATACGCATTCATTGCGGGACTGGTGGCGATTGCGATCGTCGCCATAGTGACAACCTTGGGCACTTCGGTCAGCGGCCTCCTGTTTGGCCCAGTGCTCAGCGGGTTCTGAGGCCGAGCGCCGAGTGGACCCCCGACTGGCCGTCCCGGATATTCCGTTGATCAATGCCAAATCGGCCTCGGGCTAGTCGGCTGGGCTTTTGGTGACCGCCGATGCGCAACACCGAGCGCGAACCGCGTCTCCGCATCGCGCGTCGACACGGCCGGTGATTAAGCTTTGATCAAGCTCTTTACGCGACACTATCCACGACGTAGCTCCAGGAGAAGGTCACCATGCACGAAATGATCTTAAGGTATATACCGGATGATGCTGGAGTAACCGCTATCGAATACGGGTTGATCGCGGCTCTGGTCGCGGTGGTCTGCATCGCCGCGTGGAGTTTGCTCGGCAGTAGCCTGAGCACGATCTTCAACAATATTGCCGGCAGCGTCTGAAACGGCAGATCCATGACCGGCCGGCGCTCGATCGTTCGTGCGTCGGCTGGCCCATATGACCCGCTGCGCTCGCTCGAAATCGGCGCCGCCGGAAACATGTCTGACACATATCGCTTGAAACGTGTCCTACCCGAGCCGACCACGGCCCCGGGCCGCGCCCAATTGCTGGACAGTCGGCTTGTCTCCCGCCTCTGCGGTATTCTATTGGCGGTCGAAATCGCTCTTTTCCTGTTCCTGGCCGCAGGCTCGTACGGCCTAATCGTCCCACTGCCGAAGCCGACGAGCACCGATTTCGTAAGCTTTTACGCCGCCGGAAGTTTAGCCGATGTTGGGACGCCGGAGCTCGCCTACAATAGAGACGCGCACTATGCCGCCGAAGAACGGGCAACAAAACCCGGGATCGTCTATAACTTTTATTATTATCCCCCGGTTTTCTTGCTCCTGTGCGGCGTCCTCGCGCGCTTGCCTTATCTGACCGCATTCGTTGTCTTTGAAGCGATGACCTTCGGGCTCTATATTCTTGTTCTGCGCAGTATCCT
Organism: uncultured Alphaproteobacteria bacterium; assembly: GCA_963733945.1. GTDB lineage: Bacteria > Pseudomonadota > Alphaproteobacteria > ATCC43930 > CGMCC-115725 > AP-15. The sequence goes on along the minus strand of CAVTFD010000016.1, from coordinate 21,919 downwards.
AGCCGAACGCAGTGTGGCGATTCTGGTGCCGCTGCTCGCCTTTCCGCCAGTACTTTGGACTATTGGCCTAGGACAGAACGGATTTTTGACCGCAGGGCTGTTCGGAGCGGCAACGCTGCTCATTGATCGGCGACCGGCGGTTGCGGGCCTTTTGTTTGGAGCATTGTGCGTCAAGCCGCATTTTGCCCTGCTGGTCCCGATCGCGCTCGCCGCTGGCGGTCGATGGCGCGCCTTTGCTGCTGCCTTCGCCTCTGCTGCCGCCCTCTGCCTGTTGTCGCTGGTCGTTTATGGTTGGCCGACGTGGCACGCGTTCCTGACGGCGGCGATGGGTTCTCAGGCTGTCTACGCCTCCGGGCGAATCCCGTTCGGCGGCTTTGTAACCCCGTTCGGGGCGGCAATGTTGCTCGGTGCCACAGGAACCCTCGCCGGAATCGTGCAGGCCGGCGCGACCGTAGCGGCCGCCGGTTTTGTTGCTTGGGTCTGGCGCCGCGGCTTGCCGCTGCCCATCCGCGCGGCGAGCCTCGTTTCGGCCGCGCTCGTCGCTGTCCCGCTGGCGCTGTTCTATGATCTCGTATTGGCGGGGATCGCCTCTGCCTGGCTGCTGCGCGGCGAGGCGAAATATTGTCTGCCGGAATCGGGGAAAGTGGCGCTTGCCGGGCTTTATGTTCTAAGCCTCAATCCACGCGGGATTGCCGCACATTTGCATTTCCCGGCCGGACCCCTCATCGCCGTGGCGCTTACGACAATGGTGGCCACAATCGCCTTTCGGGGCCGGCGAACGGTAAAGGGCTATGCGCCTGGCGGCCAGGCAGCGCGACAACCGAGTACTGCAGCGGGGCCTTGATCAGCCTCCATTTCAACGATCCGACCTATCGCTCCGGCTTGAGCCGGCGCCGCGGTATTGCTGTAGTCTGGTCGAGCGCAGACCCGGCAACCCGTGGGATTCGAACGCCTGCTGCCAACTGAGGAACTCCTCTTCCGAGAGCTGGTAGCGGCGGCATGCTTCCTCACGAGTGAGCACGTCGTTCGCCACGGCGGTCACGACCGCTGCTTTGCGGCGGAACGTCCACCGTTTGACGTCGGGAGGCGGCAGCTCGGGCATTGGACAGGCCGGATCAGCCACGGCGCGAAGGTCCATCGGTCCCCCGTTCGCCGATCGCGAATGTCCAAACCAACCGCACGCGGTGGGCAGCCGCGGCCTTGTTCTCGTGTCGCTGCATAGCGTGCATGATTCCGGCCCAATCGCTTCGATCGCGGCTAAGCCCGCCGTATCCGTGACCGCCCCTCGACGATACCCCGTCAGGTTGAGCGCGAACATCGACTTTCTGCCGCTGCGCTTTGAATTACGTCGAAATTGAATAATTCTTCCACAATAATAATAGTTAATTTAGAAATATCTATGGTTAACCTAGCCAGCAACGATGTTTTAAGCTTAAGGTGTGTCGCTGGGGCTGACGCCGCCTTGGCCCACCGACACAACAACGGGCATTGAGGGGCGGATCATCCAGTAACGAAGAGCGGAGCCAGTAACAAAGAGCGGAGCCCAGCGACGCATCATAGGCGCGCTTGCCGCTATCGATCGCCTCTTACATCCACATCTGCCGCGGCGGCAATTTCAAAAGAAAACCCATCAGTCCCGCCCGATCAGCGCGAACTATCCACGAATTACAGCACCCGCCCCCCGCGCACCGCCTCGGCCAAAGCGCGGACATCGGCGAGCACGGCGTCGACAAGACCCGGCTTGGCGCGACCCTCATGGTCGAGATTGACGGCGAGGCGCTGGACGAGCGACGAACCCACAACCGCGGCGTCGGCCGCTCGCGCGACTGCGGCAGCTTGCTGCGGGTTCTTGATGCCAAACCCGACCGCGACCGGCAGCGGTGTAAACCGCCGCAACCGGGCGACCGCGGTGGCAACCGCGGCGGTATCCGCCGAGCGCGTGCCCGTGATCCCGGCAATCGCCACGTAATAGATGAAGCCGCTGGCGCGCTCGACGATCCGAGGCAGGCGGACCCGATCGCTGGTCGGCGTCGCCAGTCGGATGACGTCGAGACCGGCAGCGCGCGCCGGAAGGTTCAGTTCCTCGTCCTCCTCGGGCGGCAGATCAACCACGATGACCCCGTCGACCCCGGCATCGAGCGCGTCGCCCACGAAACTCTCGGCGCCGTAGCGATAGATTGGGTTGTAGTAGCCCATCAAAACAATCGGGGTCGCTTCGTCCCTGCTGCGCAGCGCGCGCACCATCGCCAGGGTGCCGCGCAAGGTCATCCCCGCCTTCAACGCGCGCTGGCCCGCCTCCTGGATTGCCGGACCATCGGCCATCGGGTCGGAGAACGGCATGCCGATCTCGATCAGGTCGGCTCCCGCGGCGGCCAGGCCACCACACAGCCGGGCCGAGGTGTCGCGATCGGGGTCGCCCGCGGTCAGGTAGGCGACGAGCCCGGCGCGTCCCTCCTCGCGCATTGCCGCAAAGCGCTTTTCGATCCGGCTCACAGCCCAACCCCCAGATGCTCGGCGACGGCAAAGATATCCTTGTCGCCGCGCCCGCACATGTTCATCACGATCAAATGGTCGCGCGGCAAGGTGGGCGCGATCTTGGCGACATGGGCAAGCGCGTGCGCCGGCTCGAGCGCCGGGATGATCCCTTCGAGCCGGCTCGACAGCTGAAACGCCTCGAGCGCCTCGCGGTCGGTGATCGACACATATTGGACCCGGCCCAGATCGTGTAGCCAGGCATGCTCGGGACCGATGCCCGGATAATCGAGACCGGCCGAAATCGAATGCGCGTCGCGGATCTGTCCATCCGCGTCCTGCAACAGGTAGGTGCGGTTGCCGTGCAGGACCCCCGGTTGACCGCCGTTCAGGGATGCCGCGTGCATCCCGGTCTCGATGCCATGGCCGCCGGCCTCGACGCCGATCATCGCCACCGCGGGCTCGTCGAGAAACGGGTGAAACAGTCCCATCGCATTCGAGCCGCCGCCGATGCAGGCGACGAGCGTATCGGGCAGACGGCCTTCGGCCTGCTCCAGCTGGGCGCGGGTCTCATGACCGATCACCGATTGGAAGTCGCGCACCATCGCCGGATAGGGGTGCGGCCCGGCGACCGTACCGATCACGTAGAACGTGTCGTCGACATGGGCGACCCAGTCGCGCAATGCCTCGTTCATCGCGTCCTTCAGGGTCGCCGTGCCGGAATGCACCGGCACTACCTCGGCGCCGAGCAGTTTCATGCGGAAGACATTGGGCTTTTGCCGCTCGATGTCGGTGGCGCCCATATAGACGACGCAGGGCAAGTCAAACAGCGCGCAGGCCGTTGCGGTCGCGACCCCGTGCTGGCCGGCCCCGGTCTCAGCGATGATGCGGCGCTTTTTCATCCGTCGCGCCAACAGCACCTGGCCCAGCACGTTGTTGATCTTGTGCGCGCCGGTATGGTTGAGCTCGTCGCGCTTCAGATAGAGCTTGGCGCCGCCGAAATGCCGGGTCAGCCGCTCGGCGAAATAAAGCGGGCTCGGCCGCCCGACATAATATTCGAGGTAATAATCGAGCTCGCGCTGAAAGCCTGGGTCGCGCTGCGCCTCGTCATAGGCCGCCTCGACCGCGAGCACCAGCGGCATCAAGGTCTCGGCGACAAATCGCCCGCCATAGATGCCGAAATGGCCGCGCTCGTCGGGCCCGCCGCGAAAACTATTCGGGACTCGCATCACCCTTCCTTTCCGCGAGAATCTCTGCACTCGGCGGCTTGCTTGGCCGGGTCAAGCACGACCATGACAAGGTGAACCCTGCGTTTGCGACTGAACACTAGAGCGCGTGGGCGGCGGCGAGAAAGGCACGAATTTTATCGGGAGCCTTTTCGCCGGGACGGCTTTCAACGCCGGAGGAAACGTCGACCAGGGCGGCACCCGAGATATGCACCGCCTCCGGCAAAATTTCGGTGGTCAGCCCGCCCGACAGCATCCACGGAAGCCGCCACTCTCGGCCGGCGATCAGCCGCCAGTCGAAGGCCAGGCCGTTGCCGCCAGGCAACGCATCGGGCCGGGGTGGCTTTGCATCGAACAGCAGAAGGTCGGCGGCGGTCTGATAGGGTTCCGCGCGGGAGAGGTCGTTCGCGCCGGCAATCGGCACCGCCTTCATCACTTTACGATCAAATCGCAGCTTGGCCTCGGCGACCCGCCGCGGGCTCTCGCTGCCGTGGAACTGCAGGATGTCGATCGGCGCCGCAGCGAGCATGGCCGCGATCATTTCATCGTCGGCGTCGACGAACAGTCCGACACGAGCAATTCCGGCAGGAACTGCGGCGCAGAGCTGCGCCGCTCGCTCCGGCGTCACCGCGCGCGGGCTCGGCGGGTAGAACACAAAACCGAGATAGGCGGCCCCGCCGTCGACAGCGGCGGCTACTGCCGCATCGCTCGAAAGCCCGCAAATCTTCGCGGCGACGCTCATTCCTGCTTAGGCGACGGCCGCGGTTCACCGCGATCCCGCCCCAGCACCTCGAGCTGCCGGGTCAGCGCGTCGATCTGCGCTTCGAGCCGCTTCAGCCGTGGATCCTCACCGGCCGCTGGCGTCCCATCGGCCATCGGCGCTCCATCGGCCTGCGGCGGCTTTTCCTCGGCGCCATAGGGAGCCAACATGCCGAGCGCGCGTTGGAACAGCGCCATGTTCTGCTTACCCATCTCCTCGAACTGCCCGAACGGGAAGATGCCGAACGTCGCCTGCAGGCTTTTGCGCATCTGCTCCTGGTTGCGGCCAAAGGCGACCATCGCTTGTTCGAGATAGCCCGGCACCAAAAACTGCATGCTGTCCCCATAAAACCCGATCAGCTGGCGCAGGAAACTGATCGGCAGCAGATTTTGGCCCTTCTGCTCCTGCTCGACGATGATCTGGGTCAGCACCGAGCGGGTAATATCCTCGCCGGTCTTCGCGTCATGAGCGACAAAATCGCCGCCCTCCTTGATCAGCTTGGCGAGGTCGTCGAGGGTGACATAACTGCTGGTGGCGGTGTTGTAGAGCCTCCGGTTGGCGTATTTCTTCACGACCACTGGCTTGCTGCCGCCGGGCTTTTCGCTGTTCGGGGTATTCATGCGCGCGCCATCTCCCCTCGGGGACAGTCATCCATCATAACAATACAACGTTTCGGCGCGATCGCCTCATCAAACACGCAGCCGTCGCTGTGGCCGTATATATTCCTTGCGATGACCGACCTCAGAGACCAGCCGGGCCTCGGGCCAGCGCCGAATAATCCCGCTCTACGAGCCGCGAAAGGCTCCGAGGGCCATCGGACCAGCCATGACGCCACCGCCGATGGACTTCGCGCGGCCACGCTCCTACATTTGCCCGCATCTGCCCAGTTGAGCCGAAACATTGCGAGGAGGATCTCCCGATGGCCGATATCGTCATTGCCGGCGCCGCGCGCACCCCGGTCGGGGCCTTCAACGGGGGGCTTGCCAGCCTGCCCGCACACAAGCTCGGCGAGGTTGCGATCGTCGAGGCGCTACGCCGCGCCGAGGTCGAGCCCAAGGAGGTATCCGAGGTCATCATGGGTCAGATCCTGGCCGCCGGCGAGGGCCAGAACCCGGCCCGGCAGGCGGCGATCGGGGCCGGTCTCCCCTTCGAAGTGACTGCCTACGGCGTCAACCAGCTGTGCGGGTCGGGGTTGCGCACCGTGGCGCTCGGCTATCAGGCGATCCGCAACGGCGATTCCGAGATCGTCGTCGCCGGCGGACAGGAGAGCATGAGCCAGGCGCCGCACTGCATCCATCTGCGCAACGGCGTCAAGATGGGCGATGCCGAACTCGTCGACACGATGATCCGCGACGGGCTGTGGGACATTTTCAACGGCTACCACATGGGCAATACTGCCGAGAACGTCGCGCAACGCTGGCAGATCACTCGCGAGCAGCAGGATTCGTTCGCCGTCGCCTCGCAGGGCAAGGCAGAATCCGCGCAGAAAGCCGGGCGCTTCAACGACGAGATCGTCCCGGTCAAGATCGTGACGCGGCGTGGCGAGACCGTCGTCGATACCGACGAACATCCTAAGCACGGCACTACCTTTGAGGTGCTGGCCAAATTGCGTCCGGCCTTCGACAAAAACGGCACGGTCACGGCCGGCAACGCCTCAGGCATCAACGACGGGGCGGCCGCGGTGGTGCTGATGACGGCCGAGGCCGCTGCCAAACGCGGCGTGCGCCCGCTTGCCCGCATCGTCTCGTGGGCGACGGCCGGGGTCGACCCCGCGATCATGGGGTCGGGACCGATCCCGGCAAGCCGCATGGCACTCAAAAAAGCCGGTTGGGCGGCCGGCGATCTCGACCTGATCGAGGCCAACGAAGCGTTCGCCGCGCAGGCCTGCGCGGTTAACAAGGATCTTGGCTGGAACGTTGACAAGGTTAACGTCAACGGCGGCGCCATCGCTCTCGGCCACCCGATCGGAGCTTCCGGGGCGCGGGTGCTGATCACGCTGCTTTACGAGATGCAAAAACGCAACGCGAAGAAGGGACTGGCGACGCTGTGCATCGGCGGCGGCATGGGAATTGCTATGTGTCTTGAGCGCGACTAGCGCGGGAGGGCGAACCCACCAGGGAGGAACGCATGGCGAGGGTGGCGGTGGTCACCGGGGGGACGCGCGGCATCGGCCGGGCGATCTCGGAGGCGCTCGCGAATGGCGGTTATCGGGTCGCGGCGACCTACGCAGGCAACGATGCGGCGGCGCAGCATTTCAACGCCGAGACCGGCATTCCGATATTTAAATTTGACGTGTCGGACTTCCGGGCCTGCGCCGATGGCGTCAAGACGATCGAAGCCGCGCTTGGCCCGATTGAAGTGCTGGTGAACAATGCCGGCATCACCCGCGACGCGACCATGCACCGCATGAACTGGGAGCAATGGAATGCGGTGATCCAGACTAACCTTTCTTCTTGCTTCAATATGTCGAGGCAGGTCATCGAAGGGATGCGTGCGCGCGGTTTTGGCCGCATTGTCAATATCGGCTCGATCAACGGCCAGGCCGGGCAATACGGGCAAGTCAACTACGCTGCGGCGAAGTCCGGCATCCACGGCTTTACCAAGGCTTTGGCACAGGAGGGCGCCGCGCGCGGCATTACCGTCAACGCCGTGGCGCCGGGCTATGTCGACACAGAGATGGTGCGCGCGGTACCGGCCGACGTGCTCGAGAAGATCATTGCTCGCATCCCCGTCGGCCGCCTCGGCAAGGCCGAGGACATCGCCCGCACGGTCCTGTTCCTGGTCGCCGACGACGCCGACTTCATCACCGGCTCGACCCTTTCGGTCAACGGCGGCCAGCACATGTATTAGAGGATGCCGATCGACCGGAGAGTATTGCTCGCGTTTCCGGTGTTGTTCACGGAGGCCGGTTCGGCAAAGGCGGCGGCGACGTACCAAAACCTCGAATATCACGAGGGCCGACTGATATGGCCGGGGGGAAGCGCACGGGCGGCGGTTGGCCGCACCGGGATCGCGGCGAACAAGAGGGAGGGCGACGGCGCCACCCCGGCGGGGACTTTTCCGTTGGCCTCGGGGTTCTATCGGCCGGATCGGATGGGGCCGCCGCGCTCGGGCCTATTTGTCCGCGCATTGTCGCCGCAGGACGCCTGGGTGGACGACCCGGCCGACGCCAATTACAACCGGCTCGCTTCCCTGCCCTACCCAGCCCACGCCGAGCCGATGTGGCTCGACGACGCGGTCTACGATCTCTTGGTGGTCATCGGCTACAACATGGACCCGGTCGTGCCGGGTGCGGGCAGCGTCATCTTTTTGCACATCGCGCGTCCCGATTTCTCGCCCACTGCCGGCTGCATCGCGGTCGAGAGGGATGTCCTCGTTCGCATGATGCCACTGCTTGGCTTTGACAGCACGATCACGGTTCGCGGCTAATCTCGGTTGGCCCTCTCGAGGCGCGGGTTATCGATCGGAGCTCAGCTCCTCTGTTGGGGTCGGTTTCTGAATATGAACAGGATCGCCGCGCCGAGGGCGATCAGCACTGCGAACGCCCAGCATAACAGGATGGTGACAATAACCGGATTCCACAAAAACGGAGAAACGTAACGCTGGATCCCTGCCTGGACGAGATTGAGGCTCGACCGACTGAGCTCGTACCACAATTGGCCAAGCGCGACCGGCGCCCAAATCTTCCTGTCGATCCAGACCATCACGTCACGCGTCAGCACGGAGAGTCCGGCGAGCAACACGAGCCAGCCGATTACCCGCCCGACGATCATCGCGGCCACCCTCTGCCCTTTCTCGTAGTAGAAGTGGCCCGTTACACGTCGTGTACAACAGCTGCGCAGCAAGGGCTCATTGTGACATCGATCCGTAACCTTGACGGCGGCCCGGCGCTCTGCCGATAATCGCGCGTCCAAGGGGTGCCCCGTCAGGGGGCTGAGATGCCGCCGGCCCGACCGCTCCTATCAAGAGTGGGCAGCGGGGCGCGGAAACCCTTCGAACCTGATCCGGGTCGTGCCGGCGTAGGGACAGGAACGCATCGGCTGCAGCCGACCTCCTCTTCGCGGATACCCCGGATCTTCGTTCAACCGGCGCAACGGAGATCGACGATGCCCGATTCCGCTCCACTCTCATCCGCGAAGCTGATGCCGAAGGTCGAGGAGTTGCAGGTCACCACCGGGTCGTTTCCCGCCTCGCGCAAGGTCCATGTGCCGGGCCGGTTCCACCAAGAGATTTCGGTTGCGATGCGCGAGATCGACCTCGAGGCGTCGTCCGGCGAACCGGCGGTTCGGGCCTACGATACCTCCGGCCCTTATTCGGATCCGGCGGTCGAGACCGACATCCAGCGCGGTCTGCCCGAGCTGCGCAAGCCCTGGATCGTGGCGCGCGGCGATGTCGAATTCTACCAAGGCCGCGAGGTCAAGCCCGAGGACAACGGCTTACGCAGTGGCGAAGCCAGTGCTGTATCGCTGTTTGATCGTGGCCGGCGCCAGGTGCTGCGCGCGAAGGCGGGTGCGGCGGCGACCCAGCTCGCCTATGCCCGACGCAGGATTATCACCCCGGAGATGGAATACGTCGCGATCCGCGAGAACCTCGGGCGCGAGAAGCTGCTGCGACAGGGCGCGATCGACGGCGAATCGTTCGGCGCCTCGATCCCCGATTATGTGACACCGGAATTCGTTCGCGACGAGATCGCGCGCGGCCGCGCGATCATCCCCAACAACATCAATCATCCGGAAACCGAGCCGATGATCATCGGCCGGAATTTCCTGGTCAAGGTCAACGCCAATATTGGCAACTCGATCGTCACCTCCTCGGTCGCCGACGAGGTCGAAAAGATGGTATGGGCGACGCGCTGGGGCGCCGACACGGTCATGGACCTGTCGACCGGACGAAATATCCACACGATCCGCGAATGGATCGTGCGCAACTCGCCGGTGCCGATCGGCACCGTGCCGATCTATCAGGCGCTCGAAAAGGTCGGTGGCAAGGCCGAAGACCTGACCTGGGAATTGTTCCGCGACACCTTGATCGAGCAGGCCGAGCAGGGGGTCGACTACTTCACGATCCATGCCGGCGTCAGGCTCGCCTACATCCCGCTGACCGCCGCGCGCGTCACCGGCATAGTCTCGCGCGGCGGCTCAATCATGGCGAAGTGGTGCCTTGCCCACCACCAGGAGAGTTTCCTCTACACCCATTTCCGCGAGATCAACGAGATCATGCGGGCCTACGACGTCAGCTACTCATTGGGCGACGGGTTGCGACCGGGATCGATTGCCGACGCCAACGACCGCGCCCAGTTCGCCGAGCTCGAAACCTTGGGCGAATTGACCAAGCTCGCCTGGGACCAGGACGTGCAGGTCATGATCGAAGGCCCGGGCCATGTGCCGATGCACAAGATCAAGATCAACATGGAAAAGCAGCTCGAGGAATGCGGCGAGGCGCCGTTTTATACGCTGGGCCCGCTGACAACAGACATCGCGCCCGGCTATGACCACATCACATCAGGTATCGGCGCGGCGATGATCGGCTGGTTCGGCACCGCGCTGCTTTGCTACGTCACGCCAAAGGAGCATCTCGGCCTGCCCGACCGCGACGATGTCAAGACGGGCGTCATCACCTACAAGATCGCTGCCCACGCCGCCGATCTGGCAAAGGGCCATCCTTCCGCGCGCGAGCGCGACGACGCCTTGTCGAGGGCGCGGTTCGAGTTTCGCTGGCGCGACCAGTTCAACCTGTCCCTCGACCCGGAAACCGCCGAGAAGTTCCACGACCAGACCCTACCGGCCGATGGCGCCAAGCTCGCGCATTTCTGCTCGATGTGCGGCCCGAAATTCTGCTCGATGCAGATTACCCAGGAGATACGCGACTACGCGCGGGCCGGGATGGAGGAAAAGTCAAAAGCCTTCCTCGAGCAGGGCGCCGAGATCTACACCGACGAGCGCGGCCAGCCGCGCGCGGCAGCGGATTGAAGCCAGGCGGAGCAAACCCCCACTCTAACCCTCCCCCGCTTGTGGGGGAGGGCATGGCAGGGGGCAAGGAGGGTCGCCGCTATCCCGATCGCCCGATCGTCGGGGTGCTGGCGGTTGTGTTGCGCGGTGACCGCGCGCTCGTCGTGCGCCGCTCCAACCCCCCGATGGCCGGCCGTTGGGGCTTTCCTGGCGGCGTGCTGGAATTGGGCGAGACAGTCGCCGAGGGGGCGATGCGCGAACTCGTCGAGGAGACGGGCGTCGTCGCTGAGCCGTCCGGCGTCCTGACCGTGATCGACACGATCGACTGCGACGACGAGGGCCGGGTCCGGTACCACTACACCCTCGTCGCCGTGCGCGGCAGCTGGCGGTCGGGCGAAGGCGCGCCGGGCGATGACGCTGATGAAATTGCCTGGCTCAGCCGCGCCGAGATCGTCGAAGGCGGACTACCAACCGCCCCCGCGCTGTTACCGCTAATCGATCTGGCGCTCGCCCGCCGCAGCTGACATCATTTTCGGGCTGAGTTCGGCTCGTCCATCGGGCCTTCGATCCTGGCACCGCTGGTGCTCAACGCCCCGCTTCGGGCGGTGCCGCCAGCGCGCGGACAGGGGTCAGGATGTCCAGTGGCCGTCGGTCCACACCCAGCCGTGGGATTCCTGCTCCCAATAACCCGGCATCCAGTTTGCGGTCGGCGCCGGGCGCTGAATATATTGACCGCGCGTCCACACATACTTTGCGCCGTTCCAGTTCCAGTGGCCGACCAGCCAGAGCGAGTTCGGCGCGGGAGCGGGCGGCGGGATCTCGGCCAGTATCGCCGGCGGCGGATAGGGCGCCGCGATAGCCGCCGTGCCCATTGTCAAGTTAGGGCTCGGGGCAGCACAACCGCCCAGAGCCGCGGCGCACAGCACCACCAGGGCAAACCCGACTGCGCGATCGAACTGCTGCATCCATTCCTCCCAAATGCAGCGCGGGTTGACCCCGCTTTGCTGCCGATTCAGCCTCCACACGATCCCTTACAGACCGGTCCGGCTGGCTTTCCTCGACGGTTTCTGTCGAAGACGGCGGCTGTTATCATTCGCCGCTCTTTTGCACATCCGATACAGATTTATGTTATACGACCGCTCGCAGAAACGCTAGGCCCATCGTGCTAGCCAGCCGTAGATTTCGGGCAGTTCGCGGTTGCTGGACGATTGGAAAGGGGCCGGGAACTACAGCCCGAGATAGAATTTGCGGACGAGTTCGTTGTTGTTGAGTTCGTCGGTGGATTTGCCTTCGAAGGCAATCTTGCCATGGACGATGACGTAGCCGCGGTCGGCAATGCGAACCGCCTGGTTGAAGTTTTGCTCGGCCATCAGCACGGTCAACTGGTAGCGCTCCTTTAATTCTTGGATCTTTTCGATCGTGCGCTTGACCAATACCGGGGCGAGGCCAACCGAAGGCTCGTCGATCAGCAGGATCTTTGGCGCCGACATCAATGCCCGCGCCAACGCCAGCATCTGCTGCTCGCCGCCGCTCATGCTACCGGCAAGTTGACGCCGCCTTTCGCGTAATGCCGGAAAGGTCTCGTAGGACGATTTAAGATTGCCGGCGATCTCGGCCCGTGCGGTCGGGCGGAACGCGCCCAGCAGCAAATTCTCTTCGACGGTCAGCTTGGGGAACAGCCGCCTCCCCTCGGGCACCAGGCTGATGCCGAGATCGACAATCTCCTCGGTGGAACGGCCCACAAGATCATGCCGTTTGCCGTCGATCTCGGCGACAATGCTGCCGGCCATAGGCGTCACGATGCCCATGACGCATTTCATCAGGGTGCTCTTGCCGTTGCCGTTGGTCCCGAGCAGCACCACGGTTTCGCCTGCCGCCACCGTCAGCGACACGTCTTCAAGCACGCGCACCGCGGCATAGCCGGCATCGACGCGAGCGATCGAGAGGCTACTCGCCAAGATAGGCCCTCTCGACCTCGGGGTTGCGGATCGCCTCCTGCGGCTCCCCGTCGGCGATCTTCTGCCCAGCCACCAGCACGACCAGCCGGGTCGAAAAGCTCATGACTGCGCGCATGATGTGCTCGATCAAGACGATCGTGATCCCGGATTGGTTGAGGCGGGTTAGCACCGCCAGGATCTCCTCGACCTCCGAGGGAGACAGCCCGGCCATCGACTCGTCGGCAAACAACAGCCGCGGCGCGCTTGCCACCGCGCGGGCAAGTTCGAGCTTGCGCATCTCGACCTGGGTCAGGTCGCGCGGCAGCCGGCGCGCTTTGTCGGCAAGGCCGACATCGTCAAGGAGCTGTAGGCAGCGCTCATCGATTGCGCCGGTGCGGAGGCGCGTGCCTGACCGGGCATTGACCGTGTAGAGCAGCGGTATGCGCAGATTGTCGACGAGGCTCATCGTGCGAAATGGCCTCGGCAATTGAAAACTGCGCGCGAGCCCGAGCCGGGTGCGCTTATAGGCGGGCGTTCCGTCGAGCCGTCGGCCATCGAACGTGATGCTGCCGCCATCGTGGCGCAACGTGCCGCAGAGGCAATTGACCAAGGTGCTCTTGCCCGAGCCGTTGGGGCCGATCAGCCCCAACCTTTCCCCCTCGGCGATGGCTAGATTGATGTTTTCGAGCGCGACAAACCCGCCAAAATGCTTGCCGAGCCCGCTCGCTTCGAGCAATGGCGGAGCGGATTGGGCCATCACTGCTCCCTTGCACGGCGGTGAGCCTGCACCAGCCCCACGATCCCGTTGGGCGCGATGATCACAAAGGCGATCAACAACAGCCCGACGATCAGCAAGTTCAGCGCCGAGGAGATCGTCACCGTCGCGACCTGCTGGATCGTGCCGAGCAGGATCGCGCCGATCAGCGGGCCGATCCAACTGGTCATGCCGCCGATCAACGGCATCGCCACGCTGTTGACCGCATAGGACAGGTTGAAGCTCGAAGTCGGATCGAGATAGGTCACGTAGTAAGGCAGTGGCGCCCCTGACATACCCATCAGCGCGCCGCTCAAGGTGGTGGCGATCAGCTTGAGCCGCAAGGTCGGCACGCCGCTCGCCTCGGCCGCCTGCTCGTCATCGCGGATCGCGGCGAGGCCGAGCCCAAGCCGAGAACGCTCGATCGTTCGCGCGACCGCTACCGCCAGCCAACTGAGCAACAGCATTAAAGAGTAGAGATACTGAATGTAGCCACCATGGATCGGCGATTTCTGCGGCCGGATGATGTAGATGCCGCGCGAACCCCCGACAAAGTCCCAATTGACTATCAGGGTTTGGGCTACAATTGCCAAGGCTAACGTCGCAATGGCGAAAAACACCCCCTTCAGCCGCAGAGTCAGATAGCCCATACCGAAGCCGAGGAGCCCAGAGACCAGTCCCGCGACCAAGATCATCACCGGGATTGGGACCGAACTCAGCTTGTGGAGCACGACCGAACTGTAAGCGCCGAAGGCGAAAAACGCGCCGGTGCCGAAATTGGTGTAGCCGGTATAGCCGCCGAGAATGTTCCAAGCGGTCGCCAGCACGACGTATTGCAGCACCACATAGGCGGCGAAATAGAAGTACTCGTTCTGGATCTGCCAGCGCGTCAACAGCAGCAGTGCGGCTGCGGCGAGGAACGATGCCAGCCAAAATTTCCCGGCGCTCATTCCCATCGTCAGCGCCCGAGAATGCCGGCGGGGCGAACCGCGAGGGTTAACAGCAGAAAGCCGAACGCCACCGCCGGCGCCCAGGACGGGCCGTAGAACGTTGCGGTCAGGCTCTCGGCGATGCCGATCAGCATCGCCCCCGCGACCATGCCGGGAAAGCTCGTCAGCCCGCCCAAAACGCAAATCGCGAAAATCCGCCCGATATAGTCGCGGCCGATCGACGGCTCGACCGGCTGGATGATGATTAACAGCGCGCCGGCGACCGAAGCCGTGGCGATCGAAATTCCAAAGGCGATCCGCTTGACCCGGTTCGGATTGGCCGCCATCAGCTGCAACGCCAAGCGATCCTGCGACACGGCAAGGATGGCCCGCCCGATAAAGCTGCGCCCGAGAAACACCTGCAGCAGGACGACCATAAGCAAGGATACGACAAACGGGATCAGCATACGCAACGGCAGGTCGACATAGCCGAAATGCAGGCTCGGGCCGATATAGCGCGCCTCGACAAAGCGATAATCGACACCGAAGATCAGAATTAGCGCCACTTCGCCGACAAACAACAGCCCGAAAAAAAAGGCGAGGCCCTGGATGGATTCTTCACCGCGGCGCTCGAAGGCATAATAATAGATTTGATAGACTGCCATCCCGAGCAGAAAGAACAGCGGCGCCATCGCCACGCCGATCAGCACCGGGTCGAGACCGAAGCTCGAGTTGAGCGTATAGGCGACGAACGAGCCGAGCATGATAAAAGCCGGGTGGGCAATGTTGACGATGTCGAGCATGCCGAAGGAGATCGTCACCCCGACCGTTACGGCGGCATAAAAGCCACCGAGCAGCAGACCGGCTATGATCGCGTTTACAGCGAGATCGAGCGAAATCGCCATCAACGCGCGGGCCGCGCTTCGGCGAGCGCACACCCGGCATCGGCGGGTAGTCGCGGCATCTCCATCCCTCTCTTTAGCGTTTCGTGACCCCCGCCGGCATTAGAGCAGCATCGGGAGCGTCTGTTAAGCCGCACAAAGCGCGCGATCACCGATCCGCGGCCGGGTCGAATTTCGCAGCGCGGAGCAATGCGATCTGCCCGCCGTCTGAACCGCGTTTCGAGGATCGGAGGCTGGTGACTGGGCGCCGGCAATTTTGCCGACGACGCGGCGCCGGCTGGCGAGGCCGGCACGACCGCCGCCCTCGCCGCAGTCATGAACGCGATCGCCAACGTCATGCCCGAGGCCGCCGTTGCTCGACACTCCCACAATGCCGGCGCGGCTGTGGCAGGCGCTCAAACTATCGACGGAGCACCACCGAGCTGCAGTAAGACCAAGGTACAACATGGGGAAACGCGGGCGAAAGCCCGCGTTTCTATTGATCGCCGGACCTCGCTCTCCCCAACCTCTGTGGACTGGGGCGAGCCAGGGTTCGGGAGGGCCTAATCGGTGGCGCCGACTTTGTCGACGTCATTCCGATAGTAGACGCCTATACATCCGGTCAAGCAGCCGAGTATGGCATTGTTCGCCGGATGGGGCACGAACACGTGATTATTGGCGGCATCAGCGGCCAGCGAATGCGAGCTCCCCGAAGGGTGCCCCGGCGCCGGTCCCAAAAACGGCTTTACTCCCGGCACATCGATCGTCGGCACCACCTGATCGAGGTTTTGACTCGTGCCGTCGATCGTCCCGAGGAGGCCCGCGCCCTGGTCCGTGGCAGAAAGGGCGCCCGTTGTCCCGGCCACCGGATGGGGAGAGTAGGGCGTATTTTGCGAGCCGGTGTACCAGTGATTGTCGCCCGAGTTGTACCAGACCTCGTCCGACGAACCGACGCCCTGAACGAAGGCAAAAACGCCGTTGGTGTCAATGATCACCTGAACGGGGTTCGCGCTGTTGGCATCAGAGCCGGTCCAAACGCCGCCCACCGTATCGAAGACCATGCTGCAGCCCGCCAGAAAGGTCTGATTCGGGCCGAGGGCGAGTCCGGCTGGCTGGCAAAACGGCACAAACAGCACCGTTTCGACCTTCCCGGTCGAGGGATTGATCCGAGCAATCCCGCCGCTCAGCAGGTCGGGCCCCACTTGTGGGACCGACATGTAGAACCGCTGGGTCGCCGGATCCCACACAGGCTGCTCGGCGCCGTTCTGGGCGTCGACGCCATTGGCCGCGTTCAGCAGGGTCTTGCTCTTGATCGTCAGCGCACATGTCGAACTGACGTTGAGCAACGTCACAAACGGCGGGGTGGCGGCATTGTTGGCGACCGCCAGCAGCCTATCCTTCGGGTCGAAGGCCATTTCATCCGCGCGATCGTCACTGGCGGGGCCGGTAGCGACGTCGCTGACCTGTTTGCCGGACGGGAGGGAGAAAGACACCACGCGGCTGGGGCCATCGCCGGCGAAGAGACAGTCTTGCCCGGCTACGACACCAGTCACGACCCCGTTGGGACCCGAGATGTTGTTGTTGACGGCGCCTGTCATCGTATTGAGCTTTACCCCTGCGAAAGCGGGCTTAGCCGTAATCCGCCTGACGAAAACTCCGGTCTTGGCGTTGACGACGTCGACCGCTGCATTCGAGCGGTCTCCGAGATAGTAGGTTTGGGTCGTCTGGTCCACCCAGCTGATGTCAAAGGCATACATCCCGCCGGTCGCGTTGGTGGCGGCCGCCGGGATTGGAATGGTGAACTGTAGGCTGACCGGCCCACTGATCTCGGGCGAGGCGGCCCATGCGGCGGTCCCGAGCAACAGCAGCGCCGAGGCGACAACCGCTGTCAGGGCCGAGAGCCGGAAACGGCTCCGCAACAAGTCACAAAGAAATAGGTTACTTCGAAGCATAGGGTCCTCCCGTTGCGAGTTATTAGCAATAGCGCGGTTAGGGTTAACTCTGCGCAGGGCGGACAATACTCAGGTGGAACACGCTGTCAACACTTTTTGGACGAATTTTGGACGTATTCGGTGGACAAATTTAGGACGAAATCGAGCTCTATGTAAGCTTAACGTAAGCTTACGAATCATTGATCTGTTAATAATCGGTCTATCAGGGACATAATCAGCGCTGGAGATACGCGGTCGCAAAATCGCCGCTACGGTACCGTCGGCTCCGCACGCGGCGCCGGTGTTGGACGCGTATGATCGGCAGAGGCTCCGTCCCGATCACAGAGCCCTCGCCGCGCATCCGGCAGGGCGCCTCCACCCCGCCCGCGCGCGGTGTCAGCCCGCCAGCAGCGGTTCGCCACGCATGTATTTGCCGCGGCAGAACAAGAGCGTTGGCTTGTTGGTATAGGCGTAGCGCTCGACATGCCCGACAAAGATGATGTGGTCGCCGCCGTAGTGGCGATACTCGTTGCGGCACTCGAGATGTGCGGCGGCGCCGATCAGTACCGGGGCGCCGCATTCCGGGATGATATGGTCGATGTTCTCGAACTTGTTCTCATGGCTGCGCGCAAACTCGTTCGACAGTTCGATCTGATCGTAAGCGAGGATGTTGACGACGAAATGCGAGCCTTCCTGGAAGGCCGGCAGGCTTTGCGCGTAGAGCGAGGCGCTCCACAGTACCAAGGGCGGCGACAGCGACACGGAGGAGAACGAGTTCGCTGTCATCCCGTACAGCCCGCCGTCCTTGCCCCGCGCGGTGATAATCGTCACTCCGGTCGCAAAGGTGCCCAGGGCGCTGCGGAAATCGCGCGATTCGAAGCCTTCGCCCGAAGTCGGCTTGACCGGTGCGGCATGGCTGCCGGGATGCTCGCCTTCGGGAATCTCGGGCTTAAGGGTTCCGGTTTGCGGCTTCTTGTTTGGCACGGTCGTTCCCCACTCTGCTCAAAGCGACACTTCGGGCGGTAGGCCCAGCGCGACCCGGCCATAAACCGCGCCGTTCACGTCCCAGGTGAGGGTGTAATGGGCATTGGCCGCATGGACGTCGCGAAAAGCGCGCTGGATCGGGTTTTGCGCATAGATCGCGCCGCCGCCGCTCGCGCTGAATAAAATATCGACCGCCCGGGTACACAATGTCGCGGCAAAGGCGCCGTCGCGGCGATAGCGCGCTTTTTGCTCGAGGCTTGGCACCACCCCGGCCTCGGTGATCCGCGTCGCCTCGTCGCAATCGCGCAATGAGATCGCCTCGGCGGCATCGGCCGATGCCGCCGCCTCAGCAAGATGGACCTGCAAGTTTCTGAAATCGGCGAGGTTCCTTCCGGTATAGATGCTGAGCCGGGTTCGCGTCGTCTCGGCAAAGTGCTGGATCGCGCCGCGGGCGATGCCGAGCGAGACGCCCGCGATCGCGAAACCGAACAGGCTGATCGCCGGCAGCTGATACAGCGCCCCAGGATTTACCCCGCTGCCGCGATTGGGGCCGCCCGTGATCCGTTCGGCGGAGAGGGTGCGGTGGGCCGGAACAAAGATGTCGGCGGCCTCGACATCCTTGCTGCCGGTGCCGCTCAGCCCGATCACCTGCCAAGTGTCGATGATCGTGTAGTCGCTTGCCGGAACGAGGAAAATGCGGGGCTCGCTCTGCCCGGTCTCCTCGTCGATCACAAAGGCGCCGATCATCGCCCAATGGGCGGCGTCGATCCCGCTCGAAAACGGCCATCTGCCGCTGAGCCGATACCCGCCGGGCACCCGCCGCGCCCGCCCGCGCGGAAAGATCAAGGCCGAACCGATCAGATTGTCGGGCGACTCGCCCCAAATTTCATCCTGTGCTTCGGGGTGCCACATGCCGAGCAGCCAGTGATGCGCCGCGAGGTTGGCGAGCACCCAAGCGGTCGATCCGCAACCCCGGCCGATTACCGCGGAGAGCTCGAACAGCGCGCGGTAGGGCAGCTCGCTGCCACCGACCCGGGCCGGCTGCAGCATGCGAAAGAGGCCGCTCGAATGTAGATCGGCGATCGTCTCGTCGGGAAGCCGGCGCAATTCCTCGGCCCGTTCGGCGCGCTCGCGCAGCACCGGGATCAGCGCCTCGGCGCGCGCCATCAGCTCCTCGAAGCGCGCCGCTGTCGCGCGCGGTTCGGTCTTCCGTTCGGGCATCGCGATCCTCTCATGCATTAGCCGCCCCGCTCCACTCTACCCGGCGCCTCGCGAGCGGGCGAGATCTATCCCAAATATGGTCAGGTGGGACGGCGATACAGTGGGGAAAACACAACCCCCATCGTCACCCAGCCCAACAGTCGACGTGCCGGCGACACGGCCCTACCGGCCCGCTTCCCGATCGCTATTTGGCCCGATTTGCGCTAGTCTAAGGCGACGGAGACGTCAGGAGGAAACGCGAATGTTGCAGATGGCCGGGCGCATGGGCGTCCTCGGCACCGAGACTGCTTTCGAGGTCCTGGCGCGGGCCAACGCGTTGGCCGCGCAGGGCCGTTCGATCATCAATCTCGGCATCGGCCAGCCCGATTTCCCGACCCCCGAGCACATCGTCGAGGCCGGCCGCAAGGCGTTGGCCGACGGCCATCACGGCTACACGCCTGCCAACGGCATCCCGCAGCTGCGCGAGGCGGTCGCCGCCGACCTCTACCGCCGCCACCGGGTCGAAGTCTCGCCCGACCGGGTGCTGGTTGTACCCGGCGGCAAGGTCACGATGTTCTTCGCGATCCTGATGTTCGGCGAGCCCGGGGCCGAGATCCTTTATCCGAACCCCGGCTTCCCGATCTACGAGAGCGTGATCCGCTTTTCCGGAGCGACCCCGGTACCGATCCCGCTCTACGAAAGCGCCGGCTTCTCGTTCAGCGCCGCAGAAGTCCTGGATAAGATAACGCCGCGCACGCGGCTGATCATAATCAACAGCCCGGCCAACCCGACCGGCGGCGTCGTGCCGCGGGTCGAGCTCGACCGCCTCGTTGCCGGGCTCGAACACCACCCCCAGGTGGCGGTGATGAGCGACGAGATCTACGGCGAGATCCTCTACGACGGTGGCGAGCATGTCAGCCTGTTGAGCTACCCGTCGCTTCGCGACCGCCTGATCCTGCTCGATGGGTGGAGCAAGACCTATGCGATGACCGGGTGGCGGATGGGCTATGGGGTGTGGCCGGAGGCCTTGTTCGCGGCTGCCGAGCGGCTGGCGATCAACTGCCATTCCTGCGTCAACGCCGCGGCTCAGTTCGCCGGTATCGCGGCGTTGACCGGCCCGCGCGAGCCGGTCGCGCGGATGGTCGCCGCCTTCGCCGAGCGTCGCGAAATGATCGTCGAGGCGCTGAACGGTCTCCCCGGGTTCGGCTGCGCCCGACCAGGAGGCGCCTTCTATACCTTCCCCAACGTGACCGGGACCGGGCTCGATGCCCGCGCGTTGCAAGGGCGGTTACTCGAAGAGGCCGGCGTGGCGACCATCTCCGGCACCAGCTTTGGTGCTTTCGGTGAAGGCTATCTGAGATTTTCCTATGCCAACAGCCGCGAGGCGATCGCCGAGGCGATCGAGCGCATTCGCCGACTACTGGAGAGAACCCCCAGCCGAAACCCAGTTGACTAAATTTTAGGCAGAGCGGTGCTTGGTTCACCGGCATTATGACAAGGCGGCAGCGCCGATGATATCCCTCGTCGCGCAGACTGCTTGGCACAAGTTATGCTGCGTCAATGAGCGGCTGACAGGTGCTCGCCTCGGAGAGGTTGTACGCCGATGAAAAAGATCGAAGCCATCATCAAGCCCTTCAAGCTCGACGAGGTGAAGGACGCGCTGCATGAAGTCGGCATCAAGGGCATCACTGTGACCGAGGCCAAAGGGTTCGGTCGGCAGAAGGGCCATACCGAATTGTATCGCGGGGCTGAATACGTCGTCGACTTCCTGCCTAAGGTGAAGATCGAAGTGGTCATGGAAGATGCCTTGCTCGAACAGGCGATCGAGGCCATCCAGCAGGCGGCGCATACTGGTCGGATCGGCGACGGCAAGATCTTCGTTACCAATATCGACGAGGCGATCCGCATCCGCACCGGCGAGCGCGGCCCCGACGCGATCTGAAAATCGTAGGTTGGTCCCATGGTTGCATGCACGCGTCTCGACGGGGCCGGCAGCGGCGGTCGGTCGGTGATAAGTCCCGCGCCGGACCTTTTGCCAGGCCCCGTTGGCACCAGCCGCTACCCACCAGCGGGTGTTGGTCTTCGTGCTTTGAATTCGTCGTCAACCTGAGAACGGAACCCGAACGATGTCCGAGCCTGGCAAAGTCATGGAGCTGATCAAGGAGCACGAGGTCAAGTATGTCGACTTCCGCTTCACCGATCCGCGCGGCAAGTGGCAGCATCTGGCGCATCACGTGCGCACGATCAGCGAGGATTTTCTGAATGAGGGGGTGATGTTCGACGGCTCGTCGATCGCCGGGTGGAAGGCGATCAACGATTCGGACATGATGCTGGTGCCGGATTGTTCGACCGCGGTGTTGGACCCGTTTGCGGCGCAGACCGCGCTGATCATTTTTTGCGACGTGCACGAGCCGTTGACCGGGCAGCCCTATGCCCGCGACCCGCGCTCGACCGCGAAAAAGGCCGAGCGCCACCTGATTTCGACCGGGATCGGCGACAAGGCGTTTTTCGGGCCCGAGGCCGAATTCTTCATCTTTGACGATGTGCGCTACAAGACCGGCATGAACGGGGCGATGTACCAGATCGACAGCGAGGAGGGGCCCTACGTCTCGGACAAGGAGTTCGCCGACGGCAATTCCGGCCACCGGCCGCCGATCAAGGGCGGCTATTTCCCGGTGCCGCCGGTCGACGGCCAGGCCGATCTCAGAGCCGAGATGCTCTCGGTGATGGCCGATATGGGGCTCTTGGTCGAAAAGCACCACCACGAGGTGGCGCCCTCACAAGCCGAATTGGGCTTTCAGTTCTCCACCCTGGTCGACACCGCCGACCACATGCAGATCTACAAATACGTGGTGCACAACGTCGCCCAGCAATACGGCAAGACCGCGACCTTTATG
>CAVTFD010000015.1:0-128174 GCA_963733945.1 uncultured Alphaproteobacteria bacterium | reverse complement strand
CGCGCGAGTGCTCTCCCTGGGCGCGCTTCCGCTGGTGTGATCATTCACACTGGACCGGGTGCCAGCGAGCCCTAACAGTGATTAGTTTAGATTTTATCCTCGACACGAAGCACAAGACGTTAAAACCTAGACCGCCTTTGACTCCATGCGTGTCCCACTAACTGTTTCGTGCTACGCATTGCACACATTACAATAGAGTTCCGAGAACTTGCGGGATTACGTCGTGAAACGTAACCTTTCATTCTGGTTAGTGTTCGCCATTGCTGCTTGTGTGCTTGTCGTACCATTATTCATAATTGACGTTCCTCCCATCGTAGATTACCCCAACCATTTGGCTCGATTGTATATTAGTGCACATGGGTCATCCGATCCGTGGCTGTCGCATATGTACAAGCAGCACTGGGCTATCATTCCGAATCTAGGCATTGATTTATTGGTGCCATGGACTCTCTCATTTCTGCCTCTGTATCTGGCAGGTAGCATTATGCTGGCACTCACTCTCCTCCTGCCAGTAATTGGGACGATAGCTTATCACAGGGCCCTATTTGGTGGCAGTAGTTTCTGGCCCTTGAGCTCCTTCCTAGTTGCCTATAATCTTGTCTTCTTGTTAGGATTCCATAATCTTCTGTTGTCTTTCGGCATAGCGCTATTGTCCGCTGCCATTTTCTACAAAACAATGCGGGGCAATGCAATTATTAATACCGTGATTACTGCTGCTTGTGCGATTGTTACGTTCTTTACCCATATCGTCGGCCTTGCGCTGTTAATAGCGATTATATTCGTGCATAAAATGTTTTACATTGTAGAACCGTGGCCCGATTGGAGAGATGTCGGCCGAGCGGCGTTTGTTCAAGGCTGTGGATTCGGCATTGTCGTGCTTGGTCCTTTAGGCCTTTATCTGGCGTCTCCCCTTGCCGCGGCGCCGATCGGAAATTCATGGATTGGAGGGACAGACAAACTGAAATTTCTTCTCGCCCCGGTTCTAAATTACTATCCGATATTAGATTTGTTCACGATGGGATGCTTAATTCTGGCTTTCATAGTCTGTATGGCATTCGGACGTATTACCATCTCGCGTCAAATGTGTGTCTTGGCCATCGGCCTGTTCATAGCCTACCCATTTATACCATTTGAAACCAAAACAGCAACATTTGTCGATGTACGATTTGTGGTGTTCTTGGGATTTCTAGTATTTTGCGTATTCACGCCGCGAGAGCTTCCGCGATCAATCATAATGATAGTCAGTATATCACTGGTCTCTCTGTTCTTGCTGAGGACGGGCGTCGTCGCTCGTGTTTGGTACGATCAACGGCAGGACCTCGCAGATCTACGACAGGCTATTAAGCCGATCGAACCGGGAAGCCGCGTTCTCGTTGTCGCCGTCCAAGGGCCCGGTGCCGACAGATTTAAGGCGGGGGGTGATCCCGCTCTTCAGCCCGGGGCGCCGCCGGGTCGCTTTCTCTCGATTATAGGAACTCCGACCTACTGGCACATTGCGGCATTGGTTGCGATAGAAAGGCATGCGTTCTGGCCCAATCTGTTCTCCTCCGACGACAAGCAGCCGCTGGAGGTCTTGCCACCTTTTAAGGAGATTTCCGACGCCAACGGTTCGCTGCCTCTCTATCAAGGCCTAGCACTCGATGATATTCCCGCGAGAGATTTGAAGAATTTTCCTTACGTCGCGAATTGGCGTTCGCGGTTTGACTACGTCTTGGTGCTCAACGCTGGAGTGGCGGGAGACCTCCGTAATTTCTTGCCCGACCGCCTGGAGTGGTTGGATCAAACGGGTATTGCCGCCCTATTTCGCATCAAAAAGAAACGGTGATCATAACGTGTTCCACCCCCGGCAAGTCGGACCCCGGCGGTGTGGCCGAACTCTGCTGTGGGCCAAGCGGTTCGCTCCCGGCAATAGCGAATGAACCGTGGCGGGAGGGTCTGGGTGATTCGATTTTGCTGCGGATCCGGGGTGGGTTCGGCCAAGGGTTGCCCAGGGGTGGAATTAGGCTCGCGGACCCCGCGCAAACGCGCTATGCTGACAACGAGGATAAGAGCCAAGCAGTCGCGGACAATCCGGGATGCGGCATCAATGTTTCTGAGCGGGTCTCGACAACGGCTTTGCGGAAGCGGCATCGCGGCCGCCCGTCGAGGCGAGTCCCATCTCCGCTCCAGGTCCGCCGCCGCTGACGCATGGAATAGTCTCGAAGGGCGCTTGCGCCAGGCAGTTCCGGCGCTGCTCCTGAGCGGGCTGAGCCTGACGGCACTACCGGCTGCCGCTGCCGCCGATTCGTCCACCGATGATTTGAACAAGCTGCGCACCGAAATCCAAAAGGAAATCGGCGCCCTAAAAAAGCAGGAGGCAAAGCTCCACCAGCAGTTTCTCGACCTCGATCGCAAGAGCAAATTGCTCGACCGCAAGAGCGAACTGCTTGACTCCCAATTGCGCAATCTGCGTGCCGCCGGCAGCGCCGCCGCCAGCGTTGTTCCGG
Source organism: uncultured Alphaproteobacteria bacterium (assembly GCA_963733945.1). Taxonomy (GTDB): domain Bacteria; phylum Pseudomonadota; class Alphaproteobacteria; order ATCC43930; family CGMCC-115725; genus AP-15. Next base: position 125,688 of record CAVTFD010000015.1, on the reverse strand, counting down.
CCGGAGTAGGAGCGCCCGGCTCGACGGCGACGATATCGAATTCTCCGCCGGCAAGCGCCCCTCCACAACCCTCCGTTACCGAGGTGGCCCAATCCCCGGCCTCAGCGCCATCAGCTCCTGCGGCCACGGGCGGTCAGCCCGCCACGTCCCCGGCGGGCGGTGAATCGGCGCCGATTCAGGGCCCTTCGGCAGCGCAGCAACAAGCTAAACAGGTGATCGAAACCGCACCGTCTTTATCGACTGCCGGCGGCGTCCTGACCCCGAAGGGTCAGTTCGTCATCGATCCATCGCTCGAGTTCGACTATTGGTCGCAGAACCAGCTTGGGGTCAACGGTTTCCAAATCATCCCGGGCATCACCTTCGGCAACATCTTCGTTACCCGTTTCGAGCAAAACATTCTGACCGCGGCCGCGACGGCTCGTTACGGCGTGACTGATCGGCTGGAACTGAACGTTAAGATCCCCTTCGTCTACAACTCAGGCAACACCAGCAGCCTTATCCCGGTCGGCGCAGCCGCCGAACTTCTTTCCGTCAGCGCGAACGGCGCCGGCATCGGCGACATTCAGTTTGGCGCCAGCTATCAACTCAATTCCGGTGACAATGGCTGGCCGATCTTCGTCGTCAACGGCTTGTTCAAAACCGCGACCGGGGTGAGCCCGTTCGGTGTGCCAATCATCACCCTAAACGATCCGAACGGTGAGTTCCTGTCAGGCACCCCAAAGAGCCTCGCTACCGGAACCGGCTTTTATGCCGTTACGCCAAGCGTGACGGTGCTTCTGCCGACCGCGCCGGGAGTGCTGTTTGCCAATTTGCAGGACCAACACAACTTCGGTGCGACTCAACCGATCCAGGATCGTCAGGGTGGCCCGCCAACCCCGGTCTATCTTCAACCCGGCGAGTCTCCGGCGGTTACCTTCGGCGTAGGCTTTGCGTTGAACGACCGGGCTGCTTTGACCTTCAGCTATCAGCAGACCCATGTCTTTTCCGCCTTTGCCAATCATCAGGAGGTCGCTGGATCACCCTTCTCCTTCGGGACGTTCAATTTTGGCCTGGGATATCAGATCTCTCAATCAACGAGGCTCAATCTAAGCGTCGGGATTGGCGCCGGCCCGAATACGCCTGCGGCAAAGGTACTGCTGGAGGTACCTTACAAGTTTTCGCTTTGATTTGGAGACCGCGCCAAGTCTCAGGGCGCGACCGATCTTGCCGGCCGCTGCGTCAACCTCACCGGACCCAAATCCCGAATCGCCTATTTGCCGCCGATCCCGCCCGTCACGACCCCATCCGGCGCGGGGTTCATTATGGGCGAGGTCTTCATTTCGTCCCACAGCATCACTTTTGGGACGCCGTTTTCTTCATTGGCGTTGATGTTGGGCGGCCTCAGTCCTGCCCCTTTTTGATCGGCCATGGCCGATTCCGACAGAATGTTCTCCGAGGCAGCGGCGAGCAAGGTGCTAAGCCCATGCGCCGGCATCGAACCCGAAGGCTCGGCCGCATCGCATTGCGCCGGCAAGAGCCAAACTGCTACCGCCAGCGCCAAGGCTGCGACGATATTGCTCATTCGTCTCGGTCTCACCCGCAGACCCGCCTCTCCGTTATCCGTCATAAGCCTACCCCCAAGGCTAGCGGAAATCCGCTAATCGCCGGTTGAACCCCCCTGCATATTCCTTCCGGCCGGTTGCTGGTTTGATCGGTCACTGCCGCGTCACCGAAACTGCGAGGTCGCGGCTTGAACCCGGCTCAACACCGTGGACGCCACGCTCTGTTGGACGGTCTGTGACAACCCGCTGATATTGATATTAGCGGTAATCAGCTGTTGCACCACCTGGTTGTTCGCGGTGTTGCTGATCAGATTGGTAACCCCGCCGCCGCCGATACTGCTCACGACCTGGGTCATACCGCTGTTCAAGATCGACTGAACCGCCAAAGCCGGCGAGCTTACCGGCGTCGCCAGGTTGCTGATCCCCGCGACCGAGTTCGGGGAGAAGTTGCTAACCCCAGCACCTGGCACAGTCACGCCTGCTACCGAAGCGGTCGCCGAGCCTGGCGAAACCGTGATGGTTGGTATGACAATATTCTGGGTAAGATTATGGTTCACAAAGGTCGCCTCCTGAAAGGCAAAGTTCAACACCACTCCTGAGCCGACACTCAACCCGCCGCGAATCCCGCCCAGCTCTTGGTCGTTCAACGCGACGTTGGCGAAAGCTTTGCCGATAGCCGCCGGCGCCGGTTGATCGTCTTTGTGGTTTTCGCCCTGCGCCGAGGCGATACCATTGCCGACGGCCGCAATCCGGCTATCGGAGCATCCGCCCAACGCGCCGAAGGCGATGGCGGCGAAACCGGCGAGCAGCGTTGACCTCACCAGTCAACACTCCTCAGAACCGGCCCAGCCCGAGCATGGCGGGTTGTGCCAGGGTCGCGAGGTCGATCGTATAGCGCGTCAAACCCCAAGGCGGGAGCGGCGCCGCCGCCCACCGAGACGGTTCGTTGAAACGTTTCTGTGCTTGCTCGGCATTGGTCACGATCAAAAAAAATATCCCGGTCCATTGGTTCTCGAACTCGCCGACAGGTTCGCTTCGCATCCCGTTTGCTGGATCCGAGAGCAGCACCCAGCCGCCGCGAATACCTTCCAGCACGACAAAATGGCTGTAGCCGCGTACATTCACCAGAACGATCGCCGGCACCCCCACTTGCTCGAGCTTCGACAACGGCGCGCGGTAGCCATTCGATTCCAGGCCGCGCCGGGTTAGAAAGTTCTTGATGTCGAGTAGCGAGAACCCGGACTCGCTGATCACCTTCTTGTTGCCGTTTTCGATCATATCCTTGAACACGTACTGCTCGCTGACTGGGATGTTGTAATTGTACGTCAGCAATGTCGCCAGCGCCGCAGATCCGCACGAAAAGTCATATTGCTGTGCGAAGGTGGTCTTGTACTTTTTCTCTTGAAAGCTCTCGACATTCATCGTCACCGCGCTGCTGCCGAAGCCGACACCATCGAGGAACAGAGATCCGGCGCCGGCCGGGTTCGCGAACAAACATGCCATCCCGAGACACAGCCCCGCGGCAATCGCTCGAAGCCGCCGAGCACGCGTCATGCTGGACACCGCTGTCTATTCGAATACGCCTTCCGGCACGCTTTCCTTATTGCACGGTTATATTGATCGCGGTGCTCTGCTGAAACAGCGAGTTGTTGCCGGAGTTCTGGAACACCGTGGTGATGCCCATGTTGTTGTTGACCGAATTGTTAGTCGAGATGTACCCGGTGGCGGACGTACCAGTGACGGTGTTCCCGTGTACCAGACCGTTGTCGAAGGACGACCCGGGCCCTCCGGCGGCGGTCGCGGCATCGACCTTGATGTTGGTGCTGCCGCGCGCATGCTCGCTGTTGAGCTCGGCTGTCGGAACGGCGCTTCCGGCCAATACGCCGATGATGCTTCCGGCTCCTGCCCCGGTCTTCTCGCCGGCGAGACACGACCCGTCAATTCCGGCAGCTGCGGTAACCAGGATCGCGATCGCCAAAATGGCGGACGTCTTCATGTTTCACCCATTGTCGTTCGCCGAAAGAAGGGGTCCGCACCGCCCCCAAAGAAACGGGCGGTGCGGACAGTTCTACAACGTGCGATTTAGGGATTCGTAATCGACGGGCTGGGGCTGAACCCGCTCAACCCACCGCCATTGCCGCTCACCGCAGAGGTAAGCGCGACGGAGTTCTGCTGCACCGCGTTGGCCCCGGTGTTCATGTTGGCCTGCAGGATGCCTTGGCCGCCCATCGAGTTGGTCATTTGGACATTGCCGCTGTTGCCAGCCGACACTGCCGCGTAGTTGCTCTTGTTGCCCGAGATCGCGGCGGTATTGAACGCCGAACCGACCCCGCCCGTTGCTGTGTTCGTGACGGTATTGCTCGTGGCTTGACTCAAGCTACCGCTGCCGACCACCGAATTTTTCAAATCACCCAAGACGTTGGTGCTGTCGTTACTCTTGGTGGTGGTGCTGCTGTCTGTGTAGCTGTTGCTCTTGGTGCTGGAGTTGCTAAGGGAGTTGCCACCATAATTATTGTTGATCGCCTTGGCGCCATTCGTAGCCGACGCCGTACCGCCCGAGCTGCCGGTCGACGAGGCATTTTGGTTGGTTGTCTTGGTGTTGTTGCTGTCCTTGGTGGAAGTGATAGTGTTGTTGCTGTTTTTGGTGTTGGTGCTGCTGTTCGCGTAGCTGCTGCTCTTGGAGTTGGAGACGGTGCTCGTGCCGTAATTATCGTTGTTGCCGACACCGCCCTTGCCGCCAGTTATGCTGTTACTGACGCTGGATCCGCCGGTCGCGGTGGTCCATTCACCCGGACCGGTTCCGTCGGTGGTGTTGACCTTGCTGCCATTATTGGCCGCATTCGTACCTGCGGACGCGCTGCTGGTATTGCTCTTGCTGTTGCTGACCGAGACAGACTTGGTGTTGTTGGAACCGAGGGTCAGCGTGTTGCCATTGGCTTGAACCGCGGTGCCTTTACCACCGGCATTGACACCGCTACCGGAGGCGGAGCCGCCGGCGGTCACGGTCTTGGTGTTGTCAGAGGCGGTGGTGTTGCCGCTGACGTTGAGCGCCTTTCCGCCGTTTGTGGCGGCTGCACCGGTGCCGCTGTTGGTCGTGGTCGGCGTGCTGCTGCTGCTCTTCGAATTGGTGATTGACACCGCCTTGCTGTTGCCGGAGTTGACCGTGTTGCCGGAGGCGATGTTCTTACCGCCGTTGTTGGCAGTAGCGGCGCTGCCATTGCCAGCAACCGCCGCTGACGGGCTGGTGGTGTCAGTGGTGGTCTTAGTCGGCGTGATTGTCGTGACGTTGCCGCTATTCTTGTTGGTGGCAGTGCCGCCATTGTTTGCAGATGGGCTGCCCGCGCCGGTAGAACTGCTGTTGCTGGTATTCGTCTTAGTGCTGGTGCTGCTCTTGCTGCTGCTGTTGTTGGAACCGAGCGCCAGCGTATTATTATTCGCCTGCACCGCGGTGCTGCCCTTGTTCGCGACGGCGCCGCTGTTGGTGGTGGTTGGCGAGATCGTGGTGCTCTTGGTGCTGGTCTTGCTGTTGCCAGAGGCAATCGTATTGCCGTTGGCCTGCACCGCGGTGCTGCCCTTGGCAGCGGCGGCGCCGTTATTGGTATTGGTGTTGGTATTGGAGCTGCTCTTGCTGCTGCTGCTGGACTTGGTGCTGCTGTTACCGGAGGCAATCGTATTGCCGTTGGCCTGCACCGCGGTGCTGCCCTTGGCAGCGGCGGCGCCGCTGTTGGTATTGGTGGTGGTTGGCGAGATCGTGTTGTTGGATGCGGTGGTCTTGGTGGTGCTTGGCGAGATCGTGTTGTTGGATGCGGCGGTTGTGGTGTTGCCCGACACGTTGTTGCCGGAGTTCTTATTGCTGGCCGCGCCGCCGACGCCGCCCGTGCCGCCCGGGTTTGTCGCGGTCGCGGCGCCGCCGGCCCCGCCTGTGCCGCCGGCAGCATTGGACGTAGCGGATTGCGCGAGCGCTGCCCCAGTGCTCAGGGCGAGGACCGCGCAAGTTGCTAACAGAAGATTTCTCATACCCTCTTTCCTTTTCCTTTCCCCGCCCCTGCGGCGGACGCCATGACGTGCCGGCATGCTGCGATGCGAGAGCGATAGCGGCGGCGATCACCGCCGATCACTGGTTCCTCGCTCGATTTCATGCCGGCCCCTTCGAATAAGCAATCGGCGTGCCACATACGAGCCAGCCGAATGCTCTCAAAAGCCAAGTATTTTCAACCACTTGGCAATTCGATATTAGCCTTTGATTGCTCGTTGATCTTGGATGAGACAGTTGCCGTGTCTCACGATGAGACAGGTGTGCGATACGGTCGTGCCGTGGCGGCGCTATGACGGCAGCGGCAGCGGCGCCAGTTACATCGCGATCGCGCGTCACTGCTGCGCCTCCGGGTTCGGCGGCTGCACCAGACAGTGTTGGGTGAGCTCGATCCGGTTGCGCTGCAACATGCGGTACAAGGTGGCTCGGGCGACTCCGAGCAACTGCGCCGCGCGGGTCATATTGAAGCCGCTCTCCTGCATGGCCTGCAAGATCGCGTCGCGCTCGCCGGCGCTGCCGGGCTTCGGCCGCGGCGCGCCCCGCGGCCGCGACGGCCGCATCGCGGCTCTCGACGGCGCCGCCAGCGGCAACGGTGCCGGATCCAGGTCCAGCCGCAAATCCGACACGCCGATCAGCGGGCCGTTGGCCAGTACCACCGCGCGTCGCAAGGTGGCGATCAGCTCGCGAACGTTACCCGGCCACGGATAAGCCAGCAGCGCCGCCAACGCCGCGGGTGTGAAGCCGCGCAAATCGCGTGCCAGCTCCTGCGCGATTTGGCGCAGAAAGTAGGTGGCCAGCACCTCGACGTCACCGTCGCGCTCGCGCAACGCCGGCAAGTGAAGGGTCAGCACGTTCAACCGATAATAAAGATCCTCGCGCAGCCTGCCGGCGGCGATCGCCTCGCGCAGCCGCACATTGGTTGCCGCGACGATGCGAACATCGACCTTGATCGGCTGGCGTCCGCCGACACGCAGGATTTCCCCCTCCTGCAGAAAGCGCAGCAGCAACCCCTGCAAGTCGATTGGCATGTCGCCGATCTCGTCGAGGAACAGGGTGCCGCGATGGGCGTGCTCAATATGCCCGTGCTTGCGCCCGGTAGCGCCGGTGAATGACCCCTTCTCGTAGCCGAACAGCTCCGAGGCGATCAGTGTCGCCGGCACGGCGGCACAGTTGAGCGCGACATACGGCGCCTGCGCCCGGCCGGAGCGCTCGTGGATCGCCCGCGCCACCAGTTCCTTGCCGGTGCCGCTCTCGCCGGTGATCAGCACCGGTATATCGCAAGCGGCAAAGCGGCGAATTTGCTCGAATACGTCGAGCATTGCCGAGCTGTTTCCGACCATGAACACGGTCGGCGAGCCCTGCATCCCCTCCTCCTCGGCGGCGTCCGACGGGCGCAGCGGCACGCTCAGCGGTGCCTGCGCCCAACGTCGCGTGACGCCGTCGAATTGCATGAGTGTGTGGCTGCCCATCAAAGCCCCGCAAACACGTTCAGGTGCGGCGTCGTGGAGCGCCGCTCGCGCGGCCCGGAGCAGTTCGCTGGTCAGCGGCAATGGTGTTCATTATGAGAGCCCGGCAGTGCATCGGCTTTGCGGTACCCCCTAGGGATGCTCGTTCCAGCGGCCGTCGCGATCCGGCATTTCGGAACCCGGCGGTCACGTCTTGGGCGCCCGTTGCGGTCGCCTACAATTCCTGATGCAATTGACGGGCCAAAAAAATCTTACAATTAATTCAACGAGATAGGGATCGAGGGCAGTGCCAAGGCAAAAAAGTGTCAATTCTGCCGACGGTGGGAAGTTCGCTCGGACGCGTTTTTGACAGCTTAAACATAGTTAAACAATTGTCGCGTATTTGGCTAAATTCTGTTAGATCAGCTACATACGGAGACAGACTCCCTGTCCTAACCGGGCCGATTGTAAACTTCTCCGACGATTTTTCGTTCGATAGGCCGTAAAATTTTCCGACGATGTGCGGCGCACAAAACGCGTGGGCCGGGGCGGCACGGACGTTGCCGACATCAGGCCGCGTCGGACCCGCCGGCGCGGCCGGCCGGCAACAAGCGGCGGAGCTCGCCGAGCCACGGTTCGTAATGGCGCCACCGCTCAACCGAGGTGGCATAGACCGGCTGGCGCGCCTGCCACAGGCTGGCGGTAACCACCGCCCGGCCGTTGCGCTCCGGCTGCAGGCAGGAATCGGACCAATCGAGACCGCTGAACGCGATCAGCCGCCGGGTCACCGCTTCCCGATCCGCGATCAGGTCTTCGTAATCGACCTCGAGCAGCCGGTCGGACGGCAGCACCGTGCGCCAATGGTCCATCAGCCGCGCATAGAGCTGATAACCGTCTGCCAGATCGGCTTTGTCAGTTGCGAACCCGATCACCTGCATGAAATTTGTGAAGTAGATCGATAGGCAAGTGTCGACCGGATGCCGGCGGCATTGGATAATTCGCGCTTTGGGCAGCAGCAGGTGAATAATGCCCAGGTTGAGCAGGTTGAACGGCTGCTTGTCGGTAATCCGGGTTGCGGCGGGTCCGATGCGGCGCAGCTGCGCGAGATACTCTCCCGCAAGGTCGTGCGCCGTTTCGGTCGACAGATAGGTCGCTTCGGCAATTCCCCACGGGCCGGCGCGTTTGACCCAGAATGACAGCTCCCCGCCTGCGGCTACCCGCGGGTGGCTGGAGATGATCTGCTCGACCAGGGTTGTGCCCGAGCGCGGCAGACCGACGATCATCAGCGGCGCGTCGTCATCCCGCCCAAAAGCGGCATTCGCAGCAAAGAAGCCGGGGGTGAAGCGCCGCACGATTCGATCAACATTAGCCGAGAATCCTGCCCTATCGAATGCGGCGCGCCGGCGCTGGTTGGCGATGTCGAAGTGCCGCATCGCCTCCGCGTAGTCGCCCAAATCATCCAGCAACTTGCCGATAGCAAAATGAAGTTGCAGCCGGTCATCGTCCCCCAGCCCTGGATCGTCGAGCGCCGCAAGCATAGGCCCGAGTTTGGGACGGTCTGCCTCGGTACATTTTCTGGCTTCGACAATGGTGAAATGTGCCGCCACATGGCGCGGGTTCAGCTCGAGTGTGCGGTCAAAGGCCTCGCACGCCTCATCAAAACGTCCTTGACGCGCCAGAACATCCCCGAGGTATTTCGTCAACAGGTCATTCTGCGGCTCGCACGCCACGGCTTGCCGCAGTTGGGTCTCTGCTTCAGAAAAATTCGTTTCTAGCATGCAAGCTTTGGCCAAGTTCAGGCGGCCCGCTACGGTATCGGGGTCAGCCGCCACAGCGCGGCGAAAGCACCGCGCGGCCTCTTCATCCTCGTCGGCCAGAATGAGGAGTTCGCCGAGCGCGGCATGCGCTTCGGCCAGCTCCGGGGCCAGCTCGACGGCCCGGCGATAGGCTGCCGTCGCTTCGACACGCAGGTCCTGCCCCTGCAACGCCACAGCCAGATCGTGGTAGGCGGCAGCATCGTCTCTCAAGGTAGTGGCGAAGCTCAAGCTGGCAGCAGCTTCGGCGAGGCGGTTGAGACGCAGCAGCGCCCGGCCGAGCGCGTGGTGCGAGGCGGCTTCGCCCGGATCGAGCTCGATCGCGCGGCGAAACGCCGGAATTGCAGCGGACGGCCTGCCGGCCTCGACGAGCCCAATACCGCGCTCTCGATAGCGCCGAGCTGCAGTGCTTCGATCCTGCGTGACCCTGAGCCGGGCATCCGGGGCGCCGCCTGTGAGGGTCGGCGCGGCAGGCGACGCAGATTGCAACCGCATGAACTGCTCCGCAGTCTCACGCAGCGCGCTTACTTCGGTCAGCGGACCGAGCCTATTGCGTCGATCGCCCAACTCTGGTGCCGCGGACCGCGGGAGCAGCGCTGATGCCTGAGGGTTCGCCGTCCCAGTCTGCAGCGCCGCCGCGCCGCAACACAGCTTGAATTTTCGTCCGCTGCCGCAAATGCAAGGGTCGTTGCGTCTGGGCCGGCGCGCGTTCGAGGCGGCGGGGGGGCGATCGCTCACGTTCCGCCCTCGGGCCTTTGCAAGTCCCGCAGCTTGCGGCGGTGAATGTTCCGCCCTGGTATCGGTCGGGATACGTGTCCCGAGGTTGTTTGTGTTTCCAAGGCAATAACGCGAATATCAGGTGATCGCGGGCGGGCGAGGAGCGCCGCCATCACATCACAAGGTTCAGTTTAGCTGTCTCTTGCTAGCACAAGCTCCTAAGCGCCGCCACAGACTTTGCCGACGGCGAGCATCTCGGAAGAAACCATGGCTGATCGCGCGTCTCAGGCGCTGGCGTTCCTGGCGATGAAATCGAGCGTCGCCGCGGCACTAGGTTCGGCATGGGTCGCGGCGACGTGATACGAGTTGCCGGGTAATACCACGAGCGTCGAGTTCGCGATCTGCTGCTGCCAAGCGCGGGTCTCGTCGACTGAGGCGAGCCCGCTACCGTCGGTAGTGATGACGAGGGTCGGGCAGCGGATTTTCGGCAGATCGGCGCGGATGTCGGCGCAGGCGATTGTTCGCATAAAGCCGATCTGAGTTGAGACCGCGGTGCGGCCCATGAACTTTATCCACCACTCGACCCCTTCCGCCGGAAACGCGCTGCCGAGGCGGCCGGCCATGGTCTGACGCGCCCAGGCCTCGACCCCGTCGCGCTCGAAGGCCGCGTTCAGTTCGGGCACGCGTTCGGCTGCACCGGCGCGGAGCGGCGGCGGGGTGCCGACGACCGCCAAGGTCTTGACCCGTTCAGGACGACGAGCGGCGAAGGCGCGCGCGATTGTCCCGCCGATCTTGGCGCCGACGAGGTGAAAGCGATCGATACCGAGATGGTCGATCAGCCGGACAAAATCGTCGATGATAATGTCGAGGGTCCACGGGAAATCGCGCGGCATCGGCGTCGAGGCGCCAAAGCCGCGCATGTCCGGCCGCACGACCTTGTATTGTCGCGCCAAGGCCGGGACCCAGCCATACCAGGCTAATCCGCTCTCGGCATTGCCGTGCAGCATCAGAACTGTGTCAGGCGTACGCCACGGGTCGGTGAAGTCGTCGACCTCGTAGTGCACGTCGAGATCTGGGGTCGGCCGGAATGCCGGCATGACGGTCCTCCCTTTGACGCCGCTCCCCCCACCGTCCTGCCTACCGGATCCCTCTCTCTCCTCGCGAGCGGAGAGAGAGGGGCGAGGAGCGGTCGCCTGAATGTTACGCGTGCAGGCCGTGGTAATAGGTGTTGCGCAGCACGCGGCCGGGCAATGCGCCGGTGTGCTTGCCGTCTTCGAGCAGGATTTTACCGTTGACGATAGTCATGTGGATGCCCTCGGCCGGCTCCTTGATGCGCTTGGCGCCGGTCGGGAAATCATGCAGCACCTCGAGCGGCAACGGGCGAACCGTATCGGGATCGAAGATCACGATGTCGGCGACCAATCCCGGCCGCAGCAACCCGCGGTCATAAAGCCCGAACGTGGAGGCACTGTCGAAGGTCAGCCGCCGCACCGCCTGCTCCAGGGTCATGACCTGTTTCTCGCGCACCCACTCTGCGAGCAATCGAGTGCTGAAGCCAAACCCGCTTTGGAACTGGACGTGCGCGCCGCCATCCGACAGGCCGATGATCGCGTTCGGATAGGTCAGGATCTTGGCGACAGCCTCTTCATCAACGTTGTTCTCGCCGTGCAGCCATTCGGTGTCGAGGTTCTCCTCGATCGCCAGGTCAAGGAAAGCGTCGATGACGCCCTTGCCCTGCGCCTTGGCGATCTGGCCAAGCGTCTTGCCTTCATACTGCTTGTTCTTCGGCAAGACCGCGGTCTGCAACACCATGTAGTCCCACCAGGTGCTGCAGATGCCAATCGCCGGCCCGTTTTTGAATTCGATCGCCTCCTGGTGAAGCTTGCGACGGATTTCGGGATCGGCATAGGCCTTCAGCATCTCCTCCGGCGAGGACAGACAGATCGGGTGCCACACCGCCAACCCGCGGAAGGTCTGCGTGTTGCGCATCGTAAAATAGTCGGTGATGCGATTTGGCGTGCACATCGGGTAGGCGCGGATGCCCTTGGCGGTCGTTGCGTCGACCTGGGCCATCTGCTTCTGCCACTGGCCGGGCCGGCGCATCGTTTGGCCGAGATTGTTGTAGACGACGACGCGGCCGGTTGCTTCAGAGAGCCGGCTCATCAGCGCGTCCTTCATCTCGGCGCCGTTGCCGCCACCCGATTGGATCAGGCCGGTGCCGAGCTCGCGCAGCACGTCGCCGAGGGCGAATATCTCCTTCTCGTCCGCCCAAATCGCGGGGATGTGCACACCCTGCGGGTCGAAATGGCCTTGGTTGCGCGACACCGAGACGCCAAGCGCCCCGGCCTTCATGCCGTCGCGCACGAGATCCTGCATCTGCTTGATCTCGTCGTCGGTAGCTGTGCGCTTCTGGCAGTCGTCGCCCATCACATAATAGCGCACCGCGGTGTGGCCGATCAGATTGCCGACATTGACGCCGAGATGGTGATCCATCTGGCCGAGATATTCGGGGAAGGTCTCCCAGGTGAATTCGAGGGTGTCGAGCACCTCCATCGGGATCGCTTCAACGTAGGAAAGAAATTCCGACAGGCGACGCTCCGATCCCTTGCGCACCGGCGCCAGCGAGAGCGAGCAATTGCCGAAGATCACCGAGGTGGCGCCGTGGTCGCACGAAAACGAGCACAGCGGGTCCCAGGTGACCTGGGCGTCGTAATGGCAGTGATTGTCAATAAAGCCGGGGGCGACGACGCGGCCGGCAGCGTCGATCGTTCGTGTCGCCGGGCCGCTCAACTTGCCGATCTCGGCGATCTTGCCATCCTTGACGCCAAGATCGCCGCGGAACGCCGGCATGCCCGAGCCGTCAACGATGCGGCCGTTCTTGATCAGGAGATCATAAGCCATCGCACTTCCTTTCCGGATAGCAGACCACGATTCTTCAGCAAAAATATTAGCACGCGATCGCGTGCTACGGCGCACCGTGAAATCGACGGCATGCTCTTCCGGCTTCGCATGGCTGAATTGCCTCAGCGGAGACGCTCGATTGCCGGCAACCCAAAGCCCATCCACAATCATGCAGAAAACCACATTGGGGAGGGAGCGATGACGCACGATCCGGTTCAGAGGCATGCTTTGTCGCGACGCACGATGCTGGCGGGGACCGCGGGCCTGATGGGCGCCGCGGCGCTGGCGCGGGAGTCCGCATCCGCTCAACAAAACGCGAAACTCGGCACGCCGGCGAGCGTCATCACCAGCCCGCCGCGCGACTGGGCGCGCGGTCATCCGTCGATCTATCCCGATCCCGACGTGATCGTCGTCGATCCCTCGTTCAACCAGGTGAGACGTGCGATCGCCGGCATCCAACGGGTATGGACCGGAGCATTGTGGGCCGAGGGGCCGGCCTGGTCGAGCCAGGGGCAATACGTCGTCTTCAGCGACGTCGCGGGCAACACTCAATACCGCTACATCTGGGACGACGGGCGGGTGACGCCATTCCGCCGCCCGTCCTACAACAGCAACGGCAATTCCTTCGATTACCAGGGGCGCCAACTGTCGACCGAGGATTTCTTTCGCCGTGTCGTGCGCTGGGAGCACGATGGCACGATGACGGTGATCGCCGATTCCTACCAGGGCAAGCCGCTGAATTCGCCGAACGACCTGGTGCCCCATCCAGACGGCAGCATCTGGTTCACCGACCCGCCTTACGGCGATTCGATCCCCGAGGGCCATCCTGACGAAGCCGGCGGCTCGACCAACCCGCAAGGCATCCTGAACCCGCGCATCGGCGCCGAGAATGCAGGCGCCATCGGCGGACGCAAACGCGAATTACCGAACGCCACCTATCGCTGGGACCCGAGCGGCAAGCTCGAAGTGGCCATCAGCGAAGAGCAGCTGCCCGACCCCAACGGCATCTGCTTTTCGCCCGATCACAAGACGCTTTACGTGATCAGCACCGGTAAAGGCCCAGGCGACACCGGGCCGGGCGGCAACCGGGTGATCTTTGCCTTCGATATGCAGGGGACAAAGCCCGTCAATCAGAGACTGTTTACCGATATGACGGTCGACGGCGTCAAATGCGGCCCGGATGGGATGCGCGCCGATGTCGCCGGCAATCTGTGGTGCAGCTCGAACGCGCCGCTCGGCTATGCCGGGGTGCTGGTGTTCAACCCGGCGGGCAAGCTGATCGGCCGCATCCGTTTGCCGGAGGTATGCGCCAACCTTGCCTTTGGCGGACCTAAGCGCGATCGCCTGTTCATGGCCGCTAGCCAGTCGCTCTACATGATGGAAGTGGCAACCCAGGGCGCCGCCCCCGGCTGACCTCGATGCTTGGAACCGTGCTTTATTCGACCCAACCCGATACCGAAGGCGGCTGGCGAGGTCTCAAGTAATGTTGCAGGCGATTTTTCGACTAGTCCTGGTGGCGAGCTTAGCCGCAGCTGGGCTCATTCCGTCATCTGTACCATCCCGAGCCGCCGCGATGACCGCCCCGACGATGGACGGCCCAGCACCCAGACATCGGGCGCCACTGCTGCTGCCAGCTCAAGCCCCGCCACCCGCGCCAAATATCGAGGCCAACATCGCCCAGCTTCATCAGCGGCTGCAGATCACCCCGGCCCAGGAGCCTCGCTTCGAGGCGCTCGCCAACGTCATGCGGCAGAACGCAAGGATGATGCCGAACGCGCCGCCGCCCACAAACCTGGATCCGATCCAGGGTTTGCGCTTCGCCATACAAACGGGCGAACAGGAGCTTGTTGGCTTGAAGCGGATGCTGCCGCCGCTGCAAGCGCTCTATGCGAGCCTGTCGCCGATGCAACAACGGACCGCCGACCAAGTGTTTCGGCAGGGCCCGGGAGGGTGAGGGCGTCGCAGGACGTTCCTCCCTGACCTCGCCCCCTACACCGACAACCGCGAGATCAGTGGTCGGCTTGCTCCGGAATCAGCAACACGCAAGAGGGGCCGTCTGTGATGACTCGGTATATTTTGCCGGGGTTGTCGGTTATAATGTCTCATGTTCGAGACTGCATTGAGAGACCGTGCCGTTGCCATTTATCTGACTCGCCCGCCGAGCAACGTTTGTGGGGCATGGCTCGACTTCCTAGACCGTGCCGATGTTGCGACGCACTACACATCGCCTGCCTATTTTGACGAGCCTCAGCTCCGCGGAAGAAATCCTTTCGCCATCTTGATCTATGAACGCGGCTGCATCGCAGGGGTCATTACCGGAACGATCATCGGTGATCGAGTGCAAAGCGGGTTGAGCGTCCGCCCGCAAATCTCCGTTGGCCGCGTCGTCGATCGAGCCGACATCATCCGGCCGCTCGTAGCTGGCCTTCGCCTATTGTCCTATAACAGATGCGTGACGGTGTATTCTTGGAGCGCCGAGGACCCATTCGATGGTTACGTTAGGACGCCGCAGGACGGGGTCGTCATGATCGATCTGCAGATGGGTGCAGCGGCGATATTCAAGGAGTTTTCAGATAAACAAGGCGTTCGTCGTGCCATCAGGAAGGCTATTTCCTCAGGAGTTAAAGTAGAAATGACTTCGACGGTCGATGATGTCGCCGAATTTTATGCGGTGTATCTCGATTGGGCAAAACGAAAGGGGATTCCCTCAACGCCTCTTCCCGACTTCCAGGAACAATTTTCTTTGACAAGTAATCGTCGACTGTTTGTCGCTCGTCTATCCGGCAATATTATTGCTGGTTCAGTAGTTCGCATGCATGTTGGTGGACTTATTGAGTATTCCGGCAACAGTTCGCTTGAGCAATATCAAGCGATTCGGCCTAATGACTTGCTCCAATGGCGCATCATCGAGTGGGCGTGCCAGGAAGGGTTCCGTTCTTACAGCTTGGGGTCAAGCCACTTCTTCCTACGCAAATTTGGCAGGACAATTGCCCCAATATATCGGTACCAGCTCGATCAGACCCGCTTCCATCGCTATCAATCGCAGGAGCGATTAATCAATGAGGCTCGTCGCATCTGGCACTTGGTGCCCGAGCGTCTGCGCGTCGAAATCAACTCACTGAGATATTCACGAAACGAAGCGCGCACTCAACGCAACCGCTCGTCCTGAAAATAATTGCCAGACGCCCCCGTTCCACGATCGCGCCCGAACAGCCGGCGAACGCAGCGCAGAAAACAGTTGGCGTGGGCGATAGAGATTGTTTTGGATACCCTTCCCCGGGGTTGACACTATCCCACGCGTTGATCGCGGATCTTCCGGTCTTCGTCGCCCACGACGGCTTTCCGACTTGCTGATGTCCGGCATCGGCGCCTATGAGACAGAAGAGGCGGGTTGAGGAAGGGAGGATTTCTGGCCCATCGTAGCCACAGAAGGAGCGAAGATGGGACAGAAATCCGGGCCGCTGAAGGAACCGGCGGAGTAGGAACCGGCGGAGCAGGTTGTGAAGGCGATCCGCCGCGACCAGCGCGGCTTTACGGCGTGGCGACCAGCGGGCCCGCTGGTGGGGGCTAAGTATGGCATGACGGGTCCCCAGCATGCGCCAGCTTGAACGCGGAAGGCAGCAATCCGTCGTTGATCATGTGCTGGACAACATCGTAGACGTAGCAGGCGTCGATCATGACGGCGCTGCCCCACCACTGGGCGTCGGCAGGTATGTTGTCGGCGATCCAACTGTTCGCTTCTGGGGTCAATGGTCGAACCGGCCAAACAGACCCGTGGCCGGTGAATTGAACTTTATTCATTGGTTTTCTACCCAGGTGCTGGGAACCGCGCGCCGCAGCGTTTGCGTTAGGGGTGGCATGACGGATCACGACCGCGTTGCTGTGGCACCATCTCGAAAACAACAACGGTGCGACGTCCCGATATTCCGGACGCGCGTCGACGCGCGCTCCCGCCAGTCTCGCGGCACAAGAATTCGTCGATTTGGAGATTAGACGGGGATCCGCATACGATAACATAAATCGACCGCCGGGATTGTAGAAACGAACGGACGATGTTCATCAAAACCTTCTCCATAACCTCGTAGGTAAACGGGTTATAGAAAAAGAAAACGGTCGGCTGCTCTGGCACGGGATATTCAACAGCGTCGGCGCAAACTATCTCCACGTCGGTGCATCGGCGACGGACGAACCGCGCATCGGCCAGATTGCGCTTCGCCACATCACAGAGGTGCGGCGAAAATTCGATGCCGACGATGCGGGCGAATGGATAACGCAAGGCTGAGAGCAGGACTTTGCCCTTTCCGCAACCGACGTCTATGAAATTAAACCCCTCCACCGGCAGAGACGCGAGTTGGAGTGTCCGGGAGAGGTCTCTCCAGTGCGAGGGATCGTATGGAATTGCGTAGCGCCGATTGCCGGCAGAAATGTCGAGTTCCGGCTCAGCGACGCCCGCCCCGGTGTCCACACCATGAAGGGCATCGAATGCAATACCGGTCGCCTTCCTGGACCACCACTCAAGTCGCCTTCGCGCCCGGTTCATAATTAGCTATCCTCATAGGGCTATCGCACCGTCGCTTGCACCAATGCCGGGTAAATCTACCGGGGATCGCGATCCCGCTCTATGCGCGCGCCGCTGCCGTGTCAAAATAAACCAGGGTTAACACGAGGGCGGGTGATCGCCTTGCGCCAGCGCCCGCGCGGCGATGTCAAAATGGAACGGATAGGCAAGGCTTGCAGAGAGCTAGCAAACTGGCCAAATGACCTGTCAGCTTGCCGCGAGTTACGATCTAACTAATGATACAAATTGGATAATAATAGCGGAGCTGCACCCGACCTAGGCGAGTGCGCTGACACGCTCCGCCGCCTCGGCTACACCGCGGTGGCGATCATCAAGCTGCACGAGCTGTCTGAATTGATACCGGACCGGCGGCCGGCGGCACTCGCGCGCCTTCTCAGGGCATCGTCGTCGGTTGCGGCGGCAGAACGTTCCTGTCGATCCTGGGCAAGATCGCCCATCTTGGGTCGGAAGTGAACGGTATTAAGCGTGACTCAGGCACTTTTGAGTAGACGTTGGCTTTCCACCAGCTCCATGCGACGGCAGCGCCGGGAGCATTTTGATCGACCAGCATCGCCAGGCCCGGCGTCCCCCACACCTGACGCCCGCTGGCGGAAAGATTGTTGCGGAAGTAAGCGGGCAGGCCGCCGCCATTTCGGCTGCCGCTGATCCATGTCGGGTCCATCGCGCCGGCGATCAGGTCGGGCCAGGTCGCCCACCAGCCGCCCCCCGCCTTCTCGACCGGGATCTGATACTGCGCCACCAGGAGCGGCGCAGACGATCCGATCATCCCGATGATGTACTGGCCGGCGTGCAATTGGTTCGGCCGGCCGGCGAAGCCCAACTCGGCCGCCCTGCCGAGGGCGTATTGCACATACCACATCATCCACGGGTCGTCGAACGAACCGTTCGCGCCGACCTTCATCCCCCAGGCACGCTGCTGAGTTGCTGAGAAGCCGCACAGAGGCGGAGTCGCGGAGGCGGCGCATACGCTACCCCAATTCCCCAAAGCCGGCGCCTGGCCGTTGACCGGGCTGGCCGGCTGGCCGGCATTCGTCGAATAGGAATTGCCGTAGGTCGCTCCCCAGACCTTCACCGCGCTGCCGTCGAAGGGCGTGCCGGTGACACCCAAGCCGCCTTCCCAACGCGCCAGCGCGTCATTGGTCAGATAGGTGAAATACGCCTTTTCCGGTGAGCCGTCGGGTGCGGCAAAGGCGGTCTCGGCGCGGCCGCGTATCGTCCAGGCGGCGGCGCGGGTCTCGCTGGCGATGCCGCCATAAGCCCCGGTTGGTCCGCGAAAATAAGCTGCGTTGCCGCCGGGATCGCCGGTGGTGATTGCCGCGGTGATGCCGGCCCAGGAATACATCATGTCGAGGTACCACGGGTCCCCGGTCAGGATGTATTGCGGAAACCATGCACTCGGCTGATGCCCATCATCCCAGGTCCACGGATCGCCGCCAACTGGAATTGAGGCCATTGGACCGACCCGGATTGGATTGTCGCCCAAGGCCTTATTGTAATTGATCATGTTGTTGGGGGAGTTGAACTGGGTATTTGGGCGGCCGGCGATCGACAGGTTGCGGCCGAGCCCGGTCCCGCTGCCGACCGCATCGGCGCGCGAAAAGCGCCGGGTCGGATCGCTCTCGCGCAAGCCCATCGGATAGGACGCGGCGAGGTCGGCCAGGCCGAGCGCCATCTGCCGCATGCGCCAATCGCCGGTGAACAGCCACATGGTGACCCAGCGCGGATAGGGGCCGATATGCGGGTTGTCGCCGGCCTGACCCATGGCTTGCACCCAGCAACAGCTGCCGCCGTTCCAGATGCCGTCCAAGGGTCCATTGGTCTTGCCGTTATAGTTGGCGTACTCGTTGGCGATCGAGGTCTGTGGGATGGCGATCGAGGTATCGAAATTCGGCAGGAACCGGGTGCTTTCGAGATAGGCCAGGTTGTTGTCGATGTCGATTTGGGCCGAGGGCGTGCCGCCGATCCAGAATTCGCGGGTCCACCGGCTCAATGCCCAATGGAGCTTGGGATGGGTGGTCTGCGTACCCGAGAGGTCGGCTGAATAGACCGCCGCCCCGTTCGACGTGATCGCCAGCTTGTAGGCCAGGTCTTCGACCTCGGTGGTCAGCCCGTTCTCGCCGACGGCTCGGATAAAGACCTGGTGCGTCGCCGGCCAGAAGGTCGCATAAAAGCGCGGCCGGAACGGATGGTAGCCATCGCCAAAGCCGATGTCGTATTTGCGCGCCGCGGTATCGTCGCCGAGCATGATGGTCTGCGCCACCGGCCCCGAGGTCCACAGCTTGTAATCGCCGTTCTGCAGCATGGCGCGCGCGGACGCGGCCTGCGCCGTTCCGCTGACCGGGGTCAGCGCCATCGACGCATCGAAATTATAGCTCGATGCCAGCATCTGCGCCTGGGTCAGCGGCGTGTTGCTGCCAGCACTCTGGTTTTGAAAGGTCAGGGTCAGCGAGCCCGATGCCGGAAGGGCCGGGATCACCACCGCGATCACCGCGAATTCGACCGAGCCGTCGGGATAGCGGTTCTTGACATCGGCCTGGGTGGCAACCGGCTGGCCATTGACCAGCACCTGCGGCTGGTTGGCGATCGCCCCGTCAACAAACGGCCGGCCAAATTGATACGGATAGTTTTTTCGGATAGCGCCGCTTGCGTTCCTGATTGTGATCGAGTTTGCGACGCGTGCTTGTGGCTCCGTCGCCGCGTTCGCGGCCCTCGTCATCCCGCCACCGAGGCCGAACCCGTGCGGGATGTTCAAGAGAAACGAAAGGAGCAAAAGTGACGAGAAGATTCCGTATCGCCTGATCATGCCGACCCTCGTGCCAAAATCCGCCATTACCGGTAGCCTATACATTCCGAATCCGGACCGTGAGCAAAAGGGGTTGGGTCGCACCCGCCACCGATCGAGCGGGCGATCAGCGCGGTGTCGGTTAATTCTGGGATGCGCCGGATGCCGCTGGAGGGCAATGTAGTACCACGAGAAGCCGACCCATCCCTTTACTGTCTGTTAACCAAGCAAGCGCATTCTTCACGGCCATTACAGCATCCCGTCGCAGAACATCGTTAACCACGAAGGTACCTCGACGACCATGCAGCTTGGTGCTAGATGACCGCGACAGGCCGGCATGTCATTTCTGCTATCGGTAGCGCTCGCTGGTGAGCACCCCTGCCCCTCCCTTGCAACGGTCTGCGATCGATGCAGGCGGGTATCGCTGCCGGAGCCTGACGGCATTCGGCTTCCGCTGCCGGTCTAGGCTCGCCGACCGACAAGCGCGGTGTAGGACCACTCACCGGACAAAACGTATCCCACAGAGGCTGAAGCCGGCATCGTCGAAACCCGCCGCCGCAAGCCTCCAGGAGCAATAGGACGATGCGTGGACTGATCCTCTTGATCGTCTTCTTCGCTGCTCTCCCGTTCATATTTGTCAATGGGCCGTTCTTCGGGATCCTGATGTGGTATTGGATCTCACTGATGAACCCTCAAAAGATGGTTTGGAATAGTGTCGCTGCCGGAATTCCTTACGCGCACATAGTCGCAGTCACGACGCTTCTGTGGTGGCTTCTGTCCAGGCCCGAGCCGAAATTGCCGCCGATGAACAAAACAACCGGACTGCTCGTCACGCTGGCGGTCTGGATCTCGGTCACCTCGATATTCGGCACCGGGCCCGGTAACCAGATTTATGAAAAATGGCAGCTCGCCGAGAAAATGCTGTTGATGACGGTTGTCGCTTATACGCTGACGACGACGCGCCGGCGGCTCGACCAGCTAATTGCCGTCTGCACGCTGTCAATCGCCGCTTTTGGCGTTAAGGGCGGGTTGTCCTCGCTGCTCTTTTCGGGCGGCACAGCCCGCGTCTATGGTCCCGACGGCACGATGATCTCCGACAACAACGATTTGGGAGTTGCGCTGACGATGATCCTTCCCTTGTTGTTCTACCTTCGGGAAAGGTATCGGCAGCCGTACCTCAAATGGCCGTTTCTGGTGGTGATCGGCCTCACCTTTTTGGGCGATATCTTCACCTATTCGCGCGGCGCGTTGCTCGCGCTCTTCGCCATGGGGGCTATGCTGTGGTGGCGCTCGCGCCGGAAAGTCTCGATGGCGCTGCTGATCGCGGTTGCCGCCTTCGGGGTTTGGAGTTACGCCCCCGAGGAATGGTTCGCGCGGATGGGGACAATCGAAACCTATCAAGAGGACGCATCAGCGGAGACCCGGCTCTATCTGTGGCATCTGGCCTGGGACATGGCGCTGAAGCGGCCGATCACCGGCGCCGGATTTCACTGGTCCTACGATCCGAATTCAGTGAACCGACAGCTTCGGGACAGCGGCCTTCCGCCATTGACGAGGCCGCGCGCGGCGCACAGCAACTGGTTCGAGATGCTTGGCGATCATGGCTTTGTCGGACTTGGGATCTTTGTCGCTATCTTGATCACCACCGCGCTCGACGCCGGCTGGCTCGTCCGACAATCGCGGGGTAATCCGGATCTCGAATGGGCGAACAGTCTCGGGCGAATGCTCCAAGCGTCTCTGGTCGGGTATTGTGCCGGCGGGTCGTTCGCGACCCAGGGGATGTTCGACGGGTTCTACGCCGTGGTGATCATCGCCGCAGCGGCGCGCCGCATCGTCGCTGCCGAAATCACCGCCCGCGATGCAGCCGCCTTTAGCAAAGCCGCCTCGGTAATTCCTCGACTCGGCAGCGGGCTAAGACCACAGCCGACCGTGTAAGCAAGGTTGGCTGCGAAATCCGTGCTGGCCGCGCGCCCAATTCTGGCTAGCTCCGGCCGTAGCTGTCTTCAAGGCGGATGATGTCGTCCTCGCCGAGATAGCTCCCCGACTGCACCTCGATCAGGTGCAGCGGGATCTTGCCTGGGTTCTCGAGCCGATGAGCCGTGCCGAGCGGGATGTAGGTCGACTGGTCCTCGGTCAGGATTGTCTCTTCCTCTCCTCGGCGGATCTTTGCCGTGCCGTGGACAACGATCCAATGCTCGGCGCGATGATGATGCATCTGCAGCGAGAGCTGGCCGCCTGGCTTCACCATGATGTGCTTGACCTGCACCCGGTGCCCGTTATGCAGCGATCTGTACGTGCCCCATGGTCGATGGACGGTCGGCGGCGCGTCAGCCTCCCCGCGGCTTTCGCTGACGAGCCGCGCGACAAGTTGCCTGACCTCCTGCGTGCGGTTGCGCGGCGCCAGCATGACCGCGTCGGCCGTGACGACAACGACGAGATCCTCAATGCCGATCGCAGCAAGCAGCCCGGCCTCCGAGCGCAGATAGCAGTTGCGGGTGTCTTGAGCGACGACGTTCCCGGCGATCGAGTTGCCGGCAGGGTCCTTGGCGCTGATCTCCCACAGGGCGTCCCACGAGCCGACATCGCTCCAGCCCATGGTGACAGGCACGACCGCCGCGTGTTGCGTGTGCTCCATGACCGCGTAGTCGATCGACTCGGTTGCGCACGCCGCGAACGCCTCTTTGCCGAGGCGGGTGAAATCGGCGTCATGACTGGCCTCGGCGAGCGCCCGCCGACAAGCAGCGACGATATCGGGCCGCAGCCGCTCCAGCTCGTCGAGAAGGCGCCGCACCGGAAACAGGAAGATGCCGCTATTCCATAAATGCTCGCCCGAGGCGATATAGGCTTGCGCCTTCTCGGTGTCGGGCTTCTCGACGAATTCTGCAACCCGGAATACACCGCTGACGCCGTCGAACGCCGGTCCTCGCCGGATATAGCCGTAACCGGTTTCGGGGCGCTCGGGGGCGATCCCGAAACTCACAAGACTGCCGCAGCGAGCCGCCGAGGCCGCGCGGTCGATCGCCGCGGCAAAGGCTGCATCATCCTCGATGATGTGGTCGGAGGGCAGCAGTAGCATCAGCGGATCGGGATCGCTCTTGGCGAGCACCAGGGCTGCGACGCAAGCGGCGGGAGCTGTGTTGCGGCCGACCGGCTCGAGCAGCAGCGCGCGCGGCGCCGCCCCGACTTCGCGTAGCTGCTCGGCGATGATGAACCTGTGCTCTTCATTGGCGACCAGTAGAGGCGGGGTAAAGCGGCCGGGGTCCTCAACTCGCTGCACCGTCTGCTGCAGCAGGCTGTCGCGGCCGAGCAGAGGCAACAATTGCTTGGGATAAAGCGTGCGCGACATCGGCCACAGCCGGGTGCCAGAGCCGCCGGACAGAATGACCGGATGAATCATGCCACATCCTCCCGCGTCTCGACGAACCGGCCATAGGATGCCAAGCCGAAATACACGGTTTCTACACAAGCGCAAATCTTATCGATTTTACGCTGCCGAGCGCCAAGAAATCGTCAAGGCTCCGGGCGGAAGACGCAAGTGCCGCGCCTCTAAAGGGTCAGCGCGGGCGCCAGCCAAACGAGCCAGGTGGCAAAGGCGAGAAACGGGCCGAAGGGGAGCGCCGACTGCGCGCCGAGACGAATGCCGGCGAGGCGCATGCAGGCGGCGGCGCACAGCCCCGCGAGCGCGGCGAGCAGAACCACCTGCGGCAGCGCCCGCACTCCAACCCACGCCCCCGCCGCCGCGAGCAGCTTGGCGTCGCCGTGGCCCAACCCCTCGCGGCCGCGCAAGGCCCTGTAGAGAAGGCCGACCGCGCGCAGGCCGAGATAGCCGGCGACGGCGCCAAGGGCGCGATCGGTCAGCCCCTCGGGTTCGAAGGCCATGGCAGCGGCGAGCCCGGCTACAACGAGCGGCAAGGTCAGCGCGTCAGGCAAAAGCCAGCGGCGGAGATCGATCCAACCGAGCGCGAGCAGCCACCAGCCGAGGACGCAGTCGAGCCACACTCCAACCCCGCGATCGATCGACACTGAGAGCAGCGCGACCGCCAGTGCGGCGAGCTCGATCCCGGGATAGAACCAGCCGAGCGGACGTCTGCAGAAACGGCAGCGACCCGCGGTCGCGAGCCAGCTGAACAACGGTACAAGGTCGCGGACCGCAAGAGCGGCGCCACACTCCTGGCAACGCGAGCGCCCCAGGGCGATAGGCCTGCCGTCGGGCAGCCGCTGGACGATGACGCCAAGGAAGCTGCCGATAAACGGGGCTGCGAGCACTGCGCCCCAAGCGGCGGCGGCGTCCGCATGCGCCATACGGTCGACCAGTTCCGCCCCGAGCATCCGTTCCCGCTCCCGCCGTCGATCGATTTTTATCGCTCTCGGGAACCATTTCTGAACCGGCGTCCGAGAGGATAAGATGCCGTCATGACGTTCGAACCCGTTTCTTCTCCAACCGCGCAGGATGCCGCCGAGGCGCTCGCCAAACTCGGCCCGGCCCTGATCGACAGCGGCGCCGTCGACTCACGCACCCTGGAGCGGGCGCGCCGGGTTGCGTCCGAGACCGGCGGCCGGCTCGACCGTGTCCTGACCCAACTTGGCCTAATCAGCGAGCGCGGGCTCGCCGAGGCTCTGGCGCAACTCGTCGCGGCCCCGATCGTCAGGCCGGCAGATTATCCCGATACCGCGCTGTTCGTCGACCGGCTGAAGCCCAAATTCCTGCGCAAGGTGCATGCGCTGCCGATTGTCGAAAGCGAGGGCCGGGCGGTGCTGGCCATGGCCGACCCGCTGGACGTCTTTGCCCGCAATGCGGTGGCGGCGGCGCTCGGCCGGCCAGTGGCGGTGGCTGTCGCCGTCCCGATCGAGCTCGAAGCCGCGTTCGATCGGCTCTATTCTGAGTCCGGCAACGGCGTCGATGGCGAGGCGATGCTGGACGCGGTGGTTGCCGACGATGAACCGGCTGAAGAGGACGCTGAGCGACTTAAGGACCTCGCCAGCGAGGCGCCGGTGATCCGCCTCGTCAATCAGATGATCGCCCGCGCCGTCGAGACCCATGCCTCCGATATTCATCTCGAGCCATTCCCGGACCGGTTGCGGGTCCGATATCGCTATGACGGCGTGCTGCACGAGCTTGAACCGCCGCCGGCGAGGCTACAGGCCGCAATCGTCTCGCGCATCAAGATCATGGCGCGGCTCGACATCGCCGAGCGCCGGCTGCCGCAGGACGGCCGCATCAAGCTGACCGTGCGCGGCCACGAGATCGACTTCCGGGTGTCCACGGTGCCCTCGCTCCACGGCGAAAAGGTCGTCCTGCGCGTGCTCGACCGCACCGCTGTCGAGTTCAACTACGAAAAGCTGGGCTTGCCCCAAGACATCTGGCAGGGGATCGAACGTGCGCTCGAACTGCCGAACGGGATGGTGCTGGTAACCGGGCCGACGGGCAGCGGCAAGACCACGACGTTATATACCGGCCTCTTAAAGTTGAACACCGTGGCGCGGAATGTCGTGACCGTCGAGGATCCAATCGAATATCAGCTGGCAGGCATCAACCAGATCCAGGTAAAGCCCCAGATCGGCCTCAATTTCGCCAGCCTGTTGCGCTCGATCTTGCGGCAAGATCCGGACGTCATCATGATCGGCGAGATCCGCGATATCGAGACTGTGCAGATCGCCGTGCAGGCAGCGCTCACCGGCCATCTCGTACTGTCGACCGTGCATACGAATTCGGCCGCCGCAACGATAACGCGTCTACGCGATATGGGACTTGAGGATTATCTTATGACAGCCACCCTGAAGGGGGTGCTGGCGCAGCGGCTGGTCCGTCGGCTGTGCACGGTATGCAAAACCGGGGAGCCGGCGCCAGCCGCGCTGATCGAACGGTTCCGCCTGGAACGATTAGCCACGTCGAACGCGATTACGATCTACCACTCGAAGGGTTGCGCTGAATGCCGCGGCACCGGCTTTCGCGGGCGCCGGGCAATTGCCGAGCTACTGGTGCCGAACCGGGCGATCGACCGTCTGATCTTCGAGGGGGCCGACGACACCGCGATCGAGCGCGCCGCGGTCGCGGACGGCATGCGCCCGATATTCGACAGCGGTCTGATGGCGGTGCTCGAGGGTGACACCACGATCGAGGAGGTCGTCCGCTGCATCAGGAGCGAAGCCTGATCGTCCGCGCCGGTGACCGTCGGCACGCGCGCCCCCACGGTCGCCTGCAACAGGGAAGAACCGGGGCCGGGTTCCCGCTCTATCCTTCGGCGATCCATATGAGACTACAGCCGGAAAGCTGAGATGCCATCGTTCCGCTGGTCGGCGATCAATGGCGGCGGCGAGACTGTGCACGGCGTCATGGACGCGCCCGATCGCACTGCCGTGGTCGAGCGGCTGCAGCGCCAGGGTCAGATCGTGCTGCGCGCCGATCCGGCCGAAGGCTGGCGCGGCCTGGGCGAGTTGTTGCAGATAGAGATCGGCGGCGCCCGTGGTCTCGACAAGACATCGCTCGTCGAGGTGACCCGGGAGCTCGCGATCATGCTGATGGCGGGACAGGATCTTGATCGCGCGCTGCGCTTTGTCGTCGACAACACCCGCAGCGCCCGTGCCCGCAAGATTCTTGGCAATGTCCGCGATAAGGTGCGGTCGGGCAGCTCGTTGGGCGCGGCGCTTGCCGGCGAACCACGCAGCTTTTCGAAGCTTTACATCGGATTGGTCCGCGCCGGCGAAGCGGGGGGCACCCTTCCCGTCACCCTCGACCGCCTCGCCGGCCTGCTTGAGCGGGAACGCAGCCTGACCGCCAGCCTGCGCGCGGCGCTGATTTACCCGGCTCTTCTGGTCGTCGCCGCGATCGGCTCGATCGTGCTGTTGCTCGATTATGTGCTGCCGCAATTCACTCCGATTTTCGAGCAAGCCGGCGCGCAACTGCCGACCGCGACCCGCGTGCTGATGACGCTCGGCGCCATCATCGGCGCAGCCTTGCCGTGGTTTTTGGCGGCATTGCTGGTGGGCGGTCTGGTCGCCCGTCATCTGCTGGGGCAGCCTGCGTACCGGCTGCCGTTTGATCGCCTGCTGCTGCGCCTGCCGATCGCCGGCGGTTTGATCCGCGAGACCGTCGCGGCGCGGCTGACGCGAACGCTCGGCAGCCTGCTCGACAATGGGGTGCCGCTGATCCCGGCGCTGGGCATCGCCCAGGAGGCGCTCGGTAACCTCGCGGCGGCGGCCGCGGTCGAAGCGGCGGCGCTCAGGGCCAAGGGCGGCGCCGGTCTCGCCCGGCCGCTTGCCGCCGCGGGGGTGTTTCCGGCGCGCACGATCCATCTGTTGCAGCTCGGCGAGGAAGCGGCACAGCTGGCGGCGATGTCACTAAAAGCCGCCGATATCCACGACGAGCAGGCGCGGTTGATGATGCAACGCCTGGTAGCCCTAGCGGTGCCGCTGATCACGATCACGATGGGCCTCGCCGTTGCCGGGATCATCAGCGCGCTGCTGACGGCGATGCTGAGCCTCAATGATTTGGCGAGGTGAACCGGGATCGACGCCGGCCATCGGGCCTGCGCCGGGCATCGGCAAACCAAATGGCTTTAGCCTGATCGAGCTAGTGGTGGTGCTTGCCGTCATGGGCTTCGCTCTGGTCCTGATCGTCGGCTACAAGGCGCCCTGGAGCAGTGCGCTCGGGCTCGAAGGAACCGCTGCCGAGCTCGCCTCCGGTCTGCGTCTGGCGCGCTCGCAAGCAATCGCCGACAACCAGCCGGTGGCATTTTCGCTCGATTTGTCCGGTCATCGTTATCGGGTCGGTGGCGAGGTGCCGCGCAGTCTGCCTCCCAAACTCTCGATCGCGCTGCTGACGGTGACCGGTGAGAAGCGCAATGCCACCACCGGCGATATTCGTTTCAACCCCGACGGCAGCTCCACCGGCGGCAGAATCACGCTTGCTGACGGCTCGCGGCGCGTCGCCGTCGGGGTCGACTGGCTGACCGGCCGGGTCACGGTCGCCGATGTACACTGAACGGGCGTCGACCGCTTCCGGCTTCACCTTGCTCGAGGTCGTTGTCGCTTTGGTGATCGCCTCGTTGGCGCTGATCGGGCTATTCCAGGCTGGTACCGGCGGGCTGTTCGCCGTCGACACCGCGGCTCGGGCCGAGGAAGCGTTGCAGCGCGCACAATCCCATCTCGCCGCGGTCGGGCGGGACGCCGCCCTGGTCGAAGGAGACTCCAGCGGCGATGACGGCGGCGGCTATCGTTGGCGGTTGCACATACAGCCGGTGACGCAGCGGCCAGGTGTGGCAACGGACGGGGTCACCCCGCAGACGACGTCCCTGTTCGACGTCGAGGTCGCAATCTCGTGGCAGGCGCGCGCTCACCAGCGCGCGGTCGTGCTGCGGACATTGCGCATCGGCACGACCGGCGCCGGCGGATGACGCCGCCATGCTGATGGATCGCGCTACTGGCCGACAGAGCGGGTTCACCCTGCTGGAAATATTGGTCGTCGTGGTGGTGCTCGGCTTTCTGGTGGTCGGGCTTACGCAAGGTGTGCGCGCCGGGATGGCATTGTGGCACGCGCAGCAGCTGCGGGTCGGCGAAACCGCCGAACTCGATGCTTCTGCTCGCGTTTTGCGTACCTTGCTGACCGGCGCCGCCGCGGCGACACCGGGCGCCTTTGGTCCAGGCGCAGCCGCCGGCGGCCAGATCAAAGGCGACGCGAACCACCTATCTTTTGTCGGAGACCTGCCGACTGGGCTTGGCACGACGAGGCGCGCCGACATCTCGATAGAGCTGCGCGATGGACGCTTGGTGTTGCGCTGGACGCCCCATCTACATGAAATTCCGTTTGGGCCGCCGCCGCAGCCGACCGTCACCGAGTTGATCTCTGGCGTCGCCCATCTAGAGATCGCTTTTTGGGGCACAACCACTCCGGATCAACCGGCCGCATGGCAGACGCAGTGGGATGGGCCCGCAGCTCCGGGATTGATCCGAATCCGCGTTGTCTTCGCCAAGGGCGACCGGCGACATTGGCCCGACCTGATCGCGACACCAGAGCTCTAACCGCGATTGGCGATTCGCCGCGCGGCTTCATCAATCGCGAACAGGCGACCTTGTAGCTGATCCTGCTTCGGACGACGGTGCGGAAAAATACCCGTAAACGGAGAGTAAGGGACGCCGGAAGGCCCAATATAGCCAACCTTTGGTGGCGATCGCCTTGATCGGGCCACATTCGGACACTTTGCTGGCAGGATAAGTGCCGGCGCCCCGTCGGCCTGTTCCGCGCTGCCCTGCTCTGTAGCATAGTGGCGTAGCTTCTAGCGATTCTGATCGGCTCGGTGCCGGGCATGGTGCGTGACTTTCTCCGGTGGTGGTTCGAACAGCTGGCGGATCTAATGCCCCAGCGCTTGCGTCGGTCCGCTCCAACCGCCGCCGATGCAACAGTCATCACGCCGATCGGAGCTGCCGGCCACGATATCGAGGCGGTTGCCGTCGGCTTGCGCAAAAACGGCAAGGAAACCTCAGTCGGCCAATTCGCTCTAAGTGCCTCGGGTCTCGCGGAGCTGCCCCGCCCGACCGGCAAACCGGTGGTGCTGCGGCTGGGCGAGGCTGATGTGTTGGGAAAGACGGTGGTCCTGCCGCTCGCCGCGGAACGCGAGATCGATCAGGCTCTGACGTTCGAAATGGACCGCGAAACCCCATTCACGGCTGACGAGCTTTACTGGAACCACAGGATCGTCGAAGCCGACCGTCAGAGTGGGCGGCTGTCGCTGCGCCTGCTGCTGGTCCCCAGAGCGAATTTGGCCCCACTGCTGGATCTGCTCGGCCAGATCGGCATCGCTCCGGTACGAGCGGAAATCGCCGACGGACCGGACGCGGGTTTTTGGCTGCCGCTCGACGGCGCCGGTCATTCCGCTGATCGCGGCATCAGCCGCTTGATCAAACCCGCGGCCGTATGCTTCGCGATCCTGGTGCTGGCTGCGATTGTGACGCCCTTTGTCCGCCAATCTATCGCGATGGGGTCGCTGGACCGGGCACTCGCCGCAGGGCGTAAAGCCGCCGGCGAAGCCGACAGCCTACGCCGGGAGATCGCACGGTTATCCGGCACCGCCGATCTCGTCGAGAAAGCGCGCGAGAAGGTTGGCCAGCCGCTCGCGGTATTGGCTGCGGCAACCCGCGTCCTGCCCGACGATACGTACCTAACCGAGATGGAGCTGCAACAGCGCAAATTGACAATGAGTGGCCGGTCCGCCGCAGCCGCCCGGCTGATCGGCGCGGTTTCCGCCGACAGTGAATTCCGAAATCCGGCATTTGCCGCTCCCGTCACCCGGATCGAAGCGCTCCGACAGGAGATCTTCACCATCATCACGGAGGTGGCACCGTAGTCTCGATCGCAGCCATGCCGACCGGCCAGCGCGGCCGGCTGTTGGCACTGAGCCTGGTGCTCCTCGTGCTGGGAGGCCTGTATTTTCTTGCCGTGGCGCCTCTTGTCGACCTTTATCGGGGACGCGAGGCAGGCCTCGAGAACGGTCGTATGGTGCTGCCCCACCTGCAGGCGGCCGCAGCCGCGCTGCCGGCCCTGCGGGCGCAGGTCGCCGAACTGCGCGCCGCCGCGCTTACGCGCAAAGTCACTCTCGACGGCGCCAGCGACGCCATCGCCTCGGCCAATTTGCAGAGCCGGATCGAGGGCTTTGCAGCCTCGGTGGGCGCGACGATCGGCAGTACCGAAAGCCTTCCGTCTGAAACAGCTGACGGCTATCGCCGTATCGGTCTGCGGTTCGCGCTCAACGGTCCCTATGACACCCTGGTGAAGCTGCTCGCCAAGATCGAGGAGGCGACGCCGCCCCTGATCGTCGACAATCTGCAAGTCCACGGCGTCCTGCGGCGGCCGGGGTTGCCGCCGGGTCCGGGCGGTGACCTCAGTCTTGACGCGGGGCTGGACGTTTACGGATTCCGCATCGAAAGAGCGTCGTCTCCGGGCGAGCCATGATCGACCGCCTGGTCCTTGCACTCTTGCTCGCGGGCTGCCTCCTCGCCGCCGCCATCATCACCGCCGAGATGGCGCGGGCGCCCGACCGCGACGACCCGGTGAGCATAGCTTCGCCGCCACCGGAGCCTGCACCTCCCTCGACACGCCCGGAGCCCCCTGGGCGATATACCGAGCTGCTGGCGTCGATCCTCGCCCGGCCGTTGTTCAGCAGCACGCGGCAACCCCCGCCACGCGGCGGGGACAATGCGATGGCTGATTCCGGGCTCGCCGATACGAGGCTGACCGGCATCATCATCGCACCAGGCCACCGCATTGCGATCTTTGTCCCCAACGGGTCGAAGCCGCTGGTCGTCAGCGAGGGCGAGTCTGTGAGCGGATGGCGGGTTGAACGCATCAATCCGCAAGAGGTCTCGTTGAGCGGTCCGAGCGGGACCAAAACCTTGCAGCCGAAATTCGACCCCAACCTGGCGCCGCCGCCATCCCCCACCGTCGGTGGAGGCAATCCTGCCCCGGCGCCTGTCCCAGCAGCGGCGCGGCCGGGCTTTCCGCTGACGCTGTTTAACCGGGCCCCGCCCCGGCCGGGCCAGCTGCGGGGGCGGTGATGCAGATTTACCGGCGACTAGTCTGGGCATCTGCCGTGACGGTGCTGCTGGCGGCTCTTGGCTCCTGCCAGCCACCGCCCGCCCCTGGCCTGACCCCGCTCGAGCAACCCGCCGGCCTCCAGCCGGCGGCGCCGCGGATCAGCGGCCCCATTCCGGTCAATCACACCGGAGAGCGTGTGTTCGTGGACCGCGGGACGGTTGGCGGGTCGGCGGCAGCGCGGTCCTCGCCGCCGCCAGCGGGCGCCGTCTCCGACCAAACCGGCGACGTCACGCTGAATTTCGTCGATACCGACATTCGCGAGATCGTCCGCACGATTCTCGGTACCACGTTGAAGCTCAATTATACGATCGACCCTCGTGTACACGGCACGGGATCGATCGAGACAACGACGCCGCTGGCGCGCTCGGCGCTGCTGCCCGCGCTCGAAACTTTGCTCAACCAGAACGGCGCGACCGTGGTTCAAAGAAACGGGGTCTACAATGTCGTGCCGGTCGCTGTCGGGAATATCAGCAACCAGTCTGCCGCCGGCGGCATTGGAGCCGGCGCCCAGGTCGTGCCGCTGCGGTATACCTCGGCCAAGGACCTCGCCAAGATGCTGGAGCCCTATGTCGGCGAGGGCGGTAAGATCACGGCAGAGGCCGCGAGCAATGCGCTGCTGGTGACAGGTGACGCAGCGGTGCGGCAGACTTTGGTCGGTCTTATCCGCGCCTTCGACATCGATATCCTGTCCGGGCGATCCTACGCTCTATTTCCGGTCGGCGACGACGATCCTGCCAAGCTTGCGGGCGAGCTCGAAAAAGTGCTTCAGGCCCAAGCCGAAGCTCCGCTCGCCAGCATTGTTCAGGTGCTGCCGATGGCGCGCGTCAACGCGATTCTCGTCGTGTCCTCGCAACCGCGTTACATCGACGCGGCGGAGCGCTTCTTCCGGCTGGCGGGGCGGGTCGAGGATGCGACCGCCCGGGCCTGGCATGTCTATTACGTGCAGAATGGCCAGAGCAGCGACCTCGAAGGCCTGCTGCAGCGTGCCTTCACCCCCGGCAACGTCTCGGCGACCCCACCGCCGCCCGGCAGCACCGCCCCCGGCGCCGGCCAGCAAAGTTTGGGGTTCGGCAACGCTACTGGGAGCACCCCGGGTGTCGGCGGGGCAGCCGGAGGGATTTCCACCACCGGGGCGGCGGGACAAGCCGGTGGCGCCGGCGCCACCGGCGGACTTGGCTCGTCGATCCCGGCGCCGACCGCGGCGGCGGCGGAGACGCCCGCGACCGAGCCATTGTCGGCGGAGACCGGGGGTGGTGCCAACGCCAACGTGAACCGGATCCGCATCATCGCCAATCGCACCAACAACGCTCTCTTGGTCTATGCCACCCCCGCTGAATATTCGGTGATCGAGGGAATGCTGCACAAGATCGACATCATTCCTCTGCAGGTATTGATCGAGGCGACCATTGCCGAGGTCGACCTCAACGACCAGCTGCAATATGGCACGCAATTCTTCTTCAAGACCGACCACGTCGCCGAGACGCTGGGATCAACTGGAACCGGTGGCCCCTTCAACCCTCCTTTTCCTCCGTTGGGTAGCCTGCCCTTTCCCTCGACCCTCCCTTACTTCGTCCTGAGCAAAAGTCCGAATTTCGCGCTCGCCGCGCTCTCTGCGGTGACCAATGTCAAGGTGCTGTCGGCGCCCGAGATCATGGTCCTCGACAACCAGCCGGCCCGCCTGCAGGTCGGCCAGCAGGTTCCGGTCCTGACCGGGACCGCGACCAGCACGCTGGCGGCGGGCGCCCCGGTCGTCAACAGCGTCGACTATCACGAGACGGGCGTGATCATGCAGGTGACGCCGCGAGTCAACACCGGCGGCCTCGTCAGCCTCGACATCGCTCAGGAAGTCAGCGACGTAGCGCAACAGGCGACCAATACGATCACCGGGTCGCCGACTTTTGACGATCAGGTGTTCCGCACCCGGGTGGCGGTCCAGGATGGCCAGACCGTGGGGATGGCGGGGCTGATCCGCGACAACGTCTCACACGGGAATTCGGGCCTCCCCTTCATCAAGGACATCCCCGTTATCGGCACGCTGTTTTCGACCCAGGCCAATTCGCGGATGCGCACTGAGTTGCTGGTGCTGATCACCCCCCACGTCGTGCACGATCAGCGCGACGCGCGCGCGCTCACCGAGGATTTGCGCAGCCAGCTGATCAATGCCGGGCTGGTTCCGCAGCAGGTGCAGCGCCAGGGCGGCTCGGGCTTGGCCAACCCCAACGGCCTGTGAGCCGGATGCGGCGAGCGGGGATGCCAGGCCGGCCTGTGCCCCGCAATGGCGGCTTCGCGCTGCTGATCGTGCTATGGACCTTGGCGCTGATCGCCTTCCTGGTCCTCCACCTGACCGCGAGCGGGCGAACCGAAATTCGCATCGCCGACAATCTCGTCGACAACGCCGTCGCCGCGGCGGCGGCTGACGGGGCGATTTCCGAGGCCATCTTCAACCAATCGAACCCGAAGCCCGAACAGCGTTGGCCGCTCGACGGAACTGCCCATCCGTTGACGATCGGCAATAGCCGGGTGGTGGTACGGCTCGAAGACGAGGCGTCGCGGATCAATCCGAACCTGGCTTCGCCGGCGCTGATGGAAGGTCTGCTTCGCGGTCTCGGCAATGACCCCGCCAGCGCGCGGCGCCTCGCCTCCTCTATCGCCGACTGGGTTGGCTCGGCGCCGATGCCGCGGCCGCAGGAGGCTTTGTTTGCCGATTATCGTGCGGCGGGCCTCGATTACGGGCCGCCTGGGGCGCCCTTCGAGACTATGGATGAACTCGGCCGGGTGCTCGGCATGACACCGGCGTTGTTCGCCGCGGTGCAACCCCATTTGACCTTGTTCGGCCCCGCCGAACCGAACCGATCCGGCGCCGACCCAATCGTAGCTGCGGCTCTGGCCACGATCCCGCAGCTCGGCCAGGCCGCTCCCCCAGCCAGCCCGGCGCCGACCGATTTGTTGACCGTGCGCATCTCTGCCGCGGCGCTCGGCTCGGGGAATGCCCGGGCAACCCGCGTTGCGGTCGTGCGGGTCGGCCAGAGTTTGCCTCAGGGCTACACAGTGCTCTCGTGGGGCAGCGAGAGCGACTGACCGCGGCCGCTCAATCGTTATCGATTTCAGCGTCCGAACCGGTGCCGCCGGGCTTGCCGGTCGGACCGAGCGAGTAAAGATCGTAATCGTGCCCGGGCCGCTGACTTGGCATGCGGTAAAGGAACGGATGACCCCAAGGGTCTTCGGGCGCCTTCTCCCCCTTGAGATAGGGCCCGCTCCAGTGCTCTGCCCCGGCAGGGCGGGTGATCAGCGCCTCAAGACCCTGTTCGGTCGTCGGATAATTTCCGACGTCGAGCTTATAGATGTCGAGCACGCTGGCGAGGCGTTCGATCGACTGGTGGGCGATTTTCTCCTTGGCCGAGCCGAGTTGGCGTAACGCCGCGGGGGCAACCAAGCCGATCAGCAATCCAAGGATGGCGAGAACAACGAGCAGCTCGAGCAAGGTGAAGCCGCTTTGTCGACGGCGATCGCCCCGGGCGTCATCGAACGGGCGGATCAGCGGGAACGAGAGATGACGCAACATGCCGGACCGGAAGCCGCGCGAAGCGGGACGCCTAATACGAGATGTGGGCATCTTTATGACGTATTGGGACCCGAGCATCTGACGCGACAATCTTGGCGTCCCCCCTGCCATCGGGCAAGAGGCGCCTGCACCTGAGAGCGGGTACCCGGGGCGCCATCGCAGGACTTCAACTTTTAATACGCGACCCGCTACGGTTTCAGCCCGTCGAAAATCGCCTATCTGTCGTGGAACGCGTGGCATGACATCGAGCGCGGGGCGTGGCCGGCCAACACCCCGGACTTGGCGCGACATGCCTACGATCTGCCCGAGATCAAGCATTGGCTGCGGGTCTTCCTCCACCGCTTCTTCCAACTGAGTCAGTTCAAGCGCTCGGCCCTGCCCAACGGCCCGCAAACCTCGTCGGGCGGCTCGCTCTCCTCGCGCTGCGACTGGCGCGCCCCCTCCGACGCCACCGCCACCGTGTGGCTCGAAGAACTCGAAGCCGGCGTTCCGGACAAGGAATAACCGCGCGCCGCCAATACGGCCGATATTACCCGGCCGTCGCGATATATTGGAAGATTAAAACAGAGACTTTGCAAGCACTTCAAAAAATTGATCTAATATGCAATTATGCGGCAGAGATCGGATTGCGAGAACCTCCCAAAAGCGCAAGATGTAGAATTGTGCCCCAATGGATGGCCTGACGCTCTTTGGATTGTTCGCGGTCTCGGCCATGCTGGTGTTTTATGCTCTGGAGCATCGCAG
Organism: uncultured Alphaproteobacteria bacterium; assembly: GCA_963733945.1. Classification (GTDB taxonomy): domain Bacteria; phylum Pseudomonadota; class Alphaproteobacteria; order ATCC43930; family CGMCC-115725; genus AP-15. The sequence goes on along the minus strand of CAVTFD010000015.1, from coordinate 89,983 downwards.
CCGATGGTTTGTCCTCGCCTTCGCTGGCGCTTGTGCAATGGGGTCAGTATACGGATTTCTCCAAGGGGCGTGGCCGTTCGGACTCGTGGAAGCGATCTGGTGCGGTGTGGCCGCGCGACGATGGTGGTTGGCGAGCTGATTGATTTTTGCGTGCGCCGCCGCGGCGATTTTCCGTAATGGGGCGACGACACCCGTTACCAAGGTCGCGCAAGCAGGTTCGGCGACTGCCACCGATCACGCCGCATCGAAACCGACATCGAGGACGCCAAGGCGTTTCTCGTCAATCCCGACATCGGCGTCACCCAAATTGCGCACCGTCTCGGCGTCTCCGGCGACGCCCTAACGCTATATCCCCGCTGCGCGAACAGCGAACACGCCCGGAGCATGATGATCACACGGAGCCGACACTCACGCCGCGCAGAACGCAACACCTGGAAAATCCCGGCTCCCCGCCCAAAGTCTAGCCTTGCCGCCGTTTCGGCAGTCGCCCGCGTGGAGCGGCCGGGATCAACCCGGTGAGGTTTCCCATGCTTTCTATCCGTAAGCTCGTTGCCGTCAGTGCCCTGTTTGTCTTCGCAGCATCAGGCATCGCGCTCGCAGAAGCGCCCCTCAAGGGCCATTCGATGAAGCCGGAGCACATGCAGGAGATGCCGATGGGCGACCATGCCGGGACGCACGCCGCCTTGGCGACGCCAACGATGCCCGGCCAAGCCGCATTCGGCGCTATTCAGGAGATCGTGCGAATCCTCGACGCCGATCCGAAGACCGATTGGTCAAAGGTCGATCTCGAAGCGCTGCGTCAGCATCTTATTGATATGAACGAGGTCACCCTTAAGGCCGACGCTGCTCCAAAACAGATCGACGGCGGTTTGGAAGTTGCCGTCACCGGCAACGGCCGCACACTGATCGCGATCCAACGAATGATCCCAGCTTGGATACAGATGGCAAACGGCCTCAACGGTTGGAACGCCAAGGCCGCCCCGCTGCCCAATGGCGAACTGCTTACAGTCACCGCGACCACCTCCAAGGAAGTCCAGCATATTCGCTGCCTAGGTTTCATCGGCCTGCTGGTCAGCGGCGCATGGCATCAGCCACACCACCTCGCGATGGCGAAAGGCGAGTTCGACCACGCGCACTAGGCCACGCCCACTGAATCGTGTGGCCCTTGCTCCATTATTTTTGTTCTTGTTTAGCCGCCGTCTGTGGCAACCGGGCCTGTATGTAGGCAATAACTGCCCAGATATCGTCTTTGGACAACGTGCCCTTGAATGTCGGCATCGCACTCCCAAACTGTGCGCCGCCCTCGGCGACGGTCCAGTACATAAACGGGTCCCACTGAACCATCGGCATTTGCGAAAGAAACGCGAGATTGGCCGGCGGCGGCGAGAGGGTTCGACCGACCGGACCGTCGCCTAAGCCGGTTGTCCCGTGGCAAGAAGCGCAGTTTTGCTCGTAGATCTTAGCGCCTCGTTCGACCGTCTCGCGGGTTCTCGGCAGCGGATTGGTCATTGAATTGTAAGGCGCTGGAACTCCCGACATCATGGCGAAGTGCATCCGCGGCATACTGCCGTATCCGCCGCCGCCCCCCATCATCCCGCCTCTGCCGCTTCCGCCGCCGCCCCCCATCATCCCCCCGCCCATCATTCCCGGCCCCATCGCTGACCACGGACTTAGGCCGCAGCACCGGTTCCACGGGACTGGATTCGATTGCTGGGCTACGACAACGGATGTTATGCCGCCGAGCAGCACGATAACCATCGTTGCGATGAGAGTAGATTTACTCATTGTTCTTGCCCAAGGTTAGAAGACCGACCGCTTTCCTGCCCGCGCCTCTCGCACTAGACGGATAGTTGAGCGTGCGACCTGAAAGAGATCGCACGCTCAGTGCCCCCTATTTCGGTTTGTGCGCCAGAAAGGCGTAACCAAACACTTCGAACAACCGTGCCTTGCTCTCGCCGCCGGCACCGCCAAAGGTGTCAACTGGCGGGCCGATTTGGACCTCGACGAAACCGCTCTGCTCAAGCATATGCCGCCAGCCTGCGCACGGCAGGCCACCGGCAATTCAATCGGTCCACAAATCAATATTGCGCAGCGCGCCTGCCGGAATCTCCTTACCGTTGGCGATATCCGCAAACTGCAAGCGCCCACCCGGTTTCAGTACGCGCATGACCTCAGCGAGGACCCGGCGCTTGTCGGCGCATAGGTTGATGACGCCGTTGCTGATTACGACATCGGCCGAGCCGTCTTCAATTGGCAAGTCCTCGATCATACCTTGCCGAAATTCGACATTGCCCACACCCATAGCGGTCGCGGCGGCGCGCGACCGGCCGAGCATCTCCTCAGTCATGTCGACGCCAACGACATGGCCTTCCCGCCCGACCTGACCGGCCGCGATAAAGCAGTCGAAACCGCCTCCGGAGCCGAGATCGACGACCCGTTCGCCGGGCTGCAAGATGCTCATCGAGAAGGGGTTGCCGACGCCGGCAAAGGCCTCGACCGCGTTTTCCGGCAGCTTGGCCACAAAGGCCTCGTCATAGCCCAGCCGACGCGACAAGGGGCGGCCGGTGTGGAAATGATAGCTGCCATGCGGATTGACCGCGACGGCGCGGTATTTGACCTTCACCTCCTCGCGCAACGCACCAGCGTCAATCGGTAAAGCGTCACTCATCCATTCCTCCTCTTTGATGACGGGTCAGGCAGCTTGCCGTTTCTGGGCTCGCGGCTGGTCCCGCATCAGGCCGGCCGTGACCATGCCTGAAACAAAAGTGAGCGCGGCGATGGCCAGAATCGCCGCTTCGAAGCCAAAGATGTCGGCAATCACTCCAGATGCCAGCGCGCCGACCGCGTAGCCGAGGTCGCGCCAGAACCGATAGACGCTGAGCGCGCGGGCCCGCATCGCCGGATGCGCGGCGTCGGAGATTGCGGCTATCAGCGTCGGATAGACCATCGCGGTGCCGAGCCCGAGCAACGCGCTCGCCGGCAGCCACCACGCGAAACTGCCGGTGAGCGCGGTCAGCGCCAGCGCCGCGGCCTGCAGCCACAGGCCCCAGACCACCAGCCCCCGCCGCCCAACCCGGTCGCTCAGCGGACCGGTGACGATTTGCAGGATGCCCCAGCAGGCGGGGTAGACAGCCTTCAGCACACCGATCCGCTCGACGCCGAGGCCGTAGGCGAGAAAAAATAGCGGGAACAGCCCCCAGACCATGCCGTCCTTGAGATTGTTGACAAGCCCAGCCTGGCAGGCGGCAAACAGCCGCCGGTCCCCGAAACTGGTGCGGCGGAACACCTCCCAGAAGCCCAGCGCCTCGGCCTCGCCGTGGCCGTGCGCGCGGACCTCGTGGCGCACGTGGTCGCCGGTGTCGCGCACCACCAGGACGGCAAGCCCCAGACCAAGCACGGCATAGACGGCGCCGATATAGAACGGGCTGGGACGCAGGCCGTAGCGCGCGGCGATCCAGCCGGTCAGAAAGGCGGTCAGGCCGACCGCGAAGTAGCCGGCAAACTCGTTGAGGCCGACGGCAAGGCCGCGCGATTTCGGTCCGACCAGATCGATCTTCATCAAGACTGTCATCGACCACGCGAGACCCTGGTTGACCCCGAGCAGCGCATTGGCGGCGATGACCCAGCCCCAGCTCGGCGCCCACATGATCATGAACGGCACCGGCAGCCCGAATAGCCAGCCCAACACCAGCGTATGCTTGCGGCCCCAGGTCTCGGCCAGTTGACCCGAGATGAGATTGGTCAGCCCCTTAACAACGCCGAAGCTGATGATGAATCCGGTGATGATGCTGGCCGATGCGAGGTGGAAGGTTTCAGCCCCGATCAGCGGCACGACCGTCCGTTCCAGCCCGACCATGCCGCCGACAAACGCGTTCAGCAGGATCAGCAGCAGAAACTTGTTCAGATTGGCGCGGATGCCGAGGGCGATGCCTGCGGGGACCGCCGCGGCCTTGTCGGTCAGGGTCATTTCGCCGCGACGGCGCGGTGTCCTGCGTTCCAGGCGCGCAACTCCGCCGCCTCGGGGGGCGCTGGCGGGATGTCCTGCAACATGAATTCGACGAAGGCGTCTGCCGCCGCGATCCGGAACGCGGCATTGAAACGCCGCTCGAAGCCGATCGTCGAGGAGGGCTTGCCGCTGAGCCGCCTTCCGCAGACCGAGCCGGCGTAGGCGCCGGGCAGTACCTCGATATGGTCGGGCAGCGCCTTCAGGCGAACGAGGCTGGCGAACAGGGTGCGCGCGCCGGCTGCGGCGTCGGTCGCGAGTTCGGTGCGGCCGACATCGCCGACCATCAACGTGTGGCCGGTCAGCACGAACCACGGCTCGTCCGCTCGCGTGCGGTCGGTGACCAGAAGGCAGACATGCTCCGGCGTGTGGCCGGGCGTATGGATGACATCGACCACGACATTGCCGAGCGGCAGGCGCTCGCTGTCCTTCAGGGCGTAGAAAGCGAAACCCACGTCGGCGCCGGCGCGGAGGACGTACTCGGCTCCCGCCTCGGCAGCGAGAGCGCTGCCCGCCGAACGATGATCGGCGTGAATATGGGTGTCGATCACGAAATGGATGCGCATGCCGGTGTTGTCGGCCACCCGCAGATATGGTGCGATGTCGCCCACCGGATCCACGACCGCGCAGGCGGCATGCCCGCCGCAGCCGAACAAATAGGAGATCGCAACGGGGTCGGTATGGAGGAATTGACGCAGGATCATGCGAGCCTCCCACAGCGCGACAGCCGCTTTGCTTGGCCGCCGACATACATTCAATTATTCTAATGAATGATTCCATAGAAAGCAAGAGATGTCAAGCGTGGGTCCGAAACAGCAGGTTTTTGCAGGTCTCGCCCAGATCGCGCACGCGCTTGCCCATGCGCATCGGCTCGAATTGCTCGAGCATCTCGGGCAAGGCGAGCGCAGCGTCGAGGATTTGGCGACTCGCGCGAGCCTCACCCTCGCCAATGCATCCCGGCATTTGCAGCTTCTCCGCCGCGCTGCGCTTGTCGAGGGCCGCCGCGCCGGCAAGCGCGTCTACTATTGTCTCGCGGGCGACGAAGTGGTGGTGGGTTTGCTCGGAGCCCTCAGCCGCGTCGGAGAGCGCAACAGCGCCGAAATCGCGCGCGTGATGGCGAGCTATTTCCGCGCTCGCGACGAGTTTGAGCCAGTATCGCGCGATGAACTGCTCGACCGCCTGCGCCGCGGGGCTGCCACCGTCCTCGACGTTAGGCCGGAAGATGAGTTCGCCAGCGGGCATTTGCCCGACGCCCTGAACATCCCGTTATCGCAATTGGAACGGCGCTTGGCCGAGCTGCCGCCGGACCAAGAGATCGTCGCTTATTGCCGCGGGCCGTGGTGCGTTCTGTCGTTCGAAGCGGTCGCGTTGTTACGCCAGCGAGGCTACCGGGCGCGGCGGCTCGCCGATGGATTTCCCGAATGGAGGACGGCAGGGCTGCCCACCAGCCAAGAATTTAAAGACCGGTAACTACTTTTGATGGCAGGCAGTTCCTGTAACCGGTCGATCGTCTTTCCAAGTTAGGGACACACCCTATATTCGGATATTCGGATGCGAACAGATCAGAAACAAGCCTTTGGTCGAGAATGCAGTCCCAATCTTCCGTTCCCGTCCATTTCCCGGTTACGCCGAATATTTTCCCGGTTCCGGGCAAAAATTTCCCGGTCATGCCGCTACGGGAATTCGCCCGTAACCCATTGATGAATCAGTACCGATTTCAACACCGAACGGCCGCCGAAAAGCTGAATCGACAAGATTCCTGGTTATTTTCCCGGTTTACGGGAATTGGCGCCTGCATTGGTCGAGACGGACAGACCTCGGACGGCGCCCATTTCCGTCATGGCCTCGGCTTTCGCGGGGACGACGCGAATTGGCCCCTTAATCCCTGTCCGGGCGAGAGGCGGCTGGTAAATTTCCGGCGGGACTCGTAGCCTGTCGGCATGTTTACCGGCATCGTTACCGATCTCGGGCAGGTGCGGCGGATGCGGCGCGGCGAGCTGGTCGACCTGACCATCGCCACCGGGTTCGATACCGCGGCGATCGCGATCGGGGCGTCGATCGCCTGCTCGGGGCCGTGTCTGACCGTGGTCGCGGTCGAGTACGGGGCGTTCACGGTGCAGGCTTCGGCCGAGACCGTATCGCGGACGACGATCGGCGCCTGGCGGGAAGGCGCCGCGGTCAATCTAGAACAATCCTTGCGGCTCGGCGACGAGCTGGGCGGGCATTTGGTTTCGGGCCATGTCGATGGGCTGGCGCGGATCGTCGAACGGCGGCCCGAGGCTGAATCGGTCCGATTCGTGTTCGAGGCCCCCGAGGCGCTGATGCCGTTTATCGCGCCCAAGGGGTCGGTGGCGCTCGACGGGGTCAGCCTGACGGTCAACGAAGTGTCGGGGACCCGGTTTGGCGTCAACATCATCCCGCACACCCTAGCCCGCACCAGTTTCAACGAGGCTCAGCCGGGGCAGCAGATGAATCTGGAAATCGACATGATCGCCCGCTACGTCGCCCGGCTGCTCGGTTCGACAGCGGCCGACGCTGTTCAGGACAGCGCATCATGAGCCGGCCACCGCATATCCTGATCGTCGAGGCGCCCTATTACGCCCATATCGCCGAGGCATTGCGGCGCGGGGCCAAGCGCGCGCTCGCCGCGGCGGGAGCCACCCATGAGACCGTCCAGGTCCCCGGATCGTTCGAGATCCCGGCCGCGATCGGTATCGCCGCGCGGGCGAGCGAGCGGTTCGACGGGTTTGTGGCGCTTGGCTGCGTGATCCGCGGCCAGACGACTCATTACGATCATATCTGTGCCGAGAGCGCGCGCGGATTGCAGGAACTGGCGGTGCGTGACGGGCTCGCCATCGGCTATGGCATTCTGACCTGCGAGAACGAGGCGCAAGCGCTCGAACGCGCCCCACCCGAGGGCCGCGACCATGGCGGCGCGGCGGTGCGCGCCTGCCTGGCGATCGTCGAGCTGAAACGGCGGCTGGCGCAGGCCGGCGGATGAATGCGGCGGACGACCACACCACGAGCGACGGACGCCCGCGGAGCGGCGGGCGGCGGCGCACGGTCGCGCGCTTCGCGGCGGTTCAGGCGCTCTACCAGCTCGAGCTCAACCCGGAGCTCGATCCCGAAGCGGTGGTCCGCGAATTCGCCCGCTACCGGTTTGACCAGGAGATCGAGGGCGACCAGTTGGCTGAGGCCGACCCGGTGTTCTTCGCCGACATCGTGAGTGGCGTCGCCGCCGATCAGGAACGGCTCGACGCCGACATCTCGGCCGTGCTGGTCGAGGAATGGCCGCTGGCGCGGCTCGATGCGGTATTGCGTGCGATCTTGCGCGCCGGCGCCTGGGAATTTGTGCGGCGGAGGGATGTCCCGGCGCGGGTCACGATCAGCGAGTACATCGCAATCGCCCATGCGTTTTTTGTCGGCAAGGAACCGGGGCTCGCCAATGGCGTGCTCGATCGGTTGGGCCGCAGCTTGCGCCCGGCGGATATGTAGCGGCGATGCCCCCGGGCGCCGCCGGCGAGGCAGCGGGCGAGTTCGAGCGTATTCGGCGCTATTTCGCGCCGCTGGCGGGGCCGGGCGGGCTCGGACTGCTCGACGACGCAGCACTGGTCGATTGCCGCGCCGGGCACCGGCTGGTCATGACCGCGGACGCGATCGTCGCCGGCGTGCATTACCTGCCGGAGGACCCGCCGGACCTGGTCGCCAAAAAACTGCTGCGGGTCAATCTGTCGGACCTCGCGGCGATGGGCGCCCAGCCATTGCATTATCTGCTGACGACGGCGCTGCCCGCCCAACTCGGGACAGAATGGATCGCCGGCTTTGCGCGCGGGCTTGAAGACGATCAGCAGCGGTTCGGCATTGCCCTGCTGGGCGGCGATTCGGTCGCGACCTCGGGGCCGGCGGTGCTGTCGCTGACCGCGATCGGCGAAGTCGCGTCGGGAACCGAGATCCGGCGCAGCGGCGCCCGCCCCAGGGATGTGGTCTGGGTCTCGGGCACGATCGGCGACGCGTTTCTCGGACTCTACGTGCTGCGCGGAGCCTGTCCGGGCTTGGCGGCGGAACATCGCGTTGCCCTGATCGCCCGGTTCCAGGTCCCTGAACCGCGCGTTGCCCTCGGTCCCGCGCTGTGCGGTCTCGCGCATGCGATGATCGACGTTTCCGACGGCCTCCTCGCCGATCTCGGCCACATCTGCGAGACCTCCGACGTCGCCGCGATCGTAGAACTCGAAGCGCTGCCGTTGTCGCCCGCCGCAAGAGCATTCGTTGCGCTCGATCCGGAGATTGCGCCACGGCTCGCAACCGGCGGCGACGATTACGAGCTGCTGTTCACGGCAGCTCCGGAAGCGACCGAGAGCATTCGCGCACTTGGATCGCGGCTCGACTTGCCGCTCACCGCGATCGGTCGGATCGAGCCCGGCGCGGGTGTGCGGCTCGTCGACGCTGCGGGGCGGGCGATCCCGGTCGAGGTCGGGGGCTACCGCCATTTTTGACGGGCTGAGACGATGGTCTGATTAAGCAGGACGCCTCGCGCGTGCGAGTGCGCGCTATTCGCGAGGGCGGTTGCCCAAAGATTGCGCTTCTGCCATGTTCCGCGCGCTCCGACCTGTCCTCGCCGGGCAGCGGAGGGCCCCCCTTTCCCGCTGGTCGCGAGGCAAGCTCCCCTATGCCTAACGCATATTATCTCGTCATCGCTTGCGGCGTGCTGGCGTTGCTCTACGGCTGGGTCACGAGCCGTCAGGTGCTGAGCGCCAATGCCGGGACCGCCCGGATGCAGGAAATCTCGGGCGCGGTGCAAGTCGGCGCCCGCGCCTATCTCAACCGCCAATACCGAACTGTCGCAATCGTCGGCGTGGTCATCCTGATCGTGCTCGGCATAGCACTCGGGCCGCGCGTCGCGATCGGCTACCTGATCGGCGCGGTGTTGTCGGCATCGGCCGGCTATATCGGCATGAACGTTTCGGTGCGGGCAAATGTGCGCACCGCACAGGCCTCGCGCGGCGGGCTCGCCGCCGGGCTTGCGGTCGCATTCAGAGCGGGCGCCGTGACCGGATTGCTGGTGGTTGGACTGGGGTTGCTGGCGGTGGGGATCTATTATTTCGTCCTGCGCGCAACGACCGGGGGCGACGATCTGCGTCCGGTCCTTGAAGCCATGCTCGGGCTGAGCTTTGGCGCGTCGTTGATCTCGATTTTCGCGCGGCTCGGCGGCGGCATCTTCACCAAGGGCGCCGATGTCGGCGCCGACATCGTCGGGAAGATCGAGGCCGGCATCCCCGAGGACGACCCGCGCAACCCCGCGGTCATCGCCGACAATGTCGGCGACAATGTCGGCGATTGCGCCGGCATGGCCGCGGATTTGTTCGAAACCTATGTCGTGACCATCGTCGCGACGATGCTGCTGGCCAATATTTTTTTTGCACCGCCCTTGCTCGACAAAATGCTGCTGTTGCCGCTCGTCATCGGCGCGGTGTGCATCGTGACTTCGGTAATTGGCACCTATTTCGTGCGACTCGGCAACGATAACGGGATCATGAAAGCGCTCTACAAGGGGCTGATCGCCACCGGGATCTTGTCGGTCATCGCGATCGCGGTCGTGATCTATTTGTTGTTTGGCGCCCGGCGACCGCTGCTGATGAGCACCGGGAGTTCCGTCACCGGCGTTCAGCTGTGGTTGTGCAGCATTGTGGGCCTGGGGGTAACCGGCTTCATCGTCTGGATCACCGAGTATTATACGGCGAGCGATTACCGGCCGGTGCGCAGCATCGCGCAGAGCTCGACAACCGGCGACGGCACCAATGTGATCCAAGGGCTTGCGGTGTCGATGGAGGCGACGGCACTGCCGGTCGTTGTCATCTGCGTCGGGATCGTGGTCTCCTTTCTGCTGGCCGGGCTGTTCGGCATCGCCGTGGCGGCGACGACGATGCTGGCCTTGGCCGGAATCATCATCGCCATCGACGCCTATGGCCCGGTTACCGATAATGCCGGCGGCATCGCCGAGATGGCCGATCTGCCGCCCGAGGTCCGCCGCACGACCGACGCGCTCGATGCCGTCGGCAACACGACCAAGGCAGTGACCAAGGGTTATGCGATCGGCTCCGCCGGGCTCGCTTCCGTTGTGCTGTTCGCTGCGTACACCCAGGACCTCAAGCACTACTTTCCCACTCTTGATGTTCATTTTGCATTGCAAGACCCCTATGTCGTGATCGGGCTCTTTCTCGGCGGGCTTTTGCCGTACCTCTTCGCGGCCCTCGGCATGACCGCGGTCGGCCGCGCGGCAGGGTCGATCGTGGTCGAAGTGCGTCGGCAGTTTCGCGAGATCCCCGGCATCATGGAAGGCCGGGCAAAACCCGATTACGGCCTTGCCGTCGATTTGCTGACCCGCGCGGCGATCCGCGAGATGATCGTGCCTTCCCTGCTGCCGGTGGCGGCGCCGATCGCGCTCTACGTCGTGATTGCGCTGATCGCCGGACGCTCCGCCGCGTTCAGCGCGCTCGGCGCAATGCTGCTTGGCACGATTGTGACCGGTCTTTTTGTTGCGATCTCGATGACCTCAGGCGGTGGCGCTTGGGACAATGCCAAGAAATACATCGAGGAAGGCCATCACGGCGGCAAGGGCTCGGATGCCCACAAGGCTGCGGTGACCGGCGATACCGTTGGCGATCCCTACAAGGACACAGCCGGGCCCGCGATCAACCCGATGATCAAGATCACCAATATCGTCGCGCTGTTGCTGCTGGCCATTCTGGCGAAATGGGCGAGTTGAGGCTGCGGCTGATCGGCAGCAGCACCGGTCACTCCTGGCTTTGCGGGTTTGGACCAGGCGCGCGGCCGCCGCCGCTGCTCTCGGTGCCTGCCGTGCTGCCGTTGAACCTGCCGAGATTGCCGATAATCTGCTCGAGAAACGTCAACTCACGTCCGGGGGCCGGCGTCGCACGCGCAACCGGGGCGATCTCCTGCCCGTCCTTCAAAGTTTTATGGTCCACAGCCTTAACGACATTGTGGTCGTTGAAGTCGACAATATAGACCTGCTGGTCGACCACCTTAGGATCAAAGAACGAGAATTGGCTGGTGCGCCGGCTGATGTAATACCACGAATTATCGTTGAAGACGCCGACACTGGACGGCGTACCGAGGATCTTCGCAACCTCGTCCTTGGTAGTTTTGCCCGGGTGAATTTCACCGATTTCGTCCGGCGGCGGAAGATTGCCGCGCTGCTCGACGGTGGTAGCGCAGCCCGCCAGCGCGACAGCAGCCGACAGAGCAGTGAAAGCGGCGGATAAGCGTAGCATCAGCATGGCTTGGCTACCGGACAAGATATCGCGCGGCCAAGGCAGGTCTCGGTTGAAATAGATTGAGACGACACCTACCTACCGGACCGCAGATTCGGCCGAGAGCCGGTCGTTGTCAACGACTGCGATTGCCCGCGAGGCTCATGGTGATCAGTTCTACCCGACGCAGGTCGATTCGAGATGCGGCGGCGCTCGCCTATGGACGGGTCGTCGAACAAGCTCGCCAACCCGTGTTTTTCGCCGGATATGGGGTGCCTGACACACTCGACGGCCGGTATGAGCTGATTTGCCTGCATGCATTTCTCTATCTTTACCGGCTCAAGGCCGACCGGCCGCGGTCGGCGGAACTGTCTCAGGCGTTTTTCGACGCGATGTTCGCGGATCTCGACCGGGCGTTGCGCGAAATGGGCACCGGCGATTTGAGCGTGGGCAAGCACGTGAAGCGGATGGCCAGGGGTTTTTACGGCCGCATTCGCGCTTATCAGGACGGTATCGAAAGCGCCGATTCGGTTCTGGCCGCCGCATTGGAGCGCAACCTTTTCGGCACCATCCCGAGATCGTCGCCGCAGATCGCCGGCATGGCGGAATATGTGCAGGCAGCGGTCGGAGAGTTGGCCCGGCAACCGGCCGCGGAGCTGCTGTCCGGCCGCGTTCGATTTCCCGCTCCCGTCGGCGGCGGGCCGAGCAGCACATTCGCGGCATCGGACGCCGCTCGATGAGTGAAGTCACACCCGAATTTTCCCGTTTGATCCCGCTCGCGCGGCTCGGTCCGGAGCCTTTTCGTCAGCAGATACAAGCCACGGCAGACGAGCGCGAGCGTCTCGCCGCCCGATTCGACCTCGTCGCACTCGACCGCCTAACAGCGATGGTGACCTTACGCCGCCAGCCAGGCGAGATCGTCGTCCTCGAAGCCGAGTTCGAGGCCGCGTTCGCGCAGAACTGCGTGATCACCCTCGAACCCGTCTCGGACACGGTTCTCGGATCTTTTTCATTGCTTTATGGTCCGGCCGAAGAGCCTGGCGCCGAACACGAGCCGGGCCCAGACGACCCCGTGTTCGAAGCGCTGACCGGGGACGCGATCGACATCGGCGAGGCGGTGGCCCAGGAGCTGTCGCTGGCGCTTCCAGAATTCCCGCGCCACCCCGACGCCGCGGTCGATGCCGCTGCCGCGGCGGAACCGGTCGACTCTGCCTTTGCCGCCCTGGCAAGGTTGCGCAAACCGGCGCAGGATTAAGGCTGCCGGCGCCCGGTGCGGAACAGAGCGGCCCGCTCTATGCGCGGCAACGCCATGTCTGTTGCCGTGACCGCCGATTTTGGCTAATTACCGGGGCCTTTCCGCGATCCCCAAAACGAGTTGCCCATGGCCGTTCCAAAAAAGAAAACCTCTCCGTCGCGCCGTAACATGCGGCGCTCGCATCATGCCTTGAAGCCGGCCACATACGCCGAATGCCCGAACTGCGGCGAGCTCAAACGCGCGCATCACCTGTGCGCGTCATGCGGCTATTATGACGGCCGCGAGGTAACGGCGCCGCGTTCCGAGACGGCCTGAGGGATCAGCGCCGGCGGGGAGGGCCGCGCTAGGTGAGCGGTGGCATCACAATCGCCCTCGACGCGATGGGCGGCGAGCAGGCCCCGGCCATGGTGTTGAAGGGCGCCGATATGGCGCTGCAGCGCTATCCTGACTTGCGCTTCATGCTCTTCGGCCAAGAAGACGCGCTGCGCCCGTTGCTGGCGAAGCTGCCTCGCCTCGCTCCCGCAGTGACCTTGCATCACACGAGCGAGGTGGTGCTGGACGACGCCAAGCCATCCCTGGCACTGCGCGGCGGGCGGCAATCGAGCATGCGTTTGGCGATTGATGCGGTCGCCGACGGAAGGGCCGACGGCGTCGTGTCAGCCGGGAACACCGGCGCGCTGATGGCGATGGCGAAATTCGTGCTGAAGACGTTGCCGGGGATCGACCGGCCGGCGATCGCCTCGTTCTTTCCGACTCGGCGCGGCGAAAGCGTGATGCTCGATCTCGGGGCCAATGTCGAATGCGATGCCGAGAATCTGGTTCAGTTCGCGCTGCTGGGCGATGCCTTCGCCCGGACCGTGCTCGGTCTGGTCGAGCCTACCGTTGGCCTGCTCAATGTCGGTTCCGAGGATCTGAAGGGCAACGACGCCGTACGCGCCGCCAGCCTGCGGCTGCGCGGCGCGCTGACGCCGATCCGTTTTTGCGGCTTCATTGAAGGTGACGACATCGCGGCGGGGACGGTCGATGTCGTCGTCACCGACGGCTTCACCGGCAACATCGCGGTCAAGACCGCGGAAGGGACCGCCAAGCTCTTCAGCGAGTTTCTATTCGCTGCCTTCCACCATTCGCCGCTGGCGCGGGTGGGCTATCTGTTCGCGCGCGGGGCGCTCCGCAAACTGCGGATACGAATCGATCCGCGCCGCTACAACGGGGCCGTGTTCCTGGGTCTGGGCGGGATTGCAGTCAAAAGTCACGGCTCGACCGATGCCCTGGGCTTTGCCAACGCGATCGGTCTCGCCGCCGATATGAAGCTCAACGGGTTTCTTGATAAGACGCGGGACGATCTGGCGCGCCTCTACCAGGCGACATCGATGGCGCAATCGGCGGCGCTGTAAGCCCGCATCAATGGCGTTGCGATCTCAAATCATCGGATGCGGCGCCTATCTGCCCGAGCGGATCGTCACCAATGACGAACTCGCCGCCCGGCTCGACACTTCGGACGAATGGATTCGCCAGCGCACCGGCATCGGCGAGCGCCGTGTGGCGGCCGTTGGAGAGCTGACCTCGGACCTTGCCGTGCGCGCGGCCGAACAGGCGCTGGCCGCCGCCGGCATGAATGGCAGCGATCTCGATCTGATCGTCCTCGCCTCCGCGACCCCGGACAACACGTTTCCGGCGACCGCGACCAGGGTGCAGGCCCGGTTGGGGATGCACCGGGGAGCAGCGTTCGATCTGCAAGCCGTGTGCGCGGGTTTCATCTTTGCCCTGGCTACAGCTGACAATGCGCTGCGGCTGGGGCAGGCGCGCACCGCCCTCGTCATCGGCGCCGAGACGTTTTCGCGAATTCTCGACTGGGACGATCGCGGCACCTGCGTCCTGTTCGGCGACGGCGCCGGCGCCCTCGTACTGAGCGCGGTTTCCGACCCGGGACCGCGCGGCCGTTGCATCCTGTCCAACCATCTGCATTCGGACGGGCGCCAATATGACATCCTCTATGTCGACGGCGGGCCGTCTTCGACGCGTCGTACCGGGTTCCTACGGATGGAGGGACGCGAGGTTTTCCGTCGGGCGGTCCAACATCTGAGCGAAGTGGTCGACGAGGCGCTCGCCGCCAACCAACTGACCGCAGCGGACATCGACTGGCTGGTGCCGCATCAGGCGAACAGCCGGATTATCGAAGGCGTGGGACGAAAGCTCGGGCTCCCGCCCGCCAAGGTCGTTACCACGATCGATCGCCACGCAAATACCTCAGCCGCCTCGATCCCGTTGGCGCTCGCGACGGCGGTGGCCGACGGCCGGATCCAGCCGGGAGATCTGATATTGATGGAAGCGCTCGGCGGTGGCTTGAGCTGGGGTGCGAGCGTGGTGCGGTGGTAGCACGGCGCGAGCTCGGTCGCGGCATGGCGCGAGCTGGACAACGCTTTGGAATTTGACGGGATTTTGCGGCCAGGGTAACCTTCCCCAAAAGCGGGGAGGGGTTGATGGCCGGGCATACGGTAACACGCGCTCAGCTCAGCGAAGCGGTTTATCAAGAAGTCGGATTGTCGCGTAACGAATCGGCCGAGCTGGTCGAATTGGTGATCGCCGAAATCTCGGGCGCGCTGGAGCGCGGCGAGATGGTCAAGATCTCGTCATTCGGCAGTTTTGCCGTGCGGCAGAAAGGGCAGCGCGTCGGCCGCAATCCCAAGACCGGTCAGGAGGTGCCGATCAGCCCGCGCCGGGTCCTGGTGTTTCGCGCCAGCCATACGCTGAAGGATCAGATCAACAGCGGGCTGGCCGAAACCGGTAAGAGCGCGGCTGAGGCGACCTCAGGCTGACGTGGCGCGCGCTGAAGCGCATCGGGCGGACGAGGGCGAGCCGCCCCGCCGGAACGGCAAATCCGCCGCCGCTTTTTGGACGACCGGCGAAGTTGCCGAGGAGCTCGACCTGCCGGCGCACGTGCTGCGGTTCTGGGAGTCCAAATTCCCGCAGGTCAAACCGCTGAAGCGGGGCGGCGGGCGGCGTTATTACCGGCCGGAGGACGTCGATCTGCTGCGGCGGATCCGGCAGTGCCTGTATCAGCAAGGCTACACGATCCGCGGGGTGCAGAAGCTGCTGCGCGACGGCGCGCTGCGCGACGACGAGCCGGCGGCGCCGCCAGCTGACGAGGAGGCCCCGTCCACTCTGTTCGCACTCGAGCCGGTCGCCGATCCGCCCGGGCCCGCGAGCAGCCCCCTGCCCTCTCGGCAAATGCTGCGCGAGGCGCTCGAGGAGGTGCGGCGTGAGCTGCTGGAAATACGGGCATTACTTGGCAAACTCGCGCCGCCCTGATCCTGCGGGATACGATATCGTCGCAATGTTCCGCCATCGGCCGGGCGCGGAGTTGCTGGCGGCGACGAGCCATCGGAATGGCCGCACATAGGGGTCGTGCAAGGCCGTATCGGAATTGGCTTCAGCCGCGCCTACCATCTGTGATAATGTCCCAATAATGACAGGATTGTTTATTAAGAATTCGTTGCCCCGGCATTTGCGACTACGCTCTGCTTTGCCCGGCACTATAATCTTGGCCTGCGCTTGCGCCATCCTGTTGTTGACCGCGCCCACTAACGGCGACTTCTGGTGGTTCGATGCGCCGAGCCATGCGATGAACGGTGTCTTTATCCGCGACTTTGTGGCGGCGATGCCGTGGCGCGATCCGGTCGGTTTCGCAATCGATTACTATATGCGCTACCCGGCCGTGACCATATTGTTCTATCCGCCTTTGTTACCGATCGTCGAGGCGTTATTCTTCGCGGTGTTTGGTGTGTCGCATTTCGTCGCACAGCTGACGGTAACCGCTTTTTTATTCGCTTTCGCGCTGGGAACACGACAACTGGCGCGGCTTTGGATGTCCGATGCCGCTGCGGTCGGCGTCGGGCTTACCGCGCTTGGGCTACCGCTCGTGACGTTATGGGGCCGACAGGTAATGCTTGAGATGCCGGCCTACGCATTCCTGATTTGGTCCATTTATTACCTGGTGCGCTACCTGCGCGACGAGCAGACTTGGCAGATTGTTCTCGCGGTTGTCTTGCTAGTAGCGGGATTGTACGTGAAGCAGACCATTGTCTTCGCCGCCTTCGTATTCGCCGTCATGCTGGTGTGGCGACATGGGCTGTCGGCGTTTGCCCAGCGGCGGCTGTGGATCGCCGCGGCAATTGCAGTGGTGCTGCTCGCGCCATTGGCCGCGATAACATTGCGGTTCGGCTCGATGGACATGGATCTGGCGACCGGCGAGGCGGCCTCGCAAGGGCCGCACCATCTTTGGTCGAGCCTGGGATACTATGCCGGCCTGCTGCCCGCTCAGGCCGGCATCGTGGTTCTCGGCCTCGCCGTGCTCTTCGTGGTCCTTGAGATCGTCGCGCCTCAGCGCGGCTGGCGCGACCCGCTGCTGGTGACCTCGCTAGTGACCTTCGCTGTCGGCTATGTCTTCTTCACCGCGATCCACCTGAAAGACGAGCGGTACACAATCCACATATTGGCTCCGCTCGCACTGTTTGCAGTGGCGGCGCTGTACCGGCTTATCCCTACCCGCCTGGCCGGCCCCGCCTGCTTTATTTTTGGGCTTGGTGTGTTCGCCTATGGGACAACTGCCGTTGCGGTTCCGCGCGTCGATGGTCACAAGGCAGCGGCGGAGCTTGTCGCGTCATTGGCGCCGGAGCGCACCACGATCCTGTTCCACGGCCAGCGTTCCGCTTCGTTTATTTTCAACCTTCGCGCCAACAGCCCGCGATCTGACCTCCACGTCTTGCGCGCGGAGAAGCTTCTGGTGCACTACCGCCAGGGCCGCAACGCCGACACGCGTCCCCTTTCCGTCTCCCGTGCCGAAATCGAAAGTTATTTTAAGCGTTTCCGCATCCGTTACGTGGTATTCGAGAGCGGGTTCTGGACCGATATCGAGACGATAGCGACGCTCGAATCAGTGTTGTCCGCGGCCCCTTTCAGCCTGGTGAAAGTGGTGTCTGTCGCGGCGAATACGCCGCACCACGACCACGAACTGCGCATCTACCGATACGACGGCCCGATCGCCGAGACCGCGGAGCCGTTCGCATTCGACATGCCGCTGATTGGCGGCCGCTTCTCCGAGCACAACAAGTAAGTCTGCGGCACACGCCACGATGCAGCGAGCGGCCGGATGAAGCGGTTGGGAGAGCGAGGCGGTGACGCACTCGCACCGCCAAATGACTGCCGTGTTGCGCGACGCCGGGAGTCATATGCCCCCCGCGCGCGCCCGACCTCTCGGTTTTCTTTTTGACGTCAAGGCATAATTGGCGCATGCTAAGCATGAATGATGCCCACCCCATGTTGTTCGAGTCGGGGCCGCTATCGCAAGTCTCGCGACAAAATGTCGCTTTTATTTGGTGTATCATTGATATTTTTCGGTACGTTAATTCTTTGTTTTTATTCTGATGAAATCCTGATCCAATTCAATCCGACTTACGCACGGATTGACGGAGCCATTTCTGCTACCTTTGAGCTTCGGCATGATCGGCACTGTTGTCAAGTTCATGTGTGTGCAACGCGCGGCTCAGAAATCATATGGCGTCGTGCATCAACCAAAGAAAATAGTAACAGGTAGGGTATTCCGTTTTACATTTGGGAAGAAAAATTAGACGTTTCAAGGGAATGACAAGAGATGAGCTCGGATGTTTCACAAATGGTGTCCCCAGCGCGACTCGCATCCCATTTTAAGCTGCCCTTGGTTAGCTTCGTTATTCCTACGCTCAACGAAGCGAACAATCTCCCACATTTACTTCCACGGATCCCCGATTGGGCGCACGAGGTCATCATTGTCGACGGTCGCTCCACCGACAGCACCGTTGAGGTTGCGCGCCAATTGCGCCACGATGTGCGGGTCGTGCTTGAAATACGACGAGGTAAGGGTGCTGCCTTAAGGGCCGGGTTCCGCGCCGCTCGTGGTGAAATCATTGTGATACTCGATGCGGATGGGTCGATGGCACCCGAGGAAGCCGTCGTGTTTCTTGGCGCCCTCTTGGCCGGGGCCGACCTCGTGAAAGGTTCGCGCAATATGCAAGGCGCGGGGAGTGACGATATTTCATTTTTCCGCGATCTTGGTAATCGCGGATTGACCAAAATTGTTCGCTTACTCTATGGGTGTAAATTTACCGATTTATGTTACGGCTACATGGCTTTCTGGGCAAGGCACATAGATTGCCTCGGTTGTGATTGCGACGGGTTTGAGATCGACACCCTGATCAATGTGCGAGCATTGAAAAATAAATTGAAAATCGTCGAGGTTGCCAGCTTCGAGTCGCCCCGGATCAGCGGCAACAGTAATTTGCGTGCGATCCCAGATGGATTTCGTGTACTCCGAACGATCCTCCGCGAATGGCTGGTTGCCCCCCGCCGTTCCCGGCGGGGTTGAGTGTCCGACTGCAACTCGCAAAGGCTGCCACCCGCGCTGAGACAGGTGGAACAGGCGGCCTGGTTGCCGGCCGTTCGGTCGATCCGCTAAAATTCGTCTCGCCATAGCTGACCGAGATTGTCAGGCGGCCTGGTTGCCGGCCGTTCGGTCGATCGCTAAAATTCGTCTCGCCATAGCTGACTGAGATGTCTGCGCCATGACGGAAGCGACAGCCGACACCGCCACCACCCTCGACGCGACCGGGCTGTTGTGCCCGCTGCCGGTATTGAAGGCGCGGCGGGCATTGAAACCGCTGCCGCCCGGCGCGGTCCTCGAAGTGCTGGCAACCGATCCTGGGGCGGTCAAGGATTTCGAACATTTCTGCCAGACCACCGGCTGCCGGCTATTGGAGTCCAGCGAAGAACCGGGCGGCGTCTTGCGCTTTCGGCTAAAAAAGCCGGGCTGAGCCGGAGGGAGGCCGACATGGTTGCGACGATCACCACACCGCGGCTGATGGCGGTCGGCGGCGGGGCGCTCGCCGAGTTGCCCGGCATGTTGCAGCGTTTCGGGCTCGCCCGACCGCTGGTCGTCACCGATCCCTATATCCGCGGCTGCGGCATTCTGGAACGCGCAACGGCGCTGCTCGACCGGGCACATATCCGCTGGGAAGTCTTTGCCGACACGGTTCCGGATCCGACCACGGCGGTAGTCGAGGCCGGGGCGCGAATGCTCGCCGAGGGTGGGTTCGACAGCCTCGTCGCGGTCGGCGGCGGCAGCTCGATCGATACCGCGAAGGCGATGAGCGTGCTCGCCGCCAATGGCGGGCAGATGCGCGACTACAAGGTCCCGGCCGAGATCCCGACGGCCGGGCCGCCTGTCGTGGCGATCCCGACCACCGCCGGCACCGGCTCGGAGGTTACCCGGTTCACGGTCATCACCGATACCGCGACCGACGAGAAAATGCTGATCGCTGGCTTGGCCTGCTGCCCGCTGGCGGCGATCGTCGATTACGAGCTGACTTTGACGATGCCGTTGCGACTCACAGCCGATACCGGCCTCGACAGCCTGACCCATGCGATCGAGGCTTATGTCAGCCGCCGCGCCAGCCCTTATACCGACGGGCTCGCCAAAAATGCGATGGGACTGATCGCACGGCATATCCGCACCGCCTGCGCGGAGCCCGACAACCGGGCGGCGCGGGAGGCGATGATGCTCGGCGCCTCCACGGCGGGGATGGCGTTCTCGAATGCAAGCGTCGCCCTCGTCCATGGCATGAGCCGGCCGATCGGCGCGTTCTTTCACGTGCCGCACGGGCTGTCGAACGCGATGCTGTTGCCCGAGATCACCGCGTTCTCCGTGCCGGCCGCACTCGACCGCTATGCCGATTGCGCGCGCTCGATGGGGATCGCCGAGGAAGGCGAAGGCAGCCAGGGCGCGGTCGCGCGGCTGCTCAACGAACTACGCCAGCTCAACCAGGATTTAAAGGTGCCGACCCCACGCGAGTGGGGGATCGATGCCGGGCGCTACGAGGAATTGCTGCCAGTGATGGCGAGCCAGGCGCTGGCCTCGGGCTCGCCCGCCAACAACCCGCTGGTGCCGACGAGCGACGAGATCATCGCGCTCTACCGGCGGGTTTATGGATGAAAGTTGGGAAGGCGGCTTAGTCGACTTTGACTTCGATGTCGTCGCCGACGAGGCGGACGGGGTAGGTCTTTAGATCTTCGGTGGCTGGAGGATCGAGCACCTTGCCGGTGCGAATGTCGAAGCGCGCGGCATGCAGCGGGCACTCGATGGTCTCGCCGTCGAGCCAGCCGTCGGACAGGCACGCATAGGCATGGGTGCATATATTGTCGGTGGCGAAAAGGCCTTCGTCGCAGTCGTAGATCGCTATCGAATGGCCGCGCGGCCTCGACGCCGATGACCTCGCCCGAGGCCAGATCGGCTCGTCCGGCCACTCTCACCCAGCCCGTTTCTGCCGCGCTCATCGTCCACCTTTCCCAATCATCGAAACCGGGGATGGCATTGCTCGAGCGCGAATGCAAGGGGAGACGGTCGAGGCAGCTCGGCTAGGCCGATGAATCTTCCGAGAATGCCTTGAAAGCAATGATCGTAAATGTGTCCTTGACGCCGGGCAGCATCTGTACGCGCTCGGTGACAAACCGGCCGATGTCGGTCTCGTCCGGCAAGTAGCATTTCATCAAGAGATCGTATTGGCCCGAGGTCGAATAGACCTCTGAAACCTGCTCGACGCCCTGGACCGCCTCATCGGCCACGGTGTAGGCCTGCCCGAGCTCGCACTTGACCATGATGAAGATCGTCTTCATCGCGGCCCGCGGATCGGATCAGGGCCTGGCGACGATGCGCGGCGGACGGGCGAGAAAGGCCGGCAGATCATCGCCGAAACCGATGATCTTGCGATCCTCGTCGATGTTCCGCTCGGGCTGGCGCGGGCGGCGCGGCGCGGCGGCGCGCGGGAACGGGGTTACCGTCGCGCCGTTGGCTCTATGCTCAGCGGGGTCGGATCGTGCGGCCGCGGCAACCGCCGGCCGCTGCTTGGCATGCGCCGGTCGCCCCTTTGCCGGCGCCGGAGGGGTGGGGCGGCCATCGCCGCCAGCACGCGCCGGACGCTCGGGCCGAGCGATCCGTGAACTCGGCCGTGACCCGCGTTCGCGGCGTGCGGTGTAGTCGAGTTCGGCGGGAGCGACGCCCTCGATTTCGTGCATCGGTATGTCCTTGCCGATCAGCTTGACGATCTCGGCGACTGCTTTTCCATCCTCGGGCGCCGCCAGCATGAACGATCGGCCGGAAAGGCCGGCGCGGCCGGTGCGGCCGATGCGGTGCACGTAATCTTCGGCGTGGATCGGCACGTCGAAGCAGAAGACGTGGCTCATGCCTTTGATGTCGAGCCCCCGGGCGGCGACGTCGCTGGCGACCAGCAGCCGGATCTCGCCCCGCTTGAAGCGCTCCAAGGTCTCGGTTCGCTTTGGCTGGGGCATGTCTCCGTGCAGCGCCGCAGCATCGAAACCGTGGCGGGCGAGCGACTTGAACAGAATATCGACGTCCCGTTTGCGGTTACAGAAGATCAGCGCATTCTTAACGTCTTCTGAAGCGATCAGGCGACGCAGCGCATCACGTTTATCTCGCGGGTCGACGACGGCGAGCGACTGGATCACCAGTGCGGCCGGCGAGGCTGGTGGTGCGACGGCGATTTCCACCGGGTTGCTGAGAAAGGCGTCGGCGAGCGTGCGGATTTCGGCCGGCATCGTCGCCGAGAAGAACAAGGTCTGTCGGTTCTTCGGCAGCAAGCCGACGATCCGCTCGACATCGGGGATGAAGCCCATGTCGAGCATCCGGTCGGCTTCGTCGATGACCAGAATGTGCGCATCAGACAACAGGATCTTGCCGCGCCCATGCAGGTCGAGTAGGCGCCCCGGTGTCGCGATCAGCACATCGACGCCGCGATCGAGCTTGCGCTCCTGATCGACAAAGCTCTCGCCGCCGATCAGCAACGCCATCGTCAGGCGGTGGTATTTGCCGTAGAGTTCGAAAGACGCGGCGACCTGAGTCGCCAGCTCGCGCGTCGGTTCGAGGATCAGTGAGCGCGGCATCCGCGCTCGCGACCGGCCCGCCGCCAGCATATCGATCATCGGCAACACAAAGCTTGCGGTTTTGCCGGTCCCGGTCTGCGCGCAGCCCAGAACGTCCCGCGCGCTTTTGACATGCGGGATCGCTTGTTCCTGGATCGGGGTGGGGGTCGTATAGCCGGCGTCGGAAACTGCCTGAAGAACCTCAGGCGATAGGTCGAGTTCTGAAAAACCCATTGAGCAGTTGTAGCCTTTTCGTAACAATCGGTTAGGTTGGAACCTTTAGCTTAAGTCGGGTCTGACCATTAACTTGTCAAACCTTTTCTAGACTCTGAGACATGCCGGTAGAACAGGGCAGCACCTCGTCAGCGCCGACGAAATTGTGGGCGCGGCGTCATCGGCGGCGCCGCTCGCTCGTCCTTGTGGCGGAAGTTGATTCGACCCTTGGTCAAATCGTAGGGGGTCATTTCGACCGTAACCCGATCGCCGGCCAAGATCCGGATGCGATTTTTCTTCATTCTGCCCGAGGAGTAGGCAAGGGTCTCGTGCCCATTGTCGAGCCGCACGCGAAACCGCGCATCGGGTAGCAGCTCGAGCACCGTGCCGTCGAATTCGATCAGATCTTCCTTAGCCAACCAGGTCTCCTAGACAAAGAAACGGGGGCGCTCCGGCACCCCCGTACTATTGGCCCTCCCTCAGACCGGGCGCAGATTGACCGCTGAGACCCGGCCGCGCTGGCCTTGCTCGAGCTCAAAGCTGAGCTTTTGGCCTTCACGCAGATTGTCGATACCCGCGCGCTCGACAGCGGAGATGTGGACAAACACATCAGCGCCGCCGTTTTCGGGCTGGATGAAGCCGTAGCCCTTTTGCGCATTGAACCATTTGACCGTACCGGTCGCCATTAGCAGTAACTCCAAGTAGCAAGATAGGCCGCTGCGCGGATGCACAGCGTATCGGACATCGATTGGCTCGGGAGACACGGTCGGACGATCGTACACGAACGCAAGGCCGGGAAGCCGAACCCAAACGGGTCGACATATTTTAGGTAAGCGGGTTCCCGGCGCAGCGCAAGGAATCTTTATACGTCGAGGTCGCGGACGAAGCGGGCATTCTTCTGGATGTAATCGAAGCGCAGCTCGGGGCGGCGGCCCATCAAGGTCTCCACCAGAACCTCGGTTCGCGGGTCCGGCCCGGCCGCCGGCTCGATTTCTGCCGAGCCATCCTCCGAGTTCACACTGACCCGCAGCAAGGTGCGCTGCGCCGGATCCATCGTCGTCGCCTTGAGGTAGCGCGCCGGCATTTCGCCCAATCCCTTGAAACGGCTGACTTCGATCTTGCCGCGGCCGCTGAAGCCGCTGCGCAGCAATTCCTCACGATGGGGGTCGTCGCGAGCATAGAGGGTGACCTCGCCCTGGGTCAGCCGATAAAGCGGCGGGAGCGCCAGAAACAGATGACCGTTTTCAATCAGCTTCGGCATCTCGCGAAAGAAATAGGTCATCAACAGCGAGGCGATGTGGGCGCCGTCGACATCGGCATCGGTCATGATGATCACGCGCTCGTAGCGCAAAGTCTCCTCGCGATAATGCGCGCTCGAGCCACAGCCGAGCGCTTGGATAATATCGGCAATCTCCTGATTGGACCGCATCTTGTCGGCCGAGGCGCTGGCAACGTTGAGGATCTTGCCGCGCAGCGGCAGGATCGCCTGGGTTTCGCGGTCGCGCGCCTGCTTGGCCGAGCCGCCGGCACTGTCGCCCTCGACCAGAAAAATTTCCGTACCGGCGGCGCTGTCGCGCGTGCAGTCGGCGAGTTTGCCCGGCAGCCGCAGCTTGCGCGTTGCGGTTTTGCGCGCGAGCTCGCGCTGCTGGCGCCGCCGCTGGCGCTCCTCGGCGCGCTCGGCGATATGATCGAGCAGCAGCCGCGCCGTCGCCGGGTCGGCGCCGAGCCAGTGATCGAAATGATCTTTGACCGCGTTCTCGACCAGCCGCGCCGCCTCGGCCGAGGCGAGCCGCTCCTTGGTCTGCCCCTGAAACTGCGGATCTCGAATGAACAGCGACAAAAGCATCGCCGCCCCGCCGGTCACGTCTTCCCCCGTCGCCTGGGCGCCGCGACGATGGCCGACGAGCTCGCCATAGCTTTTGATCCCGCGCAACAGTGCGCTGCGCAGACCGGCTTCGTGGGTCCCGCCCTCGGGGGTCGGAACGGTGTTGCAGTAAGAATGGCTGAAACCAGCCTCTTCGGTCTCGGGCCACGCAACCGCCCATTCGACCTTGCCACCCTCGGCGAGATCGGCTTGGCCGAGGAATGGGCGCGGAGCCAACATCGCCTGGCCGTCGAGGCTGGTGGCGAGGAAATCGCCGAGCCCGCCGGGGAAATGCAGCCGCGCCTCTGCCGGAACGTCGGCCGGACGCGACAGCGAGGGGTCACAGCTCCAGCGGATTTCGAGACCGCGGAACAGATAGGCCTTCGACCGCGCCATGCGATAGAGCACGGCGGGACGAAATCCCAGACCGCCAAAGATTTCGGGGTCAGGATGAAATCGCAGGGTCGTGCCCCGCCGATTGTGAACCGGCCCGCCGTCCTGCAGCCCGGCACCGGGCTTGCCCCGGCTGTAGGATTGGCGCCACAGCCGCCGGTCGCGAGCGACCTCGACTTCGAGCGCGTCGCTGAGCGCGTTGACCACCGACACGCCGACGCCGTGCAAGCCGCCCGCGGTGCGATAGGCGTCACCGCCGAACTTGCCGCCGGCATGCAAGGTCGTCAGGATGATCTCGAGCGCGGACTTGTCTGGGAAGCGCGGATGCGGATCGACCGGAATCCCGCGACCGTTGTCGCGAACCGTGACCCAATCGCCCGCCGCGAGCTCGATCTCGATGCGCGTGGCATGGCCGGCCACGGCCTCGTCCATGGCATTGTCGAGCACCTCGGCGGCGAGGTGATGCAGGCCGCGCTCGTCGGTGCCGCCGATAAACATGCCGGGGCGACGGCGGACCGGTTCCAACCCTTCGAGAACCTCGATGTCCTTGGCCGAATAGCTGTCGGCGGATTTTGCAATCGGGGCGTCGAAAAGGTCTGGCATGGCGCGAATATAACGTGGGACAGCTCAGGCGCAAGCAGCATTCGGTATCTATTAAGGCTCAGGCAACTATATGTTGGAGCGGCGCCGGAAGTTTGCATTGCCCGGCTGGTCGAGCGGCGCATTTTCTGGAACTCTGTGGGGCAGCACCGGCGTTATGGTGATGACGATGATGACCAACGAGCGCAAGATCTGGGAAGCCGCGTTGCTTCTGGTCCGCCGGCATGGCGCCGCCGCCGCCGTCGTCGCCCAGCGCGAAGCGCAGCGCCTGCGCAAGAGCGACGATGAGTTGACCTGCGTCGTGTGGTGTTGGATCGCCCGTTCGACCGCGGAATTGTTGCGCCCGGTTCCGGACAGAGGTGAACGCATTCATTGAACGTTTTGGCCCCGCCCCCCTCTTAATCGAAGCTCTTTGCGTTCCGATATCCGGCTCGGTGGGTCGCTAATCGAGAGAGGAGACATCATGGCTGGGGGTCTGTTGGGTCGGTTCGGTGCAAAGCGGCATTCGGCAGACAAAAAATTTGCCGTCGAGCTGAGCGAGGCGGAGTGGCGCAACAAGCTCTCGGCTCCGCAATACCAGGTACTGCGCGAACACGGCACCGAGCGCGCCGGCTCAAGCCCGCTCGACAAGGAATACGGCGACGGCATCTATCACTGCGCGGGCTGCGGACAGCCGCTGTTCGGCGCGAATGCCAAATTCAACAGCGGCACCGGTTGGCCGAGCTTTTTCGAGCCGCTCGCCGATGCGGTCGAGACCGAGACCGACCGTAGCTTTTTCATGGTTCGCAACGAGGTCCATTGCAGCCGCTGCGGCAGTCATTTGGGCCATGTCTTCGATGACGGCCCGCAGCCCACCGGCCAGCGTTACTGCATGAACGGGGTGTGCCTCGCGTTTCACCCGGGCGAGAAGCCGCCCGCGGCCGGAGAGGATGATTCGGGCGAACCGGAGCCGGAGCGCGGACCCCTCTAGGTCCGAGCCAAAGGTGGATAGTCACTTCTGAACTAGGACTGAAGCCTCAGCGGATCATCGCGCGCACGTAAGACCCGCCCGCTTCGATCGCTTGCCGGCCGGCGTTCAGCTCGGGATGAAACAGGTGCCAGACATGGATCATCTCGGGCCAGATCTGCAGATCGACCCGCACGTCGGCAGCGCCGCCGATTTTGGCAAGACGCAGCGCGTCGTCGAGCAGAGTCTCGCAGCCGCCGACCTGAATCATCAGCGGGGCGAGGCCCGAAAGATTGCCGTAGATCGGCGCGGCCAGCGGCGAGCGCGGATCGGCGCTGCTCAAATACATCTTGGCCATGTCCAAGAGGCCGGCGCGCTGCACGGTCGGGTCGGCCGCAGCCTTGCTCGTCATCGTCTCGCCGATCGCTTCCATGTCGACCCAGGGCGAGATGCACCAACCGCAGCCCGGTTGCGGCAAGCCAGCTTCGCGGATCGCCAGCATCGCCGCGACCACCAGACCGCCGCCGGCGCTGTCGCCGGCGAGCGCGACGCGTCCTGGTGAAATGCCTCGGCCCAGCAGAAAACGGTAGCCGGCGAGCGCGTCGTCGACCGCGGCCGGGAACGGGTCCTCGGGCGCCAGACGATAGTCCAGCGCCAATGCCGCGATCCCCGCAGCCCGGCCGGCCTCGGCGGCCAGATGGCGGTGGCTGTCGAGGGAACCGATCACATAACCGCCGCCATGCAGGTAGAGCAGCGCGGCGTCGCGGGCGTCTTTGGGGGTCGTGGTCCACTCTGCTCGCACGCCGTTCGCCGTCACCAGCTCGACCCCGACATCGGCGGCGAGCCCATAGGCCAAGCCGCGCGCATCGATGTCTTTGCGCCGCTGCCGGTAATCGTCGGAGCGCGGTCTGCTCGCCAGCTTGACGCGTAACGCGCCGATCTCTGGATCGCTCATCTGATTCTCCTGCGCCTGTTCACCACCGATCGGGGTCTACAGCAAATCCGCCACCGTCTCCCGGTATCGGGTGATCGCCGCCAAATGCTCGGCGGCACTATGTCCGGCGATGCGCTTGTGGTGATTGCTGGCATAGGTCGTGTGCGCGGTCAGGTGGGTGACCCCGGCGTTTTTCCAGAACATGACCTCACGCCGCCAATCCTCGGGGCCGCCGGCGCCGAGAGAGACCCAGACTTCGATCCCCATCGCGGCCGGGTCGCGGCCAGCCTCCCGGGTCAGCCCGCGCAGCTTCTCGAACGCCGCGAGCGCTGCGTCGCCCGGCGGGTAAGCCAGCGGCATGAAGCCGTCGCCGTACCTCGCGCACCGCCGAAAAGTCACCTCGGCATGCCCACCATACCAGATCGGCACGCGCCCAGAGGCCGGGCGCGGGTTGATGCCGGCATCGTCGATATGGTGGAACTCGCCGTCGAAGCGGACATGCGGCTCAGCCCACAAGGCCTGCATGACCCGCACCTGCTCGGCCGAGCGGCGGCCGCGGTTATGAAAATTCTCGTTTAGGCCGATGAATTCGACCTCGTTCCAGCCGACCCCGATCCCAAGCCGGAACCGGCCGCCGCACAGCACATCGAGCGAAGCCGCCTGTTTCGCCACCAGCACAGCTTGCCGCTGCGCCAGGATCAAGACGCCGACGGCAAAGCCGATCCGTTGCGTGCAGCCCGACAAAAAACCGAACAGCACGAACGGATCGTGATAGGCGGTGGCTGTCGTTCCGACGCGCCTGCCCTCATGATCCGCGGCCGGATTGACGCCGAGCACATGGTCTGGCGCTACCAGGTGGGCATAGCCCAACCCCTCTGCTGCCTGGGCATAGTCGCGCAGCACCGAGGGACCGGTGCCGATATCCCCGACCGGCAATGAGCATCCGAGTTGCATGAGCGTATCCCTTCTGTGCGAGTTCAGTCGGCGAAGGCGGCGAACACGTCGCGGATCGCGGTCGCCGGATCGCCGTCGGCTGAGAGCGGCACCAGCACCGGCGTCCGGATGCCGGCGTCGCGCCACGCCTCGACGCCCTCTCGGATTTTCGCGGCAGGTCCGAATAACGCGATATCGGCAAGCCAGCGGTCGGGCAGGTATTTGCCGATTTCGTCGGTCTGCCCGCTGGCGACGGCGTTCTCGATCGCCGTCATTTCCTCGATGTAACCCGCTTCCTTCCAGTAATTGCGGTAATTCGGCATCAGCGCGTAATTCGTGACCGCGCGCCGCAATACCGCCTTGGCCTCGGCCTCGTCGTCGCAGACGCAGGTGCGGATGCGGTTGCCGATGAAGAAGTCCGGATCGGCGCGTTTGGCCGCGGGCAGAACCGACAGCGATGCCGCGAGATGCGAGCGGCTGGCGTTGGCAAAGACCAGGCCATCGGCAATCTCGGCCGCCAGCGCGACCATGCGCTTGCGCAATGCGGCGAGAATGATCGGCGGCAACGCGCCGATCCCTTCATAGGAGCGGATCTTTGCAACAAAGGCGCGGATGTCGGCGAGCGGCTTGCCCGGCGTCACCCCCATGCGCTGAAGCGCGGGCGCATGAGCGACCCCGATGCCGAACTGGAAACGGCCGCCCGAGACCTCGTGCAGATAAGCGGCATTGTTGGCAAATTCCTCGGCGGTCGCGGCGTAGATTGGAGCAATCGCGGTAGCGAAAGGGATACGCTCGGTGGCGAAGGCTAGACCCAGGCACTGCGACATGTTGCTGTACTGGCTCGATATCGAGATGCCGGTAAATCCGCGGCGCTCGATCTCGCGGGCAAGGTCGAGGGTAGCTCGCCGCCGCCCGGGTGCGGCCACGAGATTGAGCGCGGGCAGTGGCGATGCCATTGCCTACGCCGCCATCGGCTGAGCTGGTCCAAGACCGCAGCGGACCGCCAATAAATCCATTTGCATCGCTCCAGAACCGCGCTGACACCGCGATCTTCGCAAGGGCAGAGGGCTGCGTCGACCTTTATCGCGGATGCTAGACTGCGTCCCACAACGCCCGAATCCGTTGCCGCTGTTTTTCATCCGGTAGCTGGCCGAGCCCGGCACCGAGGTTTTCCTGCATGTGCTCGGGGTTGCGCGTCGCCGGGATCACGCAGGTGATCGTAGGCTCGGCCAGAACATATTTGAGGAGCAGCTGCGCCCAGCTTGTGCAGTCGAATTCTCGGGCCCAGTCGGGGAGGACTTGGCCGCGCACCCGGCGCAACAGGCCGCCTTGCCCGAGCGGCTGGTTGACGATGACCGCGACCCCGCGCGCCGCCGCCACCGGCAGCAATTCGCGCTCGGCCGCTCGCGCCGCCAGCGAATAGCCGCATTGCACAAAGTCGATGCCGGGCTCGGTTTCGAGGATATGGGCGAGTTCGGAAAGCGCCCGGTCGG
Source organism: uncultured Alphaproteobacteria bacterium (assembly GCA_963733945.1). Taxonomy (GTDB): domain Bacteria; phylum Pseudomonadota; class Alphaproteobacteria; order ATCC43930; family CGMCC-115725; genus AP-15. Next base: position 60,115 of record CAVTFD010000015.1, on the reverse strand, counting down.
TGTAGTGGGTGATGCCGATATAGCGGATGCCTCCCGCCTCCTTCATCCGCCGCAAGCGTCGCCAGATGGGTGCGCCAATCGACGAGGTTGTGGATCTGCATCAAATCGACGACCTCGCTGCGCAGCAGCGCCGCCGAGCGCCGCATTTGCTCGATGCCGCGCTCGCGACCTGTCGTCCACACCTTGGTCGCGAGAAAGGCGCGCGGCCTCGCCTGCAAATCGGCGAGCAGATCACCGGTCACCGCCTCCGCCCGGCCATACATCGGCGAGCTATCGATCATCTTCGCGCCCGCATCGAGCAGCAGGCGAACGACTTCGCGCAGCGGCCGCCGCGCGCTTTCGCCGGCGCCGACATCGAACACCGGCCAGGTGCCGAGGCCGATCACCGGCATCAACTCGCCGGTCGACGGGATCGGGCGCGACAGCATCGGCGTCTCGGGCATCGTGACATCCTCCTCGGATCGTGCGCCGTGCCGAACTCTTGCCCGGTTTCGTGCCTGTTCGGCACTATCTAATCGACCAGCACCAAAGGCGAACCGGTTGTTTGCCGCATATCCCTGATTATGAAATTCGTGGCTCGGTCGTCGAGAAAACTGTCAAGACCGCCCACGTCGGGATTCACTATAAAATCCGGCAAAGGGAAGGCCATTCGACCATTCGAAGTCAACCGAACCATCCGGGCGTATTGATTGATAAAATCCCATGCCAAACCCACTGGTCGAAAATTCTGGTTCGGTGTTTTCGACCTTTTTCTGGAATTCTCTTGCCACACCGTAGCTTATAAAATCAGCTATCTCAGCTAAAAAGTGCGATCCCGGTTTGGCAAATTGTGGAGCGAGGATCGTTGCTCCAGCCGAAAGCCACGTAAACAGAGGGGTGTATTGTAGTCCCAAAAATACCTCTTCGGCCCAACCTTCAGTCCGCTCGCCACCAGTCGTATCTCGGATACTATCAAATATCCAAGACGGGGCGAGCTTCCGCTCTCTAAATTGTTGTAATGAGCTCAATAGAGATAAGGTGAATACATCTTGATGTAATTTTCTTATGCGTCGCGTCCTCTCATTTTTTATTGTTGGAACTTCTATTACCGAAGACACGTTCATAGTGAATAGTTCTGGTCTTGCCTTGTGAATAAGATTGGAAAAATCGTTAGCAAAAACTATCTTATCGTGTGTTGAGCCAAACGAAAACTTCTCTTCTCGATCACTCCAGAGTTCGGTAAAATGCAATGCCCATGTCGATGGATCACGATCTGGTCGAATATTAGATTTGAGAGTTGTGATTTCGGTTTCCACGACCTCTCGTTTATCGCGGTGGAGTCCCACTAGGGTAATACAAAAAAAATGCCGATCGGGGTTTTTAATCTGACGGGCAGCTTCGTCCCCATATAGAGACCACCTGCCTTCAGTAGGTAGACGCGGAACCGGAACAAGAGAAATTTCGGTACACCGTGCGCATGCAACTGAGATCGATACGGGAACCCAATGACCTCCACCTGCGTTCGGTGCAACTGGTTGCGTGGGGAATTTTTGCTTCTCGACCCACGGGATAGGTGTCGAAGTCAAGCATTTCGCGCACAGAACCCGCTTCCCGGAAAGTTCAACCGGTATCCACTGTGGCGGACTTCGAAATGGTCTTTTCCTAATATCGCGCATGCTGGAGGTATCTCTTCACTCGGTTGTTTCACGATATGCCATTGAAAGCGAATGATAATGCTCTCAGGATGTGAGCCGTGAAATCGTGCTCTTTCCTACGTCGTAGCAGCGGACGAGTTCGGCAAGCGTTGCGCCTTCTACTCGCCGCCGCCGTGCTTCAGCCTTCTGCGCGTCAGTCAGTTTCGAGGGTCGGCCCATGTGCTGACCGCGCTTCTGTGCCCGGCTGCGGCCCTCGGCGGTGCGGGTGCGGATAAGATCGCGCTCCACGTCGGCGATGCCGCCGAGCACGGCGATCATCAGCCGTCCGGTGCTGGTGCCGGTGTCGGCCCACGGCTCGGCCAGTGAGCGGAATTGTGCCTCGGCGTCCACGATTTTCTTGACGATTGCGAACAGGTCGAAGGTGCTGCGCGCGAGGCGGTCGCTCGCCTTATAATAATCGGTGACAGGGAGGATGGGTAACAGGGGGATGCTCCGGTATGCCATACATTCTGATGTTCGGCACTTGCTATGTAGTTACACTCATCACAGTCCTGACGTATATTATGCGCCACCAAGCATCTGTCGTTCGGCGACTAATCGCACACGGAGCGACAGAAGCAGACCTCGACGAGTTTCGACAAAAGCTATTTCTAAAAACGCTTTTGGTCACGTTATGGGCAACTTTTTTGACTGGCTCCATATTGGGAGCCGTGATCTCTGGTGTATACTTGTTCGCCACTCGGTAATGTGACGAATTCTCTAGGAAGCTGGCGGCGGCGATGCGTTCGGAGCTATCGCCGTTTTGAGGTTCCACAAATAGGCATGCGCACCAAGTACTGAAGTGCGAGCTAATCTGTTTGCAACATTGCACAGGGAGTTATAGACCTCACTGGAAAGTTGGCTTGCATTTTGGGTCTTGTTACTCATCACGAAATTGATTAGGTCGGTCTTGCGCGCAGTGTGCACGCTATCGTCGAGCAACACTAAGATAAGCAGCGAGAACATATGTTGGGTGTCATTGAGGGCGCGTCTGTACAGCGCAATTAACAGTATGACCATAAGACCGAGGGCCGCGACCAAAGGCCATGCCATCGCAACCAGCCTTCCCGAAATCTACATCTTCTGTTTCTGGCACGCCGTTCTGGTTTCGTCAACGTCGCATAATGTGCATTCAGGAAAAGCCGGCAAACGCTTCATGGGATTAGGGTGACGGAATTACGGTGACAGTTTACTTTATGGTTCACAGCAGCGGCGCTTGCCGTGCGGTGTCCGGCTCCCCTCGCGGCTTTGGGCCGGGAATTTCGCGCGCCGCTGAGGGAATTCGAAACACGCGGCCGAGATGCCGCCGATCGTCACTTTCATCGCCGTCCGCTCCTCCCGAACCGTGTTCCTGAGTGACTTAAGTCGCTAACAAGATTGTGGAGATTCGATCGGCGGCGCTGCGCGGCGCCAATACGCCGGCCTATTGCCTCGCTTCCCGGATCGCGCGCCAGAGGCGTTCGGGGGTGGCGGGCATTTCGACGTGGCGGATGCCGAGCGGGGAGAGCGCGTCGATCAACGCGTTGCCGACCGCCGGTAAGGCGCCGACATTGCCGGCTTCGCCCGCGCCCTTGACGCCGAGCGGGTTGGTCTTGGTCGGCACCGGGTTGTTCTCGCACTCGATCGCCGAAAGATCGCCCGCGCGCGGCATCGCGTAGTCCATGAACGAGCCGGTCAACAGCTGGCCCGAGGCCGGATCAAAACGGATATCCTCCATCAGCACCTGGCCGACACCCTGGGCGATGCCGCCGCAGATCTGACCTTCGAGCAATAGCGGGTTCATGACCGTGCCGACATCATCGACGACGCTGTAGCGCAGGATTTCGATCTCGCCGGTATCGATGTCGATCTCCAGCTCGCAGATATGAACCCCGTTCGGGAAATTCTGCTGCTTCGAGGTGAAGGTGGCCCCGGCGATCAGTCCGGGCTCCATGTCGTCCGGCAGGCTCGGCGGGTTGAACAACTCGGTCGCGATCTCGCCAACCGTCAGCGCGCGATTAGAGCGCGGTGCGGTAAAAAGGCCATCGGCGAAATTCACCTCGGTCGCTTCGGCGCCGAGCAGGTGAGCGGCGATCGCCTTTGCCTTGGTCACGATCTTCTCGGTCGCGAGGTAGACCGCCGACCCGCCCAGGGCGGCCGAACGCGAGCCGCCGGTGCCTTCGCCATTTGCGACCTTTTCGGTGTCGCCCTGGACGTAATGCACCTGATCGGGGTGGATACCGAGGCGGTCGCAGAGCAGCTGTTTGTAGACCGTCTCATGGCCTTGGCCCTGGGTGATCGAGCCCGACACCAAGGTCACCGTGCCGCCGCGGTCGAAGCGGATCTCCGCTGCCTCGAACCCACCCGCCGCAGCGCGCTCGATCGTGTTGGAGAGACCGAAGCCGCGCAACTTGCCACTTCGGAGAGCCTCGGCGCGGCGACGCTCGAAGCCGGCGGCATCGGCGAGCTTCAACGCCAAGTCGAGGTTTTTTTCAAATTCGCCGCAATCATAGGTGAAGGTCAGCCCCGATTTGAACGGCATCGCGTCGGGCGGGATCATGTTGCGCCGCCGCAATTCGATAGCGTCGATACCGATCTCGGCGGCGGCCTCGTCGACCATGCGCTCGATGACATAGCCGGCCTCGGGCCGGCCGTTCCCGCGATAGGCCCGCACCGGGTTAGTGTTCGTGTAGACCGCGGTCACCTCGGCGCGGACCGAGGGTGTGCGGTAAACTCCCGCCAGGGTACCCAGATTGGCGACAAAGGCGTTGGAACCGGCCTGGGGATAGGCCCCGACCGCGGCGGTCGTGCGCACCCGCAAGGCAAGGAAATGCCCGTTAGGGTCGAGCGCTAATTCGGCCTCGGTCACGTTGTCGCGCGCTTGCGCATCGCCCATGAAGGCCTCGGAGCGGGTGCTGGTCCATTTGACCGGCCGGCCGACCGTCTTCGAGCCGAGCAGGACCAGCGCCACCTCGTTGTAGATCGCCGATTTCATGCCGAAGCTGCCGCCGATATCGCCGGCGACGACCCGGACACGGCTTTCGGGGACTTTCAGCACCTGCCTCGCCAATTCGGCGCGATAGCCGTGAGTGCGTTGCAAGGTCGTGTAGATGGTCCAGCGATCCTCGGCGCGGTTGTAATCGCCGATGGCGCCACGCGGCTCCATGCTCGCGGCGGTCACACGGTTGATCACGAAGCGGCGGCGCACGACATGCGCGGCGCCGGCAAATGCGGCATGCGGTCGCCGCCGCGTCGCCCTCGGTATGAAAGAAGGCGACATTATCCGGACTGCCCTCCCACACGCGCGCACCGGACTCGACGGCTTCGGCGGTCGAAACGATCGCCGGCAGGGGTTCGTAATCGACCGCGATCAGCTCGGCGGCATCGGCTGCCTGATCCTTGGTCAGCGCGACGACAAAGGCGACGTAGTCACCGACCCAGCGCACCCGGTCCTTGACCAATGCGGGAAACCGCGGCCGGAACGACGGCGAGCCGTCGCGCAGTTTGAGCCCGCTCGGAGACGGCAGATCGCCCCAGCCCGCGGCTTCCCAATCGGCTCCGGTCAGCACCGCCAGCACGCCCGGGGCCGCCTGGGCTTGCGTCGTGTCGATCGAGCGAATGCGCGCATGAGCGTGCGGCGAGCGCAGCACATGGCCGAAAACCATGCGCGGCAGGACCATGTCGTCGACATAGCGGCCGCCGCCACGCAGCAGCCGCGGATCTTCGAAGCGCGGGACCGGCTGACCCAACGCGAAATCACCCATGGCTACGGCTCCTGTTTAGTCTGGCGAGACCACCATTTTCACACCGCCATATAGCCGCCGTCGACGTTGTAGGCGGCGCCGGTGACATAGCTCGCCCTGTCGCAGCACAGCCAGACGACCATTTCGGCGATCTCTTCCGGGTTGCCCATGCGCCGCAGCGGGGTCTGAGCGAGGATCGCCGCGCCGCGCCGCCGCATCGTTTCCTCGGTCATCCGCGTCTTGATATAGCCGGGACAGACCGCGTTCACCCGGATTCCGGCCTCGGCGTATTCGATCGCGGCGGTCTTGGTCAGACCGATCACGCCGTGCTTGGCCGCGACATAGGCCGAAGAGGTCGGCAGACCGGTGAGCCCGGCGATCGAGGCAGTGTTGACGATGGCGCCACCACCCTGGGCCTGCATCTGGTTGAGCTCGTGCCTCATGCACAGCCACACCCCCTTCAGATTGACCTCGATCATCCGATCGAAGGCTTCCTCGGACCACTCGGCGGTCTTCTTGCCGGCGGCTTCGACTTGCCAGCCGGCGATACCGGCATTGTTGAAGGCGCAATCGAGCCGGCCATAGGCGGCGACGACACCTTGGATCAGCGCCTCGACCTCGGGGTCGTGCGTGACCTCGCCCGAGAGCGATATCGCCTGGCCGCCGGCGGCGTTGACCAGCCCAACGGTCTCCCTCGCTGCGTCGGCGGCGATATCGGCGACCGCGACACGGGCGCCCTCTCGGGCAAAGGCGAGCGCCGTTGCGCGGCCGATCCCTCCGCCGCCCCCCGTGATCAGCGCGGATTTTCCGTCGAGCAAGCCGGCCATCATCTCCTCCCGATCATCTTGGGCCAACAGAATAGCGCCGCCATGCGGAGGCCGATATCGTGCCGACGCATTGGTATGGAAGGAGGGGGTATGCGCGACGAAGGCGAGGCCCGCGCGGCCAAATGGCTCGCCGCCTGGGATGCGCAAGGCATCCACCGCACTGCGACCGCCGGCGACGAGGCAGGCGCCGACTGGCTGATCCGCGAGGTGGCGGCGCTTGGGGTTGCTGCCCCCACTTGCGAGGAATTTGCGCTCGATCGCCTCGATCCGATCGCGGCCTATCTGGAGGTCGACGGCGTCCGCATCGCCGGGGTGCCGGTATTCGATGCGCCCGCGACCGGCGCCGACGGCGTCGATGGCGCGCTCGGTCTGGTCGGTGGCGAGGCCCCGATTGCAGTCGCCGAGCTATCGCCCCGGATCGTCTACACACCCGACTACCAAAGGCTGCGGCGCGATGCGGGACGTCGTGGGCTGGTTATCATCTGCAAGGGTGAGCAGCCTGGTCTCGGACTGTTGAATGCCGAGCAATTCACTCGGCCCTACGGCTCGCCGGCAATCCAGCTCCCGAGCGAGGCACGAGAGGCGATCTTTGCCGGCGCAGCGCGGGGGGCCGTGGCGCGGCTCGTTGTCGACAGCTGTCGCACTCCGGCTTGCGCACGCAATATCGTGTTTGCGATCCCCGGCCGGGATCCGATACGGAGGCCGTTCGTAGTGATGACACCTCGCAGCTCATGGTGGCAATCGACCGCCGAACGCGGCGGTGGGCTCGTGTGCTGGCTCGAGACTCTCCGCGCGCTCGTCGCCGCTCCGCCGGCGTGCGACACGGTCTTTACCGCCAACAGCGGTCACGAACTCGGCCATCTCGGTCTTGACGACTTCAGCGCCCGCCGCCCCGGGTGGGAGCGACTGGGCGGGGCGACCTGGGTTCATTACGGGGCCAATATCGGCGCTGTCGGAGGTGAGTTGTCGGTGCAGTCGGCAAGCGGGGATCTGGCGGCGCGCGCTGCCCAAGAACTGACCCGCGATGGCTGCGCACCGGATCGAATCGCGCCCCCGAGTATGGTCCCGTCCGGGGAAACACGCGACATCCACCGCGCCGGCGGACGCTATCTGACTTTGGTCGGGAGCAACCCTCTATTTCATCTGCCGCAGGACCGCTGGCCGCACGCCGTCGACGCCGCGATGGCCGCGCAAATTGCGGGTGCCGTCGCCCGGCTGGTCGTATTGCTCACGCGCTAGAGGGCAAAGAAAGAGGCCGACACCTCGCGGCATCGGCCTCGGGCGTGACTTAAGGCGGCGACTTCTAGTAGTCGTCCATGCCGTCCATGCCGTGGTCATGCGGCATTCCCGGCGCGGCCTTCTTCTCGGGCTTGTCGGCGACCATCGCCTCGGTCGTCACCAGCAAGCCCGCCACTGATGCGGCGTTCTGCAAGGCCAACCGCACGACCTTGGTCGGGTCGATGATCCCGGCCTTGACCATGTCGACATACTCGCCCGACTGCGCGTCGAAGCCGAAATTCGGGTTCTTGCTGTCAAGCAGTTTGCCGACGACGACCGAGCCCTCGCTACCGGCATTTTCGGCGACCTGGCGGACCGGCGCCTGCAACGCACGCCGGACGATATCGATGCCGACTTTCTGATCGCTATTCTCCGGCGTCAGTCCGTCGAGCGCCTTGGCCGCATGGAGCAGTGCAACGCCGCCACCGGGCACGACGCCCTCCTCGACCGCAGCCCGGGTGGCGTGGGTGGCGTCGTCGACCCGGTCCTTGCGCTCCTTGACCTCGACCTCGGTCGCCCCGCCGACCCGGATCACCGCGACGCCGCCGGCGAGCTTGGCCAGCCGCTCCTGCAGTTTTTCACGGTCGTAGTCCGAGGTGGTTTCCTCGATCTGCTGGCGGATCTGCGCGATGCGGCCCTGGATGTCCTCCTTGGCGCCGGCGCCGTCGATGACCGTGGTATTCTCTTTCTCGATCCGCACCCGCTTGGCTTTGCCCAGCATTTCGAGGGTGACGTTTTCGAGCTTGATGCCGAGGTCCTCGCTGATCACCTGGCCGCCGGTCAGGACTGCTATGTCTTCGAGCATCGCCTTGCGCCGATCGCCAAAGCCCGGCGCCTTGACCGCGGTCACCTTGAGACCGCCGCGCAATTTGTTGACGACCAGGGTCGCCAGCGCTTCGCCTTCGACGTCTTCGGAAACGATGAGGAGCGGCTTGCCGGATTGCACGACCGATTCTAGCAACGGCAGCAGTGACTGGAGGCTCGACAGCTTCTTTTCGTGGAGAAGAATGAGCGGCTCCTCGAGTTCAGCCACCATCTTCTCGGCGTTGGTCACGAAATACGGGCTGATATAGCCGCGGTCGAACTGCATGCCCTCGACGACGTCGAGCTCGGTCTCCAGGCTCTTGGCCTCTTCGACCGTGATCACGCCCTCGTTGCCGACCTTCTGCATCGCTTCGGCGATCATCCGGCCGATCTCGCGGTCGTTGTTGGCCGAAATCGTGCCAACCTGGGCGATCTCGTCGTTGGTCGAGACCTTTTTCGAGCGCTTTTCGATATCCTTGACCACGGTGTCGACGGCTCGGTCGATGCCGCGTTTCAGATCCATCGGGTTCATGCCCGCGGCCACCGCCTTCGACCCTTCGCGCACGATCGCCTGCGCCAGAACAGTCGCGGTCGTGGTGCCGTCGCCGGCCTGATCGCTGGTCTTCGAGGCAACCTCGCGCACCATCTGCGCGCCCATGTTCTCGAACTTGTCGGCGAGCTCGATCTCCTTGGCGACGGTGACGCCGTCCTTGCTGATCCGCGGCGCGCCAAACGATTTGTCGAGAACGACGTTGCGGCCCTTCGGACCCAAGGTCACCTTGACCGCATTGGCGAGAATATCGATGCCGCGCAACATGCGATCGCGGGCATCGGCATGAAATCGGACTTCCTTAGCTGCCATGATCCTCTCCCTCAGGCGGTCTTGTCGACGACGCCCATGATGTCGCTTTCCTTCATGACGACGAGATCCTCGCCGTCGATCTTGATCTCGGTGCCGGACCATTTGCCGAACAGCACCCGGTCGCCGATCTTCACGTCGAGCGGATGCAATTTACCGTCATCGCCCCTGGTCCCAGGCCCAGCGGCGAGGACCTCGCCTTCCATCGGCTTTTCTTTCGCCGTGTCGGGGATGATGATGCCGCCTCTGCTCTTCTCCTCCTCTTCGATACGTCGCACCAGCACACGATCTTGCAGCGGTCGAAATGTCACGGGGTACCTCCATCAAATACCGGACGTTACGATGGCTTATAGCACTCCTAATCAGGGAGTGCTAACAAAAGTAACGAAGCGGGCCGCCTTTTGCAAGGACCGTCGGCCGGTCGCGTCTCTTGACCGCGTTCGGAGCGGGTCCTAAATTATCGATTGTCGTCAACTCAGCGGGAGGATGTCCGATCGACATGATGCCACCCGGGAAGTGCGAGTTGCCGACCACTTGGCATCGGCAACCGAGCATAAAGTCCAAGATATAGCCCGGGCTTCGATCCCGGGCGCGAGGTTACGGCTTCGCAACAGCGACCCCCGCTTGACGCATCAGTGCGCACGGGGGTCTTTGCGTATCGTCGCTGGTCGATCCGACTTTTCGTGCGCTTTTCCGGGCGCTAGGGTCGCCGCCGATCAAAGAATAACGGGATCCGATGAATGACGCTCGACAGCTCCGGTCCGACCTCGCGCATCTATTTCTCGCAGCGCCTGAGGCTGCATTACGTCGATTGGGGCAATCCGGGCGCGCCGCCGCTGCTGCTCGTCCATGGCGGCCGCGATCACTGCCGTAACTGGGACTGGGTCGCCGAGGCTCTCCGCCATGACTGGCATGTGCTGGCGCCTGACCTGCGCGGTCACGGCGACAGCCAGTGGTCGCCCGACGGCAACTACACGATCGCCGGATACGTCTATGACCTCACCCAGCTGATCCATCAGCAAGAGCTTGCGCCGGTGACCATCATCGCCCACTCCCTAGGTGGTGTGATCGCGCTGCGCTATGCTGGGATCTATCCCGACTTCGTCGCAAAGCTCGTCGCCATCGAAGGGCTCGGCGCGTCGCCGCGGCGAATTCGCGAGCGCCGACAGCGTTCCATCGCCATTCGGATGCAAAGCTGGATCGACGAGCAGCGCGGGCTCTCCGGACGATTGCCGCGGCGTTACGCCTCGATCGAGGACGCCTTTCGGCGCATGCAGGATGAAAATCAGCATCTGTCGCCGGAACAGGCGCGCCATCTGACCCAGCACGGGGTCAACCAGAACGAAGACGGCACTTACAGCTGGAAGTTCGACAATTACGTGCGCGCCGAGCCACCCTATGAGATGACCCCGATCGAGATCGAGGAACTTTGGGGGCACATCACATGCCCGACGCTACTCGTCTACGGCAAGGAAAGCTGGGCCTCGAACCCGCTCGACGACGGCAGAGTACGGCATTTCCGCAACGCCAAGGTCGTCAACTTCGAAAACGCCGGCCACTGGGTACACCACGACCGGCTCGACGGGTTCCTCGATCTGGTCAAAGGGTTTTTCTGATCTCTCAAGTTTCAACTGTCTTGGCCAGAAAACGCTGTCCTGCCGAATCCGGCGATGATCCGCCGGCCCGACGACTTCGAGCGAGGCGCGCTCAAAACCGCTGCAGCAACCGGTCGATATAGTCCAGCTCGATTTGCGGCCGGTAGCGCTCGCCGGCGCGACGGCGCAGCTCGTCGAGGATCTGACGGGACCTCTGCATCATATCCAGATCCGGAATCTTGACGTCGCCCTGATCGTAAGAGCCTCCGTTTGCCATCGGCCGGCCCAACGGATCGCGGTCGCCCCCGTCACGCGGCTGGCCGGTTCCGGTCCCGCGTTCCAGGGGCTCACCCCAGGCGGCGCCTAGCCGCTGTTGCATCTGCCGAGCGAATTCGCGCTGGGCCTGCTGCAACTGATCCAGAGCGTCGGTTTGCGGGCCGATCGCCGCGCCGCGCCGGCTGCCGCGCAACGCCTGCGCCGCGTCGCGCATCGCCCGCTCGGCACGGCCCAGCGGGTCGGGAATTTCGCCGAGCCCGTCACCCATCCGGCGCATCATCTCACCCAGCGTATGGCGGAGCTCTTCCTGCTGCTGGGCCGCGCCGCTTATATCGCCGGCGCCATTCGGCTGAATGCCGTTCTGATCGCCTGGAGCCGGCGTCTGCCCTCGCTCGGCTTGCTGCTGGGCGCGGAAACTGCGGTCAAGCAGCTGCTGCTGGCGTTGCATCAGCTGGCGCATTCCGCTCATCATCTGCTGCGCCTCACTGGACTCCTGCGGCGACTGGCCAGGACGCGCCAGGCGCAGATTTTCCAGCATATTCTGAAGTTGCGACAACAGCTCGCGGGCCTGATCGCGCGCCCCATTTTTGGCCAGCTCGGCGGCACGGTCGAGCATATGTTCGAGATCCCGGCTGGTGAGCATCTGCTGGGACGGATCAGGCGGCTGTTGGTTCTGCTCGGGATGGCGCGCCATGTTCGCGGCGAGCGCCTGCAAATAACGGTCGAGCGCCTGCTTCAGCTGGCTCATCAAGCGCTCGATCTCCTGGTCCGGCGCGTTTTTTGCGAGCGCGTCCTGCAGCTGCTGCTGCAGCCGCCTCAGCTCGTTCTGCGCCAATGAGGCCTGTCCGTCCTCGATACGCAGGGCGGTATCCCACAACAGTTGCTCGACCTGCGCGGTCGCGGCCGCGTCGTCGTGCAAGCGCAGCCGCTCTTGGGCCACGCGAAGTGCGAGAAACACGACCATATCATCATGGTAGAGCTGCGGGCGCGAGCGGAGATCTCCGAGAATCTCGGCTACCGGCAAGCGCGAACTCGGATTGGCCGCCAGCTCTTTGCGCTGCTCAATGATCGCGCGGGCAACCGGGTTGGCGAAGGAGCGCTCCGGCAGCTTCATATGCACCGGTTCGCTCTTGCCGGTCTGCCCCAGCGCGTCGCTGGCGACGAGCCGGATCTCGACCGGCAGCCCAGCCCACAGGGCCGGCGTCAGATCGTGATAGCTGGTCGACTCCGCCTGCTTGAGATGCAACCCGGGCAAGGGCAGCTCCAGCTCGATCTTGTCGCCGGACTTGTCCCCAGGGCGCCGGATCACCGCCTTGACCCTCTCCACCCCGTAATCGTCCGAGGCCCGGTAATCAATCCGTAGAGCTTGCCGCACCGTCGCCTCAGGCGGCTTGGCAAAAGCGACGGCGGGCGGGCGATCGGGGATTATCCGGATCGGCCAACCGCCGAGTAGGGTCCCCCCCTGCGCGACCTCGATCCGCTTGCCGGCAGTCAACGTCGCTTGGGCTTGAAAATCTTGCTTGTCGGTTGTGGCGAAGTCGTGGGTACTTCGATCGATCGACAGGCGCGGCACCGAACGTCCGCCATGCACCTGAGCGAGCAACTTGCTGCCGATCGGCACCACGATCGTCTGCCGGTATTCCGGGCGCAGGAATTGCGGTGCCAGCCCGGTGTATTCGGGCGGGGTGACCCAGATGTCGAGGCTGGCGGCGATCGCGGATGTGCCGCCTGTCACCTCTGGGGTTACCGCGCGTATCAGGCGGTCGCGCCAATCGTCCCCGGCATCGACTGCGCCAATCAACAGCAGCAATGCCAGCACCGCTCGCAAACCCCACGGGTCTCGCGCCGCGAGTCCTGCGGCGGGCGTCCCGATCCGCAGCCGGCGCACCAGCGCCCGCATGCGCAGCTGGTGGGCGTCCCACAGTTGGGTTGCTTGCGGGTCGAGCGGCATGCTCGGCCGGTCTACCAATGCCTGCAACGGCCGATGCAACAGCCCGCTCGCGCGCTCGATGCGGCGTCGGGCAGCAGTGGTATCGGGCAGTACGATGTCACGAAGCGCCATGCCGAGGGCGAGCAGAAAACCGGCGCCGAAGGCGAGCAGGATCGCGGCGTGGACGAGGCCCGGGAGGAGCGGCAACAAATCGAACAGAACCAGGACTAGAAATAAGGCGAGGAGCGCAAGAGCAGGCCAGCAGACTGGCCAGAGCCTCTCCCACAGCAATGCACCGCGAGCAAGGCGCAGCCGAGTTGCAAGCAGAGGCGCGGACCCAGTCGGGGCTCTCGCCGGGCGGGCGGTCATGCGGCACCTCGCTTCCGAGCCGGCTCAGGGGCGATGCGCTCGAGCCAGGGCGGAATTGTATCCAGCGCCAGCAGCGCTTGATAGCCCGGCCGCGCCCGAATGATGTCAAAGCGGTCGCCGGCCACCATTACTTCGGGCACCAGGAGGCGGCTGTTATAGGTGGAGCTCATGACCGCGCCATAGGCGCCGGCGGTGAGGAACGCAATCAGGTCGCCCTCGGTGAGCGGCGGCAGCGGGCGATCGCGGGTGAACGTGTCGGTCGTCTCGCACACCGGCCCGACGACATCGGCGGGAAAGAGGCCCGAACCCGCCACCGCCTCGCGGATCGGGACGATCCGGTGTTCCGCCTTGTACATCGCCGGCCGGACCAGATCGTTCATCGCTGCGTCGACGACGACGATGCGGCGGCCGCCTTCCTTGACGCAGATGACGCTCGCCACCAGGATTCCGCCGGCGGCGACCAGGAAGCGGCCCGGCTCGAACGCCAGCGCCAGGTCGAGCGCGCCGAACACCTCGCGCACCGTCGCGGCATAGGCGGCGGGGGTCGCGGGAACCTCATCGCCGTAGGAGATCGTCAAACCGCCGCCGAGATCGACCTGCCGCACCGCAAACCCTTCGACGCGCAGCGCGACCACCAACTCGGCGACCCGCTGGAACGCCGCGCGGCTGGGTGCGAGGTCGACGATCTGCGAGCCGATATGCACGGCCAACCCGACCGGCTCGATGCCCGGCAGGTCGGCGGCGAGGCGATAGGCGGCCAGGCAGTCGCCATAAGCGATGCCGAACTTGTCTTCCTTGCGCCCGGTCGAGATGTCGCTGAGGGTCCTCGCGTCGATATCGGGGTTGACGCGGATCGCGACTCGGGCGGTGACGCCCCGCGCCGCCGCCACCCGGCTGAGTTGGCGCAGCTCGGGGACCGATTCGACGTTGATCTGGTGGATGTCGGCGTCGAGCGCGGCGGCATGCTCCGCTCGGGTCTTGCCGACGCCGGAAAAGATGATGCGCTGCGGCGGAATCCCGGCGGCGAGCGCGCGCCGCAGCTCACCCTCCGAAACGACATCGGCGCCGGCGCCGAGATTGGCGAACAGGCGCAATACGGCGAGGTTCGAATTCGCCTTGACCGCATAGCAGATTAGCGGCTGCTGATCGGCGAGCGCCTCGGTAAAGCGGTGATATAGCGCGGTGAACGCCGCCGCCGAATAGACGTAGAACGGGGTGCCGACCGCCGCGGCGATCTGCGCGATCGGAACTCCCTCGGCGTGCAGCTGACCGCCGCGATGCGAAAAGAATTTACCCATGGGGGTATTGCCGCGGGTAGGTATTGGGCACCCCGGGCGGCGGGATTGGCGCGTTTTTCCTGCCGCAACCCCCCAATTCCAGGGCGAGAACGAGGGCGAGGAGGACTATCCCGCCAGCGGCCCGCAACGCGCGCAGCCCCTCTCGCGGGCCTGTCATCCCAGAAACCGCTTGCGCGCCGCGGTGACGGCGGCACGGACGCGCACTGGAGCGGTGCCGCCAAAGCTGATCCTGCTGGCGACGGACCGGTCGGCGTCGAGTACGTCATAGACGGCCGCGCTGATCTTAGCCTCTACCGCCTGCAACTCGCCGAGCGGCAGCTCGGCGAGGGCGCAGCCCATCTCCTCGGCACGCTTGACGATCTGTCCGGTTGCATGGTGCGCTTGCCGGAACGGCAGCCCGCCAATGCGCACCAGCCAGTCGGCAAGGTCGGTCGCGGTGGCGAAGCCACGCCCGGCCGCTTCCCGCAGGCGCTGGCGATCCGGCTGCAGATCGCGCACCATCCCTGTTGTCGCGGCGAGACAGAGCTCGAGCGTGTCGGCGGCCTCGAAGACCGAAACCTTATCCTCCTGCATATCCTTGCCATAGGCCAGCGGCAGGCCCTTCATCACCGTCAGCAGCGCGACCAGCGCGCCGTTCAGCCGCCCGGTTTTGGCCCGGACCAGCTCGGCCGCGTCGGGGTTGCGCTTTTGCGGCATGATCGAGCTGCCGGTGGTAAAGGCGTCGGTCAGGGCGATAAAGCCGAACCCGTCGCTGCACCACAGAACAACCTCTTCGGCAAAGCGCGACAGGTGGGTCCCGGCGAGCGCCGCCGCGGCGAGAAATTCGATGGCAAAATCCCGGTCCGATACCGCATCGAGCGAGTTTGCCGCCGGCCGGTCGAAGCCCAGCGTCGCAGCGGTCGCCTCGCGATCGATCGGGAACGAGGTGCCCGCAAGAGCGGCGGCGCCGAGCGGAGATTCGTTCATCCGGCGCCGGCAATCGGCAAGCCGCCCGCGGTCGCGCCCGACCATTTCCACATAGGCCATCAGGTGGTGGCCCAACGTCACCGGCTGAGCAATTTGGAGATGGGTGAAACCCGGCATCACCGTATCGGCTTCGGCCTCGGCGCGATCGATCAGCGCCTGCTGCAGTTCCTGCATCGCGGCGTCGAGGCGGTCGATCGTAGCGCGCAGCCACAGCCGCAGATCGGTTGCAACTTGGTCGTTGCGCGAACGCGCGGTGTGAAGCCGGCCGGCGGCCGGCCCGATCAGTTCGGCTAGGCGCGCCTCGACATTCAGGTGAATGTCCTCATGCGCCTCGCTGAAAGCGAAACGCCCACCTTCGATCTCGACCCGGATTTGATCTAGACCGGCAGCGATGGCGGCTCCATCTTGCGGCGACAGGATGTTCTGTGCCACCAGCATCGCGCAATGCGCCTTGGAGCCGGCAATGTCCTCGGCCCACAGGCGCTTGTCGATATCGATGGACGCGTTGATGCGGCGCATGATCTCGGCCGGGCCGCCGGTGAAGCGGCCGCCCCATTGCTCGTTCGCCGCGCTCTTGCCCGGCTTCGCTGTGCCGTTCATCCGACTGCCCGGGTGCAATGGAAGGCTGCAATGGTGAGATCGGGCTGGACTCTACTGGTGGCCTTGCTGCTGGCTCTACCGGGTCCGGGCGCCTCGGCGCAGGCCGATGCGGACCCCGCCGGGCAGGCGTCCTTAGGCGAGTTCATCCCGGCCTCGCGGCCGCGGCCCGCCCCTCCGGCCGTCTTTACCGACGCCGACGGGAAAACCCTCAGTCTTCGCGATTTCGCCGGCAAGCTCGTCCTCGTCAACCTCTGGGCCACCTGGTGCGCGCCGTGCCGGCACGAAATGCCGTCGCTCGAGCGGCTGCAAACCCGACTTGGCGACAAGATCGCGATCCTCGCGATATCCGAGGATCGCGGCGGCAGCAAGGCCGTTGCGCCGTTTATCGCCAAGCTCGGGCTCAAAGTGGTCAAGACTTATCTCGATCCAGAGAGCACGGTCGGCCGCGCGTTCAAGGTCGATGGCCTGCCGACCAGCTTCCTGATCGATCGGCAGGGGCGGGTGCTGGGCCGGGTCGAAGGCGAGGCGGAATGGGATTCGCCAAAGATGCTGGCAATCATCGATCCCCTGCTGAGCGAGGACGAGGTAATCAAGACGTCCTTTCCGCGAGCACGTCCCTGAGAAAGTGCCCGCCGCGCCGCAAGCCGGCCTCGTCAATCGAATGGCCGATGCCGGGGCAGGTCAGCGTCTCGACCGGGACGCCGGCGCTTGTCAGCGCGGTTTCGGCTGCCGCCAGCGACGCGTAGGGAACGAGCGGGTCTTCTGTGCCGTGGACCAGCAAGATCCGGGGGCGCGAGCGCAACTCATTCGCCAGCAGCTCGGGGGCGAGCAGCCGGCCGGAAAAGCCGACGATGCCGGCTACCGATTGGGCGCGCCGCAACCCGACGAACAGCGACATCATCGTGCCCTGCGAGAACCCGACCAGCGCCAAATCGCTGTCGCCGAACCCGCGCTCGGCCAGCGCTTCGTCGATGAAGGCGTCGAGGATCGGGGCGACGGCGCGCACGCCCGGCCAGAACCGCCGCCGGACTGCGATCCTGCGAGCTGAACCACTGATAGCCATAAGGCGCCATGTCGCACGGGAATGGTGCGTTCGGCGACAGGAACTCGGCCTCGGGCAGCAGCGGAGCCCAGTACGGGGCAAGCCCGATCAGATCGTTGCCGTCGGCCCCGAGCCCGTGCAGCAGGATTACGAGGCGGCTGGGCTTGCCGCCGGACGCGGGGGGGCGCGACGGTCCGGACAATTTGGGCGTCATTGCTGCGGTCTTTCGAAAAGCCGGCGCAAAAATGCAGACATAGCGGAAAGACTGCTCTGCTGTCACCCGCGGCGGCGCCGCGATGACCGCCGCGCCGGTAGTGACGCGATTTGCCCCGAGCCCGACCGGGTACCTGCATCTCGGCCACGTCCGCTCAGCGCTCGAAGGGTGGCGTGCCGCTCGGACCGCCGGCGGGCGATTCCTGCTGCGGCTCGAGGATATCGACCAGGGGCGCTGCCGCGACGAATTCGCAGCAGCGATCCTCAACGACCTCGCTTGGCTAGGGCTCGCCTGGGACGGGCCAGTGCGCCGCCAGTCCGAGCATTTCGATGACTATCGCCGCGCGCTCGAACCGGCTGGCCACGCTCGGCGTGATTTACCCGTGCTTCTGCACGCGGCGTGCGATCCAGGCCGAGATCGCACGTGCCGGCGGCGCGCCGCAGGGCGAAGCGGGGCCGCTCTATCCCGGCACCTGTCGCCGGCTGAGCTCCACGGAGCGCGAAGAAAAGCAAAACCGGGGCCTCGATTATGCGTTGAGGCTCGATCTAGCCCGGGCGCTAACCTTGACCGGCCCGCTCGAATGGGTTGAGGAAGGCGGCGGCGAACCGCGTCGGGTTCTAGCCGATCCGCCGGCGCTCGGCGACGTCGTGCTGGCGCGCAAGGAGACGCCAGCGAGCTACCACCTCGCGGTCACCGTCGACGATGCGATCCAAGGGGTGACGTTGGTCACCCGCGGCGAAGACCTCGCGCCGGCGACGCATATCCATCGTCTACTGCAGGCGCTGCTGGGGCTCCCGACGCCGCGTTATCAGCATCACCAGTTGTTAGCCGATGCAACCGGCCGCCGTCTCGCAAAGCGTGACGATGCGCAGACGATCCGGGCGATACGCGCGGCAGGAATGACCCCGGCGGAAGTTCTCGACCTTGCTCTCGCCCCCGAAATCTAAACCTCTGCCCCGTCGGCGCTGCGCCAGGCGCCGGCAGACCACCATAATGGGCGGCCGAGGGTTTGGTCGAAGAATGCGTCGCCCTCGTAGCGGCCGGCGGGCGGACGGTCGCCGGTCGGGCCGGCGGGCGGCAAATGGCGAAAGCCCAGATCGAGCAATTGCCGCAACCAGGCTGTTTCGACGATGCGATCGACCGGCTCGAAGACGCCACCGTCACCGGGCATTTCGAGCGCGTGCGGGATCTCGATAACGCCGCTCGGCGGAACCGCGAGCTGGTCTCCGCCGGCCAATTCGATCGTGGTCGGGCCCATACCCTGCGGGGCAATCAGGCGGTGGAAGATCATGCGTTGGTTCCCTGAGAAGAAGCGTTGGGGTCTGACAACAGCGCGGGCGGGCCAGCCGTGACCCGAAAGCGAAAATAGACGGCTAAAAGATGACCGGCACTCGCGAAGTTCCAAGCTTGGAAGCTGGCAAGCTCGGCTGATCGGGATAGCGGCTAGAGCGACATCTTCAACGCCCTTCGGAGCTTTCGCACGGTCTCGGCGCTCTTGAAGCCGTAAGGCGGATCAGAGGGGGACAGCGCGAGCTCGCGCAGCGCCAACGCCAAAACCCTCTCGTTTCCGGTCCCGGCAGTGAAGGCGCCACGCTGCCACAGGGCGATCAGCGCCTCACGGAGCATTGCCCGCGCCGCGCGCTCGCGCCCACGACCGGCGACAGGGGCGGGCGAACCGCTCGTTACCTCGAGGCCGGCGATCTCGGAACCGTCCGGCAGGACCACCGAATTCCTCCCGAAATCGAATTGCATCCGCCCGAACCAGGCTGCCGATAGCTCGATTCTCGCGCCGTCGCGAAACCCGGTGGCACGGCATCGGCCGGAACTACCGGCCGCCTCCAACGCGCCGACCAGCTGGTGTTCGATCGCATCGATCTCTGCGAGCACGGATAGGGGGCCGCGATGCCGCGCGAGAAATGCATCGAATTTCTCACTTTGGGCGCTACCAAACGGCGAAGGCGCCCCGGCGAATGGCGCCGGCGTGCCCCGCTGCGAGATCCGCTTGCGGCCTGCAGCTTCTACGTAACCCGGCACAGCCTGATCGGCCTGATTGGATTTCTGTTCCTGCTGTGCCTGCCACTCCATTGAACCGGGGGCATAGACCGGCGCGACCGCAGGACGGCCTTCGAGTTCGGCCGCGAGACGGCAGTATCGTCGCCACAACTCCGGCTCGGCACTGTTGATCAGCGCCTCAACCAAGGTCGAGGCTTGAACGGGCATAGGATCGGGCAACGAATTTCTCGCCGTTGGCTGCCTTCGGACGGTGGTGTCAAGGTGCGACGGGGCCCGGACCACTCAAGTGAAACTGTGGAACGATTTTCGGTCCTCGACAAGGAGGGCCACCGAGCCATCGAATTCTCGACTGCCAGCCACGCAATTGCGCTGCGATGCAGCTTTTGGGTATTGGTCGGAGCTGCCTATTATCGCGTCACAATTCTGAAATAGGGCCGAAGGCCCGAATCGCCCCGGAGGAGGAAACGCGGCATCGATGCTAAGGTTTGACGCGGCCTGCCTTTCCGCCCGGCGCTGTCGCCGGCCCGGCCTGTCGGAAAAGGCACGGTGAAGACTGCGCCGCGGTCGACAATGGCCAATCGCGGGCCGCTGACCGTCGCGATCATGCTGGCCAACATCATGCAGGGGCTCGACACCACGATCGCCAACGTGGCGCTTCCTCACATCCGCGGCAGCTTGTCGGCCTCGCTGGATCAAATCTCTTGGGTGCTGACCTCCTACATTGTCGCTGCGGCGATCATGATGCCCTTGACCGGCTGGCTGGCCGGCCGGTTCGGCATCAAGATCGTGTTCGTGCTCTCGGTCGCGGGCTTCACCTTGGCCTCCGTCTTATGCGGCAGCGCCACCAGCCTGACCGAGCTTGTGCTCTTTCGCGGGCTGCAAGGCATCTGCGGCGCCGGGATGGTGCCGCTGTCTCAGGCGGTCTTATTGCAAATCAACCCGCCGGAGCGGCACGGCCAAGCGATGGCGGTGTTCGGTATCGGCACGATCTTGGGGCCGATCTGCGGACCGGTGCTCGGCGGCTGGCTCACCTATGACTATAACTGGCGTTGGGTATTTTACATCAACCTCCCGGTCGGGATCGTCGCCACCCTCGGCATGTTGATCTTCGGCCGCGAGAGCCGCCACGCCCATCGCGAGCCGTTCGATCTGCTGGGGTTCGTCACGTTGAGCGTGGCGATCGGCGCCTTGCAGATGCTGCTCGATCGCGGCGAGCTGAAGGACTGGTTCGGCTCGACCGAGATTTGGGTCTATGCCGGGCTTTGCGGCGTCGCGTTCTACCTGTTCGTCGTGCACACGGCGACCGCGACCGACCGTTCGTTCGTGAACCGCGATTTGTTGAAAAACCTCAATTTCACCGTCGGCACCGCGCTGATGTTCCTGGTCGGGCTGATCATGAACGGCACCTTGGCGCTGTTGCCGACGATGCTGCAGGATTTGATGAACTATCCGGTGCTGACGACCGGCTTGGTGACCGCACCGCGCGGCATCGGCTCGATGATCGCAATGTTCCTCGTCGCCCGCATGATCGATCGCGTCGACAACCGGCTGATCATTCTTTTCGGCCTGCTGCTGACCGCGCTCTCGATGTGGCAAATGACCGAGTTCTCGTTGGCGATGGGGATGCAGCCGATCATCGTCTCCGGCTTAATTCAGGGATTTGGCCTCGGATGCACGTTTGTGCCGCTGAATACGATCGCGTTGTCGAACCTGCCTCGGCACATCCTGACCCAGGGAACCGCGCTGCGCAGCCTGATGCGCAATCTCGGCGGCAGCATCGGCATCGCCGTGCTCGAGGCCTTGCTGACCCAGAACACCCAGATCGTGCATTCCCGCCTGGTCGAACAACTGCGGCCGGACAACCCGCTGGCTCGCGCGCCCTATCTCGCCGCGCCTTACAGCCTGACGACCCCTCCCGGCATCGCCGCGCTCAACGCCGAGATCACCCGGCAAGCGGCGATGGTCGCCTATATTAATAACTTTGCGCTGATGATGATCATTACGATCGGCTCCTGCTTTCTGCTGTTGCTGATCCGCCCGAGCCGGCCCGACGTCGCCCCTGCTCTTGACCCGCGCACGATGCGGCCGCGCCGCGCGGGCTAGATACCGGCCCCCGAGCCTCGGCGTTCAACCCATCGAATTTCTTGGTACCTGGCGCGCTCACGAATTGCGAAGGCGGCGGCTCGGTTTTGCGTATCATAACCAGATGGTCGACAATCGCCCGCGGACAGTGATGTTGCGAGACCGGGGGCTTCGGTGAGAGGCGAGGCGCGCAGCCCGCTCGGCCATCGCGGCGCGATCACGGTCTCGATCATGCTGGCGACGATCATGCAGGGCGTCGACAACACGATCGCCAATGTGGCGCTGCCCCATATCCAAGGCAGCCTGTCGGCGGCCCAGGACCAGATCGCCTGGGTGCTGACCTCGTACATTGTCGCCGCGGCGATCACCATGCCGCTGACCGGCTGGCTTGCCGGCCGCTTTGGCATAAAATACGTGTTCTTGATCTCGGTCGCAGGCTTCACCGTGGCCTCGGCCTTGTGCGGCAGCGCCACCAGCCTGGCCGAGTTGGTGATCTTTCGCCTGCTGCAAGGCGTCTTCGGCGCCGGGCTGGTGCCGTTGTCGCAATCGGTGCTGCTGCAGATCAACCCGCCGGAACGGCACGGCCAGGCGATCGCAGTCTGGGGCATCGGTGTGATGCTGGGGCCAATCTTTGGCCCGATGCTCGGCGGTTGGCTGACCGAGGACTATAACTGGCGATGGATATTCTACATCAATGTGCCGGTCGGGTTGATCGCTTCGATCGGTATCCTGGTGTTCATCCGCGAAGCGCGGCACCCGCATCGCGAGGCGTTCGATTTCTTCGGATTCGCCACGTTGAGCATCGCGATCGGCGCACTGCAGTTGATGCTCGACCGGGGTCAACTTAAGGATTGGTTCGGCTCGACCGAGATCTGGGCCGAGGCGGCGATCGCCGCGGTCGCGGGATACCTTTTCATCGTCCATACGGCGACCGCGGGTGAGCGGTCGTTCCTGAATCGCGGTCTCTTAAAGAACATGAACTTCGCGGCCGGCACGATCCTGATGTTTTTTGTCGGCGGCATCCTCAGCGGCACGCTGGCTTTGGTCCCGACGATGCTGCAATCCTTGATGGACTATCCGGTATTCCTGACCGGGCTGGTGACCGCACCGCGCGGCGTCGGCACGATGGCGGCGATGTTCTTCGTCGGGCGGTTGATGAACCGCCTCGACCACCGGCTGATCATCCTGGCGGGGCTACTGATGACCGTAATCTCGTTGTGGCAGATGACCGGTTTTTCGCTGCAGATGGGGATGGCGCCGGTCATTACGTCGGGGGTGCTGCAGGGGTTCGGATTGGGCTGCACCTTCGTCCCGCTGAACACCTTGGCGCTTTCCAACCTGCCGCGTCACATTATGACCCAGGGCACCGCATTACGCAGCCTGATGCGCAATCTCGGCGGCAGCATCGGCATCTCGATCTTCGAGACCTTGCTGATCCAGAACACTCAGATTGTCCATTCCCGGCTCGTCGAGCATTTGCGTCCGGACAACCCGCTCGCCCGAGCCCCGTTTCTGGCGGCGCCGTTCAGCCTCAGCAACCCGTCTGGTCTTGCGGCGCTCAACGTCGAGGTCACCCGCCAAGCCTCGATGGTCGCCTATATCGACGTATTCACCTCGATGATGATCATCGTGGCTGCCATGATCCCGCTGTTGCTGGTGGTGCGACCGCCACGGCAGACCCGTGCGGTGCCGGTCGCCGTAGGTGCCCGGAGCGTGCGCGCCGGCTGAGGCCGGTGCAGCGAGCTATCGAATTCGCTTCTACCAGCCGCGCGATCTGGACAGGTGGCGGCGCTCGTATTTTCCGTATCATAGCTTATTATCACCTTTGGGTAGTTCTTTTGTCGGTCTGGCATTGCTATGAAACTCGAACGCAGCTTCGGTTATCTCGTGCACGATGTGGCCCGCCTGTTCGCGCGACGCTTCAATCAGCGGGCGCTGCTGTTTCTTGGGCTCACCCGGTCGCAGTGCCGCGTGCTGGGCTATCTTGCCCGCCACGAAGGGATCAATCAGGCCGGCCTTGCCGATCTGCTCGAGATCAAGCCGATGACCCTGGTGCGCCAGCTCGATCGCATGGAGGAGGATGGCTGGATCGAGCGCCGACCCGATCCGGGCGACCGCCGGGCCCGCCGATTGGTATTGACTGAAAAGGCGCGCCCGATCCTCGCTCGCATCCTCGACCTGTCGAGTGCAGTCCGCAGCGAGGCGTTCGCTGACCTGACCGACGTAGAGGGCCGGCAGCTAGTTGACCTGCTGCGCCGAGTTCACGGCAATTTGTGTCAAAGCGTTCCATCGCCGACGGTGACACCGCAGTCGAAAGCCGTCGAACCGAGTGATCGTCCCCCTCAATACCGAGCCCCGGTCGCGGCGAATTTATCGCCGGTTGGGGGCCACCAGTGACGACCTCCGCCGACAACGAAGCATCTTCGTCGATCGGCGCCCTTCGTGCCGCCGTCGAGGGCCGGCCGGCGATCCTCGGAAGACGGCGCCCCTGGCGCCAACGACTGCGGCTGCCGCTGATGCTGTTCGGGCCGATTGTCGTGCTGCTGGCTGCCGGCTGGTGGTACCTGACGACCGGACGTTACGTCTCGACCGACGACGCCTATGTCCAGGCTGGGCGCGTCTCGATCAGCACCGATGTTTCGGGTCGCGTCGCTCATGTCGATGTCCGCGACAACGAGCGGGTGACCGCCGGCCAGGTATTGTTCAGCCTCGACCAGCGGCCGTTTCGCATCGCCGTCGAGGAGGCTAAGGCGCAGCTCGCCGCGGTTCGGCTTCAGATCGAGGCGATGAAGGCGACTTATCAGGAAAAGAAGGCCGACGCCGCCGCTACCGAGGCCACGCTCGTCTATCAACAACGCGAGTTGGAACGACAGCAGCGCTTGCTCGCGTCGGGCACCGCTTCGCAGGCGCAGTACGACCAATCAAATCACGCCTACAAAATCGCCCGCGAACAACTCGCCTCCAAGGAGCAGGACGTCGCCAGCGCCCTTGCCAGCCTTGGAGGCGATCCAGACATCCCGGTCAGCCAGCACCCGATGGTGCAGCATGCCGAGGCGGCGCTCGATCGCGCCGAACTCAACCTTTCCTATACGGTGATCCATGCTCCCGAGAACGGCATCGTCACCAAGGTCGAGCAGCTTCAGGCCGGCGACTACGTCAACGCGTCGACGTCGCTGTTCTCGCTGATGTCGACCGACCGGGTTTGGGTCGAGGCCAATTTCAAGGAGACCGAACTCACCCATATGCGGCCCGGGCAGGCGGCGACGGTCGAGGTCGATACCTATCCCGATCTCGCCTTCCCGGCCCGGGTGCAAAGCTTGAGCCCCGGGACGGGGCTCACCTTTGCATTGCTGCCGGCGGAAAACGCGACCGGAAACTGGGTCAAAGTGGTCCAGCGTCTACCGGTGCGTCTCGCTTTCGACAAGCTCGACCCGGATCGTCCGCTTGCCGCCGGGCTCAGCGTCACTGTCGAGGTCGATACCGAATTCCGCCGGCCGTGGCTCGACCGCATTAACCGGGTATTCGCATGGCTCGTCGGCAGGCCGACGCAAACAGCGGAGCGGTGAGCGACGTTACCCCGGCCCCGGTGCCGAACCGGGGCTGGATCACGGTCTCGATCATGCTGGCGACCTTCATGCAGGGGGTCGACACCACGATCGCCAACGTGGCGCTGCCGCACATGCAGGGCAGCTTCTCGGTGGCGCAGGACCAGATCGCCTGGGTGGTGACCTCTTACATCGTCGCCGCGGCGATCATGACCCCTCTGACCGGCTGGCTGGCCGGCCGGTTCGGAATCAAATACGTCTTTTTTATCTCGGTCGTCGGTTTCACTTTGGCCTCGGCCTTGTGCGGCATGGCGACCAGCCTCACCCAGCTGGTAATTTTTCGCCTGCTCCAGGGCGTTTGCGGAGCGGCGTTGGTCCCGCTGTCTCAAGCGGTATTGCTGCAGATCAACCCGCCTCATCGCCAAGCGAGGGCAATGGCGGTCTGGGGCCTAGGTGTCATACTGGGCCCGATCATTGGCCCGGCGCTCGGCGGCTGGCTAACCGACGACTACAGTTGGCGCTGGGTGTTCTTCATCAATCTGCCGGTCGGGCTTCTCGCCGGCGCCGGCATCCTGATCTTCATCCACGAAACGCGCCGGGCCCAGCGCGAGGCGTTCGACTTCTTCGGCTTCGCGACGCTAAGCGTGGCGATCGGCGCCTTGCAGATGCTGCTCGACCGCGGCCAGCTGAAGGACTGGTTCGGCTCGAGCGAGATCTGGATCGAGGCAACAATCGCCGGGCTCTGCCTCTATCTCTTCATCGTCCACACCGCGACCGCTACCGACCGGTCGTTTCTGAACCGTGATTTGCTAAAGGATGCCAACTGCATCGCCGGCACCCTACTGATGTTTCTAATCGGCATCCCGCTTTACGGCACCATGACGTTATTGCCGACGATGCTGCAGGATCTGATGAACTACCCGGTGTTTACGACTGGGCTGGTGACGGTGCCGCGCGGCGTCGGCACGATGATTGCCATGCTGGTGGTCGCCCGGCTGGTCGGCCGCATCGATACCAGGTTGCTGATCCTCCTGGGACTTGTGCTGACTGCGGTGTCGATGTGGCAGATGACCGGGTTTTCGCTGCAAATGGGAATGGGACCAGTCATTTGGACCGGAATGATGCAAGGTTTCGGCCTCGGCTTCGTGTTCACCCCGTTGAGCATCGTAACCTTTTCGACCTTGCCGCGGAACCTGCTGACCCAAGGGACGGCGATTTTCAGCTTGATGCGCAATATCGGCGGGAGCGTCGGCATCGCTATCGTCGAGGCGCTGCTCGATCAGAACACCCAGATTGTTCATTCTCGCCTCGTCGAGCACTTGCGGCCCGACAACCCGCTCGCCCGCGCACCGCAACTGGTTCCGCCCTATAGCTTGGTGACACCATCGGGTGTCGCCGCGCTGAACGCCGAAGCGACGCGACAGGCGGCAATGGTGGCCTATATCGACGATTTCATGCTGATGATGCTTCTCGTCATCGCCGCTGCGCCGCTGCTGCTGCTGCTGCGCCGGCCGCGGTCGATACCGGGCGGCGCGGCCGTCGCCGCCCTCGATTAGCCGAGCGACGAGATGATCTCGCGATAGGCAGCCTCGGGAAACGCTTTCAGCGTTTTGGTTCGCACCGTTCCCAGCATCCCGAGCAGCAAGGTAAACCTTGCCGCCACGGCATCGTCCGGCGCTTCATAAATCGCGATCAGATCGTAATCGCCCATCGTCATGTAGAGGCCTTTGAACTCGCCACCCATGTCGAGCAGGGCTTTTTTCGCGGTATCAACCCGGCGTGGCGAGTCCTTGGCCTTTTGTGCTCCCTGATCCGTCCAGTTGGCGAGCATGATGTAAGTGGGCACGGCGTTCCTCCCTTCCTGGCTGAGCGCCCGCCGGTGTTAGCGGCGGATTCTACTACACTGCCCTGCGTTTTGTTGTCAGGCCGGCACCCTCTCATCCGCTGCGATACGGTCGAGCTTGGCCGCGATGATGAAATCATTCTCGTGCAGCCCCTTGATCTTTTTGGTGTGCAGCGAGACGGTCGCGAAGCCCCAGCCGAAGCGGATCTCGGGGTGATGGCTCTCGGTCTCGGCGAGCGCGGCCGCGCGCTCGACAAAGCCGAAGGCCTCGCGGAAATTCTTGAAGCGATAGGTTCGCTCGATCCGCTTTGCTTCGTCGAGCAAACTCCAATCCGGGGCTTGGAGGTGGAAGCCCTCGGCCTCCTCGCGGGTGAGCGGCGGGATGCCGCCACGGCAGGGCGTGCAACTTTTCTCGACGAGTGCTATGGCCATTGGTCACCTCCATCGAAATGCCACAGCATAGCACAAAACGCAGGACGGAGGTGCGGAGGTCCGGTTCGATGGGGTCTTGGGTACTTACGCGGGCGCCGGCCTTCATTTTGGTCCTGATGTTGGTTTCCGGCTATGGCGGATCGGTGGCCCCATCCGGCGGCAGTTGGCAGGCGGTGCTCGCCGCCGGTGACGATGCCGAGCCGGTATTCGACGACGCCACCCGGGCCTTGGTGCGGCGTCTCGCTGCCTCGGGGGTGCCAGCCGCGAACATTCACCGGCTCAGCGCGAGCAGCGCTGAACTCCGCCGCGGCGTCGAACCCGCCACCGCCGAGAACCTGCTGCGGCAGATTGCCGACCTGCCGGCCCGACCCGGCGACCACTGTTTTGTCTTTATGACCTCACATGGCGAGCCCGACGCCGGGCTGTGGCTGGCCCGCTCGCAACGGGCGTTGCACCCGGAAGAGCTCGCCCAAGCCCTGTCGCGCGGCTGTGCGATGGTGCCGACGGTGGTCATCGTTTCGGGATGCTACACCGGCGGCTTTGCCGCGGGGACGATGGCCGAGCCGAATCGTGTCATCCTGACCGCGGCGCGCCGGGACCGGCCCTCCTTCGGCTGTCAAGTCGAGCGCACCTACACCGTTTTCGATCAATGCCTGCTCGGCGCCCTGCCGCAATCGGCGAATTGGCAAGCGGTATTCAGCCGGACCAGCCGATGCGTCAGCCGTCAAGAGCACGCGCGCGGCGAGCTACCCTCGGAGCCACAGGCCTATTTCGGATCAGCGGTCGCGGATATGCGCGTCGCCTTCTGAGCATCCCCCAACGCGGCATCGGCGCAATGCGGCGCGATGGGCGGCCCCATTGGGCCGCAGCCAGTCGTCAGGCAGGAAACCGCCGTTATGGCGTCGCTTGCAGCTGGCCGCGGATTTCTCCACCCTTATTCGCCGCCGTGTGAATGTTGACGTAGTATTTCCCGGCCTCGAGGTCCGCCACCTGCACGGCGGTCAATACTTTCGAGCCTTTGATCGGGCTGGCAGTGACTTTCAGCGGGACCACCACCCCCGCATTCTGTCCGGGGTCTGCCGGACCATGGATATGCGCCGCCAACGCCGGGCCGGTCAGGCCCGAATAGGTCACGTCCCAGACCAGCTTTCCGGTGGCGGTGTCGAGCGTCGCAGTCGCGGCGCCGGTCCCGGCACTGGTGGTTGGTGGAACCTCGCTGGCGCCGCTGAGGGTCGCCTTGAAGATCTTTGTCTCGGCCTGGGCAGCTCCCGAGACAAGACATAAAGCGAGGACCCCCAAAACCGATAACCGCAGATAACCCATGTTCTCCTCCCTGGCGTGTCGTTCGGACGCGGAGACTATTCAAGGGTTCGCTCAGCGAGAAGCCGAAAATGACCGAAAAGATAATCTGTGCTGTTTATTTCTATTCACTTCATCGTGAGGCCGCGCCCATCTGGTCGCCGAGCAGCAGTCCGCGTTACCGACCGCTCGCATAAGGCACGACTTTCACCATAGCGCAGCGAGGTCTCGACCGTCCCGCCATCCAATCGATTCAGGCGGAAGACGTGGGTCTTCTGCTCGCGGCCGGCGAGATGCATCACGCCGATCGCCTCATGCGGCGAATAGGGCTCGACGAACAAACCGCGCGCGGCGTCAAAGGCGGGCGCCGCGTCCCCCGGCATCCAGTTGCAATAGGCCGGCAGGAAATCGACCGGCAGATGCTCGGCAAATATTGCGTAGTTGAGCGCGGTCTGCTCAACAAAGAAAAACCGCGTCCGTTGCGCTACCTGCGCCATGATCCGCGCCCATACCTGCCAATGCGGGGCGTCGCCGCGAAGGGCAAAAACGCCGCAATTGACCATCGGATTGCGGCCGAGACGATCGGCGGCGCGCCAGCCGAACGCCTCGCGGTAGTTCTTCCACGCCAAAGTCCAACCGAACAGTTTCGGCCGCTTGTAGTGGCGCTTATAGGCACGGTCGATCTCCGGGGTGATCGCCAGCTTGCCGCCGCGCGCGGCGCGGGCATACAACTCGACTACTCGCCAGTCTTGGAGCCAGGCATCGGCGTCGATCCAGAGGTAGGTCTCGTAGCCCGGGAAGTGGCGCGGCAGAAAGGGCCGCGCGAACTGCGCCTTGCGCGCTTCCGGGGTGTGCTCACGCCCCGGAAAATCGATATCCCAGTCGGGATGGACCAAATGGGTTACGCGTGGGGCGAGCCACGCGCGCTGCTCCGGTTCGAGCCCGACATCCAAAATTCCGATCTCAGCGTCCCGGCGCTCGGTCCGCACTGACAGGACGGTGTCGCGCAGCAGCGGGAAATACGCGCGATCCGCCCCGCTGACGATCAACAGACGGTCGGCCGCGGTCATCGGCCGGCCGGTGCTGCCAGACCGGCGCGCGTCAAGGGACCAGGCGGTAGCCGCCGGACTCGGTTACCAGGATCTCGGCGCGTGTCGGATCACGCTCGATCTTTTGGCGGAGCCGATACACATGGGTCTCCAAGGTATGGGTTGTCACCCCGGCATTGTAGCCCCACACCTCGCCGAGCAAGGTACCGCGCCCGATCACTCGATCGCGGGCGCGATAGAGGTATTTGAGGATCGCCGTTTCCTTTTCGGTCAGCCTGATCTTCTTGCGCCCGCCCGGGTCGAGCAGCAGCTTGGCGCCCGGGCGGAAGGTGTAGGGGCCAATCGTGAATTCGGCGTCGTCGCTGTGCTCGCTCTGGCGCAGATGCGCGCGTAGGCGAGCGAGCAATACGCTCAGCCGAAACGGCTTCGTGACGTAATCGTCGGCGCCCGCATCGAGGCCGAGGATGGTGTCGGCGTCACTGTCGGCCCCGGTCAGCATGACGATCGGCACCTGAACTGCCGCATCGCGCAAGCGGCGGCACAGCTCGCGCCCATCCATGTCGGGCAGGCCGACATCGAGCAGGATCGCGTCGAGGCGCTCATGTTTGGCGATTTCCAGTGCCCGCGCCGCGGTTTCGCACTCCACGGTCACGAACTCCTCGTTGAGCTCCAGCTGCTCGGTTAGCGATTGGCGTAGCGCACTGTCATCGTCGACGATCAATATTCTGCGACCAGGCCTCATGACCCCATCCGCCGGGTTCGGAAGACCAGCATGGCGTTCCTGTGTCACTATCGGGGGCCGTGCTGTCGAAACCAGCAATTATCCGCCGGTTTCATCCCGTGTCATCCCCGTTAGGCGTGTTTTGAGCTTAACCGATCCCCCCCGCTTGCGCTAGCCGGCGGGCTCACTGAGCGGTTTTGGGCGCGACAAGGAGACCCGGTACGGGGTCTCTCGGCGCGGCGCGGCGGTCCCGGTGCACCGGGACCGCCAGTATTCTGCATTCTGCTCGACCGTGTCGGAAATGCTCCTATGCGAATAAGTTTGCTGGCGTCGCGGCCGCCTCCGCCTATGATGCGCCGGCGGCGTCAAGGAGAATCGGTTGCCCGAGTTCAAGACCATTTCGAGCGCAGCGCATGACGGCATCGCGCCAACGACGACGAATGCGGGCCGCGACCTGGGCGGGGCGATCACGGCGTTGCGCCGCGCCGAGCCAGTGCTGATCCGCGACGATAAGCTGAACGTGCTCGCGATCGCCGCCGAGCTGGTGACCGAAGAGAATTTGCGCCGGCTGCGCGAAGTCTCCGCCGCGTCGCCGCGTGTCGTGCTGACCCGCCGTCGCGCGGTGGCGCTCGGCCTCGCGCCGCGTGAGGACTTGTCGGGCGCGTTGACGATCTCGGTTTCTCCCGAAATGCCGGCAGCGGTGATCCGTAACCTAGCTGACCCGGGTGCATCGCTTGGTGTGGAGCCGCCGGGCTTCGGTCCTCAGCCGGTCCTCGCGAAGGGTGGGGCCTTGGCCGCGGTCGCTCTGGCCAAGCTCGCGTCCTTACTGCCGGCGGCGCTGGTCGTTCGAGTCGGGGCGGCCGAGGCCCAGTTATTGGCGCGGCGCGCTGACCTCGCGGCGATCGAGGCCGCAACCGTCTTCAAGCGCGATGCCGCAACCGCTGGACTGACCCGCGTTGCGGAGGCTCGGGTACCCCTAGCCGACGCCGAAAACGCTCGTCTGATCGCGTTCCGGCCGGGTGACGGCGGCGTCGAGCATCTGGCGATATTGATTGGGACGCCCGATCCGGCGGCCCCTGTGCTAGTGCGACTGCATTCGGAATGCTTCACCGGCGATCTGCTGGCCAGTCTGCGCTGCGATTGCGGCGATCAACTGCGAGGCTCCATCGCGGCGATCGCGCGGGCCGGCGGCGGCGTGCTGCTCTACCTAGCCCAGGAGGGACGCGGCATCGGTCTCGTCAACAAGCTCAGGGCCTATCAGCTGCAGGACGCCGGCTTCGACACGCTCGATGCCAACGAGCAGCTAGGCTTTGACGCCGACGAGCGCGTCTATCTGCCGGCCGCGGAGATGCTGCGCCAGCTCGGCTTCGGCACGATCCGCTTGTTGACCAACAACCCCGACAAAATTGCGGCGCTTCAGCGCTACGGCATCCGCGTCGTCGAGCGGGTGCCGCACGTCTTTCCGGCCAACGGCCACAACGAGCGTTATCTGCGCACCAAGGCCGCGCGCAGCGGGCACTTGCTCTGAAGTAGGCGGACCGGCGCTCTGCTCAGAGCGCGGCCTCCCAGATGCCTTCAACAAAGTAGGCCTCGTCCTCGCCGGGCCACGGCGGCATTGTCGCACCGAGCACGGTCAACGGCTCCGGACCGTCACAACGAAATTGAAATTGCGTGCCGGTAGGTATGCTGAGCGACACGCCGGCGTCGATCTCGTCGATCCCCTCCCGCCGGCCAAGCTTGCGCCAGATCCGGCCGCGGCCCGAGAGCACGTACCAGATCTCTTCAACGGTACGATGAGCGACCGCCTTCGAGACGGAATCGGGCTGGAGGGAAAAGACGGCGAGGCCGCCGCGGGAAAGGCCGCACAATACGCGCACCTCAGAGCCGTCGGGGGCGGTCGCATCGGGCGCGCCGGCAATGCGCCGAGTTTCAAACGTCATCTTTGCACCTCCGTCGGGATCGCTCTACGAAAACGGGCCTGGCGCGGATTGACAAAACCGGCATACCTCCCGACAACCCCGGAGACGAGACAAAAACCGAAGGGGTCGAGGGATGGGCATGCTCGAAGGACGGGTCGCAATTTGCGCCGGCGCGGGTCGGGGGGTCGGGGCCGAGGTCGCCAAGCTGATGGCGGCGCATGGGGCAAAGGTCGTGATCAACGATCCCGGCACCAGCGGCAGCGGCGAAGGGTCCGACCAAACGCCGGCGCAGGAGATCGTCGACCAGATCAAAGCGGCGGGCGGGGAGGCGGCGGCGAATTACGGCTCGGTCGCCAAGTTCGACGACTGTCTCGCGATGGTCCAGCAGGCCCGCGACACCTTTGGCGGGTTGCACATCGTGTTCGACGCCGCCGGCATCCTGCGCGACAAGATGTTCCACAACATGTTTCCGGAAGACTGGCAGGCGGTCATCGACGTCCATTTAACCGGCCATTTCAACATCAACCGGGCCGCGATCAACCTATTCCGCGAGCAGAATTACGGCCGGATGATCATGGTGTCGTCGACCTCGGGCCTGCTCGGCAATGTCGGCCAGTGTAATTATGGTGCGGCCAAGTTTGGGATCGTCGCCTTGGCGAGAATTGTCGCGATGGAGAATGCGTCGCGGGGAATTACCGTCAATGTCATTTGCCCGTCGGCCGACACCCGCATGACCCGCTCGGTGCCGACGCCGAAGGATCCGCAGGCCGCTGCCATACGCGAGGAGCGGCTGCGCCGCAGCCGGGCGGACGCGATCGCCCCGCTGTGCGTTTTTCTCGCCTCCGAGCAGGCCGCCAACGTCAACGGCCAGGTCTTTCATCAGCGCGCCGGCGAATTGTCGCTGTATGGCCATATGCGGCCGGTACGCATGGTACATCGCCAGGGCGGCTGGACCCCCGAGACCTTGGCCGAGGTCGCAATCCCGGCCTTGGCGCCGCAATTCACCCCGCTCGACAGCCGCGCGGTGCATCCGGGCCTGCCGATGGAGTGACCCGCCGGTTCAGCCGAGAGAAAGGGCGCTACGAAGCGGCGGCGAGGCATTCCTCGGGCCCACCGCCAGCGTCGATGCGGATCCAGTCCATCGGCCCAGGGTCGTGGCGCAACTGTTGCGCCAGGATCTCGGGAGTAGCGTCGGAGGCGTCGCCACGGCGGGTGCGGACGCGCTCGGCCATTGCATCCGCCCCCGCTTCGAGCCAAACACCCGAAAACGGCGCACCGGCATGGCGCGCGATATCGGCGAAGGAGCGACGTTGCCCCGGGGTCAACGAAACCGCGTCGATGATGACCGAATACCCGGCGGCGAGTGCAGTGGCCGCGCTTCGGCGCAACGCGTCGTAGACCCGGCGGGTGACGTCGGGAGTGTAGGCCTCGGCCGGAAGCCTTGTTTCGGGCGCCTCGCCGAGCAGCAGCTTGCGCGTCACGTCGCTGCGCAAGACACGGGCGCCGGGCCGCAGACCGATCTCGGGAGCCAGGCCGGCGGCCAGCGTCGATTTGCCGGCGCCGCTCAAGCCGCCGATCGCGATCAGCCGGCGGGGTCGTGGTTCCAGCAAACGGTGCGCGAGGTCGAGATATCGCCGTGCCTCCTCGGCCATTTCCGCTTTTTTGTCTTGGTTCGCGGCTCGCGCTAGCGCCGTCGCCGTGACATGGGCGCGAATCCCGGCCCGCAACGACAAAAACAGCGGCATCGCCGCCAGCCCGTCATCCTCTTCGGTACGGTCGAGATAGCGGTTCAGCGCCCGGTTGGCGAGGTGCGCCAGCCCGCGATGTTCGAGGTCCATCAACAGAAAGGCGAGATCGTAAAGAATGTCGATGCTGGCGAGGGCGTCGGAAAATTCGAGGCAGTCGAACAGAGTTGGCTTGCCGTCGAGGAGGCATATGTTGCGCAGATGCAGATCGCCGTGGCAGCGCCTCACCTTGCCCGCTGCCTTGCGGGTTTCGAGCAGCGCGTCCGCGGCGGCCAGTGCTGCGCGCCATTTGTCGAGCATTGCCTCGATGCGCTCGCTCGCGAAGCCTGCCCCGCGCACGGCGGCAAGGACCTGGTGATTGGTGTCGGCGATGCCGCGCAGAGCCGCTGTCCCGCCTTGGTCGGGGCGGCGCTCGGCGGCTTGGTGGAATTGCGCGATGTGATCGGCTAGCGCGTCCATCAGCTGGTGATCCAGCCCGCCAGCCTGAGCGAGCGCGTCGAACAGCAATGCCTGATCGAACCGCCGCATCACCACGACCCAGTCGATGGCCGGGCCTTCGGTGGCAAAGCCTATGTCCCCGGCCACATCGCGCCCAATGCGCCGAAGGTTCAGATAAAGCGCGGGCGCGGTGCGCCGGTTGAGCGACAACTCGGCCGCACAAACCTCGCGCCGCCGCTCCGCAGTCGAAAAATCGAGATAGGGCAGCTTTACCGCGCGCTTGAGCTTGTAGGCGCGATCACCGGCGAGAAAGACCATCGACACATGGGTCTCGACGATTTCGACCCGCTCGACCCCCGCCCCATAGGAAGACGGACGGCTGAGAAAGGCGATCGTCTCGCGCTGATCATCGGCCTGCGGCCCGCCCCCGGCAGCCACTAGAACAAGCTTCCCTGCTCCGGGCGGGGTGGCGCTCGGCGGACCGGTCGCCGCGGGGTGCGGCCGGCGATGGCGCCCACTTTGCCGTCGTAGAATTCGAGATCAAGCGCTGCGCCAAGCTTGACCTTGGCAGCCTCGGTAACGACCTGGGCATCGCCGTCGCGCACCACGACATAGCCACGCGCGAGCAGGCTCTCGTGCCGCTCCGAGTGGGTCGATAGCCGGCCGGCGAAGTTGTCGAGCGCGTCGTGCCGCGCCGCGATCGACCGCGCCATCGCGGCGCGCAACCGCGTCTCCGTCTCGGTGAGGCGGGAGCCGGCGCGGGCGAGGTCGGCCGCCAACACCTCGGGCCGCAACCGCACCGCGGCGAGATCGAGGCGGTGCCGCGCCGCGCGCAGATGCTTTTCCGCGGCGAGACGCAGCCGTTCGGCGCGATCATCGAGGCGCTGCGCCGCGTTGCCGATCAGATCCTGCGGCGACGGCAGCCCGCGCGCCAGCCCGGCGAGATGCAGCCGCCGCTCGGCGAAGAGCCGGGCCAGGCCACCGGCGAGGCGCGACGTCTTGCCGGAGAGGTCGGCGATTAGATCAAGCCTCACCGGGACCGCCATCTCGGCGGCGGCGGTTGGCGTCGGCGCGCGCCGGTCGCTCGCATGGTCGATCAGGGTCGTGTCGGTTTCGTGCCCGACCGCCGAAATCAGCGGGATCAGCGAGGCCGCTGCGGCGCGCACCACGATCTCCTCGTTGAACGCCATCAAATCTTCGAGGCTGCCGCCGCCGCGAGCGACGATGATCAGATCGGGCCGCGGCACATCCCCATCGGGCAGGCGGTTGAATCCCTCGATCGCCGCCGCCACCTGGGCCGCCGCCCCTTCGCCCTGGACCGCGACCGGCCAGATCAGCACTCGGCGCGGAAATCGGTCGGCGAGCCGGTGCAGGATGTCGCGAATGACCGCCCCGGTCGGCGAGGTCACCACCCCGATCACCCCGGGCAGAAACGGCAGCGGCTTTTTGCGCTCGGCGGCGAACAGCCCCTCGGCGGCGAGTCGCTGGCGCCGCTCTTCGAGCAGCTTGAGCAGTGCGCCGACCCCGGCCAACTCGATCGTGTCGATGACGAGCTGATATTTCGAGCGCCCGGGAAAGGTGGTCAGCCGCCCGGTGCACACCACCTCCATCCCGTCCTCGGGCTTGACCGCGAGCCGGATCGCGGTGGCATGCGCCAGCACACCGCGTCGAGCACCGCGTCGGCGTCCTTGAGCGCGAGATAGCAATGGCCCGAGCCGTGGCGCTTGAAGCCCGAGACCTCGCCGCGCACCCGGACATAGCCGAACCCGTCCTCGATCGAGCGCTTGAGTGCCAGCGACAGCTCCGAGACGGTATATTCGGTCAGGTTCGTGCGGGGCGGGGCCGCGACCAATAGATCATCCATCCCCACATGATAGCCGAGCACAGGAGCAAGGGCGATGCGGGTGCTGGTGGTGGGTTCGGGCGGACGCGAGCATGCGCTCGCCTGGGCGATTGCGGCCTCGCCGCTGGTCGACCGGCTGTTCTGCGCGCCGGGCAATGCCGGGATCGCCGAGGAGGCCGAATGCGTGCCGATTCGCGCGACCGACATCGCGGCACTGGTCGGCTTTTGCAAGCGCGAGCGGATCGATTTCGTCGTCATCGGGCCGGAGGCGCCGCTCGCCCTCGGCCTCGTCGATGCGCTCGAGGCCGAGGGCATCGCCGCCTTTGGCCCGAGCGCGGCAGCGGCGGCGCTCGAAAGCTCGAAATCATTTGCGCTCAGGCACCCTTATCGCCAAAGATCTGTGCGCCGTCGCCGGGGTTCCGACCGCGTCCTATCGCCGTTTCCGCGACCCGACGGCGGCTAAAGCCTATATCGCCGAGCGCGGCGCGCCGATTGTCGTCAAGGCCGATGGCCTCGCCGCCGGCAAGGGTGTCGCCGTCGCAACCGATCTCGACACGGCCTTTCGCGCGGTCGACGCCGCGCTGGTCGAGCACCGTTTCGGCGACGCCGGGCATGAGACGTCGAGGATTTTCTCGAAGGTGAGGAGGCCAGCTTTTTCTGCGCTGGTCGACGGCAAGGACGCGCTGCCGCTCGCCACCGCCCAGGACCACAAGCGCTTGGGCGAGGGCGACACCGGCCCGATACCGGCGGCATGGGCGCCTTTTCCGGCGCCGTCTGACTCCGGCGCTCGAAGGCCAGGTCATGGACCGCATTATCCTGCCCACGATCGCAGCGAGTGCTGGGACCAGGGACGAGTGTTCAAGAGCATCCACTATGCCGGCTTTGGCGACCCCGAGGCGCAGGCGCTGATGATGCGGCTGATCAGCGACCCGCTGCCGGCGCTGATCGCGGCGCATGACGGGATTTTGCGGCAGGTCGATCTGCGCTGGCACGCCGATGCGGCGCTATGCGTCGTGATGGCGGCGCGCGGCTATCCTGACGACCCCCAGCGCGGCAGCGAGATCCGCGGCCTCGACGCCGCCGCCAGCGACCCCGCGATCAAGATCTTCCACGCCGCCACCCGCCGCGAGCCTGCCCCGGCCGACGGGTCCGGCCAGAGCCGGCCCGAGGACAGGCTCCGGCCGGGGGCTCGCGCCTCCTCGCCGATGGCGGGCGCGTCCTCGGCATCACCGCGTTGGGCAGCGACCTCACCCAAGCCCGCGACCGCGCCTACGCCGCGATCGACCGGATCGACTGGCCCGAAGGCTTCTGCCGCCGCGACATCGGCCGCCGCGGATCGGCGATAGCCGCTAGAGCGATGCGGCTCAGCTGGCGGGAAGGCGATTTCGACGCGGCCGAGCGGGCCGAAATCGGCGGCGATATGAGTGCCATGCCGGGTGAAGACCATGCCGGTCCATGATCCGGTGGTGACGAAGGTGCCGGCCTTGGCGCCACCGCGCTCCCGCATCAGATTGGCGAACTCGACGAGCGCGGCCACCGGATCCCGCGCGGCGCCCATGCTGCTGTCGGCGAAGGGTTTGCCGTCCTCGGTGATCGCATCTCGGTACGCGAAAGATCGAGCTTCTCCCAATCCGCCACCGCGGCACCCCAGACGAGCCCGCCATTCGAATAATTGTCGGCGAGGATCGACGGCCGGCCGAGCGATTGGAAATCGGCATAGCGCGAATCGACCACCTCGATGACCGGATGCATGGTGGCGCCCGCGGTAACCTCGGTGCGCTCATAGGGCGCCGCGCGCGCCGGCAGATCATGACCGAGACGAAACGCGATCTCGGCCTCGATGGCGATCAGCCGCAGCTCGTGCGCCGGAGTAGGAGGCCGGGCTCGGCCGGATCATCCGAGCAAAGATCGGCGCGCAGAATGCCGCGATGGTCGCCGAAGCGGCCCCCACCTTCCAGCCGCCGATCGTCTCGCCGAGCCGGCGGATGACGAGCATCCTGGATCTGATAGGCGTCGGCATCCGATTGCGGCCGGCAGCCGGGCGGCAGTTCGGCCAACGGCTCACCGCCCGCGCGCTGCACTCAAAAGCCGTGCGGCCTCCTCGGCTTGTTCGGCATGCATCGATCATCCCCCAACGAAGAGCTACGGGGCGGCCAGGAATTCGAGCGCTGCGGCGATGCCGCCGGAGCGGTGCGGGATGCCGGCGCGGTGCAGTCCCATCTCGACCCCGCTCAAGGTGCCGCACAGCATCAAATCGTTGAACCAGCCGAGATGGCCGATTCTGAAAATCTTGCCCTTGAGCCGGCCGAGGCCGGTGCCGAGCGACATGTCGAAACCCTCGAGGATGATCTCGCGCAGCCGGTCGGCATCGAACCCATCGGGGACGAGGACTGCGGTCAAGGAATTCGAATGCTCGCGCGGGTCGGCGCACAACACTTCGAGCCCCCACCCGGCAACCGCGCGCCTGGTTGCCTCGGCGTGGCGGGCGTGGCGGCGGAAGACGGCGGGCAAGCCCTCCTCCTCCAGCAGCATGTGCAACGCCTCGCGCAGCCCGAACAGCAAATTCGTTGCCGGGGTATAAGGGAAGACGCCGGTCTGGCCGGTTTCGCGCATCGCCTGCCAGTCCCAATAGGAGCGCGACAGTTTTGCCGTCTCGGCCGCGGCAAGCGCCTTTTTCGACACGGCGTTAAAGCCGAGCCCGGGCGGAAGCATCAGCCCCTTCTGCGAGCCGGCTACGGTGACGTCGACCCGCCACTCGTCGTGGCGGTAGTCGATCGAGGCCAACGAGGAGATCGTGTCGACCATAAACAATGCCGGGTGCCGGGCATGGTCGATCGCGGCGCGGATCTCGGCGATGCGGCTCACAACCCCGGTCGAGGTCTCGTTGTGCACGACGCAGACGGCCTTGATCTGGTGGGCCCTATCGGCAGCGAGCTTTTCCTCGACCAGGGCCGGATCGACCCCGTGCCGCCAGTCGCCCGACACGAATTCGACCTCGAGCCCGAGCCGCCCCGCCATCGCCCGCCACAATGTCGCGAAATGGCCGGTCTCGAACATCAGCACCCGGTCGCCCGGCGACAACGTGTTGGCGAGTGCCGCCTCCCACGCCCCGGTACCGGAAGACGGGTAGACGATCACGGTCTCGTCGGTTTGAAACACCCGCTTCATGCCGGCGACGATTTCCTTGGCCATCTCGGAGAATTCCGGTCCCGCGATGGTCGATGACCGGCATCGCAATCGCCTGCAGAACCCGGTCGGGCACGTTGGTCGGCCCAGGAATCTGCAGGAAATGGCGGCCGCTGCGCGCGGCGGGAGCGTTACCCTTCATCGCCGATGTCCGATGGTCCGCTACTCGGCGGCGTCGCGGTGCGGCGGCGGGTTGGCGCTGGCCGCCGCGTGGCGGTCGATTTCCTTCTGGATGGCGGCGGCAGCCTGGCCGGTAAAATCGACATGCCGGGTGGTGGCGAAATCGTAGCTGCCGCGCAGCAACTCCCGGCTCTTCTGAAAATGCGGGTGGACAAAGCGCGCCATCAGCTCGTAGTGCTTTTTGGTGGCGTCCCAATCGGCCCAGTTCTGAGCCAGCTCGCACAGCACGCCAAACCCGCCGGAGCCCTCGATCAGCCGCTCGACATAGGCGATCGCGTCGTCGGGGGTGCCGATGCAGCCGGTGCCGGTTTCGATCAGCCAGTCGGTCGGGTCCGGCACATCGGGCGGGATGATCGGGAAGGTCGCGACATCGCGGAAATAATTGGCGAAGGCCTGCACGCCGAATTGGACATTCTTGCGCGCCTGCTCGCGGGTCTCGGCAATGTGGAACATGCCGACGATGCGCCAATCCTTGCGGTTCGGGATATGGCCGTTGGCCCGCGCAGTCTCCTCGTAAATGCCCCAATTCCGGGTATGGGCTTCCATCGCCATCGGGCTTGTGCCGCCGATCGACAACATGCCGACCCCGTATTTCCCGGAGAGTAATGACCCCGAAGGCGAGCGGGCCGCCGCCACGGCCAGCTCCATGGTCGGGCGGGTGTAGGGGCGCAACTGCAATTGCGCTTCGGTCAGGTTGAACCAGTCGGTCTTGCGGGTGACGGTTTCGCCTTTGAGCAGCCGGACGATGACGTCGAATGCCTCGTTCATCATCTGCCGCTGGTCGCCCGGATCGATGCCGATCTTCAGCGCGTCATGGACGAGCGCACCCGGGCCGACCCCGAACATCGCCCGGCCGCGGGTCATGTGATCGAGCTGGACCATGCGGTCGGCCAGCATGAACGGATTGTGGTACGGCAAGGAGACGACGCCGGTGCCGAGGCGGATGTGGCGGGTGCGCTGGGCCGCGGCGGCGATGAACATCTCCGGGGACGCGATCAGCTCGAAACCGCCCGAATGATGCTCGCCGATCCACGCCTCGTGATAGTTCAGCCGGTCGAGATGCTCGAGGAGTTCGAGATCGCGCTCCATCGACAAGGTCGGGTTTTCGTCGTGATTATGGAACGGCGCTAGGAAAATGCCGCTGCGCAAATAGAGATCGTCCATGCCGAGCCCTCCGGCGGAATGCCTGTTAGGACCGATCGTCGATGATCGGGCCGGCCGCGGCAAGCAATTTCCCGGCGCGGCAGCGTTGCGGACTGGTCGAGCGCAGCCACACCGACCTAGGTCAGGCGGACGCCCCCTTTCCATTGACCTTTTCCACCGGGCTCGGGCCGGAGCCTTTCAGACGGATCACGGTCTGCAATAGGTCGAACCAGAACGGCGCGCCAAACAATGCCGATGAGGCGGTGATCAGCCAACCGAGAAACGCCAGCCAAAAAGCGCCCCCACTGATCCACGCGCCGTTTTTATCCAAAAAAACGCCGTGCGCCCAGCCGACGGGCAATGTCGTGTCGAGCTGATGGAGCAGAGTGGGGGCTTGTGTTTCATCACTCGCAGGCAAGGCTTTGGGAAGATCCAATTCTTGGGCCAGCTTGGGCTGCGTCCACAGCGCTTCTGCTACTTTGATGGCATCAATGTTCAGCCCGGCAGCCAGGATCAGGGCTGCGATAAATCCGATCAGCTGCGTCCACCGCTTGTACCAGCCGCTGACGCGGTCCATCGCATTGTCGAACCACGCGACCAGCTCTCCCTTGATCTTGTCCGGATCGCCCAGCGACCGCTCGATGATCCCGTGCAGCAATTTCTGGAGCTGATCATCGGGTATTGCCTTG
Source organism: uncultured Alphaproteobacteria bacterium (assembly GCA_963733945.1). Taxonomy (GTDB): domain Bacteria; phylum Pseudomonadota; class Alphaproteobacteria; order ATCC43930; family CGMCC-115725; genus AP-15. The sequence goes on along the minus strand of CAVTFD010000015.1, from coordinate 18,535 downwards.
CCCTGAGCGGCGGCCGCGGCCTGAAGTGCGCCGTCTACGGCCGTTTTTAACGCCGCCACGGTAGGCTTACCCAATAGGGCGTTGGGGTTGGCGGCGGCATTGGCGATTTCAGGCGAGATTTTCAGTATGTCCAGCATTGCCTGACCGAACAATTGTCGGTCGATGTAAGCCGGATCGTTCTTATTCGACTTGCGGGCGCTGGCGTTGGTTCCGTCGCCGCGCGGATTGACGACGGCATGGGCGTATATCTCCTTCGCCAGCCCGCTGTAGTTAGCATCGTTGAGGAGTTGGCCGATCCCCTGTCGCAGCGTCTTCGCCCGCAGCTTCAGGAACGACGCGATCGCTTCGACGATGGTGCCGGTCGCCAGACTAACGGTGAGGAAAGTGAAAATCAGTCCTACTGCGAGGTCGAGCACGGCGCTATTGAACATGGCTTCCTCCCAAGATGCTTTTCAGATGCAGCCGCCTTCAGGGGTTGCCTGAAACCGGCGCGAATCACTTAACGATAACTCAAAAAAGCCGGCCCCGTATCACCTTGCGCCAGCCGTCTCGGCGGGCGTCGCCGGCGATCGGATTTTCCGGCAAGGGAGTTTCCCTTGCCCACCCTCCTCCTGCTATCATTCCCGCCATTACCGCGAGGAGGAGGCAGCACCATGTCCGAACTCGGCGCCGACGCGATGCGGGGCATTTCGTGGCCCTCGAACGGTTTGAGCGAGGTCCCGTTCCGCCTCTACACCGACCCCGAACAATATCGGCTCGAACAGGAGCGGATCTTCAAAGGTCCAGCCTGGAGCTTTCTGTGCCTCGCCGCGGAGATTCCGAATCCCGGCGATTACATCGCCACGACGATCGGCGAGACAGCGGTGGTCGTGACCCGCGATACGGATGGCGGCGTCAACGCCTTTGCCAATCGCTGCGCCCATCGCGGCAACTTGTTGTGCATCGAGCGCCAGGGCAACGCCAAAGAGATCAAGTGCATCTATCACGGCTGGACCTATGACCTCGCCGGCAAATTGACCGGCGTCGCTTTCGAGCGCGGGGTGAAACGGCAGGGCGGGATGCCGCCGGAATTCCGTAAGGACGACCACGATCTGCCGCGGTTGCGAGTGGCCGAACTGGCCGGCCTCGTCTTCGGCACTTTCAGCCCGGAGGCGCCCGACCTCGAAACCTACCTCGGGCCTCAGGTTGTCGGCGGCATCCGCCGCGTGCTCAACCGGCCAGCCTACATCCTCGGCCGCAGCACCCAGGTATTGCCAAACAATTGGAAGCTTTACTTCGAAAACACCAAGGACACCTATCACGCCAGCATTCTTCACGCCTTCCTGACGACCTTCCGGATCAATCGGCTGAGCATGCCGGGCGGGATTCATATCGACGACAGCGGTGGGCATCATTTCAGCCAAGCAAAGCTCGATTACGCCGCCGAAGACGCTGACTACCAGCGCGAGGGACTGCGCTCAGACACCGATATGCGCCTCGAGGACCCCTCGGTCGTCGAGTTGATCGACGAATACGGCGACAGCGTTTCGGTGCAGATCCTGACTATCTTCCCGGGCATAATTCTGCAGCAGATCCGCAATTCGATCGCGGTGCGGGTAATCCAGCCGCGCGGCCTCGAAAAGACCGAGCTCGATTGGATCCATCTCGGCTTCGATGACGATGACGAGGCGATGACCGAGCGCCGGCTGCGCCAGGGCAATCTGGTCGGCGCCGCTGGTTATATCTCGATGGAGGATGGCTGTGTCGGCGGCTTTGTGCAGCGGGCATTGCGCTACAATGACCACGACAGCGGCGTCGTGATGATGGGCGGCTACGACGCGCAGTCGCAGCCCTTCCGTTCGAGCGAGGCGGCGATCCGCGGCTTCTGGAAGAAATACCGCGCGATGATGGGCGATTGACGCGCAAAAGAGGGCGCGCCATGGACGACCTTGCGGTGCGGCTCGGCATCCACGAGTTGATCGCCGCTTATGCTGAGTGCATCGATGAAGACCGGCTCGAAGAATGGCCGGACTTCTTCGTCGAGAAATGCCGTTACCTGATCACCAGCCGCCAGAGCCATGAGGCCGGGTATCGGCACGGCGTTGTCTACGCCGCCTCGCGTGGCATGCTGAAAGACCGCGTGCTGGCGTTGCGCCGCGCCAACATCTTCGAGCCGCACCGCTACCGTCACATCGTCGGCCCGATCCGGGTCGGCAAGATCGAGAACGGGGTGGCCGAGGTCCGCTCGAACTTCATCGCCGTGCGGATCATGCATGACGGCGAGACGAGCCTGTTCGCTTCCGGCCGCTATCTCGACCAGATCGACATCTCGGTCGAGCCCCACCGTTTCCTCGAGCGTCTCGTGATCCTCGACAGCCAAAAAATCGACACGCTACTGGTGATCCCGCTGTAAGCAAGCAACAGAGGCGTCGGCGACTATCCGAACGCCTTCACCGCTTGTTCGATCGCCGGCGCGGCCTTTGCCAGGTCTTCGGGGATCATTGCCGGGGTCGCCTCGATGCTGGCGTTCAATGCCAGAAACCACGGCTCAGCAATTCGCGGGAGATCGGACGGATCCTTCATATCGATGATCAGAATGCCGGTGCGGCGCCCGCCATCGGTGATGAAGTAGGCAGCTTCGGGCTTTTGTTGTTCCAGAATTGTCTGGACCACTTTGAACCCGTCCTTCTTCGCCGACGCGTTCCCTGCCTCGACCGGGAACGAGACCTTGACCGGGAACCGCATTCTTGCCTCCCTAAATTCGACGAGGACAAACTTGCATATCGGGACGCTCGCGAAAAGCCCCGAGCGGCGCGCACGGCGGCTGCGGCCGCCGGACCCGGCCGCTCGCCGACGCCGGTAGCGCATTGCGGATCGCCGCTTTATAATTGGCAGCGACACCATCACCCAGCATTGCGGAGCATGATCATGGCTGACGGGACATCACGGGTCGTTCCGACGGCGCCGGCGGAAGCGGCGACCCCGGCGGGCCTCAATCACCTGGTGATCAACGTGCGCGACATCGAGGAGTCGCACCGGTTCTGGACCGAGATCCTCGGCTTCAAGCAAGTTGGCGTATCGGCCCGACGCGGCGGCAAAATGCGCTTCTACAGCGGCGATCATGGCGGTCGGATGAACCATCATGACATCGCGCTTTGCGAGAACCCAGAGCTGCCAGCCCCGCCCGCGGACTGGGATATGTTCAAGACGCCGGTGGCGATCAACCACATCGCCATCGCGATGCCCGACCGCGAGACGTGGCTGAAGCAGCTGGCCTTCTTTCGCGAAAAGGGCGTCAAGTTCCATCGCCGCGTCAATCACGGCATGACGCACAGTCTCTACATCAGCGACCCCAACGGGTACGGCGTCGAGGTGCTTTACGAGCTGCCGCGCGAGGTCTGGGGGTCCGATATCCAGGGTGCGCTCGATTTCGCCGAGGCGCTGCCGACCGAAGGCGACGAAGCCTTGGTCGACGACACCGATTACCCGACTTTCGGCGGCGCAAAGGAGCCGGCGGCGATCTGACTAAGCTAAGCGCTGCCCCGCGGTTCATCCGGGAGATCATGCCGCTCCTGCCGGCAGCGGCGCCGGCGCGTTATCGTCGCGATGTGCTCAATATGGACGAGGCCCATATGCGTGCCGACATGGAACAGATTTGGCGCCCCGAGGGCGTGTGGGCGACGTTTGTCGGTCGCAAAGCTGCTATACGAGCTGATGGAGGAGACCTCTGATGGCCCTCTATGAACTGAGAACCTACACCCTCCGTGTCGGAGCGATGGCCGAGGCAGTGAAGCTCTATCAGGAGATCGGCTTCCCGGCGCTCCAGAGGGGCGGTCAGGACAAAAAGCTCGTGGGCTACTTCCAGGCCGACACCGGCACGATTAATCAGCTTGTCCATCTGTGGAAATTCGCGGACGACGCTGACCGCCGCGCGCATTGGGCCGCAGTGTACGCAAACAAGGATTTCGTCGAGGGCTTTGCCTCGAAGTTCCGCCCCCTGCTGATGAGCCAAGAGGTGAAACTGCTCCAGGCCGCGCCATGGGGGCCGCATCCTTAATCTTCTGTCCGAGACGCCGCGGCACGAGCGCTGTTGATCGGCGCCCCGTGGGTGGATCAGAGCCGGAGAGCAGCCAATCGCGGCGGCTACGGCTCGCTGTTCGATGTGCGCTGAGGTCGGACTGGGCACTCGAGCGCCGGAGGCCGGAAAGATCGCCGGGGGCAATTACATACGCATCTTTCGCGCCGCCGTCGGCTGACGCCTTTGGCCTGAAGCCGCTAGTCGAACCTCGAAAGGGACCCTGCGAATGAAGGATATCTCCGGCAAGACCGCCATCGTTACCGGCGCTGCTTCCGGCATCGGCTTGGGTATTGCGACCGCACTAGCGGAGGCCGGTGCGAACGTGGTCATGGCCGATATCCAGAAAGATGCAGTGGAGCAGGCGGCTCATGGTCTCTCCGGCACCAATAAGCGGGTTATGCCGGTCAGGATCGATGTCACGCAGGAGCAATCCGTGATCGATGCTCTGGCCGAAGCCGAACGCAATTTCGGCAAGCTCCACATCTCCTGCAACAATGCCGGTGTGCCGATGCACGGCACCAGACTGATCGATGTCCCGCCCGGCGATTGGGAATTCGTGATTGGCGTGAACATTTGGGGAATCATCCACGGTATCCGCCATTTCGTCCCCGCGATCCTTAGGCACGGCGAAGAAGGGCATATCGTAAACACCGCCTCGGTCGCCGGCTTCCAGAATCGCCGCGGCACCAATCAGGGGCCGTATTCGATGAGCAAATACGCCGCCCTTTCCCTGTCCGAGGCATTAGAGCACGAACTCGAAGGCACCAGCGTCGGCGTTACAGTGCTATGCCCGGGTCCGATCAACACGAATATCGCGCGCGGCGCCCGGAACCGCCCGGATCATATGGGCGGGCCGCAAATCCGCGCGCAGAACGAAGCGGTGCTGGCGGAACGCCTCGCCACGACAGGTCTTGATCCGAAGGCGGTAGGCGAGCGCGTCGTGGACGCGATCCGCACGAAGACGTTCTACGCCTTTGTCAGCGCCGTTCCCGCCGATGTGATCAAGGCCCGCCACCGACGCATCGAGGAAGCCCTGAACAGCTCGTGGGTTACTCATTACTGATCGGCCTTCTGCCGGAATTCGAGAACGGACGGCTGAACCTGAACCGGAAACGCAATGTTGAGATGACTGGGATTGGGTCCGGGCGCGCAAATCGCACGCGATCTCGATCAGCGCACCGGGGAGCATGTCGCCCGGCATCGTCATCTCCCGTGATGGTCCCAAACTCCATACGCGCTGAGCCTAATAGGGCCGGCGGTCGAGCGGCGCGTGCGGCTGCTCGAGACCGTCCACCGGAATGTTGCGGCCGTTGATCCAGCCGGCGCGCGGCGAAGCGAGTAACACGATCACATCCGCCACCTCCTCGGCGCTGCCGAGGCGGCCCATCGGAAAGCCATGGCGCACGTAATCGCCGTAATATTCCGGGTTGGCGAGGCGGTAGCGGTCCCAGCCGTTGCCCTCGACCAGAATCGAGCCTGGTGAGACCGTATTGACCCGGATGCCGTGCGGCACGAATTCCAGCGCCCAGCGCTCGGTATCGAAAATCAGCGCCGCCTTGGCCGCACCGTATTGCCCCGACATCGCCAGCTGCGGCGCCCAGCCCGAAATCGATGCCACGTTGATAACTGCAGCGCCCGGACGGCCCTTCATATGCGGGAGCGCCAACCGCATCATCCGCACGGTTTGAATCAGGTTCTGCTCCAACGCGCTGCGCCAGTCGTTGTCGGTGCTGTCGGCGATGCGCGCGCCTCCGCCCCCGCCGCCCACATTGTTGACCAGGATGTCGATGCCGCCATAGGCCGCGACGGCGGCCTCGATCAGGCGGGCGGCACCGTCGGGACTCGCGACATCGGCAGCGTGAGCCGCAGCTTCGGCGCCGGTCGTGCGCAAGGCGGTCACCGTCTCCCGCAGCTGCTCGGTCGAGCGCGCCGACAGCATGATCCGGCACCCCTCGGCGGCAAACGCTTTGGCGGTCGCCAATCCGATCCCGCGGGTCGAACCGGTGACGAGCGCGACCTTGCCGCTCAGTTTGAGATTCATGAACCACTCTCCCTGAGCGCTTCCAATAAGCTACCGGTCTCGTTCAGCCCGCTCCAATCGGGATGCCAGGACGGCTGCAGCCCAGTTCAGTCGAACAGTGTCGCTAGGCGCTTTTTGATGCTGTCGGCGATGTACAGCGCCAGAGCCTGAATTGTTGATGTCGGATTTACGCCGCCGGAGGTAACCCAGATGCTGCCGTCGACGATAAAGAGGTTCTTCACGTCATGGCAGCGTCCCCACTCGTTCACGACGGAACGATCAGGGTCCAAGCCCATGCGCGCGGTGCCCAGCAGGTGGCCCGGGCTGTTCAGTACGGTGCGGGAGGCGGATATGTTTTTCGCCCCGGCCGTTGTCAGGATCTCCGACGCGCGGGCGATGCCGTGTTCCATCATGCGCCGCGTATTCTCGCTGATCGTGTAGTCGATTTTCGGCGCCGGAATGCCGTGGCTGTCCTTCAGGACCGGGTCCAAGGTGACGCGGTTGTGCGCTTCGGGCAGGTCCTCGCAGGCGACGCCGATCAGCAAGCGGCGGTAGAGCAAGGTGCGGTAGACGCGGTGATGGTCCTTGCCCCACGGCAGACGGCCGGCGGCCATGCTGGTGATCGCCTCGTTAGCCGGGCCGGTGCCGCGGCTGAACTGCAGCGTATAACCCCGCGCAAAGCCGCGCGAGCGGTCGGTCTCGTAGAACTCCTTGCTCCACATTACCGTCTGTGGTGCGCGGTCGCCGTCGACCTCCTCGTCCACATAGCCGTACACCACCGGCCAGGGGTGCAGCATCAGGTTCTTGCCGACGAGGCCTGACGAATTGGCCAAGCCGGCGGGAAAGCGGGCCGAGGCCGAGTTCAGCAACAGCCGCGGCGTGCCGATGCCGTTCGCCGCCAGGATCACCACCTCAGCCGGCTGGAACCGCTCGACGCCTTCAGGGTCGTAATAGACAACCCCGGACGCCATGCCGTGTTCGTTGGTGGCGATCTCCCGGACCCGGCAGCGCGTGCGCAATTCCACGCGGGCGCGCAGCGCCTGCGGCCAGTAGGTGATGTCGACGCTCGCCTTCGCCCCCTGCGCGCAGCCCGGCGTGCAATGGCCGAGGTTGATGCATTTGGCGCGCCCGTCATATTCGGTCGTGGCCACGGCGATATCGGACGGCCACCAGTGCCAACCCAGCTGGTTCATCGCCCGCGCGTAACGCGTGCCGGTTTTCCCCAGCGGCACGGGCGGCATAGTGGGCTCATGCGGCGGATAGGCGGGATCGCCCGCCAGGCCGGCGACGCCCATCACGCGGTCGTTCTCGGCAAAGTACGGTTCGAGCGTCCAGTAGTCGATCGGCCAGTCATCCGCCACACCGTCCAGCGTGTGCACGCGGAAGTCGGACGGATGCATGCGCGGATAGTGCGCCGTGAACAGGATCGTGCCGCCGCCAACGCCGTTGAAGTTAGCGATCTTCATCGGGGAGTTGTCGTCGTTGATCGGGTAGTCCGTATCCCGCGCCCGGCGGTTGGGACTGATGTCGAAATCGGTGTAGCGGCGCGCTTCCCAGTCGCGGCTGTTGCTCGGGAATTCGGTAGATTTGATCCAGTCGCCCTGCTCGAGGCACAGGATCTTCATGCGCGTTTCGGCCAGGCTCCAAGCCACTGCGGCGCCAGAGGCGCCGGCGCCGACGATCAGAACATCGACGATCTCGTCGGTCTGACGCGCGGCATTGGGACTTACTTCTGTCGCCATCTCACTGTCCCCGCCCGTCGGCGTCGCGCCACATTGGTGGCCGGCCGCGCACCACATCCAGCAGGGCCCAATCGCCCTGTTCCAATACGTGGCCCTTCGGATAGGGCGGCCGTGGTTCGAGACCGAGCGCGCGCATCACGCGGTCGTCGCGGTAATAGCATTGCAATACGGCACGACCGAGTGCCGCCATCGTCGGGCCTTCGCGGCTGAGCAAGGTCATCGCCGCCGCCTCGGCTTTCGACTCGTCTAGGCCGGCGAAGTCATCGCCGGCGATCTCGCGCAGCATAACGAGCGCTGCGCGGACGGCGTCCCGGTCGCGGTCGAGAGAGCGGACGATATCCGCGAAGATTTCCGCGTCATCCGCGCCCGGCACGCCATATTCGCCGCTGGCGGGCACCATGAAGCCGGAAAGCCGGCGCAGATCCTGCCATTCCGCAGGTGTCAGTTCGACTCCGGGATCTTCGACCGCGCTCATAGCACCCGCCCCAATCGTGAGGCTGCGATTAGGACGCGGCCGGCACAGTGCGTCAACCGTCCCCGTCCGCAACTATTCGCTCATAATGTTCGACCTCGACGGCAAACTCTTGCGCTCCTAGGGAGAAGGCTGGGTACCGGCGGGCGCACGGCGTTGACATGGCGCGCCGGACGAGACGATGTTCCTGACCGATGATGGCAGCCATTTCATTCGCAAGACGACAGAGTTGAGGCCGGCTGCCTGAGCTCAACGAGCTTCGTCATCGCCGCCGGGCCTGTGCGTTTACCGCCCTGATCAGACGAGACCTCCCTTATGCCTTCCCCGAAGCGGATGATGACGCTGATCGCGTTTCTGCAGGCGCAGAACTGTTCGAACCTGCCCGGCTCGTGGCGCCACCCTGCCACGATGTTGGATTTCCTGACGCCGGAATACTACCAGCGTATTGCGCGCACGCTAGAGGACGGGAAGATCCAGATGGCGTTCTTCGACGACCGCCTGGCGCTGCCCGACATCTATACTGGCGATCATGCCGCGGCGGTGGGCGCCGGGGTGCGGGCGGTCAAGATGGATCCCACCACCATCATGATGGCGATGGGGATGGTGACGCAGCGGCTGGGGCTGGGTGCCACCTACTCTACGACCTATTACGAGCCGTACCACGTGGCGCGCGTCTTCGCGACGATGGATCTGATGCTGAAGGGTCGCGCCGCCTGGAACATCGTGACATCGCTCAACAGCGCGGAAGCCGAAAATTTCGGCGGCGGCGAACACATGGCGCATGGCGCCCGGTACGACCGAGCAGACGAGTTCATGGATGTGGTTCTCGGTCACTGGAATACGTGGGAAGACGATGCGCTGATCTTGGACAAGGCGAACAACCGCTTCGCCGACCCAGCGAAGGTGCATCGGCTAGATCATATCGGCCGGTACTTTCAATCACGCGGACCGTTCAGCGTGCCGCGCTCGCCACAAGGGCATCCGGTGCTGATCCAGGCTGGGCAGTCCGGCCGCGGCCAATCCTTCGCCGCGAAATGGGCGGACTTGGTGTTCGTGATCTATCACGGGCTGCAGGACGGCATCCGGGAGTACGCCGCGTTTAAGGAGGCCGTCGCCGTGCAGGGCCGCGATCCGGCGAGCGTTCGCGTAGCGCCGGCCTGCTATGTGTGCGTCGGCGAAACCGAGGCGGCCGCACAGGAAAAGCGCGCGATCATCGAGGCGACGGCCCGCGATGTGGACGCGCTGGTGCTGCTTTCCGAAGTGGTGAACTACGATTTCGCCAGCAAGCCGATCGATGAGCCTTTTACCGACGGGGAACTAGCCGAATTCTCGTTTCAAGGCTTTCGCGACCGAGTAATTCGGCACTCCGGCAAGAAGAACCCGACGGTACGCGATTTCATCAACGTGTCCGGCCGCGGCACGGTTAAGGAACACCCGATGTTTTGCGGCAACCCGAAGCAGGTGGCCGACCAGATGGAGGAATGGTTCACCGCCCCGGCCTGCGACGGCTTCGTGCTGGCGGCAACCAGCATGCCGGGGGCTTATGACGACGTGGTGCGGCTGCTAGTGCCTGAGCTGCAACACCGCGGTTTATTCCAGAACGAATATGCCGGCCCGACCTTGCGGGACAATCTGGACCTGCCGATACCGCGAGCCGCCGACTGGCACGCGACGCGGCGTCGGGCTGCAGAATAAGACGCTCGGGTCGCTAACGCCTCAGCCCGGGACCTCCAGCCCGAGCAGCGGCGCGTACTGCTGCCCCCCGTAAACGTCGCTGTCGTGCTTGGAGCCGGAGCTTTGCAAGCGGGGGAAGCTGACCTTGATCGCCTGCGCCATGTCATGGTTGACGACGATGATGTCGGCCGGATTGCGGTTATAGAGGCGGGCGATGGCGGCGCGGTTGACGATTTCGGCATCACGCGCGCGGCGATAGGCGTCGGCGTCGTCGAACATGATGTCGATGGTCAACCAGAACGGGCCGGCGTTCTTCGAGCGCACCAGTTTTGCCAGGTCGCCTAATGTCGCCATCGTCAGATCTCCGCGTATTCGGTACGGAACAGCGAGGTCGGGCTGTCCGGCACAAGCACATGGTTGAGGTGGAACTCGTAGACCGGGCCGCGGTCGATCTCGGGCGGCGAGTAGGGGAAGGCGACCCCCGAAATCAGCCCGTTCCATTTCGGGATCGGGTTGTGCACGGCCATATGCGACAGGCTGGTCGCAATCGACCGCGACAGCTCCTGCGAGTCGCTGATGACGTCCCACAGGATAAAGGCCTCGTGGCCGCCGACCTTGCCCCGCAGCGGCTCCAGCGCGCCCATGACCCCGTCGCGGCCATAGACCCGGGTGACGATCTCGTAGGGCCGGTTGCCGACCGTATTGCGGATGCGCGTCTTGATGTTGTCGTCGAGCTGGGCGAGCCAGCTGTCGATCTCCGCCAGGATGTACGGGTCGCGCACCCCACCCATCAGGATCGTCGAGTAGCCGACCCGGCGCACGCCCTCCAGCTTGATCGTGTATTCCAGGTCGTGCATGAACTCCGAGCCAGAGACCCGAACCACACGGTCGGATACCGCTTCATAGCATGCGTTGTTGGTGCGCAAGGTGCCGGATGGCTCTTTCAGCTCGAACGGATCGGCATTTTCGTAGAGCGTGTGCGAGGCGACGCTTTGCGGCGTGCAGCGGTAATCGTCGCGTAGCGGAAAGACCTCAAAATTATCTTCGTGCAGCACCGCCATCATGCTGTCGGGCGCGGTGCGCACGGTGACGGCCGCGGCACCGCACTCGAGAATTTTCGCCATGTGCCAGACGACGGCCGGCTTGTAGCCCTCCAGCAGCGGCATCGCCGAGAAGATCGAGGTGTCGCTGCTGCGCCCGGCGACGACGATCTGCGCCCCCGCTTTCAGCGCTTCCTGGATCGGTTCCACCCCCATCATCCCGACGATATGAGTCGACGCATCGATGTCGGCGTCGGTCAGCGGCGCCGAGGGCGGCAGGGCGCGGGCACGCCCATCGCGCAGATGCTGCCGAACGACCTCTTGCGGCAACTCCGAATGAATGACGGCAAGCTTGAAGTGCAGGCTGTGCTCGTGGGCGATCTCGCGCACGATGGCGACCATCCAGGCGAGCCCCTCGTCCGAGCCTGAAGTGCCGGACGAACCGATGATCAGCGGGATGCCCGCCTTGATGGCCCGAGTGAGCATGATCTCGGTGTCGCGCTTGACTGCCGCCGCGGAGAACATGCAGGTGCCGGTGGCGAGCGGGCCGGGACCTGGGTCAGTGCTGCCGGCATCACAGCCGATCATCCGGGCGCCCAGCGAAATCGCCTTGTCGAGCGAGTCCGTGCGAAAGCCCGAACCCAGCATGCCGGTCGCCGAAACCAGCGGAAACGATGCCATTGCCACGCTCCTCGATAGCTGACCGAAGCGCAGGATATCGCCTGGCGCGTGGTCCGCAAACCCAGGGATACGGGTTTGCTCTTTCCTCAGGTTCTGCCTTCGGCCGCCTGTGCGGGCGGAATGCGGGCGGCTGAAACCTTTGGCAATTGGGAACGGCGCGATGACGATGGAAAGGCAACCGCTGCGCAGCCACCTGTTCGCGCCGGGGAACCATGCGCGGCGGGTCGAGAAAGCGCTATCGCTCGATGCCGACGCGGTGATCCTCGATCTTGAAGACGCCGTTGCGACCGCGGAGAAGCCGGCGACCCGCGAGGCGGTCGCCGGGGCCCTCGGACGGCCGCGTCGGGGATGGCTCTATGTCCGTGTCAATGCCGCCGATACCGATTTCTGCTACGGCGACCTCGTGGCGATCATCAAACCCGGGCTCGACGGCGTCATTCTGCCGAAGGTGGAAAGCCCCGCCGCGGTCTCGACCGGCTTAGCGCAATTCTGGCGGCCGGTGCGCAGGTGAGGCGGGTCGCGTTCGGTGCCGGCGATTTCACGCTCGACGTCAACATGGCCTGGAGCCGCGGGGAGGCAGAGCTGGCCCATGCCCGCGCGGCGATCGTCACCGCTTCCCGCGCCGCAGGGCTAGAAGCGCCGCTCGATACGGTCTGGGTCGATCTGACCGACCGCGAGGGGCTCGAAGTCTCCGCGCACACGGCGTTGGGCCTTGGTTTCCAAGGCAAGATGTGCATCCACCCAGACCAGATCGCGGTTGTGAACCGGGTCTTTACTCCAGCCGACGCGGAGATCGCCGCTGCGGAGCGCATCGCTGCCGCCTTCGCCAACGCCGAGGCGGAGGGCAGCGCGGCAATCCAGCTCGACGGCAAATTTATCGATTACCCGATTGTCTACCGGGCGCAACGGGTATTGCAGCGGGTTGCCGCCATCCGTGCGCGGGAGAAAAAGCGATGATGGCAAAACCAGGCGGGCCGCTCGATAGCGTCACCGTCCTCGATCTGTGCAGCTATCTAGCCGGCCCCTATGGCTGTACGCTGCTTGCCGATCTCGGCGCCAATGTGATCAAGATTGAGTCGCCGCAGGGCGACATGCTGCGCCAGTTCCCCTCCAGTCTTCCGGGGGAGAGCCGCTTCTTTCTCGGCACCAACCGCGGCAAGCGGGCGCTCGCACTCGATCTGAAGCAGCCCGAGGGCTTGGCGGTGTTGCATCGGATGGTCGCCACCGCCGATGTTCTGGCCGAAAATTTCCGTCCTTCGGTGCCGGCCCGGCTCGGGATCGACTACCCGCGGCTTCGGGCGATCAATCCGCGTCTCGTCTATGCCGGCCTGACCGGCTACGGCGACAGCGGGCCGTTCAGCGATAAGGGCGGGTTCGACCAGGTGCTGCAGTGCCTTTCCGGCATGGCGGTGTTCCAAGGGGGCGGCGCCGACCGGCCGCAAGTGGTGCTCGGCTCGGTGCTCGACTACTTCACCTCGGCGCTCCTCGCCTACGGTGTAGCCGCCGCGCTGTTTCACCGCGAGCGCAGCGGCCAGGGGCAGTATCTCAGCCTGTCACTGTTGCGCAGCGCCTTGACGATCCAGGCCGGGCGTTTCGTCTGGGCCGACCGCGAGGGGCGGGATGTCGCCCGAGATTCCGGAACCGGCGGGCTGACCGGCATCCATCCGACAAAACAAGGCGCGCTCTACATCTCAGTGCATTCCAACCATTTTTTCGCCGCTCTGTGCGAGCTGATCGGGCGCCCCGAGCTCACGAGCGATCCGCGCTGCGCGACGATGCGCAGCCGCGCCGCCCATTCCACCGAGCTGGTGCCGGAGCTGCACGCCGCACTTGCCGCACGCTCCGCCCTGGAGTGGGAGGAGATCTTCGGCGAGCGTGTTCCCTGTGCAGCGGTGCGGCGGATCGAGGACATGTTCGAGCATCCGCAGGTCCTCGCGGAAGATCTGGTCACGACGCTCGATCACCCGGTCGTTGGGCACTACCGGACGATGACCAAGCCGGTCAAATTCTCCGACACGCCGGGGCCATCGCCCGTCGCCGCGCCGACATTCGGCCAACACAGCGACGAGGTTCTCGCCGCGCATGGCTATTCGGCAGCCGACATCGCGTCCTTGCGCGAGCGCGGCATCGTCCGGTGCCGACAGTTATGGCAATGCTGCGCTGTGGTCGGGACGGGCGATGGCTGCCTTCAAACGCATTGCCCCAGTTCGAATGAACCTGGTCTGAGATCATCCGAGCCGCAGGCAAAGGTCTAACTCCTCTCCGTCGGGGGCCTATTGCGCGGTGATGCCGCCGTCGATGACGAGCCCCGCGCCGGTCATGAAGGGGGCGTCGTCAGAAGCGAGAAACACGATGCCCTTGGCGATATCGTTGGGCGTGCCCATGCGGCCGATCGGCAGACGCTCGATGACCTGGCGACGCGCCGCCTCGATGTCGTTGGTGCCGAGATTGCGCGCCCGCGTAACCAACACCTGGTCGCCCATATCGGTGTCGATCGTGCCGGGATGCATTGAATTGACCCGAATACGGTATCCCTTGCGGGCAAATTCCAGCGCCGCTGATTTTGTGAACAGGGTCACCCCGCCTTTGGTCATCGAGTAGAGCGGGTCTTGCGTCGAACCGACGAGGCCGGCAGTCGAGGCGAGGTTGACGATGACGCTCCCGTGAGGGCTCTGCTGCGCCGCCTCGCGCAGCGCCGGCAGGCACAGCTTGGTGCCGAGGAACACGCCGGTCAGGTTGACCGCGCATAGCCGCTGCCATTCGGCGAGGGTGGCAGCTTCGATATCTTTGCCCAGAAACAGCCCGGCGTTATTGATCAGGATGTCGAGCTTGCCGAAACGGCCTAAAGCAGCGGCGACTGCGGCGTTCCAGTCCTCCTCGCGAGTCACGTCGAGATGGACATAAAGAGCCGCGTCGCCGAGCGTGCGAGCGGTCTCGCGGCCGCGTTCGTCCAGCACATCGCCGATTGCCACCGTGGCGCCGGCCTCGACCATCAGCCGCGCGGTCTCCCCGCCGATGCCGCGCGCCGCCCCGGAGATCAGCGCCACCTTGCCGTCCAGTCGGTTCATCGCCGGCCCTCCTCAGGCGGCTGCGCGATCGTCTATTCGGGCTCGCGAGCCAAGAACTCGCTCTAGGTCCGCAGTCAGTTTTCGAGCTTCATACCCTTCTGCACGCCGGGCCGCGAACCAATCCGCTCGCCCCAGGCTCGCAGATGGTTCAGACCGGCATTGTCGGGGAGTGCCTTGCGGCCGGCATAGATTGGGTAGACCGCCAGATCGGCGGCGGTGATTTCATCGCCGGCCAGGTAGTGCGTCTTGGCAAGCTGCTCGTCGGCAAAGCGCCACAGATTGACGAAGCGATCCTCGTAGAACTTGATCGCCGAGTCCGGCACCTTTTCCGGCATGCGGGCGCCGAGGAAGAAGATGGTCTGGTTGACCGACGCGTAGTCGGCGGCGCCCTCGGCCATCCACTGGAACATCCGGACCCGCGCGACCGGGTCCGCCGGCAGGTACTTTCCGGTCTTCTCGCACAGATACAACAGGATCGCCCAGGACTGGGTCACGGTCAGGGGCTTTCCCCCCGGCCCTTGGGGATCGATCAGGGTCGGGATGCGCGCGGTCGGGTTGATCTTCAAATAGTCAGCGGCCTTTTGATCGCCTTGACCCAGATTGAGCACATGGATCTTGCACGAAACGCCGCATTCATTGACCGCGACCGCAGCGCGCTGCCCATTGCCGGTCCCGGCGGTGTAAAGCTCCATTTCTCGCCCTCCCTCATCGACTGAAATTCATCATAGCGCCATGGTGCAAGCTGTGGAAGCTGAGGGGCTCGCCTCTCAGCACGATCTCGCGCACGGTCCTCGACCTCTTGGCCGAAGGTGGATCGGGCGATCATTTCTTCGGCCGCTCGGCGCAAAAGCTGGTGCTTGCGCTGCGGCCGGTTGAATACCCCGCCAAAGTCGCCTAAGCAGCGACTACGTGATGCTCAACGCCAGCCGGTGAGTTTTCCGGCCTGTGGTTTCGGTGGGCTCCGGTCCGCGCTCGGCGAGAGCTGCAGACAACGCTTCGATGTCTGCGGCGGCGGCGGTCTGCGCCGCGTTCTCGACGGCGCGGTAGTGACGCACGACCGCATGGCCGAGTTCGGTCAGGGATGCGCCGCCCCCATGTTGGCCGCCCGCCTGCGAGGCGACCACCGGCTGCCGGAAGCAATGGTTCACGCTGTCGACCAGCAGCCAGGCGCGGCGATAGGACATCCCCATCTGCCTTCCTGCCGCAGCGATCGAGCCCAGATTGTCGATCAGCTCCAACAGCTTGATCTTGCCCGGGCCGATGGCTCGGTTTTGATCAAAGTCAATGCGCAAGGTCAGCCTCGGCATGGGATCGACCCCGGCTGGTAGGGCAGCGGCCTGGCGAATGGGCCGCCGACCGGCCGTCTTCGCTGCCCTGCCCAAGCGGTCTTGATCCAAACCACCCTGAGTTTCAAGTTACTCTTCCATCCACCGGATGCCGAATGGTCCGCCCGCTAGGCGAAATGCGGCATGATGTCCGACGCGAACAGTTCGTGAGTCTCGATGTCGTTCCGGTAATCGCTGTTGATCAAAAGCTGCACGCCGGCGTCCTGATATTGGCCGATGAGATCGATTGCCTCGGAGACGGTACCGACAAAAGCCCGCAATGGCCCGCGACTGATGAGCCGCTCACGCTTCGCCGCCACCGCGGCCTCGTTGCGGGCAACGAGCCAGCTGTTGTTGTGGGTCCTTTCGATCGAGTCGTAGTCACGTTGCGCGGCGTCGCAATGGCGGCGCAGCACCGCCAGCTTGTGTCTCACCATGTCCGGCTCGCCGCCGACATTGCAGGCGTCGGCCAGGCGGGCGACCGCGCGCAAGGTTAGCTGCTCGCCGCCGCCGGCGATCATCACCGGCGGACGCGGCTTCTGGACCGGCTTGGGTTCGAGAATCGCGTCTTCGACATGGAAGTACCTGCCGTGGAAGGTCGTTCGCTCTTCCGTCCACATCGCGAGGATCAGCCGGACGGCCTCCTCCATCTGCCGGATGCGCACGGCCGGGCGCGCTGGAAATTCCCAGCCATATTGCCGGTACTCCGTTTCGAAATAGCCGGCCCCAATGCCGAGCGTCAGCCGTCCCCGGCTGATCAGATCGACACTAGCGGCGATCTTGGCAAGATGCGCCGGATTGCGATAGCCGACCGACGTGGCGAGCGTGGCGAGGCGAATGCGGTTCGTCACCGCGGCCAGCGCCGACAAGACGGTCCAGCCTTCCATGAACGGCTCATCAGGCGCGCCAACGCCGCCAATCTGGATCAGGTGGTCCATCACCGAGAGCCAGACGAAGCCATGGTTCTCGGCCCACTGCGCTTTTGCCTTTGCCGCCTGAAACGCTTCGGACGGATCGGGACCAAAGACCCAGGATGGGTTGTGAATGCCGAATTTCATGATTACCCGCTCTTGTTCGCTTCAGAGGACCCAACAATGGCCAACGCAGACGGCGGAGAAGCCGCGCATGGGTCATAATGGGATGGTGGGAACATTAAACCCTCGTACGACAACCGCCGTGCTTTTTCTACCCACCAATTCTGATCCGTCGAGGCGAATCCGACGGTCCGGGCAGGCTCGAAGACACCCCGCGGACCATAGGCGCAAGAGCGGCCGGATCCGCCGTTCCGACATCACGCCATGGCCACCGATAAAAAACCGATCCTGGCCCTGGCCATCGGGCGATGGGGGTTATAGGTAGAGGCATCACCGGATCTAAGAGGAGGACCCCGATGCACTCCCACCGTCTCAACGCCTATGAGCTCGCGCCTGCTGGGAGGGATGCGCCGCGCGGGGTCGAGGCCTATCTGCACCAGACAACGCTCGGTCGGCAATTGATCGAGCTGGTCAAGATGTGCGCCTCTCAGATCAACGCCTGTGCCTATTGCCTCGATATGCACAGCAAGGCGCTGCGCAAGATTCGCGCTCACCTTCTATTATCGCCAGGGCCGGCTGGCGCGGGCCCTGCGCTTCAACCCCCGGTTGAGCCCGCATGACGACGATCCTGCAGATTCTGGTCAGCCCGCGGCCGCAGGCATGGAGCCGGCGGCTTGCCGACGACATTACGCTCGGATCGCGGCGTTGCACCCCGGCGCCCATGCGATCACGCGGGACCTCGCCGCCGACCCGCCGCCGCATCCCGATCGCGACCTTTACGATGCAATCCTGTCACCGACGCCCGGCGACGACCCGCGCTTTGCGCTGTCGGAGCGCTATATTGGCGAGCTCGAAGCCGCCGATTTCGTGGTTATCGGCACGCCCGTCAACAATTTCACCGTGCCGTCAACCCTGAAGGCATGGATCGACCATGCGCATCCGCCGCACCTTCCGCTCGACGTCCGAGGGCAAGATTGGCTTGTTGCGCGACCGCGTGCTGATCATCGCCACCGCGCATGGCGGGTATGTAACGATTCCGCCGGTGCAGCCGGATTTCCTGGCTCCGTATTTGCAGGCGATCTTCGAAACGATCGGTATCTCCACGGTCGAGTTCATCCGCCTGGAGGGAATGGCCCGCGGCCCAGAGGCGGTAGCGCGCGCGCTCGACGCAGCCGAGACCTGGATCGAACAGAAGCTCCCGGCCCTGATCGGCCGAGGGGTATGACCGGCAGCCCGGCTCACCCCATTCTCTTATCAACCGCTAAGCGCGGCGTCCGTCTCAACCTTTTTGCATTCGCAGGCGGGTACTGCGGCGATCGGCGCCTTTCCTTTTGGACAGGCCCGTTATCACTCTGCTACCCATAGCCTGTTTTGAGGGTCTCGGGAAGCTCTCGATCTTTGTTATCTATTTGAGTTAATTGG